>NZ_FNQF01000020.1 GCF_900107595.1 Psychroflexus halocasei | reverse complement strand
TTTTTCGATTCTGATATTTTCTTTCTTAAAATACTTGAATATCAAAATAGGAGAGAGGATTTTAAAAATCAACGGCTTAACTTAGCTGTAACGGTGTCGCATATACTTAGTGCGACCTAAATTAGTTTTATTTCGTTTTCAATTTACAGACTTTTATAAAAATACTCAAACTTATTTTTTCATCATCGAACCCAAGCATTAAGTATATGCATTGTTACCACTAGGCTTTTTTCCTTCGGATCAACTATTTCTTAACATTAATATTCAACTTAAAATCCTCTAAAAAATGCAATTTTTTTCGGCGCGCTTGGTTTTTCATCGTTTTTGATATTCTGAAAATTTGATTTTATTCATTAGTTCATTCGGCTAGCACAAGTCATATTTTCACAGCGATTTTCAATTCCCTATATTTTGGCAAGCTTGTCTTAAATCTTTATATCAAATTCTTTTGGCTAGCTCTTTTTGATTCGTAATATCAATTTTCTTTGGCAAGCTCAAATTTCAGTTTTCACTATGTTTTTTAAATACTTAATCTTTAAAAATAGAGTAGAGGATTTTAATAAATTCGATTTTTTAGCTTAGTGGTAACGGTCTCGCATATCGCTTCGTTGCGGGAAAATTAGCAATTATTTTTCAATTTTAGATTTTAACTTCCAGAAAATCCAAAACTCCGATTTCAACCAAAACGCCGCAATGAGCGATATGCAGTGTTGTACAGCGTATTTTCGTCAATTAATTTGGTTAAATTCCTGAATTTCGAGTTTTAATTTTACTTTTGATTTTCGTTAAATTTTCATCGCTTGAGTTAAATCGAATGTTTTTTTTGTTCTTAAATTTAGTTTTGAGTTTGGTTTGAAAATGAGTAAAAAATTGTCCGAATTTTAATCGTCAGAGTCGAATCAGATGTCAGTTTTGATTGTCAATTTCGCTGATTAGATTTTAATTTTCGGTATTGAATTTAATCTCGAATTTCAGCCATTAATTTTCGATTTTGCATCTCAATTTCTCGGCTAAACATTAATCTCAATTGTCAGATGTTACATCGAAATTATTTCTCAGCCGAGTGAAAATCAATCGAATTTCCAAGTACAAAAAATTCCGTTTTGAATAGATTTTAGTTCGCAGAATTGAATTTTATTTCGCTTTTCAGTGTTGAAATCGAAGTGAGTTTTTTTTAAAAATCCTTTTTTTATATGCTGTACAACGGTCTTGTATATGGCTCGTAGCGTGAAAATTAGAAAATTATTTTCGGATTAAGCACAAGCCAGATTTTTAAATTTTACTATTTATCTTTTTAATTGGAAATCGTCAAATTTAAAAATTTGGCGACTTTCCAAATATACCTTAATTTCGATTAAGCAACTGCCCAGCTATGAGCTATATACGTTGTTAGCCACAGTCTTTTACCCATACCTTCTGTCCAATTGGTAAATTTCATCTTCGGTATAATTTGGGTTTACTTTTTTAAACAATTCTTTAAATTTCTCAAATTCTTCTTGTGGTGGTTTTCGACCGCAACAATATTTCATCATTTCTTGAGCGGATTCATCAAAATCGCTTTTTAATTTCTCATCTTTTGAAATAAATTCCTCCTGTATTTTTATCAAGACTTCGGATAATTCTATCGAATGCATATAAACAGAAACGTGAGCCATTTGAAATTCCTGAATGTCATTAAACTCTTTTAGGTTTACTTTTAAGTCACTTATGATACTGTAAAATTCGTAAATGTAATTAATAACTTTAGACGACATATACAGCATATTATTAGCTATCTCTTCGTGATACTTAATTATCGATTTGTCAAATTTCTCAAGGGAATTGTCAATACAGTTTTTGTCAATACAAGTTCCAGATAACGAGACGTGAAGTTGTTGAACATCGAATAAAATTTTTGACAAAGACGAATAAACAACTCTTTCTTGATTTTGAATTATTCCTTTTTTGTCAATTTCTTCCGATAGTTCTTTATCAAGTTTTTTAGAATCTAAATTCAGTTTGTTTTCAAGTTTTTTAATCCGAACATTGTTTCTGTTGTTTAACCAAACTAAACCTAAAGGTAAAAGTAGTCCTGTTACAATAGATAAAATTATAGATGGATTGTCTTGGATAAATTGAACAAACCAGCCAGTATCATTCGGTATCTTTTCAGCAACATTTTCAGTAGTTTCTGCTTGTAATAATGTTGTGAATATTGTCATTTACGATTGGTTTTTTAGATTGTGGCTAACGTTTTTGTGTATGATTAGTGGCGTGTTTAAGCACCTAATCTAGCAAATAAACACTAGATAGAAAATCCGCGAGGATTTTCGTAAGTAGGCGAGAACTAGCCATTAATTATACACGGTGTTGGCAACTGGCTTTATTCAATTTTAATATCATATTTATTTAATAATCCTACGAGACCTTCAAGGGAAAATTTTGCTTTGGCTATGTTGTTACGTTCAGGGTCAATATTGTAATTTTTAGCCGTAAGAAAACTCACTCCTTTAAGATTGGTGTTACTAAAAATAGTATTGGTTAAATCCGAATTTTTGAATACGGAATTTGTTAAATCACATTCGGAAAAATCCGCATCCTTAACAGATGAATTAATAAAAGGGGTTTTATGCATTTTTTTTCTCGTAAAAGAGCAACAATCTAAAATACAACCATCAAATTTTAATGAAAAAAGAAAATCATTACAACTACTAAAATTCACTCCTAATAATTTAGATTCTTTAAATGTGATGTTGTCCAATTGACAATGGTTGAATTTTGTCATTGTGAGATTACAGCCTGTAAATACACAATTTGTAAATGAACTAGAAACAAACAAACCGTTTGAAAAATCACAGTTTATAAAATTGCAGGAATCAAATTCTCTATTTTTCGTTTCTTTTTCAGAGTAAACTATTTTATTAAAAGATTTATTGTAATGTGTAAGTACTTCCATTTATTATTAAATTGTTTTTGGTTTTTTCAGCTTGTTGCCAACGGTCTAGCATATACTTAGTGCGACCTTAATTAGGTTTATTTTGTTTTCAATTTACAGACTTTTATAAAAATACTCAAACTTATTTTTTCATCACTGAACACAAGCATTAAGTATATGCATTGTTACCACTAGGCTTTTTTTTCTTCGGATCAACTATTTCTTAACATTAATATTCAACTTAAAATCCTCTAAAAAATGCAATTTTTTTCGGCGCGCTTGGTTTTTCATCGTTTTAGATATTCTGAAAATTTGATTTTATTAATAAATTCAATCGACCAGCTAAAGTCATATTTTCACAACGATTTTCAATTCCTGTATTTTGGCGAATTTGTCTTAAATCTTAATTTCAAATTCTTTTGGCTAGCTCTGAATTCATTTCTCCGTAATAATTTTTCAAATTCTAACATTTTGGCAAGCTCGTCTTGATTCGTAATGTCAATTTTCTTTGGCAAGCTTAAATTTCAGTTTTATTTTCAGAGTAAATTTCTGTTTTTAATATGTTTTTTAAAACACTTAATTTTTAAAAATAGAGTAGAGGATTTTAATAAATTCGATTTTTTAGCTTAGTGGTAACGGTTTTGTATATGGCTCGTAGCGTGTAAATTAGCGATTATTTTCGGTTTAAGAAAAAGCCAAATTTTAAATTTACTACTTATCTTTTTTAATGGAAAGTTGTCAAATTTAAAAATTTGGCGACTTTCCAAAAACGCCTAAACTTTAAATTAAGCAACTGCCAAGCTATGAGCTATATACAGTGTTGGCAATTGGCTTTATTCTTTCAACAATTTTATTATTTCATCAACTTCTTTAGCGTTTAAATCAAACCATTCTCCACGAACCCTTTTGTGTGAATAAAAATCGTGTAGATGATTTTCCAATTCAGAAGCTAATTTTCTTGTTGCGTATTTTCTTTTTGCTATCGTTTCAATTTGTGGGTCTTCGCTACGCAATGTTTTTTCTCGGTAATTTGGGTTATTTGATATTCCAATTTTATGTAAACCTGACTTTATATCAAGCATTAAATATGTGTAGCAATATTTTTTCTTTGTTTTATTAGATTTCTTTAATTTTCCATCAGTTTTGTTTTCGTAAAAGTGTTTTGAAAATTCCAAACATTCAGAATAGTGTTTAGATTCCAAACTTTTAAATTGTTCAGGTTTTTTTAATTCAACATCCCAAACTCCATCTGTACAAGCTAATCCACGAGCCATTGGTAATCCATTGTTTGTGTCGAAAAGATTTACCTCTGGACACATATCAGTAAACATTCCGTTTGTTTTTCCTTTCGACCAAGTTGGTGGTTCCGAAACTATATTTATTTCGTTTTCTTCATAATCTGAAGGAATAGCATTTTCTTTTCTTAAAGCTTCATAAAAGTTATTATGATAATCAATTTCGGAATAGTTTGAATAAAAATAAATAGTCAAAGCGTGTCTCCTACAATATTCCAAAATTGGACATCTTGAAGGAAGCCCAATTTCTCTACTTTGTTTTAAATATTCTTGTTTATTCATAAGTTTATTCAGCTTGTTTCTAATTGTTAAAGTTAACAATAAATTGGGTTTAAAAAATCATTTTATGGTAAGAACTGTCGTTTTTTTAGCTTGTTGCCAACGGTTTTGTATATGGCTCGTAGCGTGCAAATTAGCGATTACTTTTCGGTTAAGTACGAGCCGAATTTTTTAATTTTCTTATTACCTTTTTTTCTCAATAAGCCAAATTAAAAAATTTGGCGGACTTCGCAAATAAGCCATAATTACGATTTAGCAACTACCCAGCTATGAGCTATATACGGTGTTGTGGCACGTTTTTTTTTACATATTATGGTTTATCAGTATTATCAAATTCCGTTTTGGGGAAATTAAATAAAAATCTGTTCCCCCACTTTTTTTAAAGGCATAAAATCCACCTTTCTCATTCGCAATAGTTTTTATAAAATCTTGACGTTCCACGATTTCTCCGTTCCAACCACCGTAAATTGGTGTGACGAAATTTAGAGTTTCAATATCAGCTTGTTTTATAGGTGTTTCCGTCCATTTTACGTCTGCAAGATCTTTTGGTGGATATTTTTGAATAAAATCAGCTGATGGATTGGAAAAATATTCAGCCATTTCATCATTAAATTTAAATATGTCAAGCGTATAACCTTCTCCACGTATCCCTAATTCTTCGTAATCATATTCTTTCCAGCTCCAAAACGACTTTCCAGTTAATTTTTCAGTCCGTTCTTTAATATAGAAGTTTTTTGATAGTGGAAATATTTGTAATTGCCAAGAGATAAAAATTAATATTATTCCAAGAATTGAGCTCTGGATAAGTGCAGATTTCCGATTACCTTTTTTGTATGTCTTGAAAATTCGAAAAATCCAAAAGATTAGTCCAACTATCAGTAGAATAAAAATCAGTAATATTATTAAGTAGAATGTCATTTTTTAAATGTGCCACAACGGTTTTGTGTATGAGTAGTAGCGAGATTTTAGCTCGGAACTTTTCTCTTTTTTAAAGCTATAAATTTATACTTATTTTTCGTTTTTCAA
>NZ_FNQF01000015.1 GCF_900107595.1 Psychroflexus halocasei | reverse complement strand
ATTTTCAATTTGAAAGGTTCTGAATAACGTCTAATTACTTTGTCATTTTTGTACATAATGTTTAAAATTATGTAGCCTTTATTCAGGACGGGTCACATTAGACTACAACGGTTATATCAACGTACATAAAAGTGCAAGTGAACTTAATGTTTTATTAGCGCAAGGAAATATTGGCTCTAATTAAGTTGTGATTGAGTTTTTTTGTTGAGAAAGCTGTCTTTAATGAGACAGCTTTTTTTATGTAAAATTAAATTGACAATCTTTAAATATGATTAAAACTATATATTTACATGATATTTTTGTAAATGAAAAAATCTTTAAAAATACGCTACACGAAAAAGCGATTAAGATCAAATCTTTTTTTAGGCCTTTTATGGTTAACTCTTGGCATATTAGGCTCTATATTTTCATCTCAAAAATTCATGATTTATAGCTATTCAGGTTTAGGCATTTTATATTTGTGTGGCTACTTCTTTGAGAACTACTATCAATATATAAGCATTGAGAATGACATTCTCATATTACATAAATTGAAAAGCAAGAAGATTAAACTTCAAGACATTCAACAAATCAAAAACATAAAAGGCGATATCATTCTCGAATCTGAAACTCATAAGCTCAAAATCAATCCTGACTTAATTAAAGAAGAATCCTTGAAAGAACTCAAATCTTTGCTTGAAGAAAACACAAAACCATCAACTTCTATCTAAAAATGTGGTGTTGTGTCGCTGTAAAATAATCTCTAAAAATCTGATTGAGTTGCTGATCTGTTCGGCTCGCTTTGACACCTAAATATGGATAAACTGAAGTGATAGCAGCTGTCATTTTTTTGACGGATGCTGATGCTAAACGATGTATTTCAGCTTGATCTTCTTCTGTGATGGACTCAGCTTTTTCTATTTGATATTCAACATGAGAAGCTAATTTAAAAAGTAAATTTTCAGTTTCACTATCGATTTGTAGTAGCATTTTTTGCCGCTTTTCAGTTAAAGACTCGTATCCTTCTTCTATGAAATGAGCAAACATTCCTAGATAATTCACCCACAAAGTAAAGTCGGCAAAAACCCTAAATGGTATTTTAAAAACATCTTGTGATGTATAAAATTTATCATAGACAAAGCTATATTTTTCTTCCACCTCAACATCGCAAACTTTAAATGAATGTGTTGCTGTAGCTTGCATTCCCATTGTTGACCAGTCTTTAATTAGTTCAACTTTTTCACGAGGAATTACAAAAGACTTCATCATATCAGTGCCATCAGAATTTTTGACTTGCCTACCGTTTTCAAGAATTTTTGCACTTAATGTCATATGCGATAAATAAGGCGCGCCTGTGGCATAGCGCCAAGTTCCATTAATTCGATAAATATTGCCAAATTTTTCGGCAGTTCCGAAAATGCCACCACTTCCGCCAAAAGAAATTTGAGAGGGTTTATTTTTGAAAATATTTTCTGCTGCTTCGGGCTGAAGATTGCCCACAAAATAATTAGCCCCGCTACAAAGAGTTAATGTCCAGCCTAAGCTACCATCAATTTTTGCAAGATGTTTTAGTTTTTTGAGGCCTTCTGTTAAAGTCAACTCTAAGCCGCCATAAGATTGAGGCACCCAGATGTTCCAAAGATTATTTTCTTCAATCCAAGTTATAATTTCGTTTGGAAAAACTTTTGCTCCTAAGCATAATTTTCTAAGCTGTGATATATTCATGTTCTTTTTTCTTTCGCATAATTCGTCTCCAGTTCAAGTAACCCGATGTTCCTAAAATAAACAGGAAAACACTTAGAGCGGCGTAGATATAAAGCTCTTTATAAACTAATAAAGGAATCGAGATGATGTTACTGATATTAAGATAAATCCAGTTTTCCAACTTACGTTTTGCCATCAGCCACATGCCTGCCCATGCAAATGCACTAACAATTGCATCCCATAATGGCACATCAGAATTAGTGTAAAAAGCCAACCAATAATACATTAAACCAAAGCATGCTAAAACAATGCTAATGGCATAAAATTGCTCTTTTAAAGTTGTCACAGAAATTGGGCGTTGAGCTTTTTCTTTCCCGTATTTCCAGTAGAAATACCCATAAACACTCATTACTAAATAATACATATTTAGTAATATATCACCATAAAGTTTAGAGCGATAAAGCACGACTGTACTGAGTAAAATAGCAAGAATACCAAACAAGTAATTGTTGATATTATTCTGTCGAGATAAAATAACTTGCACCACACCAAAGCCGGTGCCTAAAGTTTGCATGATATTAATCGGTGTCAGAATTTCCTCAAACATCAGTTTTTACAATTAAAATGAAGTGACGAAATCCTTCGCTTAAGAAGAGTGTAATTAAAAAATATACCTCCGCTGGCATTATCCAGATCAGGTTTTGCTCTATCGCTTGGGTTTCATCTCAGCCAGCATTTTATGCAAGCACCCCATTATTTTCAGCAAAGATATCAGGATTTATAAACTAGCCAAAGTAAAATCATGCTAACAAGTTGCATTTTAAAATGAATTAAGTTTTATTTTAGATAACCAAGTTTGCTAATGCTTAATCATTTTGTAATTTTAACAAAAATTAAAATCCTTTACAATGAAAAGAATATCACTTTATTTGTTTGTTGCTGTACTATCAGTCACAATGAGTTGCCAGAAAAACAACAAAACTGAAAATTCAGAAAAACAAACGCAAACTGAACAAAAAGAAACAAAAGAAGAATCTTTAAAGTTAACACCTCAAAAAACAGAATTAACTTGGACAGCTTATAAAACAACTGATAAAACACCAGTTAATGGAACTTTTAAAACTTTAAAATTTGAAGAGCAAACCGGTGAAAACGTCGCAGAATTATTCAACAATCTTGAATTTTCAATTCCGGTCAGCAGCTTATTCACGAATGATGACACAGGGACGAGAGATCCGAAAATTAAAGAATCATTTTTCGATAAAATGATTGATCCTGATATGCTTAAAGGAAAAATCATGGTTGATAACGAGGATTACAAAGTTCAAATTAACATGAACGGTGAAACAAACACAATTCCTTTAAAGGTTGAAGTATCAGACTCAAACGAAGTCACAATGACAGGAACGATGGAATTAAAAGATTGGAAAGCTTTAGATGCCTTATCCTCACTTAATGAAGCCTGCTATGACTTACATAAAGGCGGTGATGGCGTCAGTAAAACTTGGGAAGATGTCGCTCTTGAAGTCAAAGCTCAGCTTTAATAAATCAGCTTTTTTAAAATATCACAAAGCTTCTGTTAACGCAGAGGCTTTTTTTGTGCTATATTTTTTAAATCTATTTTTTGCACTTGATAAAACAAGAATGAACCAAGCGCATACATCACAATATCCCAAACATCAGCTGTGTAACGCTCAGAAATTGGTGGCATGATCATTTCAAAATAAATAGCATACATAATAGTAAGACTTATCACATGCCATTTTGTTAAATAAAAATCTTCTTTAAAAAACCGCAATAAAAAAAAAGTGATGCCACAGATGACTGGCATACACAACAAATCCATGAAGTAGGAACGAATGAAAACAGGAAATTCAACACCAAAATGATCTAAAATCAAATAGGAAATACTTAGGGTAACACTGAGCCACCAAAATATTATAATACGCTTCATCTTGTTAAATAAATAAAAGCGAAATTAACCAAGCAAAGAATGCACCGATTGCCATCACGGTAATCCAAAGATAAAACCCAATATTTGCGAAAATTCGCACAATTAAAAGCGGATGATCTCTCAAGCTTTTTTTGGGTTTTTTAGGTTCCTTTTCTTCTTCTATTTCTGACATATTGACGCACTAAAATCATTTGCAATAATAGCCTCTTTAAGCGTCATTTTACTGGTTTTGTCTGTTAAATATATTTTGAAAATGATTCTTCTCATTCAAAGCATTTCATAAAAAAAGCTTCAATGATTAGAGTTATATCATTGAAGCTTTTGCTTTCTTTTTCAAATATTTTAATCGGATATTAAATTAACTTTTCTCTATCCAATTAGTGATACTTTCATCCATTGGTGATGTTGCAGATGGCAACACACGGACAACTTTTCCGTTTTCATCTATCAAATACTTTTGAAAATTCCATTTGACTTCAGAATCTTGAAAATCATTCTTTTCTTTTTGAGTTAAAAACTGATAGACAGGATGCATATCTTTTCCTTTTACTGAAATTTTACTCATCATCGGAAATGTCACACCATAGTTAGCCTCACAAAAAGTGGCAATTTCTTCATCGCTACCTGGTTCTTGTTGACCAAAATTGTTAGCAGGGAAACCGATAATCACAAAATCATCTTTTTGATATTTTTCATACAAAGCCTGTAAATCTTTATATTGAGGCGTAAATCCGCATTTACTTGCAGTATTTACAAGCATGATCTTTTTCCCTTTTAGATTTTCAAAATCAAATTTTTGTCCTGAAAGGTCTTCAACTGTAAATTGATAAATTGTGCTTTTCATATCCGATTTTTTTTGTGCAATTGTGTTTAGACTTAGCATTAAGAAGCTTAATAATATTATTTTTTTCATGGTTTTAAATTTTTAGCGAAAATAAGCCGATTCGTTGTCTCATATAATCTGGTTTAATTTTTTTAGGTTTTAATTAATATCCGTGAATTAAAAAAAGAAGCTGCATAAAAGCAGCTTCAATAATAAAATATCTAGTGGATGAAGAATTTAATTAATTTTAAATTTTACTGGTAAAGCGTAGGTTGCTTCAATAGCTTTACCATCTTTCATCGCTGGATTCATTGTCGGTAATGATGAAATAATGCGTTTTGCTTCATCAGCAAGTAAACTTGATTCTGACCGTGCTTCAACTTGATTAACATTTCCTTTATTGTCGATCATAAAGTTAACACGAACGGTATGTTCTCCTTCTACTATTTCATCTTCAACAGACTTAACATCAAAATTTTCTGATGCGTATTCTTGTATTTTATCAATTGTACAATGTCTAGGATCATCTGCATCTTCACAGCCTGGATAGGTAAATGTTGGCATTGATGCTGCTGACATGCGTTCTCTTTCTCTTTTCTTTTTGCCTTTTAAAGCATCGTCTTTAGCACTTTTTGCTTTTCTATTTTTTTGAGATTTGTAAGCATCATCCTCATCTCTCATTTCAGGCTCCTCAAGTGTGACGTCATCTTGATCAGATTTTGATTTATCATCAGCACATGAAGCAAAAGCCATCATGAAGCCGAATACACAAAAAAATAAAAGATTCCTTCTGTGGGTCAAATTTTTTAATTGTAACATGGTATTAGGTTTTTGGTTATTTAACAGATAAACCTACAACTTAATATCATTTAACGCAAAATTTAAACAAAACTTTATAGTTTCACCCCTGAAGCATTTTTCTTGACCACTCGCCCCACGAGCCGACATATAACTTAGGTATTTCCAATCCAGCCGTTGACATTGCTAATATAAAATGACAGGCTGAAACGCCGCTACCACAATGAAATATGAGTTTTGAACTTTCTATAGTCGGAAGTTTTTCTTGATATAACTCACGTAATTTATCTGGAGAAAGAAACAAACCTTCTTCATTTAAATTTTCTTGAAAAGGAATATTTATAGCTGTTGGAATATGGCCTGCAATCGGATCAATAGGCTCAATTTCTCCACTATAACGTTTCTCTCCTCGTATATCTACAATATTGATATTCTCATTCTCAGTTGCTTTTTCAACCTCAGAAATATCCGCTAAAGGCAATTGCCATGAAGTTAAAGGATAATCTTGGACCGTATCTAGATGTTTCTCCCCTTTTTGCATTTCAAAATCAGCATTTTCAGCAGCTTGTAAGCCACCATTAAGCACTTGTACTTTTTCATGCCCAACGGCTTTTAGCATCCACCAGAATCTTGCGGCTGCGAGCGCACCGTTTTTATCATCATAAATGACAACATGTGAGGATGGCTGAATGCCAAGTTGACCTAATGTTTTTGAAAAATCTTCAAGCTTTGGTAATGGATGTCTGCCGCCTTGGCTGAAGTTTTTATCTTGAGCTGATAAATCGTTTTCTAAATCGACAAAAATTGAATTTTGAAGATGTTTTTCTAAATAAGCTTGATGAGCTGTTTCTCCAAATCTAACATCAGCAATGATAAGATTATTTTGAGATTGTATTGTCTTTAATTCTTCTACTGAGATTAAAGGATTGATTGTATTTTGAGACATAGATTAATTATTTATCGTTTAAAACTGAAATCACTTCTTTCAGTTCTTTCTCCATTTCTTGAGGAGATAAATATCGAAAATAACGTCTGATTATCTTAAAATTTTTATCTAAAATTACGCTTAAAGGTAAAGTCATGTTATCCTGATGGCGTTCGGCTAAAATTAAAGGAATTTCATGGTAAGATTGTCTTCTATTGTTAACTTCTCTATTTTTAAAAACCTGACCATCAAACAAAATTTCATCTGTACTTTCAGCATGCATTTTGACATTGATAAAGTTTTGATTTAATAAATTGATGACTGGTGCTTTTTTGAAAGCTGCCAATTCCATTTTTTTACAATAGACACACCAATCAGCGTGAAAAAAGATAAAAACAGCCTGCGGAGTTTCATCAATTTCAGATTGTAAATCTTGAAACTGAATCCACTCCACTTGGGACTGTCCTTGAACATATTGGCTAAAAATCAAAAAAACTAAAACAAAAAAACCTTGCATGAATTTATCTTTAAAAAATAGATTTTATTTTAATGTAATTTACCAAATTTAATTCCGATAAAATAAGTTCTTGGCATTGCAGGACCATAAATATAATCTGCATCACGTTCTGGTCCCTGATCAAAATCATCTTGATAACTGTTAAAAATATTTTTTACACCTCCTGAAAATGTGATCATAAAACTATCATTAAAATGCATATGAGATTCTATTTTTAAATTGACATCCATAAAAGAATTAACTTTATTAAGATTTAAAAACCCATTGGAATTTATCACACGTGGGACAGTCATTTCACCAGTATAAGTGCCGGTAATATCAAGATTAAACAAATCACTTGGCATCCAAGAAGCTGTAAAGAATCCATAAATATCAGGGTTTCTAACAAACTCATCTACATAAATATCCCTTTCTGTTGTTCCTGTTTGCGCTTCGTATAAAAGTTGTGCTTCCTCGTATTTTGATTTCTGAAATGTCCCACCAATTTGAAAGCTATATTTTGTGGAAGGAGAATATTTAAACTCCACATTTGCGCCATAAACAGCAGCCCCTTCACCGTTCTCAACTTCTTCTAAAATGGAACCATTTGGTAAACTCGCACCTTTACTCACCATTGTAAAAGGATCATTGAGCTGAGTATAAAACCCTTCAACTAATAAATCAAATTGCTGTTTTTGCTTAGTTTTCGAAAAATTAAAAGAAGCCGTATAAGCATCAGAATATTCAGTTTCTAAATTTTCAGATAAGATCACAAATTGAGGTTCGCCACCAACACTCGATACATGCAAATCTTCATTAAAAGCTTGTGGAGCTCTAAAACCTCTTGCATAACCACCACGCAATTTGATAGCTTCATTGACGTCATAAGATAAAGTCAGTCGCGGTGAGATAGCATTTTGAGTGATATCAACATCACGTTCCACATTGCCAACACGGTATTCACCTTCAACATCAATACGATCAAAACGTGTTCCTACTAAGGCTGTCAATTTATCTGTTGCCTTCCATTCGTATTGTACATAACTTCCAAAACTATTGACTGTTTGGTCAATTAATCTATTATAGCCTTTAATTTCATCTTCAGTGGCACTGTGGTTGAATTCTGCTCCTGCTGTTAAGATATCTTCATTTTCAAAATGTTTTGTGTATTGCACACCATTATTCCAAGCTAAATCTTTTGTATTTCCAAAAGCATTGGCTGCCAGAATACTGTCTTGAGCCGTTCTGCCTCCACCTAAACCACCGTAAAAACTGCCGCGATCTGTATGACTTACTGAGGTGTACAAAGTAACTTGTTGTGTAAAATCTTTGGAGTTTATTTCATAATCCAAACCGCCAATAAAAGTATCATGCTCTAATTGTTCAGTAATATCAGTAAATTGTGGCGCAAGTTCTAAACGATCACCACCGCGACGAAACTCATGAATGACATTTAAGTTTAATGAAAGTCGGCTGTAATCATTTGGCTTTAAAAATGCTTTTGAGCCAAGCGTGTTATTCTTGAGTTTAACCATTTCTGTAAAGCCATCACCGTCAGCATCATAAGCTTGACGATCTCTGTAGCTACCGAAAAAAGTAACACCACTTTTTAAATCATCAGCAACATTTGAAGTGTTAAAATTTAAAACACGATCAAAAGATTTTCCATCAATATAAGATAAGTTTGAACCAATTTCCCAAGTATTTAAAACTGGGTCCTTCGTAATAACATTCACCGTTCCCGCAATAGCATTAGAGCCAAAAAGTGCTGAACCACCACTACGCACAACCTCAACGCGATCAATGATTGTTGTCGGGATTTGCTCCAAACCATATACACCCAAAAGTGATGAAAAAACAGGACGACTGTTCATTAATATCTGCGTGTAACCACCATCCAAACCATTTAAGCGAACTTGAGTAAATCCACAATTTTGACAGTTTGTTTCCACACGTAAACCTGGCGAATAATTAAGTCCTTCAGCCATTGAGATTGATTGGGTTGCTGTTAATAATCTTGGACTAACTGTAGAAACAACGACTGGCGTTTTACGCCTTTGCACACGATTTCGTGTTGCGGTGACAACAATTTCATCTAAGCCAAGTACATCCTCAATAAGCGTCATGTTTTTGGTTAAGATTTCTTGTTCTTTTAAAGTCACATTAAGTTTATGAGATCGAAAACCTTGTGAACTTATAGTAAGCCGATGCTCACCAGCAGATAACTTAAGTTCATAATAACCATCAATACCTGAACTTGTACCTACTTTTTCATCAGCAGAATAAATATTTACAAAGGGAATAGGATCTCCTTTTTCGTTAACAACTTGTCCTTTCATTTCTGCTGTTTGGCTTTGAGCTTGCATTGTCACCCCTAACATCATGAAGCTTAAAAGCATGTATATTTTGTGTCTAAAATTAATTTTATGAATCATAATTAATATTTTTAGGCAAAACTAAAA
Organism: Psychroflexus halocasei; assembly: GCF_900107595.1. Classification (GTDB taxonomy): domain Bacteria; phylum Bacteroidota; class Bacteroidia; order Flavobacteriales; family Flavobacteriaceae; genus Psychroflexus; species Psychroflexus halocasei. Next base: position 5,922 of record NZ_FNQF01000015.1, on the reverse strand, counting down.
TATAATTAAACATTAACGAAATAAACGACAGGGAAATTTTAATTAGAATATGTTAAATATTGAAGAATTATATTTTGATACAATTTTTAATTGCAACCAAACAATTGAAATGAATAAAATTATTAACATTATCAAGTTATTAAATGTAGATTTACGGACTTAAAATTACATATTATGACATATAAGAATATATTTATTATTTTTTTAATAATTAGCTTTTCTGTTAATTTTGACGGGGTTGCTCAAAAAATAAAAATCAAAAAAGGCATCATAAGTATTGACAAGAATCCTGTTGCTAAGCATGAAGAGCAAGGCTTAAATACTGATATCTTCTATTTTTTAGATGGTAAAAAAGCATTTGAAGTCGATTTTAAAAGTGTCACTGTTAGTCCAACTGAAGCTCACCAATGGTTAGTGATGACTTCTGCTGAAGGTGAAAAAACTGAAATTCCTTATGAGGTGTTGACTGTTTCTTTTAATTCTAAAAAGATTCTTATCCATTTGCTCATGGAAAAATATAAGATCTTTACATCTCAAAAATTAGATGCTGATCAGCTGAGTATTTTTTTTGCAGAAGAACGAGAATCCTTAAGTGATCAATACTTAAAAGCAGGTATGGCAGCGGCTGAAGAGGCTGCAAAACGTGAAGAAATTCTAGGTCAATACAAGCCTTTTGTTAAAGAAGATGGCAGTATTATTTTTGGAGGTTCATTCGGGTCTAAAATAGTAGGTTACGTACATTATTATAAAAGCAGTCAACAATATGCGATTAAAGATTTAGATGGCATTCAAGTTGCTATGACTGAGAAACCTCAAAAAATGGCACAAACAACAGTTTTTGCAAAAACATATACAGATGAAACATTTGAATTTGATCGTGGCTCAAGTACCATGTTAAAATCAAATTTTTCAAGAAACTTTGCTCAAATTTTTGTTGAAGAAACTGTGGGTAGAAATTACAGGCTTGGTCGTGAGGCTAAATCTCATAAGGCAAAAATGCATCAAGAAAAAATTATTGTTGCCAAAGAGAACAGTGTCAATTTATACAAGATTAAAGGTTACGTGATCAATGAAGATGGTGAGAAAATCAATGGTGATATTACTGCAATTTTTGAGCCTTTAGACTTAAATCCTCAGGATGGAAATGATGTTTTGAAAAGCTTAAATGTGATTGACAAATATGGGAAATACATGAGTATGACATATTTAAATGATCGTGGCAAAACCCGCACAAAAGAATTTAAAGCTAAAAACGCTATTGAGTTTTGTGTTGATATTGATGGTCAAATGCAATGTTATGTTGGAATGCAAACCAAAGGAAATGCGATGAAAAAGCTAATGAATGCATCAAATTTAGGTTTTAATAATGCTTATTTTTACAAACGCATTTATAAGTTAAATGAACATCAGCTTTTAATAAAGCCTGATGAGGCCTCCATTTACGTGATAAAAGTCAGTGATCAATCAAAAGCTTTTATGGTTGATGACCGTAACAATTCAAATTTATCATCAGCTCTTGCTGATTATTTGTCTGCTTGTTCGCAGTTAGCCAAAGACATTGAAAATGAAGAATTCGATTTAAAAAACGAGGAGAATCTTAAAAACATACTAGAAGAATATCAGGCTTGCTTATAAGTCTGTAACCCATTTATCCAAAAAAAAGCTGTCTTAACTAAAAGTTATAGACAGCTTTTTTAATTTAATTCTTTCTTTACTAAATATTTCAAAAGAAACGACTTAATAAAGGGTATTTACAAAAATTCATTTTTTTAGTTTGTAGCTATAAATTGTCTCTTCAATGGCAAACCAACAGAAGTAGAAAATTCCGATTGAGAAGATAATATCACCAATCATTCTTAACCATTTTAAAGTTTGTACAGTAGGTGAATACAGTAAATCGGCTTCTCTTGCAAAAGAATAACCTTTACTGATTGAGGTGTAAGCCTGTATAATTCCTATAGGTAGTAAACTGATTAGTACCATTGCGATAAGTCCAATGTTTAAAAACCAAAAAGCACGTTTGAGTTTGACATTGTTCCACGCTCTATCAGAATAAAAGCGTAAGCACATAATGATAAAGCCCATTCCTAACATGCCATAAACACCAAATAAGGCAGTATGTGAGTGAACAGCTGTTGTATTAAGACCTTGAATATAATATAACGCGATTGGTGGATTGATTAAGAAACCGAAAACACCTGCACCTATAAAATTCCAGAAAGCAACAGCTATAAAGAAGAAAATAGGCCATTTATATTTTTGTATCCAATCTTTACTTTTTAATAAATTCCAGTTTTCTCTAATTTCAAAACCCATTAATGTCAGCGGAACAACTTCTAAAGCACTAAAAGTGGCGCCTAATGCAATGGCTTGTACAGGCGTTCCTGAGTAATATAAATGGTGTAAAGTTCCGATAATTCCGCCTGCCAAAAATATAGCTGCTGATGCGACAGAAAGATATCCTGCTGTTTTAAAAGATATAATTTTCATACGAGAGAAGATAAAGGCAATAACAACTGTTGCAAAAACTTCAAAGAAACCTTCAACCCACAGATGCACAAGCCACCATCTCCAATAATTAATGACAGGTAATGTGCTGTTTTCACCATACATTAAGCCAGAGAAAAAGAACATGCCTATCGCAACGACTGATATGAGTAAGATGACAACCAAATGCTTTGATTCATCATTTTTACGAATCGCATAAATTAAATGTCGGCTTACCATTATTACCCATAAAATTAAACCTATGCCTAAAAATATTTGCCAGAAACGACCCAAATCCATGTACTCATAACCTTGATGGCCAAAGAAAAAGTTTGTTGTTAAGTCAAGAAACTGATGCACTCCTAACCATTCACCTAACATAGAGCCTAGCACGATAATGAGTAATGCAATAAATAAGAAATTAATACCAAAAACCTGATATTTCATTTCTTTACCAGATATCATCGGTGCTAAAAACAAACCTGTTGCCAACCAAGCTGCCGCTATCCAAAAAATTGCGAGCTGCGTGTGCCATGTTCTTGTAATAGAATACGGTAAAATACTTCCTAAATCAAAGCCGAAGAAAGCTTGGCCTTCTACTGTATAATGCACAGTGATAATACCTAAAATAACTTGTAAACCAATTAAGAGCGAAATGACGATAAAGTATTTCAAAACTGCTTTCTGAGAAGGAACTAATTTTAGATTTGTTAGTGGATCAATACTAGGTTTGATAAGTGCTTCTCCTTTTTCATGATCTCTCAAATAATAATAAGTTAATAGCCCAATAAAAAGTATTAATAAAACGATTGATAAACCTGACCAAATTAATGAGTCATCAGTGATCGTATTATCAATCAAAGGTTCGTGAGGCCAGTTTGAAGTATAAGTATAATCTTTTTCAGGGCGATTGGTACTTGCTGCCCAGGAGGTCCAAAACAGAAAAGCATTGAGTTGTTCAAGTTTAATCTCATCGGTTAAAGCGCCTTCAGGAATGGCATATTGCTCATGCCCATCATGAAAAATAGAACTATAATGCTTTATGTTTTCTGAAATAGCTTCCCATCTCAGTTTAGAAATTTTTATATTTTCTGAGCTTTCATCAAAGGTGTTTGTTTTTACATCCTTGATTAAACGTGCTTTTAAAGCTGCTTTCTTCTCAACATCTAAGCTTTCATAAGATTTATTAAAATCATTTTGTGCCCAATATTCAAGCATATAAACAGCTTCTTTATGTATCCAATCGGCTGTCCAGTCTGGTGCTACATAACTTCCATGACCCCAAATTGAGCCAACTTCCATTCCACCTATTGATTCCCACACATTTTGCCCGATTTGTATGTCTTCTTTTGTGTAAACGACTTCATTCGTTTCTTTAATAACAACTTCCTTTGGAATAGGAGGTTGCGCTTGATAGACTTCTGTGCCTATCCAAATTAACACTGCAAAGGAGAGCACAAAAACACTGACAAATACAATCCAAACTTTTTTCATTTTTTTTTATTTATAGGGTTAAAAATTCTTTCAGTTAAGAGGTTTAGTTTTTTGTTGATTTTTAAGACTAAGACATATTGATTTCTTCTTCATTTTTTAAATTTTAATTATTTTGAGATTTATTTCGAATGGTTTGACACTTCATATCAGGACAAATTTGTCCTATTTAATGAGTTGTCATTTCTATATTTTTTGCTAGTCGTTTAGAATGATCATTTTAATAGAAGCTTAGTTCAATCAGTTTCATTCAATTTTTTGCTGTCTAAATATTGACTTTCTAAGAAGACATCTTAAGGTAAAATGAGGGTGGAAAAAGCGAAGAATCATAACTGAGATTTATGACCACAAAAATAAGTCAAATCTAAATAAAGGACAATTTTATCCTAATTAAATTTCAAAAAAAAATCACTAGTAAAGTCAATAAATACAAGTGATTTGAGCTAATTTATTTAACGTCCTAAAAATCAGAAGAATAAAAAAACTGCCTTCAACTTTCGTTGAGGCAGTTTTCAGATTATGGCTTAATCTATTTAAAAAAATGTTTAGTAAACACCTAAATAAAATGAGTCTGCTCCGTTATCAAGCTCAGCTCCGATTTCAAAAGCATCAGGAGATTCGCTATTCGGATCAAATTTGTAAATATTTCCTTGCTGACCCAATGGTGTGATTGCCATATAGAATTTTCCATCACGACCAACAACACCTGATTGGTAATACCACATCCATAAATTTTCTGGTAAATTTAATTTGACAGCAGTTTGGTTGTAAATGTCGATTCTAGCAACACCCCAAGCAGCATCTTCTTTGTCTCTTCCTTTTGTTGCATCATAAAATGGCACGTAACCAATTCCATTACCAACATAGAACCATCCATTTGCACCAACTTCAGTCATCCCTAAAGCTTCAGCTAAATCTAAAGTGTAAGCATTATCATAATCACCGTTTGTGATTTTCAATAATTTAGAAGGTTTGCTTGATAAATGGTAAATATCACCAGCTTCATCTGCGTGATAAACTGGCGTACGGTAACCATAAGTTGAACCTTGCGCGTTTTCTGACTGGACAAACTCTACATTATCTAATGAAGGATAGTCAACAATCATTGTTGTTGCTTTATAAGTTTCAGGATTTTCATTTTCTCCAGTTGCTGGATTAAATTGACGCATTGCAACACCGTAATAAGCTTTCCCGTTTTTGATGGTTGGGTTATCCGTTCTCCAGATATGGAAGTTATCCTCAAAAGTTGGTAATTCTATAACATTATTTTCTTCTAATGTCATATCATCTAAACCTACTCTTTGAAAAACAGCTTCTGATTTAGTGAAGGTATATTCGCCGTTATCGTCATACTGATTTTCAGTATTTACGGTATGTACCAAAGCATCATCTTTACTTACAACTGTCCAACGTGGGTATGCAGTTCCCATCGCGACTTGAACATTTGTTTCAGCTAATTGCTGGTAACTTGAACCGCCATTCACTTTATATTTATAGATCATTCCGCCACCGTAGCTTAAGTTGTAAAGGAAATCACCAGATGGTGAACCATAAATTCTTGCTGTTCTCACAGATGGGACTTCAAAACCTTGACCATCAAAAGAAATACTTCCTTCAGAGATATTTTCTAAAGCTTGTGCGTAAGTTCCTGAGTTTCCTTCAGAGCTGACACCAAAAACAACATTATAAAAAGATTGATCGCCTTGAGGAGGGTTGGGCATTCCGCCTCCATCATCGTCACTGCTGCAGCCGACTAATACGCCTGTTAATAATGCTGCACCCATTAAAGTTACTTTAGCTGATGATAAAAAATTAATTTTCATATGAAATTTATTTAATTGTTTGATTTTTAAGTACACGACAAAAATTGAATTAGATTAAGGTCATATTTATTAGTTCCTGATAACAAGCATTTTGAGATATAGTCTAATCCATATCTGAAGA
>NZ_FNQF01000017.1 GCF_900107595.1 Psychroflexus halocasei | reverse complement strand
CAGTTTTTAATAAATTCTATGTCTTTATTAAAAGAATCTTCATTTAGCACCAATGCGATCAATCATTTTCATGAAGCTCTTCAAGACTATAAAGACACACAAAATCCGATAACAGATTTAGAATTTGTTTACAGTAAATTTGACGATTATTTGATTAATGAAGCGCAAAAACAAGGTGTAATTACCTTTTTAGCACAAAACAATTATAGCGATGAAGCATTTGCTTTTTTACGCGAAGCTATGCCAGCGCTGCAAGACAATGATGGTGATGGACAACCCGATGCAGAAGTGGATTGGGAGGATAGAATAATAAAAGAAAATGAATTTGTAGTCAACGAATGCTTAAATTTAGTTTTTGACCAATTAGACAAGTCTGATATCGCCTCAGATTTTTTAACTAATTTCGAAGGCCACAATCCTGTTGCGCATTTATATTTTAGTGTAGGTGTTGATAGTACATATCCTAACGCTAATGCTGTTACATATGAACCAGATAATTTTATGATTGAAATTAAGTTTAATCCTAATAAATTGGAGAGGCCATCAACAGATGTTGCGAGAACATTTATTCATGAAATTATTCATGCAGAAATGTATAGGAAGCTTTTATCAGTGGCACAACAAGGCCAAATCCCATGGACAGAGTCTTTTATTCAATCATTGAGAAATGATTTTCCTGGCTTACAAGATTATTATACCAGATGGTGGCTTGATACAAATGGTCAAAGTCCAACAAATGTTCAACATGAATTAATGGCTCAACATTACAGAGAAACCATTTCAAGTTTTTTGATGCAATTTGATAATTCACTTACACAAGACCAAGCAGATGCTTTAGCTTGGGCTGGACTGATGGGTAACGGTTTAATTGATGAAAGTACTGGTCTACCAGTAAATACTACTGTAGCTTGGAGCAATGTTTCACAATCACAAAGGCTTATAATTTTAAATAGGTATCAGAGTTTTATTAACAATAATCCAAACTGTCAATAATATGAAATACATAATAACTTTAATAATATCTATTTGCTTTTATAAGATGCATTCTCAGATTATTAAGGATACGATTTATTTAGAATTTAAAACTAATATAGATCGTGTAAAAAAAGATAATGGTAAAATAAATTTTTACTTGAAAAATGAGCTTCTTGAAAAAGAAAAAATAAAATATAAAAGGGATATGAGAAAGATTGATAGGGATAGTCTTTACCCTCCAAACTTTCATTTACCTGTTAAGCCAAATAAATATTATCAATTTTCCATCAACAGAAATCATGAAAATTTTACAAGTATAAATGATTTTAATTTCTATAATCGAAAAAAATTAAGAGATTTAAGTCCGTACAAAAAATTAATTGTAATTGTAAAATTGGAAAAAGGAAAATTTATCTGTTATCCAGTTTCATTTTTTGAAAATGTAATAGAATAACCGAGATTAAATCTATAAATACAAATCCCTCAAGAGTCAAGCTGTTAAGGGATTTTTCGCTTATATTTTTACATAATTAATTTGTTGAAATATGTTTTTCAACAGAATTTATAGTCAATATTTTTTAACAAACGACTTATCATTGGTAAAATGGCATCTTTAAAATCGTATATTTAGAATGTTGGAAATAATAACCTATGAGACAAACATTTATAATATTAATTTTCTTATTGTGTGGAAGTATCAAAGGCTTTGCTCAACATTCCCAGAAGTCTAGAACCTTTGATATTTATCTAATTCTAAAGGAAAAAGATGAAAATTTTAATATTTCTATTCAGAAATACAGACCCAATACTTTAATTACTTTTTTAATAGAAAAAAGTTTACCATTAGAAGAGTTTGATTATTATTTAGAGGAAGTATTTGAAAATAAATTGTCAAGAGTTAAAAGAAAAAAATGGCAGGATATTAATAAACAGACAATCGGTTTTTACCATCATCCAAAAGACAGTCTAAGAACAAAATTAATACGAAAAGAAAATTTGAAAAATTTAAATAGCTTCACAACCAAGGAGATTCCAGTAACTCAATTTAGCTCAATAGAAAAGATTTTAAAAGAGGCTAATAATATTTATATGGTTGTTGAAAGTTGGGGTGAAAAAGAAGATGTATTTAAAGCTTATAAAGTTGAGATGTTCAAAGCTCAAGGCAGTCTCTAATAAAACAATTTATCGAATGAAAAACTTTATTATTTTATTTATTACATGTCTTCCGATCTGTGTTTTATCGCAGGATAAACAAACATTGGGAAGTGCGGATGATGGATACGAATTATACATTGTTGATGAGAATTTGAATCACATTTTCAAAAAATCCTCAGAAATTGAGGGTGAAGATTTCTCCTTTATCAGCTATAATTTAAGGATTCCCAATCAAAATGATCCTATGGTTGTATTAAGTTTTACAGATCAGGATAGTACGAGCTTAAGAAAAGCCATACGAGGTGGCAATGGAAGCGGTTATGATTTTAATTTCTTTTATGATAGCAGGAAATATGAAACTAAATTTATTGAAGAAGGCAAATATATAGAAAACAAAATTTCGATAAGTTATTTGTTATCTTCTAATCTAGAAATTTTGGATGATATCTTAGAAAAAGCGAGTAAAATCTATATTCTCGAAAAAACTGACAAACCAGGATTTAGATACATTGCTAGAGAAGTGAAGTTTAGTATTTATGCAAAGTTATAATCAAAAAAAAACATGAAAAATCTGATCTTTTTTCTTCTGCTTCTAAATTTATCTTTTGTTGCTCAATCGCAAGAAAAGGACACTTTGGTGATACAAATTAAAGATGATGTGATAAAAGAGTTTCTGTACATCAATGACATTGATATTTTCGGAAATAAAATTGATCAAAGTCACTCAACCCATCTTAAATTTCTTTTTACTAACCAAAATTTAAAAGACAAATTATCTCAAAAAAGAAAACAAGATAGTATTAGATATAGTAAAAGAATAAAAGGAAAACCATTTGTATCAGTGGTAGGTTACTCATCTGGTCCGCCTCAATTTGGCATCGAATTGAACTATTATCAAAAAGATTCTGTTAGCTTAAAAAGCTATAATAAAACGAGGAATTATTATCTCAATTTTGCTGAACGAGTGAAGCAAAGTGGAGCCACAAAAAAAGAAGTGTCAAATTTTAGACGGGATATGTTGAAGACACTTTACCCGCCTTTAATTCAATTGTTTGCAGATGAGAGTTTTTTAAAGAATAAAACACTTTTTGAGTTTGATGGCTCATCAGGAAATTATGAAAGCTTCAGAAAAGAACTCATCACCCATCAAGTCTACTTCATTCAAATGCCTTACGATGCTTCAGATATTTATGGTTTTAAATATCATTTTATACAAGTTAGAGAAAGATATATTACGCCGGGTCTTTAGGTTTTAAATTAAATATAATCACAAGTTTGATTGGAACGACTTTTGGTGAGTTCATACTATGAATAGGTTTAAATTTATCGCTTTCCTCACTTTTTGCTTTTATACAATCGTCATTCAAGCACAATTTACATACCTGGATATCAAAGATGAGTGGGTGAGTAGTAATAACCAAGTCATTAATATCAAACAATTGGCGAGTTCTCAAAACAATTATTTAGTTAAACCGAATGGAGAAGATTTAGAACTTTTATTGGTGATTGACGAAGCGATATTGAGTTTTCAAAATAATTATTTCAAAGGTTCAAAGTTCTACAATGACCAATATAACTTTCATTTAGAAGAAGTTTCAGAAAGTAGATTAGTCTTAAAACCAACATCTGCGCTAGCTCAATCTTATTTTGAAACTGATCAAAAAATTGAGTTTATAAAAAGAAGCGACATCAAAAATTTAGAATTTGACTTTGAGAGTCTCATTTTTGTAAAAACGGAGTCTGACTTAAATAATTACAAATTAGAAATTAATGACAAACAAGGAGTTATTATCATCGAATATAAACGCAAGTATTTAAAAAGTGATAAAGGTCAATTTGAATTAGACGAAGATGGCTTTCGCATCAAAGAGATAGATACAATCGCTGAGAATAAGTTTCTATTAAATAATAATCAATATCAAGATTTATTACGAAAGCTAAAAGAAGCAAGAATAAACACACTAAATTCTCAAACCTTGGTTAAGTGCGGGCATTGCTATCCGCAATCCTTAGTAGTTAATTTCAACAACAAAACTTTTAAACATATAGATTTTGATATTTCACCATATTTATTAAAAGATTTAGTTGATTATTTAAAATCTTTAAGGCCAATTGTTAAGGATTAAATCAAAACAAATCCCTTAAGAGTCAAGCTGTTGAGCGATTTTTTCATTAATTATTTAAAATAAATTATTCCTTTATGTTTTTTTAACAAAATTTGCTATATATTTATTTTTTATTAACAATTTAAATTTGAACACACTTTCTACTTCTGAAAGGTTTTCAGCATTAATTTGTGCAATGAAAGCTAGTAATACTCTAAGCCCACAGTGGTCGCACGATTTATTTAATAAAAACGTTTTTTCGGTAACCCCTTATCAACAACAATTGGCAGATTTTATCTTTGAGAATCATGATTGGAATCAAGAAACTGGTTTATTTGTGTATACAATGCAAAACGAATTTGGCTGTAATTGGAAAGAAAAAACCGCAGAATATGCAAGTTGGCGTGGGTTGGAATAAACGACAGAATTTGATAATTGGTTAAGTAATAATTCCGTTGATACGGGATATTTTAATGGTATTATTACAATTATTAAAAATTCTGCTAACCAAAATTGTAATTAATTATGCAAAGGTCAATAATTGTATGTATCATAATTGTTCTTTTTTTTAAAAGTGGTTTTGCACAAGAAAAATCAGAACTTTACATTTTATTAAATGGGACAAAAGGTTCGGTTAACCTATACACTCGAGAATTTTCAGAATCTGATAGTTTACAAATAAACTATTTTCAAATTCAGAAAGAAATTCCAAAAGAGAAGTTTAAATATAAACTTAGTATTCATGATAATGAAATTAAAAAGCTTTATATAGGCACTTTATCTGGAGGTAATGAAAATATTGTTCAAGTTTTAGCTAGGTTAAAGAAAAGGGAAATTTCAAAAGAAAAAATAGAAACCTTAAAGGATAAAATTTTATATACTAAAGAACTGAATGATATTGAATTTGATAGCCTTAAAAGGGTTTTAACTCAAGTAGGCTCATTATATTTTTTAATAGATAGTGGCTCTGGCTTTTACTATGTTTATGAACGCTTTAAAAGAGAATAGATGAGGTTAAATTTTAGAAATATATTCTAGAAAAAACATAGAACCCCCGCTGGCTCTCGCCAGCGATCGTCTATGAAGAGTGGCCACTGCGAGTTTTTTTACAACAAAAGCGTTTTAAAAATTTATGAAAAATATAGAATTTGTAAAAATAGAAGATATGTTTTGCAAAATTGTGCAAAGCACTCGTTGCATCCTGAAGCATCGGGAGAGCGCTAGCGGAAAACCAGGTTTTGAACCAAATTTCTCTCAACAATGGTGTGGAGATGGAACCAATTATAATAACTTAAATATGAACACACTTTCTACTTCCGAAAGGTTTCAGCATTAATTTGTGCAATGAAAGCTAGTAATACTCTAAGCCCACAGTGGTCGCACGATTTATTTAATGAAAACGTTTTTTCGGTAACCACTTATCAACAACAATTGGCAGATTATATCTTTGAGAATCATGATTGGGGGAATGAAAATTTTGATTTCATTAATGAAGCGCAAAACATTTTTGATGCAGATTGGAAATTACAGGTTTCTGACGCAGTTTCTTGGATTGGATTGGAGTTGACCAGTGAATACCTTAATTACGTAAGTCAAATTAACAATCCTGCTAAACAACAATATATACTTGATTTTCGAAATAAAATTAATGATGCTAAGAACAATTGTCAATAAAACTTGGATAGTTATAAAAATATAATTTATGAAAGATATATTATGCTTTATATTGTTATTACCCGCAATAACTTTTTCTCAAAGTAATAAAAAAGATTTGTACATTTTATTCGATGATTGCTCGATTCATGAAATTTCACAGATAAATGAAGATACTCTAATTTATGAAGTTTATCAAATTAGGCTTGGAGATAAAATAAAACCTAAAATAGAATTTTCAGTATCAAATTTAGGGTTTTTACAAAAAAAAATACAAATCACTGGAAAGAGCTATCCATTTTTACTATTGACATATAAAAATAGAAACAATAAAAATCCACCTATTGAAATAAATACCGATACGATTAAGAATAAAATGTGGGCTGAAAATATTATTTACGCGCAAAATAAAGATTTCTCTTCATTTTTTGAAAACTTTAAAGATGTATATTTAGTTGATTTCAATAATAAATCCACCGAATTTAGAATTGCCAAAAGAATAAATATAAGATTTGTCTCTAGCTTGTGAAATTCCATTGCTATCCACCGCTAGCACTAGTCCTGATGAGTAGCCAACACATAATAGTTTTTTTAAAGTAAATGGTTTTTAAGAATTCTTAGAAAATATATGTATTTTGCTTATAAAGTTTTTACGACTAAAAATAAAGGAAATAAAAAATCAGCCTTAGAGTTTTAAGAGCGAGTTTTTTACAATCAAAACAAATCCCTCAAGAGTCAAGCTGTTGAGCGATTTTTTCATTAATTATTTAAGATAAATTATTTATTTGTGCTTTTTTAACAAAATTTGCTATATATTTATTTTTTATTAACAATTTAAATAATACTGTCAATGTTTAATTTACACACACACA
>NZ_FNQF01000043.1 GCF_900107595.1 Psychroflexus halocasei | reverse complement strand
TTCTAAGTTCAAGTAATAAGTGCAAAATTAATATTTAAAACTCTTGGGGCTAGCCCCAAGAGTTTTAGGACGAATTGTTATATTAATCTTGCATGAAAAAATACAAACAATTGACCATCCACCAAAGGTATCAAATTGAAGCCTTAATGGAAACCGAAAGCAGTAAAAGTGAAATTGCCAAAATCATTGGCGTTGATCCTTCTACCCTTTACAGGGAATTATCCAGAAATACGGCCAAGCGAGGAAGGACCGCTGGCAGCTATGTAGCGACAAATGCACAGCGACGAGCAGATAAAAGGCATAAGGACAAACCCAAGCTGTTACTGCTCACAGAACAGCTAAAAGCACGTATCGCTGGGTTGTTGTGTTATGAAAAGTGGAGCCCAGAACTCATCAGTGAACGTTTATCCATTGAGGGTGAAGCTTGCGTTAGCCACGAGACCATATACCAGTGGATATGGGATGCCAAGAAAAGTAATAAAAAGGCAGACGCAAAATACCGCAAACTTTATAAGCACCTTAAACATGGCAGTCGGAGACAGAAGAGAGGGAATACAAAAGATAAGCGCGGTGCTATAAAAAACCGCATAGGTATTGACCAGCGTCCAGAAGTTGTGAAACACCGTGAGCGTATTGGCGATATTGAGGTCGACTTAATGATGGGCAGTAATCACAAATCAGCTCTTTTGGTAATGACAGATAGGGCTACGTTGATAACGATGATGGAAAAACTCAACGGAAAGGAGGCAGAAGAGGTATATGAGAAAATGCAAAAAAGACTTACCAACTTCAGTCCGTCCTGGGTAAAAACCTTGACCTTTGATAATGGAAAGGAGTTTGCCCAGCATCAAAAGATAGGAAAGCTCTTAAAGGTAAAAACATATTTTACCAGACCCTATACCTCACAGGATAAGGGAACAGTAGAAAACAGAATAGGAGTAATTAGAAGATTTTTTCCAAAGAAAACAGATCTTAGAAAAGTATCAGATAAAAGAATAAAAGAAGTTGAAAGATTACTAAATTACAGACCAATTAGAAAATTTAATTATAACAACCCAATTGAAGTCCTAGAAAACAAATGTTTTGCACTTATGGGTTGAACTCAGC
>NZ_FNQF01000018.1 GCF_900107595.1 Psychroflexus halocasei | reverse complement strand
TGTACTGGAGTTCTTTTTTAAAGTCATTACTTGAAGAATAATGCTTTAATATACTGAATTCCAGTATTTTATGCAATATAAAGAAGATTAAAATTCACTTTACTTTGTTAAAAATCAAATAGTTAAACAATTTTTGTCGTGTACTAAAATGTAAGTGTTTTAAGATTTACTTTAGATCACAACAAAAATTGGATTAAAAAAGAAGATTATAAAGATGAAACAATAACCCATAAAACAATAAGAAAGATCGAATACTTTAAGGAGTAAGCTTATCGCCTTGACTAAAGTAATTTGACACAAAATCCCTGCACATCATGCAGGGATTTTTATGTTTACATAAATTTACTTTAAGTTTTATATAAAAAAATATAATATTTAATCGTCTGAATATCAATTCATTAAAAATTAATTTAAAAAAAATTTCATTTTTTTAAAACCAGAACCTCTTTTCTCTCGTAAGTAAAGAACAAAGCAAAAATGTTTAATTAAAAAAATGAAATCATGAAAACTAGAATTTTAGCTTCTTTATTAATCACATTTATAACTTTCACAAGTTGTAGTGATGACGACGACGGAATGTTACCTCCAACAATGGGAGATAGCAAATCTTACGAATTAATGTCAGTTTCCAATCCAGCAATCTCCGGAATGGTGACTTTCACAGAAAACGACAACAGCAGTATTACAGTTGATATCGATCTTGACGGACCGACATCAGGAATGCATCCAGCTCACATTCACATGAATACTGCGGCTGAGGGTGGAGACATCGCAATCAGCTTAGAGGCTGTTGATGGCACAACAGGTGTTAATCTAAACAATAGACAAATAATATTAGATGAGGTATAATATATTGATAATCAAATAGTTAGAAGTCTAAAGGTAACTGCATAAAATATTTTTAAGTGCTTTACTATAATAAAACCATACTAATTTTTAGTAGTTTTTATATCATTTTCTTTATTTAAACGTTGTTTTGCTTATCTTTACTAATTAATAGACATTCAATTTAAGGCTATTTAGAAGCGTTTTAAGACACTTTAACTAAATTGTAGTGTATTGCTATAAAATTTATATCTAAGTATCGTAAAACTTATTAAAAAGGGTTATATCGCTATTTGACATATAATCTTGTTTATTATTTAATAATTTTTCTAATGTTATTTTATTATCTTCTAAATATGCAAATATTCTATATCGCAGTCTAATGTAATTATAAATTAAATCGTCATTTTCTTTAGTTGCTTTGTTTAACGGTCTATTCAAGTCCATATCAATATTTATTTATAAGTATATATTTAGTTCAAAAAGTAATTTAAAACACTACGCCACTCCTTTTAGTCGTGGCTTTTTAGACGAATAAGAATAGTTAAACAATTTAGAATAATAAACATACTTAAAATATTCAAAATATAAGAAATTAAAACAGTTCAAAAAGGTTAAAAAATGGAAACGTGAAAGTGGCGTGAATAAAGGCTTAGACGAATTACAATAGTGTTATAGTTATAGTATTGTATACTTATTTTCGGACATAAAAAAAGTGCTATCTAAATAAATAAATAACACTTGTTTTATAATTAACTTTTGAGGCAGTCCCAGTAACTCAAAAATTAACCACGTCGTATAAATCGTTCTTATTATATTCTTTAATGTTAATGTTTTTTAATAAATTTTCGTAAAAGGGATAATTTTCTGATATATCTTCAAAAGACTTATCTAATATTTTTGTTAGCACAACTATAAAATCAAATTTTGTTTTATCTTCATCACTCATAATCTTATCTTTTCTTTTAATAATTATCTTTTTACTTAATAAACTTGATATTCTATATATAATTTTTGAAAACAACTCCTTTCTGTTTTTAATAATTTTTGACGAATAAACATTAAAAATCGTCAATAAGTATTCTTTTTCAAACAATCTTGCAATATCAATATCATATCTGTATTTAACATTACGTTTTATTGTAAACTCGTTAATTAAATCGTTCAATCTATTATATCCGTTATCAAACAAAAGTTCGTTAGTTTTTAGTTCATTCTCTAGTTGATTTTTTTGTTTAATGTAACGCTGTAAAGTTGATTTTGATATTGTTTTTGAATCATTTTTATTAGAAACATATTCAATATTATTGCTACTAATAAAGTTCTGCGAGGTCGGTATAACTAGTTCAAAACGATATACTTTTTTTGTTATATCAAGTCCGTTAAGTTCATGATAATTAGTTATATAACTTTTTTTAGATTTTTGAATTTCAATTGTTTTATCTTCTAATCGCAAATATGCTTTACTTTGCCTTTTATTACTTTCAATATAACGACTAACTGCGTGATTTTTAATATAATTATTGCCGTCATTATCGTCTCCGCAGTAATGGAATTTATATTTATTAGTTAACTTTAATTTTGATTTTCTAATTAAACGTTCAACTTTATTTCTAAATGATTTTTGCTGATAATCAATCGCAATTTCAAGACTTGCAACGTCAATATCTAAATCAATCTTTTTAAAAACGCTGAATAAATCTTTTAATAAATTTTGATGCGTATATAACAAATGATTTTCAATTTTTAGTTGAGAAAAGTTTTTGTTATTCATGCGTGAAACTTCCAATAAACCAACAAAGACGTTTTTATAATTTAGAAAATAATTATATAGAAACTTAGAATCTTTTTTTGAATTTACTTTTTTACAAAATATCTTAGAATTACAATTAAATAAATAGTTAACTAAAAATTTTGGTTCGTCGTAATTGATTTTAAATCTTAGTCGGTCGGCTGTTAGGACTGCTTTTTTCATAGTGTTTATTATTTTTTATACACTATTATATATTTACTCCTGTTAGTTACGTCCGATTGTATTTTTTTATGATAAAATGATTTTGTATAAGTTTTATTTATAGTTAGTATTATTGAATAAAAAAAGTAGTTCAAAAAGGTTAAAAAATGGAAACGTTAAAGTCGCATGAATAAAGGCTTAGACGAATTACAATAAGGTTATAGTTATAGCATTGTATAATTAACTTAAGACATTAAACGCTTTACTTTCTTAGTCGTCGAATCTGAAACACCACACACCTTAGAAGTTTTACGAATAGATAAACCCTGTTTTAGATTTTTAATAACTTTTGGGTATCTATTTAAAAAATCTTTGGTACTTTCTTTTGAACCCTTAACACGTCCTTTGTAAGTGCCTTTTAACTTTGCTAACTTGATACCTTCTTTTTGACGTTCCAACATTGTAACTCGTTCAATATCAGCAACTTGACCCATTACGCTAATAATTAAATTAAAGGCTTGATTTTCTTTATTATTAACTCTGCTTTCAAGTCCTAGATTTTCAACTTTGAGTGTTACTTTATTATCATTTAAAAATTTTAATGTAGTAAGTATATCTAATAAATTACGTCCAAGCCTACTAACACTATGAACCGCTACATAATTAATTTTATTTTGTTTTATATCATTAATTAGTTTTTGCCCCTCCTGGCGTTCGTTAAACGCAATAGCACCGCTACAAACGTCAATATAAAGAAGTTCATTTTCGTTATTTTGCTTTTGACGTTCATTGTTTTGATGAGGTGTTGAAGTTCTTATGTAACGTGCTTTCATTTTATTACTATTTGATTGAATTACAAAGATAAGAATAATAATTAATCGGGGCAAATTTAGGGTGGGTATAAAAAACCCACCTTTAGACTAGTAAACACGTTTTAAGAACATATAAAAAATGGGTTGCAAATAAGGCATAATCTAAAAACAACCCAGTTAATTAATTTTAAGAATATAAACCCGCTGTTTTTCTTGGTGGCGTATTTTCAATAAATTTATTTGAGTTATAATAAAAATAATCTGGTTCTAATAACATTTTAAATTTTACTACAACTTGATGACTATGACCGTACATTATTTTATTATCAATCAATTTTTTGTTAGTCGGCTTTTTAACATAATCACTTGAAATTAATATTTCGTCAATGTATCTAGTTATTAACTTCTTTTTGTTTTCAAAACTATTATTTAAATTAATATTTTCTAAATTATTTAATAGTTCTTTTGAGTTATTATAAAAATCTAATTTTTCATTAACTTCAATTATATCTTTTTCAATTTTAATTTTTCTATTATCAATTTTTATAAGTTCAACTTTAATATCTTTTTCGTCAATAACACCACTTACAGCCAAATTAACAGCCCTTTTTTTATTTTGAACTAATATATCATTTTCGTTATTTAACTTCTTTAAATCGTTTAAAAGTGCCTTTATGTAACTTGAATTACTAACCTTATCAACTTTCAATTTTAACTTTTTCAATAAATTTTTTTCAACAAAATAATAATCCCAAATCAAGTTATCTAAATTATTCATATTCAATGACTTAACATTGCAATTTCGTCTATAACGCCTTCCTTTACAAAAATAATAACTTGCTTCATTACCTTTACCTATTTTACAACTAAAACCACTTTGACAATGAACACACGTAATTAAACCAATTAATAAGTAATTATTTTTACTTTTTTTACCAGAATTTTTAATATTTTTTCTGAAAGCAAGTTGAGAAGCCTCCCAGACCTCATCTGTAACTATCTGATTAACAGGATAATATGAACCACTAAAATATCTTTGTCCCTTATAAAGTTCATTATTTAACAAATAATGAATCCCCGTTAAATCAAAATATTTGCCCCTGTTTTTAACTCCTTTTTCGTTTAATTTTTTTGCTAAACTACGACACCCAAACCCTTCTATATGCTTATTATATAACCACTTAACGACCTCCGCCTCCTCTTTATCAATTACCATTTTTCGGTTTTTATCCGCTTTAAAACCGTACGGAATTAAACCATGCACCCTCCCCGCTTCAATATTGTTTTTTATTGCTGTTTTAGTCTGCTTACTTTGTAACTTTAATGTATATGAATTAATTGCTGCTAATATACTGCCAGTAAGGGAATTGGACGGGTTGGTTAAATCAATTTTTTTATTATTAAAATAAACGTCAATATCATTTTTTAAACATAAATCAATAAATAAAATGTAAGTACGTTGACTTCGTGATAGTCTGTTTTCATTTCTAAACCAAACCCCTGTTAACTTGTTGGTTTTCAAGTCGTTATATAATTTTAAAAGTTCTGGACGGTCTTCCAACTCAACAGCACCCGAAACACCTTCGCCTTCATTATAAATCTTAAACGGCTTGTTAATGGATTTTACAAATGACTTGCCCTCCCGTATTTGATTTTCAATTGAACTGCTTGAGTCGTCTTCTTTACTTAACCTAGTGTATATGCCTATCATAATAAATTATTTTCAACAAATATAACGAAATGTTTATTGATTAAAATAACAGGAATGAGTTCAACCACATTTACAACAATGGATGACGGAACTTCAATTACTTATCAAGAACTCATTAATTTTGATGGTTATGTCAACGTTCATAAAAGTGCAGATGATTTAGGAACTTTAGTAGCACAAGGTGACATCGGACAAAATGAATTGACTGATAATTCTAAAACTTATGCATTAGGCAGTGTTGCCGATCCTAACATTATGGGGAACGCAATGTTTACTGAACGTGTTAACGGAACGACGCTGATTGAAATTATGTTAGACGGAACGCCAGCAAACGGAATGCACCCTGGACATATCCACATGAATACTGCTGCCGAAGGTGGTGATATCGCAGTGACTTTTACGCCTGTGAATGGTGAAACTGGGATGAGTAAAACTCAAGTTGCTATGCTTAATGATGGAACGGCGATTACTTATGATGAATTGTTAGAGTTTGACGGTTATATCAATATCCATAAAAGTGCAGATGATTTAGGAACTTTAGTAGCACAAGGTGACATCGGTCAGAATGAATTGACTGATAATTCTAAAACTTATGCATTAGGTAGTGTTGCCAATCCTAACATTATGGGGAACGCAATGTTTACTGAACGTGTTAACGGAACGACGCTGATTGAAATTATGTTAGACGGAACGCCAGAAAACGGAATGCACCCTGGACATATCCACATGAATACTGCTGCCGAAGGTGGTGATATCGCAGTGACTTTTACACCTGTCAATGGTGAAACTGGGATGAGTAAAACTCAAGTTGCTATGCTTAATGATGGATCAGCAATTACTTATGATGAATTGTTAGACTTTGACGGTTATATCAATATCCATAAAAGTGCAGATGATTTAGGAACTTTGGTAGCACAAGGTGATATCGGTCAAAATGAATTGACAGGCGAATCTATGGCTTACACTTTAGGAACTGTCGATAATTCGGGTGTGAGTGGTGAAGCTGTTTTTCACGAAAGAATGAACGGTGAAGCTCTACTCGTTCTTGATGTGATGGGAACAATGTCTGGAAATATGCACCCATCTCATATTCACATGGGAGACATCAACAATCCTGGTGATATTGTTGTCGGTTTAAATCCTGTAAATGGAGAAACTGGTCTATCAATGACAAATATCGCGATGCAAGAAGATGGTAGCATGTTTGGATACCAAGATGCATTGTCTAGTCCTGAAATATGGCTACAGGTTAAAATTTATTTTAGGCTGATAATTTATACACCATACTTGGAGTTTTAAAATCTAAAGATAAGTGT
>NZ_FNQF01000016.1 GCF_900107595.1 Psychroflexus halocasei | reverse complement strand
ACGTGATTATCAATTTGGGAGTAATTATTGCAGGAATTTTAGTGCATTATTTGAGTTCTAATAAACCTGATTTGATTATCGGAACAATTGTTTTTATATTGGTAATTCAAGGAGCGTTTAGGATTTTGAAATTAAGTAAGTGAATGAAAAAAGCACTACTTACAACAACGTGTATAATTAATGGCTGGTTCTCGCCTACTTACGAAAATCCTCTCGGATTTTCTATTCGGTTTTTATTTGCTAAATTAGGTGCTTAAACACGCCACTAATCATACACAAAACCGTTACAGCTAAGTTAAGTCGTTGATTTTTAAAATCCTCTACCCTATTTTAATATTCAAGTATTTTATGGAAAAAGTATCTGAATCGGAAAAATCACACTGAAAATATGACTAAATTCTGTCATTTGCCAAATCGAATTTGTACTAAGATTTAAGACAAGCTTGCCAAAAGGTTTGGAATTGAAAATCGCTACGGAGAAAATCAGAAAATCAGCTAAACGGATTTTTACCTGGAGAATAATAACGAGCTAAACGAAATCGGTTAATTTGAAAATCCATATGAAAATATGACTTAAGCTAGATCATCGAATTTAGGAATTAAAGAAATCAATCTTTTGAGAATATAAAACGATGAAAAGCCAAGCGCTCCGAAAAAAATTAGATTTTTTAGAGGATTTTAAGTTGAATTGAAATGTAGAACCTGAGTTAAATCGAAATAAAAACCTAGCTGTAACACTATGTATAAGTAATAGCGAAGTCTGTGTTGAAAAACGAAAATAAGTTATAAATTTATAGCTTAAGAAATGAGAAAAGTTCCGAGCTAAAATCTCGCTACTACTCATACACATAACCGTTAACTACAAGCTGATTCCAAATCAACATTTTTCTAAAATTTAAACATCAAACTACCAACTTTGGATTGATTACTCGGATGAATAATGCAAACTCAAAAGCATTACGGAGTAAACTCAACTTGACTAAATAACCAAGATAATTTAGATTTAAAAAATTAAAGAAAGTAAACCAACTTACAACTCACTCTACTCTGCTTGAATTATAACAACTAAGATAAATTGAGATTAAAAAGATTGATATTGTAAACCAAGATTGAAAAGCAAACGTTTATCATTGCGGCTGAACTACACACGGAAAAACCAATCTGTACTAATCTGGATTCACTAAACGGAGTAATACGCTTAAACTCTTGCGAGAATTTAAGTTCCAAAATGAATTTAAAGGAAAATATAAAAATTTGAACATTGCCTAAATAGAAAAAAGCCAGTAGTTAACAACGTGTATAATTAATTGCTTTTTTTAGATTACGTGCGAAAATTCCGCTGGAATTTTCTCGGGTTCGGTCAATTTTTGCTAAATTAGTTGCCAAACCACGCCACTAATCATACACAAAACCGTTGGCAACAATATGAAAATCAACGCAGATTCATACATAACAAATATTGTCGTTTACCGATTAAGTAATTACTCATTCGGAATTGGAATTTTATTGACATTATTCCTACTGACTTTTTATTGGACAGATAAAAACAATTCCGAAAATGGAACCATTTACCTGATATTAGTAATTCTAATATTTTTATCACTCATTGTTGGACGAATCGCACGAATTGTTTCGGGCGGATATTTTTGGCATCATATCAAAAATTACTTGAATATAAATCAAGACTCTATCGAATTAGAAAATGAACGATATGAATTCGACAAAATAAAATTGCTCAAATTCAACATAACGGATTATGAAAAACGAAAACCGTTTTTATATAATCATATTTTAAAAGACACACGGAATATGATAAAATTTGCGACAAATGAAAACATCATACAAGTCCATTTCAAACCCGAAAACAAGTCTGAAAATGAATATTTGACGGAATTAAAAAAAATGTGGAATGTTAAAAATACTGTTGCCAACAATGTATAACCGCAATTACGGCGGATTCGACTACGTCCGAATCCACTCGGAATTGCTAAAGCCTGTGCTAAACCGAAAATTAACGCATATTAACCCGTAACTGACGGTTATACGAGACCGTTGTAGCCAATTTAAAACCCAAATTATGAAAATAAATGACATTATAAATTATCTAACGGAATTTAGAAAAAATACTAAATCTATTAAAAATCAAAAGTATTCTGAAAAGTTTATCCGACTTTTAAATGAAATTGAAATAAAGGTAGTTGATCCTAATCAAATACAACGGATTGAAACAGAACTAAAATTGTTAGTTGAAAATTTTGAGATTGAAAAAGAAAATATTCAAGTAAAAAAAGAATTAAAAAAATTCATTCAATTTCTAAAATCTGAATTTAAGATAACAATACCATACTATTATACACAACTTGGAGCATTAGTGGGATTAATAGCAACTATATTTTTCGGATTTTTAAGTTTATTCATCGGACTTATAGCCGGAGCTGCAATTGGATTTTTCTTTGATGAAAGAGCAAAAAAAGAAGGCAGGAAACTGAACACCGAATTAAACGAATTTCTGTGCTAAAAAAACTGGCTACAACAATGTATAACCGCAATTACGGCGGATTCGACTACGTCCGAATCCACTCGGAATTGCTAAGGTCTGTGCTAAACCGAAAAATTTGGGTACTTTAACCCGTAACTGACGGTTATACGTAACCGTTACAGCACATATGACAAAAAAACTAACATTTGTTATAATCTCAATATTTCTGCTTTTAATTAGCTGTGATAAAAAGCAGACTGAATTGGAATTTGAAAAGTCTGTTGCGAACGAAATTTTTCCAGCATTACTTGATTCCGTATTCCACGATACAAGATTGTCGCCACCGCCACCACCGCCACCAAATTCTGAGTGGAATGATTCAACCGCAGTTAAATGGGACGAATCCAAATTGATAGCTGAATACGAAAAACGAAAAGCTGAATTAGAAAAGGACACAACCAAATTGGTAATTGCGATTGTGGACAGCACTTACCAAATAAATGAAAGAGCGAAAAAAGGGCTTATTGATTTTTATAAGGATTTCGCAATTGAATTGGACACCGCCAATATTGAACAATCGTATAAAATCAATTTATCGGAATTAAAACACGCTGAAAAGTTTAAACTTAAATATCGTTCGGAATTTCCATCGACAAGTAAAATTTGGAAAGGCAATTATGATTTCCATCTTGCTGGAATAACTGGATTTTCACGTATTCAGTTTGACCGAACAAAAAGTTATGGAGTTATGATAAGCGGATTTGGTTGTGGCAGTCTTTGTGGTTTTAGCGCTTTAGTATTTATTAGAAAAGAAAAAGAAAAATGGATTATTGACAAGATAATGGTAACAGGGATATCGTGAATAAAATACGTGCTGTAACAGCGTATATAGTTTATGGCGGATTTTGTGCCAAACCCAAAGTTTTTGTATTTTTAAAAACGTAAAACTTAACCGAGAAAAAAGTGCATTTTGCTCGCCACAAACCATATACACAAACCGTTAACTACAAGCTGATTCCAAATCAACATTTTTCTAAAATTTAAACATCAAACTAATAACTTTGGATTGATTACTCGGATGAATAATGCAACCTGAAAAGCATTACGGAGTAAACTCAACTTGACTAAATAACCAAGATAATTTAGATTTAAAAAATTAAAGAAAGTAAACCAACTTACAACTCACTCTACTCTGCTTGAATTAAAAGAAACTAAGATAATTTAAGATTAAAAAAGACTAATATAGAAACCAAATATCAACTCACTCTATTCTATTTGATAATTAAAACAACTAAGATAAATTGAGATTCAAAAGATTGATAAAGGAAAACAAGATTCAAAAGCAAACGTTTATCGTTACGGCTGAACTACACACAGGAAAACCAATCTGTACTAATCTGGATTCGCTAAACGGAGTAATACGCTTAAACTCTTGCGAGAATTTGAGTTCCAAAATGAATTCAAAGGAAAATTTAAATATTTTGAACGCTGCCTAAATAGAAAAAAGCCAGTAGTTAACAACGTGTATAATTAATTGCTTTGTTGAGCTTACGTGCGAAAATTCCGCTGGAATTTTCTCGGGTTTGGTCAATTTTTGCTAAATTAGTTGCCAAACCACGCAACTAATCATACACAAGACCGTTGTAGTGCATTTGAACGCAACCAATTGAATGTTAAAGCATCTTAATAGAAACCTGAATTATGAAAAAATTACTTACACTTTTTTTAATTGGAATTATATTCACAAGTTGTTCTAGTGACGATGACAACGGAATTGACTGTTCACTTTTTGACCCAGCATTTCCTGAATTGTATATTAGATTAGTTGATGAAACTGGAGCCAATTTAATTGAAAATGGAACAATCAACCCTGAAAATATAACTGTCGAAGGTGACTTTTCAAATCCAGACTTTCGATATATTCCGCCCAGTGAATATGACGATGAATATATAAGAAAGTATGACAATACTATTTATCTATTTATACCTAACGAATCAAATTTTGAGTACACAATTAATTTGGACGACTCGACATCAATCATTTTGAACTTGGAAGCAAGATTTGCTGAACTTCCTTGTGGAGTATCTTACTTTATACCAACTAAACTGACTTATAATAACGAAGACGTGGAATCGGAAAATGCAGAAACTGATGAACTGATATTCTTAGCGGAAATTGAAATATAAAAACGCACTACAACAATGGCTATAAGTAATTGCTTGTTCTCGCATACTTTGGAAATTCCTGCGGAATTTCCAACTCGGTGTGTACTTGCAAAGTTAATTGCTAACCCACGCAACTACTCATAGCCGAGACCGTTGCCAGCAATGCAAAAAAAACAGAACAACTATGAACATTTGGCGAATAAACTTAAAATCTTCATCAATAAACAATATCAATCCAAGACAATTTTGTTTGTTAAATAAAATTGTCGGAGTTGGATGGCGAATAAGCGAAGAAACAGAAAAAGCTATAGAATGGTCTGAATATAATAAAAGAGCTTCTGCAATGTATGGTGATAGAAGTTGGAAATCTGCATTGAATGCGATAAAGCATAAAATGAAAATTGACGACCTTATTTGGACACGCGACAAACAAAACAATTATTATTTAGGAAGAATTACAAGTGATTGGCAATATCAAAGTGAAATAGAAAACCTTGAGGCGGATATTGTGAATATTAGGAATTGTGACTGGGTTAAAATCGGAACAGTTGAATCGGTACCAGGTAAATTGGTTAATAGTTTCATACCTGCACGAACCCTTCAAAAAGTGAATGATAATGCTGTCAAGACCTATTCAAAATTTACATTCAATAGACTAAAAGAGAAAGAAGTTTATAAGTTAGACAATTTGAATACGGACGATATATTCTCGCTTCTATCATCAGACGACTGCGAAGACTTAATTGCTATGTATCTGCAAGTTGAAAAGGATTATTACTTAATTCCAAGTTCTTGCAAATCCAGTATGATGGGTTATGAATTTGAATTAAAACATAAAATATCTGGTCGAAGTGCTGTAGTTCAGGTAAAAAATGGTTTCGTAAATTTAAACGCTGATAGCTATGACAAACTTGATTGCGAAGTTTATTTATTCACGACAAAAGGAACTTATAATGGTACTGCAAAAGATAATATTCATTTTATAGCTCGCTCTGATATTGAAAATTTTATGAAAAAGTACGATAAAGTATTACCGAATAAAATACAGACGTGGAAAAAGCAACTTGAAAGCACAGCTGGCAACAACGTATATAGCTCATAGCTTGGTAGTTGCTTAACCGAAGTCAAGGCATATTTGGAAAGTCGCCAAATTTTTAAATTTGACAACTTTCCATTAAAAAAATAAGTAGTAAATTTAAAAAATTGGCTTGTGCTAAACCGAAAAAACATCGTTAATTTACACGCTACGAGCCATATACAAGACCGTTGTGCGTCATATAGACAAAAATCATCCAGAAATGGAACACATCCAAAAAAATAATTTTATCTATTCTCTAAATATTCTGTTTTTCCGTGTAATGCAGAAGCTGTTCTTCCTCCAAAATGCAAATCTTTAATTTCTGGTAAATCTGTCAGGGAAAAAGATAACCAAGGATTCTTATTCACGCGAACTAATATTCTTATTAAACTTCCCATTTGTTCCAATAAAACAGCTTGTTTGACTGTGCCACAATCAATAGTGGTAAATCCCAAATCACTTGATAAATCAGAGACTTCTGACTTTGCATCTAGAAAGTCTGAAGCGATAAAACAAGCTATATTGTAAGATTTTAAATCTTTGATTGAATACTCAAAAACTTCCTGCAAAATCGTATTGAACGCTTTGACAACTTTAGAATTCGGTAGTTGTTGTTGCAAAATTTCAGTTTTCGATATTTTTATCTCTTCTGCATCTAATTGGTCAGAAATATCCCAATTACCAGATTCAATAACAATTTTTCCATCTAGAACACTCAGATTATCCAACACTTTTTTAGGATGGATATCACGAGGGGAATAATAGATAATGTCACCAAAAGCCGCTGCCTGTTGATTTGTTCCAGATTTTGTTTGATTATCAAATTCCGATGCAAATTTAGCTTTAGACAAATCACGAGCACCAAAGAATACTTCATAACCTTTATTTGCAAGAGCCAAACCAATTACCCTACCCATATTTCCAGTTCCTACAATACCAATTTTTTTCATCTTTGTTTATTTAATTTATTTATAATTGGCAAAAATATGCAAGCAGTATATTATGTACAAGTATGTACTTTTTTGTAACTTACTTACCAAAAAGAATCTATTGTTGAAATACAGGATATTATGAGTTCAAATGTTGATAAAAAAAACGAAGAAAGTGATGTTTGTGCTGTAGATTTCGCATTCAGAAGAATAGGAGGGAAATATAAGGGAAGAATTTTATGGCATTTAAACAGGCACAATATTTTACGATATGGCGAATTGAAAAAGGAAATGAATAATATTACAACTAAAATGTTAACACAGACTTTGCGACAACTAGAACAAGACGAACTTATTAATCGCAAAGTTTATCACCAAGTACCTCCAAAAGTGGAATATTCATTGACAGAAATAGGATATGAACTTATTCCCTTCGTTCATTATCTTGAAAATTGGGGTAAAAAACAATTAGAAAATAAAAATCAATAATAAAAAATACGACGCACAACACCGTATATAATGAATAGCGGAGTTAGGTTCAATTCGTAAATTTTGGTATATTTGGTTTGTCGCCAATTTTTGTTTTAATCACTTTAGAACAAAAAAGATAAAACTCAAAAACGAAAATTGGCTTGTGCTTGGCGGAAAAATACTCGCTTGTTTGCCCGCTACTCATCATATACAAACACGTTGTAGCACATTTATGAAAATCACAATCCAATTCATATTAGTCCTAATTTTAAGTTCTTGTGCTTCAAAAAAAAGTATCGAAAGAATTAACATATCGGACTATGAATTTGAGAGTATAACGAAAGCTTTTGATGCTAAAAAGTTGAGTTATATCGGGCTTAAAAAAAATTGCGTTGGAGAAGACCGAATTAAAATGTCGAATGAAAAAGATTGCAAAAACTGTGTTGCAATAAATAACACATATATCTTTTGGACTGACGAAAATAAATCATACGTTCAAAAATTTGACAATTACAGTGAATTTAATATTATCGAAATTTTCGACTTTAAACCAACTGAGTTTTTAAAAAATAATACAACTGAATTACAAGCTGAAAGTGTAAAAAGATATCAAGTAGACAAAGGCACTTACAGGACTGTTTCTCATTCTTGCTTTCGGAACTATATCCTGAATGACGGAAAAATTAAATATGAAAAGAAATTCGACATATTCGATTTGACTGGAGAAAATGAAAATTTGAATTTTAAAACAAATAACAGTTTACAATTAATAAAATTGAATAATATATTAAACGAAATTATATCGGAATTAGAAAAAGAAAACCGATTTGAGAGGAATAAAAAAACGTGCTACAACACTGTATATAGCTCATAGCTTGGCAGTTGCTTAATTCAAAGTTAAGGCATATTTGGAAAGTCGCCAAATTTTTAAATTTGACAACTTTCCAATAAAAAATAAGTAGTAAATTTAAAATTTGGCTTGTTCTTAAACCGAAAAATATTCGCTAATTTAGAAGCTACGAGCCATATACAAAACCGTTGTAGCACATTTGAGAAACGATGAAATACTTAACTCTTTATTTAATCTTACTATTTACAATAATTTGTGAAGCGCAAATAAAAAAAAGTAATTTAACAGGTACTTGGGAATTAAAAAAAACTGAATCAAATGCAGAAATATCTGAAACTGATATTTTTGGAAATTCAAATAGAAAATCTGAAGAAAAAGGAAAAAAAGAAGCTGATATAATATTACAATTTGGAGAAAAGGAAAATTTGGATATTATACAATTTGGTAATAAATCACGAGTGAAATTTATTTTAAAAGATAGTATGTTAACCTTAGGACAGAGTGAATATAAAATCCTGAGTCTTACAAATACCGAATTAGTATTAACAAAACCTAATAATCTATTTTCTGCTAAAGATTTTTATATAAAAACTAACAAAAAAATTGAACCTGTAAAAAAAGTCGAATTAATTGAAAAAAAGTATGAAAACGGTCAATTAAAACTCAAAGGAACACTTCGCAATGGAATTGAAAGTGGAACTTGGACTGAATGGCATGAAAATGGTCAGAAAAAAAGCGAAAAAAGTTTTTCGAATGGAATCCCTTTAGGAACTTGGAAAGAATGGGATAAAAATGGAAAGTTGACTAAAGAGAAAAAATGGAATTAAAACGTGCTACAACACTGTATATAGCTCATAGCTTGGCAGTTACTAAATCCAAAGTTTAGGCGTGTTTGGAAAGTCGCCAAATTTTTAAATTTGACAACTTTCCACTAAAAAAAGATAAGTAGTAAAATTTAAAATTTGGCTTGTTCTTAAACCGAAAAATAATCGTTAATTTAGACGCTACGAGCCATATACAAGACCGTTGTGGTGCATTTAAAAAAAACGTGACAACCGATAAATTTTGCGATAACCGAAACAGAATACCTTTTTTAATATCTTTACTTTATTTGATAATTGAGAAAATTTTGAAACAACACAAATTAATATTAGTTCCTTAATTGGAAAAATACATCTATAGATAATGATTAAAGAGATACTAAATACTGATGAAATCAATTATTCCTCAAATCTAAATGGAGATAATTTAAGACAAAAGATTGCAGATATTTTTGAGCAAAGTAACTTAAGCTTTGTTGGAAAATTCACAAGTCAAAATGAGTTTTCAGCTTATGATAAATGGACTTATATAACTTGGTATGTACCAAATTTTAAAAGAAAAACAGCTTATTTGACTGGGAAAATCATAGAATCAGGGAAAGGCACATTATTAAATCTAAACATTAAACCAAATCCCGTCATATCTATTTTTCCTATTCTTACTATATTAATTGGAACAATTTTCACAATAGTAGCAAACTCAAATAATGGAAACTTAACTTTTGGACTAATTTTAATTGCGGTTGGAATTTTATTTTATCTCTTGGGAATGTTTTTGAATAATAGATTACGAAAAAATTTTAAAAAATATTTGGATTTACAAAAAGTTAAATAGACAACTGAAAAAACAATACGCGGAATAAAAACGCACCACAACACCGTATATAGCTCATAGCTAATTAGTTGCTTAATCGATGTTAAGGCATATTTGCGAGTCCGCCAAATTTTTTAATTTGGCTTATTGAGAAAAAAGATAATAAGAAAATTAAAAAATTCGGCTCGTGCTTAACCGAAAAGTTATCGCTAATTTGCACGCTACGAGCCATATACAAAACCGTTGGGCTTAATTAAAAAAAACGAATAAATAAATGGAATTACCTAAATATCACGAAACCTTCATGCCGATTTTGGAAACATTAAGTTCTAATGAAACTATAAGCAGTAGAGAATTAGCAACAAGAGTTCGTGACAAATATTATTCGAATTTACCAAAAGAGCTTTTAGATAAAAAAACAAGTACTGGAGCCAATACACTAATTGACAGAATTCTTTGGGGAAAATCTTATCTGAAAATGGGAAAATTTGTTTTCTATCCAAAAAGAGGAATGGTACAAATTGGAGAAAAAGGAAAACATGCATTGAAAAGTGGACAAATGTTATTGTCGGACTTACAGAACGACCCAGATTTTATACAACATCGTGCATCTGCCAAAAGCAAAAAGAAAAATGATACAGAATTAGAAACTATAGATGTTGACAACGCATCACCTCAAGACCTAATTGACACAGGATTTGAAACAATAGAAACTGAAGTTAAAACAGAACTTCTTGATAAGCTTAAAGAAATTGACCCTTATTACTTTGAAAAAGTAATTTTGATTTTACTTAAAAAAATGGGCTACGGAGATTTTATAGAAACTTCAAAATCAGGAGATGGCGGAATAGATGGAATCATAAACGAAGATAAGCTTGGACTAGAAAAAATTTATACTCAAGCAAAAAGATACAATGAAAATAAAGTGCGTGAAAAGGATATTAGAAATTTCATTGGAGCAATGAGTGGAGACACTTCGAAAGGCGTATTCATAACGACATCTACTTTTGATGATTCAGCAATTAAAAAAGCAAGAGAGGCTCATCATTCGATTATCTTAATTGATGGTTTGAAATTAGTCGACTTAATGCATCAATACAATGTTGGAATTCAAGTAAAAACAATATATGAAGTAAAAGAAATTGACAACGATTTCTTCGAAGGAGATTAAAATAACTAAGCCCAACACCGTGTATATTTAATGGCTAGTTCTCGCCTACTTACGAAAATCCTCGCGGATTTTCTATTCGGTTTTTATTTACTAAATTAGGTGCTTAAACACGCCACTAATCATACACAAACACGTTACAGCTAAGTTAAGTCGTTGATTTTTAAAATCCTCTCTCCTATCTTAATATTCTGGTGTTATATGAAAATATAATACCTGAATCGGAAAA
>NZ_FNQF01000019.1 GCF_900107595.1 Psychroflexus halocasei | reverse complement strand
GATAAGATTTTCCTCTGAAGGACAATCCATTTTGGTAATTTCAAATATTGTTTTATTCACTTGGTTTCTGGGTTTTTCGGCATTACTTACAACGGTCTAGCATAAACTTAGTGCGACCATGATTTGCTTTTATTTCGTTTTCAAGTTACAGACTTTTATAAAAATACTCAAACTTATTTTTTCATCACCGAACCTGAGCATTAAGTATTATGCATTGTTACACGCAGGCTTGATTCACAGAATCAAAAGAATTTCAGCTCTTGAATTTCATTTCTAAAATCTCTTAGAATCTATTTTTTTGCCGTCGTGAGTTTTCATCTTATGATTTTTCTGATTTTTAATTCTTAAATGACTTTCCAATTTTCAGAATAATTTTTCCGTTGCGATTTTCAAATTCCGACATTTTGGCGAGCTTGTCTTTAGTCTAAGTATACAATTCCGTTTGGCTGATCAGAATTCATTTCTCCGTTGCGATTTTCAATTCTGACGATTTCTTTTGGACAGACTTAATTCTAAATGTTTATTCTTCGAGTTAGTTTAAAGATTTCCATTTTTCCGCTTAACTTATTTATTCAACTTTTAATTTCAAATCTCAAAACTTAAAATAGGGCAGAAGCTCTTTTTTTTAGCTTGCGTGTAACGTTCTCGCATATCGCTTCGTTGCGGGAAAATTAGCAATTATTTTTCAATTTTAGATTTTAACTTCCAGAAAATCCCAAAACCCTGATTTCAGCCGAAAATCCGCAATGAGCGATATGCAGTGTTGGCAAACGTTTTATTTTCCAATAATATTAGAACCAACCTTTATAGATAAAGCTATATCAGAGAAAGAATATAATAATATCTGTCCAATTGATATTATTGAATATATTAGGTAGCTAATTCTCATAAGTCATTCCATTGCTTTATTAAATGCATCATCACCGAACTTTTCTTGAATTTTTTTGTACATAATATCATTATAGCATTTGTTTGGAATTCCGAGAACTCCATCTACTTTAATAATTTCAATTCTGTATAGTTTTTCAAGATTTTTTGGTAATTCTTGTCTACTTCCAAAACCACTAAAAATATATTTTAGCTTTCCTTCGTTAATTTCTTTCTTCGCAAGTTTTTCCGCTTCTTCACAGGTTTTAATTCCGTTATAGTTTCCTGACTCGATTAAATCAGATTCTTTAATAATTTTTGTGTTTTCCTTTTCTTTATCATTTACTCGAGTAACGTTATTACAGCAAATAAAAGTCATTAATAGTAGTAGTATTCCTATATTTCTCATTTTTATAGAGCTTGTTTCAAATGTTTGCCAACGGTTTTGTATATGAAAAGTAGCAGGTTTGTGTGTGCCATTTTTCGATTTATAAACAAAGATAGCAGAAAAGAACTTAACTTTTATTTAGCTCTTAACTGCTATTTTTTATATACATTGTTAGCAAAAGTATTTTATTTCGCTATGGTAAATCATTCGCATTGTCAAAATCATCTTGGTTTATTATAAACTGATAAACATTGTTATTTAAAACAAATTTAGAACTAAATCCAAATGGGTTGGTGTCATTTGGAAAATCTAATGCTGAGGGATTATTAATGGCTGAAATATAACCTTTGTTATTCTCAAACTTAAAAATTATAGAGTCTATTTGGCATTGAGTTAATTTATAGCCTATGAAACTTTCGTCACTATATGTACATTCTAAACCTGAATTATTTGCACTTAAATTAATGTTTGAAATTAGGTTTCCTTCAAAATACGCCTCAATGTTAAGATTTTCATTAGAATTATTTTGAATTTCCAAATTATAATTATTTAAGTCTGGCTCATCGGTACAGCTAAAAAGTAAAATCCCAATTAATATTAATATTTTTTTCATAATCGATTTCTAATTACAAGGTGTACTTAAATTGTTATTTCTTACATCCCTTACATAATCAAAAAGTTCATTGAGATTGTTTTCTGTGGCATTGAAATAATAGTTTCTAAGATTATTTTCCCAACAATCAATATCTCGGCAATTATCCAAAGCATTTTGAATTTGATTAAGATTATACCCTGTAACTCTGTCAATAGGTTGAATACCACCAATACCAGGAATAGTATTTTGATTTACATTATCAATTAAATCAGCAACAATAGGCGTATACTCATTCATTTGTGCAACTGTATTGGCTTGTCTTCCGTCATTCCATAATCTTAAATTTGTATTATTGAATCTATTTGTTGCTAAATAATTTGGGTCAAGAGTTAAATATCTTTGATTAGTTACAATTGTTTCAACACCTTCTGCCCAACTTTCGGTTAGTACTGCTCTGTTACAACTACCACTATGAAATATGGAAAACATACCTGCATCCATTCTTTGATGTCCTGCGTGTGTGAGTTCGTGCACTGTTGTGGCATAAATGCCGTCACTGGCTCTGTAGTTACAATTACCACTCCTCCTAGTGATTCTTAATCGAGAAACTGGCAATAATGTTAAAACGGCTGGTCTGTGTTGTGAACTTTGACAGGCTGTATAAGTTGCATTAATATTTATCCTGTCTTTTGGCATACTCAATCCGAATTGTGGTGCAATGCGAGTGTAGTAATCGAAAGCAGCATTTTGAACGTAACCATAAAATTGTCTTCTCCCATAGGTATAGTGTCTCCTCCAAGCTCTACGCTTGTGTGTTGCGTGTCCTCTATCTCTTGCATTCCAAAACCAAGAACTTGCTTTTACAGTAAAACGTCTGATATTGCCACTTCTTCTGTTTTTGAAGTATAAAGCATATTTTACTCTTTTTGTTCTTGTTCTTGATGTCTCAAAGTAACCATTGCGGTTGGTATGGGCTTTTCTTATTACTAACCATCCCCATTTTCTTACTCGAACTCGCGCTCCCATAACTCCAACACTTTGGTTTATGGCGTCTTCTTGCACAGTTATTGTTCCGCTAGGACGCCATTTTCTTCTTCTAAATAACCTTGCTTCCCCTTCTACATCCTCATCATTTGGTTCTAATTCGTAGTTTATTTGTACGTCCTTTACCTTAAGTCCAAGCCTTTTTACATCATCATAGCTTAATCTTTCGCTAGGGTCGTTCTGAAAGTAGGTATGTTCTTTTTTCTCATCCTCCTCTAAATTGTCAGAAATTTTTAATGCCTCTGTATTGAGGTCTTCATAAAAATCAAGTATATTTTCTTCTTTTTCTGATGGTGTTTCGCCTATTGCATCTTCACTTGTAAAATGCAGGTCTTTGAGTATTTCGTGAGGTACCTCGCTAGGTATTTGATAATCCTTTGGAACTACGGAATAGTAAAAGGTAAAAATGGTATCATTGGCCTTCGGGTCTAAGTATATTGACCCTTGGTTTGCTATTTCATATTCAAATGGTTCATCAGATACAGCCAAAATTGTATCGTTGACAATTTTGTTGTACTGAATGCTGTCCTGTGGTTTAAATTTCACATACAAATGGGTTTTGTTTATCGGATAATTTTTGTCAGGATGTTTTACTGCCGTAGGGTTTTTTAAAATGCTTTGGTAGGCTTCTGCCATATTTTCGACAGAGCACGGAATTTCCTTTTGAGTGCCCAAAACTGTGTATTTGTCATCTCCAGTACCTTTTTTCATATAGGATTCAGAATTAAATTCATTAGACAATTTATTCTCTGAAAATGAGTCGTCCTTCTCACAGGATGTCATAAAAGTTAGAATACTTACAAGTATTGCTAATGGTAGATTTGTTTTTTTCATAAGAAATATAGGTTAATTTATTTTTTACAAATTTAGTTTTCCTTTAACAATGAACGTTAATTTTAGGTTAATATTTTTGCTAACGGTGTTGTGTATGGTTAGTTGCGTGTTTAAGCAACTAATTTAGTAAACAAAAACGAACGCGAAAAAATTCCGAAGGAATTTTCCAAATAGGCAACGACCAAAGCAATTAATTATACACGGTGTTGTAGGTAGGCTTTTATTCCGCTGTTATTTTTTTCAACGCTTTAATTGCCTCCTTTTTCATAGTTTTATTTTTATCAGTTGTTAATTCAGTCAGTCGTTCAATGGACTTTGTCGATTTTAGTTTTCCAAGTGCAATAATTGCGTGTAAAGCAACTTGATTGTCAAAGGTCAATTCAAGCAATAATTTTTCTGATTCTGATTTGTGTTTTTTTGTCTTTCCGAGTGCAAGAACAAACATTTGTCTCGACATTCCATTATTCTTGTCAGCCGAAATTTCCTTTATTTGGTCAAAGTAAGTGTCCGAATATAAGTATTCAAACCAATTTCCAACACTCCAACCAATTAGTTCTTTCTCCTTTTCAGTTTTAAGACTTTGATAATACTCTAACAATTTCTCTTCTGCAATACCTTTGGCTTTTCTTATAGTTACTGCTCTTATAATTCCGTCTTTGATTATTGGGTCAGTAACCTTGTCAGAGTCCAGTAGGTCGAGCAATAGATTTATATATCCGAATTCCGTTTGTTTAAAATTTACGAGGTCAAATAAATCAGAAACTTTAAATCCAGCGTTTCTTAATTCCATTACGATGAATTCATTTTCTTTCTTTCTGACACGATGAATTTCATTGAGAACTTTAGGACTAGTTTCTTTTTTCTCCCTGATAATTCGTTCAATTTCTTTGTCGAAGTCTAAATTCATTCGTGATGTTTTTCAGCTTACCTACAACGTTGATGTATATGAGCTGTGGCGTGTCTCGGCACAGACCTTTCCTGATAATAACCGGCTTTGGAAAATCCGCAGGATTTTCCAAGTGTGGACAGACCAAGCCATAGCTTATATACGGTGTTACCTTGCGTTTTTTCTCGCGTAATTTTTTTCCGATGCCAACATCAAATTCCGCAATTCTTTTGATTCAGTTTCAGCTTTTAATTTATTCCAAGTTTCTAAAGCAAGTTCAGTAAAGTATTTCCACTCAATATCTTTCAGTATTTTTTTGTCGGATAAATTCCGCTTTTCAGGTCGTTCAGTATAGTTTCTAAATTCGTCGTGCATTTTCGCAACAATTTCCGCATCGTTCTTCGAAATTATTCCGTCCGAGATATATTCTGCATATCCATTTTCCAAATTTAAATCATCGAAATATTTGCAAACGCATTCATTATAATCGCCAATTATATTTTAAAATTCGGCATCTATCCATAAGCGCTTTTGGTATTCAAAATGTGCCATTTCAAATAGCTGACTTATCCATCTTTCCCTAATGTTCTTGTTTTGCTCGATGTTCATTTTAAATGCAAGGTAACGTTTTTGTATATGAGCTGTGGCGTGTCTCAGCACAGACCTCTCCAAATATAAACTATCTTTGGAAAATCCGCAGGATTTTCCAAGTGAGGACAGACCCAGCCATAGCTTATATACTGTGTTGTACACTGGGCTTTTTTCTTACAAGTATTAAAATCAGTCCGATAATAATGAAAGGAATACTCAAAATTTGTCCCATATTAATTAACATTCCGCTTTCAAAATCAACTTGATTTTCTTTAAAAAATTCGATTATAAATCTTGCAGAAAATATTAAAATTAAAGCCACGCCTAAAATCAGTCCGTTTGCTTTTACTTTTTTCTTGTTATAGATTAGCATTAATATTCCAAATATTAAAATATATGAAAATGCCTCGTATAGTTGAGTTGGATGTCTTGGTATTAAATCGTCTCTTTGAAAAATAACTCCCCAATTTCCGTTTGTTGGTTTTCCATAAATTTCAGAATTCATAAAATTCCCAAATCTTATAAACGCAGCTACTATTGGTGAAACAAGTGCAATTCTGTCTAAAACTGATAAAAAATTTGTTTTATACTTTTTACAATAAATTCCGATTACAATTAAAACTCCAATTGCTCCTCCGTGACTTGCTAACCCTTGAAATCCGATGAATTGATATGTATCTCCGATTTTTTTAATTGGCAGTAAAATTTCGAGTGGGTTTGCAAAATAATATGAAGGGTCATAAAATAAACAATGTCCAAGCCTTGCTCCCAAAAGTATTCCCACAATAACGTAAATAAATAACTTTTCTAAATTTTCAACTGGTATATTTTCTTTAATGTAAATTCGTTTTGCAACGTAATGTGCTAAAAGAATTCCAGTCATAAATAACAATCCATAATATTTTAAAGGAAAAGTTTCTGTTATCCAATAAATTACTGGGTCAAGATTCCAATTTATAATTCTATCGTTCATTCGTTATCGTTAGTTTTTTCAGCCTTGTGTACAACGTGTTTGTATATGGCAAGTAGCGGGCAAACTGGCGAGAACCTTTCCGCCAAGCACAAGCCAAATTTTTGTTTTTGAGTTTTACCTTTTTTTGCTTTAAACGACTAAAACAAAAATTGGCGAACTTCCAAATATACCGGAATTTCCGGTTTAGAACCAAACCTCGCTATTTGCTATATACGGTGTTGGCAGTAGGCATTATTTCAATATGCTTTTTAATTTTTCGGGACTTTGTCTACTATCCCAAATAGTCAAAATAATAATTTGTTCTTTTTTGA
>NZ_FNQF01000022.1 GCF_900107595.1 Psychroflexus halocasei | reverse complement strand
ATGGGCTATCATAGCCAACCTTTGAGTTCTGTTGTCTTGTGTTGTCATGCTACAAAACTAAATCAGCTTTTTAATTAACGCAATATGGGGTTCGTAGGGGGGATACAAACCGTCGGTCCATATCGTCCGATGGTTTTTGTAAAAACATCAGAGACGATTGGTGGTTGTGTTTTTTCCAATTGTGTATACAATAGTGATTGGGTCCCGCCGTCTGACTTTTCATAATGAATACCACAGCGGTCAACAGTAATTTCTCTGACAGATTTTGGCTTGTTGCGTTTTATAGCTTTGAGAACAAGCAACGTCATCCAAAGGATAAACGGATAGTAAAACACAAAAAAAACGAAAGACCCCGCCCCATAAATTTTTTCTTCTATGTAAAATAAAACGGGAATGGCGTAAAAAGTAAATGCAATTAAAACGATAGCAATGAAAATACGACACGGAGAAATCATGTCCAGAACCATTTGGGCTTTGAGGTTATTTCCGGAAAGTTGTCTTTTGTGTACCTCATTTAGTTTCTCATTTATACCTTAACTCATTTTAGTCGCATTTTTAATTATTTCAAAATAACGAATTGGATTTGCCATTCCTCTAATTTTAGGAACTTCTTTATTTATGTATATATCAAGAATTTCTTTTGAAGTAATTTCCGAACCTTCAAACCCCCATCTTTTCACCCCTCTATTTTCAATATCCTGAACCCATCTTTCTGGTTTAAACACCGCTCTTATTACGCCCCTATATTCTGCTAAAACAAAATCTGAATTTTCTGCTCTTTTTTTGTCTAAAACCCACCAACCTCTGGTAGCTTCATAAATATTTGGTCTGTCATAAATTGGGTTCTCATTTTTCTTTTTTCGTTTATTATCGTATGTTTTGTTAATGTTGATTACTAAAACGTTATGTTGAATATTTTCTATTTTTAATTCTTCACAATTGTAAAGCAACTCACATTCATCCACTGTTTTAATCCCTTGGTTAAACGAATAATGACCTGCTGCAATATTTGAAATTTTCGCAACTTCTGCAAAATCCTTAAAAGTTAAAAAATCAATTAAGACAGATTCAACTATTAACGCTTCATTCTCTTCTAATCCGTGCCGAACTATAAAGTGATTTACTTTTAGGTCTTCTTGTTTTATGGCTCTTATAATCTCTAATTTTTCAGTTTCGCTTGGATTAAATATCGCTTCATTAATATGATAAAAAACACGATTTCCATACCCTTTTCCAACATAAAATATCTTATCGTCTCTTGGGTCTATTAAAAGATAAACATAATATTTTAATTCTTCTTGTGTTTTTTGCGAGAAACACTCAACCATAATTCATTGCTTTTATGAACCTTACGTTCTATTTTCCTGTCTCATCATCTTTTGTTTTCAAGAAGAAAAGCGTCAGACTTTTTGCACCTTGCGCACCTCTCACCAAAACGGCACCGATATCTGCCGTAGCTGATGATCCCATCACGAAACAACCATAATTGGCATCGAGCAACCCGGGTCTTTGGTATGCGGTATGCATATTTTCGGTAATCTCCGCAGGATCCAGCAAAACCGCCAAATGCTGGGATAAATAACCGAGTGCATTTACTTTCAGCGATTTTTCCGTTACCCATATCATACCCATTTCGGCAACACCAAGTTCGGCTCGGAAAACACCTAAACCCACATCGTCCAGATCGCGAGGTTGCTCCACCGCATCGATATCTTTATTCCCTTCCCATTCATCGGTTGCCGAACAAACGACCTTGACATCGGGCAATCGTTCCTGCATTATTTTTTGGGCTTCTTCAACCGAAGAAACATCGTAAAAATCAACCGCTGCCAACTTTAAATTCTTTTCAAAAACAGCTTTTAAGTCAATACCCGCTTGCTCAAATGTCGGGATATAGGGATAAGCTGTTGGTGTTCGTTTCGCTAATCCTGCTCTTATAGACTGCAAAAAATCTTCTTTACTGCTCATTGTTTTTTCTGTTTTTGATGTACCACTCCCTAAAGGTTTCTTTCTTCACATCGGGCAATTTGCGATGTGCCGCCCAGGGGTCTAATGTTTTATTTTCCGTGATCGCTTCCGGCAGGATATTAATAGCGTTGTAGGCGACTTTTTCAACCGCCCGGAATAATTTCGGATGTCCCAGCATCACGCCGACAGCTTTGAAAGCCATTCTGCGGCTAAAATCCACCTCTTTGTTTTTCATCATCACCTTGCGCCAGTCCATGATCTGTTCGGCAATATTGATATGAACCGGGCAAACCTCGCTGCAGGAACCGCATAAAGACGAGTGGAACGGTAATTCGGAATACTTTTTGGCATCGAATGTAGGGTCGATGATGATCCCGATCGGACCTGAATATGTTGCGCCATACGCCAGTCCGCTACTGCGTCGGTATACCGGACAGGTGTTCATACATGCTCCGCAGCGGATACATTTCAATGATTTCCAGAACTCGTCCATCGCCAATCGCTTGCTTCTGCCGTTGTCGGTCAGGATGATGTGCATTTCTGCTCCTTCACGCGGACCTGTAAAATGTGAGGTGTATTGCGTTGCAGGTGTTCCCAGCGCACTTCGGGATAATATCCGTATAAAAACACCCAAATCTTCTGCCTTGGGCAGGATCTTTTCGATACCGATACTGGCAATATGTAATGGTGGTAAACTTGCGGTAAGATCAGCATTCCCTTCATTGGTGCAGACCACAAAAGTTCCCGTTTCGGCAATGGCAAAGTTTCCGCCCGTCATGCCGGCATCGGCAAGCAAAAATTTGGGTCGGGCATTGTTGCGCATTGCGGTATTCAGTGAAGCCGGGTCGGTATTATTGGGATCAGTACCTATTTTTTCGGCAAACAGCTTTGCAATATCCTCTTTGGTCTGATGGATGGCAGGCATCACAATATGACTGGGTATCTGCTCCGATAGCTGCTGTATGCGTTCGCCCAGATCGGTTTCCAGCACGCCAATTCCTTTTTCTTCCAGAAAGGGTGTCATACCACATTCTTCCTGCAGCATGGATTTGCTTTTGATGATATTTTTCACCCGGTGGCTGCTCAAAATCTCATAGGCTATCGCATTGTGCTCGGCAGCATCATTGGCAAAATGTACTTTAATTCCGCGTTTTTCGGCATTGGTTACAAACTGCTCCAGGTATTGATCCAAATGGGTCAGCGTATGCTCTTTGATAGCCGAAGCCAAATTACGCAGTTCCTCCCATTCGGGGATCTGTGCGGCGGCGGTATCTCTTTTTTGCCGTGCATTCCACAGGTTTTTATCGTGCTCGGTTACGTGGATATCATCCTGATAAATAAATTCTGCGGCATTTTTTTCTACATTTACTTTTTTCATTTTTGTAAAGTTTTACCGTTAAAAAGGACCGTTGTTCAATATCTGCGCCACGTGCAAAAATTTCAGATTGGTTTTTTCCTTATCTGAAACTCCCTTTTGGTGCATCAGGCAGGACATATCCGGAGAAACAACATATTCAATTCCGTTACGGACATAGTCTGAAACCTTATCCTGTCCCATTTTTGCACTGACGGCTTCATCCGTTACGCAAAATGTTCCGCCAAAACCACAGCATTCATCCGGTCGGTCGATATGCTTGATGGTAATATCCTTTATCGAATTTAAAAGCTCTTCGGTTTTGTTATAACGGGGCTCCATCCATTCGGAACGGGAGGTAATGTGCAGACCACGGATGGAGCTGCAACTGTTGTGAATGGCAATGGTATGCGGAAAAGAGATGTTTGAAAAATCGGTGATCTTCAGCACATCGGTAAAAAACTGCACCAACTCGATGGTTTTTGCACGCATGGCCGTTACCTTTTCGGTTTGCGGAATGGCATCAAAATGCTGCCGGATCTGCTTTACGCAGCTTCCCGCCGGACCAACAATGTAATCCACGTCCAGATCCTGGAAATTCTCCGCAAAAGCCTTTTCGATTTTCGCTGAATTTTCCTGATCTCCTTCATTGGCGGTGGGCTGTCCGCAACAGGTTTGGTTTAAGGGGACGATAACTTCGATATTGTATTTTTCGAGTAGTTCCAGTGTGGCAATAGCAACCTCGGGATAAATCAAATCGATATAACAGGGGACGAATAAGGCTACT
Organism: Psychroflexus halocasei; assembly: GCF_900107595.1. GTDB lineage: Bacteria > Bacteroidota > Bacteroidia > Flavobacteriales > Flavobacteriaceae > Psychroflexus > Psychroflexus halocasei. The sequence continues at coordinate 1,229 of NZ_FNQF01000022.1, read as the reverse complement.
TTCATTATTTCTAATTTTTGATAAGTAAAAGTACGAAATAATATAATCTGATTTATTGGCTTCAAACCAATTTAGAATAAGTATAAATAATGCGTTTTTAATGCCTTCATATCGAGGTTATTTCTTTTTTCTGTAATTTTATATAAACAAAATTTAAAAAAATATGGGAGCAAATATCGGTTTGACACCAAAACAGACAGAAATTATAGCAGAAATTTTAGAACCGCTTTTAGCGGATGAGTTTCTTTTGTATTTAAAAACCAGAAATGCACATTGGAACATTGAAGGTCCAGACTTTCATACGGTACACGTTTATTTTGAACAGCTATATACCGAACTGGAAGATGTAATTGATGAAGTGGCAGAGCGACTGAGAAAAATTGGTCATTACGCACCTGCTACAATGAAACAATTTTTGCAGTTAACACATTTATCTGAAGAACGAGAAGGCAAAAATGATAGTTTGAGCTATATTAAAGAGTTGCTTGCCGACCACGATGCGATTATTCTCTACCTAAGAGAAAGCCTTGTGAAACTGGATGATGAAGTGAAAGTTGCCTACGGTACAAGTGACTATCTAACTACGCTAATGGAACAGCACGAAACAACCGCCTGGATGTTGCGTTCGCATCTGAAATAGTTTCTGATTAAAAGAAAAAGTGCTGCATCATAGTGATACAGCACTTTTTTGCTATGCAAGTACATCAATCTGGAGTTGTATTTATCACAAAAACATCTTCTTCCACTTAGTTACAGTATTTCTGCTGAGCTTGAAATGTATTGCTAATTGGCTATTGTTGAGCTTGTATTTTTTCTGATAATCCAGCATTTGCAGAATGTCGGATTTGCTGTAAGAACGGTGTTTTTGGTTTTCGTTCTCCATTGCTTTATCGGTAATTCCGAAGATTTTGTTGTTCAGGTGGATGATGTCTATTGTAGAAAGCTCTTTCTTATTCAGCAAATTTTCACAAGCTTCTTTCTTTTCCGGCAACTTTTTATTGAGAATATCGGTAAAGATTTGTTTGTAGTTTGGGGTTGCTTTCCCATAACTTTTCTTGTTTTTTTGCATTGTTCATTCTTGGAGTGATGAGAAATATTGCTTAATTATATTCCCAAGTAAATAATCGGTAATCTGTATCCCCCCGACCAACTACATCTTTGCTAGTTCATCTATTTTTTTATAATTCTGCGGGTAGAGGTCTTTTAAATTTTTGTGGTTGATGGATTGG
>NZ_FNQF01000014.1 GCF_900107595.1 Psychroflexus halocasei | reverse complement strand
TCTTCAGATATGGATTAGACTATATCTCAAAATGCTTGTTATCAGGAACTAATAAATATGACCTTAATCTAATTCAATTTTTGTCGTGTACTTAAATCCTAAATATTCTTTTAGTTTAGGCGATTTATTTCTGTGATAAACATCCCAATAACTAATCATTCGACTTTCAGTTTTCTGCCAGTATTCGAGATTCTCAAATCGAAATTCATTAAATAAATTCAAGGTGTTTTCGTTAACTTTTTTGTCAATTATTGGTAAAAGTTCGTAAACGTATTCTCCAATTATTTGAACAATAAAAGGAATAGTCCATTTTTCTGTTTTTTCCGATAATTGTCTTAATCTTCTTTCTCTTAATTATCCATTATGATGTCTTAAATAAATACAATTTAATATATCTTTTTGTCTGATAGTCAATTTGTTTTCTAATTCTGGATTCGGCTCGTTAAAATATAATCTATATGGAATTATCAGAGTTTCATTATTAACGACAGCGTTATGTTCAGTTGGATGAATAAGATTGTCTAATTCGTGAGTTTTTCCGTCTGAAAGTTCAATTTTGGAATTTTCAAGTGGCAGAATTTTAATCACTTCATTTAAGTCCGAGTGCAATTCTTTCGGAAAAGCTTTGGTAAGTCTTTCCTTATATTCAGATTTCAAATTTTTCTTAAATATCTTTAGCATTTTCGGTTTTCTCAAATGACGCACAACGGTTCCGCATAACGCTTCGTTGCGGGAAAATTAGCGATTATTTTTCAATTTTAGATTTTAACTTCTAGAAAATCCCAAACCCTAACTTCAGCACAAACTCCGCAATGAGCGATATGCATTGTTGTGCTTAGTTTTTATATCAGTTTTTCAATAAACATATTTTCTGTTTTCCTTTGACTATTCCAATGAAAAGGATTTTTCATATCGTGCATTGCATAAGTCAAACACCTTATATAAATTTTGTCATCCTTGTAAAGAATGTATAATTCTCTCCCATTATGATAAGCCAATTTTAATTTCTCTATTAAAATTACGTGTGAATGATTGTCTGTATGTAAAATTTTCCAATCATTTTTATTGCAAATATTTTCAATCAAATTCATATTCTCTTTTCTATTTTCTTTCCCCTTAATTTTCCTGAAGGTATTGGACTTTTTAATTTGAAAAAAAATAAAAAGTGTAATCAAAAAACTTAGTATCAGAGTCACAATTGAAAAAGGAAAAAGAACAGGATTTCTAAAATTTAATTGCACATAGAAAAAAGCTATTCCGAAAATTACAGGTCCAATAGTTAGAATAAAATAATGAAAAATTTCAAAAAATATAAGCAAGAGAGGCTCGTCAAATACCAGTTTTTCTTGGTTTAAAGATTTCTTTGAATTAAAACTTAGATACTTCATTTAATTAAGCACAACGGTCGTGGCTATACATAGTGCGGGCTAAAAGTACGATTTCCTTTCGATTAGCCTAAAGTCAGAAAAGATACTAAAATTTTATTTCAGTACAAAAACCCGCATTGTGTATAGTCTATGTTGTGGTTAGTTTTTTTACATTTTTGTCATCTCAATATTATTAGGTACACTAAAATAAGGTTCATTTGGATGTTCATCGTGATAAGTATTTCTGCGCTCAAAACTATCAAGGATAAATTTTAAATTATATTCGTTATTTCCATTAGGAATTAATGTTAAATCTAAAGGAAAACTCTCATTATTTCTTTCATAATCGGTAAATGACATTCTTAACTTACCATATTCTTTGATAATTCCGGTAGGGTTTTGTCTAACAATTGAATTGTAGGTTAGTATACCATTTTCATATTTTTGATATTGAATCCTTAAACCGTCTTTATAATAATCAATATTATATTCAGGAAACGTTACATGATACATCTCAACCTTTGTCAGAGTAATTCTAAATTCAGTATTATCATCTATATATTGCCATGTACCTATATAGGGTTGCATATAGTCATTAATATCTTTATGATAATATGCTCCGTTTTCTGTATCACCGTCAAAGGATTCTTGAGATAAGTCTATTATAGTTTGAGCATTAGAAAAAGAGAATACTAAAAAAATAAATGTAAATATTGTATGTTTCATAATGTTAGTGTTTAGCAAGATTTTTTATTTATATCATTTTCAGACAAATTTAGTTCTAATTTCTCCCAATTTTCAAAATTATTGTCTGCTTCATAAAAATTTGCACCTATATCAAAGTTTTTTAATAACTTCAAAAAGCCAATATTTTGGTCATTTTTTGGTTCTCCATGAGCTATATTGTTTCTTTCATAAAACTCATCTATAATATCTTTAAAAGCATTATCCGTGCCATATTTTAAAGCAAAATTATAAAGCTTATAAATATCATTAATTTTCAAAGAATAATTGCCTTCGTCACAAACTAAATATGTAGCTATCTCTTGTTTTTTGACTGGTGAGTTGTTTGCTTCAATATCTATTGCTAAATTACTTAAGGCAATTAAATCGTTAGGTGAAAACGTACCAATATGTTTTCTTGTTTCTGTTGCGTTTTTAAGGTGATTATGCGCTATCGCTTTTAAAGAAGTGTGAAAAGGTATATTCCCAGCATTTTGTTCATCTCCTTCTACAACAGCTCCACAAGAAGGATTTGGATAGGTTGAATCTACATAATTGCCGTTGTATATACCAAATGATTTTTCAGTATCTCCAAGGGTAGCAGATTTTAGGTTATTCATTCTTTCTTTGAAAGTCGTATCTGATGAATTAATTTGTAATTCTTCACATTCTTTTTCAAATTGAGTTTTTACCTTAAGTACTGGTTTAGTTATATCATTTGCACAGCCACTGCCTTCAGTTAACTCCAGGCATTCTTCTGGTTCTTCGTTCTCTGGGTTTTCGTTCTCTGGGTTTTCATTGGGGTCTTGAGTGTTATCATTTCCCGTACCCGATCCAGATCCCGAACCATCACCGCCAGTATTTCCAGGAAAAGGGTCTCCCGAACCTCCTCCGGTAGAACCGCCACCGGTTGAACCACCTCCAGAAGAGCCTCCCCCCGCATTGCAGTCAAGTTGCTGTGTAATATACATTCTTGGTCTTTGGTCAGCAGTACATTCGCCCCAGCTAGCCCAATTCCCTTGGTGATGTTTCCCAGAGCTACACTTTACATATACCTGAACATCTTCCAACTCACAGTCCAATTGTTGGTCTGTTGAAATATTCATAAAATTTAAATTTATTACCGAGCTAGAGATTTTATGTTCCAAATTAACATATTCCCCGGTCTGTATTTTTTCAATATCGCTTTCACTTAACTCATAAGCCATCAATATTGCTTTGTAGCTACCGTCGTCTTGCAAGCTTAGCACCAGATTCTCAATTGATTCTGAATCATAGTTCCTGTAAACAGGAAAAGTGAATGAGTGGTAATTTTCAAATTCAATATAATTAGCGTAAGATGTATCAATTGTAAAGTCGTACGCTTCACTGTACACACCCCGTTGTAAGCTGATTGAACTTTCTTTTGTTACAGATTTTACCTCATTGATTTTGTTAATAAGCTTTGAATTTTGTTGAAATGTTTTCCAGCTAACTATTTTTTCAGTCGGCTGATTCAAAAAGATAGATTTTTCGGTTTTTTCAGTTTCAACATAACCGTCATCTTTCTGGCAAGAAGTTAAACACAATAGAGAACAGAAAAGTGTGAAATGAAATTTCCAAAATGAATTCCTTAATAGTTTTTGTTTCATAGTTTTATTTATTTAATTACTGGTGGTTATAGTGTAAAATTAACCACAACGTCTCTGTATATGGCTCGTAGCGTGCAAATTATAAAATTATTTTCGGATGAAGCACGAGCCGAATTTTTTAATTTTTCTTATTATCTTTTTCTCAATAAGCCAAATTAAAAAATTTGGCGGACTAGCAAATATACCTTAACTTCGATTAAGCAACTAACAAGCTATGAGCTATATACGTTGTTGTGGTGCGTTATTTCTTCAGCACCATTCTATAATTTTGGTCTTAAAATCTATTATCGGAATTTCTGTGCATCCACCAATTTCTTCAGCATTTTTATCTTCTTCATTTTCTCCTAAAATCCATTTTCCGCTTTTATGTTTTAATATCAATCCGCTAAAAATTTCAGTTCCGCCAGTCAGATTAGTATTCTCGTTTTGTTCGATAATTATCTTATTTCCGTCAATCTCAATTTTGCATTCTGCGTTTTTCATTCGTCCACCAAATTCTGCAAAATATAATTCATAAACAAAATTTCCTTGAGGAATTCCATTCTGCAAATAATTCTGCGGTATTTCGGCAGAGTAGAAGTTGCTAAATAAATTTAAACTTTCTTTTGGCAAATCGTAATTTACTAAACTCGCATCATTCGAAGTTATTACGATAGAAAATCTTTCATTTTCAAATTGTCCAATTGCTCCCAAACCTCGCTCCGAGACATTTTTAACGGTTAAGCCTTTTGGAATTTTGAAGATTGCATTATCAGAATTAAAGTATCCAATTTCAATATCCTTTTCTAAACGACCAATTTCGTTAGAATGACTGTGAATGCTATTCCACACAAAAATAAGAATGAAAATAATATTCAAAAAAATTGAAATTCCGAAAAGCCATTTTTTCATTCGTAAAGTTTTTTTCTAATGCACCACAACGGTGTCGCATATACTTAGTGCGACCTTAATTAGCTTTTATTTCGTTTTCAAGTTACAGACTTTTATAAATATACTCAAACTTATTTTTTAATAACTGACCCAAGCATTAAGTATATGCATTGTTACACGCAGGCTTGATTCATAGAATTAAAAAGAATTTCAGCTCTTGAATTTTATTTCTAAAGTCTCTAAGAATCTATTTTTTCGTCGTCGTGAGTTTTCATCTTATGATTTATTCTGATTTTCCAATTCTTAAATGACTTTCCAATTTTCAGAATAATTTTTCCGTTGTGATTTTCAAATTCCAACATTTTGGCGAGCTTGTCTTTAGTCTAAGAATACAATTCCGTTTGGCTGATCAAAACTCAATTCCTATTTCCAGAGTGATTTTCAATTCTGACGATTTCTTTTGCCAGACTTGATTCTAAAGGTTTATTCTTCGAGTTAGTTTAAAAATTTCCATTTTCAATTTAGTTTAATTTCCGCAAAAATTTTTTCGTTAAAACTCAAAACTTAAAATAGGGAAGAAGCTCTTTTTTTTAGCTTGCGTGTAACGGTATTGTATATGGTTTGTTGCGTGTTTTAAGCACCTAATTTAGCAAATAAAAACCGAATAGAAAATCCGCAAGGATTTTCGTAAGTAGGCTAGAACTAGCAATAAATTATATACGGTGTTACCCAAAGTTTTTTATTCATATCCGTGTTTCTTTTTCCAGTCAGATATATCAATTTTTTCAATTTCTTCGAGGCGTTTTTGTTCATAGCTATGAAAGGATGTGTAAATAAATATGAACCAAGAAATGAAACCTAAAGTCAGAATTATAATTCGTTGCTTAAATTTCAAATAATAATTCTCTTTTCTTAAAGTAAATACATCATCATACCATCGAAAGAATTTTAAAGATCCGATTATGAAAATTAAAATCATTTCCCACGTTGAATAACTTTCGGTTTTATTTTTTTCTAGCCTATCTGCTTCATTTTTGAAGTATTCATCAGCTTCTTTTTTCCATTTTTCAATTACTTCATTCTGTTCTTTTTGGGTTACATTACGCCTTATCAATTCTTTTTTTGCTTGATTAATTGCATCTAATTTCCAATGTTCAGTTGAGGAATGAGCAATTTCAATTAGCTCTTCCGTTTCTCTTTCTGAAATTGGTGGATTGAATTCAGTCATCAAATGTTGGGTAACGGTTGGGCTATAATTTCGTTGCGGAAAAATCCGCAGGATTCTTTCCGTTGTAGCCGAAAGATAGTAAAATAGTGTTGAATTCCACCAAGGAATTCAACCGCAATGAATTATAGCTGGTGTTGGCAAATGTTTTTTAATACCGTCTCCCAAAATATCTGTTTTCTTTTAAAGCAGTCTTGTTCTCACTGTACGCTTTTAGTCCAAAAAATAAAGTGAAAATTGGTAAAAAATAACCAAAAATGGAAGAAAAAATCAAAAACAATAAAAGATCAAATATTATGCCCCATATGATTGCTCTTTGAAAATCTGTAGTAGATCTAAAATTTGCCTTACTCATTAAGTAAAGCGATATTTCTTGTAAATATTCACGGAATAGTTTCAAACTTGAAAGCTGATCAATAGGTAAACTATAATTTGATATTTCCTCGAAGTATTCATAAATTTTTTGCTTGTATAAATCACTCTCTCTTTTGTTTTTTATATTCAGGAGTGCGTCAGTCATATTAATCACGCTCTGATAGTGAACTTGCCTTTTAACATCATCTACTTCTTCTCCGAAACGTAAAATAAAAGCCTCTTTTTTATTTAATAAAGCTTCGCTATTCATTTGATGCAAGTTTTTTCAAATATTTGCCAACGTGTGTGTATATGACAAGTAGCGTGCAGAAAAGAGCAAATTTTTCGGTTGTGCCACGAGCCGATTTTTTTGTTTAAGTTTTTACCTTAAATTTCTAAAACGCCAAATAAAAAAATTGGCGACTTGCCAAATATAACAAAATTTTCGGTTTAGAAACGTCTTAGCTATTTGTTATATACGGCTTAAGTTTGTTTCTCATTAATTTTATAGTATAAATCAGAAAGAACAAAGAGAGGATTAAGGTTATGATATACGGTGAAGCGTTAGACTTCGACAACATTGATAATCCCCTCTCTTTAACTACTTTAATCACGTTCAGTTCTGTGAGGCTTTAGACCTCGTTTTCAAGTTGTTGTGATCACGGTAGTATGCTCTTTCATAAAACCAGTTCTTATGGATAAATATAAAGAAACTTTTGGAGTTGATATCAGTAAAGATGTTTTTGATGTTTATAGCAGTGAAGGAGGTTATTCTCAATTTAAGAATGATTCTTCAGGATTTAAATTATTTGTCAGCACACTAGCAGTAGACACTTTGGTAGTGATGGAAGCCACCGGGTATTACCATTATCGACTTGCACAGTTTCTTTACAAAAACGGTATACCGGTATCGGTAGTAAATCCTTTGTCAGTCAAGCGTTTTATTCAGATGAAATTATCAAAAATAAAGACCGATAAGAGCGATGCCAAGGCTATTTGTGATTATGGGTTATCTACTGAAGTGGCGCTTTATAATGCACTTAATGATGTACAGGCAGAATGTCTTCAGCTTTTTCGACTTCTGGATAGTTACCTAAAGAAGCGAACCGCCACAAAGAATAAACTTCACGGCGAGGAAGTTCTAGGTATTCCCTCTAAGTATGTTTACAGGTCTTTAAAGCGTAATCTCAAACATTTGGATAAGAGGTCAAGGGAATTGAAGCTCGCTTACTGGAGCTTGTCAAACAAGAACAGCAACAGCAACTAACCTTGCTAACGAGCATACCTAGAATCGGAATCAAAACCGCCTTGTTTTTAGTGGTAGTTACCGATGGGTTTGCCAAGTTTGAGAAGGCTTCGCAGCTTTGTAGTTACGTAGGAACCACCCCAACGATACGGGAATCAGGCAGTAGTGTTAGGGGTAGAAGTAGGATTAGTAAAGTGGGCAATAAGAAGCTTCGAAATCTATTATTTTTATGTGCTTTCAACGCTTGTAAGCACAATAAGGGTTGTAGGGAAATCTATGAGCGAATCGTGGCGATGGGTAAAAGCAAGAAACTGGCGTTGATTGCAGTGGTCAATAAGCTTTTAAAACAAGCCTTCGCTATTGCTAAATCAGGATTGCCTTATGATGAAAATTATGTATCTATTCTAGCAAAAGGATAGATATAAAATAGAAGTAAATATTACAGCTAAGATCTATTTGAATAGATTTTAGTACAGGCTAATTATGTCTCAAATTTAAGGTAGAAAAAAGTTGGTTTTTACCTCAGTTCTTTGTTAGGCGCTTTGTTTTTTTCGGTTTTTGAAGTGTAGAGCAATTTTTTTTAAAACTATCTGCGTTCTGCTTTTGCGTTGCCAACTTTCTACAAATTCAGCCGAATTGTTATTTTCCGACTAATCTTTGAGTTAGTTTTTCCGTTTTTTTCCTTATTATTTGTAAAAATCCCACATATTTTTTTGTTGAATTTATTCAGCGTTGTGAGTTTTCTCCGGAAACAATTTTTCCGATCCGCTGAGAAATCCTTTGAAACAGAATTTTGGCGAGCGCAAATTATTCAGTTGGAACAGTTTTTTGGCAAGAGTGAAATCAGTTTATTTTGAAAGACAAAATCACCTAAAATTCTAAAAAATTGAATTCCTTTTTTCACCCCGATATTCAATCAGCCGAACCATCCAAAAAAATAGGAAACTTATCATAAAACTTTTATTTTATGATAAGCGCAAAACTTTCGACTGACATTGCGCCTAACGGTTTTGTGTATGGTTAGTTGCGTGGTTAAGCACTTAATTTAGCAAATAAAAACCGAATAGAAAATCCGCGAGGATTTTCGTAAGTAAGCACGAACCAAGCAATTAATTATACACGGTGTTGTAAAATCGTACTTTATATCAGACTTCGATTGAAATGTTAACTTTTCCACCAAGTCCTTTTTCTACGATGTCAAATAAGGTTTTTAAAGTCAGATTACTGCCATTATTTTCCACACGAGAAATGTAAGTTCGTTTTTTGTCAATCAATTCGCCAAGTTGTTCTTGAGTCAGATTTTTTTCCTCACGTGCATTTCGTAAAAGCAAACCGATTTTAAACGATTCAAAATCTCTGTCGAGTTCGTCTCTGCGTTCAGTTCCTTTTTTTCCGTAAACTGTGTCTTTTATGTCTTTCCAACTTTTAGTTTCCATTGCCTTTGTTTTTTTCTTCGTAATACTCTTTCATTAATCGAACAGCTTTGTCGATTTCTTTTTTCGGTGTTTTCTGTGTCTTTTTAGTAAATCCGTTCAAGAGTATAACTAATTTACCTTTATCGAAGAAGCAAAAAACTCGCCAAATATTCGAACCTAATTTTATTCGAGCCTCAAATAAACCTTTGTGAGTTTTCATTGGTGCCAAATACGTTTTCGGCACGTGCTGATAAGTTTCGATTATTTCAATCACCTTAAATATTTTGTCCTGAACCTTTTTCGGTTGAGCAAGTAGAAACTCCTCGAAATAATTTTTGTATTGTATTACTTGCCTAACTTTTTCCATTCCGACAAAGGTAACTTAAAAGTTACTGTTTTCAAAATATTTCAAAAGTTTAATTCGAAATTCGAGGGTTTTTGGGTATGTTTTACAACGGTTTTGTGTATGATTAGTGGCGTGTATAAGCACCTAATTTAGCAAATAATTACTGAATAGAAAATCCGCGAGGATTTTCGTAAGTAGGCGAGAACTAGCCATTAATTATACACGGCTTAAGTTTGTTTCTCATTAATTTTATAGTATAAATCAGAAAGAACAAAGAGAGGATTAAGGTTATGATATACGGTGAAGCGTTAGACTTCGACAACATTGATAATCCCCTCTCTTTAACTACTTTAATCACGTTCAGTTCTTTGAGGCTTTAGACCTCGTTTTCAAGTTGTTGTGATCACGGTAGTATGCTCTTTCATAAAATCAGTTCTTATGGATAAATATAAAGAAACTTTTGGAGTTGATATCAGTAAAGATGTTTTTGATGTTTATGGCAGTGAAGGAGGTCATTCTCAATTTAAGAATGATTCTTCAGGATTTAAATTATTTGTCAGCACACTAGCAGTAGACACTTTGGTAGTGATGGAAGCCACCGGGTATTACCATTATCGACTTGCACAGTTTCTTTACAAAAACGGTATACCGGTATCGGTAGTAAATCCTTTGTCAGTCAAGCGTTTTATTCAGATGAAATTATCAAAAATAAAGACCGATAAGAGCGATGCCAAGGCTATTTGTGATTATGGGTTATCTACTGAAGTGGCGCTTTATAATGCACTTAATGATGTACAGGCAGAATGTCTTCAGCTTTTTCGACTTCTGGATAGTTACCTAAAGAAGCGAACCGCCACAAAGAATAAACTTCACGGCGAGGAAGTTCTAGGTATTCCCTCTAAGTATGTTTACAGGTCTTTAAAGCGTAATCTCAAACATTTGGATAAGAGGTCAAGGGAATTGAAGCTCGCTTACTGGAGCTTGTCAAACAAGAACAGCAACAGCAACTAACCTTGCTAACGAGCATACCTGGAATCGGAATCAAAACCGCCTTGTTTTTAGTGGTAGTTACCGATGGGTTTGCCAAGTTTGAGAAGGCTTCGCAGCTTTGTAGTTACGTAGGAACCACCCCAACGATACGGGAATCAGGCAGTAGTGTTAGGGGTAGAAGTAGGATTAGTAAAGTGGGCAATAAGAAGCTTCGAAATCTATTATTTTTATGTGCTTTCAACGCTTGTAAGCACAATAAGGGTTGTAGGGAAATCTATGAGCGAATCGTGGCAAAGGGTAAAAGCAAGAAACTGGCGTTGATTGCAGTGGTCAATAAGCTTTTAAAACAAGCCTTCGCTATTGCTAAATCAGGATTGCCTTATGATGAAAATTATGTATCTATTCTAGCAAAAGGATAGATATAAAATAGAAGTAAATATTACAGCTAAAATCTATTTGAATAGATTTTAGTACAGGCTAATTATGTCTCAAATTTAAGGTAGAAAAAAGTTGGTTTTTACCTCAGTTCTTTGTTGGGCTTTCGTACTTTTTAATCGATGTCTTTTTTTAACTTATCAGGATTTTGTCGTGTGTCAAAAATCGTAATTATTTCTATTTCTTTTCGTTCAGCTATTATTCTATAGAAAAATGTCGTTTGCTTTGTTACAACACATTTATAAAGATTTTTAAATTCCGATGATTTTGGACAACTATCAGGTTGATTTGATATTTGTTTAATTTTATCGTTTAGTTTTGAGATAAACTTGTCACGAGTTTTTAAGTTCCACTCTTCTAATAAATATTCGGATAGCTTTAGAAGTTTTGATTCGGCAAGTTCGGATAAGAATACTTTCATTAAGAAATTTTCTTTAGGAATGACTCGTAGGAAACCCTTTTCCCTTTATCCAATTCCTCAATACCTTGTTTTATTTCAGATTGTTCAGATAAAGACAATTCGTCCCAAAAATCTACTTTTTCTTTTTTCACAAAGTCAGCTACCTTTTGTATGAAATCAGTATTTTCAGTCTCCAAAATCGTTTTGAGCAGTTCAAGTTTTGTTGTTCGAATATCCATTTTAAAATTTCTTTTAATCAAATGTACAAAAAATATGATTTAGTTCGATTTTTTGTCAGTATGAAGCCCAACGGTCTAGCATATGCTTAGTGCGACCTTAATTAGCTTTTATTTCGTTTTCAATTTACAGACTTTTATAAAAATACTCAAACTTATTTTTTCATTATCGAACCCAAGTATTAAGTATATGCATTGTTGCACGCAGTTTTTTTCTTTTCGATTTAGCTATTAGTTTTATTCTTATTCAAACCTTAAAAATCCTCAAAAAATTTCAAATTTTTTCGGCAGAGTGAGATTTGATCAGATTCTGTTTCTTAAGCCAGAAGCTTGTCTAAATTCAAATTCCGTTTGGCTGCTCATAGGTCATTTCTCCGTTGTGATTTTTATTTCATTAATTTCGGCAAGCTTGTCTTAAATCTAAAGTTGAAAATCCATTGGCTAGCTCTAAATTCATTTTTCGTAGCGATTCTTAATTCCGACATTTTGTCAAGCTCGTTATTATTCGAAAGTTCAAAAAACCTTTGAGAAGCTCTAAATTCAATTCTTTAGCGTATGATTTTCCGTTTTAAATTAAGAATTATAAATTCAAAAATAGAGTAGAGGATTTTTATTGAAAAAACTTAGCTTAAATTGCGTGCAACGGTCTTGTATATGGCTCGTAGCGTGCAAATTATGAAATTATTTTCGGATTAAGCACAAGCCAAATTTTTAAATTTTACTATTTATCTTTTTATTGGAAAGTCGTCAAATTTAAAAATTTGGAGACTTTCCAAATATGCCTTAACTTCGATTAAGCAACTGACTAGCTATGAGCTATATACGTTGTTACCCTTTGTTATTTTTTCACAAGTTGATAGTTATTTACTAAAACTGACGCTGAGATTTGAAGTATTCGTTCCAATTCTCTTATCATATCGACAGTCAATCTTTTTTTTCGGTTCAGAATTTCAGATACTCGACTTTTACCACCAATAATTCCAACTAAATCCTTTTGTCTCATATTTAATTCTTCCATTCGGATTTTTATTGCTTCGATTGGGTCAGGTGCTTCAATTGGATAATGTTCGTCCTCGTAATTTTCGATAAGCAATGAAAGTATTTCCGCTTCGTCACCATCTTTTGAGTCAATTGGCGCATCGAAAATCACTTCCAAACGCTTTAGTGCGTTTCGATAATCTTTATCAGATTTAATTGGTTTAACGTTCATAGTTTTATTTTTAAATAGTGTTTGCATCTATTTTATCATATTCAGCGTGTGTGCCGATAAATCGAATAAATGCCCATTGCTTTTCGTAATTGAACTTTACAATCAGTCTGTATGAATTCCCTTTAATATTGAAAACTACACGACTATCTTTAAGAATACTTGCATTGATATAAGTTTGTTTAACATCATTTGGCGAAAACCATTTGGCACTTTTAGCTGTATCATACCAAGTTTTCAAATACTGTTCGGAATCAGCGTGTTTTTCCCAATATTCCCGAAGTGTACTTTTTGCAATTATTCGTTTCATTTGCTCAATTATCTCACAAATATACAAAAAGTTCTCGAATAACGAACACTTAGCGGATTTTCTCTATAATAAAGGGTAACGGTCTTGTGTATGAAACGTAGCGTATAAATAAACGCTAACTTTTCGGATTTAGCACGAGCCGAATTTTTTATTTTTATGTTTAATTTTCTTTTATAAATATAACCAAATAAAAAATTTGGCGTACTTTGTAAATATACAAAAACCTCTCGGAAAGCCTATAATAGCTATGTTTTATACACGTTGTTGGCAACAGTTTTTATATTTCTTTAATGTAATATTCTCTTAATATTTCTGTGAATTTTTTCGATTTAATTTCTTTTGATTTAACAATCATTTCATCAAGATTATAAAATGCAATTCCGTATTTAGTAGTACTACTTTTTCTTCTTTCAAGGAATTTTATTGCATCTTCAGTAAAACCACCAGTTGACCAAAATTCGAATACTAATTCTCTGTCAGAAATAGAAGGTTGGTCGAGAATCCATTTTCTGATTACAGGAACTTTTTGAGTTAACCAAGTTTCTACTTCATCTAAAGGAACTTTATGATTGTATCCTTTACATTCTGAAATAAACAACTTATTTGGAAGTAAACCAAAAACATCTATTTCACGTTGCAATCCATCGTGATTAATGATTTTTCCAATATCAATTGTTTGGCAAATTTGACCTTGGTAATAACCAACAGCTAATTCAAATAAATCTCCTCTTAAATTATTTGTTTTGCCATCTACTAACTTATTTAACTTACTAATTAAGTCTAAATATGCTTCTGGGTTTTTCTTTAAAATAGCACCAGCATTAGTAACCAATCCAATAAGCGAATTAAGCAGGTCTTTATATTTGTCTCCAAATAATTCATTAACAAAACCTATTACTATTCCTTGAGATTTTAATGTGTTTAAAGCTTTTGTATCAATTGATTCAACTATTAAAAAAGGAATAAATTTTGCTAAATTTCTTTGAAATTTTAAGGCTTTAACTTTGTTTATGAAAAACTCAATTTGACTTTCGTTAACGGTATTTCCTATTAGAATATCTGCAACGACAAATGCTGGAATAATTTTTTGATTGTTGATTTTTGGAAGAGAACCTATATAAGAAGGTGAAACAAAGTTAAATTGATATTTACCAAATTCACTATGAAATTTTGAACTATTATATGAAACTAAACCTATTTTTCTTGACCAATCGTTAAACTGAATTAAAAGAAAGTTTTTAGCTACTTCAATACCTTTTGCTCTTTTGTAATTTGGATTATTGTCAGTAATTAAACTTGAAACGGTCACAAATTCTTCGTCTGCGTGGATTAATTTTAGACGTAATAGCTTTTCTAAAGCTGTATTAAAAGTAATGTGTCCTTTTAAATCTAAAATTGGATTAACAGAATAAGCAGGTAAGTGGGCAAGTTTTAATTGTCCATAATGAAAGTCCAATGATTGCAGTATAATATTATATTGTTTGCCTGCTTTTCTGAATGCTCTTGATAACCCAGAATAGTACTCTTCAGTGCCATAAATTTCTTTGTCAAAAAAAAGAATTTGTCCGTCAGCAAATAATCCTTTAACTCTGTAAACATCTTTGCTTATACGAGAAAGACGTTTTCTTGCAGCTTCTTTTGAAATGCCTTTCTCTTTATTTGTAAGGGATTCAAGCAGTTCACTTGAGAGAATAGAACCTTTTTCTTTGATGATTTTTTCTAAATATGTCACGCCACACTATTTATACAAGTTGCCACACTATTTATACAAGTTTTAACTAAATACAACGCTCGTATTTTTTTTAAAATCGTAGTCTGTTATTATTTATTTCTTAATTGATTAAAAAAGTTAAACGTTTCTTTTAAGTCAAGTGAAATTCCAAAAATGCCTGGTTTTAACTCAACCATTTTATGAGCACTTATTGCTTTCTCTTTTTTTAAGTGATTTTCAGCTTCTTTAAATAAATCTTTGTTTTCTTTTATTGCAGATGTTAATATATCAAACATCTCTTTTAGTTTATAAATTTTCACTCCTCCATATTCGTCCAAAAATTCTCGAAACGAAACATAAATCCATTTGTGATTTTTTGGGTCAAAATTTTCTATATCAGAGTTTAAAATTAACAATCCCGGTTTTTCCATTTGATGGTCAAATGAAATTATGATTTCTCTTGTGAAATCTTGGTCAAATTTTTCAGTTAACTCTTCATTAGCTGAATCTAAATCCCTATCGAATGCTTTAACAACTGCTCCTCTGTCTAAAAGGTTTCTTCCTAAATCTTCAAGTAAGGGATTTAACTGTTCCTTTAATTTCACTTGCTGTTCAACATAGTCTTCTGTAATGTAAAACATTAAATAATCAAGGTCTCCTTTTTTTACTGCTACAAATGAATGTGTTAAGTACATTTTTTTCGGTTTGGTTAAATTGTTGCCAACGGTTTTGGCTATGGTTTCGTTGCGTGAAAATCCGCGAGGATTTTCCGCCGTAAACCGAAGATAGCAAATTTGCGAGGACTTTCCGCGAGGAAAGTCAGAAGCAATGAACTATAGCCGGTGTTGGCAAATCGTTTTTTATTTTTTCACACGTTTTAAATTCCGAGTCGCCCAGAATTCATATCCGTTTATTGGTTTTATTTTTCGTTTTTTTATTCGGTAAGTTATGGTCGAATTAATTTCCGTCCAATTTTTGTCCGATTTACTTTCTTTCTCCAGTTTTATATTCAGAATTAGAGTGTCGTTTTGAATTTTCCATTCTCCTTTTAATTCCGAGTAAATTATTTCGTGATAGTTATAAAATTTAGTCCGATAAAAAGTTCCGTTTTCGTAAAGTACTAAACTATCAGAATCTACATAATTCCATTTAGTTCCGCTTTCAGATTTTTGCTTTGTTTTTTCTTTTTTATAAACATATTTAGCCTGGATTTCTTGCGAAACCAAAATGTTAGTCAAAAGACCAAATATCAATATTAGAAGTGTTTTTCTCAAATGTCTAGTCCTGAAATATGGCTACAGGTTAAAATTTATTTTAGGCTGATAATTTATACACCATACTTGGAGTTTTAAAATCTAAAGATAAGTGTA
>NZ_FNQF01000011.1 GCF_900107595.1 Psychroflexus halocasei | reverse complement strand
AACGGAGAACGCCATATGTTGATACCTTGAAATATGCAGCTTAAAAATGTTGAAAATTTTAACTAAAAAACTTTTTTAAACCATAGAATACGGGACTGGAGGCACCACAGTTTAAACCTCAATCGTAAGATTGGGGTTTTTTGCATTTTAACCTTTTACTGATGCATTTTCTTTATATTATTTATAGTCAAAATATTGATAAATTCTATATTGGTGAAACTACCGATGTCAACCATAGAATCGAATTACACAACAGGCATGCTTTTAAAAATGCTTATTCCAAAGCCGCTGATGATTGGATACTCAAACTAAAATTTCAATGCGAAAATAGAAAAAATGCTGTCTTTCTAGAAAAATTTATCAAACGTATGAAAAGCAGAAAGTTTATCAATAAAGTCATTGAAAAGCCTGAAATACTTCATGATGTTCTCAATAAAAAATAATCCCTGGTTCTCCCGAAGCTTCGGGACTGGAGGCACCACAGTTTAAATTTTAATTGTGAGATTGGAATTATTTCACTTTTAGAAAAGTTATTCTGACAGAGAATTTATTCCGTCCGTTTTATCTTATCAGGAATTTGTTGGGTATCAAAAACGTCCATTATTTCAATTCGTTATTTCTCTTTATTTATCCAATAAATTATCTTGTAGGTTTGATGTACTAAATATCGAAATTCTTTTGATTTGTTGGACAATCTTGGCTCTACCTGACCAATTTCAGGTAATTTTTTAAGTCGTAATGTTTCAAGAACTATTTTACGGTTTTCATTTTTCGCTACCTTAGGACTTGCATTTTCTTTTAAGTAACTAAAGTTCTTTCTTAGTTCATCTCTTGCGAAATCAGTCCAAAAAATTTTTAACTCCATTTCTCAATATCAGCTAATAAATCTTTTGCTTCAGTCAACCTTCCATTTTCAGAATCTTTCATCGATTTATCAATTCGTTTATTCAATTCCTGAACTGACATTTGTTCAGTTTCTTTATGGCTAGATTTTTCTTTTTTAAGTATTTCCTCAAGTTTTGAAATAGCTTCTTCACTTTGAAGTTCCAAAAATTCTTGAATAAATTCTATTTTACGCGCTTCAATGTTCATATTCACTATTTTAATCAAATATACGAATTTATCTAAATAACATTCTCAATAAAAAATAGTCCCTGGTTCTCTCGAAGCTTCGGGACTGGAGGCACTACAGTTTAAATTTAATAGGTTATTTATTCCAATCCCACAGAACAACATCCCAGTCCTTACCATTGTCTTTATAACTGTGAATAACTTTATATCCTATTTTTAAATGCGCATTTAGTGAACGTTTGTTAATACGGTCAATTTCGGTGATCGAGAAATCGTAAAATTGAGAATAGGTTTCTTTATAAAGTTGAAAACATTTTTCAACCAAACCCTTGCCCCTATAATCTTTATGTATGCATGCCTGACCTACAACCATGTATTTATATTCTGAAATACTCTGACCTTTATAAATGAGTTTATCAAATTCATTAAACATCGGATAGATCAAAGGAATATCATGTCGAGATTTTTCTGTCATTGTCAGCACATAGCCTACAATCTTATTTCCATCTTTGGCAATGACATGAGGTTCAGTCTCATTCAAGTTTTTGAGTGTTTCCCAATCATGGTCAACAGTGACATAGCCATCTAATTTAATTTCTTTCGGCGTTAAATTCTTTTTTAGATTTGCTTTTTGTAATATGAGAATCCCTTCTAAATCATTTTCGTTTTCAACTAAAGTATATCTTATCATATTTTTTATTTCAAATTCATTAAAATCAAAACAAACCTAATTCTAAAAAAAAGCCCTCAACTGAACACTTCCTGTATGTATCGCTTTTCGATCTGCTGTTTTTCTGCCTAAATATGTCAAATTTAAATCTAAAAATTTGCTGATGCGTTTTTGCAAAAAAAGCGACCACGTAAAGTTATTATCTGGCTGCAAGCCTTCCAACATTTGATAAGCAACTGCCGATTGTGAATTTCCTTCAAATTTATTTTTGATGTATTTCGTTTCTGCAGTAATTGTGTACTTTTCATTGTTGTTTAAACTTAAACTCAAACCAAATTCATGTTGTTCCAAAGATGCTAATTCACCTTTAGTATTTTCATTCTCACCATAACGATAAAAAAGATCGAATTTTTTATTCTTCCCAGGTAAATATGAAAAAGTAGGCTTTGTTGAAAATCCAGACAAACTGTAGTTTCGATTTGCGAAATTTTCAGAATCACTTTCTGATGAAGTAAACCTCTGGTGAAAGCTTAGCAAATACAGTGAATTTAATTCATGTTTAAACTGTAATTCATGCAGCGTGTTTTGCAAACTTTGCAAACCAACAACAAGTAGATTTTTGGTTTCGCTTTTAGAGAAAGTATAGGCTGTACTTAAGTTTCTTTGTCCACGATTATAAAAAAGAGTATTCCTAAAAGCATTGTTTTGACCTATCACATTTTCAGAATTTTGTTGAAATGGATTAAAATCCAATTTCGAACCATCACGCTCTGTTTTTTGATCAATTGTTATTGAAGTTTGATTGTAAAAATGGGATATAATCTTTTTAAAACCTTCATTAGCAGAATATTGTCTAAAATCTAACACAACTTGTTGACTTAATTTATTCTGATTCGTTCTCACATAAATCTGGTTAGGCAATAAAACTCTGATGTATTTTGCCTCATCTTGAAACTGAGCGATTTCAAATTCGTCTAATTCCTGAATACCATTTCCATTATAATCATTCCATGTAAATTGGCCTTGTCCTGGCTCAACTTCAACATAAGTAAATTCTTGCCTCGCAAGGTTTCCACTATGTGTTTCGTAAGTAGTTGTTAAGTTTAAAATACGATTAAATAAAGATTGTTGATAACGAATTCTGCCATTAATTGTCGTTTCATCTTCTCGGTTTTCTTCTTTAAAATCAAGACTTCTCCAACTTCCATAAAATGTAAGTTGCGCATCCTTTTTATCGATTAGTTTAGAATCAACATATAAGTTTTGTGAGGTGTTCACGCGTTTCAATTCATTATTTCTGATGCTATCATTAACGCGCTGCTGAAAGCCAATTTTTGCATAAACTGATGTCGAATCGCCAACACCAACATAAGCATCATAAGCGATAAATTTTTGGGTTTGTGCTGTATAAATTTGCTCTTCTTTTAAATAATCATCGTTGTTTTCAAGCTCGATGCCAACACCTGTCCACACTTTTGAAAAATCATATTCTGCCTCGACTTTCCCTCTTACAAAATCAGTTTTATTCACATCAGAGTCACTTTGCATCACACTTGCATTTGAACGAATCAAGAATTTTCCGAATCGGTTCCGAGATCTAAATGCGTGTTTTTGACCTTCATAAAAATCGCTGTAGTTAAGATTCTCAAACTTGTATTCATTAAAATGCTGCGCCGCATCAATAAACTCAGCACCGAGCGTGATATATTTTTGGTCTCCTGTTGTATTTCTTAAATTCCAATCTCTTTCAAACTCTACATTATAAATGCGTTCAATACTTTGGTAATCGTCTTGTAAATAATTAAAAGATCCAAAAACATTCAGTTGCCTATGTTCATCTTTCGACTGAAAAATATTTTGTTTCACACCAATTTGAGTGGCAAAACCATTATTATCATTCTTATCTAAATTTGAAAACAAGTTTTTATCATTAATGCTCGCCGCCAATTCAAAGTCGATCTCCGTACCTTTTCTGGGCTGATAAGCACCACTGATGTTTGCTTGCTGTAATTTAGAAGGCGGAATTAACCTGACAAATGGTTCAAAATTCCCTTGCGAAACGCCATTGATTGGGGCGATATATTCAAAAATTGTTGTCACGGCTTCTTGTGAACTCACAATATAATTGCCTTGGTTTTGCCCAACATTTGTAAATCTTACATTAAAAAGTTCATCCTCTGGATTGTTTGAAAACTCAAATAGTTCAACTCCATTTTGCATGACTTTTTTATACAAAATTCTGTTCTCAGAATAGTTTGCAGGAACGGCACTTTCAGCAAACATTTGGCTTTCATCATCACCTGCTTCGCTTAAAACCTCAACTTGTTCTTCTGTTAAACTTTGCTGTAATGGCTGATTTTTTAAATCATTTTCATTGTAAACAAGAGCTTTTAAATAAAGTTTGTCTGTTTCAATTTCGCCACCTGCTGTCGCGATAATTCTAGAATAATTTTGTTCCGAAACTTGATATTCCACAGAAATCCGCATCGTTGAATTTATAGGAAAATTAGGATTAAAAATAATCTCACCCGCGTTATAATCGATGATATAATCTTCATTTTCTCCACGTTTCAGTTGACGACCATTTACAAAAACAGATTCACTTCCTGAAATAATCAAAATATATTGCTCACCTTGGTCGCCTCTTAGTTTATAAGGTCCTTGATTACCTTCTTGCACTTGAATGTCGCTACGTTTAAAAACTCCGCGAACAATAGCCGCAGCGCCAAAAAGTGATGTTCGGGAAAGTGTGTCTCCAAAATTCACATCCAGTTTTAAACCTTGTACGCGTTTGCTATAATTTGCAAAAAGTGAGTTGTAATTTTCTAAATCAACATCACCAGCTCTAATTGCCCAATTCTTAGATTGAAGTTCAATAAAAATCTGATCAAATTCATTTAAATTCTGCGTATAACCACCAGATTGCGATGGCAAATTCGCGTCACGAATGGAGGCACGAATACTTAAATCGTCACTTAATTGTCCTGAAATTTGTAGATCAAGTTCTGACTGAACAACTGCATTTTGGTTGTTTCCAACCACAAGTCCACGCGAAATATTTCCGCTGGTATGCAAGCCTTTGAAAGGTTGTTTCAACTTTGCTTCTGGTTTTTGAAGTTGCAGATCAACCATGTTTTCTGTAGTGCCAACGCGATCTGGCACAATTACTTTTTTAGGATCTAAAAGCTGACGTGATGCCGTTAAAAATTTCGGATAGCGCATAAATGTGACCTGAAGTGAGTCGTGCTTTAGAAGAAATTTTGGTTTCAAAACCAAACGAGCAGAAGCAAAATCAATATGATAAAAACTGGTGTTAACTTCTTTATTATCAGATGTTTTCAGAGAAAAACGCACTGGCGCAATACTAATGCTATCCAACACCAAAGTATCTTTCACAGGAATTCGCATCTGCTGAAGATTGGAGTTGTTTTGTGCTTGAACACAAACGATAGTGAATAAAAGAATAACAAAAAAAACGCTCTTCATACAAGTAAAACTCAAAGATAAGTCGAATATTTTATGACGTGCAAATGCAAGTGTTTATTTTCCGCGTTGATGCGTTTCATCAATCATTTCATATTTCAAAAGTCAATTGATTTTTTATCTTTACAGCTCAAGCTAAAAATCTATGATGCCTCTTCTTTCCGTCAAACAACTGAATGTAAGTTTTGGTCAAAACAAAGTCGTTCAAGACCTCAGTTTTGATTTGAACAAGAATGAAATTCTCGGCATTGTTGGCGAATCTGGTTCAGGAAAATCGGTAAGTTCTCTTGCTATTATGCGTTTATTAAGTCCAAAAGCTAAAATTGAGGGCGATATTTTATTTCAGGAACAAAATATTTCTAAATTATCAGAAGAAGAAGTGCGTCGCTTGCGCGGAAATGATATTTCGATGATTTTTCAAGAACCGATGAGTTCTTTAAATCCGTCGATGAAATGTGGTAAACAAGTTTGTGAAATTCTTCAACTTCATAAAAAACTTTCTTTTAAAGACGCCAAAAATGAAGTACTTCAACTTTTTGAAAAAGTGAAACTTCCAAGACCTCAAGAGATTTTTAAATCTTATCCACATCAAATTAGCGGCGGACAAAAACAACGCGTGATGATTGCCATGGCAATTGCCTGCAAACCCAAATTATTAATTGCAGATGAGCCGACGACAGCTTTGGATGTGACAGTTCAAAAAGAGATTTTACAACTTTTAAAAGATATTCAGCGAGAGACTAAAATGAGTATCATTTTTATTTCGCATGATTTGGCTTTAGTGGCGCAATTTGCAAATCGTGTTGCAGTGATGTATCAAGGAAAACTTGTGGAAATCAATACCTCCAAAGAAATTTTCACCAATCCGCAACAAGCCTACAGCAAAGCTTTATTAGCTTCAAAACCAAGAACAGATCAACGTCTAAAAAAATTGCCGACTGTGACTGATATTTTGGAAAATAATCCGCCCACCGAGATTGAAACCAAAATTGAACGACAACAAAGACATCAAGAACTTTATGCAAAAGAGCCTTTATTAAAAGTTAATCAGGTTTCAAAAATTTTTGGATCAAAAGGAAATTGGTTTAAAAAAGATAATCAATTTTACGCTGTTAATGATGTAAGCTTTGAGCTTTATGAAGGCGAAACTTTAGGTTTGGTAGGCGAATCAGGTTGTGGAAAATCAACTTTAGGAAATTTGATTTTGGGTATTGAAAAAGTCAATGCTGGCGAAATTTGGTATAAAGGACAAGATTTAGCCAATTTATCTTCTAAAGAATTTAAAAAATTAAGACGTGAAATTCAGCTGATTTTCCAAGATCCTTTTTCGAGTTTAAATCCGCGTTTAAGTGTTGGCGAGGCAATTGTGGAGCCTATGCTCGTGCATCATATTTATGCAAACAGAAAAGAAGCCGTCAAAAAAGCTTATGAATTATTAGATCGCGTAGGGCTTTCAGCCGAGCATTTTCACAGATATCCGCATGAGTTTAGCGGTGGTCAACGCCAGCGTATTGGCATTGCACGAACAATTGGTGTACAACCCAAGTTAGTGATTTGTGATGAATCTGTTTCTGCGCTTGATATTTCTGTGCAAGCTCAGGTTTTGAACCTTTTAAACGAACTTAAACAAGATTTTGGCTTTACCTATATTTTTATTTCGCACGATTTGTCAGTTGTCAAATACATGTCGGATCAACTCTTAGTAATGTATCAAGGTGAAATTGTTGAACGCGGCGATGCTGATGATGTTTATGCAAATCCAAAGAAAGAATATACGAGCGATTTAATCGCAGCGATCCCGCAATAAAATTACTCGAAACACTATCAAATAAAAGAAATCTGAATATAGATTTAACGATTCTTTTTGATGAGTTTTTTTGAATTAAGCCGAATTTTGTGCCAATCAATATGAAATCAAACAAATGGACATGAAAAAAATATTTCTTATTCTCGGTCTTATCATTTTGTCTGCAAAAACATTTGCACAAGACACAGAATACCCTAAAAACGAAATTAAAGTTAATATTGCAAATACCATTATTATGGCTTCTGCGGAAGTTGGCTACGAAGGATTTATTGGTACAAATCAATCTATTGAAGTAGTTGCGTTGATTAATGACCGCATAAATTTTCATAGCGAATCTGGTTCTCGAAAATTTAATACAAATTCAGTCAAGTTGGGCTACAATTATTATTTTGACACCTATAATGCTGGTGCAGGTTTGTACGCCAATCCTTTTGTAAAATATAGATTTGGTGATTTTGAACAAGATGTTGTTTTAGATGGACTTCCAAACCCAGTAACTGAAAAAACGGATATGGATACTTTTATGGTCGGCATTGGCGCTGGCTATAAATGGAATTTTAACGACACTTTTGTGCTTGCTCCTTTTGCTTCTGTTGCCAGAAACTTTAGTGATGAAGTTGGTGATAGATTTTCAAATGTTGAGTTTCACGCAGGATTTTACGTTGGTTACAGATTTTAATTAAACACTTAAATTTTAAAAAATGATACAATCAAAAATTTTTATACTCTTTATCAGCCTCATCAGTTTAACAAGCTTTGGGCAGTCAAAAAACTTTTTGGATAGATCTTATCTTGAAACAAAAGCGAAAGTAGATACTTTGGTGACACCCGATAAAATCACAATCGAAATCACGATTGATGAAGAAGATACCAAGAAAAAGAAAACCGCTGAAGAGCAAGAACAAGATCTTAAACGCGCGCTCGAATCTTTAGATATTGATATCAGTGAAGACTTGACACTTGTTGACCTCAGCAGTGATTTTAAAAAATACTTTTTAAGAGGTCAGAAAGTTCTTAAAGCTAAAACTTACAACCTTATTGTACACGATGCAAAAATGGCAGGACAAGTTTTAGTGAAATTAGATCAGGCCGAAATCTCAAATGTGAATATCACAAAAACAGAATTTACGGACAGAGAAAATCTTATTTCACAGTTGAAAGCAAAAGCTGTTTTAAAAGCGAAAAACAACGCTGAAGCCATGTTAAAACCACTTGACATCAAATTAGGCCCCTTGCTTTATGTGTCCGATTTACAGATGCGACAAAATTATTTGAGCGGAAAAGTATCTGGCGTTCAAATTCGAGGGATGGCATCAGTACCGCCACCACCAGCTCCTGAAATGCTGGACATCGAGTTTGAAAAAATCAAATTTACAGCTGAAGTTTATGCGAAATTCAGTATCTAATTTTGCATTAATGACAAATAATTTGAGCTTGCTTTTGATATAAAAGCAAGCTTTTTTTCTGGGTGAGAAAATGGGGTTGTTTCATAGGGGTCAAAACACTCTTCTTCTTAAAATACATTTAGCGCTTTTATTATATATTTTAAAATAATGATCCAAAATCTGAAATTATAAGATTGTCGAATTAAAAATTCTATTTACATTTGTAACCATTGTGTAAGGTTTACTAACTTGGTTACTATGAAAGATTATTTAACATTAGCGGAAACATCTGAAATTATTGGTAAAAGTAAGGAGACCTTGCGTAGATGGGATAAAGAAGGTATTTTAAACGCTGTTCGAGAACCTGTTTCTAACTACAGAGTTTATAGAAAATCAGATGTTCAAACTTTATTAGGTAATCTTTTTGATGAAATCGTTGAAGATGATGTTTCAAACCATGTTAAACCTGAAAATGAATATTCAATTTTAGAATTATTTGCAGGAGCAGGCGGATTGGCAATAGGTTTGGAAGAGGCAGGTTTAAAATGTGCGGCTCTAAATGAGATTGATAAATGGGCATGCCAAACTCTAAGAAATAATAGACCCAACTGGAATGTTTTAGAAGGTGATATTAAAAATTTTGATTTTTCGAAGTTCAAAAATAAGGTAGATATTGTTACTGGAGGATTTCCTTGTCAGGCATTCAGTTATGCAGGTAAAAAGTTAGGACTTAAAGATGCTAGAGGAACGCTTTTTTATGAATTTGCAAGAGCAGTTCAAGAAGTTAATCCTGCTATCTGTATTGGCGAAAATGTTCGTGGACTATTAAGTCACGATAATGGAAAAACTCTGAAAGGAATGATTTCTATACTCGATGAAATAGGATATAAAGTTGCTCCACCACAAGTTTTAAAAGCGATTAACTTTAGAGTTCCGCAAAAGAGAGAAAGATTGATACTTGTAGGAATTAGAAAAGATATTGATATAGAATATAAATATCCTAAACCGCATAGAAAAATATATAATTTAAAGGATGCTCTTAAAAAGAGTGAACTTTACAATTGTGATGTCCCTCAATCAAAAGGTTCTAAGTATCCCGAACATAAAAAAGAAGTTTTAGATTTAGTTCCACCAAAAGGATATTGGAGAGATTTACCTCTTGATATTCAAAAAGATTATATGGGTAAGAGTTTTTATTTAGGCGGAGGAAAGACTGGAATGGCTAGAAGAATTGGATGGGATGAACCTAGTTTGACTTTAACTTGTAGTCCTGCTCAGAAACAAACAGAGCGATGTCATCCTGACGAAACTCGACCATTTACGGTGAGAGAATATGCAAGGATTCAGACATTTCCTGATGATTGGGAGTTTGCTGGTTCAATTTCTCAACAATATAAACAAATAGGTAATGCTGTTCCTGTAAACTTAGCAGAAGAGATTGGCTACTCTATTATCAAAGTCTTAAATGAATATTATGTAAAAAAGTGAAAATGACTTTTTACTGATACTTTTCTGCAATTTCTTTGGCAAGTTTTTGTATTGTAGTTTCAACAACTTCACTCCCATCTACTTCTAAAGCAACTTCACCAATAGCATCAATAAGTTCGAAGTAAAAATCATCTTTTCCAGTTAATCGATACCAGAAATCTTGACCAATAAAAACAGGGTAATTTTCCCCAACACGATTATAATGAGAGCTTAATTCAGCAGGCTCTCCGTAAACAACTCCCACAATCATATCATTGATTCCAACATTCAAATTGTTAGTTCTTGCAAGATTTCGCACACCGTTGAAGTGATTTACAATTGTTGTAACATCATCATGGTTAATTGTGTTTGGACCAGCTTTCAATTGACAATACTTTTTCCTGCCGTCAATTGCATCAATAAACTCAATATCTATTCCTTGGGTTGTTGAGCCAAGCCCTTGAAAAAGGCTGCTTATCAAATTCTGGATTTTCATACCAAATGAAGTTGTGATAGATGAACCCAGAATTCTTGGTAGAACCAATGCTCTTGCAATACTTTCAGGAGTATCATTTCCAGTTAAAAAGTTAGCTAAGTATTTAAACAAAAATGGATTTACATTATACTCAGGAAGTCGACTTGCTCTTTTGCAAGCGCCATTAATGTGATTCTGAACAATCTCATCTCTAAAAAATTGTTTGGCATTTTTTAATATTTGCTCTCTTTGTTGATTATCCATTTTTTACTAATATTTTCACAAATCTATTAAAATTATTCATTGTCGTCATAATTTTCAGAATAACAAGTGTTCTATTAAAGAAAAAACCAAATTTCATTTTTCCTACCTTTTTAATAAATAAAACCCATACACACAACCCCTTAATTTCTATTCCATCTCAAAGGATTTAATAATAAAAACTCTTTTCAAAATCAGCGCTGAATATAAAATAGACGATAAGCAAATTTCTTATCTTTGGATGATTAAAATTCTTTTCTGATGGCATATAATTATATCAAAGCTTTGCACCTCATCTTTGTGATCACTTGGTTTGCAGGATTATTTTACATTCCTCGCCTTTTTATTTATCATATTGAAGCTAGAATGAAACCTGAAAACGAAGCAAAAATATTAAGTGACCAACTTAAAATAATGACAAGTCGATTGTGGAATATCATCACTTGGCCATCTGCTATTTTAGCAACAATATTTGCAATTTGGCTGTTAATTGATCAACCCTTGTGGTTGCAAGAACCTTGGATGCACGTTAAACTTGGTTTTGTTGTTTTATTAATTGCTTATCATCTTAAAAACCATCAGATTTATAAACAATTTCAAAAAGATGATATCCGCTGGACCTCATCCCAAATGCGTTTATGGAATGAAGGCGCGACAATCATATTGTTTGCCGTCGTTTTTTTAGTGATTTTAAAAAGCGCTTTTGATTGGATTTATGGCTTAGTCGGTTTAATTGGGCTTGCCGTTTTATTGATGATTGGTATCAAAACCTATAAAAATTACCGCAAGAAAAAAGGGGAAGATGTTTAAAAAATCGCTCAGCACAAGAATATTTGTCTCCATGATGGCACTCGTTCTTGGTGCCTCTATTCTGATTGCTGGCGTCACAATATTTCGCTATAAAGAAGAAGCCGAAAGCCTGCATAACGATAAACTCGTTAGGAAAGAAAACGCAATTCGAGCAAATATTGATTACATTTTAAGAACAACTTATTACACGGTAAATACAAAAAATTTGCCGCTTATCTTTAAAGACAAAATATACGAAATTCAAGATATTCACGACACAGAACTCAACATTTTTGATATCAAAGGAAACCTCTTAAAATCCTCGATGCCAAAATTTTATCTTGATTCTACAGAGCGTCGAATCCCAGAAAATAAATTAGAGCTTTTAAAAAACTCAACAGAAAAAAGATACGTCAATACATTTACAGAAAACGATCAGAAATATCATTCATCTTACACATTTATACTCGACAAATATTTCAAACCCATCGGCATCCTTAATTTACCATACATTGAAGATGACGGTTTTTTAAAAAGAGAACTCAACGACTTCTTGATAATTCTTGCTCAAGTTTATGCGTTAATGCTCATCGCAGCCATTGTTTTGGCTTACTTCCAATCCAATTATATTACAAGATCTTTGAAATCTATTAGTACAAAAATTAATAAAACGCGTATCGGTCAGAAAAACCCGAAAATTGAAGTTAAAAGATTAAGTACAGAAATCAGACCACTTGTGAGCGCTTACAACACGATGATTGATGAACTTGAGGAAAGTGCTGAAAAACTCGCGAAATCTGAACGCGAAGAAGCTTGGCGAATGATGGCAAAACAAGTCGCCCACGAAATTAAAAATCCGCTAACACCAATGCGTTTAAATGTTCAAAATTTTGAACGCAGATTTAATCCTGAAGCACCTGATGCTCAAGAAAAGCTAAAGTCATTTTCAGAAGGTATGATTCAGCAAATTGATACATTAAGCGCCATTGCAAATGCGTTCTCTGATTTTGCGAATATGCCAGCTCAAAAAAATGATTTGATTAATGTGTCAGAAATCATCACTTTA
Source organism: Psychroflexus halocasei (assembly GCF_900107595.1). Taxonomy (GTDB): domain Bacteria; phylum Bacteroidota; class Bacteroidia; order Flavobacteriales; family Flavobacteriaceae; genus Psychroflexus; species Psychroflexus halocasei. The sequence goes on along the minus strand of NZ_FNQF01000011.1, from coordinate 37,321 downwards.
ACCATTGATATTTTTAATGCAAATTATATTTCATTTGAAAATCCTGAGGAAGATGTATTTTTAAAATTCGACAAAACCCAACTGATTCGTATTTTGACAAACTTGATCAAAAACGCAATTCAGGCAACAGAACATCTTGAAAAACCTAATATCAGAATAAAACTCAATGAAAATGATACACATATTTTCATAGAAATTTCAGATAATGGACTTGGCATTAAAGAAGAAAATCAAAATCGTATCTTTGAGCCTAAATTCACAACCAAATCAAGCGGAATGGGGCTTGGTTTAGGTATGGTCAAAAACATTATTGAAAATTATCAAGGTGAGATTCAGTTAATCTCACAAGAAGAAAAAGGAAGTCTATTTAAAATTAAAATTCCAAAAAAATAAACATCATGACATACGACAATCTTAAACTCACAATCGATGCAAACATCGCAGTTTTAGAAATCAATAGACCCAAAAAACTCAATGCTTTAAACAGAGCCACTATCCAGGAACTTCATGAAGCTTTTAAATCTCTTAAAGACAACGATGAAGTCAGAGCAATCATCCTGACAGGAACTGGTGAAAAAGCATTTGTTGCTGGTGCAGATATTTCAGAATTTGCAGATTACAGTGTTGAAGAAGGTAAAGATTTAGCAGCTAAAGGACAAGAAACTGTTTTTGATTACATCGCAAATTTCCCAAAACCTGTCATTGCAGCCGTTAATGGATTTGCTTTAGGCGGCGGACTTGAGTTAGCGATGTCAGCTCACATTCGTGTAGCAAGTGATAACGCAAAAATGGGCTTACCAGAAACATCATTAGGTGTAATTCCTGGTTACGGCGGAACGCAGCGTTTACCTCAACTTGTTGGTAAAGGTCGCGCCTTTGAAATGATCATGACAGCAGGAATGATCGATGCTGAAACAGCAAAAAATTACGGTCTTGTAAATCACGTGACAACACAAGATGAGTTGATGGAACTTGCCCAGAAAATCACTGGAAAAATATTAAGAAATTCATCACAAGCTATCAAAGCAGCTATCAAAGCAGTTAATGCCAATGATGAAGATGGCGTTGATGGTTTTAAAGAAGAAATCAATGCGTTTGGTGAAGCCTTTGGTACATCAGACTTTAAAGAAGGAACGCAAGCATTCTTAAATAAAGAAAAACCAAAATTTAGCTAGGCCAACTTTATAAATTTATTAAAGCTGTTTTTAAAGAAATCAAATTTTACTACTCAACATCGTAAGATTTGACTTTAGAAACAGCTTTTTTAATTTCTTAAAAAAATTGTAAATTGAGCAAAAATCCTTTGAAATGAAATTCCTTTTTACATTTTGCTTTTCCATCATATTTTCTCAAGTCGTTGTTGCGCAACAAAAACCGTATCAGGATGAGTTTGCTCACACCTTTTCCATTTTAGCGCGCGACGCAGAGACTGGCGAAATGGCAGTTGGTGTACAAAGTCACTGGTTTTCTGTTGGTACAGCTGTCCCATGGGCAAAATCTGGCGTTGGTGTGGTTGCCACGCAATCTTTTGTTAGCAAACGTTATGGTTATGAAGGTATTGAATTGCTTGAAAAAGGATACACGCCTGAAAAAGCTTTAAATCACTTATTAAAACAAGATCAAAACAAAGCTTACAGACAAGTTGCTATGTTAAATAATGATGGAAAAATAGCAGTACACACAGGAGAAAAATGCGTAGAATCAGCTGGACATAAAATTGGTGACAATTTTGTGGTGCAAGCCAATATGATGCTCAACGATGAAGTGATTGAGCGCATGTACGATGCATATAAAATGAATTTACATTTACCTTTAGCCGAGCGAGTCATGTCAGCAATGCACGCCGCGCAAGGAACAGGTGGCGACATCAGAGGAAAACAATCAGCAGCTTTAGTTGTTGTTTCTTCTGAAAAACCCAAAAACCCTTGGGATGATCGCATCATTGATTTACGTGTTGACGATCATCAAAATCCCATTAAAGAACTCGACCGATTGCTCAACGTTCATCGTGCTTATGAATTTATGAACAAAGGTGATGTTGCTATGGAAAATCAAAATACTGAAGCTGCATTAGATGCTTATGGTAAAGCTGAAAAGCTTCTTCCTAACAATACAGAAATGAAATTCTGGAAAGCTGTTGCTTTAGTTAATTCTGGCGATGTGAAAAAAGCAGTTCCGCTTTTTGAACGCATCTTTAGTATTGATAAAAATTGGCAAAAACTGCTCGAAAGATTACCAAAAGCAGATCTTTTAAATATACAACCACAAGCTCTTAATTATTTATTAGAGTTATGATACTGAATTACAAAAAATACGGATTACTTTTTTTTCTACTAACTAGCCTAGTTATTACAAGTTGCGCAGCACAAAAAACAAATTCTGATGTTGCAATCGTTATCCATGGCGGTGCTGGCACGATCATGCCAGAAAATATGACAGATTCACTTCAAATTGTTTATGAAACAAAACTCGAAGAAGCAATAACAGCTGGACATGAAATTTTAAAAAGTGGAGGTTCAGCAATGGAAGCTGTTCAGAAAAGTATCAACATCATGGAAAATTCACCGCTTTTTAATGCTGGAAAAGGTGCTGTCTTTACCCACGATGAAAAAAATTCTCTTGACGCTTCAATCATGGATGGAAACACACTAAACGCTGGTGCCATCGCAGGTGTGACAAATGTCAAAAACCCGATTAATTTAGCTTATGAAGTCATGATAAACTCGCCTCATGTTTTACTTTCAGGAGAAGGTGCTGAAACTTTTGCCAAAGAGCAAAGACTCGAAATCGTTGATCCTTCTTATTTTTTTACTCAAAATAGATATGATGCGTTACAACGTGTCAAAGCGAAAGAAAAATCATCTTTTTATGATTCAAATATCGATGATTCAAAATACGGAACAGTTGGTTGCGTCGCTTTGGATAAAAACGCAAATTTAGCTGCAGGAACTTCAACTGGCGGCATGACAAATAAAAAATGGGGACGCATTGGCGACTCTCCTATTATTGGTGCTGGAACTTATGCCAACAATAAAACCTGTGCGATTTCCTCAACAGGCTGGGGCGAATATTTTATACGTGGTGTCGTAGCTTATGATATATCAGCACAAATGGAATATGCAGGAAAATCACTTTCTGAAGCAAGTAAAAATGTCATTAAAAAATTAGCAGACTTAGGTGGTAATGGTGGTGTCATCGCCTTAGATCATGAAGGAAACATCAGTATGGAATTCAATACTGCTGGCATGTATCGCGCCAGTATAGATGCACACCAGAATTTAGAGGTTAAAATGTTTAGAGAATAAAAAAATGTATATCTTATTTTTTCAATCAAAATTGATGAATTAAGTCATAAATCGATTCACTCTTTTACTGTAATATGTATTTAAGATAATTTAAAGATGATGAAAGTGTTAAACTAAAATTAAAGATATCATCTCTAAGGCGTTTATATCATGGAGATTCACAATATTATTTATATTTGCAAGATTAACAACTGAGTATGCTAACAGCAATTTTATTAGGTTTTTTATTTGCGATTTTCCTGGTCTTTACCGGGAAATTTTTTCGTGGAAAATTTGCAGTCATTTCCTCATTAATCCCTATTAGTTTGTTTGCTTACTTCCTGAGCTTTATTTCCCAAATTTCTAATGGTGAAATTGTCACTCAAAAAATTAATTGGATTCCGAGTTTTGGCGTTGATCTCACCTTTAAACTTGATGGCTTATCCCTTTTATTTGCCCTAATGATTACTGGTGTTGGTTCACTGGTTTTTTTATATACTTCAGCTTACTTAAAAGGGCATAAATACTTGGATAGATTTTATGGTTATCTAAGTCTTTTTATGGCAGCAATGCTTGGTTTAGTTCTGTCTGACAACCTCATGTCAATGTTTATTTTTTGGGAACTCACCAGCATCTCATCTTTCTTTCTTATCGGTTTTAACAACGACGCTAAAGATTCTCGTAAGTCTGCATTAACGGCTTTAGGTATTACTGGTATTGGTGGACTTCTACTTCTTGGTGGCGCTGTTTTATTAGGCTACATGACAGGTACTTATGAAATTTCTGAGATGTTATCGCAGACCGATCTCATCCAGTCTCATCCTTATTATGCATTAGCAGTGATTCTTATTTTTGCTGCAGCGTTTACAAAATCGGCTCAATTTCCATTTCACTTTTGGTTACCAGGCGCGATGAAAGCTCCAACGCCAGTGTCCACTTACTTGCACTCGGCAACGATGGTAAAAGCAGGCGTTTATTTGTTATTCAGATTATCACCAGTGTTGGGCGGTTCAGAACTTTGGCATACAACATTGATTGTTTTCGGTGCAATTACAATGCTCTATTCAGCCATTCATATTCTTTTTAGAACAGATTTAAAAGGAATTTTAGCTTACTCAACCATTTCAGCTTTAGGTATTTTGGTTTTCCTCATCGGAATTGGTACGCAAGCAGCGTTGATTGCAGCTGCAGTCTTTATTATTGTTCACGCTTTATACAAAGCTTCTTTGTTTTTGATCACAGGAATTATTGATCATGAAACAAAAACACGTGACATCACAAAACTAGCCGGACTCCGTAAAGTGTTGATGCCAGTAGCTATCGCTGGATTTATTGCTGCTCTTATTAGTGGTGGCGTTCCTCCAACTCTTGGTTTTGTTGGAAAGGATTTGATTTATGAAGCAACCTTAGGCAGTCAGTATGCAATCATATTAACCGCTTTAGCTGTTATAACGAAGATACTTTTATTTTATGGTGGTTTTGTTGCTGGTGTTAAACCTTTTACGGGGAAGCTTCCTCAGAAATTTGAAAAGATACATATGCCTAGTCCGCTGATGTGGATTCCGCCACTACTCATGGTTATATTAGGTTTAGTATTTGGTTTACTACCTTCATTAATCGAATCTGCTTTTGCAAAGCCAATCACCCAAGTGATGTTTGAAAACCCAGAAAATTTTCAATTAAAACTGTGGCATGGTTTTAATACTGTTCTAGGCTTAAGTGCTATAACAATTATTATAGGTACAGTGATGTACTTTATTATAAAACCAACTTACGCAAAAGAAAATTTTATACAAAAGTTAGATTTTATTGCACCCAAAGATTTAATGCTCAAAGGTTCTACTGCTTTTGAGAAATTTGGGAAATTATGGACAAATTTTTTCCAAAATGGATACTTACGTGATTATGTTGGTATTGTCGTAGCTGTTATTATAGGGCTTATTAGCTTTTTATTACTGCCAAACTTCCAATTAAGACTAGACTATAGCAGTTTAGAAGATGTTACCGTTTATGAAATAGCCATTATATTAATGATGTTTGCTGCCATTGTTTTTACTGTATTTACAAATTCTAGACTTGCTGCAGTAGCTTCTATGGGAATTGTTGGCTTTTCATTTAGCTTATTGTTTTTATTCTATAGTGCGCCAGACCTAGCGATGACTCAGTTTTCTGTAGATACACTGACTGTTATTTTATTTGTTTTAGTGCTTTATAAATTACCTAAATATCTCAAAATGACAAAGAGAAAAAGCCGAATGAAACATGGCGCTTTAGCCGTTGTATTTGGTAGTTTAATGACTTTGCTAGTTTTGAGTGTTTTACAAGAACCTAAAAACAACGAAATTACAAAGTATTATGCTGAAAATGCTTATAAGCTAGCGCACGGGAAAAATATTGTCAATGTTATTTTAGTTGACTTTAGAGGGATTGATACGATGATAGAAATTTCAGTTTTAATTGTGGCTGCTTTAGGTGTCTTCGGTTTATTAAAATTAAGATTAAGACCAAAAGATAAAATCAAATAAGATGAAAACAATCATTCTACAAACAGCTTCAAATTACCTTTTACCGGTACTTCTGCTCTTTTCAGTTTTCATTCTGTTAAGAGGACATTATTTACCTGGTGGTGGTTTTGTTGGTGGTTTAGTCGCTGCCATTGCTTTTGTATTGGATGCATTTGCAAACGGTATCAATGAAACCAAAAGAGTGCTTAAGTTTCATCCAGGCTATTTTATGCCTGTTGGATTGGGCATTGCTTTTTTAAGTGCTATTTCACCGATAGTATTAGCAGATTTACCAATTATGACAGGTCTGTGGGCTGATGGAAGTATACCTGTTTTAGGTACTATTGGTTCCGCTTTATTTTTTGATACTGGCGTCTATCTTGTTGTGATTGGTGCTGCGCTTACAATCATATTTACAATCTCAGAATCCGCTTGATATGGAAATACTCTTAGCAATTATGATAGGTTTTTTGTACGCCGCAGGCATCTATATGATTATGCGTCGAAGTATCGTCAAGCTTATTCTTGGCATCGTTCTTTTAGGAAATGGTGTTAATTTATTGATTTTTCTACTTGGAAGAATCACAAAAGGTGAACCGCCAATTATACCAGGAACTGAAAGCGTTATCGAGGGCCTATATGCAGACCCAATACCACAAGCTTTAATTTTAACTGCAATTGTTATTAGTTTTGGACTTCAATCTTTTGCCATCATTTTGGTCAAACGCGCTTATAAAGTTTTAGGAACTGATGATTTAGATCAACTTAACACGACAGACGAAAATTCATGACAAACCATATCATCACATTACCGCTTCTTGTGAATCTCTTTATCAGCATAATTCTGATGTTTTATTGGAGAAAAGTACGTTTACAGAAAATTGTAAGTGTTGCTGGAAGCGTGCTTGGACTCGCTGTAGCTATTTTGGTTTTTATTCACGTTTATCAAAACGGAACGCAAACTGTTGCTTCAGGAAATTGGTCAGCACCATTTGGAATTGTTTTAGTGGGAGATATGTTAGCGGCAACTTTGATTTTACTCACAGCTATCAGTGCTCTTGCTGTTTCAGTTTTTTCAACGGTTGCTGTCATCAATGCTCGCCTTAGGTTTGGATATTTCAGTGTATTTCATTTCTTAATTTTAGGTTTAAATGGAGCTTTCTTAACAGGTGATATTTTCAACCTTTACGTTTGGTTTGAAATCATCATTATCAGTTCATTTGTACTTATCAGTATTGGAGGAGAAAAAAATCAGCTTGAAGGTGCTGTCAAATACTTTACGCTTAACTTCTTTGCGTCAATGATTTTCTTAACTGCATTAGGTATCCTTTACGGCTTAGCAGGGACTTTAAATATGGCTGATTTGTCTGCTAAAGTAAGTCAAATTGATAATCAAGTTTTAGTTGAAGTCTGCGCTATATTATTTTTAGTAGGTTTTGGGATTAAATCAGCAGTTTTTCCACTTTATTTTTGGTTACCCGCTTCTTATCACACGCCACCAGCTGCGGTTTCAGCAATATTTTCTGGTCTACTGACTAAAGTTGGTGTTTATGCAATGATTAGAGTTTTTTCTGTCATATTTGAAATGACGCCTTTTCTCCAAACTTTACTAATGGTTATAGCTGTCCTCACAATTTTTAGTGGTGGAGTTGGCTCATTGATACAAAATAATATTAGAAAAGTTTTTTCATATTTAATTATTTGTCATATTGGGTTTATGATTGGTGGTCTCGCAATGTTTACAAAAGTCGCTATTGCTGGTGTTGCTTTTTATTTAATTCATGACATTATTATTAAAACAAATTTATTCCTGATTGCTGGTTTGATATTTAGAATGAAAGCAAGCTCAAGCATGCGAAAGATCGGAGGTATTTATAGTAATTATCCTAAACTGAGTTTATTGATTTCTATTCCTCTATTTTCTTTAATTGGGATTCCTCCTTTATCAGGGTTTTGGCCAAAAATTTCTTTGATTATTGCAAGTTTTGAACTTAAACATTATTGGTTTTTTGGTGCCTTAATTTTTGGTAGCTTTATTACTTTAGTCATCATTGCAAGATTATGGTCTCGCGTATTTTGGAAAGAACAGCCAAAAATGGATAGCAATCCTAAGTTTAACTACTTTTATCAATTAAGTAAATTTGATAAAATGAGATTTGTGTTACCGATTGTTTTATTGACAATTGTCACGCTTTATATCGGTTTTGGCGCTGAACACATCCAAGAAATTTCAACACGTATTGCTGAAGAAATTGTCAATAAAGACTTGTATATTAACGCAGTACTTAAAAGCTCTTAAAAATGGAAAAACAATTTTTATCAAATATTCTCTTGATGCTGATCTGGGTTTTCTTAACGGGAGACTTTGCATTCAGCAGCTTTGCTTTTGGTTTTATATTGAGCTTTTTTATTTTATGGATTATCTCAAGGAAATTTAAAAAACGTAAAACCAAGTATTATAGGTTTTTACCAAGTATTATAAGCTTTATCTTCTTTTTCCTTTGGGAAATGATCAAAGCAAACATACAAGTTGCTTATGAAGTAAGTACACCTCACTATAACATGAAACCAGGTATTGTGAAGGTTCCCCTAGATGCCAAAACTAATATGGAAATCACATTCTTGGCAAATATAATTACGCTTACGCCAGGAACTTTAAGCCTTGATGTTTCCACAGATAAAAAGGTTCTTTATGTACACGCGATGTATGTTAATGACAAGCAAGAGTTCATTGACGATATTAAAAACGGTTTTGAAAAGAGATTATTAGAAATACTAAGATGACATTAAACGATTATTTATATTATTTTATTTTACCTGTGCTTTCAGTTGCAGAAATATTGGTGTTGATCAGGTTCCTCAAAGGTCCAAGCATTATTGATCGCGTGATTGCACTCGATTTGATGATTACAATTGGTATCGGAATCATCTCTATTTATAGCATTATCAATAATCAACCAACATTTTTAGATATCGCCATGATTTTGGCATTAATCGCATTTTTAAGTACAGTAGCTTTCTCTTATTATCTACAAAAAAGAAATAAAGATGACTGAAATTCTAATTTATATATTCTCAACTCTAGGTGCTTTGTTTGCCCTATTAGCTGCCATTGGTTTAGTCCGTATGCCTGACACTTATTTAAGGATTTCTGTTAATACAAAAGCAGCAACACTTGGCGTTGGTTTACTATTAGGCTCTGCTGCGATTTTCTTCTCTGATTTTTCAGTTACAACACGTGTGCAAGCTATCGTCATTTTTATTTTTTTGACAGCGCCTGTAGGTGCTCACTTACTAGGGAGAACTTCTTATTTCCTCGGAAATAGTTTGTGGAGTGGCTCTGTAATTGATGATCTAAAGGGAAAGTACAACAAAGCGACACACGAATTAAAAAGTGAAGACGAAATAAAAAAGCCTGTTGATAAAGAAGCAAGAAAAAAAGAAGAGAAGAACGATCAAACATCTTAATCCCATCAGAAGGACTTTCTGAGTTTATCATTTCTAAAATAAAATCATGAAAATTATTTCTTATAACGTCAATGGAATACGAGCAGCTTTAAAAAAAGACTTTATTCCGTGGCTAAAAGCAACTGATGCTGATGTTGTTTGTTTTCAAGAAACAAAAGCACAACCTGAACAAATTGACGATTCTATCTTTAAAGAAATCGGTTACGAATATTGCTATTGGTTTTCTGCTGAAAAAAAAGGTTATAGCAGTGTTGGCATCATAAGTAAAATAAAACCAAATCACGTAGAATACGGAACTGGCATTCCATCTATGGACAAAGAAGGCCGAAACCTAAGGGCCGATTTTGATACTTTTTCAGTGATGAGTTTATATTTACCTTCAGGGACAAATGATGCGCGTTTAGATTTTAAACTCAACTACATGGATGAGTTTAAAACTTATATTGAAAATCTACTCCAAGAGAAACCAAATCTTGTTATTTCTGGAGATTATAATATTTGCCATGAACCAATCGACATTCACGATCCTGTTCGTCTCAAGAGAGTTTCTGGATTTTTACCAGTTGAACGTGAATGGTTAACAGCTTTTATGGAAATCGGCTTAATCGATTCGTTTAGATTACTCAACCCTGAAAAAGAACAATATTCGTGGTGGAGCTATCGCGGCAATGCCAGAGCAAGAAATAAAGGTTGGCGTTTAGATTATCATTTGGTTTCAGAAGCTTTGCACAATCACATTGAACGCGCCTTAATTTTAGATGAAGCTGTACACAGCGACCACTGCCCTGTTTTATTACAATTAAAATAAGACCACGCTAACAGCGTTAAACTTATAAATCATATTGCCATGTTAAAGAAAATTGCCATTTTGTCTATTATTGCAAGCATGACTGCTTGCGTGAGCCAGAAAAAATACGACGAACTCGATAGAGATTTTAACAATCTCAAAGCAGATCATCAAGCGCAAACTTCGCAATTCGAAGATTGTGAAGATGAAAAGGAGATGATGAGTGACGAGCTTCAATCCTTAAAAAAAGATTATCAGTCTTTAGAAAACAAAAAAGAAGCAATTCAAAAGGAGTTGAATCAAAAGAAAAGTGATTATGATAAACTATCGGATTCTTATAATGCTTTAGAGAAAAACAGCTCAAAAGTATTGGCTGAAAATGCACATCGCAATCGTGAATTACTAAAAGAATTAGAACAAAAAGAAGAGAAATTAGCCTCAGAACAAGAGCGTTTAGAAAAACTACAGAAGGATTTGCAGTTCCGTGAAAAACGCATCAACGAACTCGAATCTATCATTGCTGCTGAAGAAGCAAAAATGAATCAGCTTAAGGATAATCTTTCAAAAGCGCTTGTTAACTTTGAAGATAGAGGCCTTAGTGTCGAACAGCGTGACGGTAAAGTTTATGTTTCTATGGAAAACAAATTACTTTTCAAATCTGGAAGCTGGTCAGTTGGTAGTGAAGGTCAACAAGCTGTTAAAGAAATCGGTAAGGTTTTGGCTAATAACCAAGATATCAATATCCTAATTGAAGGTCACACGGATAACGTCCCTTATAATGGTAGCGGAGCTTTAAAAGACAACTGGGATTTATCAACAAAGCGAGCTACTGAAGTTTTAAAGCTATTATTAAAAAACGCAAACATTAAACCCCAAAACTTAACAGCTGCAGGGCGAGGTAAATTTGCACCAGTTGCGCCAAACTCAACGCAAAGTGGGAAAGCTAAAAACAGACGTATTGAAGTTGTTTTAACGCCTAAATTTGACGAGATTTCTAAACTCTTAAATCAATAAATTATGAATTTGCTCAGCAAAGCTTCCAGTCCTTACCTTCTACAACACAAAGACAATCCTGTAGAATGGCGAGAGTGGAACAGCGAAACGCTAAAACTTGCTGAGGAACTCGACAAACCTATCATCATTAGTGTCGGCTATGCAGCTTGTCACTGGTGTCACGTGATGGCACACGAATCTTTCGAGGATAATGAAGTCGCCAAATTGATGAACGCGCACTTTATTTGTATTAAAATAGATAGAGAGGAACGCCCAGATATTGACCAAATCTATATGGATGCGGCACAAATATTGACTGGCAGAGCAGGTTGGCCACTCAATGCTTTTGCTTTTCCTGATGGCAGACCTTTTTACGCTGCGACATATTTCCCAAAAGATAATTGGAAAAAAGTGTTGACGAATGTTGCTGAAGCATACGCATCACAACGAGAACAATTAGAAGAAACAGCCAATAAACTCACACAAGGCATTCAGGATATGGATGTCATGAACTTTGACGTAACTGAGAACACAAAATTTTCAAAAACTGATTATAAAGATTTTTTTGGTGGCTGGATTAATTTAATCGATAGAGAAAATGGCGGTTTTAAAGGTGCTCCAAAATTCCCTATGCCAAGCAGTTGGCTTTTTCTATTAGATTATCATTATTATACAAAAAATCAAGATGCGCTTGATATCACAACAAATTTACTTGATGGTATGCATAAAGGTGGTATTTATGACCAAATACATGGTGGGTTTGCAAGATATTCTGTCGATGACAAATGGTTTGCGCCGCACTTTGAAAAGATGCTTTATGATAATGCGCAACTCATCAACCTTTACTCAAAAACTTATCAGTTGACGCAAAACTCACCTTATGAGAAGGTGATCCGTCAAAGTTTAGATTTTATAAAAAATGAATTAACTGCTGAAAATGGTGGCTTCTACTCTGCTCTTGATGCAGATTCTGATGGAAAAGAAGGTGCTTATTACACTTATCATTTTGATGAAGTGAAGAAAATCCTAACAGATGAAGAATTTAAAATAGCTGAATCTTATTTTGGTTTAAAAGAAAATGGAAATTGGGAAGATGAACAAAATATCTTTTACAAGGCAAAATCAATTAATGAAGTTGCTCAAGAACTAAAAATTGGTCAGAATAAAATTAAAAAAGATTTAGAAATCATCATTTCTAAGATTAAAAAGAACAGTTTAAATAGGAATAAACCAAGTCTTGACGATAAAATTCTATGCAGCTGGAATGCGATGATGATGCTTGGCTATATTAATGCTTATAAAGCTTTAAAAGATGAGTCTTACCTAGTAGCCGCCATTAAAAATGCTGATTTTTTGAACAAAAATCTTATTGATGAAAAACTTCAAGTTTACAGGAATTATAAAAATCAGAATGCAAGCATTCCAGCATTTTTAGAAGATTATGCATGGTTAGCACAAGCATTTTGTCACTTATATCAAGTCACTTTTGAAAGTGGTTATTTAAAACGTGCTAAAAAACTTACCGACATTGCCATCGAGAAGTTTTATGATAGTGAACGCGGGATTTTCTATTACACATCAGCAGAAAATTCAGATTTAATCGCTAGAAAAATTGAAATCAATGACAATGTTATTCCTGCATCAAATTCAGTGATGTTGAATCTTTTAATTGATTTATCACATTTCTATCCAACATCAAACTACTCCGATATTGCAAGCCAATTAGCCTCAAAAATTCATCAGAAAATCTATAAATCTGGCCCTTATCTTGCCAATTGGGCACGTGGCATTGGTAAAATGGTTCATGGTCAAGTAGAAATTGTTTGCGTGGGTCACAAAGCTTTAGAAAAAGCGCAAGAGCTTCAACATCTATATTTTGGTCATGCTGTTTACATGGGTGAAAACACAAAGATTGACCTTGTAAAAGACAAGAGAAGCACTGGTGATTTAATTTACATCTGTCAAGATAAAGTCTGTCAACAACCCATTAAAACTGTGGCAGAAGCTCATGAAATACTCAAAAATTTATAGATTATTTCCGTTGAGTTTTTTATAAGTTCTCAAGGCTTCACTATCTGTCATAGCCGCGATGTAAGATGTCACTTCCATCAACCACTTTTCGGTTGACATATCTTCAAGGTCTAGATGAGACAAGAAGTTATTAATCACAAGATCATCAAAATTGGTTTCATTACCAGAGAGTTTGTTTTCAATAGCAGAAGTAAAATCATGTAACATACTTGTCAAGATTTTATAGCCTGCAATCTCTTTATCCATCACTTCTTGACTTTTGTAGATACGCTGAACACTTACTTCAATAATATCTTTAATCTGCGCTTTGTACTTTGATTGTGAAAGGAGATCTGTGTGAAATTCACCTGCCAAAATTACTTCTTCATTTTCCATGAAAATAGAAACAGCTTCACTGATGAGTTCACCAATCGCTAAAGATCTGAGATAGGCAATTCTATTTTGTGTTGTTTTCAGTTCAGCATATTTCTCAGGTAAAATACGCTTACTGATGATTTTTGATAAATATTCTAGCGCTAATTCTTCAGGAATAAGTCCGAGGTTAATACCATCTTCAAAGTCAATAATTGTGTAACAAATATCATCCGCAGCTTCCACTAAAAATGCCAAAGGATGACGATGATAGCGTTTTGCACCCGCATTTTTCACAGGTTCTAAACCAACTTCTTCGGCAACCTCATGAAAGAAATTTTCTTCACCTTGGAAGAAACCATACTTCTTATCCTCTACATTTTTAGTCGGTTTGTAAGGTAAAGAAGCTTTAGGGTATTTTGTAAAAGCAGCCAAAGTTGCGTAAGATAAACGCAAGCCACCAATTGTTCCGTTTTTACTTTCTGTTAATAGTTTGAAACCATTTGCGTTACCTTCAAAAGTGCAAAGATCTTGATAAGCTTGTGAATTGATTTCTGGCTGAAAACGTTTACCCTTACCGTGTTTAAAATAATCACTTAAAGCATTTTCTCCTGAATGTCCGAAGGGCGGATTACCGATATCGTGTGCTATTGAAGCAGCAGCAACGATGGCACCAAAATCATTGATCTTGTAGCCATGATGTGTCTCTAAATCTGGATATTTTTGGATCAGTGCTTTCCCGACTTCTCGTCCAAGAGAGCGACCAACAACAGAAACCTCAAGACTATGTGTTAAACGCGTGTGTACAAAATCAGTTTCTGATAGCGGTATCACTTGCGTTTTATCTTGTAAGCTTCTAAAAGCCGATGAGAAGACAATTCTGTCATAATCAACCTCAAAACCCAATCGGGTTTCGTCTTGCTCATGACGTAAACGTTTATGTTTGTCTCCTTGTTTTCTCAAGGATAAAAGCTGTTCCCACTGTGACATAAAAATCTTATTTATTGCTGTTCTTCTTCTAAAATACGTTCGAGTTCACTATACCAATCTTCACCGAATTTACGGATCAGTGCATTTTTAGTAAATTTATAAACAGGCACTTGAAGCTCTTTACCCAGAGTGCAAGCATCATCACAAATGTCCCATTTATCATAATTAACAGCGGTCAACTCGGATAGTTTTTGAACACGAATTGGGTATAATTCACATGACACAGGCTTCTTCCATTTGATAACACCATCACGGTAAGCACTTTCAATTCCGCATAAAGCTGTTCCGTCTTTTGCAAAATTAACATAAGCGCACTCGGCATTATTCACCAAAGGTGTTTCAGGCTCACCGAAGTCTGAAGTTACATGCGTGCCTTGCGCTTCAATGGCTTCAATACCTTCCTGACGTAAATAAGGTTTCACTTTTGGATAAACATCTTTAAGAATCTGAATTTCATCAAACTCAAGAGGTGCGCCTGCATCACCAGCCACGCAACATTCGCCTTTACAAGCTGCAAGGTTGCAGGTAAAGTCTGTATCAATAATCGCTTCTGAAATAAGCGTTTTGCCAATCTGTATCATGCCGCAAATTTAGAAAATTATTCGGCTATTATGAGGAATTGGAGGCAAATAAAGCTTCTTCATCAAATCCACAATCACTCTTCAAAATTTAAGAAACATTTGGCCTAAAAAACTTTAATTTTTATTGTGATGAATCAAAAAATGAAAACTACTTTTGCAAAAAATTTAAGTGATGTTTGATATTTTTGATTTTAAAGAAATTTTTACAGCAGGAATGATTCTTTTTGCCGTGATAGATATCATCGGTAGCATTCCTATCATTGTCAATCTAAGACAAAAAGTGGGTCATATTCAAAGTGAGAAAGCTTCAATTGTTTCTGCACTATTAATGATCGTTTTTCTTTTTGTTGGTGAATCGATTTTGAAACTTATCGGTATTGATGTCAACTCATTTGCGGTTGCTGGTGCTTTAATTCTGTTTTTCTTAGCGATTGAAATGATCTTAGGGATTCAACTCTATAAAGATGATGCGCCTGAAACTGCTGCTATTGTTCCTTTAGCTTTTCCATTAATTGCAGGAGCTGGAACGATGACAACAATTTTATCTTTAAAATCGGAATTTGAAACGCCAAACATTATCGCAGCTATCGTTTTTAATATTGTAGTTGTTTATTTTGTCTTAAAATCTTCTAAGAAAATCGAAAAAATACTAGGTAATCAAGGAATTTCAGTGGCTCGTAAAATTTTTGGTGTAATTTTGTTAGCGATTGCTGTAAAGCTTTTCGTGACAAACATTCAAAATTTATTCTAGTATGAAGTATTTGATATATTTTCTAATTTTATTTGCGAGTTTTTTCTTGATTTACAATCTGACACTCATCGATTATAGTGCGATTTTTAGTGAAGGAAGTTTCAAACCAGTTGTCAGTGCAATTATTTCTGTGGCTGCTATCTTTCTACTTCTGATTCTTATTCTTTCAAAGAAAATTTCTAGTAAATATGAAGATCGATAAAATTTTATTGAGATTTAATTTCTAAAACTTTTTCTAGCATTTCATCATTTTTATTGATAATTCTGTATGCTAAATTATCATCAAAAATCTGTTGTGCCATCGTTGCTTTTAAATAAACTTTGGCTTCATCTATGCTAGAAGAAAAATCATAAGTCATACTGAAATCACCTAAATAATTTTCAAAATTAGAAATCATTTCATAAGTGATGAGATCGCCTGTTATGAATTGTTTTTCTTCAAGATTATTATAGTAAGCTCTGTCTTTATCCATTTGGGTAAAAATAAAGCGTGACATTGCGCCACCTTCAAACATAAACTTCAAATCTTTTGAAACTTTAGTCGCATTGATTGGTACAAAAATATCAGGAATGATGCCTCCTCCACCGTAAACAGTTTTTCCACCTGGTGTTGTAAATTGTTTAGACTCATCAACGTGAATGCTATCTTCAGATTGAAGTTCTCCGTTTGTATATCTTTTTAAATAACTTGAGAAGTAATCTCTATTTCCGTTTTCGTAAGAACGCTGAATTGATCTTCCTGTTGGTGTGTAATATCGCGCAACTGTTAACCTGACAGCACTTCCATCGCCAAGTTGCATTTCACGTTGTACCAGACCTTTCCCAAAAGAACGGCGTCCGATAATTGTCCCTCTATCATTATCTTGTATGGCACCAGCAATAACTTCACTTGCGGAAGCTGTTTTCTCATTGATTAATACATAAACCTTAGCATTTTCAAAAGCTCCTCCTGATGTTGCAAAACGTTTATTAAGATCACCATCTTTATTTTTAGTAAAAACTATGAGTTGATCTTCTTTCAAAAATTCATCAGCAATTTGAGTTGCCTCCTGAAGATAACCGCCAGTATTGTTCCTTAAATCAAGTACAACCGATTTAATATTTTGTTGTGGAAGTCTATTCATGCGACCTTTAAATTCGCTATAAGTTGTTTCTGAAAAACGGTTAATTTTCACATAAGCTGTTGTGTCATTCATCATATATGAAGCATCTACACTTTTCAGAGGAACCTCATTTCTAATAACATTGAAAGTTAAAAGTTCATTTTCATTAAAACGTTTTACTCTGAGTTTTACACTTGTTTCTTTTTCACCTTTCAGGAGTTTTGTAATTGAATCTGAAACAATGGATGCTGATAAATCAACACCGTCAGCTTCAACAATTCTATCACCTGGCAAAAGTCCAGCTTTATCACTTGGCCCATTTTCAATTGTTCTGATCACTGCTAAAGTATCGCCGATATGATAAAAGCTTATCCCAATACCAACAAAGCCACCACGCATTTCGTCGTGAACTAAACCGTAATCTTGCTGAGAAATATAACTTGAATGCGGATCGAGTTGATCTAATACAGATTTGAGCGTTATATCGACAATGCTATCAGTATTGACTTCATCAACATAAGATTCATCGATGTAGTTTATAAATTTAGAAAATTTTTGTTGACTAGAGCTCTTAAATTCTTGTTGTTCAGGAAAGTTGAGGCTTTGTCCCAAATACATTCCAATAACAATTGCGAGAGCAACAATAATGGGTAAATATGTTTTTAATGTAAATTTCATGCTTCAAGATTCTGTACCTGTTGTATTGCTACACCTGCTTTTTCAAGAAAGGCTAAACCTGCATCATCCTTGTAGGAGTTTTGGTAAACAACACGTTCAATCCCTGATTGATGTATCAATTTACTACATTCTTTACATGGCGATAAAGTGATATAAAGCGTTGCGCCACGGCAGGATTGAGTTGAACCAGCAACCTTCAAAATTGCATTTGCTTCAGCGTGTAAAACATACCATTTTGTATAATTATCTTCATCTTCACACACGTTTTCAAAGCCTGAAGGTGTGCCATTATAACCATCAGAAATAATCATGCGATCTTTAACGATTAATGCGCCAACTTTCTTACGCTCACAGTGAGAGAGTTTTCCCCATTCATGTGCAATGCGCAAATATGCTTTATCAAATTTAAGTTGTTTTTGATCTACCATGATTTATATTTTATTAAAAAATCCAGTTTTTTGTTAAAATTGGAATCGCTAAACCGAGTATAACTGATGATATAATTAAAACCCAATCTCGCTGAGAGTAACGCAATATTCTTTGAAAAATAACTGATAATAAGAAAGTTGCAATCACAATAAGAACTTGCGATATATCAATTCCTAATGCAAATTCAACTAAATTTATGAGAAGACTAGATGAACCTTTAGATATTTCACTAAAGTATGATGCAAAGCTAAAACCGTGAACTAAACCAAAAGATAAGATGAATAAATAAAGAACAATAGGGCGTGATGAAGATTTACTTTTTCCTGCAATAAAAATATTATAGAGTGCCATAAAAATAAGACTGGCAGGGATGAGGAAATTAATAAGCTGTAAATCAACACTTAAAACTTTATAAGCACCCAATATAAGTGAAACGCTGTGACCAATGGTGAAAATTGAAATTAAACCTATTGTTTTTTTCCATTTTTTTGTTGCGTAAGCAGTCACTAAAACGATGATAAACAAAAGATGCTCATAAGCTGAAAAACCTACAACATGATTGAATCCTAGTTTAAAAAACAACCAAAAATCTAACATTACTTTATTTTTAATTTAGGTGCGTAAATGTAATTAAATTCAAGGGTTTTAATTGAATGAAAACAAAAAATCAATTTTAATGAATTAGTTATTAAAATTCAAAGATTATCATTAAATTTGTCTCCAAACGGGGGATTAGCTCAGCTGGCTAGAGCGTTTGGCTGGCAGCCAAAAGGTCATCGGTTCTCCCGAAACTTCGGGACGATATTCTCCACTTTTTTTTACCAAAAGGACATTGGTTCTCCCGAAACATCGGGACAATATTCTCCACAAATTGTTGATTTCAAAAGATTACAGTTTTTCCCAATCAGTCATGACAATACTTTTTGCTTAAAATTTAACTGAGTAAACCATGAGCTAATTTTGCTCTTATTTTATTTAGACAATTCAGGTCGATCTTCATACCAGTCCTTAAAAGTTTTATCGGTATGATAATTTTCTCTTAGAATATGATAAACTGCGAAAACTAAAACTGATTGACCAAAAACAGTCAGATAGAAAATCCATGAGATTGCAATATTCATGCTTGAGAATATTGTGAGCGTAATCAACAGTAAAGTTGTAAATATCAGAAGTAATATACCTTTAGATTTCATAATGTTTTTACTAAATATAACGAAATCATGGGTTTACATATGTTTAATTACTATTAAAAAAATGATAAGATTTAAAAATAGTAAAAAGCATCTTCGATATGCTCAATGCGTTTGCCAAGTTTATTTTTGATAATCGCTACAATGTCAAATCTCACTTCCAAGTCTAATTCATTGTGTTCAACATAATGATCAATGGCTTTTACTAGACGTTTAATCTGAGCTGGTTTTACAAAATCTTGCGGGTCACCAAAGTCTGGTGTGCTTCTGGTTTTCACCTCAACAACAATAAGATACTTTCCTTTTTGAGCGATAATATCAACTTCAGCTTTATCAAAAGTATAATTGGTTTCCAGAATCTGATAACCTTTGTGCCTCAATAAATTGACAGCATCTTTTTCCCCTGATTTTCCTAATTCGTTGTGTTCTGCCATTTTATTTATACGAAAGTTGTCCGCCTTCTTTATTGACGTCTAATGTTACTTTATGACCTAAAATTAAAGCACGATTATCAGAAATATGACCTGCTGGGAAATTAAACAAAACAGGAAAATCATAAGTTTGAAGCATTTCAGATATAATTTCTTCAGCAATTTTCCCAAACGGAATTGTGTTATCATTCATATCTGTCATTCCACCAACAATAACGCCTTTGAGTTTATCAAAATAAGCGTTACGTTTCAAGTTTTGCATCATGCGATCGATGTGATATAAATACTCATCTAAATCTTCAATCAACAAAATCGCGTTATCAGGGTTGATAGCAGAAGGACTTCCGCAAAGCGAATAAATCATCGATAAATTTCCGCCGACGAGTCTGCCTGCAGCTTTACCTTGTTGATTAAAATCATGTCCTTTTGTTTTATACTTGATTTTTTCACCAAACAAAACCGATTTTAAAGAAGCCATTGTTTCTTTCGTTTTATCCTCAAAACCTAAACACATTTGCGCATGTAAACTACATAAACCTATTTTTTGTAATTCAGAATGAATAGCCGTGACATCGCTGTAACCGATCAGCCATTTTGGTTGTTTAAGTAGCGGTGTAAAATCAATGAGATCAAGAATTCTGACACTTCCATAACCACCTTTGGCGCACCAAATTGCTTTGATGTTTGGGTTATTGATTTGCGTTTGTAAATCAGCAGCGCGTTCTTGATCGGTACCTGCAAACTGATGATTTTCTAAACCAATGCTGTTTCCGATAACAGCTTCTAAACCCCAAGATTTCAATAATTTTATTGCAGGCTCAAGTTCTTTGCGCTGAACTTTTCTGGCTGTCGCAATGATAGCAACTTGATCTCCTTTTTGTAATGCTGGTGGTAAATGCATAAGTGTTCCATTTTTTAAACAGATAAAAGTAAACACTTTAAGTGCAAGACAAAAATGAAAAACCCCTCTAAATCAATAAAAATAGAGGGATTAAAAAATTATTAGATTAAGATTATTCTTTAGAAAATAACTTTTTACTTGTTGAATTACCTGGTTTTGACGCGCTGTCATCTATTTCATATAAATTACCCTTGAAATATCCAGTAACTTTTTTTCCTTCAATAGTCGTGACATCAAAATTGAGTTCATAAACAGGACCGTTTTGTAAAACTTCAATCATACCGCTGTTAAAAGGTGTCACCAGCTCAGCATCATTATTCGAATAACTTCCATTAATTACTAACTCTGAATAATCGCTGAAGGTTCCAGCATTTTCATCACCAAGAGCATATGTATATGTTCCTGTTGGAATTTTATTAGATTCAACAGTGAATATTTCAAAATATACTCCTGAAATTACATCATCTTGAGGCATAGGTTCTCCTTCAATTAATTGTATGTCTGATGTTGTAAGGCTGATGTCAAAATTAGAATTCCCTGCATAAGTGCGGAAATTGATAATCATTCCATCTTTAAATTCATAGCGGGTTCCATCTACTTCAAAATGATTTTCAGTAACAGAACCTGCATCATCATCGCTACCACAAGATATCATTAATGTAGCGAAAAATAATAAAAAGAAAAACGAGTTTAATTTTTTCATATTAGTTAATTTAATGTTAAGTCGTAAATGTAAAAGCACAGTTTTAAAAATTCAACTGTGCTTCAATTCTTATAAGTCGAAACCTAGATTGAGTTGAATCAATATGGGAAAAAAACCACCGTTCCCTTTTGTATCAAAAAAATACTTAGGCCCAATATGAAACAACAAATGATATTTCTCTTTATAACTTCTTTGGATTCCCCATGCTAAACCAAGGGAGAAATCGTAATCTGAAGTTCGTTCAACATTATCTGCAATCGATGGCCCTTTTGCTTGTACACCTGCTGTGATAAAATTTCCTGAGTTATTGACAATTGACTTATCTTTTCGTTTCCGTTTATTCAGATTATAAAACAACTTGTGCTGCACTTCTAAAAAAGGAGCGATAATATATATAAATCCTGTTTTTTTACCAACCGTGAGTTCATCAATCTCACCACTGTAACCAACACCAAGACCTGTTGATAATGTTGAAAAATCACTTGTAGGAAATTCATATTCAACACCCGGATTGATAAGATTTATACGAAAGACTTCATCGGTTAACCTTGTCTCTTGAATTTTTTCTTGTGAAAAACTCCAACAACTTATGAATAACAAGCTGGCACAGAAAAGCTTTTTCATATCTTTCTTAATTATTCAATCATCTCTAAAGTCCCTTTATAATAGAAACTTGATTATCTTCTTCATCAATACCATCAAAACTAAGCTCGTAAGCCGTTCCGTTGTCTGAAATTTTCAAAACACCATATTCAATCTCGACAATTTTTGTTGCTGTTTGAACTTCATAATCAAGACCTAAAATCAAGTTTGCATTACTCAAAACATTTGCATCTACAATTGCTGAATCATTAAAAACATAATCACCAACAGCTGGCATTTGTGGGTTATCAGAATAAATTTCTAAAGCAATTCCGTTCGAGGTATTATTTTCAGGCACTGGCTGACCATTTACATAGTTAACTTCCGTATCATATAGAATAATTCCGTAAGCATAAACATCATTTTGAGGCTCGTCAGTTTGAAGGAATCCTGAGATTAACTCAGTTTCCATGCTCCCAACTTTTAAAGAATTTTGTTTTTCAATTATTGGCGGTACATCATCATCTTCAACAGTACAACTCAACACAAATGAACTGATGACAACAAAAAAGAATAATTTGGAAATTTTTTTCATAATATTTTATTTAATTGACAAATTAAATACTTTTTATTGAATTGATAAATAAAAAGTATTTGAAACACTTTAATCCCTAAAGGATGCAAGCATAATACATTGTGTTTATTAACTTTGCGCGTTTCAAAAATTGATTTTTATGAAGAATCCTAAAAGATATACAATCACGGCAGCTTTGCCATATACCAATGGTCCAATACATATCGGACATTTATCTGGCGTTTATATTCCTGCTGATATTTACACGCGTTATCTCAAACTGAACGACAAAGATGTTTTGTTTGTTTGCGGAAGTGATGAGCACGGCGTTCCTATTACAATTAAAGCAAAAAAAGAAGGCGTGACACCTCAAGATGTCGTTGATAAATACAACCATATTATTAAAGAATCTTTTAAGGATTTCGGAATTCAGTTTGATAATTACTCTCGAACTTCTGCTGAAGTGCATCATGAAACGGCAACTGAGTTTTTTGAAAGCATGCACGAGCAAGACAAGTTTATCGAAGAAACAACAGAACAACTTTACGACCCAAAAGCAAAACAGTTTTTAGCTGATAGATTTGTCACTGGAACTTGCCCTAAATGTGGAAATGAAGAAGCTTACGGCGATCAATGTGAAAAGTGCGGAACTTCATTAAATGCAAATGATTTAATTAACCCTAAATCAACTCTAACGGATGCAAAACCTGTTTTAAAATCAACAAAACACTGGTTTTTACCACTTGATCAATATGATGCTTGGCTGAAAGATTGGATTGTAAAAGGACATAAAGATGACTGGAAACCTAATGTTTACGGGCAATGTAAATCTTGGATTGATGAAGGTTTGCGTCCGCGTGCTGTCACCAGAGATTTAGATTGGGGCATTCCTGTTCCTGTTGAAGGTGGCGACGGAAAAGTTCTTTACGTTTGGTTTGATGCGCCAATTGGCTACATTTCAGCTTCTAAAGAATGGGCAAAACGTGAAAATAAAAGCTGGGAACCTTATTGGAAAGATGAAGATACAAAACTGGTTCACTTTATCGGAAAAGACAATATCGTTTTTCACTGCATTATTTTTCCTGTAATGCTCAAAGCTGAAGGCAGTTACATTTTACCGGATAATGTGCCAGCTAACGAATTTTTAAATCTTGAAGGACAAAAATTATCAACTTCCAAAAACTGGGCGGTTTGGTTGCATGAATATTTAGAAGAATTCCCAAATCAACAAGATATTTTACGCTATGTTTTAACGGCAAACGCACCAGAAACAAAGGATAACGACTTTACATGGAAAGATTTTCAGACCAGAAACAACTCTGAGCTTGTTGGTATTTTCGGTAACTTCATCAATCGTGTTGTTGTTTTAACTGACAAATATTATGAAGGCATCATTCCTGAAAAATCAGAATTATCTGAAGTTGATTTAGAGGCTTTGAAAGAACTTCAAAAATCAACTGAAGATATCGCTGTTTCTATTGAAAAATATCGTTTCAGAGAAGCACAAGCTAAAATGATGAACATCGCGAGAATAGGAAATAAATATCTTGCCGATGAAGAACCATGGAAACTTCAAAAAACAGATCCTAAACGCACAAAAACAATCATGTATGTTGCGCTTCAAATCGCAGCTGGTTTAGCCATCATTTCTGAACCTTTCCTCCCATTCTCTTCAGCAAAACTCAAGAAAATGCTCAATTTTGAAGCTTTAGAAAAGACGCTTTTATGGAAAGATATTGCCGACAAAAAAGAGTTTTTACCTAAAGGACATCAGATTGGAAAAGCTGAACTTTTATTTTCAAAAATAGAAGATGAAACAATTGAAAAGCAATTACAAAAGCTTGAACAAACTAAAGAAGATAACAAAGAAAAAACTTATGCGCCTGTTAAAGAAGAGATTACTTTTGATGACTTCTCTAAACTTGATATCCGCGTAGGAAAAATTGTTTCTGCTGAAAAAATGCCAAAAGCAAAAAAACTTTTAATTCTTAAAGTTGATATCGGTCACGAAACCAGAACAATCGTTTCCGGAATTGCAGAACATTATAAAGCTGAAGAAATTATCGGCAAAAGAGTTTCAGTCGTTGTTAATCTAAAACCGATTAAGTTGAGAGGAACATTAAGTGAAGGTATGATTTTAATGGGAGATAACGGAAAAAACTTAAGCTTTGTTTCTCCTGAGAATGAACTTGATGCAGGTTCACAAATTTCGTAAACAATTTTTTAAATATTTTTATATATGACTATTCAAGACGTTGAAAAATACGCTAATTTATTAATTGAAAAAGTGGTGGCTTACTTGCCAAGTGTTATCGGTGCTATTTTAGCCATTGTAATTGGGCTTTGGTTAATTAAACTCATTACCAATAAAATCCGAAAGATTATGGAAAAACGCGAGGTTGATATTGCCATTCGCGATTTCAGCATCAGCATTATTAACATCGGTTTAAAGATCTTATTATTTATTGTTGTTATCACAAAGCTTGGTTTTGAAACGACCTCGTTTGCTGCTATCATTGGTGCTGCAGGTTTGGCTGTTGGATTAGCTTTACAAGGTTCATTATCTAACTTTGCTGGTGGTGTTTTAATCATACTTTTAAAACCTTTTAGAATTGGAGATCGGATTGACGCGCAAGGCGTTTCAGGCACAGTAAATCAAATCTCATTGTTTTATACACACGTGATTACGTTTAATAATCAACGTGTTGTGATTCCTAATGGAGAGTTATCAAACAATAAAGTGACAAATTATTCATCAGAAAGCCTCCGTAAAGATGCCGTAACTGTAGCCATACCTTATCATGCTGATATAAAAAAAGCTCGAAAAGTATTGATGGATTTAATGGAAAAAGATGATCGTATTTTAAAAGATCCTGAACCGCAAGTTTTTGTAGCGAGTTTAGGCGAAAGTTCAGTCAATTTATCAGTAAGATTTTGGGCTGATCTTGATAGCTTTTGGGGGGCACATTTCGATTTTATGGAAAACTCTAAAGTTGAACTAGAAGCTGCTGGCATTATGCATCCATTCCCACAAAGAGATGTTAACTTATATCAAAATGGGCCTAGCGATTACCTAAAAGAATTACAAAATCAATAAATGTAAATTTAAGATACTTTATAGGTCATTTTCTTGAAACTCTCATCTGCAAATTTTGTTTTTCTGATGAGAGTTTTTTATAAAAATATTATTAATAAAAATTATGCTATGGTGTGATATACAATTTTAATTAAAAAATATTCTTAAAGCGTTTGAAGATGTATTTAAAATAATATAAATTGAAAATAATTCTTAAAAAAACCTAAAATCAAAACTATGGAAGACATTGAAAATTACGTTAATCTCTTATTAGAGAAAATTGTCGCTTATTTACCTAATATTATTGGTGCCATTTTGGCTGTTATTATTGGGCTTTGGTTGATAAAATTTATCACCAAAAAAGTAAGACGCATCATGGAAAAACGCGAAATAGATCCTGCGATTCGCGGTTTTACAATCAACATTCTTAACGTTGGTTTAAAGATTTTACTTTTTATCATCGTAATCACCAAGTTAGGTGTCGAGACAACTTCATTCGCGGCTATTTTAGCTGCTGCAGGTTTAGCAGTTGGTTTAGCTTTACAAGGCTCATTATCTAACTTTGCTGGCGGAGTGTTAATTATCCTCCTAAAACCTTTCAGAATTGGTGATTGGATTGAGGCACAAGGTGTTTCTGGTTCCGTTGAAGAAATTTCATTGTTTTACACGCACATTATCACTTTCAATAATCAAAGAGCTGTGATTCCTAACGGTGAATTATCAAATAACAAAGTGATCAATTACTCTTCTGAAGATAGACGTAAAGACGCAATTACGGTTGGTATTTCATATGACTCAGATATCAAAACAGCAAGAAAAGTTCTGATGGACATTATGGAAAGAGATGAGCGAATTGATAAAGATCCTGCTCCACAGGTTTTTGTTGCCGAATTAGCAGATAGTTCAGTCAATTTATCTGTTAGATTCTGGGCAAAGCGAGATGTGTTTTGGGGTGCACACTTCGACTTTATGGAAAACTCTAAAATTGAACTTGAAGCTGCTGGCGTTTCATTACCATTCCCACAAAGAGATCTTAACTTCTTCGACATGAGTAAAAACAAAGATGAAGAAAGCAAAGCTTCATAAATTTACCCAGGTCTAAAATCTTTTAAATAAAAAGGTTCGAAATAGGCCACATCTTCAAAAGATGAACTCAAAAACTTCTGTCTCGCAATGTAGAATTGTTCTCTTGCAGATGGAAGTTTTTCTTTTAAAAAATGTGCATTAGGATGATTACAGATTTCTTCAAACTTCTCAACACCATCTCCAATAAAATAGACAGGTTGATTCTTAAGCTGTTCTTGGAAGCTTGTTTCGTCTAAAATTTTGGCCTCAATTTCGGTTAGCTCACGATATCGAGCATCAAAAGTTTGGGTATAAACTTCCATTCGCCTTGCATCAAGCATCGGGATGATTAAAGCATTATCAGGGATGTCTTTAACTTGTAAGGCCAAGCAAGCTAGTGTAGAGACCGAAATTAGTGGAAGTTGTGCTGCATAGGCAAAACCTTTTGCAGCCGAAACCCCGATACGTAAACCCGTGTATGAACCTGGCCCTTTACTGATAGAAATTGCATCAAGCTCGTGAATGCTTAAACCTGCTTCTTTTAAAATGTTATCTACGAAAGGATGTAGTTTTTCTGCGTGTGAATAACCCTGAGAACTCAATTCCTTAACATCGATCAATAAATCTTTATCACCTAAACTGACAGAGCAGTTTTTGGTTGCTGTTTCTAAACATAAAATCTTAGCCACTTCCCTACTTTTAAATACAAAGGTAATTAGTATTCGACAATTTGAATACCAAAATAGAGCTCTAATACTTTCAACTTAAAGATGTAATCGTACTTCGCGTTAATCAAATTATTTTCAGCATTCGTCAATCTAAATTTCGACTCAGTTAAAGCGAAAGAATTTGAGACACCAACATCAAAACGTTCTTGTGCATAATCGTAAGCAGTACGCTGCGCGTTAACAGCTTCATTTGCTGCTTCATAAGTTTTAAGCGCACCTTGCGCATCAACAAAAGCTTGATAAACATCGGATTCTAAATCTAATTCTGCCTGCTGCAGTTGATATTCAGCACGTTGAGCATTTATTTTTTGTTTAGCAACTTGATGACGAACCTGTAAACCATTAAAAATTGGAATACTCAATTGTAAGCCATAAGACAAGCCATCATTTCGCCACAATTGATCAACAAAAGAACGTGAACTTAATGTTCGAAAAGCAAAATTAGGTGCAACAACAGCTTGGTTTGTTCCTTCTACAACTCCTATTTGAGTGGTTGGATTATTAGGATCAATACCTGATTGCACCACGCGATCTCTGTCAGATTCTCTTGTGTTGTAATTTATAAATGCCGAAAGTGTAGGGTAATAATTTGTTCTGGTAAGTTCAACATTTTTCTCTGCGATATCGCGTTGTTGCTCTGCAACCTTAACTTCATAACGTTCTTCTTTTGCTTTATTGATAATTTCTTGAGGTGAATTATTTAGAATATCAGTAATCGGGATATCATATTCTTCATCAGCGATATCAAAAGTTTTATAATCCTCTATCAATAAGGTTTGCGCCAGATTGATTTTAGCAATTTGTAAATCGTTTTTGGCAATTTGGATTTGCTGTTCCTCATCAGCATTAGTGGCCTTTACTTGAAGCAATTCACCTTCTGGAACTGTTCCTGCATCAATCATTTTTTGCGTTTGATCGAGTTGCTCTTGCGTCACTAGGTTTTGTTCTTCTAAAACTGCCAGACGTTGTTTACTAACAAGAATTTGCAAGTAAGCATTGGCCACAAATAAAGCGATATCATCTTTCATTTGACCCAAAGCATATTGACTCGCTAGCTTTTCCATTTTTGCTAGTTGCAATTCTTTTAAATTCTGAAGGCCTTTAAATAAAGTTAGATTTGCATTTGCGTTTAATGAAAAGTTACGTGTCACTTGGTTTTCAAGAATACCAGTTGTCACGTTTTGAGTTAAACCTGAGTTCCATGCATTACTCATATTAGCATTTAGAGATGGTAAATAATTACCAATCGCTTGCTTTTTCGTAATCTCGGATAGATCGGTATCTAATTTCGCTTGCTTAACAGAAATATTATTTTCCATCGCATATTTCACACAAGCTTCAAGCGTCCATATTTCTGGTTTCTCTTGGGCAGACATAGAGAGTGTTGCCGCCAGAAAGATAAATAAAGTAGATGCTAATTTCATTTGTTCCTTTTTTGATTAACTAAATCAATTATCCTCTCGATTGATTAGATTTTGATTTACCAGTTGTTTCGTTCCACACTTTGATGCGATCGTCTTTATCGATTCCACTTAAAATTTCTACGTGAATGCCATCGCTTATACCTAGCTCTACATCTCTTCTTTCAAATTTCTGATCACCTGTTTCAACCTCAACGTAAGCTTGGTCGGTTTCTTTATCAAATTGAATTAAAGCTTCTTTTAGAGATAAAACATCTTCTTTTTTCTCTAAGATAATTGAAGCATTTGCACTTAATCCAGCTCTGATAAAAATTTTATCATCACGTGTTAAGGTTCCTTCAATTTCAAATTGAACGGCTCCATTTTCTTCAACACCTTGTGGCGCAATATGATCCAAAACAGCATCAAAAACTTTATCTTGGATGGCTCCAACGGTAATTTCTAAAGGTAAACCTTCCTCTATTTTTCCAACTTCAGATTCGTCAACTTTCCCTTCAAAAATCATTTCATTCACATTTGCGATTGATGCAATTGTAGTTCCTTCATTAAAGTTGTTAGCTTCAATCACTTGATTACCAACTTTTACAGGGACTTCGAGAACCATCCCAGTAATTGTCGCTTTAATCTCGGTAGTTGCAGCATCACCAATGCCAGCAGTTGTTCCTGTTTTAATGATTTCAAAAGTTTCTTTAGCGGAAGATAAATTTTGCTTAGCAATATTATACGACGTTGTTGCTTGATCAAAGTCATTTGCAGAAATCACACCTTTATCAAACAATTCTTTTTGTCTGTCGTAACTTTTCTTTTCATTATTCAAATTAATTCTTGCGGTGTTAATCTGGTTTTTGGAGTTGTTTAAATTGGTCACATTAGGCACAACTTTTAAACGCGCAATAAGGTCACCAACCTGAACTGTATCACCAGCATCGACAAATAACTTCTCAATAATACCAGAAATATTTGGCTTTACAGGGACTTCTTCACGAGGCGTGATTGTTCCTGTTGCAACAGTTTTCTTGATAATTGTTCTTTTTTCTGCTTGTTCAGTTTTATAAACAACCGGATTTTGTTGATTCTTTTGATAAAGGTAATAAAGTGCACCACCAAAAGCTGCAAAGATGATAACAAGCACTAAAATTGTAATTATTTTTTTCATGATTTTAAAAGATATGACTGTTTTTTATTCTGTTCTTAAGGCATCAACTGGTTTTACTTTAACTGCATTTTGTGCTGGAATAAAACCTGCTAAAAGTCCTGAAATTATTAAAATTGTCATGGCAACAACCACAACAAAAAGATTAACACTAGGGTTGACAAACATCACCTCTGAATTGTCTTCCATGTTTGATAAAAAGAAATTAACGATGGCTAAAATTGAAGTTGCAAAAACAATCCCTGCCATACCTGAAATAATTGTTAGAAAAACAGATTCTAGTAAAACTTGTCCTCTGATGTTCCATGGTGATGCGCCTAAGGCTCGCCTGATTCCTATTTCTTTGGTTCGTTCTTTAACAACGATAAGCATAATGTTTGAAATACCGATAACACCTGAGAGTAAAACTAAAATTCCGACAAAATAAGCGACAAGGTTTAGCGCTAAAAATAGACCTTGTATTTTCTTAAATTGTTCATATAAATCAAAATTACCAATAGCTCTATCATCTTCAGGATGAATACGATGTCTTTTTTTGATAATATCAAAAACTTGTGATTTTAATTGCGTTATAGAATGATTGTCATCAGCAGTTACTGCCATCCAACTCACCCTATCACCATAATTAAAAGCTTGTGAAAAAGATGTAAATGGCACATATATTTGCTTTTGAGCTTCTTCGATATCTCGACCCATTCCGCTTTTCTTTTTATAAACACCTATGACCATAAAATTAACGCCATTAATTTTAATGTAGCTGCCTAAAGCTTCCTCGTCTTTATCATAAAGAGCATCAACGACACCCTCACCAATCACAGCAACTTTTCTATTAACGTTGATATCATTCATATTCAGGAAACGTCCTTCAACAATGTCCATGGGTTCTTGGTTGATGACGTCTGGATAATCACCATAGACATCAAAAGCTCCTGTTTTTAAACCTTTGGTCACATTATTAGCACCACCAAAACCACCAAGTTGGTTTCGCGGAGAAACGTATTCAAGGCCATTGACATTAGCTTTTAATGCTTCAACATCAGACAAATCAAAGTTATAGCGACGTCCTTTCGGTAAACCATCATAAGGTTTTGAGGCAGTTTGTGACCACATAAACATGGAGTTTGTGGCAATTCCTGCAAAACCTCTTTTGATTCCATTTTCGAGTCCTGTTCCTGCTGCGAGTAAAATCACGAGAATAAAGATTCCCCAAAAAACACCAAAAGCTGTCAAGACAGTTCTGAAGACGTTTGACGTCAGCGACTCTAATATTTCATTCCATTTATCTCTACTAAACATATTATTCGTCTCTTAAGGCATCAATTGGTTTGATAATAGCACCGCGATACGCTGGAAAAAATCCTGCTAAAGCTCCAGCAATAATCAAGATAATTAGGGTTGTGATGGCAACATTAAAACTGACTTCTGGATTTGAAATAAACTCCGAGTCTATTAATGGTCCTAAGTTTTCTAACAATACAAGTGCCAAAATAAGACCTACAAATCCTGAAATTGCTGTGACAAAAATCGATTCGTGCAAAACCATGGCAACAATAGACATTGGCTTAGCTCCTAAAGCTTTTCGGATACCGATTTCCTTGGTGCGTTCCTTTACAATAATCAACATAATATTACTCACGCCAACAATTCCTGCAAGTAATGTTGCAATACCAACTCCCCAAAAGAAAACCTTGATCACATCCATTAAATCATAAAATTGCTTTGCACTTTCAAGACTGCTATTCACCGAAATTGCGCTTGTATCTTCAGGAGAAACTTTATATTTTGTTTTTAATTGATTTGTCAAATCATTGACAATCATTTCTGATTCACGCAAAGCATCATCAAAATTTGTTCTTTTTGGAATTGTAAAAGCCATTGAACGAATATCATTGCCTGCCCCAAAAACCTTTTGTGAAGTTGACAACGGAATATAAACACGTGATTCTTCTCTTTCTCCGCCAGGATCAGAAAAAACACCGATGACTTTAAAATTAATCTTTGATAATTTGATGTATTCACCAATCGGATCTTTTTCATCGAAAAGATCGTCGGCGACCTTTTGACCAATCACAACGTATTTTTCATATTGTTTTTGATCAGTAAGATTGATGAATCGGCCAGAAACCATAGAAGCAGATTCTAAGGCTTGATAGTCTGACATCACGCCCTCAACCCTGTAAGAACCCGACTCTTCACCATAAGTAATTAAGCCAGACCAGATGCGATACATAGAAGAAGCACTTTCGAAATTACCAGCATTTGCTGACATTGTATAATCGAAGTCTTCGTTTTTCAATTGGATATAGCGACCAGGATTTAAACCTTTATAACCTACAGTTGTAACACCAGTGTAAACGCTTATTTTATTTTCGGCATCGCTTTGAAATTGTTTTTCAATTCCATTTTTCATGCCTTCGCCAACGCCAAGCAAAACCACAAGAATAAATATGCCGAAGATGACGGAAATACTCGTCAAAAAGGTTCGTAATTTATTTTTGCTTATGGTATCAAATACCTCTTGCCAGCGTTCTATACTAAACATTTTGAATGGCTTTGACTTGTTCGTTCATCGAGTCATCTATGATGATACCATCTTTCAGGTTCACGATTCGCTTTGTCATGTGGGCGATATCTTCTTCGTGCGTTACAACAAGAATCGTTTTACCTTCATCGTTAATCCCTTGAATAAGATCCATGATTTCATAAGAGGTTTTCGTATCTAAAGCACCAGTGAGCTCATCGGCCAAAAGCACTTTTGGGTCGCTCGCCAAAGCACGTGCAATAGCCACACGCTGTTTTTGACCACCAGAAAGTTCGTTGGGTTTATGTTTTGCCCAATCAGCCAAACCTACTTTTTCGAGGTAAGCCATTGAACGTTCCATGCGATCTTTTCTGCCCATACCTTGATAAATAAGGGGTAAAGCCACATTATCAATTGCACTTTTGTAATTAATCAAGTTGAAAGATTGGAAAATAAAACCTAAAAATTTATTTCTGTAATTGGCAGCAATTTTTTCGTTGAGGTTTTTAATAGGAACGCCGTCAAGATGATAAGTACCTTGATCAGCTTCATCAAGAATACCTAAAATATTTAGTAAAGTTGATTTTCCTGAACCTGAAGAACCCATAATTGAAACCAACTCACCTTCCTTTACACTGAAGTTTATGCCCTTAAGAACGTGAAGTGAATTTTTACCTACTTTATAGGATTTGTGTAAATCTTTGATTTCAATCATAAAAATAATTTTAGCTCCCTCAATTGATTAGACTAAGAAAAATAGCTTTTGTTACATCAAAAATGAATTGATCTATGTTAAAGAAATCAGATTACAGTATTTTAAACAGATTAAACTCTTTTTTTGGTTGATTTTCATTTGAAAAATTAATCATAAATTCATGTCACATATTTGTTAATTAATTGTCCTCAAGGATTGATTTTAATAAGTTGTGAGTTCAATTTATTCTTAAAATCATCGTATTATGAAAAATATAATTAAAACCTGTTTTGCTTTGTCATTAGGATTTTTGCTTGCATGTAACTCTAGTCCAAAGCAAAATGAAACAAAATCAGTAAGCTCAGAACAAAAAGTTGACTCCTCAAAGGTGATGCATAATGATGAATTATATAAAGCCAAAACCGGCGTTGGACCAATTAAAGATAAAGTTGAATTAGACAGCCAAATTGATAAAGAAATGGCTTTAAAAGGGAAAGAACTTTATAACAATGCTTGTGCAAGTTGTCACAGAATTAAAGAAAAATCTGTTGGGCCAGGACTTGGCGGTGTTTTACAGAAAAGATCGCCGCAATGGGTAATGAACATGATTTTAAACCCGAGAGAAATGAAGAGAGAAAACGTTCAAGCACAAGCTATGGATGCCGAATATGATGCTGACATGGTGAACACTAACCTTACTGAAGATGAAGCCAGAGCGATTGTGGAGTATTTGAGGAAGTATTAAAAACAAAAAAATCCCTCAACAGCTTAACTCTTGAGGGATTTGTTTTGATTTAATCCTTAACAATTGACTTTAAAGATTTTAAATAATCAACTAAATCTTTTAATAAATATGGTGGAATATCAAAATCTATATGTTTAAAAGTTTTGTTGTTGAAATTAACTACTAAGGATTGCGGATAGCAATGCCCGCACTTAACCAAGGTTTGAGAATTTAGTGTGTTTATTCTTGCTTCTTTTAGCTTTCGTAATAAATTTTGGTATTGATTATTATTTAATAGAAACTTATTCTCAGCGATTGTATCTATCTCTTTGATGCGAAAGCCGTTTTTATCAAGTTCAAATTGTCCATTATCACTTTTTAAATACTTGTATTTATATTCGATAAAAATGACTTCTTTTTTGTCATTGATTTCTAATTTGTAATTATTTAAATCAGATACCGTTTTCTCAAAAATGAGACTCTCAAAATCAAAATCTAAACTTTCGGTATCGCGTCTTTTTATAAACTCAATTTTGTGATCAGATTTGAAATAAGATTTAGC
The DNA here is from genome assembly GCF_900107595.1 of Psychroflexus halocasei. Classification (GTDB taxonomy): domain Bacteria; phylum Bacteroidota; class Bacteroidia; order Flavobacteriales; family Flavobacteriaceae; genus Psychroflexus; species Psychroflexus halocasei. The sequence goes on along the minus strand of NZ_FNQF01000011.1, from coordinate 3,046 downwards.
TAATGCAGATGTTGGTTTTAAAACTAATTTATTTTTTGTAACATCTTTTAAATGAAAGTTATATTGATCATTATAAAACTTTGAACCTTTAAAATAATTATTTTGAAAACTCAATATTTCTTCGTCAATCACCAATAAAACTTCTAATTCTTCTCCATTTGATTTAACTAAATAATTATCGTGAGAATTAGCCCATTGTTTGATAACAATGACTTGATTATGGTCACTCACCCACTCACCTTTGATATTCAGGAATGTAAATTGTGCTTGAATGACGAATGTATAAAAGCAAAAAGTGAGGAAAGCGATAAATTTAAACCTATTCATAGTATAAACATACCAAAAGTCGTTCCAATCAAACTTGTGATTATATTTAATTTTAAACCTAAAGACCTGGCGTAATATATCTTTCTCTAACTTGTATAAAATGATATTTAAAACCATAAATATCTGAAGCATAGTAAGGCATCTGAATGAAATAGACCTGATGACTGTTGAGTTCTTTTCTGAAGATTTTATAATTTCCTGATGAGCCATCAAACTCAAAAAGTGTTTTATTCTTTAAAAAACTCTCATCTGCAAACAATTGAATCAAAGGCGGGTAAAGTGTATTCAACATATCCCGCCTGAAATTTGACACTTCTTTTTTTGTGGCTCCACTTTGCTTCAACCGTTCAGCAAAATTTAGATAATAATTCCTCGATTTATTATAGCTTTTTAAGCTAACAGAATCTTTTTGATAATAGTTCAATTCAATGCCAAATTGAGGCGAACCAGATGAGTAACCTACCACTGATACAAATGGTTTTCCTTTTATTCTTTTGCTATTTCTATTGCTATCTTGTTTTCTTTTTTGAGATAATTTGTCTTTTAAACTTTGGTTAGTAAAAAGAAATTTAAGTTGGGTTGAATGACTTTGATCAATCTTTTTTCCGAAAATATCAATGTCATTGATGTACAGAAACTCTTTTATCACATCATCTTTAATTTGTATTACCAAAGTGTCCTTTTCTTGCGATTGAGCAACAAATGATAAATTTAGAAGCAGAAGAAAAGAAATCAGATTTTTCATGCTTATTTTAATTATAACTTTGCGTCACTACTAAACTCCACTTCTCTAGCAATGTATTTAAATCCTGGTTTATCAGTTTTTTCGAGAATATAGATTTTACTCGCTTTTTCTAAAACCTTATCTAAAATTTCTAGATTCGAAGATAATAAATAACTTATTGAGAGCTTGTTTTTTATATACACACCTTCTTTTATGAATTTAGCTTCTTGCTCTCTACTATCGTAAAAGAAGTTAAAATCATAATCCGACCCATTACCTGCTTTCACCGTCCAACCCAAATCCGTACTATCTTGATCTGTAAAACTCAATACAAAACTAGGATCATTTTGATTTGGAATCCTTAGAGAATATACTATGTACTCCAATTCTTTATTTATTACGACAATAGGTTTATTAAAAATATTATCCGAGTTTTCATAAACTAAATGCAACTTGTATCCCTTTTTACTATAGGGGGTTTTCTTCTGCTGGCAAAAACCAAACAGTGGGTAAAATAATACTAAAATAAAAATAAAATATCTCATCTTAATCACAGTTTGAATTAGCATTATTTAAATACATTCTTTGGCGTGCTATATTGTCGTATACTAATGTTTCTGTTGAAGACAAGTTATTCACAAAATTTGTATACTCATCTGTATAGACTAATCCTATCCAGCTACAAGCTTCTGCAGTTTTTTGTTTCCAGTTAGATCCAAAATTAGAAATCATTTTATTCTTAAAAATTAGATTTTCACTATCCCAATCATGATTTTGATAAATAAAATCTGCCAATTGTTGTTGGTAGGTGGATATCGAAAAAACGTTTTCATTAAATAAATCGTGCGTCCATTGCGCATTCAATGTACCACTTTCTTCCATAGCGCAAATTAAAGCCTTAAATCGTTCTGCGGTATCTAAAGTATTTAAATCTACACCGTTATAATTGCTTCCATCTCCACACCATTGTTGAGAGAAATTTGGATCAAAACCTGGCTCTCCCGTATTAATATCAAATAAAATCACTCCCGCATCACTAAGTGTATCAAACATATAAGCGTGAATAAGTTCATGAGCTAATGTTACCATTATTGCAAGGTTAGACCCATTTTCATTTAAATCGTTATCAATAATAATTTTATAGGCATCAGGGAAATTAGTGTTGGTACTGTTCCAAGCATAACCACTTGTATGGCCCCAATCACCACCAGTTTCCCCTACTTCAAAAAATAACCAATTTTCTGTAGAATCGTTAAATTTGTTTAAAAGTTTGTGATACAAATTAATATTTGGATTTTCTAGATCTATCTCTTTTAGTTTGTCGTGTACGCAATCTACTTTTGTTCCTTCAAATAGTTCAAAAATTCTATCCTCCCATTCCACTTCAGCATCGGGCTGTCCATCACCATCATTATCTTGTAGCGCTGGCATAGCTTCGCGTAAAAAAGCAAATGCTTCATCGCTATAATTGTTTTGTGCTAAAAAATCTATAACATTTTGTTTTTGTGCATCCTTTTCAAGCATATCATCAAAACTGCTATAAACAAATTCTAAATCGGTTATAGGGTTTTGGGAATCTTTATAGTCTTGAAGAGCTTCATGAAAATGATTGATCGCATTGGTGCTAAATGAAGATTCTTTTAATAAAGACATAGAATTTATTAAAAACTGTACATGTTCCTCTTCCATCAAGTAATTAAGATCTTCCAAGCTTATTCCCAAGAAATTACTTATGTGTTGTGGGCTAAACTCGTCAGCTAAAATACCTAACAATATTTGGTCACAAGGGTCAGTTATAGGTTCATCTGCATTAATTGGCTCAGTATAAAGTATTAAATTCCCTTCCTCTGTGCCTGTAAAATTATTAGCAAATTCTCCTTTATTACTGCATCCACAACTACCACCATTACGTAACCAACGCAAAAATGCTCTCCAACCATTGCCAATCCATGTCCCAACAGCACTAGCTGCTTCACCTACTGCCTTTATAACAGT
>NZ_FNQF01000031.1 GCF_900107595.1 Psychroflexus halocasei | reverse complement strand
TGTAAAAGGGCGAAGTCGAATCAGTAAAATAGGTAACCAAAAACTACGTAATTTATTATTTATGTGCAGTTTTAACGCCTGTAAATACAACAAAGTTTGCAGAGAAATTTATGAACGCATTGTGGCTAAAGTAAAGAGCAAAAAGTTGGCTTTAATTGCAGTATGCAATAAGCTACTAAAACAAGCTTTTGCTATTGCTAAATCAGGGTTACTTTATGATGATTCTCATAGAAGTACTTTAGTGAAAAATTAATGCGTTTTTACTTGTTTTTTACCACAGTACTTTGTTGTAAAACGTTTTTTATTCTTCGTCAATTTCAGACATTCTTTCATTTATAAACTCAAAAAATCCAATTTCTCCCGAAATTTCCCAAACTTCGTGGTCCCAATCAACAGTTGAGTTTCCACTTTTTTTGTAAAAGCATTGTGTATTTCCAGCTCCATCAGGGAAGAATTCAAGTAAATCGTCAAATGAATAATCTTCTGGTTTTACATTTTGCTCTTTGCAAATTGGATTCATCATTTCCGCCATAACTTTAATATCCTCGTTTGCCATTACAAAGTTAGCATCATAGATTTCTCCAAATCCGTTATGTATTTTATAAAAAGTTTTTAAGTCATTCGGAACATTCCAATTGAATGCTTTTAAATTCTCATTCGGTTCTGCATTTAAAAGTGGTGAACCTCCAGTATGTATTTTGAAATAATCTCTATCATCATAAAGTTTCATATCAAGTAAATAATGTAAATGCCAAGTGTTTTCTTTTTTTTCTACAAAGATGAATTTACATCTCTCTTTTAATGTAGAAATCAAATTTGGAATTTTTTTAGAAATTGGTTTAAAGTTTTCTGCTATAAATTCCGTAATAGTTTTTCCGTTTAAGTTTTTCCAAGGACAGTCTTTTGGGAATTCTCCAAGTTTGTGAAAGTTCGAGCTATTTCTTGATTCAAATACAAGCTTAATTCCATCAAAACCAAATTTGTTTATGATTTCGTTTTCCAAATTTGTAGTTCGTATAAATTCTGGATTAAATTCCTTTTCTGAATCTCTTTTTAAGTCGATTCTAAATTCCTTTTTTAATTCTGAAGTCAGATTTTTATAATTTTTCTTTTTATTATTCTGACTATTTGCTCCCAAAAAAGATAGTATTCCCATTATTAAAATTATATGTTTCAATGTTTCTCTCAAATGTTTTACAACGTCTCGCGCATAACGAAAGTGGCGACTTAAAATGCGTAATCTTTTCGGTTAAACTTTTAGTTTTCTAAGAATAGACAAAACTCTCGTTTCAGCACAAATCTCGCCATTTTTGTTATGCGCTGTTGGCAACTGGCTTATTAAATCTTGCTTTTTAAAACTGAAGAATATAAAATTGGTTTCAATATTATATTGAAACCAATTTATTTAGCTTTTAAACTTAATTATAATTTTAAATTATTCAATACCTATACTTTCTTTTGTTTCTTTTGATAAATTCCAGTTTTGCATAACATCTAAACTAACCAAAAGTATATTTACGTCATTTTTGTCAACCTTTGACACTTCTTCGTACCATTCAAAAGATTGATTATTAATTGATTTATGAGAACTTACATATTTACCATAAAATATAACAACAGAAATCATATCATCTTTAACCTTATTAGAATATAAAGGTTTTATTTTATCTAAAAGTTCTTTAAATAACAATGCTGATTCATCTATTTTTAAATCATTAATTTGATTAAAATCAGATATAATATTTGTACACTCATTATGATTAAATACATTTTTGACCTGTTTACCGTTCTTTTTAAAAAATAAAACTTGGGGCAAACTTAATTTATCTTGTGCATTAAATTCTGCAAAAGTTCGAATGTCTTTTAATGTGTACAGATGATTCTTTTCATAATTAAGGTTATTAGTAGATAAATATTTCTCAAGAGATTCTTTGGTTTCTAGTGCAAAACTAATTTTGGCATCTTTAGTTGAAGTCACTTTACAACCTGATATAAAAAAAATAACAATAACTATTATTAGTGTTCTTTTCATTTTACTAGTTATTTGTCAATCTAACATAAAATACATCAGGGTCAACATTGCTTTCTACAAAGTCATAAGTACCAGCTTTAAAAGTAAAGCCTTTCGATATTTCAAGCTTATCACAGTCGTCATCATCTAAAACAAAATCTTCTTCAAGTTTTAAAAAATCACCACCAAACTCATCTCGAATTTTCTGCATATAATCTTTATCAACTTCCAATCTAATTGATTGATTGTCTTCTTTTATTAAATAAGTACCGATAGATTTGTCTTCATATACAATTATTTTTACTCTTTTAATTTTAACTTCAACCTTATCTAGTTTGCAAATCCCTATCCTAAAACAGTCTCTAGATTTTCGTCCTATTCTCCATACAGTTTTAACATGACCTGAATTAACCTTTTCTTGGTAATTAAGTAATTCAGTACCGTCTACACTAATATCATCACTGCAAGATGAAGTTATACTAATAAAGATAAATAATGTTAAAAATTTTAAATTATTTACTAATTTCATTTTATCAATTTTAAATTTATTTTAATATTTTACCAACTAAACTTTACTATTGTATTTAAATTAAGTAAACTCATAACTCAACATAAGAATTAAAATAATCATTTCAATAAGCACTTAAAGACTTCATTTTTCATAAAGGTAAATATATATAATTTTTGAAATCATTAATATTATTCAGAAATTCGATTTTTTAGCTGTCTAGTCCTGAAATATGGCTACAGGTTAAAATTTATTTTAGGCTGATAATTTATACACCATACTTGGAGTTTTAAAATCTAAAGATAAGTGTA
>NZ_FNQF01000001.1 GCF_900107595.1 Psychroflexus halocasei | reverse complement strand
TGACTATAAATAATATAAAGAAAATGCATTAATAAAGGATTAAAAAGCAAAAAACCCCAATCTTACGATTGAGGTTTAAACTGTGGTGCCTCCAGGAATCGAACCAGGGACACAAGGATTTTCAGTCCTTTGCTCTACCAACTGAGCTAAGGCACCATTAGTTTTGCGAGTGCAAATATAATGGCATTTATCAATCCACCAAAATAATTTTTGTAAAATTTCAAATTTGTACATTTGCGAGCAAATAACAATAGGATGAATCTCATTGTAGATGCCGGTAACTCTTTTTTGAAATTAGCTGTTTTTGAGAAGAATACTCTTTTAAAAATTCATAAAACAGATTATGCTGAAGTGATGCTTTTACTTGAAAAAGTTTTAGGAGAAAATAAAATCACCCATAGTATTCTTGCTTCTACAACGCATTTAAATCCTGATGTTTTGGCATTTCTTTCGGCTCACACAAAGTGTTTAATGCTTTCGCATCAAACAAATTTACCTTTTAAAAACGCATATGAAACGCCAGAAACTTTAGGTTTAGATAGATTAGCTTTGGCTTGCTCTGCCGTTAAACAATTTCCAGATCAAAATACCTTAATAGTTGATGCTGGCACTTGCGTAACCTATGACTTTGTTGATAAATATGGAGTTTATCAAGGTGGTGCAATTTCCCCAGGATTGTCAATGCGATTTAAAGCTATGCATAATTTTACAGGTAAATTGCCGTTGATATCTGCAGACGATTATGAGGCGAGTCAAATTGGTCAATCCACTAAAGCGTCAATGCAAATTGGTGTTGTGGAGGGAATGGCAAATGAAATCGACGGATTTATACAATCCTATCAAGTTGATTATGAAGATTTAACAGTTATTTTAACAGGAGGTGACCATCAACTCTTGTCAACTCGTTTAAAAAATAGCATATTTGCGACTTCAAATTTTCTCATTGAAGGTTTGAATTTTATTTTGGAATACAACAAAAATACATGATAAAAAGAATCAGCATAGTAGTTGTTTTGCTTGTGAGCTTTGCAAGTACAGCACAAGAAGGAACATTTTCACCTTACTCTTTTCTAGGGATAGGAAATGAAGGTTTTAGAGGAACAGCTGAAAATAGGTCGATGGCAGGCTTGTCATCAACCTCAGATAGCATTCACCTGAATTTGCAAAACCCAGCCGCTTACGGCGACTTGTCTTACACGGCTTTAACTGCGGGAATGACAATTAATAGTGTTTCATTGGAAACAAATGAAAAATCAGAAAGTTTTTCACATACAACTTTTGATTATTTCGCAGTCGGTATTCCATTTAACAAATTTGGTATTGGTTTTGGTATAAAACCTGTTTCTGCTGTTGGATATGATATCCGTGAAAACACCTCTGATATCAGAAATAAATATGAAGGTGAAGGTGGATTAAACTCTGTTTATTTGAGCGCTGGAGCTGAAATTTTTAAAGATTTTAAATTAGGTTTTACTGCTAATTATAATTTCGGAACGCTTAATTATAACAATTTAATTGCAAGAAAAGGAGTGCAATATGCTTCACGAGAATTGATTGAAACAGATTTAAGAGGCTTTGATTTTGAATTTGGCGCCATTAAAGATTTTCAAGTAGGTAAGAAGAATTACTTGAGACTTGCAGCAACCTTCAGACCTGAAATGGATCTTGATGCAACCGTTGATCGCCGATTGGCCTCTGTTCAAGTTTTTTCAAGTGATCAAATTATTGTGATTGATGAAAATCAAATGCCAATTGAGGATTCTGAATTGACTTTACCTCAAAAGACGAGTTTGAGTTTAGGTTTTGGACAGAAACGTAAATGGTATGTAGGAGCAGATTATGTGATGCAGAAAGCAAATGATTTCTCTGAATTAACTTATAATTTCAGCAATGATGTTATTTACGATGATCGTGAAATCATTAAGTTAGGTGGTTTTTTTATACCGAGATATAATGATCCTGCAAACTTTCTTAAGCGTGTGTCATACAGGGCTGGGATTAGATTTGAGAAAACAGGTTTAAACTATAATGGAAAAGATATTGAGGAGTTTGGCATAAATTTTGGACTCGGAATACCTGCGGGAAGAGTTTTTACCAATGCCAATATTGGTGTTGAATACTTTAAGAGAGGTACAAAGAGTAATAATTTAGTTCAAGAAGATTATATCAGTGTTTTTCTCAGCTTCTCATTTAACGACAAGTGGTTTATAAAATCAAAATTTAATTAAAAATTCATTATGAAATCTAAAGTAATTTTAACATTAACAGGACTATTGTTTAGTTTTTCTTTATTTGCTCAGAATTGTGGTGCAAACTTGAGTTTATTTAGCGAAAGTGCTAAGGTGAAAAACTATGACAATGCATATACGCATTATAAAAAGATTATTGAAGTTTGTCCAAAAGAAAGCTTAGTTACGTATCAGTATGGAGCAAAAATGTTTGAACACTTTATTGAAAATGCTGAAACCGAAGAAGATAAGGTAAAGTATGTAGAAAAGTTTATCGAAAATCAGAATATGCGTTTAGAGCATTTTCCTAACAAAACCAAAAAAGCAAAGGTTCTTTCAGATATCGCTAAAGTGAAGTACAAAAATAAAATCGGTACTTTGGAAGAAAGATTAGAAGCTTTTGAAGCAATTGTTGAAGAAGATGCTGATAACTTTGTTGATCCAGTTGCTTTATATGCATACTTCAGAATTGCAAATACTTTAAATGATAACGGCGAAAGAGATATCCAATTCTTATTTGATAAATATGATGAGGTTATTGGATTGATCGAAACGCAAGAGAACAAAAAAGCAACTCAGGTTCAGCCTTTAATTGAAAAAGAACAAAATCAAGAAGATTTGACTTCTCGTGAAAAGAAAATCATGAAGAATTCTGAAATCTACTTAAGAAACTATAACAAAATTAAGGGAAGTGTCAATTCTTTGCTTGGTAGTAAAGCTGATTGTGAGAACTTAATCCCGATGTACAACAAGGATTTTGAAGCTAAAAAAGGAGATGTTCAATGGCTAAAGAATGCAGCAAGCCGTTTATTTGCTAAGGAATGTACAGATGATCCTATTTTCTTTAAAGTTGTTGAAGCTCAAAACGATTTGAAACCATCAGCTAAAACTGCTTTATATTTAGGGCGTTTAGCGCAGAAAAATGGTAACATGAGTAAAGCACTTGATTACTATAATCAATCTGCTGAGTTGGAAGATAAGCCTGCTGATAAAGCACGTGTTTATTATAATATTGCTGAAACTTATAAAAATAAAGGTAGTTTTTCTTCAGCACGTTCTTATTACAGAAAAGCTTTATCGCAAAAACCTTCAATGGGTGTTGTTTACTTGAGAATTGCAGAAATGTATGCTAAAAGCGCAAACAACTGTGGTAATACAACTTTTGAGAAAAGAGGTGTTTATTGGTTAGCAGCTGACTATGCAAACCGTGCTGGTCGTGTTGATCCTTCTTTAAAGTCAACAGCCTCAGCAACAGCAGAAAGTTATAGAGGTAGAGCACCGCAAAAATCTGATATTTTTCAAGAAGGTATGGCTGGGAAAACAATTTCTTACTCATGTTGGATTGGTGAGAGCGTGAAAGTGCCAAACTTTTAAAACAACAAATGTCTAGACATATTAAATTTATAATAACAAGTATTGTCACGCTTAGTTGGGTGACAATACTTTTTTCATGTCAAGACAATTCAAGAGATGTTAATCAATTTAATAAATTAACAGACGCTCCTCAATCAAAAGCTTATGATATCAATCTCTTTTATACCGATAGTGGAAAGGTCAAGGTTAATTTAAGAAGCCCTGAGGTTTTAGATTACACACATCAAGATTTTCCTTACCGAGAATTTCCGAATACTGTTGATGTAGATTTTTTTAGTGAAGATTCAGCAAAATCGAGTATTTTTGCAAAATATGCGATTCTTTATGAAGAAACAGGTTTGATTGATATGCAAGACAGCGTTTCAATTACAACTGATGACGGCGTTGTCTTAACCGCCGAACAGCTTTACTGGGATCAAGATGAATCTTGGATTTATACAGACCAGCATTATAAATTAAAGTTATCAAACGGAACTGTGAATAACGGAGACGGTTTTGATGCCAACCAAGAATTTACTATATTTAATTCTCGAGCAAATATCGGGAAGCAAACCATTGACAATTTAGATCAATAATATGAAGTTTTTCAAATACTTTGAGTACGCTTACATTGCTTTTGCAGTGTTTTTTATTTATGAAGCAATCGTGACTTGGGAAATATCTCAAAGTCGCAGCTACCTTTATATTTTTATGGCTTCCATTGCTGTTTTTATGTTTTTCTTTAAGCGTAAATTTAGAAAAAAATATCAAGATAAGTCACCCAAGAAATGAGTACAGCGGTAATCGTCATTATTCTATCATTACTGCTCTCCGCTTTTTTTTCTGGGATGGAAATCGCTTTTGTCTCTTCCAACAAGGTTCACATTGAATTAGAGAAATATCAGCAAGATCTCACAAGTAAAGTTCTGAAAATCATAACAGGTAAACCTTCAAAGTTTATTGCTGCTATGCTTATCGGGAACAATATTGCATTGGTTGTCTATGGTCTTTTTATGGGCGATCTTATAATGAATTGGTTTCAGTCACTTCTGCCAATTCAAAATCAGTTTTTACATTATTTATTGGTTGAGGCTTCTTTGTTTTCGCAAACACTGATCTCAACATTGCTTATTTTGCTAACCGCAGAATTTTTACCTAAAGTTTTTTTCCAAATTTACTCTAACTTAATGCTGCGTATTTTTGCAATTCCAGCATTTATTTTTTACTTCATCTTTTACCCTATCTCTGAGTTTATTATTTGGATCTCTGATATTGTTTTAAAGGTTTTCTTTAAAGTTCAGGGCGATCAAGTTCAGTTAACTTTCAGCAAAGTTGAATTAGGTAACTACATTGACGAGCAAATGGAAGCTGTTGATGAAAAGGAAGAACTCGATTCTGAAATACAACTTTTTCAAAATGCACTTCAATTTTCTGATGTTAAATCACGCGAAGTGATGGTGCCAAGAAACGAGATTAAAGCTGTCGATATTGATGCTTCTAAAGATGAATTAACCTCTATTTTTACAGAAAGCGGTTTGTCAAAACTCTTGGTTTATCGCGCAACTAATGATGATATTCTTGGTTACATTCATTCGTTTGAACTTTTTAAAAAGCCAAATAAAATAAGTGACATTATTCGGGAAGTTGTTTTTATTCCTGAAACAATGCTGGTTAAAGATGTGATGAATTTGATGACAATTAAACATACGAGTATTGCGGTTGTTGTTGATGAGTATGGTGGGACAAGCGGTATGCTGACTGTTGAAGATATTGTTGAAGAACTATTCGGCGATATTGAAGATGAGCATGATTCAGATGACTTGATCGAGCAAAAAATTAATGATAATTATTATCGTTTTTCGGCAAGGCATGAAGTCGATGACCTGAATGAAACTTATAAATTTGATTTACCCGAATCTGACAATTATGAAACTTTAGGTGGTATGATTGTGCATTACGCTGAAGAAATTCCTGATATCGGTAGTGTTATCCGCATCGCTAATTTTGAAATTAAAATATTGGAAGCTTCAAGTAAAAAGATTGAAATGGTTGCTCTCAAAGTCTTACAGCCAGATTAAGTTCAGCCTATTTGGGTTTCTTAATAAAAAATTAAAATCTCCCTTAATTTTCAAAGCATTAAGTTTTATTTATTGCCGAATTGTCTTATTTTCGCCACCTACTATTTTTAAAATACATATTCAATGGCGATTTTAAGTAAAATCAGACAACGCACTGTCTTCCTGATAGTCATCATAGCACTAGCATTATTTTCTTTTGTTTTGGCGGATGTCATCAGACAAGGTGGTTTCACTTCTACGAAATCTATGAACACCATTGGTGTTGTTGGAGATCGCGAAATTAGCAGAGAAGAATTTGCTCAGATGGTTGAAAACAGAGTTCAGCAGAGTCAAGGTCAAGTTTCTACTATACAGGCTGTTAACCAGATTTGGGATTCAGAAGTTTTTAATTTATTATTAGATCAAGAATTAGATAAATTAGGTCTTGAAGTTGGTTCTGATCAAATTACAAATACGATGGAACAGCAATTAGCCGGAAATCCGACGTTTTCAAACGAAGCTGGCTTCTTTGATCCTCAAAAAGTAAAACAATACGTTGCAGAAATTAAAGTTTCATCACCAAATGAAATGTATCCGCAGTGGTTAAACTTTGAAAAAAGTATTGAAACCATCGCAAAAGCTGAATTATATTACGACATGATCAGAGCAGGAATTGGCGCAACAAAGCTAGAAGCTGAGCAAGCGTTCAAAAAACAAAATGCAAGTTTAGATTTAGCTTTTGTTAGAGTTCCTTTTGATAAAGCTGCAGACGTTGAAGTTAGCAAAGCAGATATCAAAGATTATATCAACAAAAATAAAAGTGCTTTTAAACAAGAAGCTGAAAGAGATATTAGATACGTTTTCTTTAAAGAAGAATCCTCTGCTGAAGATATCAAAGGTGTAGAAGCTGACTTGAAGAAACTTTTAGATGATCAAGAAGTTTATAATTCTGTTACCAAAGAAAACGAAATTCAGAAAGGTTTAAAAACAACTGATAATATAGAAGAATTTGTCAACTTGAACTCAGATGTTCCTTTCGCTGACAGATATTTCTTTGAATACCAATTACCAGAAGAAATTAGATCTGATGTTACAAAGTTGGAAAAAGGTGAAGTTTTCGGACCTCACGTTGATGCATCAACAATGAGCTTAATCAAAATGATCGACAAAAAACAGATGGTTGACTCGGTTAGCGTTAAGCACATCTTGGTCACTTATGAAGGAACTAATGTTGATCCAAACGCAACAAGAACTCAAGAAGAAGCAAAAGCTTTAGCGGATAGCATCACAAATGTTATTAGTAAAGATGCTGATAAGTTTGCTGAATTAGCAACGTCATTTTCAGCTGACAAACAATCTGCTGAAAACGGTGGAGACTTAGAGTGGGTGACTTACGGAAGTTTAGTTGAAGACTTTAATGATTATGTTTTCTCTAAAGATGCTGGACATAAAGGTGTTGTAGAAACTGATTTTGGTTACCACGTTGTTCATGTCACTGACAATAAAGATGAAAAGCAAGCTTACAAAATTGCACGTATCGTGAAATCTGTTGAAGCTTCTGATAAAACTCTAAATACTTTATATCGTAATGCGAGTAATTTTGAATTAGCTGCTAAAGAATCTTCAGTTGAAGAAGCTGCTAAAGAAGTTAATCTTGATGTTGTTCCTGTTAATAAAATGAACAGATTAGATGAAACAATTTCTCAATTAGGCAAGCAAAGAAATATCGTTAAGTGGGCTTTTGAAGAAACAACAAAAGTTGGTGATATCAATAGATTTGATATTTCTGGTGGATATGTTATTGCTGAGTTGGTTAAGAAAACTCCAGAAGGTGTTAAAACAGCTGAAGAAGCTTCAGAAAAAGTGACATCAATCATTAAGGCAAATAAACAAGCAAAGGAAATTATGTCCCAAATCGACTCAAATGATTTAGATGCAGTGGCATCTCAATTTGGAGTTAGTGTTCAGGATGCTGCCGCAGTAAACATGGGAAGTCCTGTTTTAGCTGGTGCTGGTCGTGAACCAAAAGTTGTTGGTGCAGCTTTTGCTTTAGAGACAAATGGAGTTAGCCAAGCCATTCAAGGAGAAAAAGGTGTTTATTTAGTGAAACTTTTAGCGAAGCAAGATGCGCCAGAATTACCTTCTTATGTATCACAAGCTAATCAAGAAACTCAAAAAAGAGTTCAGTCTTTCAATCAAAAATTACAAAGATTATCTGGAGAGAATAATATCAATCCAGTTTATAAAGCTTTAAAAGAAACTTCAGAAATCGAGGATAATAGATCTAATTTCTATTAAGATTCATCTGAGTTGAAAATATAAAATGCCTTAAGACTTCAAGTTTTAAGGCATTTTTTTATAAAATCATTTCTCTGTAAGAGAGAATTGTATGATAAGCTTTGTTTTTGAAATATGAGAGTTGGCCTTTGTTTTTAGCTGTCACCAGCACAAAATCACCACCCCAAGCACCAAGACTTTTAACGATGCCATGTTTGTAATCGGGAAACAATTTATCCTGAACCTTTTGCTGACCCAATAACTTCTCCAAAATCCCTTCATGCTGTTTCATAAGTTCTTCAAAATGTTCTAAATTTTCAACATTGATAACTTCTTCAGAAATTTGAGAAATTTCATTGAGACTTTTATCTTTTTGTGCTTGACTTATGCTTCTATAGTGTTCTATTGCGTCTCGGCTATTCTGTTTCTGATTGAGATAAATAAAATAGATGTGATCTTTTAGAAACTCTGGGAATTGAATTGTTTTGACTTGAGGATCAAAATCATTCCTGGTATAAAACAAGGCTGTTTTGCTTTGTGCAGCAGCAATGTCATAACCACTACCGCCAAAAGTGTTTTCAAGTAACTTGTAAGGGTTTATTTTAGACCATTTCGCAAGATTATTGATGAGAGTTGAGGAAGAACCTAACCCCCAATTTTGAGGAAATTCTAAATGAGTTTTAAAGTTATATTCGTTTATAAATAATTCAGAATTTTCACTTCTTATAAATTTAAATATTTGACTTAAACGTTCTTCAAAATCGTTTTTAGGCTGATATGAAGTTTGACAAATTTGATTTATTGTAAATTCAAATTTATACCACAAACTTCCATCACTCAAGTAGCTTTCCCAAGTTGAGAATTGAGAGTCTGTTTCCTTAACATTTAAATGCTGTCCGAATTTCGTCGGCAATGCCAGTGCTTTAGCTTGGTCTAAAACTAAATATTCGCCAGTGATCAACAATTTCCCATGACTGTAAAAGTCTGATTTTTGCATTACGCTCTTAATTTTTCAATATACGCAATCACCTCAGAATGTGTCGCTGTGTGTGTTTTAAAATAATCAACAGCTTTTAATCTTTCACCTTCTGTAGCCTTGAGTTGATTGAGAATATTCATCAAGTGCATCTTCATGTGACCTTTCTGAATTCCTGTTGTCACTAATGAGTTAACGGCAGCAAAGTTTTGAGCCAAACCAGCCACAGCAATAATCTTCATAAGTTCTTCTGCATTAGGTTTGCCCAACATTTCCATCGCAATTTTGACTAAAGGATGTAAGCTTGTCAAACCGCCAATTGTCCCAACTGCAAGAGGAACTTCAATCCAGAATCTGAACTTTTGATCTTTCAAGCTGATTTTTGTCAAACTTTTATATTGTCCATCTTTAGCAGCATAAGCATGAATGCCAGCCTCAACAGCTCTAAAATCGTTACCCGTTGCTAATACAACAGCATCTATGCCGTTCATGATACCTTTGTTGTGTGTGACAGCTCTATAAGGTTCTATAGTCGCAATATCGATGGCTTGCTTAAATTTTCTAACAAACTTCTCAGCTTCCTCTTTGGTTTTTCCTAATTGGTTAATATCACAAGAAACTTCAGCTCGGACTAAACATTCAGGAACATAATTTGATAAAATACACATGATCACCTCGGGTGAATTTTCCTTAAAAGCATCATGTTTTTCTGCTTCGCGTTCAAAGGTTTGTCCAAATTGCTCTAAGCAAGAATTGATGAAATTAGCACCCATCGCATCTTTAGTATTAAAGGTGCAGTGCAGTTGAAAGTAATGATCGAGTTGATCAGTTTTATCAACAAGTTCAATATCTAGAATGCCGCCACCTCTTTTCTCCATGTTTTTAGTGATGGGTTTTGCATCAATTATTAGCTGAGATTTAATTTGATTAAAAAAATCTTTTAATTTTTGAGCATCACCTTTGTAATTTAAATGAACATGGCCAACCTTTTTTGTGCCTAAAACTTCAGCCTTGAAACCGCCTTTATCATTCCAAAATTTAGCAGCTTTACTTGCTGCCGCAATGACCGAGCTTTCTTCAATAGCCATTGGAATTGCATAAGTTTCATGATTGATAGTGAAATTTGGAGCAACACCAAAAGGCAAGTAGTAGTTTGAAATTGTATTCTCAGTAAACTCATCATGTAGTTTCTGCAATTTAGAATCAGAATTCCAATAATTTGCTAGAACTTGTTTAGCGTTTTTGTTTGATGAGAGATAATGATCGCAAATCCAATCAATTTTTGATTCTTTGCTGAGTTTTGAGAAACCTGAGATTATTGGCATAAGGCTGTTTCTTGTCAATTTTCAAACAAATATACAACAGTATTTACAAGTGACTCTGCGTGATTTTCGTCTTTTCTAATTCAATTTTTTGAGATTTAGCTCTCGACCAAATTTTTTTTAGCATTTTAAGACCTTCAGTAAGCAGTTTTATGACTAAAAACAAGTGGTTTTTAATGTTTTTTTAGTAAAATTGAAGATTCAAATTTAGGCTTATGTTTTTCAGGACTTTTTCATTCCTTTTATTTCTAGCATTTTCATTTCAAATTTCGGCTCAAAACAAACAAATTTCTTTAGAGGAAATTTGGTCTGGGACATTCAGACAAGAGGGATTGCAAGCTTTGCAGTCGCTAAACGATGGGCAGTCATACATCATTCAAGATTATGACCGAGAAAAATCGGAAATGCGTGTTGATATTTATAGTTATAAATCGGGTCAGCGAACTAGCACTTTAATAAACAGTGCTGATATTCCAGAATTAAAATATTTTCAAACTTTCAAATTAAGCGAAGATGAATCTAAAGCGATTTTGGGAGTTGACATTCAACCGATTTTTAGAAGATCAACGAGAGGAATTTATTTCGTGTATGATATCAAAACAAAAAAAATAACCCGTATTGATGAAGAGATGATTCAGGAACCAACTTTTTCTCCAAATAATGAGAAGGTTGCTTATGTGAAAAACAATAACATCTTTATTAAAGATATTTCTTCAACCCAAAAAACGCAAGTCACAACTGATGGTGTTGATAATAAAATCATCAACGGATTGACGGACTGGGTTTATGAAGAAGAGTTTGCTTTTGTTCGTGCTTTTGAATGGAGTTTAGACGGCAATAAAATTGCTTTTTTAAGGTTTGATGAAACTGATGTTCCGGAGTTTTCGATGGATATGTATGGTCGATACGGACAAGATTTGTACCCGAGTCAAGATGCTTTTAAATATCCAAAAGCTGGAGAAAATAATGCAGATGTAACTTTACATATTTATGATGTTGATTCTCAAAAAACGAATCAAGTTAATTTAGAAGCCTACGAATATTTGCCAAGATTGAAGTGGACAAAAGATGAAAATGTTTTTAGCGTGCAAGCAACTAACAGGCATCAAAATGAATTGAAACTTTATTTTGTGGATACAAAAACAAGCAAAGCAAAATTGATTCATACAGAAAAAGATAACGCCTATGTTGATGTCACAGATGACTTAACTTTTTTAGAGGATAACAGCTTTATCTGGACGAGTGAAAAAGATGGGTGGAAACACATTTATCACTATAACAAGAAAGGAAAACTGATCGATCAAGTGACAAATGGTAAATGGGAAGTGACTTCTTACTATGGTTATGATCGTCAAAACAAGCGTATTCTTTATCAGAGTACTGAAACAGGAAGTGTTAATCGCGGAATTTATTCAATCAAGCTCAACGGAGAATCAAAAAGAGATTTAAGCACAAAAGAAGGGACGAATTCAGCATCTTTTTCTGCAGATTTCACTTATTATGTGAATACATTTAATAGCGTTAAAACACCAAATCTTTACACTTTAAATTTAGCTAAAAACGGAAAAGTTGTTAGAGAAATTAAGAACAATGATGTTTTAGAAAATAAATTAAAAGAGTATCAAATATCGCCTAAAGAATTATCAACAATTAAAGTGAATGGAAATGATTTGAATATGTGGATGATTAAGCCTTTGGATTTTGATGCTTCTAAGAAGTATCCAGTGTTGATGTATCAATATTCAGGGCCAGGTTCACAATCTGTTTCTAATAGCTTTATGGGTTCAAACGATTATTGGTATCAAATGTTGGCAAGCAAAGGATACATTATAGTTACTGTTGATGGTCGTGGAACAGGATTTAAAGGTCGAGATTTTAAAAAAGTGACTCAAAAGGAACTTGGTAAGTTTGAGCTTCAAGATCAAATTGATACTGCAAAACTTTTAGGTCAGCGTGATTATATTGATGAGAATAGGATTGGTATTTGGGGATGGAGCTACGGCGGATTCATGTCTTCTAATGCAATTTTTCAGGCAGGTGATGTTTTTAGTTTCGCAATTGCAGTTGCACCAGTGACAAGTTGGAGATTCTATGACTCGATATACACAGAGCGCTATATGACAACCCCACAAGAAAATGCGAGTGGTTATGATGACAATTCACCTATTACGCATGTAAAAAACTTTAATGACGATAATAGTTATTTACTGATTCACGGAAGTGCAGATGATAATGTACATGTACAAAACACAATGCAATTAATCGAAGCTTTAGTACAAGAGAATAAACAATTTGATTGGCGTATTTATCCTGATAAAAACCACGGAATTTATGGAGGAAACACACGCTTACATTTGTACAACTTAATGACAGATTTTATTACAGAAAATTTATAAAATAAATAACCAGAACTAAGATATATGGCAACAACAGTAGAGAGAAAGAGAACAGAATTATTTGGACATCCAGTCGGATTGTTTATTCTATTTTTTACAGAAATGTGGGAACGTTTTTCATATTACGGAATGCGTGGC
Source organism: Psychroflexus halocasei (assembly GCF_900107595.1). Lineage (GTDB taxonomy): Bacteria > Bacteroidota > Bacteroidia > Flavobacteriales > Flavobacteriaceae > Psychroflexus > Psychroflexus halocasei. The sequence continues at coordinate 447,711 of NZ_FNQF01000001.1, read as the reverse complement.
ATCCTCACATTATATATTGCTGCATCAGCAACAGCTGCAGATCCTGGTTTAGGCTGGAGTAGTAAAGATGCGATTTGGCTTTACGGTTGGTACACAATGTTAGTTTACGTAGCTTCTATTCCTGGAGGTTGGATTGCAGATAAGTTACTTGGCCAGAAAAAAACTGTGATGTGGGGCGGAATTACCCTTTGTTTAGGTCACGGAATACTTGCAATTCCTCAAGATTGGGCTTTCTTTACAGGTCTAACATTGATTATCATTGGTGTTGGAGGTTTAAAGCCAAACATTTCTACAATGGTTGGTGGTCTATACAAGGAAGGAGATATCAGAAGAGATAGCGGATTCACTATTTTTTATATTGGTATTAATATTGGTGCCTTTTTAGCAAGTATTTCAGTTGGTTTTGTTGCCTATTATTACGGATGGCATTATGGATTTGGCTTAGCAGGAATCGGAATGTTACTCGGACAAGTTGTTTATATCTGGGGACAGAAATTTCTTAAAGGTGTTGGAGAATTTAGTGGTGGAGATAATGTTACTCCAGAAGAAAAAGCAGCAGCTAAAAGACCTTTAACAAAAGTTGAAAAAGATAGAGTTATAGTTCTTTTAATTTCATTTTTAATGGTTGTCGTTTTCTGGGGAGCTTTTGAGCAAGCTGGTGGATTGATGAACCTTTACACAGATGCAAAAATTGACAGAAATATTGGTTTAAGCTGGTTAGAAGAAATCCCTGCAGCTGTATTCCAATCTCTAAATGCGGCATATATTATCATTTTCGGAACTCTTGTTGGAGGTTTCTGGGTGTGGTGGAAGAAAAAAGGAAGAGAATCTTCGTCTTTATTCAAGATGTCAGTTGGTACCATTATCATGGGACTTGGTTATGTTTTCATGATGTTTGCTTCAAAAGAGGCTAGCTCTGAAACTTTTGGAAAAGCAGCAATGATCTGGATTTTCCTAGCTTATTTATTTCATACGCTTGGTGAGTTATCAACATCGCCTGTCGCACTTTCTTTTATTACCAAATTAGCGCCATTGAAATATGCTTCTATTATGATGGGGGTTTTCTTCGCAGCAACTGGTTTTGGTAATAAACTTGCAGGTAGCATTGGAGAATCAGCACAACTTGATCCTTATAAAGGAACAATGCTTTTTAATAAAGAGCAAGTCATACCTTTTATGGAAAAAGACACCATGAAGGTGAAAAACGAAAAGAATAAAGTTATTCAAGTTTACGATTATCCAATTAATGAAGATAAAAACTTCATTGTAAAAAGTGATGTTTACCTAGAAAACGGTGAAGTTCAGTACACAGAATATGAAGGAACAAGAGACCTTAATCCTATTTTTGAATTAAGTGGAAAAAGAAAAGCTGAGTTAAAAGAAACTCTATCTTCAAATGAAGTGACTAAGGAAGACCCTTATCACGCACGTTTGATTTTTGAAAAAGATCCTGATGCTGCTCAGCAGACAGAGAATAAGGGAGATGGTAAAGATTATGGCGTGAGCTTCGTTTTAGAAGAAGAACAAAACGAACAGGAATATCAAACTTTCCTTTGGTTAACAATTTTTACAGTGAGTTTCGGTTTCCTACTTATTCTTTTCCTAAAAAGACTTAAGAAATTGACGCATGGTGCGGAAGATAAAGAGGTAGAAGGATTAGAAGCTGAAGGTTTTGAAATCGCAGATACAGAAATTAAGGATTAATACGAATATATAGACTATGGCAACAGCAAGTTCGACTCAGCATGATGAGTTTTTTAAAAGTAAAGTATTAGGTCACCCAGCTGGACTTTTTGTTTTATTTTTCACAGAAATGTGGGAGCGCTTCTCTTTTTACGGAATGCGCGTATTGTTAGTTAATTTCTTAACAATGGCAGCCATTGGGAGTAATCCTGGTTGGGAATGGTCAGCTTCAAATGCAGGAGCACTTTTTGGTACTTATGCTGGTTTGCTTTATTTAACGCCGATATTGGGTGGTGTTATCGCTGATAAATTAACGGGTTATCGTTGGGCAGTTTTAATAGGTTGTGTCATCATGACTTTGGGTCATGCATCAATGGCTATTGAAACTGAATTATCTCTCTACATGGGCTTAGGCTTACTTGTTTTAGGAACAGGTTTCTTTAAGCCAAATATCACGTCCATTATTTCTGAAATGTATGTTTACTTACCAGAGAAAAAAGACGGTGCTTACACCATTTTTTATATGGGAGTTAATGCAGGATCTTTTTTCGGAATGATGCTTTGTGGTTATTTAGCAGAGCGCGTTGGTTGGTCTTGGGGCTTTGGTTTAGCAGGTGTTTTCATGTTATTCGGAACTGTTCAGTTTCTGTTAGCGAAACCATTATTTGGTAAAATTGGTGCTCCACCTAAAAGACAGACAAAGGAAGAAAAAGCGAACGAGGTTAAAGATTACAAAGAGAATAAATTTACTTCGTTAGATAAAATTTTAATCGTTGTGACTTCAGCGATTGGTTTATTGTATTTGATTAATGATCCAACTTCAAAAATTGGAAACATTAACTTACTACCTGAAGAATTTCTAGTTTCAAAAGATATTTTATCAGGACCTTTAGTGGTTACGCTTATAGGTGTTGCTTTATTTTTATTCTTGGTCATAGGAAGAATTGTTCGTTATGAGAAAGTTGTGAGAGATCGTATGATCGCAGTTATTATTTTTGCATTCTTCACGGTTTTATTCTTTATTCCTTTTGAACAGGCAGCAACTTCAATGGTTATTTTCGCAAGAGATTATACCGATCGTGTACTCACAGGTAACTCAGCGATTATATTTAACGTGGTTAACACTTTACTGACTGTGATTCCATTAATGATTATTACTTGGGTTTTATACCTTTTAAATAAAAAATCATTTGCTAGAATACCAGGAAGTAACATTGTTTTAGCTATATGTTTTACTGTTGTTTGGGGTATTGTTATTTGGATGCTTGCTCAAGATTTCTCTACAAAAGCTTATGAAGTACAATATGAAGCTGTAGCTATTGAAGAAACTGTTGATGGAGAAACTAAAACAATTTATGAAGCCATCTCGGCGTCAAGACCTCTTGAAGCAGGCGAAACTGCAGTCACTAGATCATTTGATTTGACTTCAAGTGATGAGCTAAACGTTGGTCAAAATGTTGCTGCTCATCTAGAACTTGGCAAGTATCAATATCTTGATGAAGTTAAGAAAGAAGATTTAGCCTTAGATTATCAAGAAGAAGGTTTACAGTCACAAATTGTTGAAGGAACTGTAACCGAAGTGAAAGATAACGAGGTTGAGATAACTGTTTCTTGGTTCAGTATTCTAAATTCATTTTTCATCATTGCATTTGCGTCATTCTTTTCTAAATGGTGGGAAAGTAAATACAATCCATCAGCCGCATTTAAATATGGTTTAGGCTTAATTGTCATGGGTATTGGCTTCGCAGTCCTAGCTTTTGGATCAAGCATAATTCCACAAGGAGCTGAAGCAGGTGTAGTTCGTGTTAGTATGATTTGGTTAATTTTAGCTTATTTGTTCCATACATTGGGTGAACTCTGTTTATCTCCGGTTGGACTCTCTTATGTGAGTAAATTAGTGCCAGCACGTATGATTGCCTTGATGTTCGGGATGTGGTACTTGGCTATTGCTATTGGTAACAAAGTAGCGGCTTCAATGGGAGGAATGGTCGATCAGATACAGGATGAATATAGCATGTCAACTTTCTTTTTGATTTTTGCTGCAATTCCTATTGTCGCTGGTTTACTAGTTTCAGCTTTACATCCACTATTGAAGAAATTGATGCATGGCGTCAAATAAATTATAAATAATCAAAATTTAAAATATGAAACGGGTATTAAGCCTTGTCATTTTATTAGTCAGCTTTTATGTCTCTGCACAAGAGATTAACTGGATGTCAATGAATGACGCTTTAGAGGAACAAAAAAAGGAGCCTAAAAAGATTTTTGCAGACATTTATACAGATTGGTGTGGGCCATGTAAATTAATGGATAAACGTACTTTTACGAACAAGAAATTAATTGAATATGTAAATGAACATTTTTACGCTGTCAAATTTGATGCAGAAGGAACTGAAGAAGTGAATTATCAAGGGTTTGATTATAAAAATCCAAATCATGATGCTTCAAAATCTGATAAGGCAAGAAATAGTCAGCACTTTTTTGCTCATGCTTTAAAAGTTCGTGCTTATCCAACGGTTGTTTTCTTTGATGAAAACTCTGATGTGATTTCGCCAGTTGTCGGCTACAAAACTGCTCAACAGCTTGAAGTATTTCTCAAAATGATTGCTGAAGACGAGTATAAAAATGTGACAACAAAAGAAGAATGGGAAGCTTACCAATCAAATTTTAAGGCAACTTTTTAAACTTGCTCAATTCAAGAGCACCATTTTCATAAATCGAATGGAAATCAATATTGTATTTTTCGCATGTTGATTTCCATCGGTTTAAATAACTCCTATAATTGCTTGCATCAGCGATAATCAACTTCGGTTTGGTTGAGCTTATAAAACGCTCCAGATTTATTTTTGGAGAACTTCTAAGTAGAACGTAATCATTAAGATGATTTTTTTCATAAGCGCCAAGTGAGTCTATCACTAAGAGACTTTTATTTTGGTTAAGCTTATAGATATTTTTTAGAGGTCTTTCCTGAATTGTTTGAATTCCTTTCAACTGCGCTAGACTCTTCGTAGCATAATCTTTCTCTTTACTTTCAGTTATGGAATCCTTATAAACAATCATTTCTGAGCCATTAATTTCTATTATTAAAGATTTGTTATAGCTTTTTAATACAAATAAATCTGATTGATTTTTATATGTTTTATAAGCATTTAAAAACACAATGAGGAAAGCTGAAACACTGATGTTCAAAAATGTATAAGATCTAATTTTAGATTTATTATCCCATACCAAGAGACTGATTAGTATTAACAAACTTGTCCATAACATGGCTTTATTGAAATAGATATTTGCAAATATAAATTGATCTTGGACAGCGACCCATTCAATAGCCTTAAGGAGAGTTTCTAAAATAAAACTATAAGCAACAACTAAAGGTTTAATCATCAAGCCTAATAAGCTTAAAACAATACTGAAAATTCCAAAACCCAAAATAATTCCCAAAAACGGAATCACTATAATATTAGCTAGCCAAAATAGGGCAGAAGCTTGATTAAAGTAATATAAAAGCAAAGGTAGAACACTAATTTGTGCGATGATAGAAACGCTCAAAACGTCCCAAATGATTCTGTCTAAAAAATAGCGTGGTTGATAGATTTTTTTAAGCCTTGGGTGAAGTATCAGAATTCCTAAAACAGCTGTAAAACTCAATTGAAAACCAACTTGAAATAAGTACTGAGGTTGGTAAATAAGCATGAGTAAAAGTGCAACACATAAAATGTTGACAGTGCTTGTTCGTCTTTGAAGAAAATAGCTAAAACTTAAAATGCTAAACATCAATGTAGCTCTAACAACTGAAGGTGACAAACCTGCTATAAAAGCAAAACCCCAAAGACCAATAATGACGATAAGAGGTCTTGCAAGTCTCGTTAATCGGTTATAAAGCGTAAAATACGTTAGCCAATGCAAGAAAATTAAGATGATACCAACGTGTAAACCTGATATAGCTAAAACGTGGATAACACCTGAATCTTGAAAATTTGAGAGTGTTTCTTTACTGATGTTGTCACGACGCCCAAGCAACATTGCTTCAATTAAGTTTAAAGGTTCTCCATTAAAACCAGCATTTTCTAATTTGTTTTTAATAATAAACCTTACTTCATCAGCGTGAGATTTTAGTGAATAATTGAGTTTATAAACTTCAATATATTCGTTCTGAGTGTCTAAAGTTGCATAGACAGACTGAAATTTCATGTACGCTTTATAGTTGAATCTTTGTGGATTTTGAGGAGAGTTTAAATCTTTAAAAGTCGCAATCCCATGAATTTGATGACCAATTTTGAGTGGTTTGTTAAGGGAATCTTTTTTAACTTTTAAAAGTATTTTACCACGATTGTCTTGAGAGTTGATCTGAAATAATTCGAGATAATACTTATCATTATAAGCGTTAGCTTTTAGAACTTCAGTAATTTCTCCTTGAAACTGAACAGGCGTTTGATGACTTATATCGCTTTGTGCGTAATGATTTTTTTGAAGTAGTGGAGACTCTAATTGTGCACGCGCGTACCCGATAAAAAAAAGCATTAAACATGCTAAGCCAAAAAATATAAATGACAGCTTTAGATTTCTTTTGATAATAAAATAGCTGACGATGAAAACACTAGAAGTGGAGATAAATATCAAAGCCTTGTTTTGGATTTCGAAATGAAAACCCAAAGCAACTCCTACACATAAAAATAATGTGAGGATGATTAAGTTGATATTTAAAAATTTCAAGTTCTACTTTATATAGCGCCTAAGCTCGGCAAAGGCTTTGTTCCAATAAGGATTTTCGGTAGAAGAAATAATAACGCCACTTGATGTGCTTGAGTGAATAAAATCAACAGCATCACCATTAACTTTAGTGACGATACCAACATGGTTTTTCTTTCGAGAACGTTTAGAGGTTCTAAAAAAAACAAGATCTCCAACTTTAGCTTTTCTTAAAGGTTTTCTCTTGCCCGCTTTCAATAAGCCTTTAGTAGAGCGAGGCATTTTGATTCCATATTGATAATAAGATGTTTGGATTAAGCCTGAACAATCCATGCCTCTTGGCGTCGTACCACCGTATTGATATGGAGTTCCTAAATAATTTTTGGCATAATTAACAATCTTTTCTTCTTTGCTAATTTCCTTTGCCATCTTTCTTTTAGATCCGCAACTAGAAAATAGCGTAATAATAAAACTAAAGATAAGAATTAAATAATAAGGATTCTGTTTTTTTACTTTTTCCAAAATTTCCAATTCTTTTTACCGTTAGAGGTATCTTCATTATATCCGTAACCATAGCCATAGTTGTAAGAATAACGCCCCGACTGTTTAACGCCATTAAGAATGATACCAATATTTTTTAATTTCTTATGCTTTTTTAAATCTTTAATATGATCTAATAGTCGTAAATCTGTATAGTCTGCTCTTGTTAAATAAAGCGTGATATCAGCTTTATCGGATATCATTATTGTATCAGTCACCAATATTGTAGGAGCTGTATCAACAATTATATACTTATATTTTTTCTTAGCGTCTTCTATAAATTCATCGAATCTTGAGCTAAGTAGAATCTCAGAAGGATTTGGTGGTATTTCTCCTGAAAGTATAACATCCAAATCACTGTTATTGACATTTTCAATTGTTACATCATCTATTGAAATACTTGTGTCGTAAAGGTAATTACTTAGGCCTTTAACATTCTTATCAAGTCCAAAATAGTTGTGCAATTGTGGATTTCTAATATCACAACCAACCAAAAGAGTGCTTTTTGATTGATGCGCAGTAACTGAGGCTAAATTTATTGAAGCAAAAGTTTTACCTTCACCTTTAGTCGATGAAGTGACATAAATGACTTGGTTGTGCTTTTTTTTCTGGCTTGCAGTTAAGTTGATGAAATTAATGTTTGTTCTTAAAATTCTAAAAGATTCGGCTAGAGGACTTCTATCAGTAGGCGTAATCATATTGAATTCAGAAACATTAGTTAATGGTATTTCACCAACAACAGGAATATCTGGAAGCTCTCTTTTAATTGCATCTGCTGAGTTTAATTTAGTGTCAAGCAAAAACTTTAAGTATAAAATTCCAAAAGGAATGATCAGACCGAGAATTAAAGCAGCTAAAGCAATAATTTTCTTTTTTGGGCTAACAGGATTAGGTTGTGTGTAAGCAAAATCCACAACTTTAATTACGGGTGCTGTAATTGCATAAGTTAAAGTCGCTTCTTCTCTTTTCTGTAAAAGAAATAAGAATAATTTCTCTTTGACTAACCTCTCTCTTTCAATGCTTCTAATCTCTTTTTCTTGATTCGGTATTTTATCAATTGTAGAGCTAAATATTGATTCTCTTGTTCGTGTGTTTTTTAATGATATTTTTAAGCTTTCCGTATAATTATCAATTGATCTATTAATGTTTTTTCTAATCTCTTTTAAACGCTGATCAATTGACTTAATTACTGGGTTGTCTTTAGTAGAAGATACCATGATTTCATTTCTCTCGAGAACTAAATCATTGTATGCTTTAGTTAACGAATTGACCTCATTGCTTTCAATGCCTAAATTAGCAGGTAAAAGACTTATAGATTCTTGGTTGTTGACAAGGTTTTTAAACTCATTTGCTATTTCAACTTGGGTTTCTATTTCAAAACGCTTCATTTCGGTTTTGCCAACCTTTTCGAAAAGCAACTCTGTGTTTCCTTTGATGTCAGTTAAATCATTAGCTTTTTTATAATCAACAATACCAGTTTCAACAGTGTCTAATTCTTCAACAATAAAGTCGAGTCTTTTTTCTACAAAATCCTGTGTTCTTTTGGCAATAAGTCTATTATCATCAACTCCATCTTGATTGAACTGCTTCATCAATTCATCGAGTATGTCTTCGTTTTTGCTTTCGTTTTCTCCTTCAATAATTATTGTGATAATATCAGCTCGTTGATCTACAGTTTCAGTCACTAAATTTTTAGTTAAATTTGTGATTGTCTGGTCCAGATTCGATTTTTTGAAACTATAAGATTTTTCAATGAAGGAAGCTAAATCACCTTTGTAAAAAGGATTTATCCCTATACTGAATTTAATATTGTCAACCTTTTGATTACTATACTCAATAGTGTCTCCAAGCTTTGCAGAAATTTTAAAGTCTGATTCGACTTCAATTAACTTAAAATTACTTTGAGTTTCAAACTTTAGGTTCATCATAGGAAGCTCTTTATAATCAGAGCTGTCGGAAGCAGACCAATCAATGATGTAAGGAACTTGATTGTCCCAAATTTCACGATCTTTAATTGTACCAGATGTGTAATATTTCGTTTGAAGCCTTAAATCCTCTATCACTTTTTTAGCGATACGACGTGACTTAAGTATTTGAATTTCATTATCTAAATTTACAGAGCTCATGTCTATTAATGGAGATGCACCTTGTAAACCTTGAAGATCTAATCCTTCTTGCTCTTTTAGAATTTTGATTTTAGAGCTAGTTTTATATATGGCAGGCGAATAACGCATATACATATATGCTAAGCCTACTGTTATGATAACTGAAATAATAAACCATGGCCAATATTTCAAATATTGAAAAATTGTCTTTTTAATATCCTCACCACTATTGTTCTCAGTGTCTTGGTATGCGTTCTGTTGGTAGTTGTTATCCATATTATCGGGTGATTATAACAATTGCTGATAAAATTACGGAAAGCGCTGATAGTAATGTAGCAGTATTTCCTATAAATCCGGCTTGTTTCACTTTTGGACTGTTAGGTTCCACATAAACAATATCATTAGGATATACGTAATAGTAAGGACTATTAAGCCACCCAGTTTTTGTCATGTCAATTGTTTTTACCTCTCTGCTTCCATTCACCTCTCTAATGATCTTTATATTATTACGTTTTCCATTAATTGTTAAGTCACCAGCCATACCTAATGCTTGCGGTAGAGTCAATAATTCTTCAGAAGATTCATAAGTGCCAGGCTTTTTGACCTCTCCTTCAATTGTGAATTTATAATTAATAATTCTTACCGAAACGCGAGGCATAATTATGAATTTCGAAAGCTTTTCCTGAATTAAACTTGTGATTTCTTGAGTTGTTTTCCCCTTAACATCAATCTTTCCTAATTGAGGATAATTGATTTCTCCATCACTATTGACAAGGTATCCTTGAAGTTTTAATAACTCCATACGTATACTTTGTGTTTGATTTTTGGAAATCTCCGATGTAAATGGAATTACACTCTCAGGATTCAATGCTGACACAGTGATGTGCAATATGTCATTGATTTGTATCTTAGGATGTTTATAAATCTCTTCAACTGACTTAAGTTCAACAGAATCTGAGTCTTGGTAGTATATGATGTTTTTCTTAGGAGCACATGAAGCAAAAACAACAATGGTTAGGATATAATAGAGGTAGTTTTTCATGGATGCAAATATATGTCAAATTAAATTTTACCTAAAAGGATAGCTCAATTAAATAAGGCAGTTACAATAGGATTACTAATTTTTTGTGTAAAAGTAATATTTTTAGATGATTTAAACCATTCAAAAAAATTAAAACATTTTTTTAGAAACTTCAGCATTCACCCATACCAAAAAGTCTTCATCATCCTTGTCAAATGCTTTTGCGGTATGTGAATCAATATCAATTTGACCTATATTTTTACCATTGACAAATAGAGGGATAACAATTTCAGATTTAACATCAATGCTACAAGCAATATAATTATTTTGCGCCTTCACATCATCAACTAAAAAGTTGTCGTTTGAGACTGCTACCTGGCCGCAAATACCTTTGCCAAAAGGAATGATGGTGTGCTCAGTTGGTTCACCTGCAAAGGCTTTTAAAATTAATTCTTCTTTATCTTCGTTTTGAAAATAGAAACCGACCCAGTCATAATGCGAAACTTCAGCTTTTAGAAGTTCACATATCAATCTCAATTTTTCGTCTTGGTTCACATCTTGTTTCTCTATAAGGCTTGAAACCCTGTGTTTAAGTTCATTAAATTCCATTACTTTTTTTCTGCAAAAGTATTTATATTTGGCTGAGTCTTCATGAAGATTTCTATATTTTTGCTTAATCATACCAATCTCTTTTACATAATGCGTCTTTTACAAAAGAATAAACCTGTTATCCGCTTTTTGCTTACATTCTTTGGGAGTTATTTGATACTTGCATTTTTATATAATCTTTATTTGAATAATGCCAGCTCTCAGAAATATTATCCTGAATTTATCACACATATTGTCGCCTTACAAAGTCAGGATTTAATTGAAGCGTTTGGTTACGAGACCAAATCAATTCCAAGTGATTATGATCCTTCAATGCGTATTGCAGTTAATGGTGATTACGTTGTCCGTATTGTTGAAGGTTGTAATGCCATCAGCGTTATGGTTCTTTTTCTTGCTTTTATACTTGCTTTCAAGAAAGACTGGAAATCAACTTTGCTTTATATTTTTGCAGGCTTAGTTATTATTTATGCCTTAAATATTTTACGGATTGCTTTATTAACAATTGCGATTTACGAATATCCAGAATACACAGATCTCCTTCACACCACCTTGTTCCCTGCGTTTATTTATGGTGTTGTTTTTATACTTTGGTTTATTTGGATTCGTAATTTTAGACCTAAAACCTCACCTAAAGATGTTTAAATTTTTACGTTACACATTGGTTGTTTTACTCTTTATTGCTTTAGCAGCGATACGTTTTTTTGACCAAGATATATTCGGCAGCGAGTTAAGTGTTTTTTTTGCTACAGAATTCAGTTATGCTGAACCGCCTGTATTTGATGTTTTTCATGAATTAACTCAAATTACATTAAGGTTTCTATTGAATAGTGTCATCTCTTTAGCAATTATTTTTTTATTATTCAGAAGTAAAAGAACATTAAAATTTGCAGCTTTACTGTATGCAATTAATTATATCGTTTTAGCGCCAGTATTAGTCTACTTTCTCACAAATTTGACTCAAGGTGAGTATTTTTATCTGTTTTATACAAGAAGGTTTTTGGTTCAGCCAGTTTTAATCATCATTTTGATACCTGCATTTTATTATCAAAAAATGATGTCACAACAAAAAGAATAACAGATTTATTTGCGACCAAAGTCAGCAGGGATTTCTCCCCATTCTTTAGTGTTCCATTTTAAAATAACAGTATTGTAAGAGTTTGTTTTCAGCCAGTTTTCCGCTCGTGCAATTAATTCAAAAACTTTAGCATTAACAGCTGTTTCTTTTAATTTGGTTTTGCACTTTTTCTGTCTCACCCAACTCATCGCAATTTTAGAATCAGAGTAGATGGCAAGCTGACTGTTTTTACTTTTCAAAAAAGCTAAACCATGTACTAAAGCCAAGAATTCACCAATATTATTTGTTCCTTGTTCAAAAGGACCAATTTTAAAAAGTTCTTCTTTTGTTTTTGTTATTACGCCGCGATATTCCATTTTACCAGGATTTCCACTTGAAGCAGCATCGACTGAAATACTTTTAAAATTAATGTCAGCTAAAGCTTTTTGACTTAGCTGATTTTTAGTTTTATGATATTCGAAAAAACCTTTTTCAAGCGCGGACTTTGCTTCTTCTAAAGTTTTAAAAGATTTGTACTTGGCAGATTTATAGTTTTTAATCATCTTTTTACAATCGTCCCAAGATTTATATATACCGGGTTCCCAGCCATCCCAAACAACATAGAATTTTTTCTTAGCCATTTTTTAAGAAGATAAAATTTGATGAATAACTTGAGGGAAATACTTGTATTCTAACTCATGAATCTTTTCGGCTAGACTTTCGGGCGTATCGCTTTCAGAAACACTAATTTCATGTTGAGATATTATTTTACCATCATCATAAATAGGATTCACATAATGAATGCTAATACCAGATTTCACTTCCTTATTTGCAATAACAGTTTCATGAACTTTAGATCCATACATGCCTTTACCACCATATTTTGGTAATAAAGAAGGATGAATGTTAATGATTCTGTCAGGAAATGCATCGATGATACTTTGAGGTATTTTTAAAAGAAAACCTGCTAAAACAATAAGATCTGGTTTGATTTCTTTTAGAAGAATTAAAACTTCATCAGTTTTTGAAAAAGCTGATTTAGTGAAACAAACAGGTGTAATACCTAAACGATTAGCGCGTTCTAAAACCTTTGCATCTCTTTTGTTAGAAAAAATATGCGTGACCTCAATATCTTCATAAGATTTGAAATAATTGAAGATATTGACTGCGTTAGTCCCATTTCCTGAAGCGAAAATGACGATTTTTTTGGTTTTTTTGGGAGAATTCTGATCCACGATAAAAAAATTATTAAGCTGTAAAGCTAACAAATATCAATGATTAATAATTTTTTATAGGAAAAAAGGAGACATTTTTTTAATTAAAACTTGTTTTAGAATAAAGTTTTATATTTTTGCCCACTAAACTAAACTTAAAAAAATAAAATCATGTCAGACATTGCATCAAGAGTAAAAGCAATTATCGTTGACAAGCTAGGTGTTGACGAAAACGAAGTTGTAACTGAAGCTAGCTTTACTAACGACTTAGGTGCGGATTCTTTAGACACCGTAGAGCTTATTATGGAATTTGAAAAAGAATTTGATATTCAAATACCAGACGATCAAGCTGAAAATATTTCAACTGTAGGTCAAGCTGTAGATTACATCGAAAAAGCAAAATAACAAAGCATTACATGGAACTTAAGCGTGTTGTTGTTACAGGTCTTGGTGCACTGACGCCAATTGGTAATTCTATCTCAGAGTATTGGGAGGGCTTATCAACTGGTAAAAGCGGTGCTGCGCCTATTACTTATTTTGACACAGAGCACTTCAAAACTAAGTTCGCTTGCGAGATTAAAAATTTCGATACCAAAGATTACTTTGATAGAAAAGAAGTTAGACGTTTAGATAAATTTGCCCAATATGCCATGGTTGCTTCAGATGAAGCAATTGCTGACTCAGGTATCGATTTAGATACTGTTGATAAATACAGAGTTGGTGTGATATGGGGTGCTGGAATCGGCGGCTTAGAAACTTTTCAAAATGAAGTTTTAAATTTTGCAAAGGGTGATGGTACACCGCGTTTTAATCCATTTTTTATACCTAAAATGATTGCAGATATTGCTCCTGGTAATATTTCAATCAAACACGGCTTCATGGGTCCAAACTACACAACAGTTTCGGCCTGTGCATCTTCGGCTAACGCTATGATTGATGCTCTAAACACAATCAGACTTGGAGACAGTGACATCATTGTTACAGGTGGTAGTGAAGCTGCGGTAACCCAAGCAGGTATGGGTGGTTTTAATGCAATGCACGCTCTTTCAACTCGAAATGATGATCCTGAATCTGCCTCTAGGCCATTTGATGCAACTCGTGATGGGTTTGTGTTAGGTGAAGGTTCTGGCGCATTAATTCTAGAAGAATATGAGCATGCAAAAGCACGTGGTGCAAAAATTTATGCTGAAGTTATCGGTGGAGGTCTCTCTGCTGATGCACATCACATGACGGCGCCTCATCCCGAAGGACAAGGTGTAATCGCTGTGATGAAAAACTGTCTTAAAAATTCAGGACTCAGACCAGAAGATGTCGATGCGATCAACACGCATGGAACATCAACTCCATTAGGAGATGTTGCTGAGTTAAAAGCCATTAAAGAAGTCTTTGGCGACCATGCTAAAAATATTAATATCAACTCAACAAAATCTATGACAGGCCACTTGTTGGGAGCAGCTGGAGCTATTGAGGCGATTGCCTCTATCTTAGCGATGCAAAATAACCTTGTGCCGCCTACGATAAATCACTCTACTGTTGATGAAAATATTGACGCTAAACTGAACTTAACCTTAAATAAAGCTCAAAAACGCGATGTTAAAGTTGCATTGAGTAATACTTTTGGGTTTGGTGGTCACAACGCTTGTGTCGCATTCAAGAAGTACGAATAATATTCATAATTTAATATGAATTTTATCAATAAATTATTTAGGAAATCCCGTTCAAAACCGAACGGGATTTTTTGTGAAAATCTCGAAAAAATTATTGAATTCGAGCCACAATCTTATGCCCATTATTATCGTGCTTTTATGCATTCATCTATGCAAGAAAAAGATGAAAATGGTTCAGATCTCAATTATGAACGCTTAGAGTTTTTAGGTGATTCGGTTCTCAATACAGTGATTTCAAGCTATTTATTCAAACATGCGCCCCAAGGAAATGAGGGTTATCTGACTGTTATGCGATCTAAAATAGTGAGTAGAAAGCATTTAAATCTTATCGGAGAAGAGCTGGGACTTCTCAAATTATTGATGCGTAACATTCCTGATCATCAATTGGGTAAGAATATCACGGGTAATATTTTCGAAGCCCTAATTGGTGCAATTTATTTAGATCAAGGTTATCTTTTTTCAGAAAGATTTATTCAAAAATGTCTTATTGATAAATACGTGGACTTGAATGAACTTGAAAAGCGTGTGACAAGCTATAAAAGTTTAGTGATCAAATGGTGTCAGAAAAATAAACACGAGTTTGAGTTTTGTACTAAAGTTGATAATGGTTGTGATGAACAACAACACTTTTCTGTTTGCTTTTATATAGATGATGAGGTCGTTTCTAAAGCAAGAGAAACTTCTAAAAAAAGGGCAGAAGAAAAAGCTGCTAAACGTGCTTATTATGCCTTGCAAAATGAGATTAAAACCAAGGCGCTTAATATTTAAGGCATTTCTTTTAGGTATAGTTTAACCATATAAACTGTGTTTAAATCAAGATTTTTCTTAAATTCAAACTTTCGTTGTTTTAGGGTTAAGTTTGTTTTTTTTGACTTTTAAATTCATGTGTTTTGTCAACTAAAAAAATACTTTATTTGGATGATTCTTGTAATGAAGATTTTAAATTGATCTCTATCCAAACAAGTTTAGAAGCACACCAAGTTGCCTATCTTATCAATAAGTATTTTAAAGTGAGTTTTAAGAGATCTGACAAGGACTTACAGCTAAAATATAATGAGCAAGAAAGAGCTAGCTTTATTTGTTTCGATTTTTATGATTCTCATTGGGATTGCCAAATGTTTTTGGTGTCTAATAAATGCTTTATAGAAACCTTAATTACTAAGAATGATGACTTTTTATTTGATCATCACTCTACTCAAACCTTTTACTTGCTTAAAAACCTAAAACACACCGATTATCTTATCAAAGTTGAAGATGAAATGAATATCTTTGACAGTGCTAAAATTCTAAAAATTCTGCATCAAATTAATGGCATTCAAAGTGCTTCTTTAATTGATCAGAGTTTAATTGTAAATCCAGAATATTTAATTTTTAAGTAATGAAAACATCTAAAAAGACTAAAATAGTATCGACACTAGGACCTTCAACAAGCAGTAAAGAAACGCTGAAAGCAATGATGGAAAAAGGTGTTAATATCTTTAGAATTAATTTCTCTCACGCAAGCTACGATGACGTTAAAGAGCGCGTTAAAATGATACGTGAGCTCAATGAAGAATATGGCTTTAATGTTGGAATTCTAGGAGACCTTCAAGGACCGAAACTTCGCGTTGGGAAAATGAAAGATGAGGTTGTTGTTAGTGAAGGTGACGAAATTTACTTTGTAACTGGTGAAGAGTTTGAAGGCACAAACGAACGCGTTTACATGAATTACGAAACTTTTCCTCGTGATGTTCAGAAAGGTGAGCGCATTCTTTTAGATGATGGTAAACTTATCTTTGAAGTCGTTTCAACGAATAAAACCAATGAGGTTAAAGCTAAGGTTATTCAAGGCGGACCGCTTCGCTCTCGTAAAGGTGTAAACTTACCAAACACCAAAATATCTCTTCCTGCTTTAACAGAGAAAGATATTAAGGACGCTATTTTCGCTTGCGAACTAGAGGTTGACTGGATGGCGCTTTCATTTGTAAGATATGCAAGCGATTTAAAAACTTTACAAAAACTCATTAAAGAACATAGTGATCACAAAATCCCTATTGTTGCTAAAATAGAAAAACCGGAAGGTGTTAAGAATATTGATAAGATTATCGCTTACTGTGATGGCTTAATGGTTGCTAGAGGTGATCTCGGTGTTGAGGTTCCTGCGCAAGAAGTTCCTTTAATTCAGAAAGAACTTGTGATGAAAGCTAAGCAGGCAAGAATTCCTGTGATCATTGCAACACAGATGATGGAAACCATGATTACAAGCTTAACACCAACTCGAGCTGAGGTGAATGATGTTGGGAATTCTGTTATGGATGGTGCTGATGCTGTAATGCTAAGTGGTGAAACTTCTGTTGGGAAATATCCTGTACAAGTGATTGAGAAAATGGCTCAAATTGTAAGAGCTGTTGAAAATTCATCAATGATTCGTGTTCCTCATGAACCACCTTATATCAAAACTAAAAGATATATGACAAAGTCTGTGTGTTATCACGCGGCTTTAATGGCAAATGAAATTGAGGCAAGCGCAATTTGTACGTTAACAAACTCCGGATATACTGCGTTCCAGATTTCAGCTTGGCGACCAAATGCTAATGTTGTAGCCTTTACTTCTAATAAGAGAATCTTAACGCAGTTGAGTTTACTTTGGGGAGTGACAGCTTATTATTACGATAAATTTGACTCTACTGATCAAACAATTAAAGATATCAACCAGCATGTTGTAGATAACAATTATGCAAAAAAATCAGACTATGTGATCAACTTAGCGTCTATGCCAATTGAAGATAAAGGAATGGTAAACACATTGCGTGTTTCAAAAATCAAATAGAAAAAATCTCAAATTATACAGAAGAGCCTCGTTGAAATAACAACGGGGCTTTTTTATTGCCCAGAAATCACGAGTACAAATTCACCTTTGGGTTTGTGAGTTTCAAAATGTGATAGCATTTCTTTGATGCTTCCTCTCAGCGTTTCTTCGTAAAGTTTTGTGAGCTCACGAGAAATGGAGACTTGTCTATCTTCTCCTAAATGTTCTCCCAAGTTTTTTAGTGTTTTTATCAGTTTATAAGGAGACTCATAAAGTATAAAAGTTCTTCTTTCTTTTGCGAGTTCTTCTAGTTTTGTTTGTCTTCCTTTCTTGACAGGCAGAAAACCTTCAAAAACAAATTTATCATTGGGTAAACCGCTATTGACAAGTGCAGGGACAAAAGCCGTTGCACCAGGTAAAGACTCTATCTGAACATCAGCAGCTATACATTCGCGTACCAATAGAAATCCAGGATCAGAAATAGCTGGAGTTCCCGCATCACTGATTAAAGCGTGAGTTTGTCCATTTTTAATGGCTTTAATAATAATGTCCGTTTTATGATGTTCATTGTGTTGATGATAGCTTTTCATTGGCGTATCTATCTCAAAATGTTTGAGTAGTTTTCCACTAACACGTGTGTCTTCAGCCAAGATGATATCAACATCTTTCAGCGTTTGAACGGCTCTAAAAGTCATGTCATTGAGGTTGCCAATCGGCGTAGGAACAAGGAAAAGTTTTGACATTAAGCTTCGAATTTTCGTTTGAGTAAATTCATAAAACGTTTGTAAGTGTCAGCTTTATCTTCCCAATTGTTATACTCTGGTTTGATATTGTGGTCGATAAAGTTTTGAGCCTCTTCAAATGAATTTAACGTGCTAATTTGAGACATGACTCTGTTGTAATCTTCTACATTATTATCAAAAAGCGCTTTTGTAAAGGCCAATCTGTCATTTAATCCTATTTGAAAACCAACTTGAAGGCGATCATTTAAAGATTTTTTATCTTGATTAAACAGATCAATTGTGCGTTTAGGTTGTTGCTTCTTAATATTATCTGGTAGAGGTTCTTCCTGTGTTTCTTTTTCTCGATGCGAGCTGTTTTCAACTTCAGGCTCACTATTTTTTTCCTCCAAAGTTTCAGATTTGTACTCTTGTTCGTCTTCCTTTTTAGGTTCAAAAAAAGGCAAGTCGTCAAAGTGAACTCCAAAATCTTGTTCAAATGACGATGCTTCTGAAGCTTTCTCCTCAGTATTTTGTTCGGTTTCTGATTCCTGTTTTTCTTTTGGAGAGCTATCAACAGGTTGCTCATCATCTATTTCACCCTGATTAGTTTGAAGTTCTTCTTGAGTTTGAAAGTCTTGTTTTTCTTCTTCTTGAGTTGGTTTTTCTTGTATTGTTTCCTCTTCGTCAGCTTTTTTCTCAACTGACTCTTGAGTTTTGTCTTCTAAATCTTCTTGAGAATCCTCCTCTTCTTTTTGCTGATCAACTTCCGTGTCTTGATGAAGCTCTTGTTTTTCTTCAAGTTCACTAAAATCAGTTGCAGATAACTTTTTAAATTGATTCATTAAATAATCAACTTGTTCAGCTTCCGGTGGCATGTGAGAAACAATATCTTTTATTTTTTCTGTATTGGGTTCAGAAATTGGCTCAGGGTTATATTCTGTGCCATCAGGACTTCTATGATCTCCATCTTCATCAATATGCGAATATTGAGAATAAAAAGCATCAGAAAATTCTGTCTTTCCTATCGTGGGCTTGATTCCGCCAAAATGTTTTTCTGCAAAAGATAAAACGGCTAATTTTTCATAAAGCATTCCTGCTTCTTTTTTTAATTGGTGTATGTCTGCTCTGCTTTTTAATTTTAAAATCCTGTGAGCCAAACTAATCAATTCATCTTCTAAAACTCTTTTCATAACTTTTACCTTTCGCTTTGTAATTACGCTTAATTTTTTACTAATTTTAGCAGTTGGAAAGTGAATCTCAACTTTAATTTTAAACGCCTAAATTACAAAATGTTTCTCGAAAATACAGTAAATCCTGATGAGCAATTTGGTTGGATAGAAGTGATTTGTGGAAGTATGTTTTCAGGAAAAACTGAAGAACTAATCCGTAGATTGAAACGTGCCCAGTTTGCCAAACAAAAAGTCGAAATCTTTAAACCAGAAGTTGATCGACGCTATGATGATGCTGATGTTGTGTCTCATGATTCTAATGCCATTAGGTCAACACCAGTTCCAGCAGCAGCTAACATACGTATTCTTGCAGATGATTGTGAAGTGGTCGGGATTGATGAAGCGCAATTTTTTGACGACGAAATTGTGAGTGTTTGTAATGATCTTGCCAATCGTGGCGTTCGTGTTGTCGTTGCTGGCTTGGATATGGATTTTAAAGGCAATCCTTTTGGGCCGATGCCGCACTTAATGGCAACCGCTGAATACGTGACAAAAGTTCACGCAGTTTGCACACGCACAGGAAATTTAGCACAATATAGTTTTAGAAAATCTACACAAGACGATTTGGTTTTATTGGGCGAAACTGAAGCTTATGAACCTTTAAGTCGTGCGGCTTTTTATAGAGCGATGCGAGAAGAGAAGCTTAAGAATAAAGAAAATAAGATTAACGAGTCTGAATAATAAATGACAACAAAAGAAACCCGATTAATTATTGACTTAAAGGCTTTGGCTGAAAACTATAAAACAGTTAAAAGTCAATTGAAGCCTGAAACGAAAATAATGGGAGTTGTCAAAGCTTTTGCTTATGGCACGGATTCTGAAATTATCGCTCATAAATTAGTCGATTATGGTGTTGATTATCTTGCTGTCGCTTACACTGAAGAAGGCGTGAGGTTGCGTAACTCTGGCATACAAACGCCAATATTGGTTTTTTATCCTCAAATCGAAGAATTGTCTAATTTGATTGATTACCGCTTAACACCAAGTGTTTATAGTTTCAATTTCTTAATTGGACTTAACAAGCATCTAAATGAATTGGAAACAATTGATTTTCCAATTCATTTAAAAATCAACACAGGCTTAAATCGATTGGGTTTTGATCTCGATGAGCTCGATGAAATTTATGAAGAAATACAAACGAATAAACGAGTTAAATTATCTGGTTTGTTTTCTCATTTGGCAGCTTCCGGTACTGCTTCTCAAGTTGATTTTACAAAGCAGCAAATTGAGAAATTTCAAATAGCACGTCAATTTTTCATTCATAAATTCGGAGAAACTTTCGTATCACATCTATGTAATTCTAGTGGTATTTTTAATTATCCAGAGGCGGAATTTGATATGGTGCGTGCAGGTATTGCACTCTACGGTTATGGTAATAATGAAGCTGAAAACGCTCAACTCATTCCTGTTTCAAACCTAAAGACTGTGATCGCTCAACTTCGTACAATCCAAAAAGGAGAAAGCGTGGGATATGAGCGAATGTTCAAAACGGAGAAAGAAGCAAAAATCGCTACTTTACCTCTTGGTTATACAGATGGTATTGCACGTCAATTTGGTAATGGAAAAGCTGAGATATTGGTGAATGGACACAAAGCGCCAATTGTTGGGAATGTCTGTATGGATACGCTCATGGTTGATGTGACAGGGATTGATTGTCAAGAAGGTGATGATGTTACTATCTTTGGAAAAGAACATTCAGCAGTCAGCTTTGATAAATTTCAGCAAACTATTCCTTACGAAATCATCACACGAATCTCACAACGTGTCACACGTGTTATTGAGATTTGAATTATCACTCTACTTTTTAAATTCACTTTTATGACGTTAATAAGTTGTATTTCAAATAACATCGATTTAAGGAATAGCCTTATTAAATCCGTGAAAAAAATGTTACATTCGCAAGAAATTGTTTAATAATCAAATAAAATAAAGAATAATATGAGTGATATTGCTAAGAATTTCGGCATTGATAAAGCGCTTAAAGATTTAGGTCTAGAGCAAGAAAATAAAGGAACTTCTACAGGAACAGAATCTTTTGCAAATGGTGAAATGATTGAATCTTTTTCTCCTGTTGATGGCGCTTCAATCGGAAAAGTACAAGCGACAACTCAAGAAGATTATGAGAAAGTTATTACAACTGCTCACAAAGGATTTTTAGAGTGGAGAACTTGGCCAGCACCAGCACGTGGTGAAGTTGTTCGTCAGTTTAATGATGAATTAAGGCGCCTAAAAGAACCTTTAGGAAAACTTGTTTCTTATGAAATGGGTAAATCTTACCAAGAAGGTTTAGGTGAAGTTCAAGAAATGATTGATATCTGTGATTTTGCAGTTGGACTTTCTAGACAATTACACGGTTTAACAATGCACTCTGAGCGCCCAGGTCACCGCATGTACGAGCAGTGGCATCCTTTAGGTGTTGTTGGTGTTATTTCTGCGTTTAACTTCCCAGTTGCAGTTTGGTCGTGGAACACAGCTCTAGCTTGGGTTTGTGGTGATGCTTGTATCTGGAAAGGTTCTGAAAAAACACCGATGACTTCAGTGGCTTGTCAAAAAATTGCTGCACGTGTTTTTGAGAAAAATGATGTGCCAGCAGGAATTTCATCTTTAATTACTGGTGATTATAAAGTCGGTGAATACATGACGAATGACAAACGTATTCCTCTCGTATCTGCAACAGGATCTATCAGAATGGGGAAAATTGTTGCACAAGCTGTCGCTAAAAGATTAGGTAAATCACTTTTAGAATTAGGAGGAAATAATGCGATTATCGTCACACCAGATGCTGATATCAAAAATACAGTGATTGGTGCTGTTTTTGGCGCAGTTGGAACTTGCGGACAAAGATGTACATCGACACGTCGATTGATTATACACGATTCAATTTATGATAAAGTTAAAAACGCAATCGTAGATGCTTACAAGCAAATTAAAATAGGCAACCCACTTGATGAAAATAATCACGTTGGTCCATTAATTGACAAAGATGCGGTTAACAATTACCTCAATGCTTTGAAAAAAGTTGAAGAAGAAGGTGGTAAAGTTTTAGTTGAAGGCGGCGTTTTAGAAGGTCAAGGTTATGAAAGTGGTTGTTACGTTAAACCAGCAATTGCTGAAGCTGAAAATGATTATGAAATTGTGCAGCATGAAACTTTTGGTCCTGTTCTTTATATTATGAAATATTCAGGCGATGTCAGCAACGCTTTAGATCTACAAAATGGTGTTGTTCAAGGACTTTCTTCTGCAATTATGACAAATAATTTAAGAGAAGCAGAACGTTTCTTATCTGTTGAAGGATCAGATTGTGGTATTGCTAATGTTAATATTGGAACATCAGGTGCTGAAATTGGCGGTGCTTTTGGTGGTGAAAAAGAAACTGGCGGCGGCCGTGAATCAGGTTCTGATGCTTGGAAAGTTTACATGAGAAGACAAACAAATACAATTAATTATACAACTGAGTTGCCTTTAGCGCAAGGAATCAAGTTCGATTTATAAAGCTCAGTTTTTATTATAAAAGCCCTGAAAGTTTCAGGGCTTTTTTGTTTTTACAAATTTTAGCATTCTTAAAAACGAATCTGATAATAAAAATCAATATTTATATGTAAATTGCTTTAATTCAGGTGTTTGTGTTTTATTTTTGAAACAAAATAATATTTTAGCAGTATAGTTTTTTGTTTAAGAGTAAAAATCATTTTAATTTGCATTGTTTTTTATTTCTCAAAAATCAATTTTAAAGCTGTCATTAGACGCTAAATATTCAAAGTATGAATCAAACTAAAGCAGCGATAACAGCTGTCGGCTCTTATTTGCCAGACCATGTTTTAACAAATAAAATGTTAGAAGATATGGTGGAAACAAACGATGAATGGATAACCACCCGAACAGGAATTAAGGAGAGACGAATTCTTAAAGATGAAGGGAAAGGCTCATCATATATGGGAATTAAAGCTGCTGAAAACTTGATTGAAAAAGCAAACCTTGATCCTAAAGAAATCGATCTTGTTTTATTTGCAACCGCCACACCTGATATGCCTGTCGCGAGTTCGGCGGCATATACAGCGACAAAAATTGGTGCAACTAATGCTTTTTCTTACGATTTACAAGCAGCCTGTTCGAGTTTTTTATTCGGCATGTCAACAGCTTCTTCATATATAGAATCTGGTCGTTATAGAAAAATTCTACTAGTTGGTGCTGATAAAATGTCATCAATTATAGATTATACAGATCGCGCAACTTGTATTATCTTTGGTGATGGTGCTGGTGCAGTTTTATTTGAGCCAAATAAGGATGGCTTTGGTTTGCAAGATGAGATTTTGCGTACCGATGGAATTGGGCGAGAATTTTTAAAGATTGACGCTGGTGGTTCGCAAATGCCAGCAACTGAAGAAACAGTTAAAAATAAGCAACATTACGTCTTTCAGGATGGGCGAACAGTTTTTAAGTTTGCCGTCTCTAATATGGCTGATGTGAGCGAAAAAATAATGCTACGCAACAATTTAAAAGCTGATGATGTCAGTTGGTTAGTTGCGCATCAAGCCAATAAACGCATCATTGATGCAACATCAAAAAGAATGAACTTAGACCAAGAAAAGGTCTTGATGAACATACAGCGTTACGGGAATACAACTTCCGCAACCTTACCTTTATTATTAAGTGATTACGAAAAACAGTTAAAAAAGGGTGATAATATTATCTTTGCTGCATTTGGAGGAGGATTCTCATGGGGATCAATCTACTTGAAATGGGCTTATAATACTAAATAACTCACAAAAACTTAAACTATGGAAATTAAACAAATTCAGAACCTTATTAAATTTGTAGCGAAATCTGGAGCAAGCGAAGTTAAGCTTGAAATGGATGACTTTAAAATTACGATCAAAACAGGTTCAGAAGATAGTGGAGAGCGAACAGTCGTTCAGCAAATCCCAATGGGAGCAATGCCACAGCAGCAAATGTCAGCTCAACCTCAAGCGACTGCACCTGCTCAGGCAGCACCTCAAGCCGATGCGACATCTGAAAATCCTTCAGGTGATGATAAATATATTACTGTTAAGTCTCCAATTATCGGAACTTTCTACAGAAAACCTTCACCAGATAAACCAGCTTTTGTAGAAGTGGGTAGTCAAATTAACGAAGGTGATGTGCTTTGTACAATTGAAGCTATGAAATTATTTAACGAGATTGAAAGTGAGGTCTCAGGTAAAATCGTCAAGGTGTTAGTTGATGATTCTTCTCCTGTTGAATTTGATCAACCTTTATTTTTAGTTGATCCATCTTAAATTGATGTTCTCTTCTAACAATTTACTTTTTAATCTTTATTAAAAGAAAAGCCTATGTTTAAGAAAATATTAATCGCAAATCGCGGCGAAATAGCTTTAAGAATTATTCGCACTTGTAAAGAAATGGGCATCAAAACTGTTGCTGTCTATTCTACTGCTGATAAGGAAAGCTTGCACGTAAGGTTTGCTGATGAAGCTGTTTGTATTGGACCGCCAGCCTCTAGCGAATCATACTTGAAAATACCAAATATTATTTCAGCTGCTGAAATTACCAATGCAGATGCAATACATCCTGGATATGGTTTTTTATCTGAAAATGCCAATTTTTCAAAGATTTGTGCTGAACATGACATCAAATTTATCGGTGCTTCAGCTGAAATGATTGAGAAAATGGGAGACAAAGCAACAGCTAAAGCAACCATGGAAGCTGCTGGCGTGCCTTGTGTTCCAGGTTCAAAGGGAATTATAAAAGACTTTGAAGACTGTAAAAAAACCGCTAAAAAAGTTGGTTATCCTGTGATGCTTAAAGCTACTGCTGGTGGCGGTGGTAAAGGAATGCGAGCTGTTTGGAGCGAAGATAAACTTGAAGCAGCTTGGGAATCAGCAAGACAAGAAGCTAAAATTGGGTTTGGTAATGATGATATGTATATGGAGAAGCTTATTGAAGAGCCACGCCATATTGAAATTCAGATTGTTGGAGACCAAACAGGAAAAGCTTGTCACTTATCTGAAAGAGATTGCTCAGTGCAAAGACGTCACCAAAAATTAACTGAAGAAACACCTTCTCCTTTTATGACTGATAAACTCAGAAAGAAAATGGGAGATGCAGCAGTAAAGGCCGCAGAATATATCAGTTATGAAGGTGCCGGAACAATTGAGTTTCTCGTGGATAAACACAGAAATTTCTATTTCATGGAAATGAATACGAGAATTCAAGTTGAACACCCAATTACTGATGAAGTCGTTGATCATGATTTGATCAAAGAGCAGATTTTAGTTGCTGCAGGTGTACCAATTTCTGGTAAAAATTATTTCCCTAAACTTCATTCTATCGAATGTCGTATCAATGCTGAAGATCCTTACAATAACTTTAGACCTTCACCTGGGAAGATCACAACATTGCATATTCCTGGTGGTCATGGTGTCCGTGTGGATACACATGTTTACAGTGATTATGTGATTCCACCCAATTACGATTCTATGATTGCAAAGTTGATTGTGACTGCACAAACACGTAAAGAAGCGATTAATAAAATGCGTCGTGCATTGAGTGAATTTGTTATTGAAGGGATTAAAACAACAATTCCATTTCATCGTTTGTTAATGAAACATCCTGATTATGTTTCTGGTAATTACACAACAAAATTTATGGAAGATTTTAATATGCCTGAAGAACCTAAAGGTGATTATGAAGACGATGATGATGACGAGTAGAATATAAAAAGATTTATCTTCTGAAATCGCACTTTCTCAAGTGCGATTTTTTTTATGCAATTTTTTAGAGAACTTTAGCATTTGGAAGCTTGAGCTGAGATGATATCATACCCTCATCAAAATCTTTATTACTAACTTTGCAAAATAATTTGAAACCATGTTTGACAACACAGAAGATAGTAAAACAAAATTATCAGAGTTAGGTGAATTCGGATTGATAGATCATTTAACACAGCACTTTAAAATTAAACACCCAGACTCTACTCTTAAAGGAATTGGCGATGATGCTGCTGTGATAGATCATCAGCACAAAACTCTTGTAACAACAGATTTTTTGGTTGAAGGTGTGCATTTTGATTTGTCTTACATGCCGCTAAAGCATTTGGGTTATAAAGCTGTGATGGTTAATCTATCCGATGTTTATGCGATGAACGCCGAAGCAAAACAAATAACAGTTTCTATCGCATGCTCAAATCGTTTTACTGTTGAAGCGCTTGAAGAAATATATGCAGGAATTACAAAAGCTGCGGATTTATATAATATAGATGTGATTGGAGGAGATACAACTTCATCTGTCAAAGGTTTACAAATCAGCATCACTGCTTTAGGTGAAGCAAAAGAAGAAGATATTGCATACCGAAATGGTGCTAAACCAAACGATCTACTAGTCGTGACTGGTGATATTGGTGCCGCTTATTTAGGTTTGCAAATTCTAAAAAGAGAAAAAGAAGTCTTTAAGGTGAATCCAAATTCACAACCTGATTTAACTGAATACACTTATCTTATCGAAAGACAGCTGAAGCCAGAGGCAAGAAAAGATATTCCTGAACTCTTGAAAAAACTTGAAGTGAAGCCAACTTCAATGATAGATATTAGCGACGGACTTTCTTCTGAAATCATGCACATCTGTAAAAGTTCTAAAGTTGGTGCTAATCTATATGAAGATAAAATTCCTCTTGACCCTAAAGTTATCTCGACTTGTGAAGAGTTTAACTTGGATAGCACAACTGTTGCTTTAAATGGAGGTGAAGATTATGAATTGCTCTTTACGATTAGTCAAAATGATTATGAGAAAATCAAAGCTAATCCGCATTTAACAGTCATTGGCCACATGGTTGAAGAAAAAGAAGGGATTCATTTAATCTCAAGGATGAATACAAAGATTCCTATGCAAGCAAGAGGTTGGAACACAGTTGATGAAGATGAATAATAATGTTAATGAGTTTGTCTTTGATAAGGTTAAATGTATCTTTGTGAATTAATTAGAATTAATCTAAAAAAGGATGATCAAAGTAAGTGAAACAGCAAAGCAAAAATTGAAAGCCTTAATGGCTGAAGAAGGCTTTAAGATTGACAACGACTTTGTACGTGTTGGCGTAAAAAGTGGCGGATGTTCTGGATTGTCTTATGATTTGAATTTTGATAAAAATCATCAAGAAAAAGATAAAGTATTTGAGGATAATGGCGTAAAAATAGTCATTAATAAAAGTAGTTTTTTATATCTCGTAGGTACAACACTAGAATATTCAGGAGGTCTTAACGGCAAAGGTTTTGTTTTTAATAATCCAAACGCACAACGCACATGTGGTTGTGGCGAAAGTTTTTCATTATAAAAAAGAATGCTATGTCTTATACAGAACATGAATTAGAAAAAGAACTCAAAGATAAAGAGTACGAGTACGGTTTTTACACCGATATTGAATCTGATACTTTTCCACCCGGCCTTAATGAAGATGTGGTGATAGGAATTTCTAAAAAGAAAGGTGAGCCAGGTTGGATGACGAAATGGCGATTAGAGGCTTTCAGACATTGGAAAACAATGGAAGAGCCTGATTGGGCAAACGTCGGTTACGAAAAACCAGATTACCAGGCTATTTCATATTATTCGGCACCTAATAACAAACCGAAATATGATAGTTTAGATGAGGTTGATCCTGAATTACTTGACACATTTAAGAAATTAGGTATTTCATTAGAAGAGCAAAAGAAATTAGCTGGTGTTGCTGTTGATGTTGTGATGGACTCAGTTTCTGTTGCGACAACATTTAAAAAGAATCTTCGTGAAAAAGGAATTATTTTCTGTTCAATTTCTGAAGCTATTTCAGAACATCCAGAACTTGTTAAGAAATATATAGGTTCGGTTGTTCCAACAACAGATAACTTTTTTGCAGCATTGAACTCAGCCGTTTTTAGTGATGGCTCATTCTGCTACATTCCAAAAGGTGTGAGATGCCCAATGGAGCTTTCTACATATTTTAGAATTAACCAAGCTGGAACAGGTCAGTTCGAAAGAACTTTAGTGATTGCTGAAGATTCAAGTTATGTCAGTTACCTTGAAGGTTGTACAGCGCCAATGCGTGATGAGAATCAATTGCACGCAGCAGTTGTAGAGCTTGTCGCACTTGATAATGCTGAAATTAAGTACAGTACAGTTCAAAACTGGTTCCCTGGTGATAAAGAAGGTAAAGGAGGTGTTTTTAACTTTGTGACAAAGCGAGGATTGTGTGAGAAAAATGCAAAAATTAGCTGGACACAAGTCGAAACTGGCTCTGCGGTTACATGGAAATATCCAAGCTGTATTTTAAAAGGTGATAATTCAGTAGGTGAGTTTTACTCAGTTGCTGTGACAAATAATTATCAACAAGCAGATACGGGAACGAAAATGATACATATTGGTAAAAACACCAAGAGTACAATTATCTCAAAAGGAATTTCTGCTGGTAATTCTCAAAACTCTTACAGAGGTTTAGTTCAGATGAATAAACGCGCAGAAAATGCACGTAACTTCTCAGAGTGTGACTCATTATTGATGGGGAATAAATGTGGAGCGCATACTTTCCCTTACATCGAGATGAAAAACAAAACTGGTCAAGTTGAGCACGAAGCCACGACAAGTAAAATTGGTGAAGATCAAATTTTCTACTGTAACCAAAGAGGAATCGATACTGAAAGTGCAATTGCACTGATCGTGAATGGATTCAGTAAAGAAGTACTAAACAAACTTCCTATGGAGTTTGCTGCTGAAGCTCAAAAACTATTGCAAATCTCATTAGAAGGTTCAGTTGGATAATTAATTAGTTATGATGAAAGGACTCAAAGTTATTATTGTTTTCGTTTTAATATCACTTGTTGCTTGTCAGAAAAGTGAAAAATCTGAAGTTTCTGAAACTGAAAAAACAATGAAAGAAGTTAAAAGTACGCGCATATATGAAGCAGGAAAATTGATTAAAGGTGAATTTATTTACCTAGATAATCTAGCTGTTTTAAAAGGAGACGACTTTATTTATGGTATAAAAATGAACGATAAAGCGAATGAGCTCGTCAAAAAAACTAACGAAGTTAAAAGAGATAGTTTTGATATGATTCCTGTGATTTTAACAGGTGAAATTACTAAATCAGAACAAAAAAATACGTGGGAGGAATGGCTGATCATCGAAGATATTGTTGAAGTCAAAGCACCACAAAAACAAAAAGTCAAATTAGAAACAAAGTAAATCATGCTTAAAATAAAAAACCTACATGCTAACGTTGAAGGTCAAGAAATATTAAACGGAATTGACCTTGAAATAAATGCTGGTGAAGTTCATGCGATTATGGGACCAAATGGTTCTGGTAAAAGTACATTAGCTTCTGTTATCGCTGGAAATGAAGATTTTGAAGTAACTGAAGGTGATATTATTTTTGAAAAATCAAATATATCAGAACTTTCTCCAGATGAAAGAGCACATAAAGGAATTTTTCTTTCATTCCAATATCCTGTCGAAATTCCAGGTGTATCGGTGACTAACTTTGTAAGAACATCAATTAATCAAGTTCGAAAAGCACAAGGCTTAGAAGCAATGCCAGCAAAAGATATGCTGAAAAAAATTAAAGAAAAATCTGAACTACTTCAAATTGATAGAAAATTCTTGTCGCGTTCATTAAATGAAGGTTTCTCAGGTGGAGAAAAGAAGCGTAACGAGATTTTCCAGATGGCAATGTTAGAACCAAAATTGGCCATTCTTGATGAAACAGATTCAGGTCTTGATATCGATGCTTTAAGAATTGTCTCTGACGGCGTCAATAATTTAAGAACAGATAAAAATGCAACATTGGTAATTACACACTACCAGCGTTTATTAGATTATATCGTTCCTGACTTTGTACACGTTTTACTTGATGGTAAGATTGTTAAATCTGGTGATAAGGAGCTTGCTAAGGTTCTTGAAGAACGCGGCTATGATTGGATTAAGGAAGAACAAACTGCACGTCTTTAATCACTCAAAAAGTAATAAAAATGACACTAAAAGATAAATTAATTTCATCTTATCTGCTTTTTGAAGAGAATGTCGATATGGAAAGTGATATCCATAAACACAGAGATGAAGCTATCAAGTTTTTTGAGGAAACTGGTTTTCCTACAAAAAAACAAGAAGATTGGAAATACACTTCTTTAAAACCTATTTTAAAACAAGACTATAACTTCTTCCCGAAAAAAGAAGATGCGCTTGATTATAAGGATGTTAAGAAGTATTTTATCCACGATATTGATACGTATACAATTGTTTTTGTCGATGGTATTTTTTCATCACAATTATCAAATACAACGCACGAGTTGATTGATGCTTGCTTGATGTCCTCTGCCTTAAATAAAGACAAATACAAGCCAGTTATTGATAAATATTTCAATAAAGCTGTCCCAGAAGATAGCATGGTTTCCTTAAATACAGCTTTTACAAGAGAAGGTGCTTACATCCGCATCCCTAAAAATGTAGCTGCTGAGAAGCCAATTCAAATCCTGAATTTTTCAACAGGAAATGAAGAAGCTTTGATGGTACAACCAAGAAACTTAATCGTTCTTGAAGAAGGATCTCAGGTCGAAATCATTGAGAGGCATCAAAGTTTAACTGAAAATCCAGTTTTAACCAATGTTGTTTCTGAAGTATTCGTTGAGAAAAATGCTAAACTCGACTACTATAAAATTCAAAACGATCACACTTCAGCTTCTTTAATTGATAATACTTTTGTGAAGCAAGATAGAGACAGTGTTGCTTCAGTGCATACATTCTCTTTTGGAGGTAAATTAACAAGAAATAATCTTAATTTTTACCAAGAAGGAGAAAATATCAACTCTATTTTAAAAGGTGTAACAATTATTGAAGGTAAGCAGCATGTTGACCATAACACATTGGTTCATCATCAACAGCCTAATTGTCAGAGTTATCAAGATTATAAAAGCATTTTTTCAGAGAAATCTGTTGGTGTTTTTAACGGAAAAGTACTCGTTGATAAAATTGCTCAAAAAACAGACGGTTTCCAGAGTAACAACAATATTTTGATTGACGATACAGCAACTTGTAACTCAAAACCACAGTTGGAGATTTTTGCTGACGATGTGAAATGTAGTCACGGATGTACAATTGGTCAATTAGATAAAGAAGCACTTTATTATTTACAAACTAGAGGAATCCCTCACAAAGAGGCACGTGCATTGCTGATGTTTGCTTTTGCAAACAATGTTTTAAGCAGCGTGAAAATTCCTGAAATTAAGAAAAGAATTACCAAACAAATCGCTTTAAAAATTGGTGTTGAATTAGGTTTCGACTCATAAATTTTAAGGTCATTATCATTGTTTGGGAGTTCATTAAATTTTAAAACAATGCAAGAGACTTCTAAACATACATTGGACATGAATAAAATTAGAGCGGATTTCCCAATTCTTCAACGTAAGATAAACGGGAAACCGCTCGTTTATTTTGATAATGCAGCAACCTCTCAAACGCCACAACAGGTCATTGATGCGATTGTTCATTATTATTCAGATTACAATGCCAATATTCATCGAGGTGTACATTCGTTATCCCAAATTGCAACAGACGCTTATGAGCAAGCGCGAGAAAAAATAAGATCACATTTCAATGCAGAACACGTTCATGAAATCATTTTTACAGCTGGTACAACTCATGCTATAAACTTGGTGGCTCATGGTTATTCTCAGCTTTTGAATGAGCAAGATGAGGTGATTGTTTCGGCGATGGAGCATCACTCTAATATTGTGCCTTGGCAGATGATGTGCGAAAAAACAGGAGCCAAGCTTAAAGTTATCCCGATGACAGAAAACGGTGAACTTGAGCTTGATACTTTTGACCAGTTACTCAATGACAATACGAAACTTGTCTTTGTTAATCACGTTTCAAACGCTTTAGGGACAATTAATCCTATTGAAGAAATCATTGAGAAAACACATGCTGTTGGTGCTAAAGTTTTGATAGATGGTGCACAAGCTGCTCCACATATTAAAGCAGATGTTCAGGCTTTAGATATTGACTACTATACAGTTTCAGCGCATAAAATGTGTGGTCCAACTGGTGTGGGTGTTTTATATGGAAAACAAGAACTTCTTGAAGCACTTCCGCCATATCAAGGTGGAGGAGAGATGATTGCTGAAGTTGATTTTGAGAAAACAACTTATGCAGGTTTACCACATAAATTTGAGGCAGGAACGCCAAATATTTCTGGCGGAATTGCCTTTGGTGTCGCTCTTGATTATATGAATAAGATTGGCTTTGATGCGATTGCAGATTATGAAATGGAGCTATTGGTTTATGCGACAAATCAATTGAATGAAGTTGGTGATGTCAGAATATACGGAACCGCTGTTGAACAAAAAACGGCTGTCATTTCATTTAACATTGAAGGTATTCATTCTTATGATATCGGAACGCTTTTAGATAAAATGGGTATCGCTGTAAGAACAGGTCATCACTGTGCTCAGCCAATTATGAAGTTTTATAAAATCCCAGGTACAGTTCGTGCTTCTTTCTCTTTTTACAATACTAAAGAAGAAATTGATGCCTTTATTGAAGCTGTCAAAAAAGCAAAATCAATGCTATTATGAGATTGATAAAAGCTGTTTTTTTATTTTGTTTATTAGGTTTAGCTGTTTCATGTCAGGTTGGGCAATCCGCTGCTAGTTCTAAGAAGCTAAAATCTGACGATTTTAAAATTGTAAAACTTGGTCAGAAGGATGTTTCAGAAGCAGATTTAGATCTGAGTATTTCTAGTAAAGATGCCAAAATATACGGTTTTGGAGGTTGTAATAATTATAGCTTTAATTATGCAATTACCGATGGTCGTATTGATTTAGGTCATGGTGTTTCAACAAAGAAATATTGCGCTAAACAAATGGAAAACGAAAACCTTCTCTTTCAATTAGCAGCAAAAATCTCGACTTTTCAACAAACAGAAAAAGAGATTATTTTTAAAAATGATAAAGGAGAAACTTTAATTAAAGCTCAAAAACAATAATATAGTGAGTGATATCAAAGAAATACAAGAAGAAATTGTTGACGAATTTAGCATGTTTGATGATTGGATGCAGCGTTATGAGTACATGATTGAACTCGGGAAATCGCTTCCAATAATCGATGAAAAATATAAAACAAAGGATAATATTATAAAAGGTTGTCAAAGTCAAGTGTGGGTAAGAGCAGATTTTGAAGAGGGTAAAGTTATTTTTACTGCTGATAGTGACGCGATTATTACAAAGGGAATTATTGCGATTTTGATTCGTGTTTTCTCCAACCAAACTCCGGAGGCAATTATGAATGCTGATACTGATTTTTTAGATGAAATCGGTTTAAAAGATCATTTATCGCCAACGCGCGCAAATGGATTGGTCAGTATGATTAAACAATTGAAAATGTATGCGATTGCGTACAGTAACCATTAAATGAAAAGTTATGTCAGATAAAGTTGATACTCAAGAATTAGGCGACGAGATTGTTCGTGTTTTAAAAACAATTTATGATCCAGAAATCCCAGTTGATATTTATGAACTTGGATTGATATATGACGTTTTTGTCAATGAAGATAGAGATGTAAAAATCTTAATGACTTTGACTTCGCCTAATTGCCCGGTGGCAGAATCAATGCCTCAGGAAGTAGGTGAGAAAGTAAAATCTCTTGATTCAGTAAATGATACACGTGTTGAATTGACCTTCGACCCACCGTGGTCACAAGATTTAATGAGTGAAGAAGCAAAGCTTGAACTAGGAATGCTTTAAGCTTTAGATAAAAATTATTTATGTCAGAAATTGTCAACCGAGTTGCACAAAGTCAATTAATCACATTTAATCTTGAAGATTATTATGTGCCAGGAACGCGCTCTCAAATAGACTTAAAGCAATGGCTGTATGAAGGTTTTGTATTGCGTGAGAAAGAATTTCGCCAAGCTTTAAAAGAGTTTGATTGGGAGCAGTACAAAGATGCTTATATTGCTTTGCATTGCTCATCAGATGCTATTGTGCCAACTTGGGCATATATGCTTGTTGCTACACATCTTAAGGCTTATGCTAAAAAAATTATTTACGGTGATTTAGAGGTTTTAGAAAGTATTCTGTATGCTGAAAAACTTCAAGATATTGATTTATCTGAATATCAAGATAAGCCAATTATTGTGAAAGGTTGTAGCGATAAACCAGTGCCACAAAACGCCTACTTATTAATTATTTCAAAGCTTCAAGAATATGCTAAAAGCATCATGTATGGTGAGGCTTGTTCTGCAGTTCCGCTTTATAAAAAGAAAAAATAAATCCTAAATATTAGTATGTCTATGAAGAAAATAAGTTTTCTTTTAAGTTTATTTCTGAGCCTTGGTCTATATGCGCAAGACTCAAACCCAACTCCAAAAGATTCAATCTGGAAAACAGGAGGAACCTTTTCACTACTTATTAATCAATCTGCTTTTAATGCGGAATGGCAAGGTGGCGGAACCTCAAATTACTCAGGTAATATTGTGATTAATTATGATATTAATTACGAGAAAGATCAGTATAGTTGGGATACAAAAATTCTTGCCGACTATGGTATTACGAAAACAAAAGAGCAGGATTTTTATAGAAAAACAAGTGATAGATTTGAAATTAATTCAATTGTAGGACGTCAATTTCAAGATACAAACTGGTTTGCTTCAGCTTTGCTCAACTTCAAAACACAGTTTGATAAAGGTTATGAATTTGATGAAGATCCAAACACCGGTGAAGAAATCAGAGAGAAAGAAACGCAATTTATGTCACCTGCTTATACGCAAATAGCTTTAGGTGCTTTATGGAAAAAAAGCAATAACCTTAAAGTTAATATCTCACCATTATCAGGGCGTATGATTTCTGCCGATAAAGAGTTTACAACAACGCCTGGTTATGAAGATGGCGATTTTTTTGGATTGGATGAAGGTGAAACAACACGCTTTGAGTTTGGAGCTTCGGTTAATGCTTATGCTAAGTTTAATATCATGGAGAATATCAGCGTGGAGAATATTTTAGCATTGTATTCAAACTATTTAGAAGATCCACAAAATGTTGATCTTGATTATACCATGAATTTAGTTTTAAAAGTCAATAAGTACATTTCAACAAACCTGACTTTTCAAGCGATTTATGATGATAATGCTGCTAAAGGTTTTCAAGTAAGAGAAGTTTTAGGTGTTGGTGTCAATTTTGAACTTTAAGCAATTAATATTATTTCATAAAAAAGGCAGATTCGCTGTAAAGTGAATCTGCCTTTTTTTTGTTAGTAAAGAATTTAGTAATTAGTTTTTATTTAAAACCTTCTTAGCTTCTTCTAGACTTTCATTGATGTTTTTCTGCATCTTGATGGCTTTTTCTCTAAACTTGATAGCTAAATTTGTTTTAAGTTCAATTGTATCAGCATTGTCAGTTTGCAAGCCTTCTCTGATTTCTTTTGTGCTAAAACCTTGACTAAAATCTTTCATCCAGGTCATCATCTCGCCATGAGCGTTTTTTAATTTTTCCTTAGATGCATTAACCGTTGTACTATCTATTCCTGTAAGCGTATCAAGGTTTCTGATTTTTTTGTTGATATCACTCATTTTGGGCATTACATCATCATGAATTTCAATGGCTTTATCAATTTCCTTTTTAAAATCAGATTCAATTTTTGTTTTCTGCTCCTCGTTACAAGCTATAGCGATTATCGCTAAACCGACAAGAAACAAAGTTTTAAGAGTTTTCATTATTTAAGATTTATATATATTCAAATTGTTTACCAGGCAAAGGTCTAATTAATCCTTTAAGTTCCAAATTTAATAAAATACTTGCTGTTTTTGAAGTTGAATACTGGCAGTTAATGGCTATTTCATCAAGTTCAGCCTTTCTTTTTTTCTCAAGAATTTTAAGGCAAGTTTCTTCATCATCTGTTAATTCAACGAAGAGTTGTGTTTGTTTATTCTTTTTCTCTTCTGCAATATCCCAGTTGAGATGATAAATAATGTCAGCAGGATCGGTGAGTAAATGAGCCATCTGTCTTTTAATCAAAGAATTACAGCCTTTGCTATATTGATCTGTAGGCCTACCAGGAACAGCAAATACTTCTCGATTGTATGAGTTTGCAATATGCGCCGTAACCAAAGAACCTCCTTTTTCTGCGCTTTCAATAACAATTGTTGCCTGACTTATTCCCGCGATGATTCGGTTTCGAGATAAAAAGTTGTTACGATTAAATTCTTGATAACTACAAAAATCTGTCATGAAGCCACCGTTATTTTCAACATCTTTCATGTATTTCTTATGAACTTTCGGGTAGATTTGATCGAGTCCGTGTGCCAAGCATGCAATGTTTTGTAAATTGTTTTTTATCGCAGCTTTATGAGCTGTAATGTCTGCACCATAAGCGAAGCCAGAAACAATAACTGGATTGAGTGGAGCGATGTTTTCAATCAATTTTTCACAAAACTCAATACCACTTGTTGTTATCTTTCTGGTTCCAACAATACTGATAATTTTTTTATTTTGTAAATCAATATTACCTCTTGAAAATAATACAATTGGAGAATCAATACATTGTTTTAAATAATGCGGATAGTTCTTATCTTTATAGTAAGTGTAATCAATTTTATGTTCTTCAATAAACTTGATCTCTTCCTCCGCTTTGATCAAGTAGGCAGGATCTTTAAACGCTTTCAGCTTAACTTCACCTATACCAGTTAAGTTTTTTAAATCTTTTTTTGATTCATTAAAAATGGCTTTTGCAGAACCAAAATGCTGTATGAGCTTTTTAGCTGTTGTGTCTCCAACAGAAGGAATGAGTTTGAGTGCAATCGCATGTTGAAGTTCGTCTAGTGTCATTTTTAAAAGAGGATCTTTCTCTTGGATTTATAAATTACTCTGTTTTTTCTTCATCAATCTCTACGTCAATTTCTTCTTCATCTTTAGTCACTTCTTTAGATTCTTCTTGCTTAAATTCTTTACCCAGATAAACCAGAACTGATCCTTGATCTATCTCGATATCCACACTGTTTGAGTTGATAATGTTAAGCTTACCATCTTCATTTTTAATAAATAAAGGAATAATATCAGAATCAACTTTACTTATTTCAACCAAGCCTCTGTAGTGCTCTTCAGAATTTAAATCAATTTCATTAATCTTAGGGAATCTTCTTGACAAGTTTACAAGTTTGATGTAATCATCAGTGTGAGAGAATAAGCCTTCCTCTGGATTTTGTTCAGGATCCTCCATTTCCTCGGAAGAAATAACACGGTAAGTTCCGTGTTCGCCAAAAGTTTTCGCAAAATTTTCAATTGCTTTTTTATTAACAGAAGTGTTTCCTGTTAATGCCATCATATAACCCACGTCACTAAGCTCGATATTATCGATTAAATCATCAGAGTAAATATTAGCATGAATTGCATCAATTCCTTTTTGTTTAGCTTTCTCAATATTGCTCTTGTTGTTGTCAACAATAACAACGTGACGTTTATTATCTTTTAAATATTGAGCAATTAATCTTGAAAAAGATGATGAGCCAACGATCAAAATACCTTGTGCATCTGTTAAAAATACACCAAATAACTTAGCAATTGGCCTTGCAGTTGTTGCGTTTAAAAGTACTGTTCCTAAAACTATTGTAAAGACCAAAGGCGTAATTAATTCAGCATTAGGAATATTTTGATTCATCAGTTTTAAGCCAAATAAAGAGGCAATACCAGCAGCAACAATACCACGAGGGCCCACCCAACTGATAAAGAGTTTTTCATTAAACTCTAAGGTTGAGTTGATACTACTGAGGAATACGCCAAGCGGCCTGACAATAAAAACGACCACCACAAATAATATCAATGTTTCCCAATTGTAAACCAGCAATAAGTCTTCATAATTGATATTCGCTGCAAGTAAAATGAACAAGATTGAGATCAGCAAAACACTAAGAGATTCCTTAAAATAAAGCAATTCTTTAAGGTTAGGAAGGTTTGTATGTCCCATGATAATTCCCATCACAACAACGGCTAAAAGTCCGCTTTCATGAGCAAATTGATCGGCAAGTACAAAAACACCTAGAACTGTAGCAAGCGTAAAAACGTTTAGTAAATAATGAGGAATTACCTTCTTTTTAACTGCAAAACTCAAAGCATGGGCAAAAGTAAATCCAAATGTAAATCCGAATAAAACAATTTTTCCAAATTCAATTAAAGCAGTTGTAGTATAAGCTTCACCTTTTCCTGCCATAATAAATTCAAAAACCAAAACAGCAACCAAAGCGCCAATCGGGTCAATAAGAATTCCTTCCCATTTAAGGATGGAAGAAACATCTTTTTTAAGTGGGATATTTCTAAGAATTGGAGAGATAACTGTTGGTCCAGTCACAATAATTAAGGCG
Organism: Psychroflexus halocasei; assembly: GCF_900107595.1. Classification (GTDB taxonomy): domain Bacteria; phylum Bacteroidota; class Bacteroidia; order Flavobacteriales; family Flavobacteriaceae; genus Psychroflexus; species Psychroflexus halocasei. The sequence continues at coordinate 409,028 of NZ_FNQF01000001.1, read as the reverse complement.
GAGAAAAGTAAAGAGATCTGCCAACTTAGTCCTAAAATAAAATGTGCAGCTATACCAGCTCCTGCGAAGGTTATTGCAACAGCAATAGTTATTAATTTAACAATAACAGGACCGACATTTAAAATTTCGCTTCGTCTCAAGGTCAGGCCACCTTCAAAAAGAATAATAGCAATAGCTAATGAAACAAAATAATATAAACTTTCACCAGGGAACAAACCAGATTCACCATTCCAAATAGGCTCGATGAGTTTCGTATTGTCAGGAGTAAAAAGTGTTGCCACAGGACCAACTATTAGCCCGATGAGGATTAAAGGTAAAATTGCAGGAATTTTTAAACGCCACGCAAACCACTGAGCAAGAATTCCTAAAATAATAATACCAGCTAACTCAACCATAAATAATTTTTGTTGTTAAAAATAGCATAATTCAAAAAATATGAAAGCCTAAATTAAGACAGATTTAGTATTTTGGCAATAAAAGCTTCATAATATGATATTACACCCTATTGAGACAGGGAATTTTAAGCTAGATGGAGGTGCAATGTTTGGCGTTGTTCCTAAATCACTTTGGCAAAGAACAAACCCTGCTGACTCAAATAATATGATTGATATTGCCGCAACTAGTCTTCTCATTGAAGATGGAGACAGACTAATTTTAATCGACACTGGGTTAGGCAATAAGCAAAGCGAAAAATTCTTTAGTTATTACTACCGTTGGGGTGATCATAGCCTTGAAAATTCATTGAAAGCAAAAGGTTTTCATCCAGATGATATCACAGATGTTTTCTTGACACACTTACATTTTGACCATTGCGGCGGAAGTGTTCAGTGGAATAAAGATAAAACTGGTTACGAACTTGCATTTAAAAATGCTAAATTTTGGACGAATCGTGAACATTGGGATTGGGCAATAAATCCAAACGATAGAGAGAAGGCGTCTTTTTTGAAGGAAAATCTTTTACCGATTCAAGAATCTGGTCAACTTAATTTCCTTGAGCGTACATCTCAACGTCATTTTTATCAAGAACTAGGATTTGAGGTTATTTTTGTTGATGGTCACACCGATAAACAAATGATACCTATCATAAGTTATAAAGGCAAAAAATTAGTTTTTGCAGCTGATCTGCTACCAACTGCAGGTCATGTGCCTTTGCCTTTTGTGATGGGTTACGATACCCGACCGCTTTTAACCTTAAAAGAAAAGAAAGCTTTTTTGGATGAAGCTGTAAATCAAAACTATTACTTATTTTTGGAGCATGATGCACATAATGAAATAATCACCTTAAAAGATACCGAAAAAGGTGCAAGACATCATGAAACATTTACATTTAACGAACTGTTTAATTAAACACATATTTATCTAATGAAATTTAATTCTTTAAAAAAAGTCACAGGCCTTGTTTTTGCCTCAGGACTTATGATTAGCTGTGCAAGTGGTCCTAAAATTGATGCTACACCGCTAACAAACGATTTTAGCGATGTCAAGAAATCTTCACTCTCTGAAGATGCTAGAAAATCTTGGGCCCACATGGACTTGGTCAAAGACACTGTCCCTGGGATGAGTACACAGCGTGCTTATGATGAACTGATCAAAGATTACGAAGGAAAAGAAGTTATTGTTGCTATTGTTGATAGCGGAATTGATATTGAGCACGAAGATTTAAAAGATGTTGTTTGGGTTAATCCTAAAGAAGTTGCTAATAATAATGTTGACGATGACAACAACGGATATGTTGACGATGTTCATGGCTGGAACTTTTTAGGAGATATCATCGAAGAAAATCTTGAAATGACGCGTATTGTTAGAGATTATCAAGGTCAGTTTGAAGGGAAAACTTTGGCTGATGTTTCTGCTGAAGATAAAGAAAAGTTTGTCATGTACAAGGCTGCAAAAGCTGAGCTTGATAAAGAAATGCAAGAAACACAGGCAAATCTTGGCTATTACAATAGCCTAATTAAACAGTTAACAACTGCTCAGAAAAATTTGACAGACTCATTAAAAGGAGAAGATTTAACTTTGGAGAATCTTAAAAACATGCAGTCTGATGATGAGAAAATCAATCAACAGAAAATGTTTTTGATGAACATTATGTCTAATGTTGGTGAAGATTTAGAAAAAGCCAAAAAACAATTACAAGGTGGTATCGATTATTATGGAAATAGAGTTGATTCTCACTTTAACATTGATTTAAATGCACGTGCAGAAAAGTTAGGTGATGATGAAAATGATTTTACTGTTTCTGTTTATGGAAACAATCAAGTTGCAGGTCCAGACCCTAAGAAAGAAGATGCTAAGCACGGAACTCACGTTGCTGGTATTGTTGCTGCAAAGAGAAATAACGACATCGGGATGGATGGTGTTGCAGAGAAAGTAAGAATTATGGCTGTTAGAGCTGTTCCGGACGGTGATGAGTATGATAAAGACATTGCAATAGGTATTCGTTATGCAGTTGATAATGGTGCAAAAGTTATTAATACTTCATTTGGAAAATACCATTCGCCACACCCAGATAAAGTTAACGAAGCTATCGCTTATGCTGCAAAGCATGACGTTTTAATTGTTAATGCTGCTGGAAATGAAGGGATTGATCTTGATGAAAAACGTGTTTATCCTAACGATCAATGGCCAGAAAATGAGAATGAAATCGTTTCTAACTTTATCAATGTTGGTTCAATTACGCCAAGTTACGGTAAAAATTTAGTATCAGGATTTTCAAATTACGGACGTAAAAGTGTAGATGTATTTTCTCCAGGTTCAGCGATTTATGCAACTACACCTTTAGATAAATACGAGTTTTTACAAGGGACATCAATGGCTTCGCCTAATGTTGCAGGTGTTGCAGCTGTTCTTCGTTCTCTTTTTCCAAAATTATCTGCAGAACAAGTTAAAGATGCTATCGTTAATAGTGGTTTAACAACTGATATGGAAGTTATCGTTGGAGGAGATGCTGAAGATATGCGACCATTTAATACTCTTTCTAAATCAGGAAAGATGGTAAACTTATACAACGCGATTATTTACGCATCAAAACTTTAATTTATGTTACGTTATTTTTTTAGTTTAAATCTTTTCATTTTTTCACTTGTTGCTTTTGCACAAAACAATACCTCATATTGGCAACAACATGTTGAATACACAATGAATATTGATTTTGATGTTAAAAAATATCAATACGACGGTGAGCAAGAATTAGTTTATACAAACAATTCTCCAGATACACTTTATAAAGCTTATTATCATTTATATTTTAATGCTTTTCAACCAGGAAGTGAAATGGATGTCAGATCAAGGTCAATTAAAGATCCTGATAGAAGGGTGACAGATAGAATTTCTAAACTTTCAGAAGATGAAATCGGTTTTATCAAGGTTAAAAGTTTAATGCAAGACGGTGAGAATGCTTCTTATCAAGTCAAAGGAACTGTGCTAGAAGTTCGTTTAGCAAATCCGATTCTGCCAGGCAATAGTACAACTTTTGATATGAAATTTGAAGGTCAAGTCCCTGTGCAAATCAGAAGATCTGGTCGTAATTCAGCTGAAGGAGTCGCTTTGTCAATGACGCAGTGGTATCCGAAATTAGCTGAATATGATTTTGAAGGTTGGCATGCTGATCCATACATCGGTCGTGAATTTCACGGTGTCTGGGGAAATTTTGATGTGAAAATTAAAATTGATAAAGACTATATTTTAGGAGGAACAGGTTATTTGCAAAACCCTAATGAAATCGGTTATGGCTATGAAGAAGAAGGTGTAAAAGTGAAAAGAAAAGGTCGTAAACTCACATGGCATTTTGTAGCGCCAGGCGTTCATGATTTTACTTGGGCTGCTGATCCAGAGTATATCCATGACAAGCGTACGGCTTATGATGGCACAACGCTTCACTTCTTGTACAAAGACAACCCAGATATTAAAGAAAACTGGGTGAATTTACAGGATAAAACTGAAGGACTCCTAAAGTATTTCAACAAGCATATTGGTCAATATCCTTACAAGCAATATTCAGTAATTCAAGGTGGTGATGGAGGTATGGAGTATGCGATGAGTACTTTAATTACTGGTGAAAGAAGTTTTGGGAGTTTAGTTGGCGTAACAGCTCATGAATTAGCTCACGCTTGGTTTCAGCATTTGCTGGCAACGAACGAGTTACGACATGAATGGATGGACGAAGGATTTACGTCTTATATGTCAACATTAGCTGAAAATGCTGTTTTTGAGAAAGATCCTGATTTCCCACATAAAAATTCTTATAACTCTTACATTGGCCTAGCTAATTCAGGCTTTGAGCATCCACAGACAACACATGCTGATCGATACAAGTATAATGCGGCTTATGGCGCTTCTGCTTATTCGAAAGGTGCTGTTTTCTTATCTCAATTAGGCTACTTAATCGGTGAAGATAATTTGCAAAAAACAATTCATCGTTATTATGACGAGTGGAAATTTAAGCATCCAACACCTAATGATTTTATCAGAATAGCTGAAAAAGTAAGTGATGCTGAACTGTCATGGTACCTTAATGATTGGACACGTACAACGAATCAGATTGATTATGCAATCACATCTGTACAAAATGATGTCACTCAAAATACAATAATCGTTAATCTAGAGCGTAAAGGCTTAATGCCGATGCCACTTGAAGTTGAGGTGACTTACGAAGACGGATCTACTCAAATGATTTATATTCCTTTGAGAATGATGCGCTGGACAAAACCAAACCAAGATGTTGTAGAAGACGATTGGCCTTGGGCTTTTCCAACTTATAAGCTTGAGTTACCTGTGACTAATTTTGCAATTACTAAAATTGAAATTGATCCAAGTCAACTTATGGCTGATATTGATCGTACAAATAATGTGAAAGTATTGAAGTAATATTTCTTTGATTTATAAATCTTAAAGCCATCAAATTTTAGAAACTTGATGGCTTTTTTAATTTGCATTATCTCCTAAACACTCATGATTTCATGAGTTTCTAAAAGCTTTTCTTGCCTCAGTCTTAAGATGATTTGGACAATGGCCAGAACATCTTTTTCGCAATAAGTGACAATTCTGTTGACGTCTTTTTCTTTGTAATAAACATCTTTCACTTGGCTACCATCGATATCATCTTTTGGCGAAGGGACTTTTAAAATAGCTGTTAATAATTTGAGAGAAGTGTAATGTTTATAATCGCCAAATTTCCAGAGTTCTAAAGTATCTAGATAAGGGATTTCCCAAGGTTTCTTTCCAAATAAATTGAGCTTTTTAGGAAGTTTGATTCCATTAATCAGCATACGTCTTGCGATGTAGGGAAAATCAAATTCCTTTCCATTATGTGCGCAAAGCAAATGTTGATTTTGATTAAAATGTGTATTTAAAAGTGATTTAAATTCTAACAGAAGTTCTTTTTCTTCACCTGAAAAACTTTTCATTCTAAACTGTCTTTCACTTTCTTTGGTTACGAGAAAGCCAACTGAAATACAAACGATTTTCCCAAACTCAGCCCAGATACCGGCATTTTCATAAAAGTTTTCAGCGGTTTCTTCTTTTCTTTTATAAGCTGTTTTTGTGTCAAAAAGTTCTTGCATTGTAGGGTCAAGTTCTTGAAAATCTTCATATTCAGGAACTGTTTCAATGTCTAAAAAAAGAATATTGTCAAGGTGAAGTTTATCTAACATAATTATTGGTTTTTCAGCATTTGGTAGGCTTCATCGATATAGATATAAAAATCTTTAGGAAATTCATTCACTTTTTCTTGGTCTCTTTTATGTCCTAGTCTTACAATCACTAAATCATCTTCAGGAATGCTGATGACGTATTGACCTAAAATACCACGCATACTAAAAATGTGTTTGTCTTTATAATCGCTGATCCAAAAGCCATAGCCGTAAGGACTGTCTTTGAAGCGTGCTTTTGTCGCTTTTTCAACAAATTTAGGTTTGATAATTTGCTCTCCGTTCCATTGTCCGTTTTGTGAAAAAAGTTGTCCGATTTTCGCGAAATCTCGTGCGTTTGAAGCGATGCAACAATATGTTTTCTCCATGCCATTATCAATTCCATCAAGCTGCCAATAAGCTGTATCTCTCATGCCTAAAGGTTTCCAAATACTTTTGCTGAGGTATTCTGAAAGGCTTTTACCAACTGCTTTTGTGATAGTCATCCCGAGAAGTTGCGTGTTTCCGCTGAGGTACTTAAAACTTTCACCAGGTTTTTCATCAATAGCTAAACTTTCAATAAGCTCAGAAATATTATCATCATAATAAGCTTTCGCTGTCATTGAGAATGGACTGTAATAATGTTCTTCCCAATTTAAACCAGATGCCATCGAGGCTAAATCGCCAACTGTGGTTTGATCGGCAAACTCACCTTTAAAATCTGGATAGAAATCAGTGATGGGTTGATCTAAGCTTTTAATAAACCCATCTTGAATGGCTTTAAAAAGTAAAACACTCGTCAAACTTTTTGCCATTGAAAAGGAGTTTGTTTTAGAATCTTTTGAATAATTATCAGCATAATTTTCGTAAACAATTTCACCGTTTTTAATAATCATGTAAGCGATAGTCCCATATTCTTCATTAGTGTCTTGTAAACGGCTTGTCGGTTTGATGTTTGATTCTTTTTCTTTCCAAGGCTGAACGGTTTTGTTTTCAATCGTCCGGTTATCGAAATAAGGATAATCATCAATAAAAGCAGTTTTATGGCCAGTGAAATAAACGACACGAATACCCTTTAAAATATAGGTTGCATCGAATATGTAGAGAAGGACAAAGATTAAAAGTAGTAGACCAATAACCCATTTCAGGACTTGACGAATGACTTTCATGAAGGAGAATATTAATTATTTGTCTCTAAGATAATTGAATTTTTTAACTTTGATTTATAAGCAACTCAAATGGATAAGAAAGAAACAATAAAAAGTCGCATTAAAACATTAAAATCTTTGTTTTACTTCACAGGTTTGGTATGGATCGGTTTTCTAATTTACACAATTTATGTGTTTATGAATAGAGCTTTTGAATCATCATTATTAATATCGCTTTTACTCATTGTCTCTGCAATGATGATTTTGCAATATCTGAAAAAGAATGAAGTCAAAAAGCTGAAGCAACTTGAAGAGGAAGAGTAAGCTGTTTTTATGGCATAAAAAAAGCTGCTTGAGTTTATTCAAGCAGCTTATAAATTATTTTAATCTGTCACATTAACTTACCAGATTCTCACGCGCTCTTCTGGAGCGATGTAAAGGCTGTCAGTTTCTTTAATATCAAACGCTTCATAGAAAGCATCAACATTCTGTAAAGGAACATAAGCTCTGTATTTTCCAGGTGAATGCGGATCAGTTTTAACTTGTGTTTTTAAAGCTTCATCTCTTGTTTTAGTTCTCCAAACAGTTGCCCAAGACATGAAGAATCTTTGTTCAGGAGTTAAACCTTCAATTTTTCCAGGATTTCCGTTTTCTTTTAAGTGCATTTGTAAACCATCATAAGCGCCTAAAACACCACCTAAATCACCGATGTTTTCGCCTAATGTGAAATCTCCATCAACATAAACATCATCCAGAACTTCAATAGAACTATAAAGATCAGCAAGTGCTTTTCCTCTTTCCGTAAATTGTTTTAAATCTTCTTCTGACCACCAGTTTTTTAAGTTTCCTTCGGCGTCAAAACGCGCACCACTATCATCAAAAGCATGTGAAATTTCATGACCAATCACAGCGCCAATTCCACCATAATTAACTGCGGCATCAGCTTTATAATCATAAAAAGGTGGTTGTAAAATTGCTGCAGGGAATACGATTTCGTTAAACATTGGGTTAAAGTATGCATTCACAATTTGCGGAGCCATTCCCCATTCTGTTTTATCAACAGGTTCACCAATTTTAGAAAGATTGTCTTGGTAATTCCACTCACCAACAGCAATCATGTTTTCGTAGTAAGATTTGTCTTTATTAACTTTTAAATCAGAATAATCTTTAAACTCGTCTGGGTAACCAATTTTAACAGTAAATTTCTCTAGTTTCTTAATTGCTTCAGCTTTTGAGTCTTCTGACATCCACTCAAGATCATCAATTCTTTTTTCAAAAGCCAAGATGACATTTTGTATCATCGCCTCAGCTTTTTGCTTAGCTTCCGGTGGAAATTTCGCATCAACATAAAGCTGTCCAACAGCTTCACCAATTGTATTGTTCACAACAGAAAGCGCTCTTTCGTCAAGTGGACGTTGCGCTTGAGCACCGCTTAGAGTTTTGCTGTAAAAATTCCAACTTGTTTTTTCGATATCTTCTGATAAATAACCTGAAGCATCATTTAAAGTTGACCAACGTAATAAAACTTTCCAATCGTCTACGTTTCCTCTTTTAAGCATTTTATCAAGCGTTGTCATGTACTTAGTTTCCATGACTAAAACAGTATCAGGTAATTTCTCGACGCCTAAATCTTTCATGTATTTTTTCCAGTCAACGCTGCTTGCTGCTTTGTCAAGGTTGTCAACATGAAATCTGTTGTTATAATTTCTAAAATCACGACGTTCAACTTTCGTTAAACGATCTTTAGCTAATTCAGTTTCTAAAGCTAAAATACGATTAGCTTGATCACGCGCATCTTCCTCAGAATCGCCTAAGTATTGAAGCATTTCAGTCACGAAATCAACATATTGCTTTCTGATTTTTTTGGAATCTTCATCATCTTTTAAATAATAATCACGCTCAGGTAAACCTAAACTTCCAGTCCCGATGTAAGCAATATTAATGTTACTATCATTCGGGTCTGAATAAGCTGATAAACTAAAGAATGGAGATGAAATTTCAGAACTATTTTTAGCTAATAATTCTTGTAAATCTTTAGCGTTTTTAATCGCGTCAATTTTATTTATGCTTGCTTCAATTGGCTTTAAACCCTCTTCATTACGGCGTTCAGTATCCATAATTGAGTTGAACACATTGAGTGCTTTTGCTTGATCAGTTCCAGCTTCATATTGACCAGAAGCTTCAGCTTTTTTTAGGATTTCTAAAACATCATTATCTGTCTTTTGACGTAAAATCTGGAAGCCTCCCCAGCTCGTTCTGTCGTCTGGAATTTCAGCTGTTGCGTTCCATTGACCGTTTACATAAGTGTAAAAATCATCTTGTGGTCGCACATCCTGATCCATGTACTTGACATCAATCCCTGGAGCAGATTCTGCAATTTCATTTTTTTGTTCGCCATCTTGACAACTTGCAAGAACTGCAAGCGACGCCAAAGACAAAGTTAATTGTTTGATTTTCATTTTGTTATTGTTTTAATAATATGTCTAATTATTTCTGTAAAGTTACACTTATTTGTTTTCCTTTTCAGTGAAGTCTTTATCATGGCTTTGTTTAAGCTTTAAAACATCTTTGACGTTTTCATTAGGGACGAGAATGGATAAAACGTAATGCGCTATTTTCCATTGGTTATTTTCTTTAACAAGTGTTCCGCTTCCTCTGCATAAACCCATGTGTTCAGAATTTAAAACTTCATCAAACCAAGCTGTATTTCCATTTTTATTAAAATAAATATTTCTTTGTTGAGGTATAAAAGTCCAAGCTTTTCCTCTTTTAAAATGTGGAAGTGCGTATTTTTTAAATTCTTTGAGTTGCCAGTTTTCATTTGCATCTGTTCCAATAAAAATGGCTTCATTTATCATTAAACCAAAGAAGATATCTTCATCGGCATTTGCTGCTGCGTTGTGCCATTGATCTAAAGTTTTGTTGATTTCAGTTTTGTCTTGAGCAAAAAGTGAAATTTGAAAGCAGAAGATAAATATGAGGAACTTAATTTTCATTTTGAAATTCAAAATTTGGGGTTTCTATATAAATCTCGTTGATCTGAATATTTAAACTGCTGTAACCTTGGACCAATTTATAAATTGATTCGTTGATTTTTGAAGAGTCTTGACTTCTAAAATGCAAGAGTTGCTTCAATCTTTTTGCTTGTGTTTCAATCAATTTCAAACGAGAATTTACTGTTCTTTTCTGAAGAGGATCAGGAATACTTTTTTGTAATGAATCAGAAATACGAATAATGTTATCTGTGTTATTTAAAACTTCAGAAATACTAAAATTTTTCATTCTATTTATTTCAGATTGTAAGGCAACATAGGCATTCCAATCCATAGCAACTTCGCTAGCTGGTTTGCTTAATTGTTGAATAAAAATGGTGTCAACTTGAACTTTATTTTCGTAGAAATCAATTTTTTCTTGGGTATCATTTTTAGAATTTTTATCATTTTGACATGATAGAAAAGCTAGACAAAATAAAATTCCACATACTTTTTTCATAAGAATAATCCATTTTGATTTTGCAAAAAGGGGACTTTACAATTATACTATTTTTAGCAAGAATGCTTGCATCAATGTTTATATTTGTCAAAAATTAAATTTATGGCAAAAACACTCATCATCGGAGCTTGTGGCCAGATAGGTTCTGAGCTTTCTGCAAAACTAAGAGAGAAACACGGTAAGGATAACATCATCGCAAGTGACATTCGGGAAGGTTCGGAAGACATTATGAATGCAGGTCCTTTTGAGGTTCTGGATGCAACAGATTTCCATGCTTTGCAAGATACTATTTTACATTATGATATTGACACCGTTTATCTCATGGCAGCGATGTTAAGTGGAACTGCTGAAAAGTTTCCGATGAAAGCTTGGCAGCTGAATATGGACACTTTATTCAATGTGTTGAATCTTGCTAAAGAGAATAAAATCAGTAAAGTGTTTTGGCCATCAAGTATTGCCGTTTTTGGACCTACAACTCCGAAAATGGATACGCCACAGCAAACTGTGATGGAACCATCAACCGTTTATGGTATTAGTAAACAAGCAGGTGAGCGTTGGTGCGAATATTATTTTAAGCGTTACGGCGTTGATGTGAGAAGTATTCGATACCCAGGTTTAATTAGTTATAAAACGCCTCCAGGTGGCGGCACAACCGATTATGCAATTGAGATCTTTCATTCAGCAGCAAAAGGAGAGAAGTACACATCATTTTTAAGTGAAGAAACAGCTTTGCCAATGATGTATATGGATGATGCGATTAAGGCAACAATTCAATTGATGGAGGCTGACGCTGATGATGTTAAAGTAAGATCATCTTACAATTTGGGCGGCATTAGTTTTACACCAAAAGTACTGGCTGATGCGATTAGAAAAGAAATCCCTGATTTTGAAATAGATTACGAACCAGATTTTAGACAACCCATTGCTGATTCGTGGCCGTCAAAAATTGATGACGCAGAAGCACAAAAAGATTGGAACTGGCAACATGAATATGATCTTGAAGCTATGGTGAGTGCAATGCTTAAAGGCGTTAAAAGTTTAAAATAAATTTTTAGTAAAATGATAAAACAAAAAAGCTCCAATAACGGAGCTTTTTTATTTTATGATAAAGTATTGCTTATCCTTTAAAGCTTGCGCTTAAATATTCTCTATTCATACGTGCGATGTTTTCTAAAGAAATGCCTTTAGGGCATTCTAACTCACATGCGCCTGTATTTGTACAGTTTCCAAAACCTTCATTATCCATTTGGTGAACCATGTTTAAAACACGTTCTGTCGCTTCAATTTCACCTTGTGGTAACAAAGCATATTGAGAAACTTTAGCTGAGGTGAATAACATTGCACTTGCATTTTTACAAGCGGCAACACAAGCACCACATCCAATACATGTTGCTGCGTTAAATGCCAAATCTGCGTTTTCTTTTTCAACAGGGATGCTATTTGCATCTTGTGTGTTTCCAGAGGTATTGACAGAGATGTATCCTCCTGCATGCTGAATTCTATCAAAAGAAGAACGATCAACGACTAAGTCTCTAATCACAGGGAATGCTTTTGCTCTAAATGGCTCAATTGTAATTGTATCGCCATCTTTAAAGCGTCTCATATGGAGTTGGCAAGTTGTGATTCCTTTATCAGGACCGTGAGGCTCGCCATTAATTTGTAATGAACACATCCCGCAAATACCTTCACGACAATCGTGGTCAAATTCTACTGGCTCAACGTTCTTTTCAACAAGTTCGTTGTTAAGGATGTCAAGCATTTCTAAGAAGGACATATCACCATGAATGCCATCTAAGTCGTAAGTCTCAAATCCTCCTTTTGCGTTAGCATCTTCTTGACGCCATATATTTAATTTAAGTTTCATACTCTTTGATAATTAGTTGTTATAAATTCAGAAAAACTCTTAAGTTTCTTATTTATAACTTCTTGTTTTCAATTCAATGTTTTCAAAATTCAAGTCTTCTTTATGCATGACTGCTTCGCTTGGTTTTCCTTTGAATTCCCATGCAGCGACATATTTAAAGTTCTCATCATCTCTCATCGCTTCGCCATCTTCAGTTTGGTATTCTTCTCTAAAGTGACCGCCACAAGATTCATTTCTGTGTAAAGCGTCTTTTGCAAAAAGTTCAGCTAATTCTAAGAAATCTGCGACACGTGTTGCTTTTTCAAGTTCAGCATTTTTTGATTCTGCTTTACCTGTCACACGTACATTTTTATAAAACTCGTCTCTCAGTTCTGCAATTTCATGAATTGCTTCTTCTAAACCTTTAGCATTTCTTGACATTCCACTTTTGTTCCACATAATCAATCCTAATTTTCTGTGGAAGTAATCAACTGGTTTTTCACCATTCACGTTGATCAGTTTGTCAATTGTATTTCTAACAGATTTTTCAGCTTCTTCAAACTCTTTTGAGTCTGTTGAAATTTCTCCTGTTCTAATATCATCAGCTAAGTAATTACCAATTGTATAAGGTAATACAAAATAACCATCTGCAAGACCTTGCATTAATGCTGAAGCACCAAGTCTGTTTGCACCGTGATCAGAGAAGTTTGCTTCTCCAATAGCGTAACAACCAGGAACTGTTGTCATTAAATCGTAATCAACCCAAAGTCCGCCCATCGTATAGTGAACCGCTGGATAAATCATCATTGGTGTTTCGTATGGATTTTCATCAGTAATTTTTTGATACATGTCAAAAAGGTTACCGTATTTTGACTCAACAACTTGCTTACCTAAACGTATAATCTCTTCTTGAGAAGGGTTTTTATGTCCAGATGTAAAAGCTTTTTCTTTTCCGTAACGGTGGATGGCACTTTTGAAATCAAGGTAAACTGCTTGACCTTGTTTGTTGACACCAAAACCAGCATCACATCTTTCTTTAGCAGCTCTTGACGCCACATCACGCGGCACGAGGTTACCAAATGCAGGATATCTTCTTTCTAAATAGTAATCTCTGTTTTCTTCATCAATTTGTGTTGGCTTTAATTTGCCTTCACGAATTGCAATTGAATCTTCTTTTTTCTTTGGCACCCAGATACGTCCATCATTACGTAATGATTCTGACATCAAGGTTAATTTTGCTTGCAAGTCACCAGAAACTGGAATACAAGTCGGGTGAATTTGTGTATAACAAGGGTTAGCAAAGAAAGCACCTTTTTTGTGTGTTCTCCAAGCTGCAGTCACGTTACTTCCCATCGCATTTGTCGATAAGTAGAAAACGTTTCCGTAACCACCTGAAGCAATCACAACAGCGTGAGCTGAATGTCTTTCAATTTCACCAGTGACTAAATCTCTAGCGATAATTCCTCTTGCTTTTCCGTCAACAACAACAAGTTCCATCATTTCGTGACGGTTGAATGCTTGAATTTTACCACGGTTTATTTGTCTATTCATCGCTGAATAAGCACCGAGTAAAAGTTGCTGACCTGTTTGACCTTTAGCATAAAATGTACGTGAAACAAGTACACCACCAAAAGATCTGTTATCTAGTAAACCTCCGTATTCTCTAGCGAATGGTACACCTTGAGCAACACATTGGTCAATAATATTTCCTGAAACTTCAGCTAATCGATATACGTTTTCTTCTCTTGAGCGGTAGTCACCGCCTTTAACTGTATCGTAAAATAAGCGATAGTTTGAGTCACCATCACCTTGATAGTTTTTTGCAGCATTGATACCGCCTTGTGCCGCAATTGAATGCGCACGACGCGGTGAATCTTGAAAGCAAAATGTTTTGACATTGTAGCCTAATTCTGCTAAAGTTGCAGCTGCACTACCACCTGCTAGTCCTGTTCCAACAACAATAACATCTATATTTCTCTTATTGGCAGGGTTAACGAGGTCGATTTCGTTTTTATATTTTGTCCATTTGTCTGCAATGGGACCTTGAGGTACTTTTGAATCTAAAACTGACATAATCCTTTCCTGTTAATTATTAATATAGTGAAATACAGCAATAAAGATGAATCCTAGAGGAATCACAACAGCAAAAGCTTTTGCGAAAACCGTTAAGGCTCTTGAATATTTATTGTTGAATCCGATTGATTGAAATGATGATGCAAATCCATGAAGGAGGTGCAACATCAAAAAGATAAATGAGATGGCATAAAGACCAGTTCTAATCGGGTCTCCTGCAAATTTAGCAACAGTTTCTGAGTAGTAACGTGTTGCATCTTCAGGATGACTTTCTATATATTTATGAACGATTTCAGGGAACCAAAAGTCGTAGAAATGAAGACCTAAGAACAATAAAATAACTGCTCCAGAGAAAATCATATTTCTTGACATCCAACTTGAGTTAGCACCGCCACTGTACTTTTTGTACTTGACAACACGCGCTTTGTTGTTTTGGATCTCTAAAATAAATCCCATGATAAAATGAAAAACAACACCAAAAATTAAAACTGGTTGTAAAACAGCTTGCACTAAGAAATTTGTTCCCATAAAATGAGAAATTTCGTTGAAAGTGTCTTCGCTAAATACAGAAGTAAAATTAATTGTGAAATGTTGTGCTAAAAATAGAACTAAAAATAGTCCTGAAAGTGCCATAGCAAATTTCCTTGCTATTGATGTTTTTGATATCCCACTCATTACAATTTGTTTGAAATTTACACCAAAAGTACACTTGATATTGATTAAATACAAGTGAGGCCTTATATTTAAATATAATTTAGAATAGTTTTAAAGTTAAAAACACTTGATTTTTTCTCAGATAAATTTAAAATTCAAAGATTTAATTCATTTAAGGCTAAAAATATTTGATTTGTCATTCAAAAATTAAATCTAGAAATTCTGATTTAAATTTCATGATGTTTAAGAAATTATTTGAATAAATTTGATTTTAGTTCTATATAAATTTTGAGTCAACACTTATGAAATCTATCAACCTGCGATCACCACTATATTATGATAAACGAGGAAATGGCAATCATGTACTTTTATTTGTTCATGGTTTTTTAGAAAGTTCAAAGATGTGGAATTCAGTATTATCACATTTCGATGAAGAGAAATACACAGTTTACACAATCGATTTACCAGGACATGGTGATTCTCCTGTTTTTGAAGAAGCAAATAATTTAGAAAAGTTAGCAGAACTTATTTTTGAGTTTGTCAAACTTCATAAAATCGATGAACTCTCAATCATCGGTCATTCTTTAGGCGGTTATATCGCTTTAGCTTTTGCTGAAAAATACCCTGATATTTTACAAAAATTGATTTTGCTGAACTCTACTTCTTTAGCGGATTCAGATGTAAGAAAAAAAGACAGAAATCGAGCGATTGAATTATTGAAAAAACATCCACGAGCCTTTAAGTCAATGGCTGTCAAGAATTTGTTTTTACCAGAAACACATCAGAAATATGAATTTAATAAAGCTGCAGAAGTCGCCCAACAATGTGAAACTCAAGCTTTGATTTTAATAACGGAGGCCATGCGCGACAGAAGAAATAGATCTGATATTTTGAATCAGTTTAGTTCACAAAGTTTACTTATTTTCGGAGATCAAGATCAGATAGCAAGCTTTCAAGATATGGAATCTGTAATTGAAAAATACGATTTAAACACAGCTGTATTATCTGGTGGACACATGAGTTTGATCGAGCATCCCGAGAAAGTGATTCAGCTGATAAAAGAATTTTTATGATAAAGAAAAATGCACAAATAGAAGGTCAAAACGGAAAACCTATCTTGATTGATTATACTTATTCTAAAAGATTTACAAATCAAGAGATCGTTATCTTTTGTCATGGCTACAAAGGTTTTAAAGACTGGGGTGCTTGGCATCTGATCGCTGAAGCTTTTGCTGAAAAAGGAATTGCTTTTCTAAAATTTAATTTTTCACATTACGGTGGTACGCCTGAATCTCCTTCGACTTTTGAAGATTTAGAAGCTTTTGGACAAGATAATTATTCCAAACAACTGAATGATTTAGGTTTAGTGATTGATTGGGTTGAGCGTGAATTTGCTACTAATCCGCATATTCATCACAAAAAACTTAATCTGATTGGTCACAGCAGAGGCGGAGGCATTGTTTATCTTAAAGCTGCTGAAGATAAGAGAATTCAGAAAGTCATTTCATGGTCATCCGTAGCGGATTTTAAAGAAAGATTTCCAAAAGGAGATGATTTCGAAGAGTGGAAAGGAAAAGGTGTTTACCATGTCAAGAATGGACGAACAGGCCAAATGATGCCGCATTATTTTCAATTTTTTGAAGATTTTCAAGCCAATGAAAAACGTTTGTCAATTTTGGAACAAGCTAAAAATTTGCAACAGACAGCATTAATCGTTCACGGAACTTCAGATGAAGCGGTCAACTTAAATGAAGCGAATAGATTGGCTGAAGTAATTCCGAATTCTGAAATGCACTTCATCAAAGATGCGAATCATGTTTATAGTATGAAACATCCTTTTGAAGCTTCTGTTTTACCAAAACAAACACAAGAACTCATCAAGGTCAGTGTTGATTTTATTTTAGAAAATTCAAATTAAAACTTTCTCTTTTCTAAGAAAAAATCTTTTATGAGCTGTGCGGCTTCTTCTTCCATAATGCCAAACTCGACCTTTGTTTTAGGATGAAGTTTAGCTTGCATTGATCGGTAACCGCGTTTGGCATCTTCTGCTGCAAAAACAATTTTGGAGATTTGACTCCAGTATAAAGCGCCAGCACACATTTGGCAAGGTTCAAGTGTTACATAAAGCGTACAATCGTGCAAATATTTTCCGCCGATATAATTGGCTGCTGCTGTGATAGCCTGCATTTCTGCATGGGCAGTGACATCGGTGAGTTGTTCTGTTAAATTATGTGCCTGGGCTATAATTTGATTACCATGCGTGATGATCGCGCCTACAGGAATTTCAGCTTTTTCGTATGCCATTTCGGCTTGTTGAAAAGCTTTTTTCATGAAATAATTATCGTCAAATGGTTGAAGCATATTCAAAAATACAATTTCTAATTGGTAACTTTGTGGTATGGATTATGAATTGCTTTCAAAAATTGATTCGCCAGCAGATTTAAAAGAATTAAGTCAAGCTGAATTATTAGAGTTGACATCTGAATTACGTGCTTTTATCATCGATGTTGTTTCGACTAAAGAAGGACATTTAGGGGCGAGTTTAGGTGTTGTAGAACTGACAATTGCGTTGCATAAAGTTTTTGATACCCCTGAAGATTTATTAGTTTGGGACGTGGGACATCAAGCTTATGGTCATAAAATACTGACGGGTAGGCGTGATGTTTTTGAAACCAATCGGCGTCTCAACGGCATCAGTGGTTTCCCAAAACGCGATGAAAGCATATACGACACTTTTGGCGTAGGTCATAGTTCAACTTCAATATCATCAGCTTTAGGAATGGCAATCGCCTCACAATTAAAAGGCGACAAAGAAAAACAACATATCGCTGTGATTGGTGATGCATCAATTGCTGCAGGGATGGCTTTTGAAGGATTAAATCACGCAGGCGTCACGGATGCTAATTTACTTGTGATTTTAAATGATAATGCTATCGGTATCGATCCAAGTGTTGGCGCACTTAAAAATTATTTAACCAAAGCTAAAATAGGTCGAAAACCAGCTCAAGATAATATGATTGAAGCTCTGAATTTCAATTATAAAGGTCCGATTGATGGTCATGATTTGCCTAAACTCATTGAAACTCTAGAAAAGCTCAAACAAGTCAAAGGGCCAAAGTTTTTGCATGTGATCACTAAAAAAGGAAAAGGATTAAAAAGTGCTGAGCAAGATCAGGTCACTTACCACGCACCAGGGCAGTTTGATAAAAACACTGGAGAACTTTTGCCTAAAGATGACAGAAATTTACCTCCTAAATTTCAGGATGTTTTTGGTTTAACATTATTAGAATTAGCACGAGAGAATCAAAATATTGTTGGTATTACTCCTGCAATGCCAACAGGAAGTTCTTTGAAATATATGATGCAAGAAATGCCAAACCGCGCTTTTGATGTTGGTATTGCAGAGCAACATGCTGTTACTTTTTCCGCAGGATTAGCAACACAAGGGCAGAAAGTTTTTTGCACAATTTATTCAACATTTTTACAACGTGCTTATGATCAATTGATCCACGATGTTGCATTGCAAAACTTGCCAGTTGTTTTCTGTATAGATCGTGCTGGTTTGGTGGGTAATGATGGTGCAACACATCACGGTAGTTTTGATTTAGCATACCTCAATTGTATTCCGAATATGGTCATTGCTGCGCCTTCATCAGCCATTGAGTTGAGACAAATGCTTTACACAGCATCGCTATATGATGAGCATCCTTTTGCGATTCGTTATCCACGTGGAAGAGCTTTTAATATAGATTGGCAAGTTGATTTTGAGAAATTAGAAATTGGAAAAGCAAAGCAAATTTCAAAAGGTCATGATATTGCTATTTTGAGTTTAGGAAGTGTAGCTCATGAAGTTCAAAATGCTATCAAATTGGTTGAAGATCAATGTCAGCCTAGTCATTATGATTTTAGATTTTTAAAACCGCTTGATCGTAAAATACTTCATCAAATTTTTAACACATATGATAAAATTATCACTGTTGAAGATGGTTCTGTTATAGGTGGTTTTGGCAGTGTTGTTTTAAGGGAAGCGCAACAGAAAAATTATCTTGGAGAAATTCATCCATTAGGCATTCCTGATAGATTTATTGAGCATGGAAGTCCTGAAGAACTTTATGATCTTGTTGGTTTATCGGCTGATAAAATCGCTTTAAAGATTGAAGAAATGCTTTAATTCTTACTGAAGTTTCTACCAATTTCATCTGGGTAATATTCGTGTACAGGCTTACTTTGATAAAAGGCTTTTGTATTAATTTCTAAAGCTGTTAAAGGGCCTTTAAAAGCTGCACCTGTATCAACATTCCAAATGTTTACTGCATTGATTGGTTCAGTTTTTCCTAAACGAGTGACAGGTGTGTGACCAATGTAAATTTCTTTAAAGAGTTTTAATCTTTTCGGATAGATTTTGTCTTCTTTCTTAATTTTTGGGTCTAATGATAAAGCGGTTTCCCAAAGCGTTCTATCCCAGTAAACTGTTTCTGGGTGATATTCATATTTGGGTCCACTCATGTTTGAAAATCCTGCATGAAGAAATAATCGATTTTGTTCGTCGATGATATAATCTTCTAAATTTTCTAAAAAATTAATGTGTAAATCTATGATTGTTTGGTCTAAGTTTTCATAGGTTTTTTTTGTGCTTTCGCCGCCATGTTGCAACCACTTTTCATTGTTAAAATCGGTTGTTAACCATTGTAAAACCAAGTCGTCATGATTACCTCTAATAAATCTGCAATTTAATTCTTCTTTGATTTGAATTAAATATGAAACCACGTGAGCAGAATCGCTCCAGCCATCAACATAATCGCCAAGAAAGATGAGTTGATCTTCGTCTCTTAAATCTAATTTTTGGAGAAGATCTTTTAGTGCAAGTAACCCACCATGGATGTCACCAATCACATAAGTTTTAGGCATTTTAGTTGTATTTGATTTTTCTTAGAATTCGTAATTTATCTTTTACGCCTTGATATGCCAAGTCAAAATCATTTTTTAGCAAATTTTTGGCTAAATTAAGTTTATCTAGTGCATTTTCAAAACCATTGAGATAGGCGATTAAGTAAATGCTTGGCAATTGTTCAAGATCACGAATTTCTGAATTCGTCAGTTTTAAATTTTTTTCAATTTTTTTTAAAAGTGTAGCATTGTGATTCATATAATGCCTTAATGTTTTTGCATCGTATTGTGGCGGATCAAAAAGCATCTCTGTTTGGATATCATAACTCATTGTATTCTTAAAGCTGATGCTGACTTTTTCAAGTGGATAATGATTGAATTTTGTTTTCAAACCTAAATGAACGTATTCTACAATTTCGAATTTTTCGTCATCATAACTTATTTTGACTTCATCAAAAGTTGAGTAAAAAAGTTTGACTTGTTCATTGATAAGTTCAATATTGACACGTGAGAGAAATTCTTGCTTATCTCTATTTACTTTTTGTCCAGCCCAGCAAACAACAAAATATTCTTTAAAGACATGATATTGAGGGTTGAAGTCTTTTGCCTTTTCCATAAACTCAAAGACGTTGTCAAGAGTATATTTGATGGTGTTATGCGAGTTGTCTTCAATGGTTTTTACAGCGATGTGATTGCTGTGTTTATCAGAGTTGAATTCTTTTGGTATAGGTTTGCTATTGCTGCCTTGTCGAGCAAAAGCTTGATTTCTTTTATATTTCCATATATTCTTACGTAGCGAACAGATGCTGCTTTCTTCTTTTGGGTAAATGCTGACTAAGCCAACGACTTTTTGATTTGGCAAATGTGGGAATTGAACATTCTCGTAAATAATACGCGGCGGATTGTTGAGATAGGCATTGATGAGGTTTTGAATTTTACTGTCATCAAAAAAATCAGTGCCAATCACTTCATTGTCTTGATCTGTTACGCCGACAACTATAAAACTTGCGTTATTCGGGTTTGAGTTGGCTAAGGCGCAAACATGCTTCAGAAATTTAGCTTTACCTTCTTTTGAGCTTAAATTGAGTTGTTGTTTTTTATCATAGAAACTATTCTCACTACTATGTGCTAAAAGGTTTTTAACAAGAAGGCGTTTATTAAGCATCGTGTTGTAAAATTACACTTTTAAACTGAATAAAAATAAAAGGTATAAAAAAAGCGAGACCTTTTAAAGTCTCGCTTTCAATTGGATAATTCTATAAATTATGATTTAGAAATTGAACTTAACACTTAAGCTCCATTGTCTGTCAAATCCGAAATAACCTCTGTTTGTTTCGCTAATTCCTTTGAATGTACGATCACCAGCTTCAACTGCTTTGTTTGAACTTAAGCTAGTTAAGTAAACTTCGTTGAACAAGTTATCAATACTTCCACGGAATTCTAAAGATTTTTTACCTTCTAACTCTAACTCATATGATGCTCCGATTCTCACTAAATCGTAAGATGGCAATTCAATAATTGTGTTATCACCGTTAGGGTCAGTAAATTCAAGAGGATCTAAGTCCGCGAAAAGATCAGCGTAGTAGTACCAATCAGCATCAACACTTAAGTTTCTTGTAATTCTATAGTTAGCGCCTAAGCTAAAAGTTGTTTGTGGTGCGTTACCAATTTTCTCACCATCAACATAAGATTCTGTTCCTGATAAAGAAGGAATGATCTCTAGACTATTTGAGTCATAAACATCTTGAAGTGGGTTGTCTGAATATTCCCAGTTGCCGATAGCTGCAAGACCTTTAATTGTTAGTCCATCAATTGGTTTGTAAACGAAATCTAATTCTGCACCGTAGTGAGTTTGTTCAATTTGCGTAAAGTTTGTGATATATTCTTCATCGATACCATCATTACCAACTAGATCTGCTCTAATTGTACCTGTATCAGTTCTGTTAGCCCATTTTGTCCAGTATGCATTAAGGTTCATGCTAAACTTTTCTAGAGACAAACCGTAACCAACTTCGATACCTGTGATATCCTCATTTTCAGCTAATGGATTGATATCGTTAGAATATCTTTTGTAAATGTTATCGTGGAAAGGTTGTCTTGAGTAGAAACCTGCATTTACGAAAACATTATGATTATCATTAATGATATAATTTAAACCAGCTTTAAGGTTGTAACCTAAGTTTTCAATACTTTCAGATTCTTGATTTTCTGGTAAAGTATATGCGAAATAGTCGTAACGTGTATGGTTTTGGTTTGAAACAGAACCTTGTAAGAAGGCAGAGAATTTATCAGTTGCGTATTCAACTTGACCGAAACCACCGATGTAAGAAATGTCTTCAGAGTTGCTGTAATCAATCTGTTGATCGCTTCTTACTGTGTTGAAAGTTGGACCAAATAAAGAAATATCATTTGAGTCAAAAACAACTTGACCGCCAGGGATAGAGCCGTTTCCACCTTCATACCATCCGTCTAAACCAAGTTTGTTCACAACTTGTCTGTAGTGATCACCATGGTAATATCTGTAGTCAAAACCTACATTAAATTCTAACTCGTCATTAACTTCATGGTTAAAGTTAGAAACAATACCTGTCCAGAAGTGGTTGTTCATAGAAGCTCTAGTGATATAACCCATCTCATTTGGGTAATCATCCATTCCAACAATATAATCTTGACCACCAATATTAGTTGGAGCTAAACCTCTGTTATGTGCATAAATTGCATCAAAATCAATTTGTCTGTTAGCGTTAAATTTGTCGTTGTAACGTCCTAAAGGACCTGTTCCACCACCTCTACCGAAAGAAGCATAGACAACTGTTGATAAATCACTTTTATCAGAAATATTCCAATCCCAGTTAAAGTTTGTTACTGGTTTGTGGTAGAAGTTTGTTCTTTCGTTATAGTACTCACCGTTTAAAGTACCCCAGTTTTCATTGTAACGTCTTCCGTAATCTAAAGCATATCCGATATTTCCTTGGTAAGCTTGGTCGTGCATTTGTGGAGCGCCAGTTAAAAGGAAGTTGAAGGCATGTTCATCAGAAGGTTTATAACCTACAGAAAAGAAGTAAGTTGTTCCCTCACCTTCAGTTCCGTCATAAAAGTTACCATCGCCTTGCCAGTAAGATAACATATAAGTTGAAGACCAGCCATTTTCGTTAGCACCCGTTGAGTGATAAGCAGTTGACTTAGTATAGTTATTGTTCGCAACTTCTTGCTGAACGTAGCTTCTTTGCATGCTGTTATAAGTTTGTGTAACAATGTTGATTGTTCCACCTACTGAAGAAATTGCTAATTTAGAAGCTCCAAGTCCTCTTTGTACCTGAACTGCGCTAGCGATGTCTTTAACACCTTGCCAGTTTGACCAGTACATGTTACCGTCTTCCATTCCGTTAATTGGTTGACCATTTAACAAGAAAGCTGTGTTACTTTGGTCAAAACCACGAACTCTAATTTCAGAGTCACCGTAACCACCACCTTGAGAGTTAGAGTAAACAGAAGGAACAGATCTTAAAAGCTGAGGAAATTCAGCATTACCTGCAACTTTAGTAATATCTTTTGATGTAACAGTACTTACCGCAACTGGTGTTTGTCTTCCTGTAGCAACATCAATAATACCTTTACCTACAATCACAATTTCGTCTAAAGATTCAGCGTCCTCGTTCAATGAAACTGAACCTAAGTCTAAACTAGAGCCAGTAACGTTAAATTTTACTTGTTTCTTTTCGAAGCCAACGTAAGAAAAAACTAAAGTTCCTTGACTTTCTTTAACGTTTATTGTAAAGTTTCCATCAAAGTCGGTAGTTGTACCAGTTGTGGTTCCTTTAACAATAACGTTAGCACCAGGTAGTGGTGCATTCATTTTTGAATCTACAACAGTACCAGTAATGGTTTGTGCAGATAAGACTAAACCAAACATAAGGAATAGACCTAGAAATAATGTTCTCATTGCGAAAAATTTTGTTTATAAATTTTTTGCAAAAATCGCACACATTAAGTTAGTGTATATTAACTTAATGTTAAGAAATCGAATTTCTTAAATTTTATGAGTTTAAATCTGAATGTACTTGATTTTATCAAGCTTAGTTTTCAAAGGTTCGATAAAATCGTAATAAGAAGGTTTTATTTTTTCTTTCATAGGTTCTGCATCTGGAAGGTCTTGTTTATAAGGATCAACTTGTCTTCCATCAACCCAGAAACGATAACAAACATGTGGTCCTGTAGCTAAGCCTGTGCTTCCTACATAACCGATAATGTCTCCCTGCTTGACGTAGTCTCCCTTTTTAACAGCTCGACGAGACATGTGTAAATATTGTGTTGTGTACTTGTTTGTGTGTCTGACCTTAACATATTTGCCATTTCCTCTTGTATAGCCAGATATTGTGACAACACCATCGGCTGTTGACCAAATCGGAGTTCCTGTAGGCGCGGCATAATCTGTGCCTTTATGGGCTTTCCATCTTTTTTGAACAGGATGGAAGCGGCGTCTGGTGTAACGTGAAGAAATTCTACTGTATTCTAAAGGCGCTTTTAAAAAGAAGCTTCTCAATGTTTTAGCCTTTTCATCAAAATAATCTTTTCGACCTGTTAAAGAATCTATTTCAAAATTGAATGCATAAAACTCCCTTCCTTTATGTTTAAGAATAGCAGCTTCAACTTCTTGAAGACCCGCATAAACAGTGTCGTTAATGAATTTTTCTTTATAAACAAGTTTAAATTGATCTCCTTTTTGAAGTCTAAAAAAGTCAACACTCCATTGGTAAATCTCAGAAAAACGGCTTGCTAAAATATAATTTAACTCAGCATCGCTTATCGCTTGTGATAAAGAAGTCTTGATGACACCAGAGGTTGTTTTACGCTTAATAGTGACTGGCTTTTTACCTAATCGTCCTTTAATTGAGTCGCCTAAATCGATGACGGCATAATTGATACGGTCTTTTTCATAAATAAAATAACGACTTGTCTCAGTTGTGTCTTTATTTTTAAGAATGATATAAGGTTTACCTTTATTAATTCGTCTAAAGTTGATAATACTATCAGAGATATGTTGGGTGACTTGATAAACTTTCGCAGGGCTAACGCCTTTTTCATCCATAATAGAACCGAAAGTTTCCCCAGAACGAACGGTGTCGCGTTCGATACTGAAATCGTCAAGATTTAAACCATAACCGATCAAGGGTTTCTTTTCGATAACCTTAGTTGGTTTCTCTTCCTTGACTTTTTTGGATGCTGTTTTTTTATCATTTTGACATCCAGCGGCAAAAAGTAGCAAAGTGCCAAATAAAAAAAAGTATTTTGCTGTTTTCAAGAGCTTATTTTTCTGCAAAAATAGATTTTTTAGCTTTTTTAAAACCCAATTTTTGTTAAATTAAAATTGAGCTAAGTTGGATGAGTCTATTCCTTAATCTGGGATGATGCGAAAAGAGTGTTTAAGTCCTCGGAACTCAGTCAGTCTAGCAGTTAAAGATCCAACGGCTAATTTGGCTTCAATTTTTACTGGGATTTTGTTTTTATCATCTGTAATCCACATGGTTAGACTTTCTTTCTCTTCAAAAACACGACCTGCCATGACGTAAGGTCTAAATTTGAGAGTAGGTACTTTACCAAAATCTGTTGAAATTTTTTCACGACCTAAAAATTTAACTTGAAAAGGGAAGTTTTCTTCATCAAAAAATAAATTAACTTTAATCACATCTCCAGCTTTAATCTTTTTTCTATCAACTGTATTCCTAAGGTAATACAAAACTGAAATCATGTCTTGTGAGCCTTCCTTAAATGAAAAATGATTTGAGGTATTGTGTTTGCGATCGTAAACTTTGACTGAATTCGAATCGTGATTAAAAACAAGTTTCTTATCCTTAATATGTCCACCTTCATTAATTTTACGAACAAACATTTGAGGTAAATCAGTTTCAGGATCTATGTAAGATTTATATTCATCACGAACTTTGAAAAATATATCTAACAAGCCTGTCGATTTACCAAAACCATCAACAAATAAAACTTCTTTATTGTCGATTTCTGCTTTTTTAACTTTAAGTGTGGCTTCGCTGGCTTTAAACCAACCATATTTTATTTTAAATTTTAAATCTTCTCCAGCTTGATAAGCACTTTGTGCATAAGTGGCTGTAAGACTTAAAATAAAGACTATGGTGAGGAAATATGATTTTTTCAATTGTTTAGTTTTAATGGGTCAAGCCTGAAATATTCAAAAATCCTACCAAAGTCAATTGGCAGGATTTAATTATAGATTATTTAAGATTTCTAAAGTGTCCCTCTTAAACCTTGCTCTCGCTCAATAGACTGGAATAAGGCTTTAAAGTTACCTGCTCCAAATCCGCGTGCGCCCATACGTTGAATGATTTCTAAAAAGAGTGTTGGTCTATCTTGTACTGGCTTTGTGAAAATCTGTAAAAGATAACCTTCTTCATCAGCATCAACCATAATTCCAAGACTTTTTAATCTCTCGATATCTTCTCTTAATTCATGGTCAAATTCTTCTAACCTCCCAGGAATAGCTTTGTAATAATCATCTGGTGGAGTTGATAAAAACTCAATTCCTCTGGCTCTTAAATCAGAAACTGTTTTGATAATGTCGTCTGTAGAAACAGCAATATGCTGAACGCCTGGTCCTTCATAGAAATCAAGATACTCTTCAATTTGAGATTTTTTCTTTCCTTCTGCTGGTTCATTTATTGGAAACTTAATTCTACCGTTTCCATTACTCATCACTTTACTCATCAAAGCTGAGTATTCTGTGTGAATTTGTTTATCGTCAAAAGATAAGAAGTTGACAAAGCCCATCACATCTTCATACCATTTGACCCAAGTATTCATTTCGTTCCAGCCAACATTTCCGACCATGTGGTCAATGAATTTTAAACCAACAGGCTCTGGGTTGTAATCAGAAACCCATTTTTCATAACCTGGTAAAAATTGACCTTTATAGTTTTTGCGTTCAATAAACATGTGAACAGTTTCGCCATAAGTGTAAATTCCTGATTTAACAATTTCACCATGTTCATCTTTTTCAACAGTTGGTTCCATGTAAGATTTAGCACCTCTTTTTGTGGTTTCTTCCCAAGAAAGTTTAGCGTCCTCAACCCAAAGCGCGATCACTTTAACGCCATCACCATGTTTAACAATATGATCGTTAATCGGACTTTTTGAGTTAAGAGGTGATGTCAGAATAATTCTGATTTTATCTTGCATCACAACATAAGAAACGCTGTCTTTACTTCCTGTTTCTAAACCTTTGTAAGCATAAGTTTGAAATCCAAATGCTGATCTGTAATAATGTGCTGCTTGCTTTGCATTACCGACGTAAAGCTCAACGAAATCAGTACCTAAGAGTGGTAAAAAATCTTGCGCGCCCTCAAAAATTTTTTCTAAACCGTAATTGACGGACTCTACTTTTTTTGCCATAATTTTTAAATATTTTAGTTTTAGTGATTGTTTATTTTATTCAAGCCATGATTTATGGTAGCTGTCATCAGCGATTTTCATTCCTTCTTCAGTCACCTGAAGAGGTTTGAAAGTGTCAACCATCACGGCTAATTCTTCTGTTTCAGTTTTTCCAATGCTGCGTTCTGCTGCGCCAGGATGTGGCCCATGCGGAATGCCTGCGGGATGTAAAGAAATATGTCCTGCTTCAATGTCATTTCGACTCATAAAATCGCCATCAACATAATAAAGAACTTCATCACTGTCAATATTACTGTGATTATAAGGTGCAGGAATTGCTTCTGGGTGGTAATCGTAAAGTCTTGGACAGAAAGAACAAACCACAAACGCATCTGTTTCAAAAGTTTGATGTACTGGCGGCGGTTGATGCACGCGACCTGTGATAGGTTCAAAATCGTGAATTGAAAATGCGTACGGATAATTATAACCATCGTAACCCACAACATCAAAAGGATGTGTGGCGTAAACCATATCAAAAATACGGTCTTGTTTTCTCACTTTTATCAAAAAATCTCCTTTTTCGTCATTGGTTTCAAGCTCGTAAGGTTGCCTGATGTCGCGTTCGCAAAATGGAGAATGTTCGAGTAACTGGCCAAAATGATTCCTGTATCTCTTTGGTGTATATATTGGTCTTCTTGATTCAACAATAAAGAGTCTATTATCAGAAGTTTCAAAATCAATTTTATAAATCACACCACGAGGGACAAGTAAATAATCGCCGTATTTGAAATTTAAATTTCCGAATTGCGTGCGAAGTTTTCCTTTTCCTTTATGTATAAAAAGAAGCTCATCTGCATCCGCATTTTTGTAAAAATAATCTTTCGTTGATTGTCTTGGTGCTGCTAAAGTGATACTGCAATCACTGTTATGTAAAACCGTTTTTCTGCTCTCTAAAAAGTCATCTTCTGGCGTTGTTTTGAATCCGTGAAATCGATAAGATTTGATGTTATTCTCAATTGCGATTTTCGGACTGACATCATAAGAAGATTTGATCTCTTTTACCTGAGTTGGCCTATGGACATGATATAGATTGGACGACATGCCATCAAAGCCTATTGTGCCAAATAATTGTTCATAATAAAGTCCGCCATCAGGTTTTTTAAAAATTGTGTGGCGCTTATGCGGAATTTTTCCGAGTTTATGATAAAAAGGCATAGTTCTTATGTTTTTCCAAATATCTATAAAATAGATGTAAAAACGAAATAAAAAACTCATCATCATCAGAACTTAAACGTTAACTTTTTGAAGATTTGTCTTTTAAGGTTTTTCTTAAACTCAATTGGTTTTTTCCTTAAAATTTATCAATTAGCTTATATTTGCAAGCCAAAAAGAGAAATATTGAAGTGGTTGTTTGCAATTATCGGGTTTGCCTTTAGAGGATTTATAGGTTCTATTATTGGTTTTTTTATTGGCAGTATTTTAGAACGTATTTTCTTCTCATCTTCTAAGTCAAGTGACTCAGGTTCCTTTTTTGATATTTTCGATGAGTCACAAAAAGGAAGTGTTTCTCCATCGGATTTTGAGTTGAATCTATTGTCATTATCTTCTTTAGTGATTAAAGCTGACGGGCAAGTTTCTCAGTCTGAAATGGATTATGTACGCATGTATTTCGTTCAATCTTATGGAAAAGAACGTGCCAATGCAACTTTTAGAACTTTTAATAATGTTGTGAAAAACAGAGAGATTTCTGCAGATCGTATTTGCGCTTATCTCAGACCTCGCTTAAGTTATGAAGTGCGTTTGCAGGTATTACATTATTTATTTAACATCGCTAATGCCGATCAACATGTTTCAGATTCTGAAATGCGAGTGATCAGAAATATCGCGCAACACTTGAGAGTTGGTCTTCAAGATTTTGAGAGTATTAAGGCTATGTTCTTTCAATCGGCTGATAATGCTTATAAAATTCTTGAGATTGAAAAATCTGCTTCTGATGCTGAAGTTAAAAAAGCTTACAGAACCATGGCTAAAAAATACCATCCAGATAAATTACAACACATGGATGAAGTACACCAAAAAGGAGCTCAAGAGAAGTTTACAAAAGTGCAAGAAGCCTACGAGAAAATACAAAAGGAACGCGGTTTATAAAAAGCTTTTTTGTTAGAAGTTTTATTCCCTTTTAAGGTTTGATTCTACGCGTTTATCAATTAGCTTTTTTATCTTTACTCTAAATTTTTTCAGTCAAAAATGTCTTCTCCATCCATTGATCTTATTCTAAAAACGCTTCCGCAAAGTCCTGGAGTTTATCAATATTATGATAAAGAAGACAAGATTCTTTACGTCGGGAAAGCTAAAAATCTTAAAAAGCGGGTTTCCTCATACTTCACAAAAAAGCATGACAATCGCAAAACGGAGATTTTAGTTTCTAAAATTAAAGACATCAAACACATTGTTGTTGAGTCTGAAATTGATGCTTTATTACTTGAAAATAATCTGATTAAGAAACTCAAACCGCGTTACAATATTTTGTTACGTGACGATAAAACTTACCCGTGGTTATGCATCAAAAAAGAAAGATTTCCGCGTGTTTTCTCGACACGACATTTGATTAAAGATGGCAGTGAATATTTTGGACCTTATCCGACCAAAAATACGGTTAAAATATTATTAGAGTTGATTAACGGACTTTTTCAGCTCAGAACTTGTCATTACGATTTGTCTAAAGAAAAAGTAGAACAGGGAAAATATAAGCGATGTTTAGAATATCACATCGGTAATTGTATGGCGCCTTGTGAGGGTCTGCAAACAGAAGAAGAATATGCTGAGCAAATCAACTCAATCAGACGAATTTTAAAAGGAAATTTTAAAGATTCTTTAGATGCTTTTAAAAAACAAATGCAAACTTTAGCTGAAAACATGCGTTTTGAAGAAGCACAGAAGATTAAAGAAAAAATACAAGCACTTGAAAATTACCAAGCTAAATCAACTGTCGTCAACTCAAAAATTAGTGATGTTGATGTTTTTAGCATCAAAAGTGACGAGGCTTTTGCATATATTAATTTTCTACAAGTGAAGCATGGTGCAATCATTCGATCGCAAACACTTGAATTGAAAAAGAAAATGAATGAAGATGATAAAACTTTATTAGAGTTAGGCATCATCGAAATTCGTCAACGTTTTGAAGGCTTGTCAAAAGAAGTTTTAGTTCCATTTGAAGTTGATTTAGGCGAAAATATTAAAGTGACTGTGCCAAAATTAGGTGATAAAAAAGCTTTAGTCGATTTGTCACTGCGCAATGCTAAATATTACAGAATGGAGCGTTTTAAACAAATTAAAATCGTTGATCCTGAGCGGCACACCAATAGATTGATGGCGCAAATGAAAAAGGATTTACGTTTACATGAAGAACCACGTTATATCGAGTGTTTTGATAACTCAAATATTCAAGGCACAAATCCTGTGGCTGCCTGTGTTGTTTTTAAAAACGGAAAGCCAAGCAAGAAAGATTATCGTAAATTTAATATCAAAACAGTAAAAGGGCCAGATGATTTTGCCTCAATGGAGGAGGTTGTTTACAGAAGATATAAAAGATTGATGGCAGAAGATGAAGATTTGCCACAGCTGGTTATTGTTGATGGAGGTAAAGGTCAGTTGTCATCAGCATTGAAAGCTTTGGAAAGATTAGGCTTGCGTGGTAAATTGCCAATTATTGGTGTTGCAAAACGTTTAGAGGAGCTTTTTTATCCTGGAGATAAATATCCACTATATTTAGATAAAAAATCTGAAACATTAAAGATTATTCAGCGTTTAAGAGATGAGGCTCACCGCTTCGGCATCACATTTCACCGAAACAAGAGAAGCAAAGCAGCAATAGATACAGAACTCGAAAAAATACCTGGCATAGGTGAAAAAACAGCAATAGACTTATTGCGACATTTCCGATCTTTGTCAAAAATAAAAAAAGCTTCAAAAGAAGATTTAGCAGCAGTTGTTGGGGAATCTAGAGCACAAAAAATTATAGAATTTTATCAAGAGATAACTCATGAAAATTAAATTTTTAATCATTACGATTTTTACTGTGAGTTTGCTTTCAGCTCAAAACATAGATTTGGATTCCTTAAAGAATTCCAATAAAGATATACGTGTTGGGCTTGTCTTAAGCGGAGGTGGTGCTAAAGGTTTGGCACATATTGGCGTGATTAAGAAAATTGAAGAAGCTGGCATTCGAATTGATGAAATTGGAGGAACGAGCATGGGTGCTATTATTGGTGGACTTTATGCTGCGGGTTATACAACACATCAGTTGGACTCTGTTTTTAGACAAATGAATTTTAAAAAACTGATTCAAGATGATTTTCCTAGAGAATCTAAAACCTATTTTGAAAAGAAGCAATCTGTACGTTATGCAATTCGCTTGAATTTTGAAGACTTTAAGCCTACAATTCCCTCAGGTATTTCAAAAGGTCAAAACATCTACAATCTTTTAGCTCAACTCACAGCGCATATTCAAAATGAAAATTTTGATGAATTGCCTATTCCTTTTTATTGTATTGTGACAAATGTAGAAACAGGGAAAGCAGAAATACTAACAGAAGGAAGGCTAGCTGAAGCCATGGCTGCTAGTGGCTCCATTCCAACATTGTTTCGGCCAGTTAATATTGAAGATAAACTCTATATTGATGGAGGTGTTTTGAATAATTACCCTGTTGAAGAAATGAAAAAAAGAGATGTTGACTTCATCATCGGTGTCGATGTGCAAGACAGTTTAATGACGCGCGAAAACCTTAAAAGTGGCCTTGATATTTTTACACAAGTCAATAACTTCAGAACAATTAATGCGATGGAGCCTAAGCTGGCTTTAACCGATTTGTATATCAAACCAAATATTTCAGATTATACCATTATGTCTTTTGATAAAGGTTCTGAAATCATTAAACAGGGAGAAATTTCAGGTGATTCTGCTATGTTGGAACTAAACAAAATAGCAGCTTTACAAAAACCTCAAAAGACAAAAGATGAATTGAAGATTGTTGATAGTTTAGTCATAAAGTCTGTTAGAATTGATGGGGATTCAAAATATCCGAGAAGTTATATCGTCGGTAAATTAAATGTCGAGCAAAATATAAAAATACCTTATCAACAATTAAATAACGGCTTGAATAACTTGGCTTCTACAGATAATTTTAATAAAATACATTATAGTTTAGATAAGGATGACGATGGTTATATTCTTAGCCTTATGGATTATGAAAATAAAGTTGATACATATCTTAGATTTGGAGCGCATTATGACCAGTTATATAAAACATCAGCCCTAGTTAACTTTACTAGAAAAAGTCTTTTTTTAAAAAATGACCATACATCAATTGACTTTATTATTGGAGAAAATTTAAGATATGATTTTAGTTATTTTATTGATAAGGGTCGCTATTGGAGTATAGGGTTTAATTCAAAATATAACCGTTTTTCTGATGATGTTGATTTCCAGTTTATTGTTGATAATACGCAAATTCCGATTGCTGATGTAAATGAGGTACGTTTACTGTTTAAGGATTTTACAAATCAACTTTTTGTAGAAACGCGTTTATTCAGCAATATGAGATTTGGAATGGGTGCCGAGTATAAGCATTTGAGTGCAACCACAAATACAATTATCATTGACCAAAATGAAAATAATGAGGTAACAGAAGTTGATAATTCAATATTGACAAGTCCGTATGGATATTTTAAATACGACAGCCTTGATGATGTTTATTTTCCTTCTAAAGGTTTTCTTTTTGAAGGGAAAATGAATATTTATTTGCCTTTTTTTGATGATTATTCGGAGTTTTCTATTCTAAAAGGTCGTGTTTCAAAAGCTTTTAAAATCTCTCAAAGTCTTAATGCCTTCCTCTCAAGTGAAGTAGGTTTTACAATTGGTAATGAAGATTTAGCAAGTATGAATTTTTATTTAGGAGGTTACGGAAATCAAACCATCAATAACTTTCAGCACTTCTTGGGTTATGATTTTTTTACAATATCAGGAAATAGTTATATCAAAGGAGATATTCGCTTAGATTACAACTTTATGCAAAGTCATCATATTTTAGCTTACGCCAATTTTGCAAATCTTGATGATGATTTATTTAGTGATGGTGAATGGTTTACTGAACCTAGCTTCTCAGGTTATGCACTGGGTTATGGACTTGAAACTTTTTTAGGCCCAATACATTTAGTAGGTTCATATTCGCCAGAGGTGAAAAAGGCAGAATGGTATATCAGTATTGGTTATTGGTTTTAATCTTTAGTAAATCTCTCGTCAACTGGCATAACCGTGCCGCACTCATCACAAGTTCTTTTTTTCTCGTCACTATAAAAATCTTTGAAGTGGCTTAAAAAATCTTTTTCAATATCATTTAAGGTGAAAAAGACTTCATGGAGCTTGTGGTTACAATTATCACAAAACCACATTAAGCCGTCCTCACTGTCCAAGTTTGTTCTTTTGAGCTCAACGACTAAGCCAACTGAGCCTTCTTTTCTAACAGGGGAATGTGGAACTTTTGCAGGATTCAGATACATATCACCAGGACTTAATTTCATCGTTTTTTTCTTGCCTTCATCTTGAATATGTACTTCAATTTCACCTTCAAGCTGGTAAAATAATTCTTCAGTTTCATTGTAGTGATAATCTTTCCTGGCATTTGGCCCGCCGACCACCATAACGATAAAGTCACCAGCATCTTTGTAAATATTTTTATTTCCGACAGGTGGCTTTAACAAATCACGATTTTGTTCTATCCATTTATTTAAATTGAAAGGTGCTGAAACAGGCATAACGATATAGATTTTTCATAAAAGTAATTATTTGTTTTTAAAAGTGTCGATTTCAATTAAAAAAAATAATTTTACATGTAACAAAAAATGATAGTTAACAACAAATAATAAATTGGATATCATGAAAATTAGGAATTTTGTAAGCTTAGAATGGAAACAGTTTTCCAGGTCTTCTTATTTCCAAAAAGGTTTAGCAATCAAAATTCTTTTGGCTTTTGGAGCTTTATATTTCTTAGCAATGGCAATTTTTCTTGGTATTGGTGTTGTTTTTGGACTAGAAGAAGCCTTCCCAGAAAAAGATCCGTTTAAGGTTTTAAATAATTATTTGATATATTACGTGTTAGGTGATTTGGCTTTTCGTTATTTTCTGCAACAACTCCCTGTGATGAATATAAAGCCTTTACTAATTCTGCCTATTAAAAGGTCGGCGGTTGTCAGGTTTTTGCTTTTTAAAACAAATCTATCGTTTTTCAACATTCTGCCAATGTTTTTCTTTGTCCCTATCGCAGGTGTTTTGCTTTTTAAATCTTATGATGTTATTGGGACATTAGTTTGGTTGCTTTCATTTATTTGTATTGGTTTTTCTATTAATTACGCCAATTTTTTAATCAATAAAACTAAAGTTTACTTTTTCATAATCTTAGGCTTAGTCGCAACTTTGTTGGCTCTCAACTTTTACGGAATTATTGATATTGCAAGCTATTTCGGGACAGCTTTTTATGCGATTTATACAGATTTATATTGGATACTTATTCCGATGATTCTTCTGTATTTACTTTTCAAAATAAATTATAATTTCATTTTTAAGCAGTTTTATATCGACGGTGCTATTGTTGAAAAAGCATCTGACGTTAAATCTTATAACCTCAGTTTTTTAGATCGATTTGGTAAACTTTCAATTTTCTTGAAAAACGATGTCAAAATGATTTTAAGAAATGCACGTCCAAAACAAGTTTTGCTGACTTCATTTTTCTTTCTTTTTTATGGATTGATTTTTTACACACAAGACATGTATTCAGAGATTCCGGTCATTTTGGCATTTGCGTCAATGTTTATTACAGGTGGATTTTTACTCACTTTTGGTCAGCTTGTACCGTCTTGGGATAGTGAGTATTATAAATTGATGATGAGCCAGAATATTCCTTATCGTCAATATTTAGAATCAAAATTGTATTTGATGATTTTCGCAACCCTTATTTCCACAATTTTAAGTTTGCCTTATCTTTATTTTGGTTGGGATATTTACGCCATGATTCTAGCTGGCGGTTTGTTTAATATAGGTTTAAACACTTTTATTACACTTTATGGAGGTGCTCTCAATCGCGTGCCAGTTGAGCTGAATCAAAAAGCAAAAGCATTCTCAAACACAAATGGTTTTAGCCCAGCGCAACTCTTAATTAGCTTACCAAAAATATTTGGTCCAATGCTTTTATTCTACATACCTTATAAATTAATCAGCTTCGACGCAGGATTGATTGTGCTTGGTTTGAGCGGCGTTGTTGGGTTGTTGTTGAAAAATGTTTTTTTAAATAAAATTGAAAAAGTCTATCAGAAGGGCAAATATAAAACAATTGCTGCTTTTGACGAAAAGAAATAAACTATGGAAAATATACTTATCAATACTCAGAATCTGACTAAAGCCTATAAAGGTGTCGAGGTTTTAAACATCCCTGAATTAGAAATTCCTAAAGGACAAAGTTTTGGTCTAGTTGGAAATAATGGCGCTGGAAAAACAACTTTTTTCAGTATGCTTCTAGATTTAATTCAGCCAACAACAGGTCAGATTACAAGCAAAAATATTGTTGTGAGTGAAAGTGAAGATTGGAAACCTTTTACATCATCATTTATTGATGAAAGTTTCTTGATTGGTTATCTTACAGCTGAAGAATATTTCTATTTTATTGGAGATTTACGTGGCGTATCAAAAGCTGAAGTGGACGAATTACTAGCTGGTTTCTCTGATTTTTTTCATGGAGAAATTTTAAATCAAAAAAAATATTTACGAGATTTATCTAAAGGAAACCAGAAAAAAGTAGGTATTGTCGCAACTTTTATCGGAAATCCTGAAGTCATTATTTTAGATGAGCCTTTTGCAAATTTAGATCCGACAACACAGATTCGTTTAAAAAAGATTATCAAAGAATTATCAGACAATAATGAAGTCACAATCTTAATCTCCAGTCACGACTTGATGCATGTCACTGAAGTTTGCGAGCGTATTGTCGTTTTAAATAAAGGCGAAATTGTGAAGGATACACAGACAAGCGAGGCAACATTAGAAGAATTAAATGCATATTTTGGTCAAGAAGAGATGAATTGATGTCATAAAAAGTTCTTAATTTCTTTTAAAAATCTATTTTTGTAAGACATAATAAACAGGCTGAAAATTAGTTATGTTTGCGCTAGCTTTAATTATATGTTTAAAAAATCACTTCTTTACCTAGGTTTTTTCTCCTTTCTTATCTTGAGTCTTTCTGGTTGCTCCAGAAAAAAGGACAAATTTTTGAATCGAAATTTCCATGCAATGGGAACTTATTATAATATACTTTATAATGGGAATATTGCGTTAGAAGAAGGTCAAGAAGAATTACACGACTCGTATCAAGAAGATTATTGGAAGATTCTGCCAATTGAGCGCATGCAAGTTTTGCCAGATCAAGAACGTCTCGATGACGAAAATCGTAATGAAAAATTCATAAGAGCTGAAGAAAAGGCAACGAAGTCTATCCAAAAACACTCCATGTATGTTGGCGGCAAAGAATACAATCCGCAAATGGATGAAGCTTTTCTCTTGCTTGGTAAATCGCGATATTTTGATCAAAGATTTATTCCTGCGAAAGATGCTTTTAGCTTTATCTTGAATCACTATCCTAAAAGTAGTACTATCAATGAAGTCAAGATTTGGAATGAAAAAGCAAATATGCGTTTGGGTTATCATCAAGAAGCAATTGAAAATCTAGAAAATCTTATCAATACTAAAGAAATGGATGATGAGGTGCGTGTTTTGGCATTGACATCATTGGCTGAGGTTTATATCAAGGTTGACAATATTCCAGAGACAATTCCTGCGATTGATCAAGCGATTGACCTAACAAAAGATGATGCTTTAAAAGGCAGACTTTACTATATAAAAGGACAAGTTTATCAAGAACTTAATCAAAATGATAGCGCTCATTTAGCTTTTGAAAAAATTATAGAGCTCAATAGAAAGACACCGAGAACTTATAGAATTCACGCTTTTCTGGAACAAAAGAAAACAGAATCTTATGAGAATTTAGCTTATGATGAAACGGATCTGTTTTTCAATGAATTAATTGAAGACAGAGAAAATCGACCTTTTTTAGATTTTATCCATTATGAAAGAGCAGCCTATCTCAATCAGCTTGATTCCATTGATTTAGCAGTAGAATCGTATAACGCATCGTTAAAAGAAAGATCAGAAGATCCTTATTTAAAAGCACAAGCCTACAAAGATTTGGGCGATATTTACTTTAACCGTGCTTCATATCTTACAGCAGGGAAATATTATGATAGTACGCTCACTAACTTGACAGAAAGAACACGTGAGAAAATAAGAATTCAGAAAAAAAGAGAAAATCTGGATGATGTCATTAAATATGAAGCGATTGCAAATAAGAACGATAGTATTTTATATTTAGTTGATGCTTCTGAAAATGAGCGTTTAGCTTACTTTGAAAAGCATGTTGACTCACTTAAAGAGGAGGCGAAGAGTGTTTTCACTTCAGATAAAGCTTTGAAAATAGGTCAAGGTTTTAAACAAAGATCTTCGAGAGCTCCAGTGCAAGGCGCATCAGTTTTTTATAATGAAAATTTAAAACAACGCGCTTACAAACAATTTACAAAAACTTGGGGTGAGCTTAAACTAGCAGACAATTGGCGCATGAAACCTCAGAAGTCTGATGATGCAATAGCCCAAGGAGCTGATAGTGATGTCGACCCGATGGAAGAAGAATTCAAATCTCCAAAATACGATCCTGAAACTTATATTTCTCAAATTCCTACAGAACAAAAAGTTATTGACTCAATTTCTGATGATAGAAATTTCGCTTACTATCAATTAGGAATTATTTATAAAGAAAAATTCAAACGCTACGATTTGGCGACTGATAAATTGGAATCTGTTCTGAATCAAAACCCAGAGGAACGCCTTGTTTTACCTTCAAAATTTTATTTATACAAAATCTATCAAGATACAGGTGAAAGCTCAAAGGAGTTGAAATGGAAAAATGATATTTTACAAAATCATCCTGAATCTAATTACGCAAAAATTATTAGAAATCCAGAAGCATTTGCAAGTGATGCGAATAACCCACAAAATATTTATTACCAGACTTACAAGAAATATGAAAGTGGGGATTATGCTTCTGTCGTAGCGGAATGTAATGCTTATTCGGCGCAATTTACAGGAACAAATATTGTCCCTAAGTTTGAGTTGCTGAAAGCAAAAGCTATTGGACGTGTTGACGGGATGAAAGCTTACAAGAAGGCATTGAATTATGTTGCATTGACTTATCCGCAATCTAAAGAAGGAAAGTATGCGCAGGACAAATACAATCAATTAGATCAAAAAGTTGCAAAAGCTGAGTTTAACGATGAGGCTGAAGCAGATGAATTTAAACTTGTCTTCGAGATAACATCTGATGTTAATGTTAACGAGTTAAAAGAAACGACCAAAAATGAAATCCAAGAAATGGGCTATGGTTTTGACTTAACCAAAGATGCTTACAGTAATGATTTAACTTTCTTGGTTGTTCATGGTCTTAACTCAAAACTCGGTGGTCAAGGTTTGGCCAAGAAATTAGTTGAAAAGCTTGAAGAATTAAATTCGACTTCTTACTTTATAGCATCATCTCATAATTACAGGGTGATTCAGATTTATAAAATGAAAGAAGAATTCAAAAATAAATAAAACGATTATGTTTTCAGAAAAGAAAAAAGATCCAAAACAAGATTTGACAAAAGAACAAAACAAAATTGCTCAAGGCACAACATTCAAGGGTGATATTGAGTCTCAAGGAAGTTTCAGAATCGATGGTAAGGTGGAAGGAACAATTAAAACACCAGGACGAATTGTCGTTGGTAAATCAGGATGTGTAGAAGGAGAGGTTAAATGTCATAGTGCAGATTTTGAAGGCAAGTTTACAGGTAAATTAATTGTTGAATCCCAGTTGAGTTTAAAGTCATCCGCCCATATTGAAGGTGAAGTAATCACTGATAAATTATCTATTGAACCAGGAGCTTTATTTAATGCAACCTGCGTGATGAAAGATGGTGTTAAAACCTTGAATGATGAAAAAGGAAGGAAAAGAAAACAAAAAAAAGGAGAAACCGCTTAGTAACTGGGTTACTTTCTCAGGCTTAGCTTTTCAGATGATCATCGTGATTCTAGGAGGCGTCCTTTTGGGGATTTGGCTTGACGGTAAATATGAAAATAAATTTTCAGTATTTACAATATCTTGTTCCTTGTTAGGCGTTTTTATATCGCTCTATCAGGTTTATAAATCAGTCAAAGACTTAAATGATGATAATACATAAACAATCTTTTCTGAAATTCATCAAATATTTAATTCCATTTGCTGTTTTGTCGGGTTTGGTTCAGTATCTAATTATAGAAATAAGTTTAGATGTGAATATTTATTACCCAACCTTTATCACTTACATTTTTTTGTTTTTTATGACCTTGCTTATTTACACAGTTTTACTGATGATTGACAAGGCTTTTAGTGACAAAACAGGTTTTGCGTTTATAGGCTTAGGTTTGGTTAAAATGTTTTTTTCGATTATTTTTCTTCTTCCAGTTATTCTTAATGATTCAGATAATAATCACATCACTTTAGATATATTTAGTTTTTTCATTCCTTACTTTCTTTTCCTTTTATTCGAAACTTTATTTGTGGTGAAGCTGCTTCGAGCTAAGTAGAACTATTTCAATAAAATAGGGCTAATTGATAAGAAAGTATATTTTTTATAGCAAGGCTTTCTAATAAAGATTAAAAGTATATCTTTGCACCGAAATTTTAGAGAGCACAATTCGGGTACTATGAAAGCAAACCAATCTTTAAGGATAGTAATGGCGCTAACATTAGCTTTTACAATGTTACCATTTGCATCATTTGCTAATAAAGATATCGCAGAAGCGGAAGAAGAATTTAACCCTACAGATATGATTATGCATCATATTGGTGATGCGCATGGGTGGCACTTTTTTGGAAGTGGTGATAATTCTTTTACACTTCCTTTACCTGTTATATTATATACAGATGCTGGTCTGGTGGCTTTTATGTCAAGCGAATTTCATCACGATGTTGAAGGTCAAAATGTTGTAGAAAGAGATGGATTGAAGTTCGTGAATTATCATGAAGGAATCTATCAGTTAGATGCTGGTGAAAATACTTTAAAGATGGGTGAGGATGGCTATCCTGCAAATGCAGTTGAGCCGCTTGATTTATCTATCACTAAAAACGTTGCTGCAATGTTTTTAACTGTGATTGTCATGTTGTTCTTTTTCTTAAGCTTGGCAAGTCATCACAAGAAAAACGCTCATGCGCCTAAGGGTATGAATAATGCTTTAGAGGCCTTAGTTCTTTTTGTTAGAGATGATATTGCAAAACCACAAATAGGTGAGAAAAAATATAAGAAGTTTATGCCTTTCTTGTTGACAGTCTTTTTCTTTATTTGGGTGACAAACCTTTTAGGTCTTTTGCCTGGTGCAGCCAACGTTACTGGAAATATATCGGTGACAGTTGCTTTAGGTTTGTTTACCTTGATTTTAATTGTTTTTAATGGTAATAAGGATTACTGGGCTCATATTTTTTGGATGCCAGGCGTGCCTGTTCCAGTAAGAATTTTATTAGCTCCAATTGAATTGATTGGTTTGTTTATCAAGCCTATTGCTTTGATGATTCGTTTATTTGCGAATATTACAGCAGGACATATCATCATTCTTAGTTTGCTAGGTTTGATTTTTATATTAGAAAACGTAGGTGTAGCTGGTATTTCGGTGCCCTTTGCATTATTTATTATGGTATTAGAGCTTTTAGTTGCATTTCTACAAGCTTTTATTTTTACAATGCTATCGGCGCTTTTTATAGGGGCAGCCGTACAAGAACATCATTAATTTTAATTTTTTAATTTTTTAATTTTTTTTACTATGGAGTTATTATATGTAGGATTAGCAGCTTTAGGAGCTGGTTTAGCAGTTTTTGGAGCAGCATTTGGTGTTGGTAAAATCGGTGCGTCAGCTATGGAAGCGATCGCTCGTCAACCAGAGGCAGCAAACAAAATCCAAACTGCAATGATTATTGCTGCGGCACTTGTTGAAGGTGTTGCGTTATTCGGTGTAGTAGCAGCTTTATTAGGTGTGCTTAAGTAAAACATTGAACAAAAGTACTTCTCTCTAACGATTGGTTAGAGAGAAGTACTTTAATTAAAAAATTAAATTAATACTAGATATTATTTAAACTATGGAGTTAATAAAACCTGATTTTGGATTGTTCTTTTGGCAAGTAATCGTTTTGTTAATCTTGATCTTCTTGATGTCAAAATACGCTTGGAGACCTATTTTAGGGTCGATAAGAAAACGAGAAGAGTCTATTAATGACGCTTTAGCATCTGCTGAAAAAGCAAAGCTTGAGATGGCAAATCTTAAAGCTGATAACGAGAAAATGCTTCAAGAGGCGCGTGCTGAACGTGACGAAATGTTGAGAGAAGCGCAGCAGATGAAAAAGAATATTATTGCTGAGGCAACAGAAGATGCAACAGTTAAATCAAATGACATCCTTAACAAAGCGCAAGAAGTGATTCAGGCTGAGAAAAAGGCTGCTATTAAAGAAATTAAAGCACAGGTTGCAGAACTTTCAATTAATATTGCAGAAAAGGTTGTCAAAAAAGAATTAAATAGTGACAAAGCTCAAATGGAACTTGTCAACAAAATGCTTGACGACGTTAAAGCTAACTAAACTATGAGTAGAAGAGCAGCATACCGATATGCAAAAGCTACGATTGAGCTTTCGCAAGAGCAAAATAAGCTAGAGGCAGTCTATAGGGATATGGAATTAATCCATCTCACAATAGATCAGAATAAGGAACTGAGAGCTGTCTTGATTAGTCCTGTCGTTAAATTATCAACTAAACTTGATATAGTGGTTGATGTTTTTAAGCAAACGGATCAATTGGTGCAAGAACTTTTCAAAACATTAGCAATTAACAATAGAATTGATATTCTGATGCTTGTTGCTGTTGAATTTATTTCTAAATATAAAGATCTCCACAATATTCAGGAAGCAACTGTTGTAACTGCAACTGCTTTAACTCCTGAAGTTGAGGCAAAAGTTCAAGAAACAATTAAAAATGTTACTGGCTATTCTGCGAAGATTAAAAACGAAATTGATGAATCTATTTTAGGTGGATTTATATTGAAACTGAAAGACTTGCAGTTTGATGCAAGTGCACAAGGTAATTTAAACGCCTTGAAAAGAGAATTTTTAAATTAAAAGCAACGGTCCTTGTGACCATTTAATGCAACAATAAAGTTATGGCTGAAGTAAATCCTGCTGAAATTTCGGCAATTTTAAAAAAGCAAATTTCAGGCTTCGAATCTGAAGCATCATTAGAAGAAGTTGGAACAGTATTACGTGTTGGTGATGGTATTGCCAACGTTTATGGCTTAACCAATGCTGAATATGGCGAATTAGTCGAATTTGAAAGTGGCTTAAACGGAATGATACTTAACCTTGAAGATGATAGTGTTGGTGTCGTTTTGTTTGGAACATCTTCTGAAATTAGAGAAGGAGACACTGTTAAACGTACGAAACAAATTGCTTCTATCAATGTTGGAGAAGGGATTGTAGGTCGTGTTGTGAACACACTTGGTGAACCAATTGACGGTAAAGGTGCTATTGAAGGTGAAACCTTCAAAATGCCGCTTGAGCGTAAAGCGCCAGGTGTTATTTATCGTGAACCTGTAACTGAACCTATGCAAACTGGTGTTAAAGCTATTGATGCAATGGTTCCTGTTGGTCGTGGTCAACGTGAGCTTGTGATTGGTGACAGACAAACTGGTAAAACAACTGTTTGTATCGATACTATCCTGAACCAAAAAGAATTTTACGATAGAGGCGAGCCAGTTTTTTGTATCTACGTCGCTATTGGTCAAAAAGCTTCTACTGTTGCAGGTATTGCTAACTTATTAGAAGAGAAAGGTGCTTTAGCTTACACAACTATTGTTGCAGCAAATGCATCAGACCCTGCGCCAATGCAGGTCTATTCAGCAATGGCAGGTGCTGCTATTGGAGAGTATTTTAGAGATACAGGTCGTCCGGCATTAATTGTTTATGATGATTTATCCAAACAAGCAGTTGCTTACCGTGAGGTTTCTTTATTATTAAGACGCCCGCCAGGTCGTGAAGCATACCCTGGTGATGTTTTCTTCTTGCACTCAAGATTATTAGAGCGTGCAGCTAAAGTGATCAATGATGATGATATCGCTAAACAAATGAATGATTTACCTGAATCTTTAAAAGATAAAGTGAAAGGTGGAGGTTCTTTGACTGCTTTACCAATTATTGAAACGCAAGCGGCTGACGTTTCTGCATATATTCCTACAAACGTTATTTCGATTACTGATGGTCAAATTTTCTTGACAACTGATTTATTTAACTCTGGTGTTCGTCCAGCAATTGATGTTGGTATTTCTGTATCACGTGTTGGTGGTTCAGCTCAGATTAAATCAATGAAGAAAGTTGCAGGAACATTAAAACTTGACCAAGCACAATATAGAGAGCTTGAAGCTTTTGCTAAGTTCGGTTCTGATTTAGATGCTTCAACAATGGCAACTATTGAGAAAGGTAAACGTAACGTTGAGATTCTTAAGCAAGGCGAGTCAAGTCCATTCCCAGTTGAACACCAGGTTGCAATTGTTTATGCGGGTTCTAAAAACCTTTTAAGAAATGTACCAGTTGATCAAGTGAAAGCATTTGAAACTGATTACTTAAATTTCTTAGAAATGAAACATAGAGAAGATGTTCTTGATGTTTTAAAATCTGGAAAATTAACTGATGAAGTGACTGATACACTTCAGAGAGTGGCGAAAGAAATCGCTGAAAAATTTACAAATTAGATTGTAAAGAGTAGGTTTTCATAAACCTACTCTTTCTAATTATTCATTGATTAGAATATGGCTAACTTAAAAGAATTAAGAAATAGGATTACCTCTGTTTCATCAACGATGCAGATCACGAGTGCCATGAAGATGGTTTCGGCTGCAAAGTTGAGCAAAGCTCAAGATGCAATTACAAGAATGCGTCCTTATGCTGAAAAATTAACAGAACTACTTCAAAATCTTAGTGCTTCTCTTGATGGTGAGGCGCAAAGTCCTTACACGGTAGTTAGACCAGTGAGTAAGGTTTTGATCGTTCCGATTTCATCAAATAGAGGTTTGGCTGGAGCTTTCAATACAAATATTGTGAAGCGTTCAAAACTCGTTTCAAAACAATTTGATGATGCAGCGACAATTGATTTATTGACAATTGGTAAAAAAGCCGATGATGTTCTCAAGAAAGATTTCAATGTTATTCATAATAATAACGAGATTTTTGATCATTTAGAATACGATAATGTTAAAGAGATTGCTGAGTATTTGATGAAGTCTTATGCTGAAGGTCAATATGATAAAATCATATTGGTTTATAATAGCTTTAAAAATGCTGCAACTCAAATTATTAAAGAAGAGCAATTTTTACCTTTAGAAACTGAAGTTGGTGAGACCAAAGTTTCGCCAAATGCGACTGAA
This sequence comes from Psychroflexus halocasei, assembly GCF_900107595.1. GTDB lineage: Bacteria > Bacteroidota > Bacteroidia > Flavobacteriales > Flavobacteriaceae > Psychroflexus > Psychroflexus halocasei. Next base: position 364,283 of record NZ_FNQF01000001.1, on the reverse strand, counting down.
TATATCTACGAACCTAATAAGGTTGATATCATTCAAGAGTTGATACCTAAATCTTTAAAAATACAATTGTTTAAAGCCTTAAGAGATTCTGTAGCTTCTGAACATGGTGCGCGTATGACTGCAATGCACAAAGCAACAGACAACGCAACTGAATTAAGAGATGACCTTAAGCTTTCTTATAACAAAGCTAGACAGGCATCGATTACTAATGAAATTTTAGAGATTGTTGCAGGAGCTGAAGCTTTAAGTGCTTAAATTAAATAAGCTTCTTTTAGAAATCAGAAGCTGATCTCAAATAAAAAATCCTCGATTGATATTTCAATCGAGGATTTTTTGTTTGTGATCTAAATTTAAAAGTTTAATCAACTTCTTTAATCAAGTGGATGTAGACAGGGAAGTGATCACTGTATCCGCCAGTAAAACCACCATCAGCAAATGATCTGAAAGGATAACCTTTATATCTGCCTTCAGATGTTTGAAGGAAATTAGCATTGTAAATTCCGGCTTTATACATTTGGTAGCTCGAGTAATCTTTAGTGATCAATGATTTGCTCACCATGATCTGATCAAATAAATCCCAAGTATCTCTCCAAGCAATTGTACCAATTCCTCTTTTAAAGAGTTTGTCAAATGGGTTATATAGCTCTTTCGATTTTACTTGTCTCTTTTTACCTTTTGCGTGTAAGTGATCAGTAATACTTTTGTTGTAAGGTCCGTCATTGAAATCCCCCATCATCATGATTTTTGCATTCGGATCATTGCTCATAACAGAGTCAACAACGGAGCGAGAAGATTTAGCTGCTTTAATTCTGTTAGCTTCTTCACTACCTCTCGATGGCCAGTGATTCACCATAAAGTGAATTTCATCACCATCTAATAAGCCTTTCACGTATAATTGATCTCTTGTATAATCTCTTTTCGTGCTGCTACCATTTCTATACATAATCAGTTCTTTTCTACCTGTATGTGTCGGTTTAAAAATACCTTTTTGATAAAGTAAAGCAACATCGATTCCTCTTTCATCAGGAGAGTCGTAATGCACAATTCCGTAATTGTATTTCTTTAATTTAGGCTCATTAACAAGGTCTTGTAAAACATCAAAGTTTTCAATTTCAGCAAGGCCAACAATTGCAGGAGCGTTTTGTGACAATTCAGCACCAATGCGTTTAATCACATTTGCAAGGTTTTTTTGTTTCTTGATGTAAACATCGCCTCTAATGCTTTCTCTCATTTCCATGATAGGACTAGCCTCATCATTTTTTTTCGGATCGTTAATTGTATCGAATAAATTTTCAACATTATAAAATGCAACAGTTGTCACTTTATAATCTTTTTTCTGAGCAAAACTAAATGTTAAACTCAGACAAGTAACGATTGTAAATAGTTTTAATTTAGACATAATTATTTGGATATTATTTTTGTGTTAGGCCTTAAATTTAAGTACGTAAAATTAATGAATTAATAATTAATCACTACCTTTGTTGTCCTCTTTTATCTGTTAATAAAAGAAAAAATTTAACTTTAAATTAGCAACATGCGTAGACTACAGATTTATGGCTTCTTCGCTTTTTTATTTACCATTCAAATGTTTGCTCAGCAGACTAATGTGGTTGGAAAAGTTTTTGAAGATGTCTCAGGAAAAAGTATTCCTGGAGCGACTGTCACTATTGAAGGATCTGATTTTAGTGTTGAGACACTAAAGGACGGATCTTTTACATTTGAGGGGTTAAACCTACCTCTTGGTGAACATTTTTTAATTGTTGATGAAGAAGAGTTTTCGACAGGTCGGTATCCAATTGTTATTAACGAAGGCGAAACACTTGATGTGGGGACTTTGTTTTTAGAATTTGATATTGCACAAGAAAATCTTCAAATCAGTACAATTAGTTTGACGGACAATGAGCTTGATGGTGATGATGCTTCGGCATACAACATCTCAGGTTTGTTAGCATCTTCACAAGATGCATTTTTAAGAGCTGCTGCTTACGATTTTTCTGCTGCGTTTTTTAACCCAAGAGGACTGGATAATGCAAGCGGTAAAGTTTTGATCAACGGTTTGGAAATGAATAAAATTTATTCTGGTCGCCCATCATGGGGGAACTGGGGTGGATTGAATGATGTTCAGCGTAACCGTGTTTTTGTGAGAAACTCAAAAGCAAGTGATTACAATTTTGGTGATGTTGGTGGTACAACTAATATTATTATGAGAGCTTCTAAAATGCGTCAAGGAGGTCGTGTTTCTTATGCGTCTTCTAACAGAAGTTACCAAGGTCGTGTGATGGGAAGTTACAACTCAGGTGCTTTAGAAGGTGGTTGGTCTTACTCTGTTCTTCTTTCACGTCGTTTTGGTGAAGAAGGTTTTAAGGACGGAACCCTTTATGATGCTAATTCATTTTTCGTCGCTGTTGAAAAAGAGTTGAATGATAAGCATAGCTTAAATTTTACAGGCTTTTACGCGCCTAACAGAAGAGGGATGAGTACTTCTTTAACTGAGGAGGTTGTCGCGCTTAAAGGGAGAAGCTATAACCCAAACTGGGGGTGGCATGGTGATGATAAGCGTAACTCTAAAATTCGTAAAACCGAAGAACCAGTTTTTATGCTGAACCATTACTGGGATATCAATGAAGATATTAAGTTAAATACTAACGTTGGCTACCAAACCGGATTTATGTCAACAACACGTATTGATAATGGTGGTACACGTTTGGAAATTGATCCAAATACTGGTGAGCCATTTTACTTAGGTGGTGCGAGAAATCCATCAGCTAATTATTACCAAAACTTGCCGAGTTACCATTTACAAGATGACAACCCAACACCTGCTGATTTTCAAAGTGCTTACCAGGCAAGAGAAGCTTTTGTTAACGGAGGTCAATTAGATTGGGGTAGCCTTTACAGTGGTAACCGTAACTTTAAAGGAAACAATTCTGTTTACGCTTTATACAGTGACAGAGTTGAAGATTCTAAAATTATGGCAAACTCTATCTTAACAGCTAAAATCAATGAAAACATGACTTTAAACGGTCGTTTGAATTATAAAAAGCTGAACAGTGAGAACTTTGCTCAAATGGAAGACTTACTTGGGGGTCAAAGTTATTTAGATATTGACTTCTTTGCTGAAGAATCAGGCTTTATTTCAGGTGTTGCTCAAGATCTCGCACAATCAGATTTAAATAATCCTAACCGTCTTGTTTATGAAGGTGATCGTTATAAATATAACTATGAAATTGATGCTGAAGTTTATGATGCTTTTGCACAAATGCAATTCAAATATAATCGCTTAGATTTTTACGTTGGTGGTAAAGTTGGTCAAACAAATTACCAAAGAACTGGTCTTTACGAAAACGGATTCTTCCCCGGTGCTGGATCTTTTGGTAAAGGAGAGAAACTTGATTTTACAACATTTGGAGGTAAACTAGGTGGGGTTTATAAAATCACGGGTCGTCACTTAATTGATATGAACCTTTCTTATGCTCAAGATGCACCGACTATTAGAAACTCTTATAGTAACGCACGTCAAAACCATGAAGTTATTGATGGTTTAACTGAAGTCACAAGTCAATCTTTAGATGTAAGTTACATCTATAAATCACCATTACTAAATGCACGTGTTACTGGTTTTTATGCTGGTTTTCAAGATGAAACAAATGTAGCCTTTTATTTTACTGAAGATATTACTGGCTTGCCTGCTGATGATGGAAGTGCTTTTGTACAAGAAGTCATGTCGGGTATTGATAGAAAACACTATGGCGTTGAGTTTGGTGTTGAAGCACAAATTTTGCCAACATTAAAATTGAAAGCAGCAGGTTCTGTAGGAAATTATATCTATGATAATAATCCTAATATATACTTGACAAGTCAAGATTTCCCAGGAAAACAATTAAGTTTTGGAGACGGAAAAACTGACATGAAAAAGCTTCACGTTTCTGGTGGGCCAGAGCGTGTTTTCCAATTAGGTTTCGAGTACAGAGATCCTAATTATTGGAATGTTGGTGTCACAGCGAACCATTTCTCAAATTCTTATATTTCACCTAGTGGATTGCTAAGATCAGACAACTTTGCGCTTGATTATGATGGTGTTAAATTCGTAGATTACGATAATGAAGAAGCAAGAGGCTTATTAAAGCAAGAGAAGTTTGATGATTATATGCTTGTGAATTTGACAGGAGGAAAATCTTGGAGAGTTGGTGATAAGTATATTGGTTTCTTCGCAGTGGTGAGTAACCTTTTTGATGAAGTTTATAAAACAGGAGGTTTTGAACAAACCAGAAAATCAAACTTTAACACAAGAGGAGAAGATATGAGCCGCTCTAACGGTGCCGTTTTTGGTAACCGTCATTACTATGGTTACGGAACAACCTATTATTTAAATGTTTACCTAAGATTTTAATAAAATATAAATTCAGATGATAATGAAAAATTTAAGAATAAATTATTTTTTGATGCTCCTATTTATCGGAGCAAGTACAATGTTGACCTCTTGCGTGCAAGATGATGATTACGCAGATTTAAACATTGTAGAAGAAGAACCAAATATTGATGGAAATATAGTTAATCTATCAACGGTTTATAATCAACTAGTTCAAAATGATTATGAAAATTACACTTTCGAAGAAACAAATAATTATGCAGAAGGCTATGTTGTTTCATCTGATGAAGGTGGAAACTTTTATAAGCAATTAGTGATTCAAGATAAACCTGAAAATCCAACAATGGGTATTGCTATCGAAGTTGATGCAACACCTTTGTTTACAAGATATGCTTTCGGTCAGAAAGTTTATATCAAGCTTGATGGATTGACAATTGGACAGAGAATTGATAATGTTCAGAATTACCCAAACTCTGAATTTAACGAGCCAACTTTAGGAATCAGTGATGGTTCTGACATTGCTCGTATCACTGCACCAGCAGTTGAAAAGCATGTTTTAAGATCAACAGAAATAGCGACGATTGTTCCAAGTATGGTTTCTTTTGATGATTTATCAGCAGCAAATGTTAATACTTTCGTACAATTCGCTGAAGTTCAGTTCAAAAAATCTTACATGCAGTTTGATGCTGACGGAAACGTTATTTCTTCAATCTCATATGCAGGTGAAGATGCTGATGAATTTGATGCTGAACGTACTTTTGAAAGCTGTATTTCTAATGGTCAAATGACATTGAGTACAAGTACTTTCTCTGACTTTAAAGCTGTTTCTCTTCCACAAGGTTCAGGAACAATTTCAGGTGTTTTAACTAGAACTTACGAAGGCGACAAATACACAATGTTTTTAAATACACCAGCAAGCGCTGATATGACGAACGAGCGTTGTGACCCAGAGGTTATTAATTGTGGTCCTGTTAATGGAAGTACTTCAATTGTTTATGAAGAGAACTTTAACTCTGCAACTACTTTTGCTTCAATTGGATGGGAAAATATTAATGTAACTGGCGGAAGCTTAGATTACGAATTAGCATCTTACCAAGGTGATAAATACGCACAGATTTCAGGATTTGGTTCTGGTCAAACAGATTATGAGGTATGGTTAGTTTCTTCAGAAATTGATTTATCAACATCTTCTGCTGAAGATTTAAGCATGAGAATTCAATCAAACTATGATAACGGTGTTATTTTATCTATTTTTATCACAGATAATTATACAGGTGATCCATCAACAACAGAGTGGGCATTGTTAGATCTTGATGTGCCAATTGGTCCTTCAAGTAGTTTTGGTTCATTCCAAAATGTTGGGCCAACAAATATTTCTTGTGTTGGTGATAATGTTAGAATTGGTTTCAGATATTTAGGTTCTGATCCTGATGCAACAACACGTTATCATATCAACGATATTAAAATTACAGGTAACTAAAAATCATTTTGATTTTTGAATTCAAAAAAGGCTGTCATATCATGACAGCCTTTTTTCGTCTTAAACCTGGAACGCAGTTGCGTATTATTTGTTTAAATTTGGCAACTTAAAAAATAAGTATTGGGTCTTTATAAAAAGCTATTTCAACAAACCTTTATTTATGGTTTAGCAACGGTTTTGCCTCGAATGATCAGTTTCATTCTTGTGCCAATTCACACCGAATACTTAACAGATTCAGCCGTTTACGGTCGTATTTCTGTTATCTTTGCTTATTTTGTGTTGTTCAATGTGTTTCTGTCTTATGGCATGGAAACCGCTTTTTTTAGATTTTTTAATCTTAAAGAAAATAAACAGAATGTCATCAATACTTCGGCTTGGTCATTAGTTGGGACAACAACTTTGTTTTTGATCATCGCTTTATTTTTTACGCCACAATTATCTCAACTTTTAGACATACATCCTGATCATTATAAATTAATCATCTGGATTTTGGCTTTAGATGCTTTTGTGATTATTCCATTTGCCTATTTAAGAGCTAAGGGACAACCTAGAAAATTTGCTCTTATTAAATTAATCAATGTTTCTATCAATGTATTTCTCACATTTTTCTTTTTAGCTTGGCTCGTCTCTTGGCATACAAAATCTTCATTCTTTGAGGCTTTATATATTCCAGATTTTCAAGTCAATTATGTCTTTATTGCCAATTTAGTTGCAAGTGCAGCGACTTTAATGATGCTTTTGCCTTTTTATTTTAAGCTTAGTTTTAATTTTGATAAAGCCTTATGGAAGCGTATGCTGAAGTATGCTTATCCCGTTTTACTTGCTGGTTTGGCTTTTTCAGTAAATGAGGTTTTTGACAGAATTTTATTAAAATATTTGTTGTCAGATGATATTGCTGATTCAGCCATTGGTGCTTATTCCGCTTGTTATAAATTAGCTGTTTTCATGACGCTTTACGCTACAGCGTTCCGCTTAGGTATTGAGCCTTTTTTCTTTAGCCATGCTAAAACTGAAAACCCTCAAAAAGCTTATGCCATAATTACAAAATACTTCGTTATTATTGGCGCAATTATTTTGTTGAGCGTGATGGTTTTTATCGAGCCTTTAAAGCTGCTTATCGTCCGTGATGAAAGTTACTATGAAGCATTAGCCATTGTGCCACTTATATTATTAGCAAACTTTTGTCTTGGGATTTACCACAATTTATCAGTTTGGTATAAAATCACCGATCGTACAAAGTTTGGTGCCTATATTTCTGGCTTTGGCGCATTGTTGACACTTGTGATGAATATCTTATTGATCCCAATGATCGGATATTACGGCTCTGCCATCGCAACCTTATTGGCCTATGCAAGCATGATGGTCTTGTCATACATTTACTCGAAAAAATATTATCCTATCCCTTTCCAAACATCTCGAATACTTTTATATATGCTTGTATCCGTTGGTTTAGGAGCACTTTCTTTTTATACCTTTGAAGAAAATTATATCTTCGGCATTGCAAGTTTAGCCTTTTTTGTTTTCTTCATTTATTTTAAAGAAAAAAACGAAATCAAGAAATTATTAAAATCATAAATGAAGCCTATGCAAATCAAGATTCTTAATAAATCCTCTAATCCAATTCCATCTTATGAAACAAAGTTTTCTGCAGGTGTCGATTTAAGAGCAAACATTACTGAAGATATTTTACTAAAATCATTTGAAAGATGCTTAGTGAAAACTGGAATCTTTCTCGAAATCCCTGAAGGATACGAAGCGCAAGTGCGACCAAGAAGTGGACTAGCTCTTAAAAAAGGAATTTCACTTGTTAACTCCCCAGGCACAATTGATGCTGATTATCGTGGCGAAATTGGTGTGATTCTTATCAACATGTCTCAAGAAGATTTTAAAATTTCTCATGGCGATAGAATCGCTCAACTTGTATTTGCAAAATGTGAACAAGCTGATTGGATTGAAGTTGAAGAACTCAACAAAACTGAACGGGGTGAAGGCGGATTTGGCAGCACCGGCAAAAAATAAAACTAACTTTTAGAATATAGATTATGAAAATTATAGTGCCTATGGCAGGTCGAGGTTCACGTTTAAGACCTCACACTTTAACCGTTCCAAAACCATTAATTCCTATTGCTGGCAAACCAATTGTTCAGCGCCTTGTAGAAGATATTGCAGGTGTTTTGGATGAAAAGATTGATGAAGTTGCTTTTATTATCTCTGAAGATTTCGGTCAAGAAATAGAAAATAAACTCACTGAAGTTGCTAAAAATTTAAATGCTAAACCTAGTATTTATTATCAAGATAAACCTTTAGGAACTGGTCACGCCATCATGTGCGCCAAAGAATCTTTGAGCGGACCTGCTGTTGTGGCTTATGCCGATACACTTTTTAAAGCTGATTTTACGCTTGATAAAGATGCTGATGCTGTGATGTGGGTGAAGCAAGTTGATAACCCAAGTGCTTTTGGCGTTGTTCAATTAAATGATGATAACCACATCGTTGATTTAGTTGAAAAACCTGAAGAATTTGTTTCAGATTTGGCAGTTATCGGTATTTACTATTTTAAAGATGTTGCGCTTCTTAAATCTAAATTAGAAGAAGTGATTGAAGAAAATATCATGCGTGGAGGTGAATATCAAATCAATGATGGAATTGATAAAATGCGTGCTGAAGGTCGTGTTTTTAAACCAGGAAAAGTTGATGAGTGGATGGACTGCGGAAACAAAACCGTCACTGTTGAAACCAATCAGCGTATGCTGAATTTTATTCATGCTGATCAAAAAGAAAACTTGATTTCTGATTCAGTTAAAATTGAAAATTCTGAAATTATCGAACCTTGCTTTATAGGAGAGAATGTTGTGCTTAAAAATGCAAAAATCGGTCCTCATGTTTCTTTAGGAAACAATACAGTTGTTGAAAATACAGAAATGAAGAATTCACTTGTTCAAGAAAATGCCGAAATCAAAAATGCAAAACTCGATAATGCAATGATTGGTAATTTTGCAAAATACAACGGTGAATTTACAGCGATTAGCATCGGTGATTATTCAGTTTTAGAGTAATGAAAAAAATCAGATACATCTCTTTTCTCTTTTTCTTTATAGCAAGTTTAACCTTATTTGCACAAGAAGAAATCAATCAAAACGAAGTTAATCGTGATGATTTAGGAGATGTATCTGATCAATTTCAAGAACTTTTTTTTGAGGCTCTCGCTCAAGAAGCGATTGAGAATCCTGAAAAAGCAATTTCTGCTTTAGAAAAATGTCTCAAACTTGATGAAACTAATTTTGCAGCTTTGTTTCTGCTGGGTAAAAATCATGGAAAATTAGAAGAATATTCAAAAGCTGAATCTTATTTGAATAAAGCTTTAGGTCAAGCTGAAGCAGATCAGAAAAAATATGTGCATCAGGTTTTGTATCAGCTTTACACACAGAATAAAACTTTTGAAAAAGCAATTGAGCAAGCATTAATTCTTTCAGAAAATAATTCAAATTATCAACAAGAACTCATCAACCTTTATCATATCACAAAGCAGTATGATAAGGCCTTAAATCAACTTCAAGAATTTGATCAACGCTATGGTTATTCAGACTCTCGTGATCAACAACGCTATGTTATTTATCGTTCCCAAAATGATGAAAAAGCAGCCATTTCTTATTTTCAAAATCGATTAAAAAAGAATTCAAAAGATAAAAACGCTTATCGTTTTTTGAACCGTATTTACCTAAATCGAAATGAATTTGAAAAAGTGATTGAATTATCTCAAAAAGCGCAACAAAATCTACCAGAATTTGTTGATGTTTTGCCCTCGTTAAGTTTAGCATATATCAAAACTGAGCAGAAGGATTTGGCTAAGAAATATGCTCAGAAAACACTCAATAATCCGATGATTGCTGAGAAAGAAAAAGTTGAAGTCATCAATGCCTACCGAATTTATGCTGAGCAAAATGCCGAAATAAAACAAGATTTAATCAGTTTATTAGATCAAGCCATTACTTCAGAAAAAAACACATCAAGCCAAAAAGAGCTGGGTAACTTTTACAAAGAAAAAGATCAAGAGAAAGCGCTAGGTCATTACCGAGAAGCTTTGCGCAATAAACCCAATGATTTCAAGTTATATAAAGAGATTTTAAACCTTGAACTTTATCTGGGTAAATTTGAAGATGCCCTCAATACAAGCGAGCAGGCTTTAAGCGTTTATCCGTCACAGGCGATATTTTATTATACGCAAGCAGCGGCTTTATTTGAGTTAAATCAAACACAAAAATCCATCGATCAATTAGAGATGAGTTTATCTTTATTGATTGATAACACACAGCTTGAACTTCAGATATATGAGCTTTATTTAAAAATTTATCAGACAGAAAAAAATGCTGAAAAAACGAAGCTCTATCAGGAAAAAATTAAGCATCTAAAAGAATAAGATTCTATGAGAAAATATATCAGTTTTATCCTTGTTTTTACTTTTGTGCTGACGTCGTGTGGTACAAAAAAAGCAGCATCCGATCTTGATAAACCAGTTTCAGAACGTGTTGCTTTAAAGAACTTTGAAAAGAATTCGCCAGCCTTTGAAAGCATTTCTGGAAAGATGAAAGTCTCATACGAAAGTGAAAAGGACGCACAGAGTTTAAGCATTAATTACCGCATTTTGAAAGATGAAAAAATTTGGCTGAGCGCAAAAGTGATGGGACTTGTTTCTGTTGCTAAAGTGTTAATCACTCCTGAAAAAGTTCAGTATTACGAAAAGTTAGACAAGACATACTTTGATGGTGATTTCCGAATCGCGAAGGAATATTTAGGTTTAGAAATCGATTTTGAGCAAATACAAAACCTCTTGATCGGTCGAAATTTAGAGCCTTTAAAGAAAAAACACATGTATTACTCAGAAAATGCATATTTAAACATCAGTGAACTTCAGAATTTTTTGATTTTTACAGCAAAAATCTCAGCTTCTGATTTTCTGCTAGCTGAGCAAGGTTTGAGTCAGCAAGACAGAGATTTGAAAGTTTTTTATAAAGATTACAGACAAGATAAAAATAACTACTTCCCAAATGAGATTGTTATTTTAGCCAAAGAAAATGATGATTTGGTTAAAATCAAATTGGATTACAAATCGAGAAGTTTAAATCAAAAATTAAGTTTTCCTTATTCAGTACCATCGTCTTATAAACCAGCTAAGCTATGATTAAATTGAGGTTTTTTATTTTCTTTTTACTCTTAACTGCAACAACTGGCATTTTTGCACAAACTAAAGCTGAACTTGAAACCAGACGTAAAGAAATACAGAAAGAGATTGCTGAAATCAATAGGATTCTTGTTTCTACTCAACAAAAAGAAAAATCACTTTTAGAGGAAGTTGAAGAAATTCAATTAAGAATTACTTCTGTCGAAAAGTTGGTGCGCGTTTACAACCAAGAAGCAAACTTAATTACACAAAACATCAACGAAAACGCAAATAGAATTGATAGGTTAAGAACAGATTTATCCAACCTTAAAGAAGATTACGGTTTGATGATTCAGGAATCTTATCGCAGTAACAATCAACAAAACCGCATCATGTTCTTGCTATCGTCCGAGTCATTTTTTCAAGCTTATAAACGCTTGCAGTATATGAAGCAATACGCGAATTACAGAAAGCAACAAGGTGAAGAAATTCAGGCTAAAACTAAAGAACTACAAGCTTTAAACGACGAGCTTTTCAAACAGCGCAAAGAAAAAGAGAGCATTCTAGCCGAAAACAGAAAGGCTAAAAGTGAATTGGTTTCTGATCAAAAGAATTTAAAATCTTTACTAGCGCAAGTTAAAGTTAAAGAAAAAGATTTCAAAAGTGAAATCAAGGATAAGCAGAAGCAAGTCGCTAAAATTGATCAAGAAATTGAACGTTTAATTAAGGAAGCCATCGCACGTGAAAATGCAAAATCTGGGTCAAAATCAACAACCCGTTTTAAATTAACACCAGAGGCAAAAGCTTTAGCAAAAGATTTTTCTAAAAACAAAGGCAAATTACCGTGGCCAGTAACTTCAGGTATTGTTTCTATGCGATTTGGTAAGCACCGGCACCCGATTGTGAGAACTACAATGATTGAAAGTAATGGTGTGAGAATTGATACTGAAAAGCACAGCAATGCGCGTGCTATTTTTGAAGGTGAAGTCAGCCAAATCAATAAAATTCCTGGAGCAAATATTGCCGTGATGATTCGTCATGGTGATTATATCACGGTTTACAATAACTTAGACAAAGTTTATGTGGAAAAAGGTGATACTGTTTTTAGAAACCAGGATATTGGCCGTGTAGGTAAAAACCCTTCATCAGGAAAAACAACATTGTTTTTTCAGCTTTTTAAGAACTTGAAAAAACTTAATCCTGAACTTTGGATTTACAAAATGTAAATGCGAGAACATCAATTTCCCAATTACTTTAGAGAATTCTGTCTTTTTTGATAAAATAAGCATAATTATTTCTCCATTTTTTTATTTTTAACCTCCTATTAACAACGCAAAATCAATTTATTTTTGAATTTGCGCGAGATTGTAATAAAACGAACTTATACGTCTATAAGAAATTCTGATTATGGAAGGACAAAATGCAGCACTTGATATTGAAACTATCAATGCAAAAGTGAAAGAAGAAAGTGCTTTTGTTGATTTATTAGTCAACGAAATGAACAAGGTTATCGTTGGACAAAAGCATATGATTGAGCGCCTATTAATTGGATTGCTAGGGAAAGGCCACATTTTGCTGGAAGGTGTTCCTGGTCTTGCCAAAACATTGGCGATTAATACATTATCAAAAGCGGTCAAAGGAGATTTTAGTCGTATTCAATTTACGCCAGATTTGTTGCCAGCCGATGTTGTTGGAACGATGATTTATAATATTAAAGAAAACGATTTCAGTATTAAAAAAGGGCCGATTTTTGCAAATTTCGTCCTTGCAGATGAAATCAACCGTGCGCCAGCTAAAGTGCAATCTGCTTTACTAGAGGCTATGCAGGAAAAGCAAGTCACAATTGGTGATACAAGTTTTACGTTACAGCCACCTTTTTTAGTGATGGCAACTCAAAACCCAGTTGAACAAGAAGGAACTTATCCTTTACCAGAAGCACAAGTTGACCGTTTTATGTTGAAAACTGTGATCGACTATCCAAAACTCGAAGAAGAGCAGTTGGTTGTAAGAGCTAACCTAAAAGGCACTTATGACGAAATTCAACCTGTTGTTTCTCTCGATCAAATTTTAAGAGCGCAAGAAGCGGTTCGTATGGTTTATATGGACGAAAAAATTGAACGCTACATCCTTGATATTGTTTTTGCAACACGTTATCCAGAACGTTATGGTTTAGAAGAGATTAAGCCGCTGATTAGTTTTGGTGCTTCTCCTCGTGGAAGTATTAACCTGGCGACTGCTGCAAAATGTTATGCTTTTATCAGAGGTCGCGGTTATGTGATTCCTGAAGATGTGCGTGCTATTGTTTATGATGTTTTACGTCATAGAATCGGAATTACTTATGAAGCTGAAGCTGAAAATATCAAAACAGAAGATATCATCAACAAAGTGATTAACGAGATTGAAGTGCCGTAAAAGTGACGATTTCCCAATCGTTATTTTGAGTTAAGATGTCAATTTTTTCACTTTATGGAAACTAAAGAATTACTAAAAAAGGTTCGCAAAATCGAAATCAAAACACGTCGCCTTAGCGATAATGTTTTTGGTGGAGAATATCATTCTGCGTTTAAAGGTCGCGGAATGACTTTTAGCGAAGTTCGTCAATATCAATTTGGTGACGATGTGCGTAGCATTGATTGGAATGTGACAGCGAGATATAATGAGCCTTTTGTGAAAGTTTTTGAAGAAGAGCGCGAGTTAACAATGATGCTTCTTGTTGACGTTTCTGCTTCTAACTCCTTTGGGACTAAAGCTGATTTTAAAGATAACATCATTACAGAAATAGCAGCAACACTCGCTTTTTCCGCCACCAAAAATAATGACAAGATTGGTTTGATGCTGTTTTCAGATCAAATCGAACTGTATATTCCACCCAAAAAAGGACGTTCTCATGTATTGAGAATTATTCGTGAATTGATAGAGTTTAAACCTCAAAATAAAAAAACAGATTTAGGCAAAGCTTTCAAATATATGATTGACATGCTCAAAAAGAAAGCGATTGTTTTTGTGTTGTCCGATTTTATGGATGATACTTATGAGCATAAATTGAAAATTGCTGCTAAAAAACATGATGTGACTGGCATCAGAGTTTATGATGAACGCGAAGAAAGTTTACCGAGTTTAGGCTTGGTACAAATGAAAGATGCTGAAACTGGAGCATTCAATTGGGTGAATACTTCGTCAGCAAGTGTAAAAGAAATCTACCAAAAACAATATAGAGATCAGGTTGATTATTTTTATCGCGCATTTAAATTAAGCGGTTCTGGTTACATGAATTGCCGCGTTGATGAAAGTTATGTCAAGAAATTATTAGCATATTTTAAAAAAAGATGATAAAAAGGTTTAAACATTTTTCGATTTTATCGGTAAAACATTTGACATTGACTTGTCTGATGTTTTTATGTTTTTCAGATGCTTTTTCTCAAAATGTTAAAGCTGAAATCGATACATCTCGAATGCGAATAGGTGAACAAATTTCCTACAGCATTTCAGTTGAAGGTGTTTTAGAAACAGATCAAGTTATTTTTCCTAAAGAGCAAAGTTTTGTTCCTATGGAAATGGTTGAAGACTTAAAAATTGACACTACTTTTTTAAAAAACAAAAATTTAAAGCTTTTAAAGAAATACAAACTCACTCAGTTCGATTCTGGTCAATACACAATTCCGCCTCAGTTATTAAAAATTAATGAAAAATCTTTTTTAACCGACAGTATCAAATTAAGTGTCGCCTCGATTGAAGTTGATACGACGAAACAAAAACTGTATCCAATCAAACGTGAAATTGGCATTGAAAAACCTTTCCAATTACCAAAATGGTTTTGGTGGGCGTTGGGTATCATTGCTTTAATAATTCTTCTTGCTTTCATTTATTTTAGATACAAAAAGAAAATAGACCATTCTAAAAAGAGATTACCGCCTTATCAGCAAGCGCAAGTTTCCTTAAAAAAATTAGATCAATCTGATTTAATCGCGAACCGACAGCTTAAAGATTATATCACTGAATTGACAAACATCAGTCGCCGTTACCTAGATGAAAAAATTGAGGTTCGTGCAATGGAGTACACGTCCAGCGAATTGATGCAAGTGCTTTATCAAAAAAAGGAAGACAAGAAAGTTAACTTCAAAGAGAAATATTTAGAGACTTATCAAAAGATATTAGTTCAAGCCGATTTCTCAAAATTTGCAGGACAAAAACCTGATGTCATTAGTTTAAAAGCTTATCGTAAAGACATTGAAAAGTTTATTAAGCATGTACAAAGTGCAATTCCTGAACCAACAGCTGAAGAGAAACGAAAAGATAGAGCTTATCAGGAGCAATTGCGACAAAAGCGTAAAAAACAAAAAATAATAGCAGGCGTTGCCATTGGTGTTTTACTTCTTATTTTAGGTGTTTCATCTTTAGTTGCTACAAAAGGGTTTGATTATGTGAGAGACAATGTTTTTGGTAACGAAAGCAAATCTATGCTTGAAAATGATTGGATCACAAGTGAGTATTCAGTTCCTGCTGTGAAGATTACAACGCCAGAAGTTCTCATACGTCAAAATTTAGACAGCTTAGGTATCAAAACTGTACAAGCTTCAAAGCAAGAAACCTTTGCTTCAGGAAGTATTTATTCTAATTTATTTGTGGTGTTAAGTCAGGTTTCTTTTGAAAAAGAAGTTGATTTTGATTTAGATAAAGCAGTTGAAGGCGTTTATCAGAATTTAGAAGAAAAAGGCGCTTATAATATTTTGATGAAGAATGAAAACTTTGAAACTTATCAAGGTGTTGAAGGTGTGAAAGTTTTTGGAAGTTTTGCGATTAAAAACCCGATTACACAAAACGATATCAAAAAGAATTATCAAATTTTAAACTTTGGATTTGCTGGGCGTTATCAGCAAATTACAATTATCTATAACGCAGAAGATGAATACGCTGAAACGATAACGGAGCGTATCATCAATTCAGTTGAATTTGAAAAACCTGATGCCAATGTTCGCTAATCTCACATTTGAACATCCGCAATGGTTATGGCTTTTAACGGTCATTCCTTTACTCATTTTATGGGCTGTTTTGAGTCATAAAAAGAAGTACTCAAGCTTGCTTTTATCAAGTACAAAAGCATTTCAGGGTCAGCAAAGTTTACTCGCTAAACTGCGTCCTTTCTTATTGGTGTTACGTATAGCAGCGCTTTGCTTTTTTATCGTTGCGATGGCAAGACCAAGAGAAGTTGACGAATCAACTGAAGTAAAAAAATCTGAAGGAATCGATATTGTCATGTCTGTTGACGTTTCTGCAAGTATGTTGGCAAAAGATTTAAAGCCAAATCGATTTGAAGCTTTAAGGCAAGTGGCAAAAGATTTTGTAAATCAAAGACCAAATGACAGATTTGGTATTACAATTTTTGCAGGTGAAAGTTATACCAAAACACCGATTACAAGTGATAAAGAAATCACTTTAAAAGCGATTGATGGGATTGAGTTTAACGACCTTATTGAAGGCGGAACTGCTATCGGAATGGGATTGGCAACTTCTGTCAATAAGCTTAAAGAAAGTGAGGCTGAAAGTAAAGTCATTATTCTTTTAACAGATGGTGTTAATAATTCAGGTTTTATCGATCCTGTGACAGCAACTGAATTGGCACTTGAATACGATACAAAAGTTTATACTATTGGGATAGGAACGAATGGAGAAGCACTGTCACCGGTCGCCGTTCGTGGAGATGGAAGTTATGTTTATCGCCAAGTTAAGGTTGAAATTGATGAGGCTTTATTAAAGGACATTGCTCAGCAAACAGGTGGGAAATATTTTAGAGCAACAGATAATGAGAAGTTAAAATCAATTTATGATGAAATTGATAAATTAGAAACATCAGAAGTTGAGGAATTTAAATATTACAATTATGATGAGAAATTTAGACTTTTAATCCTCATAGGTTTGGGTCTTATTTGTTTAGAACAATTGTTGAAATTTACAGTATTTAGAAGTTTTGTATAATGTATATTCTTGAAGAAACATATTATTTTTGGGTTTTAGCTCTGCTTCCAATTCTCTTTTTGGTGTTTTGGGTTTATGCATTATGGCAGAAAAAACGTCAAGCTCAGTTCGCTGAAGCAAAGTTTTTTTACTATTTAGCACCAGATTTCTCTAAAGGTAAACCCTTATTAAAACTGCTAATTATTAGTTTAGGGATCATTGCTTTAACGGTTGCGCTTGTCAACCCGAAAGCAGGAACCAAAATAGAAACGGTAAAACGTGAAGGCATCGATATTGTTTTTGCGCTTGATGTTTCCAAAAGTATGTTGGCGGAAGATATTGCTCCCAATCGACTTGAAAAAGCCAAGCAAATCACGAATCAAGTTATTAATAAACTCGCAGGTGATCGTGTTGGCTTAATTGGTTATGCAGGAAGTGCTTTCCCACAAATACCAATCACAACTGATTATGGAACAACACGAACTTTTTTGAAAACCATGAACACAAATATGGTTTCAAGTCAAGGAACGGCCATTAACCAAGCGATTGATTTAGCAACAACTTATTTTAATGATGAAGATCAAACAAATAAAGTTCTTGTAATTTTAAGCGATGGTGAAGATCACGAAAGCAACCTTGAAGCCATCAGTGAAAAAGCCGCAGAAAAAGGAATTAAGATTTACACAATCGGATTAGGTTCAGAAAAGGGAGCACCAATCCCGATCAAAAAAAGAGGTAAAACGCAATCTTATAAAAAAGATAAAAATGGTGAAACGGTCATTACCAAAATGGATCCAAACACTTTAAGAACAATTGCCTCAATTACTGATGGAGATTATATGCACGGCGTGAATACAAAAGAAGTGGTCGATCAGATTTTTGACAATATCAATGAATTAGAGAAAACAGAATTTGAATCGAAACAATACGCTGATTTTAAAAGCCAATATCAATGGTTTTTAGGTTTAGCGATTCTTTTGCTCATATTAGATATGTTCGTTTTCGATAAAAAAACAAACTGGATACAAAGGTTGAATTTATTTAATGACAAGGATGATGCAAAGAAGTAAACAACTTTTATACTTGGTTTTGACAGTTTCTTTTTTAATGTTTTCAAAACATTCAAAAGGGCAACAGCAGCAAGATAAACCTGAATTAAGAAAAGAGGATAAAAAACTATTATCTGAGGCTTATGAAAAAGCTGTTTCTGGTGATTTTGCTGAGGCAGAGGCGGCTTATCGTCAAGCTTTAGCCAAAACAGGAAATAATTCAACGGCAACCTATAATCTCAGTAATTTATATTTAGATAATGATGAGGTTCCTGCTGCTCGCAGACGTATTTTAGAGGCGATAAAAAACACGAACGATAAAGATTTGATTCATAAGGCATATCATAATCTTGGTAATTCTTTAATGGAAGAAGAAAATTATAAAGGCGCCATTGAAGCTTATAAAAATGCTTTAAGAAATAATCCTAATGATGAAGAAACACGTTACAATTATGCTTTAGCCAAAGAAAAGCAAAAGAATGAGAAGAATGATGGCAAAGGAGACGGCGATGATAATAAACAAGAAAATCAAGATCAACAAAAAGATCAAGATCAGGATCAAGACCAAGAAGACAAGTCCAAAGATTCTGATAAAGACGGCGATAGCGAAGATCAAAAAGATAAAGGCGATCAGAAAGATCAAGAAAATAAAGATGAAGGCGATCAGAATAAAGATAAGTCTGATGAAAAGGAAGAAGGAAAAGATCAGCAAGACAAAAAAGATAAAGAACAGAATAAAAGCAATAAAGATAAAGGTGAACAGGAACAACAAAAGCCTCAAAAAGGAAAGCTTTCACCTGAGCAAGTTCAGCGTTTATTAAAAGCAATAGAAAATCAGGAAGACCAAATTCAAGAAAAAATAAATGCCAAAAAAGCAAAAGGTTCAAAGGTTAAAACAGAAAAAGATTGGTAATTAAAATGAAAAATATAATTCTATTTTTAAATCTCCTTGTATGCTCCTCAGTGTTTGCACAAGTGAGTTTTGTGGCTAAATCAAGCCGCGATAAAATGGGAATTAATGAACGCGTTAAAATTGAGTTTACTGTCAATCACGATGGTGACAATTTTAGAGCGCCTTCATTCAATAATTTCAGAAAAATTGCTGGACCAAATCAGTCTGTTCAATCAACATGGGTGAACGGGAAAAGCTCATTTTCTAAAACCTATACTTACTTCCTTCAACCTACCAAAAAAGGAAAATTAGAAGTTGGACAAGCAGAAATTGAAGTTGATGGTCAGGTTTATAAAACTTCACCAATACCTATTGAGGTGACTTCAGCCGTTGATAACCCAGGAGATGGAACTGGCAATCAAATCGATTTGTCAGATGCAATTCATTTGGTTGCTGAAGTCAGTAATTATAAGCCATACCTCAACGAAGGCATCTCCGTAGTTTATAAGCTTTATGTGAGTCCGACCACTAATGTCAGAAACTGGCAGAGCTTAGATGAACCAAAATACAATGGTTTTTGGAGTCAAAATATAGATTTAAAACGTCAAGAAGTTAAAGAGGGAACTTACGGCGGAAATCCTTACCGTTATGTTGAGTTAAGACGAACTGTTTTGTATCCTCAAAAAACGGGTAAGCTAGTTATCGAACCACTTTCATTAGATATTTCAGTTGAAGTACCTTCCAATAAAAGAGATTTTTTTGGACGTCGATTGTATGACATTGCTCAAAAAACAGTTTCTGCAAAAAGTAAAACTGTTGACGTGAAAAGCCTGCCTCAAGAAGGTAAGCCTATTGATTTCTCTGGTGCAGTTGGTGAATTTGAACTCAATGTAAAAACAAATAAAACTGAACTTTTAGCAACTGAATCTCTCAATTATGATGTGATTATTTCTGGTAAAGGAAATTTATCCTTGATGAATATGCCAAAACCTAAATTTCCCTCTGCGATTGAATCTTATGATCCCGAACATACTGAAAATGTCAAAACAAGTGTAAGTGGAATGTATGGTGAAGTGAAAGATAAATACACTTTAGTGCCAAACACGCCTGGTCAGTTTAAAATTAATCCGTTGAGTTTTACTTACTTTGATCCAAGAGCTGAGGCTTATAAAACGATTAATTCTAAGGCTATCAGTCTTGATGTTAAAGCCAATCCAAATGTCGCAACAACATCTACAAATTCTACTGACACAGTTCAGATGAATGAACAGAACAAAAATTATGTGAGCGACATCACACAACTCAATTTCATACGTCCAGAAACAAACTTAAAATCCATTGAGTCTACGCCTTTTTTTAAGTCAACTTTATTCTGGATTTTAGTGGGTGTATTCACTTTGATGATTCCTTTTCTTTTGGTTTTTAGAAAAAGTGGATTGTTTCAAACAGATTCGAAAAACAAAACCAATAAACATTTAGACAGATTAGCTAAAAAATATCTTTCTGAAGCGAAATCATCAATAGGTCAGCCAGAAATTTTTTATACAAACTTAGAGTTGGCTTTACACAAGTTTTTAAAAGCTAAGCTTGGCATTAAAACGCATGAATTAGCCAAAGAGAATTTAAAAATAAGATTACAAGATAAATCTGTTGACAAAGCTGATTTAAAAGCGATGATGTCAATGATTGAGAAATGCGAATTAGCCCGTTATGCTTCTGCAGAAAGCCATTCAATGGAGGAAGATTATAAAAAGTCAAGTGTATTGATTTCTAAGATTGATAAACAAATTTGAAAATGGAAAAATTAATTTTAATCATTGTCTTTTGTTGGACGAGTTTGACTTTTGGATTTCAGGAAAACGCTATTCAAAATTTTGATAAAGCAAATCAAGCTTATAACAATGCAAAATATGAACTTGCTGAAAATTTATATAATTCCATAATTGATGAAGGACAAACATCTGTTGAGCTTTACTACAACTTAGGGAATGCCTACATTAAGCAAAATAAACTTGCCGAAGCTATTTACGCTTATGAAAAAGCTTTAGCATTAAAACCAAATGCTAAGTTTGTTCAGGAAAACCTGAAGTATGCAGAAAATATGACGATCGATCAGTTTTCTAAAGTAGAAATTTCAGATTTTCAAAAGTTAATAAACCGTTTCAATCATTTACTAAGCGTTGATCAATGGGCTTATCTCGTTGTTACTTTCGTTATTCTGATGGCGTTGAGTTTTGTTCTTTATTTGTTTAAAAGTGAATCTAAATTTAAGCGTTTGGGTTTAAGTCTCTTTTTTATTTCCTTAATCTTGGCAAGTTTGAGTTTTTGGCAAGCCAATAGGCTATCAGAAACTTTCTTGAGTAAAGATTATGCGATTCTTTTTGATGATGAAATAGAAGTTTTCTCAGAGCCAAACCAACGAAATGAGGCTGTTTTGACACTTCACGAAGGAACCAAAGTTGAATTGCTTTCTAAGTTTAATAATTTTCAAGAAATCAAACTTCCTGATGGAACTGTAGTTTGGATGCGAAACGCAAATTATAAAACAATTCAGTAAATAATTCATTGTCAGCTTTTTTGAATTTAAAATCAGAAAATCTTTATCAAGTTTCTAATTTTATTAGAAACTTGATTGTCAATTTAAATTTATAAAATACTTTTGTTGACGATTATTTAATTTTAGAACTTTAGATTGTTCACATTCATAATTAAGTCTACTTAGAGATACATTTTTATGAAAAACATGTTTTCTAAAGAGCTAAACAGTTTAAAAAATCCAAACATGATTAATAAGATAATTACTAAAGAAGAACAAAGCAAGTTAACACCTGAAATGGTTTTATCTGATTTGATGGAAGGAAATAAAAGATACATCAAAGACGACTCGCATGAAAGAGATTATAACGCGCAGAAAACGATGGCTGTAACTGGGCAAAGCCCAAAGGCAATTGTGTTATCATGTGTTGATAGTCGTGTGCCTGTTGAAACTGTTTTTGATCAAGGTTTGGGTGACGTCTTTGTTGCGCGTATTGCTGGTAATTTTGCTAATTCTGATATTATTGGTAGTATGGAATTTGCTTGTGGAATTGCTGGAAGTAAGTTGATATTTGTGTTAGGTCATGAATCTTGCGGCGCAATTTCTGCTGCTTGTGACCAAGTGAAATTTGGAACGATGACTGCAATGCTTGATAATATTCAGCCAGCCATTGAAGCAATTGGTGACATTGAAGGTGAACAATCGTCAAAAAATAAAGCATATGTTCAGTCTGTTGTGATTAAGAATGTAGAATTAACCATTGATAAAATTAGAAAAAACAGTCCAGTCCTTCAAAAGTTAGAAGATTCTGGCGTGATCAAAATTGTTGGTGGTGTATATTATTTAAAATCAGGAGAAATTAAATTGATATAAAGAAATCAAACTAATGATATTATTTCAAAAAGCACTGTTTTAGGAAATAGTGCTTTTTTTATTTAAAAGGTTTTTTTTGATCTCTCGATTAAGGAAAAACGCTGTAATTATCGTTGATAAGATGTCTGCTAAAGGAAAGGAAATCCACACGCCAAATTCGCCATAGAATTTAGGTAATATTAAAATAAGCGGAATAAAACAGAAACCTTGTCTTGATAATGTTAAGAAAAATGCAGGCTTAGCTTTTCCGATAGCTTGAAAATAAGCTGAACCAATCAATTGTAAAGCAATAATTGGGATTGCAGCAAAAACCCAACGCATTGCAGAAGGTGTTTTTTCTAAAATATCAGCATCCTGTGTAAAGACACTTGCTATTTCTGGCGCAAAGAACATGATCAACCCAAACACCAGCAAACCTAATCCAGCTGCGTATAATATGGCTTTGTTAATTGATTCGCGGACGCGTTCACTTTTATTAGCACCATAATTAAATCCTGCAATTGGTAAGAAGCCTTGTGTCACGCCAAGCACAGGGAAGAGTGCAAACATTAGCATACGTGATATAATGGCATAAACTGTAACTGAATTTTCACCGCCAAGTTTAAATAAAATATTGTTTAAGATGAGATAAATCAAACTAACAACAGCTTGTCTTGCCATCGTGACGAAACCTAAACTTGCAATTTCTTTTAAAATATTAGCATCAAAACCAAGATCTTGATAACGGAGTTTTAATTCTGATTTACTTGACATGAAGAAGTAAATAATATAAAGTAAACACAGAATGTATGAACCTGTTGTTGCCCATGCAGCACCCATCATTCCCCAATCAAAGACGTTGATAAAGAAGTAATCCATGATCAAATTACCAATGGATGGAATAATCATAGCAATCATGGCAAACTTAGGTTTACCTTCAGCTCTAATTACTGAATTCCCCATCATTGTCAAAGCAAGAATAGGGACACCTATAACAACAATACGATAGTAAATCTTTGCAGGTTCGAAAATATCACCTTTTCCTCCAAAAGCAGGAATCAGGGTGTTCATAAAAATCAAGCCAAGCGCCATTGTACTTAATGTGATAAGTAAGGTGATGCTGATTTGATTCCCAAATGTTTTAAGAGCTTTTTCTTTTAAATCAGCGCCTAATGCACGAGAAATAACAGATGCACCACCAATGCCGATCGCCATTCCTAGCGCAGCTATAAAAAATGAAACTGGTAAAACCACATTAATCGCAGCAATTGCAATTGGTCCTATCCAGTTTCCTACAAAAATAGTGTCAACCAAAATATTGATTGACATCACTAAAATGCCTATTGAAGCGGGAACAGATTGTTTGATTAATAATTGACTAATCGGTTCTGTCCCCAGCTTTTCGGCGTTGACTCTCGCCATAATTTATTTTGATAATGCCCATTCATCAATCCATCGACTGAGCGTTTTCACCCAATCTTCTCTGTCATTAATACATGGGATAAAAGTAAATTCTGTACCTCCATTCTCTTTGAAAATTTCATCAGCTTCCATCGCTATTTCTTCAAGTGTTTCTAAACAATCAGAAACAAATGCTGGTGTGACAACGGCAATTTTCTCTATGCCTTCTTGAGCCATTTTCTCAACAGTTCTGTCTGTGTAAGGTTTTAACCATGGGTCAAAACCAAGTCTCGATTGAAAACTTGTACTGAATGTGCCTTCTTTTAGCTTCAGTTTTTCTCCAACCAAACGCGTTGTTTCATAGCACTGATGTCTGTAACAAAATTGATGAGCTTTTGAAGGTGTTTGACAGCAACTTCCATCAATCTTACAATGGCTATTTGTAATATCACTTTTTCTAATGTGTCTTTCAGGAACGCCGTGATAACTGAAAAGTAAATGATCGTAATCAATTTTTTCCAGTTCTTCAATAATACTTCTTGATAAAACAGTGACGTAGTCAGGATGATTATAAAAAGGTGGAACAACTGTAAAATCTATTTTTGGGAAAAATTCATCACGTAATTGTTCAGCTAAAACAATAATCGTTTCAGTTGTTGCCATAGCAAATTGCGGATAAAGTGGAACTAACAAAACTTCAGTGACGCCTTGGTCATAAAGTTCTTGTAATCCATTTTTCATTGAAGGTTCACCATAACGCATGGCAAGTGAGATGGGAACACTTGTTTCTTGATTAACTTTATCTTGTAGTTTTTCGGATAAAACAATAAGAGGTGAGCCTTCATCCCACCAAATTTTTGAGTAAGCTTTGGCAGATTGTTTAGGTCTCGTATTCAAGATGATGCCTTTTACAAGAATCGTTCGTAACAAATAAGGCAAATCAATCACCCTTTCATCCATCAAAAACTCACCAAGATAAGATTTGACATCCTTAGGATCTGTACTCGCCGGAGAACCTAGATTTACAAGTAAAACTCCTTTCATTTCTTCATTTTTTTACAAACATAATGGAATTAAGATGAAGTTCATTTTGAAAAACTTATATTTTTATCTTAACAAAATAAACTTTCATTTTTTAAACATCTTAATTTTTTGTACTAAAAGACTTACAAACAGAACTTGAAATTATAATTACATAAAGTTGCCTACATACTTTTTTGGAGTTGTTCCAAATTTCTTCTTAAAAGCAGTGATGAAATGACTTGCCGTGGAATAACCAATTGACAAACCAACCTCATTAACATTGTGTTGTCCATCTTCAAGAAGCTTTCGCGCATATTCTAACTTATAGTTGAGTAAGAAAGAATAAACCGTATCACCATAGATTTCTTTAAATCCTTCTTTAAGCTTTTTCAAACTCAAGCCAACCTCTTCAGCAAGTTCCTTTAGAGTGGGTGGTTCAACCATACGATTGATGATAATTTCTTTGGCTAATTTTATTCTTTTCACATTATCTTCATCATCTAAAAAAGGACATTGTTCAATGTCAACTTCCTCAGGTCTGTTGAAGTAAAGTGCAATCAATTCATAAACTTTGGCCTTTAGATAAATACTTTTTATTGAAGGATGTAAGTTGAAATTCATAAATTGTGTCAGCACAACTGCCATTGCTGGTGACAAGTTACCTTCAGTATAGTATTTTTTATCACGATTGTCTTCTGTTAGGAAATCTATATAATTTGCTTCTGCAGAAAATAAACTATGAAGTTTTTTGATAGAAATTAAAATCGAAACACCCCATGATTTTGGATGAATATCAATATTAATAGGTAACTCACGCTGAGGATTGTAAAGTAATAGTGATTTATCTTCTTTAATATTCAAGGCATATTGGCCTTGGTTGAAGTTAAACTTGATGATGCCCTTTAAACAAAAGTGAAATTGAATATAATCTTCGCCTAACTTTCTTTTGATTTGATCAGGCTCATCAGATTCATTTTGAATGTTAATAATGTAGATTCCATTTTCAAGCTCATAAAACTGAGATGAACTTTTAGCGTTACTTTTTAAGCTTAGAGGCATAGAAAATAATTTTTTTATTTAGAATGATTCTATTTAAAAACCATTGAAAGTACGGGTAACATTACAAAAGTAAGCCTATTAGCTGATATAAATCATTTTTTAGGTAAAAAGACTTTAAACGACATTAAATGAACTTTTAGCGTTACTTTTAGAAATACTTCTGTTCTATTTTTGTATTAAACTTTCTGAAAACATAAATGTACAAATATAACGTATCAAAATACCAGACTTTTTTTGTTGTCGGCTTGAGTTATCAAAAGGCTGATGCGGAGACAAGAGGAAAATTTAGTTTGGGTATTGACCAGCGTAAATCCTTGTTAGATAAAGCTGAAAGTATCGGACTCGATGCGATTACGGTGACTTCAACTTGTAACAGAACAGAAATTTACGCCTTTGCAGATGATGCCAATACACTCGTCGATTTACTTTGTGAATTTAGTATTGGAGATCAAGATTTATTTAAAAAAGTAGGTTACGTCCGTGAAAACGAAACAGCGGTTTCTCACATGTTTCGTGTCGGTTGTGGTTTAGATAGTCAGATTTTAGGTGATTTTGAAATTATTAGTCAGATAAAAACGGCTTTTACAATTTCTAAAAACCGAAACTTGATCAATCCTTTTTTAGAAAGATTGGTCAATTCTGTCATTCGCTCTAGTAGAAGAATTAAGAATGAAACAGAAATGTCTTCTGGCGTGACTTCGGTTTCATTTGCATCAGTACAATACATTTTAGATCATATTGAAAACGTTTCAGAAAAAAACATTTTGCTTTTCGGTACCGGTAAAATTGGTCGAAACACATGCGAGAATCTTGTGAAACACACGAGTAACAAGCATATTACATTAATTAACAGAACGAAAGATAAAGCTGAAGAGGTTGCAGGAAAATTTAATTTAACGGTTAAAGATTACTCAGAACTTCAAGCTGAAATTCGTCAAACAGATATTTTAATTGTCGCAACTGGCGCTCAGCAGCCTACAATTACTAACGAGATTATCTTCCCAAAGAAACCTTTGCTAATTCTGGATCTTTCTATTCCGAAAAACGTTTCTGAAGATGTTGTTAAAATTGATGATGTTACATTGCTTCATCTTGATTATTTATCACAGATGACAGATCAAACTTTATCAAAACGTAAAAAATTTATTCCCGATGCTGAGTTGATTATCGAAGAGGAAAGAGATGAATTTTACGAGTGGTTAGACACGCGAAAATTTGCACCAACAATTAAAGCATTAAAAGATAAATTCAAAGCTTTTCAAGCTGAAGAGTTAGATTACCAAAGCAGAAAAGTCAAAGGATTTGATAAAGAACAAGCTGAGGTTTTTAGCGACCGTTTGATTCACAAAATTACAAGAAGTTTTGCAAGTCATTTGAGAGCTGCAAACGGATCAACAGAAGATAGCGTTGCTTTACTCAAAAAAGTTTTTGAGCTTGAAATGCAAGAAAAGTCTAAGTAAATTAATTTCTTTTATCATTTTTAAATTTCTGTCGATTGGAAGATAAACAAACGATTAAAATTGGAACGCGCGATAGCCAACTTGCACTTTGGCAAGCGAAAAAAGTTCAAACTCTTTTAGAAAACCAAGGATATAAAACCGAACTCAAACCCGTTAAATCACAAGGTGACCTGAACTTAAAGCAACCTTTGTATGAAATGGGAATTACAGGGATTTTCACAAAAACACTAGATGTTGCCTTGATTAATGGCGACATAGATGTTGCTGTGCATTCCATGAAAGATGTGCCAACGGCATTGCCAAAAGGTGTTATTAAAGGTGCAGTTTTGCCACGTGCAAATCATAAAGATATCCTAGTTCATAAAGATTTAATTTTTCTCAATCAACCTCATGGCATTATTGCAACTGGAAGTTTGAGAAGGAAAGCGCAATGGCTTAACAAGTATCCCAAACATGATGTTGTTAACTTGCGTGGAAATGTGATTACGCGTTTAGAAAAATTAAAAGATTCTGATTGGAATGCAGCGATTTTTGCTGCGGCTGGCCTTGAACGTATTGAGCTGACACCAGAGAATCATACCGAATTAGATTGGATGATTCCTGCACCTGCACAAGGTGCAATTATGGCGGTTTGTATGAGGGAAAACCAACATAGTTTCAATGCTTTAAAAGCTTTAAACCATCCTGAAACAGATATAGCTGTCACCATTGAACGTGATTTTTTAAGAACTTTAGAGGGCGGCTGTACGGCGCCAATTGGTGCTTTTGCTGAAATTAGAGAAGATCAACTTCATTTTGAAGGTGTTCTTTTTAGTCTAGATGGTCAACAGAAATACGATATTTCAAAAACTATAAATGTTGATCAAGCTGAAGGTTTTGGAGTTAAAGTCGCTAAAGAACTTCTGAAGAATAAAGCTGCAAAAACTTTGATGAAGGAACTAAGAGAAGTCTTATAAATGGCAAGAATACTTTCTACAAAAAAGCTAACAGAAGCACAGCAACAATTATTGCTGAATACATCACATTCACTTGTGCATTATGATGCAATCAAAATTACTGCTTTAACTGATAATTTTCCTAAGCAGCCAATCAAAAACGCAATCGTTACAAGTCAAAATACAGCTAAACTTATCATTGAAAATAAATTTCAGATTGATAAATTGTTTTGTGTTGGCGAAAAAACGGCTGGTCTGCTTTATAAGAATAATTATAAAGTTGCCTTGGTTTGTGAGTACGCTTCTCAATTAGCAGAAATTATCACAGAAAATTATGCTGATGAAGATTTCTCATTAATTTGCAGTGAGCAACGTTTAGATACAATACCTCATGAATTTGTTGAGAAAAATTTAAAACTCAATGAACATCATATTTACCAAACCACAAGCCGACATCAAAAATTTGATAAAGATTTTGATGTTGTTTTGTTTTATAGTCCAAGTGGGATTCGATCTTTTTTTGAGGCTAATCCTAAAATGACATCAATTCAGGCTGTTTGCATAGGAACAACAACGGCAAAAGCGGCTGAAAGTTATGTCGAGAAAGTTGCATATTCATCACAAACGAGTGTTGAAAGTGTGATTGTTAAAGCAGTGAAAATACTGCAATAAATAATTTTTACAGACAAGAGTTTAATATAATGACAATGATAAAAAACGATTTATTTTTAAGAGCTTTAAAAGGCGAAACCGTTGAAAGACCTCCGGTTTGGATGATGAGACAGGCAGGAAGATATTTGCCTGATTTCATGAAAATTAAAGAAAAGTATGATTTTTTTACGCGTTGTCGTACACCCGAATTAGCCACTGAAATTACAGTAATGCCAATTCGTCAAGTCGGAACTGATGCCGCTATTTTATTTAGTGACATACTCGTTGTCCCACAAGCAATGAATATTGAAGTAGAAATGAAACCAGGCGTTGGGCCTTGGTTGCCAAATCCAATTCGTTCTGCTCAAGATGTAAAAGATGCTGTTGTTCCTAATGTTTATGAAGAACTAGGTTATGTTTATAACGCCATTAAAATGACAAAAAAGGAACTGGATAATGAAGTGCCTTTAATCGGTTTTGCTGGATCTCCATGGACGATTTTTTGCTATTGTGTGCAAGGTCAAGGCTCTAAAAACTTTGATAAAGCAAAACAATTTTGTTTCTCAAATCCTGTTGCTGCCCATGAACTATTACAAAAAATTACAGACACGACGATTGCCTATTTAAAAGGAAAAGTAGAAGTTGGTGTAGATGCTGTTCAGGTTTTTGATTCCTGGGGAGGCATGTTGTCGCCTGAAGATTATCAGCATTTCTCTTGGAAATATATTCAACAAATTATCGATGCGTTAAAAGATGATATTCCTGTGATTGCATTTGGTAAAGGTTGCTGGTTTGCACTTGAGCAAATGTCGCAATCAGGTGTTTCAGCCTTAGGTGTTGACTGGACGTGTAGCCCTGAAAATGCGAGAAAATTTACAAATAACTCAATCACACTTCAAGGGAATTTTGACCCTTCAAGATTGTTGTCTCCAATTCCAGAGATAGAACGCATGACGATTGAAATGATTGACAGATTTGGGAAAGATAAATACATCGCCAATTTAGGTCATGGTATTTTACCAAATATTCCTGTTGATCACGCGAAAGCATTTGTCAATGCAGTTAAAAACTATAAAGCTAAATAATCATTTCAATTTTAAACTTGAGATATTTAATATCAAAGCCAACGATTTTCGTTGGCTTTTTTGTTCAATACTAAAAACATAAAGATTCATTTTGTGATGATTCTTCTTTGTCAAAACATTAAAAAATGTGTATTTTCAACACAAATTTTAAAAAGAATGATTACAAAAACTGTAAATAATGTCACAGAAGCACTTGATGGTGTTGAAGATGGCATGACTTTTATGCTAGGCGGATTTGGCTTGTGCGGTATTCCGGAAAATAGCATTAGTGAATTGTCTAAGCGTAATATTAAATACATCACCTGTATTTCTAACAATGCAGGTGTTGATGATTTTGGTTTAGGACTTTTGCTAAAGAAGAATCAAATCAAAAAAATGATTTCTTCGTATGTTGGTGAAAATGCTGAGTTTGAGCGACAAATGCTAAGTGGCGAATTGGAAGTCGATCTTATACCGCAAGGAACTTTGGCTGAGCGTTGTCGTGCTGCACAAAATGGTATTCCAGCTTTTTTTACGCCTGCAGGTTATGGAACTGAAGTTGCTGAAGGGAAAGAAGAACGTGATTTTGATGGAAAACCTCATATTTTAGAAGAAGCTTTTAAAGCAGATTTTGCTTTTGTCAAGGCTTGGAAGGGCGACAAAGCAGGGAATTTAATTTTTAAAGGTACAGCAAGAAATTTTAATGCGGTAATGAGTGGCGCTGCTAAAATTACTGTTGCTGAGGTTGAGGAGCTTGTTGAACCTGGGGAATTAGATCCAAACTTCATACATATTCCAGGTGTTTTTGTTCAACGCATTTATCAAGGCGACAATTACGAAAAACGCATTGAGCAGAGAACAGTTAGAGAATCTTAAAAATCGAAAAAGAAATTATGTTAGATAAAAAAGGAATAGCACAACGTATTGCAAAAGAAGTGAAAGATGGCTATTACGTCAATCTCGGAATTGGTATCCCGACACTTGTTGCAAACTTTGTCAGAGATGATATAGAAGTAGAGTTTCAAAGTGAAAATGGAATTCTCGGAATGGGACCTTTTCCGACTGAAGATGAAGTTGATGCAGATTTAATTAACGCAGGTAAGCAAACAATTACGGCTCGACCCGGTGCAAGCTTTTTCGATTCAGCTATGAGTTTCGGAATGATTAGAGGTCAACATGTTGATTTAACCATTCTTGGTGCGATGGAAGTTGCACAAGATGGAAATATCGCCAATTGGAAAATACCAGGTAAAATGGTAAAAGGCATGGGAGGTGCAATGGATCTAGTTGGGTCAGCTCAGAATATTATTGTGGCAATGATGCACACGAATAAAGCAGGCAAATCAAAATTATTAAAATCTTGTACTTTGCCATTAACAGGCGTAAAATGTGTCACCAAGATTGTCACAAACTTAGCTGTTTTGGATATTGTTGATGGAAAGTTTAAACTTTTAGAACGTGCACCTGGTGTTTCTGTTGAAGAAATAAAGAAAGCGACAGAAGGCGATTTAATCGTTGAAGGTGATATTCCAGAAATGGTTTTATAGAAACATATAAATCAATTCATTTTTTTATAAAGAATAAACTGATAAAAACCGTTTAGGCAATTTGTTTAAACGGTTTTATTTTTGGAGTAAATCAAGCATCAAATCAGCAGTTTGATCACTTGCGCCAACGCCACCTAACTTTTGTTTAAGCGTTTTAAATTTTTGCTTCATTTGAGTAGAGTATTTATCGTCTAAAATCTTTTTAAGTTCAACTTCAAGATTTTTTGCGTTAAATTCATTTTGAATTAACTCTTTGACAATTTCTTGATCCATAATTAAATTGACCAAAGAAATATAATTGAGTTTAATAATGCGTTTGGCGATTTGGTAAGAAATTTCGCTGCCTTTATAGCAAACGACTTCAGGAACATCAAATAAAGCAGTTTCAAGAGTTGCAGTACCAGAAGTCACCATTGCAGCTTTTGAATGTGATAAAAGTTGGTAAGTCTCATTAGTGACAAAACTGACATTGTCTTTGACCAGAAATTGCTCATAAAAAGATTTCTCTTGACTTGGAGCGCCTGCAATAATAAACTGATATGCTTCAAACTTTTTAGGCATATCAAGCATTGTTGACAGCATTTTGACAATTTCTTGTTTTCTACTACCTGGTAAAATCGCTATGATTTCTCTATTGTCTAAATCATGTTTTTTACGAAATTTTTCAATCGGTGTAACTTCAAGTTTATCAATTGCATCAAGGAGTGGATGCCCGACAAAATGCACTGGAAAATTGTGTTTTTCTTCGTAAAAACTTTTTTCAAAAGGAAGAATCACAAACATTTCATCAACATCGCGCTTAATCGCTTTTATTCTGTTTTCCTTCCATGCCCAAATTTGTGGTGAGATATAATAAAAAGTTTTGATATTTCTCTCTTTTGCCCATTTCGCAATACGCATATTAAAACCAGGATAATCAATAAAAATAATCACATCAGGTTTATATTTTTCAATGTCTTTTTTGCAGACTTTGATATTTCCTAAAATGGTTTTAAGGTTCATCAGAACTTCTATGAAACCCATAAAAGCAAGGTCTTTGTAATGCTTTACGGGTTTTTGTTGCGCAACATCACTCATTAAATCGCCGCCCCAAAATCTGAAATCTGCATTTTCATCTTTTTTGAGCAAGCTTTTCATCAAATTCGAAGCATGTAAATCTCCAGAAGCTTCACCGGCAATGAGATAATATTTCATAGAAATAAGCAATTTAACTGGGTAAAATTAAAATAATTAATGCATAATCAGATATAATAGCGAGCATAGTTTTAGTTTTTTTACCTTTGCAGATTCATTTCTAAATACTGATTATGATTCAATCCATGACGGGTTACGGTAAAAGCTCGCAAGAGATCGCAGGTCAAACGATACATGTTGAGCTCAAATCTTTAAATAGCAAAAATTTAGATGTCAACTTTAGGGCATCTTCAAAATATCGCGAAATTGAAATTCCTTTAAGAAATAAAATCGCTGAGGTTCTTAAACGTGGTAAGGTCGATGTTTCTCTTTATGTTGAATCTAAATCAGGAGAAGCTTCCGCCGTGATTAATACAAAAGTTGTTGAAGGCTATATCAAGCAGTTACAAGAAATTCAGCCAGATGAAAATAAAGATTTTTCTGAATTATTAGCAATTGCTATGAAATTTCCTGAAGCTTTATCTACAGATAAAACAACTTTAGCAAAAAATGAAATCAAGGCGATTGAATCAACTTTAGAAGAAGCATTAAAAGCACTAATCAATCATCGTTTAGATGAAGGCAAGTCGCTTGAAACGGATTTCAGATTAAGGATTGATAATCTGAAAAGCCTTGTTGAAGAAGTGATTTCAATTGATCCTGAACGTATAAAAAACGTAAGAGAACGTTTACATAAAGCTGTTGATGATTTAAAAACCAATGTTGACGAAAATCGTTTTGAGCAAGAATTGGTTTATTATATTGAAAAATATGATATCACTGAAGAGAAAATTCGTTTAGAAAACCACTTGGATTACTTTTCAAAGAATTTAGAATCTAAGGATTCTAATGGAAAAAAATTGAATTTTATTTGTCAAGAAATCGGTAGAGAAATCAACACCATTGGTTCAAAATCAAATTATGCACCAATGCAAAAACTTGTCGTTAAGATGAAAGACGAGTTAGAGAAAATAAAAGAACAACTTTTAAACGTCCTTTAATATGCTATCTGAAAACGGTAAACTTATTGTTTTTTCTGCTCCTTCAGGCTCAGGGAAAACGACAATTGTACGTTATTTATTATCAAAAGAAGAATTGAATCTCGACTTTTCAATTTCGGCAACATCGCGTGAGCCTCGAGGCCATGAAAAAGATGGAGAAGATTATTACTTTATGAGTTTAAAGGAATTTAAAACACATATTAAAAATGATGATTTCTTGGAGTGGGAAGAAGTTTATCGCGATAACTTTTATGGAACATTAAAAGAAGAAGTCGAGCGTATTTGGAAAAAAGGAAAACACGTTGTTTTTGATATCGATGTTGTTGGCGGTCTAGATATCAAAAATATTTATCCTGAGAGAACATTGGCTGTTTTTGTGAAGCCGCCGAGTATTGAGGAACTTAAAATCCGTTTAAAAAAACGCCAAACAGAAACTGAAGATAGAATTAATATGCGTGTGGCAAAAGCTTCAATTGAGTTAGCAACAGCACCACAATTTGATCATATTATTGTTAATAATAACCTGAATGAAGCTTTAGATGAAGCTTATCATCTTGTTGATGATTTTGTAAATCAGTAACTATGCATAAGAAAGTTGGTTTATACTTTGGAACATTCAATCCCTTTCATATCGGGCATTTGATTATTGCAAATCATTTATCACAGTTTACTGATTTAGATGAAGTTTGGTTGGTTGTGACACCTCAAAGTCCTTTTAAAAAACGCTCAAACCTACTTGATAATTACGATCGATTTGAATTGGTTTATCGCGCTTTAGAAGATTATGAGCACTTGCAAGCAAGTGATATCGAGTTCAAAATGGAACAGCCTAATTACACAAGCCTAACGCTTACAAAATTAGCAGAAAAACACCCGACGAATGAGTTTGCGATTATAATGGGAGAAGATAATTTGAATCATTTTCATAAATGGAAAAATTATGATTATATTTTGGAGCATCATAAAATTTATGTGTGTCCAAGAATTTCTGATGGAGAGGTACCTGAGCAATTCAAAAACCATCCAAATATTATAAAAACGGATACACCAATTATTGAAATTTCGTCAACTTTGATTCGTCAGTCAATAAAAGAAGGAAAGAATGTGGAACCGCTATT
This sequence comes from Psychroflexus halocasei, assembly GCF_900107595.1. Classification (GTDB taxonomy): domain Bacteria; phylum Bacteroidota; class Bacteroidia; order Flavobacteriales; family Flavobacteriaceae; genus Psychroflexus; species Psychroflexus halocasei. The sequence goes on along the minus strand of NZ_FNQF01000001.1, from coordinate 329,563 downwards.
GCCAACGAAAGTTTGGAAATATATTGATGAGATGAATTTTTATAGAAATTAAGAAAACGTGGAAGCAAAAAACATAAAAGCAGGGGAAATAAAAGATTCTCAATCACAAAATTTCGCAGTGATTGGCGGAGGAAGTTGGGCAACAGCTATCGTAAAGATGTTGAGTGAAAACCTTGATGTAATTAACTGGTACATCCGAGATGATCAAGCTATTGAACATATTGAAAAAGAAGGGCATAATCCAAATTATTTAAGCTCTGTGGAGTTTCATACTGAACAACTTTACTTGTCTAGTGATATAAATAAAATTGTTGAAAAGTCAGATATTTTGATTTTTGTTGTACCATCTGCTTTTTTACAGAATGAACTTAATAAAATTAAAGTACCTCTTAAAGATAAAATTGTTTTTAGTGCAATTAAAGGAATTGTACCAGAATCTTATTTATTAGTTGGCGAGCATTTTAATGTGAAATATGATATTCCTTATGAAAATATAGGTGTTATTACAGGACCATGTCACGCTGAAGAAGTAGCTTTAGAAAGATTATCTTACCTTACAATAGCTTCTGCTGATGAAAATAAAGCCCAGCTTGTTGCCGACCATTTAAGCAGCAACTATATCAAATGCAATATTACTGAAGATGTTATCGGTACTGAATATGCAGCTGTGCTTAAAAATATATATGCAATTGCTGCAGGGATTGCTCATGGGTTAGGTTATGGTGATAACTTCCAAAGTGTCTTGATGAGTAACGCGATTAAAGAAATGAAACGCTTTATCAAAAAGCGTTATAAAATGAAGCGAAACATTAACGATTCAGCTTACTTAGGTGATCTTTTAGTGACAGGGTATTCCGTTTTTAGTCGAAATCGTTTATTTGGAAATATGATTGGGAAAGGTTACACTGTGAGGAGTGCTCAACTTGAAATGAGTATGATTGCTGAAGGTTATTATGCAGCAAAAAGTGCTTACGACATCAATAAAAAAGATGATCAAAAAGCAAAAACACCTATCATCAATGCCGTTTATAAAGTACTTTACTTAGATAAAAATCCTAAAAAGGTATTTGCAAAGCTTGCAGATAAATTAGTTTAATTTTACTTATTAATATATGAATTCAGTTTTAAAGGGAGCGCTCTTTGTAGCTCTTGGCTCCTCATGTTATGGTATGCTTACAACTTTTGTGAAGCTTGCTTACAAAGAAGATTTTACAGTTTATGAAGTGACTTTCGCACAGCTTTTTATTGGCTTTATCGGATTGATTTTCTTGAATTTTTTTCTCAAAAAATCAAATCGTCCTGAAGAAACTAAAGCTGTGAGGAATAGGTCTCGTTTATACCTGATGTTATCGGGAACCTCTTTAGGGTTTACAAGTATTTTCTATTATTTAGCCATGGAAACAATTACAGTTTCTGTAGGGATCGTTTTGCTGATGCAGAGTGTTTGGATTGGCGTTATGTTCGATATAATTGTGAATAAAGTAAAGCCTACAAAGCAAAAAATATTTTCTGTAATTTTGGTATTAGTAGGGACAGTTTTGGCTGCTGATATTTTAACGAAAGATCAATCTGCAAGTGGAATAGGTCTTTTTTATGGGTTTTGTGCAGCAATTTCTTTCGCAGCCACCATCATTACATCCTCTCGTGTCTCTCTTCAATACCACTCAATAACACGAAGTAAATGGATGATTCTTGGAGGGCTGATTGTCGCAACAATTTTTACAGCTTTCACCTTTGGAGGCGAATTTGATTTTGGAATATTAAAACTTTGGGGACCTATTTTAGCTTTATTTGGAACAATATTGCCTCCCTTATTCTTGACTTCAGGTATGCCTAAAATCAATGTAGGTTTAGGCGCGATCATATCATCTATTGAATTGCCAGTCGCAGTTATGATGGGCTATTTCGTGCTTGGTGAGCAACAAAATTATATCAAATGGATCGGAATTCTCATGATTTTATCAGCTATCATTCTAATGAACTATAAAAAAGCAGTGCGATAAATTTTACTGCGCTAAAACGCCTTTTTTATCAATCGCTTTTATTTTCTTCACTTTCTTTTGAGAAATTGAATGTGGAGGAAATACAAAGTCTTTGTGATACATCTTATTGTCGATAAAGTAAGTCACTTTAAAAGCATTTTCGAAACTTGTTAAATCATCTTGTAAATATTCTAAATGGGCAATCGCTTTTGCTGGTAATCGCTCAAGTTTTTTACGTAGAGTTGAGGTTTTCTTTTGAGCTGATTTTCCATCGGAAACGATCAGTAATGTTTCTAAAGCTTCATTATTCTCGTTGATGATATAAATATTCCACTCATTGGAATTGAAGTCATCATTAAATTCATAAAGAGCAGCAACATAAACGTTTTCTACTTCTGGTATGTGGATGTCTTTCTTCATCTATCAAAATAATGGTTATTAAAGAACTGATTTAAATTGCTTTAAGAAGCGAATATCATTTTCGTAGAACATTCTGATATCTTCAATTTGGTAAAGAAGCATCGCGATACGCTCAATTCCCATCCCGAAAGCAAATCCAGAATATTCATTTGGATCGATATTTACGTTTTTCAAAACATTTGGGTCAACCATACCACAACCCATAATTTCAAGCCAACCTGTGCCTTTTGTGATGCGGTAATCGGTTTCTGTCTCTAATCCCCAATAAATATCAACTTCCGCACTTGGCTCTGTAAATGGGAAATAAGAAGGTCTTAATCTTATTTTTGATTTACCAAAAAGCTGTTCAGTGAAATACATTAATGTTTGTTTTAAATCTTTAAAAGAAACATTTTTATCAATATATAAACCTTCAACTTGATGGAATATGCAATGGGATCTTGATGAAATGTCTTCATTTCTAAATACTCGACCAGGGGAAATTGTTCTGATCGGTGGTGTGTTATTCTCCATATATCTTACCTGAACGCTAGATGTATGTGTTCTTAACAAGATGTCTTTCGGATCTGTTTGAATAAAGAATGTATCCTGCATATCACGTGCTGGGTGATATTCAGGTAAGTTTAAGGCAGAGAAGTTGTGCCAATCATCTTCAATTTCAGGACCTTCAGAAACATTGAAACCAATGTTAGAAAAAACTTCGATAATCTGATTTTTCACCAAAGAAATGGGATGCCTTGAGCCAATCTCTATCTGTTCTCCTGGCTTCGTCAAATCGCCGTAAATCCCTTTTTCCTCTTGTTGATTTTTAAAGGCAGCTTTAAGTCCTTCAATTTTAGAGCTTGCTTCTTGCTTGAGTTCATTAATTGCTTTTCCAAAATCTTTTTTTTGTTCGTTAGGAACAGTTTTAAATTTCGAAAAGAAATCATTGAGAATTCCTTTTTTACCTAGGTAAGAAATTCTAAATTCTTCAAGTTCTTTTTCAGATGAAGCATTGAAGTTTTTAACGGTTTCAATATGAGATTTAATCTGATCAATCATAAGTCGGCTTGTAAATGAGATTGCAAAAATACAAATTAATTAATGCTTTGTTGCTATGTTCTTTTAATTGATGTATCCTCTTTCTAAAAAATAGGTAACGATGGCTTCCTTCATTAAAACACTTTGCTCACCAGCTTTTAAGGCAGGAAGTTTTGAAACATTTTTATAATGCGGCCAGCCATCTTCATCAACAAAGTCAAACTCATAGTAGCCATATGTTTCTAACAACTTACAAATAGCGATATGCATTAAATTGACCTTATCATCTTTTTTAAATTTAAGTTGTGGTTTGCCTAACTCTTGCACACCAACGAGGTAGATGATTGCATCTAACTCAAGCTTTTCTCCATCACCAAATTGGTGAGAAAGTTTATCGGAAAGCTCACTCCAACGTTCTTTTAATTTTTCGTCTCCAATCATATCACAAAGTTATGGCTTTCGCCTAAATTAGTATATTTACCGCATGAATATTTTTGATATTGTTGTTGGTGTTATTGCCATCTTATTTTTATTTAAAGGTTTAAAGAGAGGTTTTTTTATTGAACTTGCTGGTTTTGTAGCCTTGTTTTTAGGTTTGTGGATTTCATATAGCTATTATGAGTTTATTTCAGTTCAATATATTTCTCAATATTTGGATTGGTCTGAAGAGAGTCTGCAGATATTTAGCTTTTTTATACTTTTTGTTATTGTTGTGACTTTAGTTCATTTATTAGCTAAATTAATTACAGGTTTTTTAAAGATTATAGCTCTCGGACTTGTTAACCGACTTTTCGGAGGATTGTTTGGATTGATGAAGTTACTCTTGCTTTTAATCGTTTTCTATTTGAGTTTAGATTATATAGATACTTTTTACTCTCTTAAATCAGAAGATTGGCTTGAGGATTCTTTAGTTTTTCAAAACACATTTGGATTATATCAAAATTACTTTCCTGCATTAGCTGAATTATTTGAAGAGCATACCCGCAATATTTAACATAAAAAAAGCTCACCTGAAGAGATGAGCTTTTATATGATGAAGTCATTGCTTTGCTTAATCTGTCAAAACAATAACTTTGTTATTATTCATTTCGATAACACCACCAGTAATTTCCATACAAAGTTTACCATTCACTTTATGGAAATCATCTTCGACTTCTTTAGGTAATTTTGTATTTGCTTCAAGTTTGATGTGACCTTTAGTGAGTACTGAAATAACTGGGGCGTGATTTTCTAAAATTTGAAACTCGCCTTCAACTCCAGGGACGCTAACAGATTGAACATCTTGATTTAAAATGACTTTTTCTGGTGTAACAATTTCTAATTGCATAATCTTGATTTTAAGCTTCAGCTAACATTTTCTCTCCAGCCTCAATCGCTTCTTCTATTGTACCTTTAAGGTTAAATGCTGCTTCAGGAAGGTGATCTAATTCACCATCCATAATCATATTAAATCCTTTAATTGTTTCTTTAATATCAACTAAAACACCTTTAAGGCCTGTAAATTGCTCAGCAACGTGGAAGGGTTGAGATAAGAAACGTTGAACACGACGTGCTCTAGATACAGCTAATTTATCTTCTTCAGATAATTCTTCCATACCAAGAATTGCAATAATATCTTGTAATTCTTTATAGCGTTGTAAAAGCTCTTTAACGCGTTGTGCACAGTTATAGTGATCTTCACCTAAAATATCAGCTGTTAAGATTCTTGAAGTTGACTCAAGAGGGTCAACCGCAGGATAAATACCAAGTTCAGCAATTTTACGCGATAATACTGTTGTTGCATCCAAGTGAGCAAATGTTGTCGCTGGAGCCGGGTCAGTTAAATCATCCGCTGGAACATAAACCGCTTGTACAGAAGTAATCGATCCTTTTTTAGTTGATGTAATACGCTCTTGCATCGCACCCATTTCGGTTGCTAATGTAGGTTGGTAACCAACTGCAGAAGGCATACGACCTAATAGTGCAGAAACCTCTGAACCTGCTTGTGTAAATCTAAAGATATTATCGACGAAGAAAAGAACATCTTTCCCTTGGCTTTCACCAGCACCATCTCTAAAGTACTCAGCAATCGTTAATCCTGACAATGCAACACGTGCACGTGCTCCAGGAGGTTCATTCATCTGACCAAATACGAAAGTTGCTTTAGAGTCTTTCATTGCAGACTTGTCAACCTTTTTAAGGTCCCATCCGCCATTTTCCATAGACTCCATGAAATCATCTCCATATCTAATAATGCCTGACTCAAGCATTTCTCTTAAAAGGTCATTTCCTTCACGTGTTCTTTCACCAACACCTGCGAAAACTGATAAACCACCGTGTCCTTTTGCAATGTTGTTAATCAACTCTTGAATAAGAACTGTTTTACCAACTCCAGCACCGCCAAAGAGACCAATTTTACCACCTTTTGAGTATGGCTCAATCAAGTCAATAACTTTGATACCTGTGTAAAGAACTTCTTTTGAAACAGAAAGATCTTCGAATTTCGGCGCTTCTCTATGAATAGGCATACCAGCTTTTCCCTTTTTAGGAAGTTCCGCCATACCATCAATAGGATCGCCAGTAACATTAAATAAACGGCCGTAAATATCTTGACCAACTGGCATGTGAATAGGATCACCAGTTGAAAGAACTTCAGTTCCTCTTTTGAGACCATCAGCAGAATCCATCGCAATTGTTCTTACAACGTTCTCACCGATATGAGATTGAACTTCTAAGACTAATATATTGCCGTCTTCTCTTTTGATTTCTAAAGAATCGTAAATCTTTGGTAAATCTTTTGAATTTTCAAACTCAACATCGATGACTGGACCAATGATTTGAGATATTTTACCTGTAATTTGTGACATTATCAAGGAGTTTTATGATGTTTGAGAAAAATTAATTTTTCAGTTTGCAAATATATCACTTTTTTAAACTAAATGTTTCTCAATTTTAAAAATAATTGTCTTTATTCTACTGTAACTGATTTTGCTAAATTTCTGGGCTGATCGACATTTTTATCAAGCATCACAGCAATGTGGTATGATAATAATTGCAATGGTATTGTCGTCAACAGCGGTGTAAATTCTTCAATTGTATCTGGAACCTCAAGAATATGATCCGCCATTTGTTTAACTGAAGTATCTCCTTCAGTGACTACAGCGATAATCTTTCCTTTTCTAGATTTGATTTCTTGAATGTTGCTTACCACTTTTTCATAATGTCCTTTTTTAGTTGCAATAACAACGACTGGCATCATTTCATCAATTAGCGCAATTGGTCCGTGTTTCATTTCTGCTGCCGGATATCCTTCAGCGTGTATATATGAAATTTCTTTCAATTTTAATGCACCTTCTAAAGCAACGGGGAAATTATGTCCACGTCCTAGGTAAAGGCAGTTCTTTGCATTTTTGTATGCTTCTGCAACCTTGATGACTTCTTCGTTTGTTTCAAGCGTGCGTTCAATTTTTTCAGGAATCGTGTTAAGCTCATTTAAGTAAGCATGAAATTGAGAATTAGAAATCTCTCCTTTTTGTTTTCCTAGTTTTAGAGCGATTAAAGTCAAAATTGTGATCTGTGTTGTAAATGCTTTTGTAGAAGCGACACCGATTTCCGGACCAGCATGGGTGTAAGCACCAGCATGTGTTTCTCTCGAGATAGACGAACCGACAACATTACAAACTCCAAAAACAAATGCGCCTTTCTCTTTTGCAATTTTTATGGCAGCCATTGTATCTGCAGTTTCCCCACTTTGGGAAATAGCAATCACAACATCATCTTCATTGATAATTGGATTTCGATATCTAAACTCTGAAGCGTATTCGACTTCAACAGGAATTCTTGCAAAATCTTCAAATAAATATTCTGAAACCAATCCTGCGTGCCACGAGGTGCCACATGCAATTACGATAATGCGTTTTGCATTTAAGAACTTTTCAATATTGTCATCAACACCAGACATGCGAATTAAACCTTTCTCTGGTAACATACGACCGCGATAAGTGTCTTTAATAGCTTCTGGTTGCTCATAAATTTCTTTGAGCATAAAATGATCATAACCCGCTTTTTCAATTTGATCAAGACTTAGTTGAAGTTCTTGAACATAAGGTTTGACGAGTTTGTCATTTTTGATTTCTCTTACTTTTACCTTTCTACCTAATCTTACAACAGCCATCTCGCCATCTTCAAGATAGATAGATTTATTGGTAAACTCTATAAAAGGAGAGGCGTCTGATGCGATAAAGTATTCATCCTCACCAACACCGATTGCAAGTGGACTACCGAGTCTCGCAACAACAATTTCGTTAGGTTTATTTCTGTCAAAAACTGAAATAGCATAAGCGCCAACAACTTGGTTTAGTGCAACCTGAACAGCTTTTCCTAGTTTGACATTTTCTTTATTTTTAACGTCTTCAATCAAGTTGATTAAGACTTCTGTGTCTGTGTCAGATTCAAAAGTGTAACCTCTGTTCGTTAATTCCTGTTTAAGCGACTCGTAGTTTTCGATAATTCCGTTGTGAATTATCACTAAGTCACCTGAATTTGAAACATGCGGATGTGAGTTTACATCATTAGGTTCACCGTGAGTTGCCCATCTTGTGTGACCAATGCCGATGTGACCGTTTGTTATTTTTTCAGATTCGCATTTTGATAAAAGTTCGGAAACTTTTCCTTTTGTTTTGCAAATCTTTAATTTGTCATTATTATATAATGCAATACCAGCACTATCATAACCTCTATATTCCAATCTTTGTAAACCTTTCAAAACAACATCGTAAGCGTTTTTAGGTCCAATATATCCTACAATTCCACACATAATTTCTTGGTTAGATTAAATTAATTTTCTGTTTCTGTATAGATGATTCTTAACTTTAGTCTTTTTTCAGCATCAGGTGAATTCGATCCGTGTAGAACCATGCCTCTTGGACTGATGACGGAACTTTCAATAATTTTATCGATTTCTGAATTAGGTCCATTTTTAACCTTTTTAATTCTTGTGAGATTAACATTTTCAGAAAGTAAAAGACCAAGTTTAACGTTAGTTGAATCATTATTAATCACATTGTTGATGTGATCTGTGATTCTTAATCTGTAAAATTTATTTCCGTTTTCATCTTCATCTAAAGGAGGAAGGTGAATGGAAGCGGAAGTTGAAGGGTTGTCACTATTGACTGTTGGATCGTTTTGATAATCAGCTAAAATTCTGTTTTTATCTGCATCATAAACAAAAAGACGTCTTGCTTTGTCAGTGTTGATTGGCGAAATGTCTTCATTAACGTAGACCATCAAATTTGCTTCATTGATAATCCAATTTTTTTCACGGATTTCCTCTAACAAATCTGAAACTCCATTTCCGTCAGTGTCAGCACCATCAAATAAATTAATGATTCCTGCAGAACCTTCTCCACCTTTTAGGTAAATGTTCTCTTCACCATTTATTTTGTCTTGACTTGTTAAGTCAACATCAAAATTATTATCATAAAGATTGACCTTGATGCCTTTAAAATTTAATTTAAAAGTTTCGTTTTCTTGAACGATTGAATCTTCAACATTGAGGCTCTCTCTTTCAGTTGTGTAATGAATTTTTATTTCAGAAGCATCGTTATTAAAATTCAAATAATACATGATTGGTTCAGGACCTGTCTGCTCCATTTTGATGTAAAGCCCTCTGAAATAGTTGACAAATTTATTGTTGTTAACGAGATCATCACTACCTTCTTTGTCAATGATTTTATTTTTGAAATAAGATACCGGTAATTTAATTCTGATACGTGGAGACAAATTAATCGTATCATTTTCTTCAGGATCACTACTATCGATAAGCGTGATTGGAGAAGTGACATCGTTATATGTAATAACATCAGATTCAAAAACGGGTGTTGTACTAAAGAAGTTTTCAAAATCACCAATTTGATCAGAATAGTATGCTTGATCTTCATCAAAGTCACCATCACTTCCTGGATCTATAGTTCTTAGGAAATAGTTAGATTCATAAATTTTTAATTTAAAATCTCCAGTTCCATATATAGAATCTAATTCATATTCATTCTCACCTGTTTCGCGACCATAAAATGGAAACGAAAGAACAACACTATCAACCTCAGGATTTGTACCAAAATCAGGACTCGTTCTATCAAGCCTTAACTGTGTTAATAAGCTTGTTGAACTTTTGCCGTAAACAGGATCATCATAAGTTCCTAATAGGTAATTTGATAAACCATTGGTTTGTACGGATTTAATTTTTTCGCTGTAAGATGTGATTTCATCAATTTCATAAGCCGGTTGCATATCTATGCTACCTATGAAATCACTTCCATTTTCAAAACTATTTTCTTGGCATGCTGTAAAAGCGGCAATGAGGCCGATGAGACCTAGGGTGTTTCTAAAAATTCTATTCATTCTAGTTGTCTTCTGCTTCTTCTTCTGTTTCATTTAAAATATCTCTCAGGTAGAAAGTTTGATAAGCTTGTGCAAAAACTTCACGAGATTTATATTCTAATGTTGGTAAATCTTTCTCTGAAATATATGATTGTAATTCTTCAGGAACATCTTCACCACCATAAATAATACCATCAGAGTTGTCTATTGCAACTTTCATGATGTTTGTGTAATTCGGTGTTCTGAGGTGTTCAACAGTATCATCTTCCAAACCGTCAAATAAAACTTTCTTCATCATTTCAGAATCTAACGTATCATCAAAACTTTGATTGTATACGGAGGTAATAATTTTTGATTCTTTAAATAAAGGTTCATTACCATAGTAGTTTCTTAAATACATAGGTAATAATGATGCTAGCCATCCATTGATATGAATAATATCTGGTGCCCAGTTTAATTTCTTAACGGTTTCAATAACTCCTTTTGCGAAGAAAATTGCACGTTCATCATTATCCTCGAATAATTGACCATCTTCATCAGTCAAGGTTGCTTTTCTTTTAAAATAATCTTCGTTGTCGATGAAGTAAACCTGCATTCTTTCCTTAGGAATAGAAGCGACTTTGATAATTAAAGGCATATCGAGGTCATTGACAACAAGGTTCATTCCTGATAACCTGATCACTTCATGAAGTTGGTGTCTTCTTTCATTGATATTCCCAAACCGCGGCATAAAAATTCTTGTTTGACCGCCAGCAGCATTAACCATTTTAGGTGCTTCAAATGACATTGAGGAAATGTTGTTCTCTGGCAAATATGGGACAACCTCAGACGAGACGTATAATATGCGTTTATCTTTCATGGGAAAATTAGATGATTATTAATAAAGTTGCAAATTTACAAAATTTTATGCGGATTGACGCGAAAATATTAGCTTTGCAAATTAATTATAGAAAACAAGAGTGAACATTACAGACTCACAAAAACTTCAAAAAGAAGTTGTTAAGCTCAAAGAGCAACAGAAAATAGTCGGTTTAGTGCCTACAATGGGAGCCTTACACCGGGGTCATCTTAGTCTAGTTAACTTTGCCTTTAAGCATTGTGACTACGTTATTGTCAGTATTTTTGTCAATCCAACGCAATTTAACAATGCTGGAGATCTTAAAAATTACCCAAAAAACCATGATGCAGATTATAATTTGCTCCTGAATAACAATGCCAAAACCATTGTTTTTAGTCCAAGTGTTGAAGAAGTTTATGGTGAAAATGTTGAAGCTGAAGAATTCGATTTCGGAAGTATCGTTCAGTACATGGAAGGCGAATTTAGATCAGGACATTTCAATGGCGTTGGGACAATTCTGAAAAGACTTTTTGATATTGTCAAACCTGATAAGGCCTTTTTTGGTGAAAAAGATTATCAGCAATTGGCATTGGTTAAAAAATTGGTTGAGATCACTGAGCAAGATGTAGAAGTTATTGGCTGTCCAACATCAAGAATGGAAAGCGGTTTGGCTGAAAGTTCTCGAAATTTCAGGTTGACAGATCATCAATTATCAGAATCTTCTTTAATATATGAAAGCTTACAAAAAGCGAAATCTGCTTTTCATGAAGGCCAAGATTTTCAAGAGATTAAAGAAATGATTCAGTCCGATTTCGACAGGAATCAAACCCTGGATCTTGAGTATTTTGAAATTGCAGAAGCTGATAGTTTAGTGCCTGTTGATACAAAGAAAAATGAAAAATCTTACCGCGGATTTATGGCTGCTTTTGCTGGCGAAGTGAGATTAATCGATAATATTGCTTTTTAAATAAATTTATGCAAATACAAGTTGTCAAATCAAAAATACATCGAGTTAAAGTTACTGGTGCAGATTTAAATTACATCGGTAGCATTACTATTGACGAAGATTTAATGGATGCTGCTCAAATTATAGAAGGAGAGAAAGTTCAAATTGTGAATAACAACAATGGTGAACGTTTAGAAACTTACGTTATTCCTGGTCCTCGTCAAAGTGGTGAGATTACTTTAAATGGAGCCGCAGCAAGACGCGTTGCTCCTGGAGATATCATCATTATCATGTCTTATGGATTTATGACAATTGAAGAAGGAAAAGCTTTTAAACCAAGTCTTGTTTTTCCTAATGATGATAATCTACTTACATCATGAAGCCGCAAACAAAAAAACTCCTGAAAATCATTATTCCATTAGTGATTGGTGTTTTTTTTGTTGTGATTTCTATCGCTAGATTTGAAGCTGAAGAGCGTCAACTTATTTGGGAGAATATTAAAAAAGCTGACCTTTTTTGGGTTTCAATTTCTGTATTTTTAGGTGTTTTATCCCATATGTCTCGTGCCTACAGATGGCATTATTTGCTTCAACCTCTTAACGTAAAACCGCGTTTTTCTAACACATTTATGTCATTGATGTTTGGATATCTCGCTAATCTCGGTGTGCCTAGATCTGGCGAAGTTTTAAGAGCAGTGAGCCTTTCTAATTATGAAGAAGTTAAGTTTCAAGAAAGTTTTGGGACGATTGTCACTGAACGCGTTATTGATTTTATCATGCTTCTAGGTATTGTTGGTTTAACGATTGCAATGCAAGCTGAGATTATACTTGGTTTTTTTGAAGAACAATCGATCAATCCTGTGATGACATTCGGAATCATGTTACTATTGATTGTTATATTTCTTGTTGGTCTTAAAATTCTTAGAAAATCAAATCACGCCTTAATTATTAAAATCAGAGAATTTTTAGAAGGTGTTCTGAAAGGGATGAAATCTATTTTAAAAATGAAAAATAGATCAGCATTTATTGCACACACCTTTTTAATATGGTTCCTTTATGTGGCTATGTTTGTCGTGGTGAAATATAGCGTGCCTGAAACGGCAGATTTAGGTCTCAATGTAATGTTGGTCGCTTTTGTTTTTGGTTCGTTTTCAATGTCAATTACTAACGGTGGCATTGGTATTTACCCTGTTACTGTTGGTGCGAGTATTGCTCTTTTTGGCGGAAGTGAAGTGGCTGGAGAGTCCTTTGGATGGATTGTTTGGGTTGCGCAAACTTTAATGGTGATTGTCATTGGCGGAATTTCTGCAATTTTATTACCTCTTGTTAATAAAAATTAATTTCCTTACTTTTATAGATATTTTATTATTATGAAGCAACTGATCTTAATGACTTTAACTTTTTGTTTTAGTCTAGGGTTTTCTCAAACCGAATACATTAAAGTCGACTCTAAAATTCTTGAAGAAACTCGACAAATTAAAGTTCAACTTCCGCGTAACTACAAGAAAAATGCTGATAAAAGCTATCCAGTTATTGTTACCTTCGATGGTGATTATTTGTTTGAACCAGTTGCTGGTATTTCTGATTTTTACTCCTACTGGGATTATATTCCTGAAGTGATCGTCATTGGTATTAACCAAGCTGGTTACAGAATGGAAGACGGCCAAAAAGATGATAGTAAGGGTTACCCAAAAGATAAAGGTGTTAAATTTTATGATTTTGTCAGTTTAGAAGTGATGAAATTTGTATACGAAAATTACCGTGCATCACCTTTCTCAGTCATTGTAGCACAAGATTATATGGCTGATTTTGCAAGTTATTTTTTAATGCAAGAAAATCCTGTTTTTAGAGGTTATATCAATTTAAGTCCTGACTATACAACGAAAAATATCAGTCGTTTAAATGATGCTTTTGAAAAATCAAAACATCAAGTTTGGTATTATTTAGCAACAGCTGAAAATGATATTGAGTCTTTAAAAAATAAAATTAGACAAGCCAACGCGCAATTTTCATTAGTTGATAATAAGAGGTTTCATTATTATTATAAGGATGTTGAAGATGCTGATCATTTCAGCATGGTAACTATTGCCTTACCGAGAGCGCTTCAGAATATTTTCTCATTATATAAACCAATTTCTGAAAAAGAATATCAAGATCAACTTCTTAAAGCTGATGATTATGTTGAATATCTTATTAGAAAACATGAAACTATTTATGAGCTTTATGCACTTGAAATTGATTACCGTGTCAACGATTTAATGTTAATCGATAAGGCCATTAAAAAAAATAAAAAGTTTGAACTTTATAAGGACCTCTCTAAGCTTGCTGAAGATAAAATGCCTAAAACTGTTTTAGGTAATTATTTCAGAGGACGTTATTTTGAAGAAATCGGAAAACCTAAAAAAGCCATGCGTAGTTACCAAAATGCATATGGTCTAGAAGAAGCAGGTGGAATTACAAATGATGTTGTGCTTGATAAAGCAGAATACCTTAAAGAAACTTTTGGCTACTAAAATTTATTATGGCAAAAACTAAAACGCTCTATTACTGTCAAAGTTGTGGCGCTCAATACGCTAAATGGCAAGGCCAATGTAACGCGTGTAAAGAATGGAATACTTTAGCAGAAGAAATTGTAGAGAAGAAAACATCTAAACCCAGTTGGGATTCGCACACGCAAGATTCTCCTTTGAAAAGAAAGCAAAAGCCAACACGCATTGCTGACATTAAAGTTTCCGCTATTCAAAGAATGGAAACCAAAAATGAAGAATTTAATCGTGTTTTGGGTGGTGGCTTAGTGCCTGGTTCTGTCACACTTTTAGGAGGCGAGCCTGGTATTGGGAAAAGTACTTTGCTTTTACAGTTGTCACTTCAATTTAATGATAAAGTTCTTTATGTTTCAGGTGAAGAAAGCCAGCAACAAATCAAGTTGAGAGCAGAGCGAATTTCTGATAAAGAGAATAATTGTTATATTCTTTCAGAAACAAAAACACAGCATATTTTTAAACAAATCGGTGAAGTTCAACCTGATGTTTTAATCATAGATTCTATTCAAACACTTCATACAGACTATGTTGAAAGTTCACCAGGTAGTGTTTCTCAAGTGCGCGAATGTGCAGCCGAACTCATCAAATTTGCCAAAGAAACAAACACACCAGTTTTATTGATTGGTCACATTAATAAAGAAGGTAGTATCGCTGGACCAAAAGTTTTGGAACACATGGTTGATACTGTTTTACAATTTGAAGGCGACCGGAATTATGTTTACCGTATCTTACGAGCACACAAAAATCGTTACGGCTCAACACATGAACTTGGTATTTTTGAAATGCAGGCTTATGGTTTAAAAGAAGTCAAGAATCCTTCTGATTTATTGATTTCTAAAATTGACAATGGCTTAAGCGGAACTGCAATTGCCGCAACTTTAGAAGGTATCAGACCGCTGATGATTGAGATTCAAGCCTTAGTTAGCACAGCAGTTTATGGAACACCACAACGTTCCACTACGGGTTATCACGTCAAAAGATTAAACATGCTTTTGGCAGTTTTAGAAAAACGGGCTGGTTTTAAACTTGGCGCAAAAGATGTTTTCTTAAATATCACAGGTGGTATTCATGTTGATGATCCCGCGATCGATTTAGCTGTTGTTTCTGCAATTTTATCCTCAAATGAAGACGAAGCCATCCCAAATGATATTTGCTTTGCAGCAGAAGTCGGTTTGGCTGGAGAAATTAGGCCAGTCACGAGAATTGAGCAGCGTGTGATTGAAGCAGAGAAGTTAGGCTTTGGAAGAATTGTCGTTTCCAAACAAGCTAAATTACCGAAGACAAACTACGGAATTGAAATTTATAAAGTTTCTAAAATTCAGGATTTAGTTAAAATCTTATTTTAAAATTGTAATAATCTTATTTTTGAATTCGTTCAATAAGAAATAATGAAGCATGAGATATATAATGATTTTAGGTTTTTGTCTTTTGACGGCAAGCCATCAAGCACAAATCAACCCTGAAAATGAGCTGAGTAAACAGGAATTTCACGAGATTATTCAAGACTCAGTTAAGATTGTTTTTGAAGATTATAAAAAAACAATCCGTCTTGACTCTGTCTGGCAACAAGCTCTTTCAAGCTCTGATCTATTTGAGCAAATTCATGACGATGTCACTCAGAAGGATTTAGAAAGAGTTTCTATCAAATCTGTTGAAACTGAGGTTTTAAAAGAGCGTCTTAAGCGTCTGAATGAAAAAATGCCGTTTCATATTGAGTATAATCCTTCTTTAGAAAGCGTAATCAATTATTATCTCAGTCGAGGCCAAGTCAGTACAGAGCGTTTAATGAGTTTGAGTCGTTTTTACTTTCCGCTTTTCGAAAGAACCTTTGATAAATACGATATTCCTCTTGAGATGAAATATCTCGCATTGGTAGAGTCTGCTTTAAATCCTCGTGCTAAGTCAAGAGTTGGCGCCACGGGTTTATGGCAATTTATGTATACCACTGGTAAAATGTACGATTTGGATGTGAGCAGTTATGTTGATGAACGTATGGATCCTGTGGCTTCAACTGAAGCAGCTGCACAATATCTGAAAAAACTTCATAGCATGTTTAATGATTGGGATTTGGCGCTTGCTGCCTATAATTCTGGTCCTGGCAATGTTAACAAAGCGATAAGAAGAAGTGGCGGCGAAATTAATTACTGGAAACTCAGACGACACTTGCCTCGTGAAACAGCGGGTTATGTGCCATCATTCCAGGCAATGATGTATCTTTTTGAATATGCTGAAGAACACAACTTGGCACCAAATGAGCCTTCGCATGTATTCTATGCAACAGATACAATTCATACAAAAAAACTTATCAAGCTTGAACATGTTGCCACTGCAACTGATTTAGATTTAGAATATTTGAAATTTTTAAATCCAAGCTATAAGTTAGGCATTATTCCTTACGAAAAGGACAAAGAATATTATTTACGCTTGCCTTATCATGCTGTTGGTTTGTTTGTAGCAAATGAAAATAAAATTTATAATTACGCAGAAACACAAATTGCACGACAAGAAGAGCCTTTGCCTAAGTATTATAAAGCTGATGATAAAATAAGATACCGTGTTAGATCTGGTGATTATTTAGGTAAAATTGCTTCTAAATTTGGCGTTTATACAAGTCAAATTAAACGTTGGAATAATTTGAGATCTGACAGGCTAAAGATTGGTCAACGATTAACAATTTATCCGAAAAAACCAACGGCAGTTGTTGAGTCTTCACCTCAGAAAGAAAAGAAGAAACAAAAGTCTCTAAAGAAAAAATCTTCTTCAAATAGATCAACTTATATTGTTAAAAACGGAGATTCGCTTTGGAGTATTTCTCGTAAATTTCAAGATGTCACAATTGAAGATATTAAAAAACTTAATGATTTAAATACAAATCGTTTAAAACCAGGAATGACACTTCAGATTCGTAAAGGATAATATCAATTTTCTAAAAAACAGAAAGGCGCTTTCTTAATTGAAAACGCCTTTTTTTAATTAATCTTTCAGTGAAAGAATTAATCTTTTACACCAAAGAATTTTCTCAAAATATCTTCAAGTAAACACCATTTTGTAATTGAAGATTGTAACAAGTTAGCGCCTACAAAAGCTGTAAACCATAACCAATTAATATTGACATATACCGCAAGGAGAAGGCTGATTAGTACAAATGTACCAGCAATTCCTCTAACTAATCTATTTCTCATTTTTCTTTATTTTTAAAATTATTCGTACTTGTTTTTCATCATTAAGTAATACACCAATGGCACAATAAGTAGTGTCAAGAATGTAGAACCAATTGTTCCGCCCATTAACGAAATGGCAAGACCTTGGAAAATTGGGTCAAATAAAATCACGAACGCACCAATCACAACTGTTCCTGCTGTCAATAAAATTGGTGTTGTTCTCACAGCACCTGCTTCAATGACGGCTTGTTTTAAAGGAATGCCATCTGCTAATCTGATGTTGATAAAGTCAATTAGCAATACGGAATTCCGGACCATAATTCCTGCGAGAGCAATCATCCCAATAAATGAAGTTGCTGTAAAGAAAGCGCCCATGATCCAGTGACCTAAAATAATCCCAATCATTGATAAAGGTATTGCAACCATCATCACAATTGGTGTTTTGAAGTTCTGAAACCAACCGACAATTAACATGTAAATTATGATGATTACACCACCAAAAGCTAAACCTAAGTCTCTAAAAACTTCAAGTGTTATTTGCCATTCGCCATCCCATTTTACAGTGTAATTATTTGTGTTTTCAGGCTGACCTATGTAGAGCTCACTAAGTTCATAACCTTCTGGTAATTGAATTTCTTTCAGCTTTTCCTCCATGCCTAAGATCGCATAAACAGGGCTTTCAAGTTCACCAGCCATTTCAGCGGTTACATAAACAACAGACATCTGGTTTTTTCTGTATTTACTTGTCGGGATTTCACCTTCTTTAATCGTGACTAAATCACCAATAGGTATCATTTGACCTCTTTGTGATTTGATTTCAATTTGGTTTAAACCGTCAATATTTTTCTGTGTTTCATCAAGTTTTAAAACAATATCAACTTGCTCAGCTTTTTCAGGCATATACATTGCGCTTACGGCATCATTTCCTAGAGCGGTTCTTAAGCTATGAACAATTTGTTGTGTACTGATTCCTGCTTTTTGAGCTTTATCTTTATTGATATCGTAAGTGATTTCAGTTTGTGGCGCTTCAATTCGCCAGTCGATATCAACAACATCAGTTGTGTTTTTTAAGATGTCTTTGATTTCTTGTGCAATCCTGATTTGCTCTTCCTCATTTGGTCCATAAATCTCAGCTACAATAGTTGATAATACTGGTGGACCTGGTGGTACTTCAACAATTTTTGCATTGGCATTATGTTTTTCTGCAACTTTTTGAATTCCTGGTCGCATCAATTTAGCAATATCATGACTTTGTAAACTTCGCTCATTTTTATTTTTGATATTAACCTGAATATCTGCATGATGACTTTGTTGGCGCATATCATAATGACGCACCAAACCGTTGAAAGTTATTGGCGCCGCAGCTCCGATATAACTTTGGTAATTGACAACATATTCTTCTTGAGAAATATACTGCGTGATATCTTTTACAGCCGCAGAGGTTTCTTCAAGTGTACTTCCTTCAGGCATATCAACAATCACTTGGAATTCATTTTTGTTATCAAAAGGTAACATTTTTACCAAAACTGTTTCTGTGAAAAACAAAGCAATCGTTCCGAATAAAACAATAGCTGTCACGCCAATAGCAAGAAATGCTTTCTTCTTATTTTCTAAAAGAGGTCTCTCAAATTTATTGTAAATCTTGTAAATTCTAGTATCTTCAATCCCGCTTGTTTCATCTTCATCAACAGTCTGACTTGTTTTCTTTTGCTCTTTTCCTCTTAAGAAAATATAGCCCAAATAAGGAGTGATTGTTAGAGCAACAAAAAGTGATAAAATCATTGCAATGGAGGCACCAATTGGCATCGGACTCATGTAAGGTCCCATCATACCGCTAACAAATGCCATTGGTAAAACAGAAGCAATGACAGTGAAAGTCGCTAAAATTGTAGGATTTCCAACTTCGTTAATCGCATAAAGCGCTGCCTTTTTAAAAGGAAGCTTTCGCATTTTAAAGTGTCGGTGCATATTTTCTGCAATAATAATGGAGTCATCCACCACAATTCCTGTTACGAAAACCAAAGCAAAAAGTGTAATTCTATTTAAAGTATAATCGAGTAAATAATAGCTTAATAAAGTTAAAGCAAAAGTGATTGGCACTGATAAAAAGACGACCAAACCACCTCGCCATCCCATGGCTAACATCACAACCAAAGTGACGGCGATAATTGCACCGATGAGGTGAAGCATTAACTCAGAAACCTTATCAGAAGCTGTTTCTCCATAGTTACGAGTTACTTCAACTTTAACATCACTAGGAATGGTGTTTTGCTTTAAAAGCTCAATACGCTCCAAAATTTGGTCAGCGATATTCATTGCGTCAGCACCTTTTCTTTTAGCAACTGATAAAGTGACAGCAGGATACTCTGATGGATTTTCAACGATATTGCCATCACCAGCACCAAACCCAAAACTCGCATATTGATGAGGCGTTTCTGCCGTTAGTTCTACCGAAGCCACTTGATTAAGATAAATTGGCGTTTGGTTTTTCTGGCCAATAATTAATTTTTCAAGATCTTCTTTAGTTTCAAAAAAACCATTTGTCTTCACTCTAAACTCACGGTTGTTTTGACTGAAACTTCCTAACTGCATTTGCACATTATTGGCTGAAATTTGTTGCCTGATTTCTAAAGGATCAACTTCAGCAGAAGCCATCTTTGATGGATCTAAAACAATATTTAAAACCTCATCACGTCCACCAATAATATCAGTACGTGCGACATCAGTAATTTTTTTAACTTCATTCTCAACTTCTTGCATGATTTTCTTAAGCTGAAAATCATCATATTTATCGCTCCACAATGTGACTCCCATAATTGGGACATCATCAATAGATCTTGTTTTAACAAGAGGTTGTGTGATACCATGCGGCATTTTATCCATATGCTTCATGATTTCGTTATAAAGCTTGACGTAAGAACGCTCAACATCTTCACCAACGTAAAACTGAACAATCATCATCCCTTGACCAGGAAGTGCAGAAGAATGAACAAATTTAACGCCAGTTACGTTTGAAACTATTTTTTCGAGTGGAGCAATCACCCTCGACTCAACTTCACTTGGTGTTGCGCCAGGATAACCCACAAAAATATCTGCCATTGGCACATCGATTTGTGGCTCTTCTTCACGTGGAATTAAAAACGAGCTGTAAACACCAATAACCATAAACACGACCATCAATAAAATGGTCAGTTTTGAGTTTAAAAAACCTTTGGCAATTTTGCCAGCAATACCTTCTTTCATGATATTTTATTTAAGACGAATTGGAGCGCCGTTATACAATCTTGACTCTGCATTGAGAATATAAACATCATCTTCAGAAATACCAGAAATGACTTCAACCATGTCGCCTTGTTTTTTCCCGAGTCGTAACCAATTTAAAATTGCTGTATTTGAACTACTGATTGTATAAACACCTTGTAATTCACCTTGACTGACAATTGCATCATACTGAATCATTATTTGAGAGCCAGTTGATGAACTTTTTTCAATTTTAAAATCAATATTAGCATACATGCCAGATTTAATGCCTTCTGGGTTTTCATTTAAAATAACTTTGACAACATATTGTCCATTTGTTTGAGATGCAGAACCAGCAACTTCTGAAACTTTCCCCGTTGCTTTTAAGCTAAGGCTTGAGATGTAAACATCAACTTCATCACCTGTATTGATATTTGAAATTTGTGATTCTGATACGCTTGTACGAACTTCAAATTTCGAAGGATTTTCTATGGTTAATAAAGGTTCGCCAGGTTTGGCTAAATTTCCAACTTCTGCATAAATATTAGTGACCACACCATCAAAAGCAGCTTGCAAATTTGTGTAAGCAAACTGAGATTGAATTTCGGCTTTCATCTGTTGCGCCGCTTCTTGATTTGCTTTTGCCATATTGTAAGCTGTCTCAACATTATCAAATTCTTTTTGGCTAATGCTGTTCTTTTTTAATAAATTTTGATAGCGTTCATAATCCCGTTTAGCATTTTTAAAATTGGCTTCAGCTTTATTGATTTGTGCCGCAACTTGTGCTTTTTTAGCACTTAATTCTTGGCTGTTGATACGAATGAGCTGTTGCCCTTTCTTTATTTTTTGACCAACTTCAACAGGGATTTCTTCAATGTAACCCATCATTCTTGTGCTCATTGTTGCTTGATCAAGCGCCTTGATTTGTCCGCTTGTACTGATAAATGAAGAGTTTGATGCTTTAACTGTTGCTGTTTCAACTGTAATTGGATCTTTCTGTTGTTTTGTTGTTTCTTTATTTTCCTTTTCGCCACAGCTCATAAAGCTGACGATGAAAATGAATGCAACTGATTTTATTAAAGATTTTGTCATGATTAGGGTTTGTTTATTTTGTTAAAAAACTGAGGTAATATGAAGTATAATTGTGTTTGAAGATAGCATTAAAATGCTTCAGTTGTTGCTGAGAGTATTTTGCTTCGGCATCTAAAACTTCAGTTGATTTCTCTAAACCTTCAGCAAATCGATCTTGCTTAATACGCAGAGATTCTTGAGCCTGTTCAACTGAAATTGCTGTTGTTTTAACTTCGTTTAAAGCATCTTTATATTCGCGTTTTGCTTTTTGTAAAGCTAGCTTTGATTCGTCTTTATAATTCTGAAGTTCCATTTCGGCCATTTGTAATTCGGCTTTTTTGGCTTTTATTTTTCCAATACGTTGAGCGCCTTCAAAAATGTTCCATTTTAGCTGGGCACCAATGAGGTACCCATTAGCATCAGCTTGAAAAAACTCATCATCATAAAGTTCATAACTTCCAAAAGCGTTGAGGCTTGGCAAATAAGTCATTTGTGAGGCTTTTAGCATTTTTTCTCTTGCTTTTACAGCATGTGTCATCGCCTGAATATCTTCTCTTTCATCTTTGACTTTTGCAGAATTCAATTCATTTAAATCAGCATTGAGTTTCAAATCCTCAATAGGTTTTAAGGTTAATTCCTCATCAGATTGAATGACAAATTTGAGAAAATCAGAGGCATTTTCGATTTGACTTTCTGCGTGAACCAATTGATTTTCAAGTTCACTAACACGGATTTTGACATCTAAAATATCAGCTTTTTGAATCAAACCTTCTTCAAGAAAATTCTCTGCATTAGTTTGGTGTTTTTGAGCCGTATTAAGAGCAAGTTCAATGACATCACGTTGCTTGTAAGCCATTTGCAATTGCATATAGGCTTTACGTGTTTCGAGTTTCATAAAGTCTTTAAAGCGTTCGCCTTGCAATTCAGTTGCTGTCACTTTGAGTTTAGCAGCACGTCTTTCGTAAAACTTATCAACATTAATTAAAGGTTGTTCTACGCTAATCACGGTGGCAAAATTATTTATCCCGTCAGGATCGTTAAGTAAAGCAGGATTAAAGTCATTTTGCGTTAAAACTTCTTGATTAAGTTTTGAACCAAATGCCATCAACGGATTTGTTGTTCGCGTTGCGGTATAACTTGCTGAAATGCGAGGTAAAAACACCGCGGAAGACTGAAAATAGTCAGCCTTGGCTTTAGCAGTTTCTTTGTCAGCCATTAGAATCTTTAAATTTTTTGATTCTAATTCACTCAGAATATCGTCTTCTGAAATAAGCTTCACTTCTTGAGCAAATGCGGTTGAGCCCATTAAGATCAACAATAATGTAAGAATTCTATTTTGCATGATTTATTTATTATCACTGCAAAAATACAAGCTAAGTTTAATGCTGACAGTAACATAAGTTACCGAGCGATTGAGGAGTGTTTGACCAGAAATAGCAGTCAAAAAGATTTGTTGAAAAGATATAAGCTAGAGAAAAATCATATTTTTGCCTGACGATAAAATTAATTTTATGATCTCTCTTTCTGAAGAAAATTATCTCAAATCAGTTTACCACTTGGAAGAAAATCATCCAGATGGTGTGAGTACAAATGCAATTGCAGAGCAGATTGACAGTAAAGCTTCTTCGGTAACTGATATGCTGAAAAAATTATCAGAGAAAAAATTAGTCGTTTATAAGAAATATAAGGGTGCAAAATTAACAGAAATCGGAAGAGTAGCAGCTTTAGAAGTGATCAGAAAACATCGTTTATGGGAAGTTTTTTTGGTTGATAAACTGAACTTTTCCTGGGATGAAGTTCATGAAGTTGCTGAACAACTCGAACACATAAAATCAAAAAAATTAACTCAAGAATTGGATAAATTCCTTGATTTTCCGAAGCGAGATCCGCATGGAGATCCGATTCCTGATGCTGAAGGAAATTTAAAAGTGGCTCAGAAAACACTTTTATCAAAACTAAATGTGAAAGATTCAGGAACTTTGATAGGTGTTAAAGATACAAGCTCTGAATTTTTAAAATATCTTGATAAAAACGGACTTATATTAGGTGAGAAGATTGAAGTTCTTGATAAAGAAAACTTTGATAACTCAATGTTGATTAAACTTAAAGATAAAGACTTACGTGTTTCTCTCATGGTTTCGTCTAATATTTATATTAAGAACTAATTTTCAGTGATTGATTTATTGCTTAGCATTAAGCTGATGATAAATCCTAAACCAAGTAAAATTGTCCCGGCAATATAAGTCCGAGAACCGATCAGCTCTGGTGTATTTGCATAATAATCTCTGATAAAAGCTGCAACTTGTGGTCCGACAATTCCACCAATTGACCATGCTGTAAGAATTACGCCGTAAACAACAGGCATTAATTTAGCGTGGAAAACATCGAGAACGTAAGATGGCATTGCACCAAAACCACCACCATAGCACAATAATACATAACAAACAAGCGCGCCGAAAATCCAAGGGTTTTCTGTGTAAATCATGAGAATAAATACGATAATTTGTGAAGCCAGAAAGAGTCTAAAAACCTGTATTCTTCCTATTTTATCAGAAATGCCTCCCCAAAAAAATCGTCCAACACCATTAAATAATGAGCTGATTGCAATCAAGCTTGCACCAGCAATAGAAAGCTCTTCAGCAGAAATTGATGCATCTTTTAAGAGAAGCAAATCCTGAATCATTGGCGATTGTAAACTGATGAACATAATGCCAGCAGAAATATTTAGAAAAAAGATCAGCCACATGCCCAGGAATTTTTTTGAAAGTAAACTGCTTTTTAAGCTCAAATCATGTCCTGATTCTTGTTGATGGCTTTCATAACTTTCTGGTTGATAGTCATCTGGAATAAAACCTTCAGGTGGATTTTTCATACATAACCCAGCCATAGTCCCTAAAATAATAAGACAGATTGAAATGTATATGAAAACTTCAATGATATTGTCATTTGCAATTTCTAAAAATAGAGGCGCAATTAATTTTGACATCACAAGTGCGCCGAGTCCAAAACCCATCACGACCATACCTGTCACCAAGCCTTTTTTGTCAGGAAACCATTTTGAAACAGTTGCCACTGGTGTCACATAGCCTAAACCTAAACCAATGCCACCAATCGCACCAAAGCCAATGTAAAATAGAGTTAAACTTTGAATTTGCATGGCATAGGCGCTGACGAGATAACCTAAACCGTAGAGTAATGCGCCAATCGTTGCTAGTTTTTTAGGGCCAAACTTTGGAAGAATCCGACCACCGACAGCAGCGGATAAACCCAGAAAAAGAATTGAGATACTGAAAATCCACATGGTTTCAACATTGCTCCAGCCGTATACTAACATAATAGGTTTCTGGAAAAAACTCCAAGCGTAAACGGTTCCTAAAATAACTTGAAGTAGTGTTGCCATGATGGCAATAAACCAGCGATTTGACTTTGATTGACTCATTTTAAGTTTTATGATTTCAAAAGATTTTATCTCAACCTACCTTCAGGAAATTGAACTTTTTCAGGGGCGGCATTCAACATTGGCAAAGCTTTTTTAAGAATTCTGTTTCTTCGGCCTGTTGTGTCATAAGGTTCAACTGGGTATGATACTACGGCTTCCATCCAGGCATAAATGTTATTTCTGAAATAAACAGCAGGCTTTCTTTTTTTATGCTGATTGCTTGAAAGATGTGGATATTTTTCTTTAAAATCTTCTGAAGCAGCTTTAAGTAAGCATTTTTCAACAAAATCGATATCACTTGTATAAGCGATTTGTACAGCGATTTCATTCCAAATAAACGGGATGTCAGGTCCAGAATAGTTTGTAATTTCTTCTTTTAAAATTAAGCTATTCGGAAATCTGACAATTCTGCCACTTTTTCTGTCGTTGCCTAAATAGTCTCCACTGCATTCTTCAATAGTCGTGTCTAAGTAACTGATTTCAATCACATCGCCTCTAAAATCTTTAATTTGAATACGGTCGCCAACTAAATATGAACGTTTAAATATGAGATAAACCCAAGCGATAAATGAAGCGATTGGCGCTTGCAAAGCAAAACCTATAATTAAGGAGAATAAACCAAAACTAACCGCTGCTGCATATAAATTTTGGAAAAGGAAAGCCGTAATGACAATTATGATAAAAAAAACAGCTAATAATCTTGTGATACGAATTAAATTGTACCGATCTCCTTCAAGTTGATTCTGTTTGTTAACTCTGTTTTCAACTAATTTACTGATTAGTAAAATTAAGGCGATGAGAAATAAGCTGATGCTCAACTTTTTCATGAAGGGAATGTACTCACGCCAAGAGCCGAAAATGATGAAATTTAATAAATAATGTAAAAGAATTAATAGCATTGCCGTGATGCCATAAATCGCGATTGAACGTTTATCTTTTTGTTTTTCCTTCATAGTCCAGTTCTGTTTGATGTGTGAAAATAAGACATCTATTTAAAATAGTTGTCCTAAACCTTCACGACATTGCTATGTGTGTCTAAATAATAATCAAAAAAATAAATTATATTGAATTAAATTTTATATTTGAAGGTTTGATTGTTTGAAATTTAACACTATGAAGAAAGGCAAAGATTTTATTTTTTCTTTTAATAATTACTTTAGTGTGGCTTTAGAAAATGTAGCACAAGTCATGACTATATTGATCTGTTTGTCTTTTGGGAATTTAACTGCTCAAAATAACTCTTCATTATATGATAGAATTTGGGGTACTTATTATGGATCTTATACAACAAAGTCTGTTTCAAGCGCAATAGATTCTGATGGAAACATTTATATGTTATCTGAGGTTTGGGCTTTAAATATGGAAACAGAAGCTGCTAACTACATAACATCAGGAGCACACCAAACAACTTATGGAGGAGGTGAATCAGATATTTTGCTTAGCAAATTTGATTCCGAAGGGAGTTTAATTTGGTCTACTTTTTTCGGTGGTGAAGGCGGTGATTGGCCAACAGACATAACTTTGTATAATGATAATTTATATATTGTAGGTTCAACAAGCAGTTCAACAGGGATGACAACAACTGGTTCTTTTCAAGAGTTCATGGTTGACATGGAACCAATAACTATTCCGCGTTATACTTCAGGGTTTTTAACAAAATTTTCTTCTTCAGGAAATTTGATTTGGTCAACTTATATAGATGGCGAGCGTATGGAAGCCATCTCTAGTGTTACCGTGGAAAATGGACAGGTGTTTATAACAGGAAATACAAATTCTACTTCGCATTTAACCACTGTTGGAAGCTTTCAAGAAAACGTTATTTTTACAGATGTGCATAATCAAAGAGTTGGTTTGATTATGAAGTTTAATGAAAATGGAGAACGAGTCTGGGGAACATATTATGGATCGGGTGCAGTTAATGATATAGTATCAGATTTAAGCGTAGATTCATCAGGAAATCTTTTTGTTGTTGGTACAACAGAAGATGCGACAGGTTACTTTTCAACTACAGATGCTTATCAAATGCAAAATAATGGTAATAGAGATATTTTTGTCTCAAAATTCTCATCTTCTGGTAGTCGTTTGTGGAGCACTTATTATGGAGGTGATGAAAATGATAAAGGTCAAAATATTATTGTATTACAGAATAATATTTATGTTTCAGGAGCTAGTGAAAGTGCCACTAACATTGCCAGTTCAGGAAGTTATCAAGAAAACTTAATTGGATCACATAGCAACATGATTTTCTTAAAGATGGATGGTGAAACATACGATAGAATTTGGTGCACTTATTATGGTGCAAATGGTATGATTCCTTTTAATTTAAGTTATAACAGTTCATCAGAGGCTTACGAGTTTTGGCTCACTGGTACTACAAACTCTTATGAACATATCTCTACAGATGGTGCTTATCAAGAACAACCTAATCCGAATACAGGTGGAGCAAATCATGATGGGTATTTTGCAAAATTTTCAGATGATGGAAACTTATCTTATGCTAGTTATTATGGTGGAGAAAAAAGAGATGCAATTACGAAGGTGCTTCCTATGAATGATGAAGATGGTTTTTACTTAACAGGAACAACTATGAGTTACAATGCTATAGCAACATCTAATGCTTACCAATCTGAATTACCTGACGGTAATAATCCTACAAATTCTTTTTTAATTAAATTTATGCAGAAAAGGATGGGTGTGGAAGATCATCAGCATCAGAAATTGAGCTTGTGGCCTAATCCCACAGATGGTCAATTTACTGTGGAAGGAAAGAATTTTGGAGAAATGCAAATATCTATATTCGACCTCATGGGTAGAGAGGTTTTTACTCAAAATAAAGTAAAAATAGGACAGCCAATTCATTTGCTAGATCAGCTCTCATCTGGGGTTTATATTGTGAAGCTTAAAGCTGAAGACCATAGACTTAACACAATAAAATTATCAGTGAAGTAGATTAAATGCTTCAATTAATTTATGAAGGCGTTTTTTTAAATGTCTAAAAGATTGAAACTAATTTATTACAACACCCAGTTTTGTGAAGCTAATTTTGGAATGTTATATTTGTAACAAATCTATAAAATTATGTTTTCACCTCAAGCAAATGACATCTTTCAGGAAGTCATCAAAACCTATCACATCAAAGATGATGTGGCTCAAGAATTTTCAAACCCTTACGATCAAAAAACAGATCTACTTTCGCATTTACTATACAGAAAATGCTGGATTGATACTGTGCAATGGCATTATGAAGATTTAATCCGTGATCCAGAAATCAATGCTGATGATGCTTTGGTTTTAAAAAGAAAAATTGATGCTTCCAATCAAGACCGAACTGATACAGTTGAGTTTATTGATAGTTATTTCTTAGAAAAATACAAAGAGGTGAAACCTAAAGCTGATGCTAAAATAAACACTGAAAGTCCGGCTTGGGGTATTGATCGATTGTCAATTTTAGCACTCAAAATTTATCACATGCAAGAAGAAGCTGAGCGTAAAGATGCTTCTAAAGCACATATTGCTTCTTGTCAAGCAAAATTGGATGTTCTTTTAGAGCAACGTGAAGATTTATCAACCGCGATTGATCAACTTTTGGAAGATATTGAAAAAGGTGAAAAGTATATGAAAGTCTATAAGCAGATGAAGATGTACAATGATGATGAAATGAACCCTGTATTAAGAAGTAAAAAATAATGACAAAACACCAACATCTTCTGATTATCAGGTTATCTGCTATGGGAGATGTTGCCATGACAGTTCCTGTAATAGAAGCTTTGCTTCAACAACATCCTGATATCAAGGTGACTGTTGTAAGTAAAGCTTTTTTCTGTCAATTATTTCATCATTTACCAAATGTCAAGACTGTTGAGGTTGACACAAAGAAAAAACACAAAGGTGTTGTCGGTTTATGGCGTTTGGCACAAACTTTACATCAATTAAAGCCAACGCATGTGGCCGATTTTCATAACGTTTTAAGATCAAAAATAGTTTGCGGTTTTCTTAAAATTCTCGGTCATGATTATGTGAAAATTGACAAAGGAAGAAAAGCAAAAAAACGCTTAACGCGAACTCAAAATAAAGTTTTTTTAAAACTGAAGTCGACACATTGTCGTTATGCAGATGTTTTAGAAAAACTTGGTTTTTATATTGATTTTAATGCTTTTTATCTCAACCATCAACTTCCCATTGATCAGCAAGTTAAAGAAGAATTGAAACTCGATTTTTCTAAAAAAATTATCGGTATTGCACCTTTTGCAGCACATGAGCCAAAACAATATCCTTTAGCTTTAATGCAGGAAGTTATTGAGAGTTTACAAAATAAAAATTATCAAATTTTGCTTTTTGGCGGAGGAAAGAATGAAGTTATTAAGTTAAAAAAACTAGAAAACAAATTCTCTGGATGCACATCAGTAGCAGGTAAATTTTCTTTTGTGCAAGAATTACAAATAATTTCCAACCTTGATTTAATGATTTCCATGGATAGCGGAAACGGGCATTTGGCTGCCATGTTTGGTGTGCGTGTTGTGACTATCTGGGGAGCGACACACCCTTATGCTGGATTTGCACCTTTTAATCAGAAAAGAATTCAGCAGATTTTACCAGATTTAGAGCGTTATCCACTATTACCAACTTCGGTTTATGGCAACAAAATGATTGAAGGTTATGAGAATGTCATGTTTTCAATAGATCCGAAAGAAATCATTGAAACAGCTGAAGAAGAATTGATATAAAAAAAGCTGCTTCAAATAAATGAAACAGCTTCTTAGTAATTTTTTAGCCGCTAAAGCTTATTTATGCTCAGCATATCTTTTGGCAACTTCATCCCAGTTAATCACATTAAAGAATGCTTCAATATAATCAGGACGTCTGTTTTGGTAGTTTAAGTAATATGCATGTTCCCAAACATCAACACCTAAAATCGGCATTCCTGAGCAGCCAACATTTGGCATTAATGGGTTATCTTGATTTGGCGTTGAGTGAATTTCTAATTTTCCACCTTCATTTACGCAAAGCCAACCCCAACCTGATCCAAATTGTGTTGCTGCAGCTTTAGAGAATTTATCTTTAAAATCTTCAAAAGAACCAAAAGCATCATCAATTGCTTTAGCTAATTCACCGCTAGGTTTTCCGCCTCCGTTTGGCGACATAACTTTCCAGAATAAACTGTGGTTGTAAAATCCACCGCCATTATTTCTTACAGCTGTATTTGATAAATCTAAGTTTCTAAGAATTTCTTCAATTGATTTCCCTTCTAAATCAGTTCCTTCAATTGCGTTATTTAATTTTGTTGTATAACCATTGTGATGCTTGCCATGGTGTATTTCCATCGTTTTTGCATCAATATGTGGTTCTAATGCATCATGTGCATAATCTAATTTTGGTAGTTCAAAAGCCATAATAATATTTTTTAAGTTCAATATATTAAACTCAAATGTAAGCATAAGAGTCAAGTTTTTAAATTATTTCATGTTATAAAATCCTTAAAATGGACGCTGTCTAGGTTCACTTTTTTAAGCAGATTGATTTTATTGAACAATAATGAAATTAAAAAAGTCGTGTCATCCTAGATTTCGTCAGCTCTTCGTATCTTTCAGTTTTTTAATAAAAAATAAATATGCAAACAGTAGCGACTTCATATAGAATTTATAATGCTTCAGCAGGTTCTGGGAAAACCTTTACAATTACAGCTGATTATCTTACAAAAATACTTTCAGCCAATGATAATCAGTCTTTTAGACGTGTATTGGCAATGACGTTTACAAATAAAGCTGTGGCTGAGATGAAAACGCGAATTCTGGACAGCTTGGTTGAGTTTTCTCAAATGAAAGAAGAAGACGATGTTTCTGCCTTGTGCGAATTAGTCATGAAAATGAGTGGTTTACAAAAAGTTGAAATTCAAAAAAAATCTCTCATTTTACTCGAGCAAATTTTAGATAATTACGCTGCTTTTGAAGTTTCTACAATTGATGCTTTTACGCATAAAATAATTAGAACTTTCGCTAAAGATCTCAATTTATCATTCAATTTTGATATTGAAATGGATACGCTTTCATTGCTTGAAAATGCAGTAAATCGTGTGATAGACAAAGTTGGTCATGATAAAAAGTTAACCAAAACTCTGATTGATTTTACGACTGAAAAAATCTACGATGATAAAAGTGGGTACATTTTTCAAGATATTTTAGATGCTTCAAAATTACTGCTCAACGATAATGAAATTGAATATGTTGAAGTTTTACAAAATTTTGAAATTGATGATTTTACAAAGACAAAAAAACAAATTATCAAAGAAAATGAAAAGCTTGAAGTTGAAGTAAAAGAACTTGCAGTACAAATGTTAGATGTTTTTGGCTCGCAAGGAATAATGGATGGTTTCAGTAGAAATACGATTCCTAATTTTTTTAAAAAAGTTGTCGACACAAAGAATATTTCCGATATTAAAATGACAGCAAAGTGGATGGAAACAAGTGATACATCTACCTTCTACACAAAAAAAACAGCTGATGAAAAGAAGCAAGCTATAGAAAGTGTTGCGCCTCAAATTTTAGAAGTGGTTTCGCTTTTTAAAGCGAAAATTGATCAAGTTAAAATCAATACAAAAGTTTTAAAAAACCTGACACAACTTTCTGTTCTTAATTTGGTACAAACTGAAATGAATCTGATTAAAGAAGAAAGAAATATTCAATTGATTTCTGATTTTAATAAAACCATAAATGCAGAATTAAAAGATCAGCCAACACCTTTTATTTATGAAAGATTAGGAGAGAAGTTTCAACATTTTTTTATTGATGAGTTTCAAGATACTTCCAAAATGCAATGGACAAATATGCAACCTCTGGTTGATAATGCTTTGAGCTCGCTTTATGAAAATAACGAAAGGGGAAGCTTAACTTTAGTTGGCGATCCTAAACAGTCGATTTATCGCTGGCGCGGTGGTGATGTTGGTCAATTCGTTGATTTAATCGATGGACAAAATAATTTCAATTTGACACCTCAAGTTGTCAACTTACCTAATAATTACCGAAGCTCTCAAGAGGTCGTTCAGTTTAATAATGGGCTTTTTGCTTCGGCTAAAAACCTCGTTGATAGTGAATTGGTGAAATCGATTTATGAAAGAGAAAAACTAGAACAACAACCGATTAAGAAAACGAAAGGTTATGTCAATATTCAATTTATTGAGGCCAAAAATAAAGAAGAAAAAGAGGAGCAATACGCAGAACTTGTTGTCAGTAAAATCAAACAAAAAGCAGAACAAGGTTTTCAGCTTAAAGATATCTGTATTTTGGTCAGAAAGAAGGATCAAGGTATTGTTTTAGCAGATGCTTTAACAGAGGCTGGAATTCCGATTATTTCATCAGAAAGTCTTTTGATATCTTCAGATGCGACTGTTCAATTTCTAGATGCTTTATTGAGTTTTCTGGAAAATGAGGACGATGATGATGCGCAATATCGAGTTGTTTCTTATCTTGAAAAACATTTGATTAAACTAGATGATGGTTTTGGTTTTATAAGTAACTTAACCAAAGCTTCAAAGACTGGGTTTTGGCAAGAATTAAAAAAGTATGAGATTCATTTTGATCCAAAAAAATTTCATGAGCTACCTTTATACGATGCTGTTGAATATGTAATTGATGCTTTCGAATTAGCTGAATTTGCAAATGCTTATGTTCAGTTTTATTTAGATGAAATTTTTGATTTTACACAAAAGAAAACAAATGACCTAAAATCATTTTTAAACCATTGGGAAGCAAAAGCATCAGCAAAAGGAATTGTTGCACCAGAGAATCAAGATGCCGTTGAAGTTATGACAATACATAAAAGTAAAGGGCTCGAGTTTCCGATTGTCCTGTTGCCGTTTGCCGATGAAAAGTATGCTGATATCTTGCAAAACCATGTTTGGCTTCCCTTGGAAGAGGATAAAGATTTGCCTTTAGGTCTTGTCACTAAACCTTCAAAAACGGAAACACAACCCGTTTTTCGAACAGAAGTGGAGTCATTAATAAGTGAAACGGAATTAGAAAACATGAATTTATTATATGTTTCGCTGACAAGAGCTTCGCAAGAATTGCATGTTTTCTCAAATGAAACGAAACCGAATAACTCTGATTATTTTAATACATTTAAAACTTATGCGTTAGAAAATAATAAAGCTTTAAATGACATTGAGATAGAATTCGGCACATCAGATATCGATGATTTTAAAAGAAAAAAGAAAGATCAAAATCAGCTTTTCCCAATTCAGTTTTTAGCATCAAAAGATAAGCATCATGTTAATTTGGTGACAGAGTCGGAGTCAATTTCAGAAGCTGAACAAATGGATGCCAGGCGAAGAGGAAATTTAATTCATGATTTGCTCTCGCATATCTGTATCACAGCTGATATTGATTTACAATTAGAAAAAGTTTTATCAGAAGGAGAAATATCTTTAGAAGAAAAAGAGATTCTGAAAAAACAATTAACTGAAATTACAGAACATCCTACCCTGAAAGTTTATTTTTCAGACGAATGGACGACATTTAATGAAAGAGAAATTTACTATAAGGGAGAAATGTTGAGGCCAGATAAATTTTGTACTCTCGATAAAAAGGCTATTATTATTGATTATAAAACAGGAAGTTTTTCAGAAAATCATGCTATTCAAGTTCAAACCTACGCATATGCTATTGAGGCTTTAGGTTACAAAATTGAGCAAAAAATGATTGTTTATATTTCTGAAAGCATTGAAATAAAGATTCTATAAATTTGTAAATAAAAACTATGTACTCAAAAGACTTACAAAAACAACTACAAAATGAAATCCAATCGATCAAAGATGATGGGTTGTATAAAAAAGAACGTGTGATTACATCGCCACAAGACGCTGAAATCACAATCAACACAGGAGAAAAAGTTTTAAACTTTTGTGCTAACAATTATCTAGGTTTATCATCACACCCTGATGTTATTCAGGCAGCAAAAGACACATTAGATAGTCACGGATTCGGTATGTCAAGTGTTAGATTTATCTGTGGAACACAAGATATTCATGTCGAACTCGAGCAAAAAATTGCAAGTTTTTACAGCACTGAAGACACAATACTTTATGCTGCATGTTTTGATGCAAACGGCGGTATTTTCGAGCCATTGTTGACAAAAGATGATGCAATTATCTCAGATTCACTAAACCACGCATCAATTATTGATGGTGTGCGTTTATGTAAAGCAGCACGTTACCGTTATGAAAATGGTAATATGTCTGATTTAGAAGATCAGTTAAAAAAAGCAAAAGAAAACGGAGCGAGAAACATTTTGATTGTCACAGACGGTGTTTTCTCGATGGACGGACTTGTTGCGCCTTTAGATGAAATTTGTGATTTGGCTGATAAATATGAATCTCTTGTGATGATTGATGAGTGCCACGCGACAGGTTTTATTGGAGATAAAGGAATTGGAACACTCGAAGAAAAAGGTGTTTTAGACCGTGTTGATATCATTACAGGAACTTTAGGTAAAGCGCTTGGTGGTGCAATGGGTGGTTATACAACAGGTAAAAAAGAAATTATAGAGCTGTTAAGACAACGCTCACGTCCATACTTGTTTTCAAATTCATTAGCACCTGCAATCGTTGGTGCATCTTTAAAGGTTTTTGATATTTTAGAAAATGATGATAGCTTCAGAAAGAAGTTAACCGATAATACAGCTTACTTTAAAAAGAATATTAAGGAGTTAGGCTTTGATATTGTAGATGGCGATTCAGCGATTGTTCCTGTGATGCTTTATGATGCAAAACTAGCTCAAGAAATGGCGGCAAAACTTCTTGAAGAAGGGGTTTATGTTATTGGATTCTTCTATCCAGTTGTGCCAAAAGAAAAAGCAAGAATTAGAGTTCAGCTTTCTGCAGCGCACGAAAAAGAGCATCTTGATAGAGCGATTAAGGCGTTCAAAAAAATTGGTCAATCCATGGGAGTTATTAATTAAATCATAAGTTTTATAAAAAAATTAATATAAAATTTTTTGATAAGATACAGTTAATGAAGTACTTTTGTTTGACAAAACACTAATTTAATAAAGATGATTATGAAACACTTAGGAAAATTAACATTCATTATGATGTTTGTTTTTGCTATCACTGCATATGCGCAGACCAAAGATAACCCTTGGGCTGTCTCGGTAGGAACAAACGCAATTGACTTTTACCCAACTGGAAATGGAGTAGGTGAAGGAACAATTTCAAGCGAGCACATTTTTGATGAGCTTTTTAATGCAGCAGATCACTGGAATATTATGCCATCATTCTCTAAAGTGACTGTAGGAAGATACCTAGGCGAAGGCTTTAATGCACAATTTGGAGGTTCTGTCAACAAGATTACAGATATGGGAGATATCGCTGTAGATGATCTTGCGTATTACTCAGTTGATGCAGCTGTTCAATATAGCTTTATGGAGTTGTTTAACACTAAAGTTGTAGATCCTTTCCTATCAGCTGGTGTTGGTTACTATTGGTTAGATGGTAATGGGGATGCAACTTTTAATGGAGGTGCTGGTATTAATTTTTGGATGACAGACAATATTGCATTGACGTTAGATTCATCTTATAAAGCAGCTTTTGAAGATTCAGGAGTTAATCACTTTCAACATGCAGTTGGAGTAAAGCTTGGATTTGGCGGAACTGATACTGACGGAGATGGCGTTTATGATAAAGAAGATGAATGTCCAGAAACACCAGGTTTAAAAGAATTTAATGGTTGCCCAGATTCTGATGGTGATGGTATACCAGACAAAGAAGATGAATGTCCAAATACACCAGGTTTACCAGAATTTAACGGTTGTCCTGATACTGATGGTGACGGAATCCCAGATCCTCAAGATGAGTGCCCAGAAGTTGCTGGTACTAAAGCAATGAATGGTTGCCCAGATGCTGATGGAGACGGTGTTGCAGATCATAATGATGATTGCCCTAATGAAAAAGGACCAAAAGAAAATAATGGTTGCCCATGGCCAGATACTGATGGAGACGGTGTCTTAGATAAAGATGATATGTGTCCAGACGTTGCAGGTACTAAAGCAAATAACGGTTGTCCTGAAGTGAGTGATGAAGTTCAAAAAGAATTGAATGACTACGCGAAAACAATTAATTTTGCTACAGGAAAAACAACTATTACAAAGGATTCTGAAGAAGCACTAGATGCAATTATAGCAATTTTAGATGAGTATCCTAACGCTAAGTTTACTGTTGAAGGTCATACTGATAGTGTAGGTAGTGCTAAAAATAATATGGAGCTTTCTGATGCAAGAGCACTTTCTGTTAAGAATTTCTTAGTGGAAAATGGTGTTGATGAATTCAGACTTTCTTCTAAAGGTTATGGTGAAACTAAACCTATCAAATCTAATAACACTAGAAGTGGTAGAGCTGCCAATAGAAGAGTTGAAATCAATTTAGCGAAGTAATATTTTAAGAACTTCAAATAATATTAAAGACTGTCTTTCGAGACAGTCTTTTTTTTGAATTATATTTGAAGTCCATCGTTTTTAGTTTAAAACCTCCTTTATGTCTCAATTTTTAGATGATATCATTTTAAAGTATGATGTTGACGAACTTCAAAATAATTGTTTTGTTTTTCCTAGTCGAAGGTCAGCAAATGCTTTTAAGAGACGTTTGACTCAAATAACAAAGCAGGATGTTTTTATTTTCCCTGAAGTTTTAAGTGTTGAGGAATTTATTGCCGATGTTTCAGGGCTAAATTATATCGATAGTTTAGAAACAGTTTTTGAATTATATGGTATATATAAAAAAATTACACCTAAAGATGAGCAAGAAAGCTTTGAAACTTTTTATGGATGGTCACATACCTTAATACAAGACTTTAATGAAATTGATCGATACATTGTTGATACCTCTCAATTCTTTAATCATCTAAAAGACATCAAAGATGTTGAGCATTGGTCAAAAGGAGCTGATCAAACAAAAATGGTTCAAAACTATTTGAAGTTTTGGAAAACTTTGCCTATCTATTATAAAACTTTACGAGAACAACTTTTAAGCCAACAGAAAGCTTATCAGGGCTTGGCTTACAGAGTTGCAATAGAAAATATAGAATCATACGCTGAAAGGAAAAATAAAGATTTTGTTTTCGTCGGTCTCAATGCTTTAAATACAGCAGAAATAAAATTGATTCGTTATTTAACAGAACATAAATCTGCTAAGGTTTTCTGGGATATTGATCAGTATCTTTTAGAAGAACATAAAGCAGGAGAATTTATGCGTACTTATGCTCAAAGTTGGTCTTTATATAAAAATCAACCTCTAGAAGCCAGCACAAACAATTTTAGCCAAAAAAAGGACATTAAGTATTATGATGTCTCTAAACAAATAGGTCAGGCCAAACTAGTCGGACAAATTTTATCTCATCTTTCTGAAGCTGAACTCAAAAAAACAGCTTTGATTTTGGGTGATGAAAATTTGCTTCAACCTATTTTAAATGCTTTACCAGATAACGTAAAAAAGGCAAATATTACAATGGGACTGGCGCTAAGCCAGACAAGTTTTGCTTCGTTTTTTGAGCGTATTATAGATTGGCAAGTTGATCAACACCAAGAGATTTATCATCAAGTTTTGCTTCAAATTATCAGTCATCCGATGTTTAAAAGTATTTTCTTTGAAGAACAAAAGAAACTTAAAAGCCAGTTATTAAAAGCAAATCAAATTTATATCTCTAAAGAAAGATTGTTTGAAGTTTCTCAGTCTATTTCTGAAAAATTTTCAGAGCAACTTCAGCTTATTTTCTATGATTACAAAAGTGTTGACTCATTTCTTGACAAGATGTTCAAGCTCAGTGTTTTCTTTGAACAAACTTATCAGGATGATCAAGTCAGACTTCTTTACCTTAGAGGTTTTCAGAAAGTATTTGAAAAGGTAAAAACCTATAACAGTTCAACCAGCTTAATCACTAGCTTTAAAACACTTAAGCAAATTTATAAAGACATTTTGAGTCAGCAGACGGTTGACTTTATCGGCGATGCTTACGATGGTTTACAGATTATGGGAATGCTCGAAACACGTGTTTTAAGTTTTGAACGCATCATTATGACTTCAGTTAACGAAGGTGTTTTACCATTGGGGAAAACTCAAAACTCTTATATCCCTTTCGATTTAAAAAAACAATACGATTTACCGACTTATACCGAAAAAGACGATGTTTATGCTTATCACTTTTTTAGACTTTTACAAGATGTAAAAGAAGCGCATTTTTTATACAATACAGATACTGAGGGCATGTCCAAAGGTGAAGAAAGCCGTTTTCTGAAACAGTTAAAGTACTTTAAAAGACCTCAACATCAAATACAACACTTTACTGGTGCAGCGACTGCAAATGTTTTGCATGATGAACTCTCAAAAGTCAAGAAAACGCCCGAAATGATCAGCATTCTGAAAAAGCGTTTTGAGCGTGGTATTTCAGCTTCTGCATTGACGACTTATATCCGTAACCCACTTGATTTTTATAAAAGATATGTTCTTGGCATCAAAGAAACAAAAGAGATAGAAGACACTGTTTCGTATCGCGTGCATGGTAACGTGATCCATAAAACGATTGAAAATGTTTATAAAGAATATCTCAATGAAATTATTACAGTTGAACATCTCAAGAAAATTTTACAGACTTATGAGCTCGAATTAAAGAAACAATTTGCTAGAGAATTTAATGAAGATGCAATTCAGTCTGGTGAAAATTTATTGCATTATGAAATTGCAAAACAGCAGACAAAACGCTTTCTTGAGCAAGAATTACAAGTTGTCAAAAACAATGAACTGGTTTTAAAATCACTCGAAAAGCGTAAAGAAATTTTCTTGAAGGATGACAAACTTGACCTTAAAGTCAAAATGATAGGTGAAATTGATAGAATTGATATGCTCAATCATCAACTGAGAATTGTCGATTATAAAACAGGTGAAGTTAAGCCAAATCAACTTATTTTAGATGCTAAAAAATGGGAGGAATTAATATCTGATTACGATTACAGTAAAGCCTTTCAGTTGTTGTTTTATGCCCTACTTTGCGAAGATGAATTGACAGATCAGTCAATTGTTGGTATCATTACATTCAAAAAATTAAACTCAGGCTTCATGGAGTTTAAAGACAAAACTAATGCTTCGAGTCAGTATATTGATCAATCAGTTTTAAGTAAATTTAAAGAAAAATTAATTACCTTAATCAATGAAATCCTTGATCCTAACCAAGCTTTTGAAGAAAAAGAAGTATGATGAAAAGATGGACTGAAAAGAAAATTGATAATCATGAAGTTGTCAAGCAATTGGCTGAATCTTTAAATGTAAGTGAAGAAATTTCGCATTTGCTCATCAATAGAAACATAAAAACTTTCGATGAAGCAAGGCAGTTTTTCAGGCCTCAACTTGAAGATCTTCATGATCCGTTCTTGATGAAAGATATGGATGTCGCTGTGAAGAGAGTTATTTCAGCAATTGAAAACAACGAAAAAATCATGGTTTATGGCGATTATGATGTTGATGGCACAACTTCTGTTTCCTTAATGTCAAGCTATTTAAAAACACTAACTGACAAGGTGATTTCCTATATCCCTGATCGTTACGCCGAAGGTTATGGCGTTTCTTACAAAGGAATTGACACTGCTGCCGAACAAAATATTGATCTCATTATTGCGTTAGATTGTGGCATCAAGGCTATCGATAAAGTAGCTTATGCAAAAGAAAAAAATATTGATTTTGTCATTTGTGATCACCACAGGCCAGGAGAGAATTTACCTGAAGCTGTTGCAGTTTTAGATCCTAAACGCGACGATTGTCATTATCCATACGATGAACTTTGTGGTTGTGGCGTCGGTTTCAAGTTAGCGCAAGCCATTCAGGAAAAACTTGGACTTAGCGAGCGTAAAGTTTATCATTATTTGGATTTAGTTGCCATTGCCATTGGTTCAGATATCGTACCGATGACTGGTGAGAATAGGATTTTAGCTTATTACGGTTTAAAATTAGTTAATGCCAGAAAACGCACAGGTGTTACTGCTTTATTGGAGCAAACTAAACGTAAAAGTTTCACCATTACAGATTTAGTCTTCAGTGTTGGCCCTCGAATCAATGCCGCTGGACGTATGCGACACGGTCTAGAAGCTGTTAATTTATTATGTGAAAATAATATTGAAAAAGCAACTTCTTTTGCTGAAGAAATCAATCAAGATAATTCTTTTCGTCAAGAAACTGATAAGCAAATTACAAATGAAGCACTTCAGCAGATTATAGATTTACAGGAAGAAGACCGTTTTACCAATGTTGTTTATCATGAAAATTGGCACAAAGGCGTTATTGGTATCGTGGCTTCGCGACTTACAGAAACTTACTACAAACCAACTTTAGTTTTTACAAAAAGCGGAGATAAATTGGCGGCTTCAGCACGATCAGTCACTGGGTTTGATGTTTATAATGCGCTTGAAGAATGTTCTGATCTTATCGAACAATTCGGTGGGCATAAATATGCTGCGGGTTTAACACTTGAAGAAAGTAATTATGAAGCTTTCAAAAATAAATTTGAATCTATTGTCAAAAATAGCATTGATCCTGATTTGCTAGTTCCTGAAATTCAATATGAATTTGAAATCGAGCTAAAAAATATTACAGATAAAATGAACAGGATTTTAAAGCAATTTGCACCTTTCGGGCCTCAAAATATGAAACCTACTTTTTACGCCTCTCATCTAAAATTAGATCCTTATGCAAAAGCTGTCGGGAAAGATAGTAAGCATCTAAAATGTAAATTAATCCAAGATAATATTGCTATTAGTGCTATTGGATTTGGCTTGGGTGATATCTTAGAAAAAATTTCAAAAGATGATCATCTTGAGGCTGTTTTTACAATTGAAGAAAATGAGTGGAATAATCAAGTAAATCTTCAGCTGAATATTAAAGACATTAGAGTGATGACTCAAAGTTAATTCTTATTTATTAACTTTGAGATAGAGAATCAACGGAATGTTTGAAGATATATTATCAGCCATACCATTAGGCTTTTTTTTAGCTTTTTTGGTTGGGCCTGTTTTTTTTGTTTTGTTAGAGACTGCGGCTTTGAGAGGTTTTAGGGCAGCATTGACCTTTGATTTAGGCGTAATTCTAGCCGACTTTATTTTTCTTTGTATTGCTTATTTCAGTACCAATAAACTACTGACAAGTATAAAAGATGACCCAGCTTTATTTATTTTTGGTGGGACAGTTTTACTGGTTTATGGTGTTATTAGCTTTATTAAAGTAAAAAAATCAGCGCGTAAATCTGCAAATTTTGAGGTTCAAAAGCTCAAACGCAAAGATTACATAGGCGTGTTTGTCAAAGGTTTTTTGCTCAATTTTATCAACATTGGCGTCCTTGGTTTTTGGTTAGGTTTATTAATTATTTTCGGACCGACCTTGGAAATGGATCCTAAAAGAATGTCAGTTTTCTTTGGGACGATCCTAATTACTTACCTCATTATCGACATTTTAAAAATATTGCTTGCCAAGCGCCTCAATAAAAAGTTGACGACAAAAAGAATTATTCTGATGAAGCAAGCCATTAGCATTCTGATGTTGATCTTCGGAATCATCCTTGTTTTAAGAGGAACCTTCCCTGAAGATATGCATGAAATTGAAGAAAATCTTGACATCACAATGTTTCAAGAATTCGAATAAAACTCAATAATCATAATTGGTTATTTTTTTAAAAAAATACATTGTTTAAAATTAAAATTCCGAGCGAAATTTTAATAAATAATGACTCTGTTTTTGTGTGAAAAATCTTTAAAGTTCAAAGAAAAAATTCTTAGAATTTCTTATAAAATTGATTTAATTCATCAATAAAGCATATTGCGCATTATCTTGTAAAAAAAAAGTATTTTTTATATAGTTTAAAAATTTAACATTTAGTATTAAATAAAAGTTGTATTTTTTGTGAAACATATAATAATAAAATAATACTAAAATAAGTAAATTGACTTAATTAAAATCCTTTAACCATGAAACTAAGAAAATTAATTCTATTAATTGCATTAATATTTTCAGCTACAATTTATTCACAAAACTCAATTTGCGGAACTCAAAATGGTAAAACTTTAAACCCTGAAACAGTTATTAATAGTGGTATTTATTCCGCCTCTACAGATGAGAACTATTTGAACACTTTTCCTCAAAGAAATTTAAATATTGCTATATGGGGAATTGAGAGAACAGACGGTCTACAATCAATATCACAATTAGATGCCTATAATATGATGGAATATTTAAACGGTGTATATAATGAATTCAATGTTTGTTTTAATCTTATGCATTTTGGATATATCGTTTCAGATGAACATTATGACACTACTAGCACAAATATTTATCAACTTTTTGATGAATCCCAAATTAATTCCTATGATGGCATTGCAATTAGAGTCATTGTGCCGCATAATTTGAATTTCAGAGGCATCGCATGGGGAAGTTCTAAATTGTCAATTAAAGCTGATCAAATCACAACAGGGATTTTTATACATGAAATAGGTCATAATTTAGGGCTAAAACATACTCATCATCATTTCGATAGTTCAATTTGCGAAACAGTTACGCGTGATTCTAATGATCAAAATTATAATGCAAACATTTTCGGAGATAGTGTGACTGATACTCAAGCTTCTCCTGAGTTTTATGGTTCTAATATGCAATATGTTTCAATGGATTGTAATACTTATACTGGAAATCTAACAGATTGTGAAGGAACTCCCTACACAATCACTGTAAATGAAATTCAAAATTTTATGGCTTACACTAGGCAGCATTGCAGGACATTATTTACAACTGGTCAAAAAATCAGAATTCATGAAACTATAGAGTATCACTCAAATGGTCATTATATTAATATCTTAGATGATGATTATATTGATTTATATAGTAGCAACTCAAATTTAGATAATGGTATAGAGCCTGATGGACAAACTGGTGTCATTTGGGATAGTCCAGATATTTGGGTAAGGAATCAACAGGATGGTTTTGATGTTCATGAACATGAGGATTTACATTATATAGATGATAATACACCTGTTTATGTTTATGTAAGATTAAAGAATAAAAGCTGTAACCCTTCATTAGGGACTGACAGTCTTGAACTTTATTGGGCTAAAGGTGGAATAGGAGAACAAATTTGGCCAGATGTTTGGCAAGGTTTCAATAATTCTTTTAACTCTTTAGATATAGGTAATCAAATTGGTAGTCAAAACATACCTATAACAGGAAGTGAAGATGAGACTATATTAGAATTCCAATGGCAGCCAAAAAATCCAGATGTTTATGAAAACGCTGGTTTTACATCTAAACCTTGGATGTTTTGCTTCTTAAGTCGTATAGTGTCTGCAGAAGATCCAATTACATTTCCAGAAGGATCTAGTGCTGCTACAAACACCAGAAACAATAATAATATAGTTTATAAAAATACTACTACTGTTAACTTAAGTCAAAACAGCTATATAGGTAGTATTTCAGCAGGTAATTATAATACGACAGAACGAGTAAAAAGTAATATTAATTTTTTTACAAATGAAAATAACTTAATTTGGCAAGAAGCAGAAATTAGAGTAAAATTGAGTGAAAATCTTTGGAACACTTGGCAGGAAAGTGGTGGTCATGCTACTAACATAAAGGTTTCTAGTCTCTCTGATAGAGAGGTTTACATTCTTGGCAATAACTCTTCATTAGATAACATTGATTTCAAACCTAATGAATGGGGTATATTAACTCCTCAAATAAATTTTTTAATCCGTAAAGTTACAGATGCAACATACACTCTAAATGTATCACAAACAATATCAGAAAGTGGTATGGTTTTGGGAGGATTCACATATCATATCAATAGAGATTATTCAAGGCAGTATTTTACTGCTAATGCTAAGGTAGAAGTTGATCAAAATAATACTATAATAGATGCAGAAAGTATTAATGAAAATGCCATATATAATTGGTATGATCAAGACGGTAAATTTATTATTAGTAGTCAAACTTTGTCTGTGACAAACGCTGCTTTAAAAGATTACAAACTCGAAGTAATAGCTGAGAGTGATGGTCATAAAGATTATAAAACATTTACGGTCAAAGAAAGCAG
This sequence comes from Psychroflexus halocasei, assembly GCF_900107595.1. Taxonomy (GTDB): domain Bacteria; phylum Bacteroidota; class Bacteroidia; order Flavobacteriales; family Flavobacteriaceae; genus Psychroflexus; species Psychroflexus halocasei. The sequence goes on along the minus strand of NZ_FNQF01000001.1, from coordinate 285,447 downwards.
AAATATTGAAAGTATATTTCCAAATCCAACTCAAAACGATTTTAACATTAATTATAATATTGGTACAGCAAGCACTGGCTACATAATAGTTACTCATGTTATTACAGGTGTTAGTTATAATTATCTTTTAGACGTCACAGCGACTTATGGGACAATAAATTTAAGTAATAAACCTAGTGGGCAATATATCATAAATCTTGTTACAGATAATGTAATTGTAGATACAAAACACCTTCTAAAAAATTAAAATTATGATACTACATAAACAATTATTTTTTATGCTGTTAATAGCTCATCTAGCAACAGCACAAACCACAGCGATTCCGGATGAAAATTTTGAGCAAGCACTTATTGATTTAAATATCGATAGTGATGGTGTTATCAATGGTCAAGTGCTAACCAGTGATATTTCTGATATTATTGAATTAGATTTCACAAATCTTTACGACCCAATGAATAATGACTTTATCATAACTGACTTTACAGGTATCGAAGATTTTACAGCTCTTGAAATTCTAAACTTAAGTAATGCATGGGTTGAGCTTTCTGAAGAGAAAGCAAGTGTATTTAATTCTAATCTAAATCTAAGAGAATTTAGGGCTGATGATTCAAGCTATGATACAAGCCCGTTGATAAATATTCCGCATTTGGTACTTAATAACCTAAATAATCTTGAGCTGATAAGTTTAATAAATAATAACGGTGATACTCATCTTAATTTAAATAACCCTAACTCAACTTTAGTAAATTTAACTATTGATTTGTCGCATGAATATTGGGATCCAGGTTATAACAGAACAGTTTGTATAAACGTTAGTGACCCTCAAGCTGCTGCTGACAATGATTATCCTTACAATACATGGAATATTATAACTCCTGAACCTGATGTCAATGGTTATACTTATGTGTTGTACAATTTTTCTTCAAATTGTTATTTATCAACTTCTGATTTTGATTTACAAACTAAAATAAGAGTGTATCCTAATCCAGTTAAGGATATTTTAAAAATTGAAAATTTAGACCAAATTAAATTAGATGCAATAGAGTTATATTCTTTTAATGGCCAAAGAATCAAAACCTTTTCAAATATTGATCATTCCTTAAATTTAGAAAATTTAAAATCTGGTCTATATTTTATAAAAGTAATTAGTGGAAATAGGTCTCGCTTTATTAAAATTTTAAAATCTGAATAGTTTAAATATGTTACAACTATCATTTCAAAAGTCAGATTTTTGAAACTTGTCAATATCCTGAGATTTCGGGAGAACCGCTGTATAATTTCGTATAAAAAACAAAACCCAACTTTAAGAAAAGTTAGGTTTTTTAGAGGTGTCGAGCGGATTCGAACCGCTGTAGATGGTGTTGCAGACCACTGCCTAGCCACTCGGCCACGACACCATAATTATTCTGCGATTGCAAAGTTAATAATAATCTTTAATTAAGCGAGTCTTTTAACGAGTTTTTGTCATTACAATCGTCACAGCTTGTACATCGCCTCCAATCGGTGGGTTGATTTTAGCAACCTTAACTTCTGCAAACTGCACCATTTTCAAATCTTTAAATGTTCTATCCAAAATACGCTGCGCAACATGCTCAAGTAATTTAGAACGGACAGACATTTCTTCTTTAATGATTTTATTGAGATGTACATAATCAACAGTGTCTTTCAATTCATCGCTTTGTGCAGATGTTGATAAATCTGCATCTATACGTAAGTCAACACGATAATCACTACCTATTTTCGCCTCCTCATCTAAACAACCGTGATTTGTATAAATGCGGACGTTTTCTAATATAATTTGATCCATCTCATTATTTTTTTGCAAAAGTAAAGCTTCTGTTTGATAGAACTTCATGTTGATTTGATTTTTATATATCAACGTACATTATTAATAAATACTTAGCTTATAAAAACACATGAACTTTTTATTTTTGGTAACTTTGCAGCTTATAAATTTAGATCATGTCTGAAGAAAAAAAATCTTTAAATTTTATAGAACAAATTATTGAAACTGATCTTAAAGAGGGTTTCGATAAGTCGAAATTAAAATTTCGTTTTCCACCTGAACCAAATGGCTATTTGCACATTGGTCATGCGTCGTCAATCTGCTTGAACTTCGGATTAGGCTTACGTTATAATGCGCCTGTTAACTTGCGTTTTGATGATACAAACCCGATTAAAGAAGAAAGCGCTTATGTCAACGCCATCAAAAAAGATGTTGAATGGTTAGGTTTTGAATGGGCAGAGGAATGTTATGCTTCTGATTATTTTCAACAACTTTATGAATGGGCTGTTGAAATGATTAAGAACGGACAAGCTTATGTTGATAGTCAAGATTCAGAAAAAATCGCTGAACAAAAAGGAACACCAACTGAGCCAGGTCAACCAAGCCCGCACAGAGAGCGTTCTGTTGAAGATAATTTAGAGCTTTTTGAAGCCATGAAAAATGGTTTAACTGAACCAAGAGCCCACGTCTTGCGAGCAAAAATTGACATGAGCTCGCCAAATATGCTGATGCGTGATCCTGTGATGTATAGAACTTTACATCAAGCGCATCATCGCACAGAAAATGATTGGTGTATTTACCCAATGTATGATTGGGCGCATGGCGAGTCAGATTTTATCGAAAATATTTCTCATTCTTTCTGTACTTTAGAATTTCAACCGCATCGTGAACTTTACAATTGGTTTATCAAATGTGTGAGTCAAGAAGGTGAACTTGAGCCAAAACAACGTGAATTTGCACGTCGTAATTTAAGTCATACCATCGTGAGTAAACGTAAGTTACTTCAACTTGTTGAAAGTAAAGTTGTCGATTCATGGGATGATCCACGTATGCCGACCATTTCAGGTTTACGTCGTCGTGGTTATACACCGGCTTCAATTAAAAACTTTGCCAATGATATCGGTATTGGTAAACGTGAAAATATGATTGACGTGTCAAGATTGGAATTTTCAGTACGTGACGATCTTAATAAAACTGCACCACGTGTGATGACTGTTCTCGATCCACTAAAAGTTGTGATCACAAACTATCCTGAAGGTGAAGAAGAAATGTTGGTTGCGGAAAACAACCCAGAAGATGAAAATTCAGGTACACGTGAATTACCATTTTCTAGAGAAATTTATATCGAAAAAGAAGATTTTAGAGAAGAAGCAAATCGTAAATTCTTCCGTTTAAAACTTGGAAAAGAAGTGCGTTTAAAAAATGCTTACTTTATCAAGGCTGAAAAAGCAATCAAAGATGATGATGGAAACATCATTGAAGTGCATTGTACTTATGATCCAGAAACCAAGAGTGGTAGCGGAACTGAAGCTTCAAAAAGGAAAGTAAAGGGAACTTTGCATTGGGTTTCAGTTAAGCATGCGAAACCAGCCGAAGTCAGATTGTACGATCGTTTGTTTACAGTTGATGATCCAACGGCTGATAAAGAAAAAGATTTTCTAGATTTTGTAAATCCTGAAAGTTTAAAAGTGATTACAGCTCAAGTTGAACCAAGTTTGACTTCAGCTAAGGAATTAGATAAATTTCAGTTTCAGCGTATAGGTTATTTCTGTGTTGATCAAGATTCAACGTCTGATCACTTGGTTTTTAACCGTACGGTGACATTAAGAGATTCGTGGAAAGGAAAATAAAATATAATGTATCCATTAAATAGAAATAGACGTTTACGCCAAAATTCGGCAATTAGAGATTTAGTAAGAGAAAATCATTTATCAGCTAATGATTTTATTCTGCCAATTTTTATTACTGAAGGTGAAAATGTCAAAGAAGAAATTGCTTCAATGCCTGATTACTTCCGCTATAGTTTAGATACTTTAGTTGAAGAAGTAAAAGAAGCATGGGAGCTTGGGATTAAATCAGTTTTGCTTTTTGTAAAAGTAGAGCAAGACCAAAAAGACAACACAGGTGAGGCTGCCACAAATGATGATGGCTTAATGCAAAAAGCGATTAAAGTTGTTAAAGAAACAACACCTGAAATGCTTGTGATGACAGACGTTGCGCTCGATCCATTTTCGAGTTTAGGACATGATGGTATTGTAAAAGACGGAAAAATTTTAAATGATGAAAGTGTTGAAGCTTTAGCTAAAATGGCCTTGAGTCATGCAAAAGCAGGTGCTGATTTTGTTGCGCCAAGTGACATGATGGATGGCAGAATTTTAGCCCTGCGAACACTTTTAGAAGATGAGGGCTTTGTAAATACAGGAATTATGAGCTACTCAGCTAAATATGCTTCAGCTTTTTACGGACCATTTCGTGATGCTTTAGATTCAGCGCCAGTTGATGTTAAAGATGTGCCTAAGGACAAGAAAACTTATCAAATGGATCCTGCTAACAGAAAAGAAGCCATCACTGAAACTTTAACAGATATTGATGAAGGTGCTGATATTGTAATGGTGAAACCAGGTTTGTGCTATCTTGATATTGTACGAGATCTTGCAAATACAGTTGATGTGCCAGTTGCTGTTTATCAAGTGAGTGGCGAGTACGCGATGCTTAAGGCTGCTTCAGAAAAAGGTTGGTTAGATTATGAAGAAGTTCTTCTAGAACAACTCATGGCTATTAAAAGAGCAGGCGCAAGCATGATTGCAACTTACTTTGCAAAAGATGCTTTACGACTTTTAAATAAATAAATTATTTCACAGATTAGGCTTCAAGTTTAATAATGAAGCCTAATCTTTCTAAGACAATCCAGCACTTATTGTCTTTTATATTCTTGATTGTGCCTTCCTCATTTTTAAATCCGAGTTTCGACAAATCAATTTTTTCTCCAATTTTAATTGTTTCAAAATCTATAGATTGATAAGCAGATTTTGAATTTAAAGATGCTTTTAACTCATTGATTTCATTTTCGCTCACTTTGGCAGCTTCTTTATCCCAAAATAGGTAACGGGTAACCGTGTTGATATTAAAAACCAAATGCCTGTCATCTTCTGATATTTTGACGAATATCATGGAAGGTAAAACAGGTTTGTCAATCTTCTTCTTACGATCACTCCAAACTCTAATTTCCTTAACTGTTGGGCAGTAAGCTTCAATGCCAAAGTCGTTCAATCGTTTGGCTGTTTTCTTTTCTGCTCTTGGTTTGGTATAAATAACATACCAGTTTTTATCAGAATTTTCCAATTAAATCTAATTTTGGTTCTCTTGCTTATTAAAAAATTAATGTGCTTCAAGCCAATTGTTGCCAGTCCCGATTTCAACATCAAGAGGAACATTGAGTTTGAAGGCGCTTTCCATTTTGTCTTTAATCAAAGTTTTGAGTTCATCAACTTCATCATTATGCGCATCAAAAATCAATTCATCATGCACTTGTAGAAGCATTTGAGACTTCATTTCTCTTTTATTCATTTCATCAAAAATAGAAATCATCGCCACTTTTATAATGTCAGCAGCACTTCCTTGCACTGGCGCATTGACAGCATTTCGCTCGGCGCCACCTCTTACCATGGCATTTCTTGCATTAATGTCTTTAAGGTAACGGCGTCTGCCCATCACGGTTTTAACGTAACCATGCTCTCTAGCAAAAGCAATTTGCTGATCGATGTAACTTCTCAGTTTTGGGTAGGTTTCGTAATAAGTGTCAATTAATTCTTTTGATTCTTTTCTGCTTAAATCGGTTTGATTGCTCAAGCCAAAAGCAGAAACACCGTAAATGATTCCGAAATTGACAGTTTTTGCATTGCTTCTCTGCTCACGAGTCACTTCATCAATAGGAACATCAAAAACTTTCGCTGCGGTAGAAGCGTGAATGTCTTCTCCATTATTAAAAGCCTCAATCATCGTTTCTTCTTCGCTTAATGAAGCGATAATTCGCAGTTCAATTTGTGAATAATCGGCAGCGAGTAAAGTGTGATTTTCATCACGAGGTACAAAAGCTTTTCTGACTTCTCTTCCGCGTTCCGTTCGGATAGGAATGTTTTGCAGGTTTGGGTTGTTAGAACTTAAACGACCTGTTGCAGCAACGGTTTGCATAAATTCTGTATGTACGCGATTTGTTTTTTTGTTGATTTGTTTTGGCAAAGCATCAACATAAGTGCTTTTGAGTTTTGAAAGTTGACGCCATTCTAAAACTTCACGAACAATCTGGTGTTCTTCTGCATGAAATGATAAAACATCTTCAGCAGTCGAGTATTGACCTGATTTCGTCTTTTTAGGTTTTTTGGCGATTTTTAATTTGCCAAATAATATTTCACCCAATTGTTTTGGTGACCCTATGTTGAAAGTTTCATCAGCTTCTTTATAAATACTTTCTTCAAGTTTTTTAATGTCTTTTTCTAATCTTTCAGAAAGTTGTTCAAGCGCGTTTTTGTCGAGATGAATTCCATTGATTTCCATTGATGCCAATACACGAATTAACGGAATTTCTAAATCAAAATAAAGAGGTTTGTTATGCGCATCCTCTAATTCTTTTTCAAAATAATTCTTTAATTGAAAAGTAATATCAGCATCTTCAACCGCGTATTCTGTTTGGTCTTCAATGTCGATATCGCGCATTGTCTTTTGGTTTTTACCTTTTTTACCAATCAAGTCTGTGATAGGTTGTGGTGAATAATTCAGATAAGTTTCTGATAAAATATCCATGTTGTGGCGCATATCCGGATTGATGATGTAATGCGCAAGCATGGTGTCGAACAATTGTCCTTTCACCTCAATATTATAATTTGCTAAAACCTTGATGTCGTATTTTAAGTTCTGGCCTACTTTTTCAATATTTTCATTTTCAAAAAAGGCTTTCAGTTTTTCAAGAATCGTTTCAGCTTCTTTTCTGTTTTCAGGAATAGAAACATAATAACCTTTATGTTTTTCCCAACTAAAAGCAATGCCAACAAGTTCAGCTTCAAGACTGTTGAGGCTCGTAGTTTCGGTATCAAAACAAACGGATTTTTGCTTCAGTAATTTGTTTAGAAATAATTCTAAAGCGAAATCATCAGCGATATATTGATAAAAATGACTTGTATTTTCTAAAGATTTGTAACCTTGAAGTTCATCGACATCAACATTCTTTTTGTCTGTGTCATTTCCGAAAAGAGAAAATTGTCCAGCACCAGCTATTTTATTTTCATCAGTTTTTTCAGGAGTTTCTCCTTCTTTAGGTTGATTGTACATTCTAATGAATTGCTCCGTTAAACGACGGAATTCAAGTTCTTTAAATATGTCAACGACTTTTTCAACATCAGGAGGTGAAACTTCATAAGATTCAGCATCAAACTTGACGTCACAATCAGTAATGATTGTGGCAAGTTTTTTTGACATCATCCCTTGTTCTTTATGCGCTTCAACTTTTTCTTTCATTTTACCTTTTAACTGATCGGTATTTTCAAGAAGCGCTTCCATGCTACCAAATTCTTTGATGAATTTTTTCGCTGTTTTATCGCCAACGCCAGGAAGTCCAGGGATATTATCTGCAGCGTCACCCATCATGCCAAGGTAATCGATCACTTGCTCAGGTCTGTCAACGCCAAAGCGTTCTTTCACTTCTTCAAGTCCCCATTTTTCGATGCCGTTGCCCATTCTGGCAGGTCTGTACATAAAAATGCTATCGGAAACAAGCTGTGCAAAATCTTTATCTGGCGTCACCATATTGACTTCATAATCTTCTTTCTCAGCTTGTTTTGCCAATGTCCCGATGATATCATCTGCTTCCATTCCTGAAATTTCAACAACAGGAATATGCATGGATTTGATAATATCTTTGATAATTGGTACTGAATCTCTGATGACTTGTGGCGTTTCATCACGATTCGCTTTATAATCTTCAAAAATTTCTTTTCGCTCTGCGCTTCCATCTTTATCGAAGCAAACCGCTAAATGATCAGGATTTTCTCTTTTAATCACATCAAAAAGAGAGTTCATAAAACCCATAATTGCTGATGTATCTTGACCTTTAGAGTTGATTCGTGGATTTTTAATAAAAGCATAATAACCTCTAAAAATTAAGGCATAAGCATCGATAAGAAATAAGCGTTTCTTGGCAGACATAAAGCGTATTTTAAAAATGTTTTGTAAAGTTAAAAATATACGGCAAAGTAAATAGCTTTATCAGAAGTTCGCTTTGTGTTTTTAAGAGAATATCAAGAGTTGAAACTAATTTTCTAAATTATTAATGAATCATTAATCACTACTCCTTAATAAATTTCTTTATCATATCACCGCGATCACTTTTAAGAGCGATGTAATACAAACCCTTTTTCAAATCACTAACATCAAGAGTTTTCATGTCTAAATTATTAAACACCTTAACAAGTTGACCTTGAAAGCTAAATACTTTAATAGAAGTAAACTTTACATTCTTGGCTTCAATATTTAGAATATCATTTGCTGGATTGGGGTAAATACTGACTAATTCTTGATTAAATTCGATTGTATTTAAGGCGCATGTTTCAGAAAAAAGATAAGGATTGTTAATAGCTGTTATGTTCCAAGAACTGTAAACGCCTGTTCCTGCTGTTGCTGCAGCTTCATCAGACACTTTAATGCAGAATTGACTATCATTTAAATTTTCATGTGAATCGCCCTGTAAATTATTTGGCGCAATGCTGATATTAATATCTAAATTACTGACATCAGTTGTGCCAGTTTTTAAATTTAATTGTTTTAATGACCAAATCCCTGTGGTCTGAATTAGACTGATGTTTGGGTTTTCGCTTAAATCTATGATTTCAATATCATGCGTAAACGCATCATCTCCGCCTAACATAATGAGTGATTCTAACATTGTATTCGCAGTAAGATCAAGTGATAGATCGTTATTTGATAAATATAAATTGTCAATTCTTAAATTTTTGAGTTGTGCAAAATCTTGAAGGCCAGTTAAGTCGGTAATAGCGTAAGAACCACTATTTAAAGCTAGATTTAAATCTTCCACATTTTCAATATCACTGGTGAGTACCTGTCCGTTGATGATGCCATCAGAATCTATATTAAGATCAATGAGAGCTTGCTCAAATTCGCTATCGGGTATACTTGTTATTTGAGAGTAGCCTAAGAAATTTAAAAGTAATAAAACATAAAATACATTTTTCATAGGGAATGGTTGAATTGTTAATAAATTTACAATAATTTTGTTGAATATCTATTAAATAAAACGATTTAAATGATAATTCCTTAAAATATCTCAATAAATATAGAAATGACTCTGTATTTTAAAACTTTTAATTAACCAAATTCAACTCTAAATTTTCAAAAATCATTTAAACTTATATTGAGCGCCAATGCTAAAATATCTATTAAAAATGTTGTTATTAGAAGATGTAAATAGAGCTTGATCAAAGCTTCTTGTTTCAAAAGTATCTGCATTTAATAGATTGGATAAACTAAATGAAAACGACCATCTAGTGTTTGTTTTTTTTCTGATGGTTAAATCTAATGACCTGAAATCTTTGATTGAGATAGTAAATTACCAAATGAAATTAAGCAACAAAAGAAAATAATATATCTCATAATTTATTTTCTCATTAATAGGCCTCTTGAATTCGTTTTCTAATAACTTCTTTGTTGTTTTTTAAATTGTTTAACTCTGCTTTAGTTATTTTAAAAGCTTTAGAAAAATCTTTTAAATCTTTATCAACATTGAATTCAATATTTTCGGCAATACATTTACTGTTTGATCTCGAATATGAGAATTCTAAAATTAAACCAGGTAAACCTGCATGTCTAAAAGGTCCGGTTTTAACAGGTATTTCTGTTGTAAACCACGCATACATGATTTGGTCTCCACTATTTTTTTTAGCTTTCCTTACTGAATAATCTAAAATAGTTTTAGTTTCATCTAGTATTTCCCATTCCTGATCATTTATCCAGCTTGCTTTAACTTCATTATCATCAAGGTATTTTAATTCTGTAAATTCTTTTGTTGCATACTCATAATTGATAACATAAGTTTGGCCTTTAAAGTTAAGTGTTGATGCGTTATATTTCATTGTTCTATCATCGTAATCAACATGAAATTGTGAGTTTTCTTTTGATATTAATAAAGTTGGTTGGTGTTCTAAGCGGCCACTAGCAGCACTATAATTATAAGTTACTTTTATGTTTTGAGCATTTGATTCATAAGCTAATAAAAACAGAATCAAAGTTAATTTTATAATATTTTTCATGTGTATTTATATTAGAATAAGCCTTAAACTGAATGCCTAAGGCTTTAAAGTAATTTAATTTAAAAATGTAAAGTTATTTAGTCTCCACTTCCACCTCTATTGTCATTGATCAAGTCGTTTAACGCATCAATGTTATCTTGACAGTCACAAAACCAGCATGTGACTTCAACAGTTGCTCCATCTTCTGTTTTACCTTCTGCGCTGCAATAAAGTGCATCCTCCTCAATTACACTTGCTGTTTCAAAGGTAGTTTCAGTGTTGGAGGATAAGCCAAAAAATGATGTTGAAACAAAAGCAATACTTAAAATTAAAGATTTCATATTATAAAAATTTAAAGTTAATAAAAACTAAATCTAGCCTTTTTTTAAGTCTGGCATTTAGTACACAAATTTTTTGTTTTTAAGACTATGAAATGTATTCTGTCCTCAACCACTGCAAAATCAAATTTTCTATTTTATATTATTCCGTTCAGTTGGATGGACTTTGAAATTGTTTTGGGTGATTTTAAGAATGAATATTTCATAAAACTAATATATATGGTTAACAAAATTTTTAGTCAAAAAGTTAAAAAAAAATTACATATGAGGTTAATTTTTTAAACAATAACTTGTATTAATAATAAAAGTTTGTGTTCAATTAATGCTATCATTATTTGCAATTGGAAGAGGATTTACTTAGGTTATGTTTAATGGCCATGTTGAAATAGCCAAATCAACTCTAAATTTTCAAAAATCATTTAAAACCAATTATATAATTCTTAGACAAAGTCTATCTTTGCACTTTTATAGGAATTTATGAAACTTCACGATTTAGAATTTAAGCCGTATTTATCAGAACAAGAACTAGCGACTGCTGTTGAAACTTTGTCTAGAAAAGTTGAAAAAGATTACACCAACAAAACTCCCGTTTTTGTTGGTGTTTTAAACGGTGCTTTTATGTTTTTAGCTGACTTTATGAAAAATTATAATCAAGATTGTGAAGTGAGTTTTACAAAATTAGCTTCCTATCAAGGAACGAGTTCAACTGGCGAGGTGCAAACTTTAATCGGGATGCAAAATCTTGAAGGTAAAGATGTTGTTATTGTTGAAGACATTATTGATACAGGCCATACTTTGGCTAAAATTATCGAAGCTCTTGACAATGCAAAAGTAAAATCTTATAAAATAATGAGCTTGTTTTACAAACCAGAAGCTTATCAATATGACATACCTATTGATTATATTGGCTTAGAAATCCCGAATAAATTTATTGTAGGTTACGGACTTGATTATGACGATTTGGGGCGTAACTTACCTGAAATATATCAACTAAAATCTTAAAGATGACTAATATCGTACTTTTTGGCCCTCCAGGTGCTGGGAAAGGAACACAGGCAGAACGTTTAAAAACAAATTTTAAACTCAATCACATTTCAACAGGTGATTTGTTTAGAAGCAATATCAAAAACCAAACTGAACTCGGAAACAAAGCCAAAGAATACATTGATAAAGGCGAATTAGTTCCTGATGAAGTGACAATTGGTATGCTCAAAGAGGCAGTTAAAGAAAATCAACACGGTAACGGATTTATTTTTGATGGCTTCCCAAGAACAGTCGCACAAGCTAAAGCTTTAGATGAGTTTTTATTAACTTTAAAAACTGAGGTTCACGGCATGATTGCGCTTGATGTCAATGATGAAGTGCTTGTTCAACGTTTACTAGAACGCGGTAAAACTTCAGGAAGAGCAGATGATGCCAATGAAGAAATTATCAGAAATCGTGTTTCTGTTTACTATAAAGAAACGTCGATTTTAAAAGATTACTACCAAGAAAAAAATAAATATTATAGCGTTGATGGCGTTGGCAGTATTGATGAAATCGCTGATCGCTTAGCGCAAATTGTAGAAAAATTATAAATTAATGACTGAAGGTAATTTTGTAGATTATATTAAAATCCATGTCAACTCAGGTAAGGGCGGAAAGGGTTCAACGCATTTAAGGCGTGAAAAAGCTGTTGCTAAAGGTGGCCCAGATGGCGGTGACGGTGGTCGTGGAGGACACGTCATCATCCGTGGTGACAAAAATTACTGGACGCTTTTTCATCTTAAATTTAAACAACACGTCAGAGCAACACATGGAGGTGATGGTGGTAAACAAACCAGTACTGGTCATGATGGTGAAGATGCTATTATTGAAGTTCCCTTAGGAACCGTCGTTCGTGATAGCGAAACCAATGAAATTCTCAAAGAGATTACAGAAAATGCTGAAGAATTTATCGTTGCTGAAGGTGGAATGGGTGGAAAAGGAAACGCACATTTCAAAACTTCAACAAATCAAACACCGCGTTACTCACAGCCAGGTATTGATGGTCAAGAAAAATCAATTACGCTTGAGCTTAAAGTTTTAGCCGATGTTGGTTTGGTTGGCTTTCCAAATGCTGGTAAATCGACATTGCTTTCTGTGATTACAGCAGCAAAGCCAAAAATTGCTGATTACGAGTTTACAACTCTTAAGCCTAATTTAGGTATCGTTAAATACAGAGATTTTAAATCTTTTGTTGTCGCAGATATTCCAGGAATTATTGAAGGTGCTGCCGAAGGCAAAGGTTTAGGTTATCGTTTTCTACGTCATATAGAACGTAACTCAACATTGCTTTTCCTAGTGCCAGCAGATGCTGATGACATAAAGGAAGCTTATGAAATATTGGTTGACGAACTCAGACGTTACAATCCTGAATTGCTTGATAAATCTCGATTAATCGCGATTTCAAAATCTGATATGCTTGATGACGAACTCAAGGCTGAACTTGACGAAGAGTTAAAAACAGCTTTTAATGAGACGCCATATCTTTATATTTCTTCAGTTGCTCAAACTGGTTTACAGGAATTAAAAGATAAGTTGTGGGAGTCTGTTAGTTTTGATAAAACAAAAGCAGAAAATTAATTATTGAACATCTTATATAAAACGAAAAACTCTTATTTTGAAATTCAGAATAAGAGTTTTTTGTTTTTAGGAAACGCGCTTTAAGCGAATTTCAAAACAAGTTCCTTTATTGATTTCACTGTGTTTTACACGTATTTTTCCGTGATGGTAATCTTCAATTATTCTTTTAGCTAAAGACAAACCTAAACCCCAGCCTCGTTTTTTTGAGGTATATCCGGCTTCAAAAACTTGTTTGAATTTGTTGCTTTCAATGCCTTTACCTTCATCAGAAATATATATTGAAACCCACTGTTGTGTCACTTTAGATTCAATTGTAATTTTACCTTTTCCGCGCATCGCATCAACAGCATTTTTAATGAGGTTTTCAAGTGTCCAACTATACAAAACATCATTCAAGCTGACAATAGCTTCTTCACTTTGGTCAAGATTGACATCAAATGTAATGAGCTTGCTGTGTCGCTTCATGATGTAATCGACTGTGAGTTGTGTTTCTTTGATGATATCAAGGTTTTCGTACTCAACTTCAGAACCAATTTTAGAAAAACGATCCGTGATTTTATGCAGTCGATTGATGTCTTTTTCCATTTCTTCAACATAAGAATTTTGAACATTGGGGTCAGACTTTAAAATCTCTATCCAGCCGACTAATGAAGAAAGTGGCGTGCCAATTTGGTGTGCTGTTTCTTTAGCCATTCCTGCCCAAAGTTTGTTTTTTTCACTGGTTTTTGAAGTTTTAAAAAACACATAAATCAAACTCAAAAAGAGGAAGAAAATAAGAAGAAGTATCGCAGGATAATATTTTATTTTTTCAAGAATATCAGAGTTGCCATAATAAATAAACTGCTTATTGCCTTCACCCATGTTAACCTCAATAGGCTTGTTGGTGTTTTTTAATGTATTGAGTTCGTTATATAATTCAATAGAATCCTCAGATATAGATTTTTTAATATTATGATGTCTCAAGATATTTCCGTCTGCATCTGTATTGATCATCGGGATGTTGATGTCATGACTCATCACAAAAAGTTCAAGATCAAGATCTTGATTATCATTAGCTGTATTCAGTGATTTTTGTGCTTCAGCCCAAACTTTCATTTTCTGACGTTCATCTTTTTTGATTCTGTCGAAAAACAGAAAAACATTCCATGAGACAAGAATAACAATGGTTAAGGAAGAAAAAATGATAAAGAGTCGTGCTAAATCTTTATTGCCGAATAAATTCATTTTATTTTTTTCAATATTACGAAAATAGAACGGTGAAAAGTTAGTTATATTTGCTCAATCACAGCGCTTAAACGCTAAAAATATATTTCTGTGTTATGCAAAATTACTTCTCTACAGATTTTAAAATAGGAATTTTAGGTGGCGGTCAACTTGGCAAAATGATGCTTTATGATGCTCGGAAATTTGATATCGCAACACATGTTTTAGAGTCAAACACTGAAGCGCCTTCGGCAATTGCGTGCAATAAATTTGTTTATGGCGATATTCAAGATTACGAGACTGTTGTCAATTTTGGTAAAGAAGTTGATTTAATCACTTTTGAAATTGAGGCTGTTAACCTTCAAGCGCTTCAAAAACTGGAAGAACTTGGCAAAACAGTTTATCCTTCCTCTGCAACTTTAGAGTTGATACAAAGCAAACAAAGACAGAAAAATTTTTATAAAAAAAATAATATTCCTACTTCTCCTTTCACCAATTTTGAATCATTATCAGAATTAAAATCAGCATATCAAAATAACGAATTTAAATTACCACAAGTCTGGAAAGCTGCAACTGGTGGTTATGATGGGAAGGGTGTTCAGGTTTTAAAAACAGAAGCAGATTTTGATAAATTAGTAGATGCGCCTTGTCTTATTGAAGAGATGATCGACTTTGAAATGGAGTTGGCTGTGATTGTTGCAAGGAATCCTTCGGGTGAAACAAAATCTTATCCAGTTGTTGAAATGGAGTTTCATCCAGAAGCTAATCAAGTTGAATATGTTTTATCACCAGCCAGAATTACAGATGAAATTGCACAGAAGGCTAGATATTTAGCAGAAAAAGTTTCACAAAAATTCGAGCATGTTGGTCTATTAGCGATTGAATTTTTCCTTACAAAAGATGGTGAAATTTTGGTGAATGAGGTTGCGCCTCGTCCTCATAATAGTGGACATTTAACGATTGAAGGAAATTACACTAATCAATTCGAGCAGCACTTGCGTTCTATTTTAGATTTGCCTTTAGGCGATTCATCTACAAAAAAACCTGCTGTTATGGTTAATTTAGTTGGTGATGAAAATCATGAAGGTCAAGTTCTTTATAAAAATATTGAAAATATCCTTGCTCTTAAAGGTGTGACGCCACATATTTATGGTAAAAAAGAAACACGTCCTTTTCGTAAAATGGGTCATGTCACAATTATCAATGAATCGATAGAAGAAGCCAGAGAAATGGCTGAAAAAGTAAAACAAAAAATAAAAGTTATTTCTGATGAAAAATTATAAAATAGCTGTTGTCATGGGTAGCACAAGTGACTTACCCGTGATGCAAGATGCGATTGATATTCTAAAAGAGTTTGGTCTTGGGGTTGAGGTTGATGTTGTTTCTGCACATCGCACACCAGAAAAAATGTTAGAGTTTGGGCAATCAGCACATCACAACGGGTTTAATGTAATTATTGCTGGTGCAGGTGGCGCTGCGCATTTACCAGGAATGTTAGCCTCTTTAACGCCGCTTCCTGTGATTGGTGTTCCAGTAAAATCGAGTAACTCGATTGATGGATGGGATTCTTTATTATCTATTTTACAAATGCCAAACGGCGTCCCGGTTGCAACAGTTGCGCTTAATGCTGCAAAAAACGCAGGCTTATTAGCAATCCAAATTCTTGGTGCAACAGATTCAGAAATAGCTCAAAAAATGCTTGACTACAAACAGGAAATGAAAGAAAAGGTTAACCAAATGTCTAAAGATTTGAAAAGCTAATTTGGATCAATTTTTGTTGCAATGTTATTAATCTTCTAATATGACTTTTATGAAAACTTTCTTTGCTTTTCTCGTTCTTGCTTTTGCCTTACAAAGTTGTTCGACAACTAACGTGATGCATGATTATGATGAAACAGTCAATTTCGAAAAATATAACACCTATCATTTGTTTGATATTGATGAGCCTGTTTTATCTGATCAAGATAAAGAAATCATCATTTCACACTTAAATGATACGCTTAAAGCTTATGGTTTAAAAGAAAAGTTAATCCCTAAATTTGAAATTATCGTGATTCCTGAATTTTATCAAGTGATAAAAAATTCACCTAATGTCAATGTTGGCTTTGGTGGTGCTTCAGGTAGCTTTGGTTATGGTGCAAACGTCCCGATAAGCGGTCAAACAAAAGATAAGTTTTCGTTGACAATTGAGTTTGTTGATGCTTTAACCAAATCGCTTTTTTGGCAAGCTGTTGTAGAAATTCCAGCATCTAAATTACTTAATGATCCTAAGGAAAACCCTACAATTTATGCACAAATGATTAGTGACGCACTTAAGAAATATCCAGGATTTTATCCAGCTTTACTTGAAGAATAATAAATAAGTTTTAGACTTCATTAGACTTTGATTAAATTTGTCAAAATGACAAAAATGAAAAGCTTTTCTCCGAGTGATTTATCAACACCTGAATTGCATGGTATTATGTTGGGTTCAATAGGGCCCAGACCTATTGCATTTGCAAGTACTGTTGATGAAAACGGACAACCTAATTTATCACCTTTTAGTTTTTTTAATGTATTTGGAGCTAACCCGCCAATCATGGTTTTTTCTCCAGCAAGACGTGTTCGAAACAACACAACTAAACACACATTGGAAAATTGCAAAATCACAAAAGAAGTTGTCATTAATATTGTCAATTACGCCATAGTTCAGCAAATGTCTTTGTCAAGTACAGAATATGCTGAAGGTGTTAATGAGTTTGAGAAAAGTGGTTTAACCGCTGTAAAGTCTGATTTAATAAAACCTTTTAGAGTTGCTGAGTCACCTGTGCAATATGAGTGCAAAGTCAATGAAATTATTGAACTTGGAAAAGAAGGTGGATCAGGAAACCTTATTATTTGTGAAGTTGTGAAACTTCATGTTCAAGAAGACTTGTTAAATGCAGATTTAAAAATTGATCAATCAAAAATTGATTTAGTCTCACGAATGGGAGGCAATTGGTATTCACGCGCAAAAGAAGGACTTTTTGAAGTTGAAAAGCCAGTGAAAAAACTAGGAATAGGCGTTGATGAAATTCCGAATTACATCAAAGAAAGCAAAATATTAACAGGTAATGATTTTGGAAAATTGGGTAATGTTGAAAAGTTGCCTTCTCATGAAGAAATCAAGAAATTTATAGAAGAAAAAGATTTAAAGGTTTTTTTAGACGAATCTACAGATCACAAAGTGCATTTAGTTGCACAAGAATACTTAAATGAAAATCGCGTTTTAGACGCATGGAAAATATTATTAGCAAAATAAAAAAAAGTTATGGAGGTACAAGGAAAGATTAAAGTGAAAGGAGAGACTAAAGAGTTTGGGAACAACGGTTTTCGTAAAAGGGAAGTTGTCATTACTACTGAAGAACAATATCCACAACATTTAATGGTTGAGTTTGTTCAGGATAAAACAGAAATTTTAGATAAATATCAGGTTGGGCAGAATGTCAAAATTGGTATCAACCTTCGTGGTCGCGAATGGGTAAGCCCGCAAGGCGAAACGAAGTATTTCAATTCTATACAAGGATGGAGAATCGAGAGTTTAGATCAATCTCAGAATTCACCTCAAACACCACCAGTCTCATCTGATGATCAATTTGAGCCAGTCAGTGATTTGAATAATGATGAGGATGATGATCTGCCTTTCTAAAATGAAAAGCATTTAAAATAACCTAAAAAAAAGTCTCATTATTGAGGCTTTTTTTATTTTTGAAAATATGCATTTACTCGACAATACGCTTTCTTTTCCTCACCCTGAACAAACACATGAAACAGGGATCTTAGCTCTTGGTGGCGATTTGTCTCCAGAACGTTTGATTCTCGCTTATCAAAATGGAATTTTTCCTTGGTATTCTGATGATGAACCATTGTTGTGGTGGAGTCCAGACCCGCGAATGGTTTTATTTCATGATGAATTAAAAGTTTCTAAATCGATGCGAAAGTTATTTCGTGATCAGAAATTTAAAGTGACTTTTAATCAAGATTTTGAAAGTGTGATTCGTACCTGTGCTGAAATTCCCCGTCAAGGTCAAGATGGGACTTGGATTACTGAAGAGATGATACAATCTTATCTCAAGCTGCATCAAATGGGTTTTGCACAATCAGTCGAAGTTTATGAAAACGAAAAACTTGTTGCTGGTCTTTATGGTATCAACCTTAAAGAAAAAGCTGTTTTTTGTGGAGAAAGCATGTTTACTAAAATCAGCAATGCCTCAAAATATGGCTTTATCAGTTTGATTGAAAAACTCAAAGAAGAAGGTGTTCAATTGATAGATTGTCAAATTTATACAGCGCATTTAGCTTCATTAGGTGCTAAAGAAATTTCAAGAGAAGCGTTTTTATCTCATTTAGGTTTGTAAACTTAAAAAGTATTCAATAAAAAAAGGCGATTTCAACTCAATGAAATCGCCTTTTTGATATTTTGAAAAATGTTTTAATTATAACTTTTCAATACCCATATTATAAAGTGTAAAAGCGAAAACATCTGCGTATTCAGCAATCACTTTAGAAGTAGGTTTCCCAGCACCGTGACCAGCATCAGTTTCAATTCTGATTAAAACTGGATTAGCACTTGGATCTTGTTTATCTTGTAATTCTGCAGCAAATTTAAAGCTATGCGCTGGCACAACTCTGTCATCATGATCACCAGTAGTGACCATTGTCGCTGGATATTCCACATCTTTTTTGACATTATGAACGGGTGAATATCCTTTAAGGTATTCGAACATTTCTTTATCATCTTCAGAAGTTCCGTAATCATAAGCCCAACCAGCGCCAGAAGTAAATGTATGGTAACGTAACATATCTAAAACGCCAACAGCTGGCAAAGCAACTTGCATTAAATCTGGACGTTGTGTCATTGTCGCACCAACTAATAAACCACCGTTTGAACCACCTTTAATCGCTAATTTTTCAGAAGAAGTGTATTTGCTGTCGATTAAATATTCACCTGCAGCGATAAAGTCATCAAAAACATTTTGCTTTTGCAATTTAGTTCCTGCTTTATGCCATTTTTTTCCATATTCACCGCCACCTCTTAAGTTTGCAACAGCGTAAACACCACCGTTGTTTAACCAAACTGCATTTGCAGTACTGAACGAAGGTGTCAATGAAATATTGAAGCCGCCATATCCATAAAGAATTGTTGGATTACTTCCGTCTAACTCTAAACCTTTTTTGTAAGTGATAATCATCGGAACCTTTGTCCCATCTTTTGATTCGTAAAAAATTTGCTCACTTTCAAATTGCTCAGGATCAAATTTGATATCTGGCTTTTGGTAAAGTTCAGAAGTTCCTTCTGCGATATTAAATTTGTAAATACTGCTTGGTGTTGTGTAGTTTGTGAAAGAATAATACAACTCTGTGTCTTCTTTTTTAGCGCCAAAACCACTTGCACTTCCAATGCCAGGAAGCTTAATATCACGAACTAAGTTTCCATCATAGTCATATTGCTTTACTTTTGAAACAGCATCAACAATATAAGACGCAAAAAAGTTTCCTCCACCGGTTGAAACTGAAAGAACATTTTCTGTTTCTGGGATGAAATCTTTCCAGTTTTTAGGTGCTGGGTTTTGAGCATTAACAGTAACCACACGCTGATTTGGCGCATCTAAATTCGTTACTATATAAAGCTTATCACCAACATTTTCGATAACATTGACATCGTTTTCATAACCAGTAACAACATCAACTAACTTTGCGTTATTTTTTGATAAATCTTTAATATAAAGTCTGTTCCCAGAAGTCGATTTTGCCGCAGAAACTAATAAATACTTATTGTCTTCAGTGACGTATCCAGAAACATATCTGTGCTTTTGCTCATCAGTATCACCATAAACCAACTCGTCATTTTTCTGATCAGTTTTGAGTTTATGATAGTAGAGTTTGTGCTGATCAGTTTTTGCTGAAAGTTCACTTCCCTCAGGCTTGTCATAGCTAGAGTAGAAAAAGCCTTCATTTCCTTTCCAAGAAATACCGCTAAATTTCACATCGACTAAAGTGTCTTCAATTTGTGTTTTATCTTCAGCATTGATCAAAATTATTTTTCTCCAGTCACTTCCACCTTCAGAAATTGAATAAGCTAAAGTTTCTCCATTTTCAGAAAAGCTGACAGATCCTAAAGAAGTCGTTCCTTTCTCGCTGAAATTATTCGGGTTTAAGAAAACTTCTGCTTCTTCTGGGCCATCTTCATTGTTGTATCTGTATAAAACTGATTGGTTTTGTAAGCCATCGTTTTTATAAAAATAAGTGTAGTCTCCTCTTTTAAAAGGTGCGCTAATTTTTTCATAATTCCAAATGTCAGAGAGTTGCTTCTCTAGGTTGTCTCTGTACGGAATTTGGTCGAGATAAGCACTAGTGACTTTGTTTTGAGCTTTCACCCATTCTCCAGTTTCTTCGCTGCGATCATCTTCTAACCATCTGTAAGGATCTTTAACTTCTTCACCGAAATAAGTATTAGTATGCTCAACTTTTTTGGTGTCGGGATAATCTATTTTTGTCATTTTGTTTTTGTCGCTATCAGCTTCATTTTGGCAAGCAGTAAGGCCTGCAACTAAGCTGACAATTAAGATTTTTTTCATGCTAAAATTGTTTTTTGTAAATATAAAGGATATTTATGACATAGGTTTTAAGCTGTTGTTGCTTAAATAAATGATGTTGTGTGCAGCTATTAACTTTTCACAAATTGTTGATCTATCAAATATTTTGCAATTTGAACAGCGTTAGTTGCAGCGCCTTTTCTTAGGTTATCAGCAACAATCCAGAGGTTTAAGCCATTTTTGATACTGAAATCTCTTCGAATTCGACCGACAAAAACATCATCTTTTCCTTCAGCGTAAATTGGCATCGGGTAGGTGTTTACACTTGTGTTATCAAGGATTTTGATGCCTTCAAAGTTATTTAAAGCTGATCTGATTTCCTTTAAGTCAAATTCATTTTCAAATTCAATGTTGACAGACTCTGAATGTCCACCCATCACAGGAATACGAACTGCTGTGGCTACGACTTGAATGCTGTCATCACTTAATATTTTTTTGGTTTCATTGGTGAGTTTCATCTCCTCTTTGGTGTAGTCATTGTCTGTGAAAACATCACAATGCGGAATAGCGTTTTGATGAATAGGGTATGGATATACCATTTTCCCTTTCTGATTATTCATTTCATTTTCCAGTTGCTGTACAGCTTGAACGCCTGTTCCAGTAATGGATTGATAAGTAGAAACAATCACTCGCTTGATTTTAAACTTTTGATGAAGCGGATAAAGCGCCATCACCAACTGCGAGGTTGAGCAATTTGGGTTAGCAATAATGTTATCACTTTTTGTGAGTTGATCAGCATTGATTTCAGGGACAATCAATTTATAATCAGAATTCATTCGCCAAGCAGATGAGTTGTCAATGACTTTTGCGCCATTTGCGGCAAATTTTTGGGACCATTCTAAAGCAATTTTCCCACCTGCTGAAAAAAGAGCAATATTTGGTTTTTGATCTAAAGCCGTCTGTAAATTGACAATTTTGTAGGCTTCATTTTTGAATTTGATTTCCTTTCCAACAGATTTTTCAGAAGCAACAGGGATGAGTTGGTCTATTTCTATATTTTGTTCGGCTAAAACTTGAAGTATTTTCTGTCCAACAAGTCCTGTAGCGCCAACAACAGCAATTTTCATTTCTTAGTTTTTTCAAAAATAAAGATAAATCTCAGAATAAGATGTTGATTTATGAAATCATCAACATCAAAAAAAGCCATTCCAAAAATCAATTTTGAAATGGCTTCTAAATTAGCTTCTCTGTGATAAGAGAACTACAAAACACTAATTTATTTTGACTCTAGCATTGCTAGGAATTTATCTAAATTAGGCAGAATGATAATTCTTGTTCTTCTGTTTTTTGCACGTCCATCGGCAGAATCATTATCTGCAACAGGTTTAAAACTACTTCTTCCAGCAGCAATTAATTGCTTACCATCAACGCCATACTTGTCTTGCATTAAACGGACGATTGATGTTGCACGGCGCACACTTAAGTCCCAATTGTCTTGAATGTAAGATTCTTTTTTTAGCGTTTGCGCGTCTGTGTGGCCTTCAACTAAAACTTCCATCGCTGGCTCTGATTTCACAACTTCAGCGATTCTTTCTAAAAGTTTGTTTGCCTTTGAGCTAACCCAATAACTTCCACTTTTAAATAAAAGTTTATCAGAAATTGTGATCTGGACAACAGTTTGGTCAACATCAATATCGATGTCTTCATCATTTCCATCAGATAAAGATTCTTTTAAATTGTGAGAGACAGCCAAGTTTAATGAATCACTTAAAGTTTTTGCTCCTGCTAGTTTTTCTGGATCAACATTTTTCAATGTTTCTCTCATCGCTTCTTTTGAGTCTTTAGAAACAGGTGCTAAGTCTCCTGCCATCTCAAGCTTGCGATTGTTTTCTTTTTGTAAAGAATTAATCTTTGCATAATAATTAGAAACACGTTCTTGAACTTTCTCATACTTAGTTTGATACTCGTCTTTTTCAACTCTAGTTTTCATCAATTCAGACTTCGTGTTGTCTAATTCAGACTCAAGAGCTGTGTATTTCTTTTTAGAAACACAAGAGGTTGCTAAAACTGAAATAGTAAGGCTGGTTAATAAAATTACTTTTTTCATGTTAGGTAAATTTTTTTTGTTGTCCAATGTAAACATTCGATAATGATTATTCGTACATTGAAATTGCTATACTTTTGTTAAATGAAATTAGCAAATCTTAAAAAACACTTTTTAATAAAGCAACTTTAGTGGTTGCTATCGCTTTATCATCTTTACTTTTTTAAAGGCAACAGGTTTTTTACTGCGTTGATGAGATCGTTTAATGAAGTTACAGTCTTATTGTATGTTGAAGTTTTGTGATTAAAACAAGAAACCCTGTAAATCAATGGTTTACAGGGTTTTGCGTACCTTGGGCGGGAATTGAACCCGCACTTCCGAAGAAACTGGATTTTGAATCCAGCGCGTCTACCAGTTCCGCCACCAAGGCTTTTTTAAATTGTGATTGCAAATTTACTATATTTATTTTAATCTGAAGTAAATAATTTTTAAAAATACTCAATCAATTTTTAGAAAATGTGTAAGTTTGCAACCCATAAACACAACATGAATTATGGCTGATTCTAAAACAGCAGCGCAAATATTTGCCTGCTCACAATCAAAAGTTCTAGCAGAGGAAATTGCAAAAAGTTATGGCGTTCCATTAGGAAATGTGATTACTTCACATTTTAATGATGGAGAGTTTCAACCCTCATTTGAGGAATCTTTGCGAGGTTCTCGCGTTTTTATCGTTGGGTCAACACATCCTTCATCAGATAATTTAATGGAAATGCTGATGATGCTTGACGCGGCAAAACGTTCTTCAGCTCGACATATTACAGCAGTAATGCCGTATTTTGGATGGGCACGACAAGACAGAAAAGATAAACCACGTGTGCCAATTGCTGCAAAGCTTGTTGCAAAAATGTTGGAAACAGCAGGTGCAACACGTATCATCACAATGGATTTACACGCTGATCAAATTCAAGGCTTTTTTGAAAAACCTGTTGATCATTTATATGCGTCAACAATATTTTTGCCGTATTTAAAAAGTTTAAATCTTGAGGATATCACAATCGCATCACCAGATATGGGAGGCTCAAAAAGAGCTTATGCATATTCTAAGTTTTTACAAAGCGATGTTGTGATTTGTTACAAACAGCGCGCAAAGGCAAATGTTATCTCTCACATGGAGCTTATTGGCGAGGTGAAAGGCAAAAACGTTATTTTGGTTGATGACATGGTTGATACTGCCGGAACATTGACACATGCAGCTAACTTGATGATAGAAAGAGGCGCAAAGTCAGTGCGAGCAATTTGTACGCATCCTGTTTTATCAGGAGATGCTTATAATAAAATAGAAAATTCAGCATTAGAGGAATTAATTGTAACAGATAGTATTCCTTTAAAGCAAGAGTCAAATAAAATTAAAGTGATTAGTTGTGCAGAACTTTTTGCAGATGTCATGAAAGCTGTGCATAACAACAAATCAATTAGTTCGAAATTTTTAATGTAATTTAATATATAATTTATGAAGTCAATCGAGATCAAAGGATCTAAAAGAGAAAGCGTAGGCAAGAAGAGTACAAAAGCCTTACGTAATGCTGGAGAGGTCCCTTGCGTACTTTACGGAGGGGAAGATAGTGTGATTCATTTTCACGCGCCAGCAGCAGCGTTTAAAAATTTGATTTACACATCTGACGTTCACACTGTAAAGTTAGTGATGAATGACGGAGTAAAGGTAAACGCGGTTTTACAGGATATTCAATTTCACCCTGTAACAGACGAAATTTTACACATGGATTTCTATCAGTTCTCTGATGAACAAGAAATCACAATGGAAATCCCTGTTCACTCAGAAGGAGTTCCTAAAGGTGTTAAAAATGGTGGTGTATTAAGGTTTAACTTACGTCGTATGACAGTAAGAGGTCTTGCAAGTAATCTTCCTGATTATATCCTTGCAGATGTAACGCCGCTTAAAATTGGTAAAAAACTTTACGTTACTTCTGTGGCAAGTGAAGACTATAATATCCTTCACCCAGATAACACTGTTATTTGTCAAGTAAGAACTTCTCGTAATTTAGTAACGACTGAAGATGAAGACGACGAAGACGATGAGACAGAAGAAGGTGCAGAAGAAGCGACTGAAGAAAAAACTGAAGAATAAGAATTTAGTTTAAATTCTCTGAAAAGCATCCCTTACTCGGGATGCTTTTTTATTTTTACCATAAAATAGATCTGCAGAATTTATGAAGAAGTTTTTAGTTGTTGGTCTTGGGAATATTGGACCTAAATATCACAATACCAGACATAATATTGGTTTTAAAATTTTAGATAGCTTTGCGCGTCAAAACGAATTGGTTTTTGAAGAGCAAAGGCTTGGAGCTGTTGCTAAATATCGCTTTAAGGGACGAACATTTATTCTGTTAAAGCCAAGCACTTTTATGAATTTAAGCGGAAAAGCAGTTCGGTATTGGCTTAATGAAGAAAAAATCCCTCTTGAAAATTTATTGGTTCTGACGGATGATATCAATTTAGATTTTGGTACGCTGCGCCTGAAAGGAAAAGGAAGTGATGGTGGACATAATGGTTTGAAGGATATTCAGAATTTAATGGGAACTCAGAAGTATGCGCGTTTACGTTTTGGCGTTGGTGGAGATTTTTCGAAAGGAAATCAAGTGAACTACGTGCTTGGAGAATGGAGTCAAGAAGAAGATAATCATTTAAAAGAACGCCTTGAGAAATGTCAAGATTTAATCAAGTCATTTGGAACAGCTGGCTTAGCAAATACCATGAACTCTTATAACGGAAAATAAAGTGAAAATTATTCATCATATTTCAGAATTCGATTCAAGTGAACAGACAATTGTAACAATTGGCACTTTTGATGGTGTTCATGTTGGGCATAGAAAAATCATCAAAAGATTGATAAATGCTGCTAATCAAACAAATTCAAAATCAACCTTATTAACTTTCTTCCCACATCCTAGAATGGTTTTGCAGCAAAACAGTGATCTAAAACTGATCAACACTCTTGAAGAAAAAAAGAAAATTTTAGCCCAAACGGATTTAGATAACTTAATTATACAACCTTTTACGCTTGAGTTTTCTCGATTAAGAGCCGAAAATTACGTCAAAGACATTTTAGTTGATCAACTGAATGCAAAAAAGATCATTATTGGCTATGATCATCGATTTGGTAGAAATAGAACTGCCAATATTGATGATTTAAGAGATTTTGGTAAAAAATATAACTTTAGTGTTGAAGAGATTTCTAAACAAGATATTGACGAAGTCGCAGTAAGTTCAACGAAAATCAGGAATGCTTTAAATCAAGGTGATATTGAATTGGCAAATTCATACTTAACACAAGCTTTTCAATTAACAGGTGAGATTGTAAGAGGCAAAGGTTTAGGGAAAGAGTTAGGCTACCCTACAGCTAATTTAAAAATTAAAGAAGATTATAAATTAATACCAAGAGAAGGTGTATATGTTGTTCAATCAGAAATTGATGAAAAACCTTATTTTGGCTTGATGAATATTGGGACAAATCCAACATTTAATGAAGTGAAGCAAAGTGTTGAAACTTATTTCTTTGATTTAAATAAAGATTTATACGGTCAACATATTTCAATTAAGTTACTGAAACGCTTGAGAGGCGAGCAGAAATTTGACGGTCCAAATCAACTTATCGAAGCGATGAATAAAGATAAAGAGCAAGCTCTAAATTATATTGACATGCTAAAAGATGCTTGATAAACTCCTATTTAAATCAGTTGACAATTCTGCTCTAGTTGTATTTAGAGTTTTTTTTGGTATCCTGATTTCTTTAGAATCATGGGGCGCAATCTTGACAGGCTGGGTAAGGCGTGTATTGGTTGAGCCTAAATTTACTTTTAACTTTATAGGCTTTGATTTTTTGCAATATTTGCAAGGGCCTTATATGTACATCCATTTTTTCATCATGGGTGTTTTTGGCATTATGGTGGCCATAGGTTATCGTTATCGATTTAGCATTATTGGATTTACTGTTTTCTGGACGATTGCTTATTTGATGCAAAAGTCTTCTTATAACAATCATTATTATTTATTGATTTTAATTTCATTAATGATGTGTTTTTTTCCAGCGCATCGATACCATTCTGTTGATGCTAAAAAAGGCTATGTTAAAGAATCTCTTTGCATGCCAAATTGGGTGAATATTTGGGTGATAACACAATTGTTTATCGTGTATAGCTTTGCATCTATCGCGAAATTATATCCTGATTGGTTGGATGCTTCCGTTGCTAAAATACTAATGGCATCTCGCAGTCATTATTGGATTGTTGGCGACATACTTCAGAAAGACTGGACGCATATCGTGGTTGCTTATTTCGGAATATTTTTTGATTTGCTCATCGTGCCTTTATTATTATGGAAGAAAACGAGAAAGGCTGCATTTGTTTTTAGCATTTTCTTTCACTTATTTAATAGTATCGTTTTTCAGATAGGCATCTTTCCTTATATGTCACTAGCATTTTCAGTTTTCTTTTTTCCACCTGAAAAAATAAGGCATTTGTTTTTAAGAAAAAAAGAAAAATTTCAGGTTCTAAACTCAGAGATTGTGATGACGAGTCGCCATCAATTGATTAAAGCTTTTGTTGTAATATGGATGATTGTTCAAGTTGCTTTACCATTGCGTCATCATTTTATTAAAAACGATGTTTTGTGGACGGAAGAGGCTCACAGAATGAGTTGGCGAATGATGTTAAGGTCGAAAGCTTCATCGGTTCAATTTTATATAAAAGGTGAAGATGTTGACTATAAACGTAAAGTTGATTTAAATGATTATTTAACGCCAAAGCAACAGAGATCGTTATCTAAACCTGATGTTTTTTGGCAATTTGTTCAACATTTAAAAAAGGAATATAAAAATCAGGATGTTGAATTTTATGCAAATGCTCGCATCAAAGTAAACAATCAAAAATCAAGATATTTGGTGCATCCCGACCAGGAATTAAGCCAGCTGAAATGGAATTACTTCAAGCATAACGACTGGCTTTACTTAAAGGAATAGTTTTTTATTCTGAATCCTCGTCAGTGTATTTGTCATATTCAGGATAGAGAAAGTCATTGTATGGAAAACGCGTGATGTGGATTTCACGAACAGCTTCATAAACTTTCTTTTTGAAGTCATCCCAATTTTCTTTTTCAGTCGCAGAAATAAATAAAACGCGATCTCCCATTTTATTCATCCAGGTTTGTTTCCATTCTTCTAATGTGTAATGAGCTGAAGTTTTTTCAGTTTCTAAATCATCTTGCTCGATTTCTTCAGGTTCATAAGCATCAATTTTATTAAAAACCATAATGACAGGTTTATCTTGTGCTTTGATGTCTTTCATGATTTCATTGACAGATTCAATATGATCTTCAAAGTTTTTATGAGAAATGTCAACAACATGTAGAAGTAAATCGGCTTCTCTGACTTCATCAAGTGTTGATTTAAATGACTCGACCAATTGTGTTGGTAATTTTCTGATGAATCCAACAGTGTCTGTCAGTAAAAAAGGAAGATTTCTGATCACAACTTTTCTCACTGTTGTATCAAGTGTTGCAAAAAGTTTGTTTTCAGCAAAGACTTCACTTTTACTAATCACATTCATCAAGGTTGATTTTCCAACATTGGTGTAGCCAACTAAAGCAACTCTAACTAAACTTCCGCGATTACCTCGCTGAACAGACATTTGTTTATCAATCGTTTTTAGTTTCTTTTTAAGCAAACTTATTTTATCTCTAACGATTCTTCTATCGGTTTCAATTTCAGTTTCACCAGGGCCACGCATTCCAATACCGCCTCGTTGTCGCTCGAGGTGAGTCCAAAGACCAACAAGTCTAGGGAGTAAATACTCGTATTGAGCGAGCTCAACTTGTTTTCTAGCGTAACTTGTTTTGGCACGTTGCGCAAAAATATCAAGGATGAGATAAGTACGATCAACGACTTTACATTTAAGAATTTTCTCTATATTTTTTTGTTGAGCAGGCGTCAATTCATCATCAAAAATGGCTGAACCTATTTCATGCTCCTCAATATACTCTCGGATTTCTTCTATTTTACCAGTTCCAATAAAGGTTTTAGGATTAGGTGTGTCGAGTTTTTGTTGAAATCTTTTCTTGACTTTTCCACCAGCTGTGTAAGTTAAGAACTCTAATTCATCTAAATATTCTTTTGATTTTTCTTCATCCTGATGTTGGCTAATAATGCCTATTAAAACTGCAGATTCGTATTTTGTGGTTTGTTTTTCTATCATATAATAAATTGTGTGTGATGACAAAAATACTAAGAAAAAAGCAGATGTGTAAAACTTAAATTTAGGTCGTTTTTGTTAATATTTTTTGATTTCTAAACTTTTGAAACTAAATATTAACTTACTTCTAACATTTTTTATATATTCACGGACAAAATAAATGATCACCTCATGAAAAAAATTTTACTTATAACATTACTTTTTTGTTTACCCTATGTAGGCTATAGTCAAATAGGGGTTTTCGAGAACTTTAATCAAGGTTTACCTCCTGGTTGGCAAGGAAATACAGGAGCAGGTAATTTTTTGGTTGATGACGTCGCTTCTTGTGAAGGGCAAAGTGCTAGAGTTACTTTAACGGGTTTCTTTCTTACAAATGCAGAATTGACATCTAAGAATATTGTAGGACAATCTAACGGAACTGAATTTACACTTAATTTTGATTATAAAGTGATTGATTCTCAAGACGAGTCTGCCTTTCCTGCTGGTTGGGGTACTGCCGAAGTGCAATACTCATTAGATAATGGTGCGACATGGACAACATTTGGAACAATAGATGATAACAACCACGTCGTTTCAGATGAATGTGCAGCTGCACCAGAATTTACAATCCCTGCTGCAGATTTAGCTGCTGGCTCTGATTTTAAATTACGTTGGCTTATTACTAAAAATGCTGATAACTTTAGGTTCTATATTGATAACGTTAGCGGATCACAAGTGCTTAACTCTCCACCTAACTGTACAGAACTTAATAATATTAATAACGGTCAGACAGATGTGAGCGTTACGACAGGCTTTTCATGGTCTGAGCCAGATGGATTGCCAGCTGGATATAAAATTAGCATTGGTACAACTTCAGGAGGTACTGATGTTGCTGATAATGTAGATGTTGGTCCGAGTTTAACTTATACACCAGCGAATACACTTGAATTTTCAACTGATTATTATGTAACAGTAATTGCTTATAACTCTGTAGGAGATGCTGTAGGTTGTAACGAAATTATGTTTACAACTGAAGATGATCCTTTTGATGTTGCAACAGAAATTGTACCTAACGAAGGTAACTTCTGTGTTGATATTGTTTCATCAACTTTAAACGGTACAAATGCTTCAAGCTTTGACGTGTCTTGTGGCGGCCCAGCTGTTCAAGAAGTTTGGTTTCAGTTTACAGCAACTTCAGATCAGCATATCGCAACTATTTTAAATGGTGGTTTTGCGATATCACATGCTGTATACGACGGTCAAACTTCACAAGAATTATTCTGTAGTGAAGAGTTTGATAACTTAGGAAATAGTGATGCTGTCGTTATGACAGACCTAACAATAGGAAACACATATTATATACGTGTTTTTTCTGATTCGGTTTCTAACTCAGATTTTGATTTGTGTTTAACAACACCACAATTTGGTGAAGACAACGAAACTTGTGCTGATGCTGCCCCTTTCTGTGCACCATATGATGATGATGGAAATGCTGAGCCATTAGTTTTTCCTAATGGTTACTTTTATTTAAATGAAACTGTTTCAGAAGATGGCCCTGATTACGGATGTCTATATTCTCAGCCAAACCCAGCGTGGTACTTTGTTCAAATTCAAGAATCTGGTAATATTTCATTTAATATTACACAAAACACAGCTTTTGATGGTGATGGTAACCCAATTGGTGATGGTCTTGATGTTGACTTTATAGCTTACGGACCATTTGATGATCCTGAAGGGCAGTGTGGCGCAGCATTAGATAGCTCGGTTGAGGTTGATTGTAGTTACTCAGCAGAGCCAGTTGAAGATTTTACGATTAACAATGCACAAGAAGGAGAATATTATTTAGTGTTAATTACCAACTATAACCAATCACCAGGTTATATTAGTTTTGGTCAAACTAACTTTGGTGATTCTGGCGCTGGATCAACAAACTGTGATTTAGTCTTCAATAGCACTGTGAAAGGCTGTCCTGGAGAAACAGTGACATTAACTTCAGAGTTTATTGATGAGCATGAAGCTTTTCAATGGTCATACTATGATGGAGCTACAGATTCTTATATCCCTATTAACGGGGCTTCATCAGCAGTTTATGAAGTAACTGAATCAGGAGAGTATTTACTTCAAAGTTATGATGAGGATACAAATTATACTGAGGAGAGAGAATATTTTACAGTTGAATTTCAGCCAGAGCCAGATGTTACGGTTCCAGCTAATATGAGTCTTTGTGACGGTGAAACCTTAATATTAGATGCAACTTTAGGAAATGTATCAGATTATAATGAGGTTAACTATCAGTGGATGCTTGATGGAAATGATATAGCTGGTGAAACTTCATCAACTTTAAATATTAGTGAAGATGGTGATTACTCTGTACTTATTGAAACAATAAATTCTTCAGCAACAAGTAATCCACATATCTGTGAAACCTTGATCGAATTTCCAGTTCAAGGCGGAGATTTCATTGTTGATATAGGTCAAGATGAAACATTCTGTGATGCAGGAACGCAAACAATCACTGCTACAATCACAGATGGTGATGCTGTAAACGCAACTTACTTATGGTCAACTGGCGAAACAACAGAATCTATTGATGTCTCAACTTCGGGGGTCTATGAAGTAAAGGTTACAATTGATGGATGTTCAGTAACCGAAAGTGTTGAATATATCTTTAACGAATCACCGGTTGTTGATTTAGGTGAAACAAATATTGTATCCTGTGATATCACTACAGAAGTGATTGATGCAACACCATCTAACTATACTGATGCAGGAGTGACTTATGAGTGGTACTTAGATGGCTCTTTAATTACCAGTGAAACAACAGCGACTTTATCTCCATCTTCTTATGGAGAGTACAAAGTAATTGTGACGCCAAACGGTACAAACTGTGCCTTTGAAGGTACTGTAGCAATTCTAGAAAGAGATGATTTAGGTGTAGAAATCACATCATCTTTAGATCCGAATATGATGCTTAATTACTGTGAGGATAATACAGGAAATCCTGTAATGCCAGAGTATGAGAGTGTTTTAACAGCAGAGTTAATCAATGCTGATGAATCAGAAGTCACTTACAAATGGTTTAAAAACGGAAATGAGATTAGCGGTGAAACATCATCAACAATTACAGTAACTTACCAAAATGATGGTGTTTATACTGATGATTATACGGTAGAAATAAGTATCCAAACTTGTACTGCAACAAGCAGTGCTCTTACAACTAATGTTGAAATTTCACCATATGAGAATGCGGGATGTAAAATTACACAAGGTTTATCGCCAGATGAAACACCTGGTGAAAATGATAAATTAGATTTAGCTTTCCTTAACGATAGGTCTGGTATCGAAAGTTTAGAGGTTTTTGACAGAAATGGAAGATCAGTATTTTCTCAAAACAACTATGTTGATGAGTTTAACGGTCAGAATAATGATGGAGATAAACTTGTGGGAGGTACATACTTCTATGTGATTAAACTTAAGAAACAAGATCCAGTTTTTGGAAACGAAAAGAAAGGTTGGATTTACATTAAGCGTAAATAAAAACATATAAATAAGCTCTCGTTTTCAATAATGGGAGCTTCTTTAAAACTTACTCATAAAATTAAATTTAGACACACATGAAAAAATTTTATATACTAACAGTCGTGCTTGCAGCGATGCTGTTTAGTAAGCAATCAAATGCGCAACAAGACCCTCAGTATACTCAGTACATGTATAATATGAATGTGTTGAATCCAGCCTATGCAGGTTCAAAAGAGAGTCTGTCAATAGGTCTACTTTACAGAGATCAATGGTCTGGTATTGATGGTGCACCACAAACATTTACATTTGCTGCACATTCACCTGTAGGCAATGGTTTAGGTTTAGGTATATCTGGAGTTCAAGATCAAATAGGACCTGTTGAAGAAACAAATGTTTATGCAGATATTTCTTATACAATCGATTTAGATGCAAAACACAAACTTGCCTTTGGAATTAAAGCAGGTGCAACATTTCAGGATATTGGCTTTATTGATTTAGCGCAACAAAATGATGCAGCTTTTGAACCAAATATTTCTGAATCTTTTGCAAATTTAGGCGCAGGACTTTTCTTTTATTCAGATAAATATTATCTAGGCTTGTCTGTGCCAAATTTTCTCTCTGAAACTTATTTAGATAAAAATGGGCGTGGCTTTGGGACACAAGAGCAACACTATTTTGTGACGGCTGGTTATGTTTTTGATATAAATGAAAACATTAAATTCAAACCATCGACATTAGTTAAAACGGAGTTTAGCTCATACGTCTCTTTTGATGTCAATGCAAACTTCTTGTTTTATGATAGATTTGAAATAGGCGCATCATACCGCTATGAAGATGCAGTGAGTGGTTTAATGAGTGTAAAAGCAACCGATTGGTTACAATTAGGCTTTGCTTACGATTCATCGACTAATGACTTGAACGAGCCTTCTTATGAAGCTTTCGTTATTTTCGATATTTTCTTCAAGAAGAAAACATTCATTTCACCTCGATACTTCTAAAACATAAGATATTACAACTATGAAAACATTATACATATATTTATTGAGTTTTGTTGTTTGTACAACAGCTTTACATGCTCAAAACAAAAACACTAAAAAAGGTGATAAACACTTTGATAGACTTGAGTTTGTCGATGCGATAAAGGATTATGAAAAGCTCATCAAAAAAGGAAAAGCTGATGCTTACGTTTATAAACAATTAGCGATTTCAAACTATAAAATTTACAAAACAAAAAAAGCTGAAACTTATTACAAGCGTTATTTGAAAATGGATAAAAACGCTTCAGCTAAGGATCACCTAGCATACGCGCAAACGCTTTTGGCTAATGAAAAGTTAGATGAGTTTAAATCTGCAATGCGAAAATTTGCTCAAATGGATCCTCAGGACGATAGAGCTAAAGCATTTAAACAGAATCCAGATTATGTTTCCAAATTATTATTTATGGAACCAAAATTTGAGATTGGAAAATCAGATTTAAGTTCAAACGTTTCTGATTTTGGTGCTTATGAGCATGACGGTAAACTTTACTTTGTTTCTGCTAGAAATAAATCAAGAAGAACTTATGGTTGGAATGATCAACCAACACTTGATGTTTTTGTTGCGCAAAATGTTGGTGGAACTTTTAAAGATGAAACAGGAATTGAAGGTGATGTCAATTCTAAATTTCACGAAGGGACAATTGCGATTACCAATGATGGTAAAACGATGTACTTTACACGTAATGATTATGTTGATGGTGATTATGAAAAAGATGAAGAAGGTATAAACCAACTGAAGCTTTTTATGGCAACCAAAAGAAATAACGAGTGGGTTGATGTCAAGCCTTTACCGTTCAACAGTTCTGAATATTCAACAGGTCATCCAGCTTTAAGCCCAGATAACAAAACGCTTTACTTTTCAAGTGATCGTCCAGGTGGTCAAGGTCAATCAGATCTTTATAAGGTAGAAGTTAAAGGAAAAGGAAAATTTGGTGAGCCTAAAAATTTGGGAGACAAAATCAACACGCCAGGTCGTGAAAGCTTCCCATTTGTTGATGCTGATGACAAACTTTATTTCTCAAGTGATGGACATTTAGGAATTGGTGGTCTTGATGTGTTTTATACAACAATCAAAAATGGACAAATGGATGAACCACGTAACATTGGTAAGCCAATTAATTCTTCAGCTGATGATTTTGCATTTACTTTTAAATCTTCAATGAAGTCAGGTTACTTTGCTTCTAATAGAGGAAATGATCCATTAAATGATAACATTTATTTTGCAGAATTAATAGAGCCATTAGACCAAACAGAAGTTATTGTCACTGTACTTAATGAAGATACAAATGAGCCAGTTGTCAAAGCTGAAGTTATTATCTATGATGAAGATGAAAGCGAGATTGATGCTTTAAAAACTGATTTAGCAGGTGAGGCAAACACAATTGTATTGTCTAGCATGGATTATGATATTCAGGTGAATAAAAAAGATTTCGAAAGTTCGTCTAAGCGTATTTCAGCTGAA
Source organism: Psychroflexus halocasei (assembly GCF_900107595.1). Taxonomy (GTDB): domain Bacteria; phylum Bacteroidota; class Bacteroidia; order Flavobacteriales; family Flavobacteriaceae; genus Psychroflexus; species Psychroflexus halocasei. The sequence goes on along the minus strand of NZ_FNQF01000001.1, from coordinate 250,363 downwards.
GGAGAGCAAATGATGGTTGAAGTTATGTTGACTCCAATTGAAGAAATCATTAAAGAACGTTCAATTTCTTTAGAAAATACTTTCTTTGAATTTGACAGTGCAAAGATTCGTCCAGAAGCAGCTTTAGAATTGGATAATGTTGCTGAGGTTATGAAAAAATACGATGATATCCGTATCAAAATTACGAGTCATACTGACCGAAGAGGTCGAGCAGAATACAACAAAACTTTATCAGAAGCGCGTGCAAAAAGCACAATCGATTACTTAGTTTCAAAAGGAATTGATGCGTCACGTTTAGAAGGAGAAGGAAGAGGAGAAGAAGATCTTTTAGTTGACTGTGGAAGCAACTGTACTGAAGATGATCATAGAAAAAACAGACGCTCAGAGTTTAAGATTATTGAGTAAACACAATTAAGTTTAAATTTTATCAGAGCCCCAGTCTTTTCATAAGATTGGGGCTTTTGTTTTAAATGTATTATATTTATTGATCTTTAATCATCATATATCTATGTCTAAACGCACATGTCAAGAATGTGAAGAACCAATATCTGGCCGAAGTGATAAGCGCTTTTGCTCTGATTATTGCAGAAATGCTTTTAACAACAGACATAACCGTGATAGCACGAATCTGATTAGAAATACAAATAACCAGTTGCGAAAAAATTATCGTATTCTTCAAAAATACAATCCTGATAAAAAAATAAGTGTCCCAAAATCTAAATTATTAAGGGACGGATTTGATTTTACGCTTTATACAAGTACTTATCAAACCAAAAAAGGACATATCTATTACTTTGTTTACGATCAAGGTTACTTACCTATCAATAATGATTATCTGTCATTAGTTAAAAGAGATTAGAATGCGTACTTTTTTAGATTTCTTGTCTTTTATTTTTCTTGTTCTTATTGTTTGGTTAAGTTTCGGTTTACTCACTCCCAAACCTGAGAATAACTCTCAAAACACAAAGCATTTTTCTATTGAAAAAGCTAAAAATCATGTTAGGGGAATTGCTAAAAAGCCCCATTTTGTTGGTTCTGATGAACATTCGAAAGTCAGGAATTACATTTTAAATGAACTGTATAACTTAGATATTTCTACGCACACACAGCAAGGGGTGAGTTTAAATAAAGATGCTGTTTTTACAATTCCCGAAAATATTGTTGCGCATATTTCTGGGACAGGTCAAGCACAAAAATCTCTCCTTATTTTATCGCATTACGACTCTGCGCCGCATTCATCATACGGTGCGAGCGATGATGCTTCTGGAGTTGCAGTGATTTTAGAATGGCTGAGAATTATTAAAGAGGAAAAACAGACTTTTAAAAACGACATCATTGTTTTATTTTCTGATGCCGAAGAATTAGGCCTGAATGGCGCTCAACTTTTTGTTGAAAAACATCCTTTAGCAAAAGATGTTGGTTTGGTTCTCAATTTTGAAGCTAGAGGGAGTGGAGGGCCAAGTAATATGATTTTAGAAACCAATCATGGTAATGCAAATCTCATCAAGGATTTTTCTAAAATTAAAATGAATCAACCGCTCACAAATTCATTGATGTATAGCGTTTATAAACTTTTGCCCAATGATACTGATGCGACAGTTTTTAGAGAAAAATCTGATATACCAAGTTTCTTTTTTGCTTTTATCGATGATCATTTTGATTACCATACGGCTTTAGACAAACCTGAAAACTTGAATGATGAAAGCCTTTTGCATCAATTTCAATACTTACAAGTAAGTATTAATCAATTCGGCAACTCAGATCTGGAGCAATTATTAGTTGAAGATGATCACGCCTATTTCAGTTTGCCTTATATTGGTATCATTCATTTTGACTATTTCTGGGCTTGGCCTTTGTTTGCTTGTGCAATTGTGTTATACATTTTTTTGATTTTTCAAGGCAGAAAAATTAAAAGATTGAGGTGGAGATCGTTTCTGAAGTTTACTTTTATTTGGCTAACAATCCTCGTTGCTGTTAGCGGTTTACTTTATGGTCTCTGGCAGCTCATATTAATAATATATCCAGAGTATTCTGAGATTTTACATGGTTTTACATACAACGGACATGATTATATTTTTGGCTTTAGTTTACTGACAATTGCAATTTTATTATTTGTTTTTTATAGATTTTCAAGACGAAGCATTGTCAATGAAGTGACTTTGTCTGGACTATTCTTATGGTTGATGCTGATTTTTTTTATCAATATTTATTTAAAAGGTGCCACCTTTTTCATTATCCCACTGCTCATTTCACAGCTCATATTACTCGTTGATATGATGAGGTTTAAATTAAAAGGCGTTTTAAAAAATTTATTAGCCATTCCTGTTATCTCCATATTATCTCAATATGTTTTATTTTTTCCTGTCGGTTTAGGCTTAGAAATGTTGATGTTAAGCGGCTTTTTTATCATCTTAATTTTCATATTAATCTATCCAATTCTTCATTCTTATAATTTTAAAAAGATACTTTCTGTTGTGTTCTTGATAGGAGGGTTTTTCTTTCTAGTAAAAGCACATTTCAATTCCAGTTTCACAGAAAGTCAACCGAAACCTAATTCGCTGATTTATCACGCCGATTTAGATGAACAAAAAGCTTATTGGCATACTTATGATAACATTTTAGATGAATGGACTTCACCTTATTTTAAAGATATTTTGAACGATGAGAATAAGCCTTTGATTCAGAGCAAGTACAATTCTTTATATAAGTACACGGCAAATGCTGAATTTTTAAACTTTCCTTCCGCCCAGACTTCTATTGAAAAGCTAAAAAATAAAAATGGTATCGTAAATTATCAGCTTAAAATAAAACCTTCAGAAAGTACAAAGCGACTTATTGTTTCAATGAATAAGAGTGTGAATTTTGAAAATTTTTCTGTCAATGAGGAGATAATTCCTTTTAAAAATCCTGCTTTTATTCATCCTTTTTATAATAGAAATAAATCAACTTTAATCGATTATTATGTTGTTCAAAATGAAGCTTTGGAACTTAACTTTAGTTTAAAAGAGAATTTGCATCCAGATTTATATATTCGTCAAATTAATTATGATTTGCTTGATAACGCGCAGCTTAAAGTATCGAAAAGGTCGAATTGGATGATGCCAAAACCTTTTGTGATTAATGACGCAATCATGACAACGCAAAAAATAAAAATACAATGAAAATTGGTGTTTTAGGATGCGGTTGGCTTGGCTTACCGTTAGCTACGCATTTAAAAAACAAAAAAAATCAAGTCTCAGGAACTACGACACGTCAAGAAAAGTTGAGCCTTATTGAAAAAGAAGGAGTCAAAGCTTTTCAAATTCAAATTTCACCCAAAGAAATTAAAGGCGATATAGAGTTGTTTTTGAGTAATCTTGATGTGTTAATTATTGATTTTCCTCCACGAATAAGATCGAGATCAGCAGATTTATTTTTAAACGAAATCAATCAGTTGCTTCGTGAATTAAGCAAATATAATAAGCTTCAGAAAATTGTTTATATCAGCTCTACTTCAGTTTTTAGAGATACATCGCACTTTAAAGTTTATGATGAAGCTTATTTGTTTTCAGAATTTGAAAAAAAAGATAATCCCTTACTCAAAGCTGAAAATATGCTTCTCGAAAATTTAGGTAGAAAGCTCAAAATATTAAGATGCGGAGGATTGATAGGTCCTGACCGACATCCTATAAAATATTTAGCAGGACGCACAAACCTGCCTAATCCTGATGCGCCAGTTAATATGAGTTATCAAAAAGATGTCATTTCAATTTGTCAGGAACTAATCAATAATTTTGATAAACTCGAAAATTATATTTTCCATGCTGTTCATCCTGAAGAAATATCCAGAAAAGAATTTTATCAAAAAGCAGCACAAGATTTTTCATTAGATACACCCAAATTTGATCATCAAAGCAAGCAAGTGGGAAAACGAATTTTGTCAACGCATACTTTAGATCAATTAAATATAGAAATGAATTAAGCGTTTGATACTTCTATGAAATAAAACGACCTAAAGTTGATAAGAACTTTAGGTCATTTTTAGTTTAAAGGATAAGTAAAAGTGATTCTAGCCGTTATGCGCAACAACTTCACTCACAGAATCGCCAAGCATTTCTTTTAGCATAGTTTCGATTCCGTTTTTTAAAGTAATAGTTGACGAAGGGCAACCGCTACAAGCACCTTGCAGAATCACTTCAACTTGTTTAGAGTTTTTATCATAATTTTTAAATGCGATATTACCACCATCACTAGCAACAGCTGGTTTAATATATTCATCTAAAATTTCAACGATTTTTTTAGAAATATCATCAAGTTTGCTGACGTCTATTTGAGGCGCAGAACTACTTTTTTCTTCTGAATTTTTTGAAGAGACAGCACCAGTTCTAACTATATCGCCACCATCCTCAATATAAGTTCTGATAAATTCACGTAACTCTAAAGTGACATCATCCCATTCAGCCATATCATATTTTTGAATTGAGATGTAATTAGAATCAACAAAAACTTCTTTAACAAACGGGAAATGGAAAAGTTTTTCAATCATTGGCGCGTTTTCTGTTTCGTCAATGTTCTTGAACTCTGCCATTTCGATGACCAACTTTTTATTAGCCACAAACTTCATTACCGCAGGGTTAGGTGTGCTTTCTGCATAAACTGTAACAGGCACTTTTTTCTTGTCATTTTCAACCTCTTTAACGACTACTTCTTGGCCTGATTCTAAAAACTCTTTTATGAGGTCTGCCACATCGTTTTTAACATCGTCCCATTCAGCAATATTGTACTTTTCTACGCCAATATAGTTTTGAGAAATGAATACTGTTTTAACAAATGGAAGATAGAAAAGTTTAGTGGCTAATGGAGAAATTTGAGCTTCTTCTATGTTTTTAAATTCAAAGGAATTGTTTTTGGTTAAAAAAACGTTAACTTCGAATTTGAAAATTGTAGGTTTATTTGTAGGTTTGGCATCAACTGTAAATGATTGCATATTTATAACATTTTTATTTGCAAAATTACAAAATAAAGCCATCCTGACCTGCGATATAAGAAATTGTTTATGATGAAAAAATTATTATTTTTTTTACTGATTTTAGCTGTGTTTCCTGTTTTTTCGCAGGAAATAATTATGACAGATGGTGAAATCACACCGACTGATTCAGGGACTTTTTATGATTCAGGTGGTCCAAATGGAGGAATACAGCAAGGAACATTCACACATACTATTTGTCCTGAAACAGATGGAAAACTTCTTGTGGCTAGATTCTCTGAGTTTGTATTAGGTCCGTCAAACTTGACAATATACGATGGAGATCTTACTGACGATCCTGAAATACCTGAAATAGGCGTATATACAGGCGGTGGATTTACAGGTGATAATGCTGAATTAGAATCAGTGACTGCCAGCGATGACAACCCGACAGGTTGTTTGACATTTGTTTTTTCCTCTCCCATTTCTAACGATGATTTGGGCTGGGAAGCCGAACTTGATATCAGAGATCCTTGTCAGACTTATGACATGGGAATTAGCACTGGCTTTGATAATACCCAAAATGTTGCTTTTGATGAGCAACTTGATTTTTTTGCAGACGTTACACCTTCATCAGGTATATATGATAACTTAACTTATACTTGGGATTTTGGTGATGGAACTCCTCATGTGCAAGGTGCAAATGTCACCCACTCTTACAATGAAATAGGGACTTTTATAGTGACTATAACTGTTGAAGATGAATTCGGTTGCGCTGGAACGCCTTTTACAATAAACGTCACGACTGAAGCGCGTTATATTTCTGTTGAAGCAGGTTATCCTTATGATAATTATTCGGCATCAACTCAGTTTGATGTTGTCACACCAAATACAGGTCAAAATAAAACGATTACTTCAACTGAAGATCTTGTTAAAGATATCTTGGTTGATAATGATTGTGCAATTCTTGATAATATTATTTTCTCAGGTAATCCTAATGCTGCGAGTATTGGTTATTTTAATAGAAATAATTCTAGTTTTGGTATTGATGAAGGAATTGTGATTACAACAGGTGTTGCATCTAATTCCCCAGGGCCACACGACGATCCTATAAGTGATGGTTCCTGGGCAGGTGATTCTGATTTAGAAAATGCAGTTCCAGACTTGGAACCAGACAACTCAAATGATGCCTCTATCTTAGAGTTTGATTTTGTAGCGGCTTCAACAACTCTAAATTTTGATTTTGTTTTTGCTTCTGAAGAATATGGAACTCATCAATGTTATTATTCTGATTCTTTTGCTTTCTTATTAACAAATCTAGAAACTGGAGAAACACAAAACATAGCTGTTGTTCCAGGAACAAATGATCCGATATCGGTGACATCAATTAGAGATGATGAATATAACACTGGATGTAATTCCCAAAATGTTGAATATTTTGATGCTTACTACGGATTATTAGGTGCTGATGGAGTTGCTGATCCAATCGCTTATAGAGGTTATACAGTTGTGATGACAGCTGAAGCTGATTTAATCGTTGATACCCAGTACCATATCAAAATGGTGATTGCTGATCGTGGTGATTCTATCTTGGATTCAGCGATCTTTTTATCAGCCGGAACTTTTGATTTTGGAACTTTAGATTTAGGTGATGATATTCTTTTGGGAAGTGATGAAGCGGCTTGTGAAGGTGAAACAATTACTTTAGACTTAGACGTTTCATCAACAATCGATTTGCCTGATGATGTTGAAATTACATGGTTTAAAGATGATGAACTAATAGCAGGAGAGTCAGGCTTTACTCTTGATGTTTCTGAACCAGGCCTCTATGGTGTTAGTTATGATTTGGGTAATTGTGAATTAACTGCTGAGATACTTGTTGAGTTTTACCCAACACCAATTCCTGAACCAGCTCCAATTGATTTAACACAATGTGAGGGTAACCCTTTTGATTTGACGATTAATAGTCCAAATATGATTGATCCGGGAGATGATTTAAGCGACTTTCAAATTAAGTACTTTACAACTTTAGAAGATGCAGAAAATAATACAAACCCAATTACAAACCCAGATAACTTCACTTTTCAAGGGACAACAATGCCGATTTTTGCGCGTGCAGAAGGTTTTGTTTTAAATCAGTTAACGGGTTGTATTGAGATTGCTGAGTTTCAAATTACTTACCAAGATCTTGAAATCTCTGATGAATTAACCAATTTACGACAATGTAATGACTATTCAGTACCAGTATATTTTGATTTGACTAATATTGAAATTCCTGAAAATCTGAATGGACAAAACCCTAATAATCTTGTATTTAAATACTTTTTAACTCAAGATGATGCTGAAGCAGGAACAGACCCAATTTCGGATAATGATGTAGAAAATTATGAAGCTACTGAAGATACAGAAATTTTTGTAAGCGTATTAGACCCAAATACAGTTGGTTGTTTTGATACGGGCAGCTTTACCCTGAAAGTTGACAATGTTAGAATTGGCGATTTAACAACGACAGATGTTATTGAAGAGTGTCAAGATCCAAACACAGGAACAACAGTTTTTGATTTATCAGTAAAAACAGATCCTGCTTTAGATGAGCAAGATGCAAATGATTATAGCGTGTATTATTACTCATCAGAAGATGCAGCTTTAAATAATGATACCGATGCAGCAATTAATGATATACAGGCATATACAATAGCTATTTTAGGTCAAAAAACAATTTATGTGAATGTTGTTAATGATGAAAATACAAGCTGTTTCGAAACTTCTTCATTTCTTATAGAAGCTTTTGAAAAACCTCTTGTAGAAAACACAATTGATCTTGAAAAGTGTGGAGATTTCAGCTCAACACAAGAATTTGATTTAACACAAAATGAAACTGAAGTGATTGGTTCACAAACAGGAAATTATCAAGTTTCATATTATTTAACTGAAGCTGATGCAGCTGCTGGTAATAATAGTTTAACTTCTGCAGGAGAGGATGTCACAGCTTATTCTCCGATTAATGCAACACAAGATATATATGTTAGAATTGAAAACTCTAATTTAGAAAGCTGCTATTCAATAGGTAGCTTTCAGATTATTATTCATGATGTTGAAGTTGCTGCAGTTCAAGATATAGAATCATGTATAGACCCTGTATTAGGAACAGCAAATTATGATTTAACAATGGTAGAAGATTTAGCTTTAGGAAATAATCAAAGTTTAGATTCGCACCAAGTTAATTATTACAATCAAGCTGGAGATTTGATAAATACGCCAGAAGATTATAATATTAATGTTGAGGAATCTATAACAATTGAAATCTTAAATTCAAACAATACAACTTGTACAGCCACGTCAACCTTTGAGTTATTGATTACGCCTCAGCCAACAGTTTCTGTTGCACCAACTTTAGAAGTTTGTATAGACTTTGAAAATGATGCTAATTCTCAAGTTGATTTAACTGTTCAGGATGCATTTATCAATGCTAATGGAACTGGCGATGTAGTTGCTTACTATGCAACTGCTGCAGATTTTAATAATGAAAATCCTATTCAAAATCCAGGAGCCTATAATTTAGGGTCTTCTCAAAATGAAATTTTTGCAGCTGTCATCAATACAGCATCTAGTTGTCGTTCTGAAATGACAAGCTTTGCTCTTGATAATGTTATTCCGATTGTTGATATTTCTAATAATGATGGTAAATCAGTATGTTTAGACGAAAATGGTAACTTGGTGATTACGGAAACATCACCACCAAACATAGATACAGGTTTATCTGAAGTGGATTATGATTTCGAATGGCAATTGGATGGACAATTGATTCCAGGAGAAACTTCATCGAACATCACAGCTGAGCAACCAGGAGAGTATACAGTTATTGTTACAAATGCTTTATCAGGTATAGCCTGTGAGAATTCATCGACAGCAACAATTTTAGAAAGTGGACAAATAGACTTTGAACTCAATATTTTAACAGATGCCTTCCAAAATAATGAGCATGCTATTGGCGTTATAATAACTGATATAGGTTTGGGCGATTATGAGTTTAGATTAGATTACGGTGATTGGTTTGATCTTGAAGAAGGGCAAACTGAAATTATCTTTAATAATGTCGTGGGAGGTGAACATACAGTGACAGCTAGAGATAAATTTGGTTGTGGACTTGAAAAGAAAACAATAACCTTGATTGATTTCCCAGAATTTTTCACACCTAATGAAGATGGTTATAATGATACTTGGAATATCACAAATTTTGATCAACCAGATGCTGAAATTATAATTTATGATCGTTACGGTAAGCATATTTACACAATGACACCTGCTGGTATAGGTTGGGATGGTCGTTACCAAGGAGAATTACTACCATCTAATGATTATTGGTTTACAATTACTTATATTGAACCGCGAACAGAACAAACTAAAACATTTAAATCTCACTTTACATTAAAACGATAAGATGACAATACATAAAAACCCCTTTGTATTATTATTAATACTTTTTACAATCTCACTAACGGCACAAGAACGCGGACTACCGATTTATAAGGATTATTTAACTGATAACTATTATTTGATCCATCCTTCAATGGCAGGTGCTTCTTCTGAAAACAAAATTAGATTGACAGGTCGTCAGCAATGGTTCGATGTTGATGACGCACCAGCATTATACACTGCAAGTATTAATGGACGAATAGGGGAGAATGTAGGTGTAGGCGGAATTCTTTTTAAAGATTCAAATGGACGTTTTTCTCAACAAGGCGCATTGGCAACATTTGCTTATCATATTCCTTTTTCTAATGTTAACGAAAAAGCGAATATTTTATCCTTTGGAATGAATCTTGGCTTTTCTCAAGAAAAGTTGGATGAATCAGATTTGAGCAATATAGAAAATCCTGATCCTATTATTACAGGTGTTGAGCAAACAGATGCTTATTTTAATTTAGACTTTGGCTTATCATATTTATATGGAGAGTTTTTTCTACATGCGACTGTTAAAAATATCATGCCGCAAGAGAGAAAGATATTTACTGATGTTTACGAAACTGATAATCAAAGACAATATTTAGCTTCTTTTGGTTATACGTTTAATAGAGATTTATCAAAATGGTCATTTGAGCCTTCTTTGATGTACCATTACAAAGATGAAACTGCTGAATCTAACATAGATGTTAACTTCAAAGCCTATTATATGACGCCTTTTGGCAACTTCTGGGGCGGATTATCATACAGAAGAGCAATAGATGCAGCCGAGTTTAATAACGCCTCTGGTGAGGTTGAAACCGCAGATAATTACCAAAATTTATCTCCATTTGTTGGTGTAACTTATGATCGTTTTATGTTTGCTTATATGTACACATATCAAGCGAATTCAGTTGTTCTTTCAAATTCTGGATTTCATCAAATCACTTTGGGTATCAACTTTGGAGAAAATAAAAGACGTTATAAATGTAACTGTCCATTCTTGAAATAAGAATTAGAAATCTAAAAACTGACAATTGACTTTAGTCTGGTTTTTAAAAATCTGATCAATAACTTTTAAATTGTTGGCATTTGTATAAATGTCAACAATTTGTTTTTTAGGCTCATCTTGAAGAATTTTATTATCAATCAGAATTCTTTTTGTCTGTTTAGCAACAGCATAACCTGAATCTATGATTTTAATACCAGGTAATAAAATTTTTAAATCTTTTTTAATGTAAGGATAATGAGTGCAGCCTAAAACCAAGCAATCAATTGCATTGTCTTTAAATATGTCAACTTGTTTTTTTAAGTTTTTCTGAAAATCTTTATTTTCTGTCTCTCCATTTTCTACAGCCTCAACGATTCCTTTTCCTTCAACTTCGGTGATGTTAATATCTTTTTTAAAGAGTTCTGAAGCCTTTTCAAACAAAGCACTACTCAGTGTTCCTTTTGTTGCTAAAATTCCAATACTTTTAGATTTTGTTTGTAAAGCTGCGGGTTTAATAGCAGGTTCAATCCCGATAAATGGAAGTTGGTGACTTTCTCGTAGTATAGAAATCGCGTTTGTCGTTGCTGTATTGCAAGCGACGACAATAAGTTTTACTTTCTTAGAAATTAGATGTGTTGTGTTTTTTTGACTGAGTTTAATGATTTCATCAACTGGTTTTGTGCCATAAGGTGCATTTTTACTATCTGCTAAATAGATAAAGCGCTCATGAGGTAAAGCTTTCATCAATTCCTTTAAAATTGATGTGCCACCAACACCAGAATCAAATACACCAATGGGAAAATCTTTTATTGACACAATTGTTTAAGTTTCGTATAAAAATAAAAAATGACCAAGATTATTGGTCATTTTTATAATAAGATTATGTGTAAAATTTAATTACTCTCCGATTGCTGCTTTAGCATCGTCCATTAAATCGTAACCATCAGCCATCAAAACACCAGCTCCTGTTGAAGAGTCAAAAACATACTCGTAACCTTTTTCACGAGCAACTTGTTGAATCACTTCTCTTGCTTTTTCAAGAACAGGTCTTAAAAGCTCTTCTCTTTTCTTTTGGATTTCTTGACTAGCAGTTTGTTGGTATTCACGGATTGACTGCTCCATCTCTTGCAATTCCATCGCTCTTTTTTCATTTTCCTCACGCGTTACCGTTTCAGCTTCAGATTGATATTGTTGATTTTTTTTCTGAGCTTCTTTAAGTGTCGCATCAATATCGCTACGGTAGCTTTGTTCTAATTTTTGTAATTGAGACATCGCATTGTTGTAGCTTGGTAAATTTTCAATAAATTCTTGAGCGTTGATGTGTGCAACTTTAGATTGTGCTTGCGTTGTTGCTGCGAAACCTAAACTTAAGGTCAATGTCAATGCAATTAATATTGATTTGATTTTGTTCATTTTTTTAGTTTTTAAATTATTGTTTATTTAGTATTAATCGTTTTCTCTGGCTTTTTTTATCGAATCTCTTTCTCTCTGTCTTTCTGCTCTTTGCTTTAATATTTTCTGCCTTCTTTCTTCAAATTTTCTTTCTCTATCAGCGCGAAGTGAATCTACTTTTCTCTGGCGCTCACTCATAATATCTTCTCTCTCTTGCTTCTTCTTTTCTTTAGCGGCTTCTCTTTCTGCTTCTTTCTTTTCGTCTTGCTCTGCTTTCTCAACAGATTTGTACTGATCTAATTCTTCTAAAACTTCTTCAGTATCTTTATTACCACGTGCATTGATCTGAATCATTTTTAAAACAACATCGCTTAAATCATGTCTCTTTGCAGAGAATAACATGAGAGCATCAGCTGAATTTTCAAAGATAAAATCATAGTTTCTGCTATCACCAATATCTTGTATTGCGTTGAAAACTTGATCTTGAATAGGTTGAATTAATTGTCTCTTTTGAGTGATATACTTTCCTTCAACACCAAATTTATCATTTCTATACGCTAGAAGTTCATCTTCAAGAAAACTTATCTCATCTTCTAACTCCTCAATGAGTTGAGGTGTCAACAAAGGTCTTTCAGCATTTAATTCTTCTTTTAACTGATCGATTTTTTGTTGCTTTTTTGCAATGTCAGTTTTCCATTTCTGAACACGCTGATTGAGATTATCTTGAGACTGCCTGTACTCAGGAACTTGCTCTAAGATATAATCCATGTCAACGTAAGCAATTTTGTTTCCGCGTTGTGCGGTTACCGCTATGCTAATCAAAGTGAAAAGCAATAAATATAAGAACTTGTTTTGTTTATAAGAAAAAACCATGCCAATCTAGAATTGTTGTCCGATAATAAAATGAGTTTCCCATCCATTGGCACCTGAAGTACCTGGAACTGGGTCAAAGCCGTAGCCAAAGTCAATACCTAGCAAACCAAATGCAGGCATAAAGATCCTTAATCCTGCCCCAGCTGAACGTGTTAATTCAAATGGAGAGAAATTTTTGAAATTATCATAAGTTGCACCGCCTTCTAAGAATGTCAATGCATAAATTGAAGCTGTAGGTTTTAATGTAATTGGGTATCTCAGCTCCATTGTATACTTATTGTAAATTGTTGCACCATCGTTAAATGTTTCTTCACCATTGACAGTTCTTGATTTAGGAACGACTGACTGGTTTGGGTAACCTCTTAAAGAGACAATTTCACGACCATCAAGTGCGTAACCTGCTAATCCATCACCACCCAAGAAGAATCTTTCAAACGGAGGAATTCCTCTATCGTTGTTATAAGCACCTAAGAAACCGAATTCAAATTTTGTTCTTAAAACTAAATCTCCAACAATTTTGTTATACCAATCTGCAGAGAATTTAACTTTATAAAATTCTAACCAATTAAATCTTTCTTGATCAATTTGCGAAACTCTTTTATCATTTCCATTTTCAATTGCTGTTGCTCTTTCTTTTTTCAATTCGGAATAGTCAACATTATTAAAAGCAGAATATGGTGGTGTAAATTTCACAGAGAAATCAAATTTTGATCCACCAAGTGGGAAAATTGGGTTTTTAAAAGTGTTGTCTCTATTGATACCCAAAGTGATTGTAAAGTTTTCAGATGTACCGTCAGGGAATCTAAACAAACCAATATTATAGTTGTTCATGCTGAAATGCTGGTAACCAATCGCTGAAGAAATCGTGAAGTATTGATCAGGTTCTCTTAAACGTTTAGCAAAACCAACGTTGATTCCTGTAATGGAGAAGCTTCTGTCACTATCAGCGTCTCTTGTAATCGGGTTGTATAGATACTGAATTGTATGCGATAAGGATACCGAAAGTTGTACAGGTCTTTTACCACCCAACCAAGGTTCTACAAATGATAAACTGTAATTTTGAAAAGAGATACTTGCTTGCGCTCTTAATGAAAGCGATTGTCCGTCACCCATTGGAATGGGCTTGTAAGCATCTTTATTAAAAATATTTCTGATTGAGAAGTTATTGAATTTTAAACCTAATGTTCCAATAAAGCCTCCACCGCCGTAACCTCCTTGAAGTTCGATTTGACTGCTTCCTTGTTCTTCAACAACATATTCTAAATCTAATGTTCCTGATTGAGGATCCACATTTTGGAATTCAGGATTTAAATTTTCTGGGTTAAAGAATCCTAATTGACCAAGTTCACGTACAGTATTGACAACATCTTGTTTGCTATAGACTTGTCCTGGACGTGTTCTTAAGTTTCGGTAAATAACGTGATCGTTTGTTTTATTATTTCCAACAACAGTGATGTTATTAAAATAAGCTAGTTTACCTTCATGGATTCTGATTTCAAAATCAATGGTATCATTATAAATTTTTGTTTCAACTGGAGTAATATTTGAGAACAAATAACCATTGTTTTGGTAAAGGTTAGTGATGTCTTGCGCATCTGGTTTTTCTTTATTCGCAATTTTATTCTGCAAAATTGTACCGTTGTATGGGTCACCTTCGCGAATACCTAAAATCTGATTGAGCTGTTGATCAGTATAAATACTGTTACCTAAGAATTTAATTTTACCAAAATAATATCTGTCACCTTCATTTAAATCAACGTTGACAATTACATCATCAGTTCCATCTTGGCTATACATGGTGTCAGAGACGACTCTAGCATCACGGTATCCTTTTTCCTTGTAAAACTTAATGATGTCTTCTTTACTTGTTTTGTATTCGTCTTCTAAAAATTTAGAGCGTTTCCAAAATCTGAAAAAGTTCTTTTGTTTTGTTGTCGCAATACCTCTTAGTTTTCTGTCACTAAACTTTTCATTGCCAGAAAAATTGAATTCGGCAACTTTTACTTTTTCACCTTTGTCAATATTGATTAGTAAATTAACTTTATTTTCTTGACTAAGACTATCGTTAGATTCAGAAGTAATAATATCTGCATTGGCATTAAGGAAGCCTTTTTCTCGGTACTTTTTCTCAATATTGTTTTTGAGCTTAATTTTAAAGTTGTCAGTCAGTTTTGTTCCTTTCTCAACATCAAAATCTTTGATAATATCCTTACGTTTACGTTCCTTGATACCCCTAACTTTCACATTTTCAAGTTTAGGAACTTCAACAATTTCGAGTTCTAAGTGAGCTTTACCATCTTCAATTTTAGTGATATAGAAATTAATATCGCTAAAAAGACCTAAATCCCATAGTTTCTTTAAAACCTTACTCAGCTTATCACCAGGAATGTAAAGTTCATCCCCAACTTTTAAGCCTGTAAATGCAATAACGGTGCTCTCGTTATAGCTGGTTGAGCCAGTGACTTTGATTTCAGCAAGTTCATATTTCTTAGCGTTAGAAATTGGCAAGTCTTGGGCTTGACTGCTTTTTGACATGATGCCGAAAATGCTAAGAAATAAGCCTAAGATTAATGTGTAATTTAATCTCAAGGTCTTATAGTTGTTCACTAGTTTTTCCAAATCTTCTTTCTCTTTTTTGATATTTAAATATAGCTTCAAATAAATCTTCTTTACTAAAATCAGGCCACAGAACTGGCGTAAAATAAAATTCCGCATAGGCCATTTGCCATAACAAAAAATTACTAATGCGTTGTTCACCACTCGTACGAATCATCAAATCAACATCTGGCAAATTTTTTGTGTAAAGGTGCGTGTTGATTGTTTCTTCCGAAATTTCCGATATGTTTAATTGATTATTTTTTACTTCTTCTGAAATGTTTTTGACGGCATTGACAAGTTCTTCTCTTGAACCATAACTCAGTGCTAGTGTCAGTGTCATGTGTTTATTATGAGCTGTTTTCTCAATAACTTCTTCTAACTCTTTTTTTGCTTTAGAAGGTAAATTATTTAAACAGCCAACAGCATTTAGGCTAATATCGTTGTCTTGTAATGTTTTAATTTCTTTTTTGAGTGAAGAAACCAGAAGACGCATCAATGTTTTAACTTCTAGTTTAGGCCTGTTCCAGTTTTCGGTTGAAAATGCATAAAGTGTTAAGTTTTTAATGCCAATTTCAGCGCAACCCTCAACAACTTCACGAACAGATTTTGTTCCTTTCTCATGTCCTACAGATCTCAATAAACCTTGTTTTTTTGCCCAACGACCATTACCATCCATAATGATAGCAATGTGCTGCGGTAATTTTTCTTTATTTATGTGAGATTTGTATTCCATTAAAATTTACAATAACAAGGCTTTCGGCCAAAAGTATAAGTTAGAGTGACACCTCCAAAGATATACCAATCATTCATATTTTGATTTCCAAACGAGACTATTTCATCTATTTCTATAGATTCTTGCGGATTGCTTCCGTCTAGATTATCGGTAAACGCGTAACGCGCACCAAACTCTAATGCGATAACAAAACGCTCAGAAACTGCTCCTTTAATTCCAAAAATTAAAGGAATGGCGAAATTATAGTTTTCATCAATTTTGACCAATTCTTTTTCGGGTTCATTTGGACCTAAATGGTCTGCAATGAAAAAATTTAATCCTGTTGAAACATAGGGAACAAATTGTGGACGTTTAAAATCGTGTAAATTCCATTCCCAAAAATTAAACTCGAGTCCAACTGAAAATTCAGTCAGGCTATTCTTAAACTCATATCCTCTTTTTTGCCTTCCAATAGATTCTGAAAGATGATCATACCCGAAAGTCCGATGCTGAATAATACTAAACCTGAATGCATGTCGTGGGCTTCGGTTCCATTTAAAGATGGCGCCATAGCTAAACTTATCCTTCTTAGCATAATCACTAGGATTTGTAAAGGATGAAGAGCCAACGTCGCCAACAAAATTGGTACCTCCTAAAACTAAGCCTGCTTCATAAGTTTGAGCCTGAGTCACCGCTGAGGTAATGATAAAAAGCATGAGGATTAATAATCTCAAAAGCAATTGTTTTTAAAAGTTTGCAAATATAAAAATAATGTCCTGCCTTTCAGCAAATTTCAAAAATTTGTAGTTAAAACAGAAATTATAACTTTTTATTGCTTTTTAATTACGTTTATCTTCTCCCCAGAGCAACTTTTTCCTAAGTGTTGTTAAGAAGCTATCTTCTTTTTGAGTTGCCAAACCTATTTTAAAATCTGCTTTTTTGATATAGATTTCACAATTATTTGGCATTGCGATTGTTCTTGCATCAATTGATGCTAAAAAGCTATCTTCTCGACTCGATATTCTTAATTTGACTTCCGTGTCGTCAGGAATAATAAGTGGTCGCGCGTTTAAATTGTGAGGAGCAATCGGAGAAATCACAAAACTATTTGTTTTTGGAATAATGATGGGGCCACCACAACTTAAAGAATAACCTGTTGATCCTGTGGGTGTTGATATGATTAGTCCGTCTGCCCAGTAAGCATTTAGATATTCACCGTTAAGCCAAACTTCAATCGTAATCATTGAAGTTGTGTCTTTTCTATTGATAGCAAGATCGTTGAGTGCATAATTAAAAGGCCCGAGCTTTTCGTTGTTTTCAGAAGCTTCGACTTTCATTAAGCTTCTCTTGGAAATTGAATAATTACCGTTGAGCACTTCCTCAATACGAGACTCAATTTCGTTGTCATGTATGGTTGCCAAGAAGCCTAATCGACCCGTATTAATACCGATAATCGGAATCTCTAAATCTTTAACCAAACTTGCAGCAGAAAGGATTGTACCATCGCCCCCAATACTGAAGAGTAAATCGTAAGTTTTGTCTAGTGATTCAAAAGAATCGTAATCTGAGCTTGGATCAATGAACTTATTGGCAATAATCATTTCAAGATATTTCTTCTCAAAACGAATGTCAATTTGATGTTTTTTTAAAACACCTAAAAGCTGCTGAAGATACTTTTGCGTTTGCGGATAATATGATTGTCCGAAAATCCCAACTTTCATAGGCATAACTTTTTTAAATGTTTAAATATTTATCTAAATAAGCAGAATGTTCCTTAAGCTTAATCTCATGTTGATCTTCGTGATGTTGACTCACAATATTGTATTTAAAGCGTCTCAAGCTTTGTAAAATTTCATTAAGACCTTGATGTTTAATTTTGATAAAAACTTCAACAAAATCAGAATTGTGATCACTGATAAAGCTACCGAGAATTTTAGCATTCATACTTTCCAATAAATGAAACAATTCCGAATATGCAAAATCTATTGAGCTTTTTCGGATGATAATTGTATCAGCTTTATTAGAAATAAAATTTGTTTCACTTATAATCTCAAAAATATCGTTCAGGTGTAAGACACCCATGAATGTATGATGATCGCCGAGTATAGGAAGTCTGTTCGTTTGATGATTGGCGAAAAGGGAGAAAATATCCAAAATATTTTGATGGCTTTGACCGAAAAATATTTCAAATTCGTCTGTAAAGTCTTTCGGTGAAACATCTTTTTTGGATAAATCTAATGCCTCTCGAGATAAACATCCCTTAAACTGATCTTTTTCAGTTATGATAAAATGAGACGCATCAGATTTGAAGATTTCACTTTCAAAATTTGCATCAAAATTATAAACATCAGCGTCAGGATTGACAAGACTTAACCAGTTCATCGCTTTTTTAGTGCAAAATACACAAAATCTATTCTCCTATATCTTAATTTAGATTGTATTTTTGTTTGAAACCTAAATTTTAGTAAAATGACAAGACTTAGTGTTAACATAAATAAAATTGCGACTTTAAGAAATGCAAGGGGTGGCGATATGCCAAATGTTGTTGAGGCAGCACAACGTATCGAGTCTTTTGGAGCACAGGGAATTACTGTGCATCCAAGACCAGACGAAAGACATATTACTTATCAAGATGTTGCTGATTTAAAAAAAGTAGTAACAACCGAATTCAATATTGAAGGAAACCCTAATGATAAATTTATTGACCTTGTCCTGAACAACAAGCCTACGCAGGTCACTTTAGTTCCAGATGCTGTTGATGCGATAACCTCAGACGCTGGTTGGGATACTGTAAAAAATGAAGATTATTTAAAAGAAATAGTTTCACTTTTTAAAAAAGAGGGCATCAGAACTTCAATTTTTGTTGATCCTAATCAAGACATGATTACAGGCGCGCAAAAAACTGGTGTTGACAGAATTGAATTATACACCGAAGCTTATGCGAAACATTATCAAAATAATAAATTAACAGCGATAAGAGCTTATAAGGAATGTGCTGTTTTAGCTGATAGTTTAGCGCTTGGTGTGAACGCCGGTCACGATTTATCACTTGATAATATCGCTTATTTTAAAGAGCAAATTCCTGTTTTAAAAGAAGTTTCTATCGGTCACGCATTGATTTCTGAAGCAATGTATTTAGGTTTGGAAAACGTTGTGAAACAATATTTAAATAAATTAAAGTAATGGATTTATACGCGAATGTGATAGGAGAAGGAAAACCACTTTTGATTTTACATGGTTTTTTAGGAATGGGAGATAACTGGAAAACATTAGCTAAGCGATATGCCGATGAGATGAATTATCAAGTTCATTTAATCGATCAGAGAAATCATGGAAGAAGTCCGCATTGTGATGAATTCAATTACGACTTGTTAGCGGCAGACTTGAAAAGCTATATGGATAAAAACAACATGTCTTCTGCTGATTTAATAGGGCACTCAATGGGAGGTAAAACTGTTATGACTTTCTCGGCTCACTTCCCGACTTACGTTAATAAAATGATTGTCGTTGATATTGCTCCAAAATATTATGCGCCACATCATCAACAAATTTTAGAAGGCTTGACCGCAGTTGATGAGGCTTGTTTTGAATCTCGAAAAGATGCTGATGATTTATTGTCTAAATACATCAAGATAAAATCTATTCGTCAATTTTTATTAAAAAATTTATATAGAAAGAATAAAAAGGAATACGGATTAAGAGTAAATCTTGATAGCCTGAAGGCGAATATTAATGAGATTGGTAAAGCATTAAAAGCAAATGAAACTTTTGAGGGACAGACCTTGTTTATCAATGGAAAAAAATCAGATTATATCACAGCTGAAGATAATAATTTGATTAAAAATCATTTTCCAAATTCTAAAATTCAACCCATTCAGAATGCTGGGCATTGGGTTCATGCGGAACAACAGGATGAATTTTATAATGTGACATCCGCATTTTTAGCTTAAAAATTACTATGCTAACATAGTATTATTAAAATTTTGTTGTGAAATTGTGAATTAATGTTAAATTTGAAACATCATTTATTGATGAGTATATTTAAAATCTAATATAGAAATATGAGAAAAATCTTATTATTAGCGGTATTGCTGTTATCAGCTTCCTCAATTTATGCAGGAGGTTACCGAGTTGCTACACAAGGGCAAAGAGCCTTAGCAATGGGGCACGCAGGAGTTGCATTGGTAAACAGTGCAGAAACAGCATTTTTTAACCCGTCAGGAATTGTGATGCTTGAGGACAGACTGAATGTCTCTGTTGGGGTATCAGCTGTTATGTCAAACGTGAAATGGCAAAACGAAACAACAGGTGAATATAGTGAAACAGATAGTCCTGCGGGAACACCTTTTTACGCTTACATCACTTATAAAATTAATGAGTGGTTATCTGCAGGTTTAAGTGTTTACACGCCTTATGGTAGTGAAGTGAAATGGGAGAAAGATTGGTCAGGATCTCACTTAGTCAACAATATTGATTTGGCTGCAATTTATATTCAACCTTTATTATCAATTAGACTTTCCGAGCATGTAAGTATTGGCGGTGGACCGATATATGCAACTGGTAATGTTGAATTTAATAGAAACATTAATCAGACTATAACCGATATTAATGGAAATAGGTCTAATGTAAATATAGAGGACTCAGGTGTAACAAACTGGGGATGGAGTGCAAGTATGACAGTTGCGCCAACAGATAATTTTAGAATAGCGATGAACTATAGATCTGAAATTATTCTTGAGGCTGAAAATGGAGAAGCAACATTTTCTAATATTCCCAATTCAGGTTTAGTTCCTGCTGAAAATGGAGTCAAAAACTTTAATGCATCTTTACCAATGCCAGCTGAACTGTCGATTGGTGCAGCATGGCAAGCGACTGAAAAATGGTTGTTCGCTTTAGATTACAATAGAACTTACTGGGAAGCTTATGACAATTTAGATATTGATTTTGTGGATCCAAGTGTTGCTGATTCTAAAAACCCAAGAAATTACAAAAACTCTTCATCATATAGATTTGGTATGGAGTATAAAGCAAGTAGTGCAATTGATTTAAGAGCAGGGTATTACTACGACCAAACGCCAGTACGTGAAGGTTATTTTGCACCAGAAACACCAAGAAATGATTCTCAAGGTTTTACAGCGGGTCTTTCTTATAAAATCAATGAGAATTTAGCGATTGATGCTTCATTCTTGTATGTAAGGTTTAAAGAAGTAAATGCGTCTTACGATCACTATATGGTTGATGGAAAAGAAGTTCCATTTAAAGGTACTTATAAATCAAATGCTTTTATACCAGGTATAGGTGTAAGTTATAAATTATAAAAAAATCTCTATGAAAAATTATCTAAAATATATCGGAATTTCAGCCTGTGCGATGTTTCTTTCGTGTGAGCCTGAGTTCGATAACCAAGTTCAAGAAAATGATATTTATGTCAGCGGAGATGCTGACTTCACTAACTTTGTTTCAGTTGGTAACTCGCTAACCGCTGGTTACGCTGATAATGCACTTTACGTTCAAGGTCAAGAGAGTTCTTTTCCGAATATCATGGCAACTAAATTTGAATTAGTTGGTGGTGGAGAGTTTAAACAGCCGATGATGGCTGATAATCTTGGTGGGTTACTATTAGGTGGTCAACAAATTTCTGAAAATAGATTGGTTTTGAGTGTAACTTCAGGTTCACCTGCACCTGCAATTTTAGCAGGAACGCCTCAAACAGAAATCACTAATAAACTTTCAGGATCCTTTAATAATATGGGGGTTCCAGGTGCTAAATCTTTTCATTTAGCAGCGCCAGGTTATGGAAATCCAGCAGGAATAACGTCTGGACAAGCAAATCCTTATTTTGCAAGATTTGCTTCATCTGAATCAGCGACAGTTATTGAAGATGCTGCTTCTCAAAATCCAACTTTCTTTTCTCTTTGGATTGGAAATAATGATATATTGAGTTTTGCAACTTCAGGTGGTATCGGTGTTGATCAAGCAGGAAATCTCGATCCTTCTACTTATGGTTCTAATGATATTACGGATCCGAATGTTTTTGCTTCAGTTTATAATGATTTACTAAACGCTTTAAATGCGAACGCTTCAGGAGGTGTTGTTTTTAATATTCCAGATGTGACTAATATTCCTTTTTTCACAACTGTTCCTAATAATGCTTTAGCCCTTGATGCTGCGCAAGCGCAAGGATTAACTGGTTTCTTTCAAGCATTTGCTGGTATAGCTACACAAACATTAATTCAGCAAGGCGTGCCAGCCGCTCAAGCACAAGCTCTTGCAGCTCAATATGCAATAACATTTAACGAAGGTCCGAATAGATTTTTAATCAGCGTTGAGCCTTCTCAGCAAAATCCTTTTGGATTTAGACAAATGACTGATGAAGAGTTGTTGCTGTTAACAATAGATAGAGGAGCTTTACAAAACTCTGGCTATGGTTCTGTTGCTTTAACGCCAGAAGTGATGCAAGTTTTAGGTATTCTTCAGCAAGGAGGAACACCAACACCTCAGCAAGCAATGTTAGTTTTAGATGCAGTCAACCCAATAGAAGATGAAGATGCTTTAGATGATGATGAAATCATGATGGTGCAAACTGCAAAAGAATCTTTTAATGCGACTATTGAAGGATTAGCACAAGCTAATGGTTTAGCTTTCGTTGATGTGGATGAGTTGATGAAAGAAGTTTCTACAACGGGTATTGTTTACGAAAGCGGTGTGATGACATCAGCTTTTGTAACAGGTGGAGCGTTTTCTCTTGATGGTGTTCATTTAACTCCTCGTGGATATGCATTCATCGCAAGTGAAGCTATACAATCAATCAATGAAACTTACGGATCTACTGTCCCAACTGTTAATATTGGAAATTTCGGAACTGTCACTTTCAGTGATGACGTTCAGTAGTTAATCAATTATTTTAGAAAGAATATAAAAAAACTGTCTCATTGATTTGAGGCAGTTTTTTGCTTATAAAGTAAAAAAAGAGCCTGATTTCAACAACGAAATCAGGCTCTTTTGTATTGATGTAAAAAGTTTTAAAAACTAGCTTTTCGTTTTTAAATCAGTAAAATGCTTATAGAAATATGGAATTGTTTCGATTCCTTTCAAGAAATTCCAAACGCCAAAATGCTCATTAGGCGAATGAATAGCATCTGAATTTAAACCAAAGCCCATCAAAATTGTTTTACTTTTTAAATAGCCCTCAAATAAAGAAACAATAGGAATGCTTCCGCCACTTCTTAAAGGAATAGCATCTTTTCCGAAAGTATCTTTAAATGCTAAATCAGCAGCTTTATACTCTATTCCGTCAATTGGAGTGACATAAGCTTGTCCGCCGTGATGCGGTTTGACTTCTACAGTGACGCCAGCAGGTGCAATACTTTCAAAATGTTTTTTAAATAGCTCAGTGATTTCCTCCCAATTATGATTAGGGACTAAACGCATGGATATTTTGGCGTAAGCCTTACTTGCAATAACTGTTTTGGCGCCTTCACCAATATAACCTCCCCAAATACCATTGACATCTAAAGTTGGTCTGATCGACGCACGTTCGAGAGTTGAGTAAGCTTTTTCGCCACGTACATCTGGAATGCCGATATGTTCTTTATACTCATCTAAATCAAAAGGAGCTTCAGCCATTTTTTGGCGTTCTTCCTTTGAAAGCTCTTCTACTTTATCGTAAAATCCAGGAACTGTAATGCGGTTATCTTCATCTTGTAATGAAGCAATCATTTTATTCAAGATATTAATTGGATTGGCAACTGCACCTCCGTATAAACCTGAGTGTAAATCACGATTTGGTCCTGTAACTTCAACCTCAACATAGCTTAAACCTCTCAAACCTGTTGTGATTGATGGTGTATCTTTACTGATCATTCCTGTGTCAGAAATCAAGATGACATCGTTTTCTAATTTGTCTTGATTGCGTTCTAAAAACCATTCTAAACTGACACTTCCAACTTCTTCTTCACCTTCAATCATGAATTTGACATTACAAGGCAAGTTGTCAGTTTCTGTCATGTATTGTAAAGCCTTGACATGCATAAACATTTGACCTTTATCATCACAAGCGCCACGTGCAAATATTGCACCTTCAGGATGAATATCTGTTTTTTTAATGACTGGTTCAAAAGGTGGACTTGTCCATAAATCAATCGGATCTGGCGGTTGAACATCATAATGTCCATAAACCAAAACTGTTGGAAGTTTTGGGTCAATTATTTTTTCACCGTAAACAATTGGTAAACCTGGCGTTTCGCAAACTTCAGCAGTATCACATCCGGCAGCAAGTAAACTCTTTTTAACAACCTTAGCAGCTGCATTAACATCATCCTTGAAAGCAGGGTCAGCACTCACTGAAGGAATTTTCAGAAGTTCAATTAACTCGTTTAAGAATGCATCTTTATTCTTTTCTATATAATCTTTTGGTGATAGCATAAAAAAATATTTTATGACAATATATAAATTTTTAAGGAATCGATGTTTGTCAATTCTGATTATTGTTTATATTTGCACCCGTTTAAAACAAGTTTATGTTTTAGGCAACATTATTGCGGGCGTGGTGGAATTGGTAGACACGCTAGACTTAGGATCTAGTGCCGCGAGGTGTGAGAGTTCGAGTCTCTCCGCCCGCACAACGCAAAACCTCAACAATCTAATTATCAGATTGTTGAGGTTTTTTTATGTCTGTCATGTAAGGATTTTGTACTAAAACTAAATTTTTAAAATTTCATTTAATTCTTATCTCTTCGTTACTTATCTTTATTAAATAATAGGCATTTTATTTTTCGGTTGGAACTTGATAATTTATACCGATCAAAATCATCATAAATAAAAAATTAGCAAGAAACAATTCTTTAAATTTGTAGCTTCTTTAGCACCCAAGAAGTTTTATAAAAGTATATCCTATGTTATATCAAGATATTTCAAGTTTGCAAGATCGGACTAGATATTTACTAGAAGGATATGGACTAGCGGAAAATTCATCCAATTTTTTAGCAGTAGTTATTAATAGTTTCGCCTTATTTATTGCTAGTTGGCTTTTTTCTTTAGTTATTCGAACAATAATTCGCGCTCTTGTAAAGCCTTGGCTAAAAAAGAAAAAGAATGACCGCACCTCTATTTTTATCAAGAAAAGAGTCTTTGATGCTTTGGCAAAGCTGATGACTGGCTTTGTGGTTTACTATCTTTTACCACTGTTTTTTAATATTAGTGCAGCTGCCACGCATAACCTGCGGATACTTGCAGTCATTTATATTATTATCATGGCCATGGTCTTTCTGACACGTACATTCCATTCCTTGGAATATTTAGGACAACATAGTAAAAAATATGAAAAGAAACCTGTAAGTAGTTACATTCAAGTGATGCTGATTATTTGCTATCTCATCTCTGCTGTTCTGATCATTTCTATACTTTTCGGAAAATCGCCCATGACAATTATTACTGCTTTTGGCGCAGGGATGGCTATTGTTCTCTTGATATTCAAGGATGTTATTTTAGGTTTGGTAGCGAGTATTCAAGTGTCGGTTAATGATATGGTGCGCGTGGGTGATTGGATTTCTATTTATAATTATGACGCTGATGGGCAGGTGACTGAAATTAACCTGACCAGTGTTAAAGTGAGAAATTGGGATAATACCATCAGTAATGTTCCAACTTATGCTTTGGTTTCAAATGGTTTTAAAAATGTACGAGCGATGGAGGATACCAATATCAGACGTATTATGCATCATTTGCTCATTGATCTTAGAAGTATTAAAAAAGTTGATGAAAATTTCATTAAAAATCTTCGTGCTAAAGGTCTTTTCTCTGGCGAAAGTGAAAAATTAAAGTGGAACGATGAAAAAGGATATGATTTTGAGAAGCTTAGCACTATTACCAATCTCAGTCTTTTTAGGCAGTATATAGAATCTTTTCTTATGATGCATCCAGGTATAAATAACGAATATATGGTAGTGAGACAGCTTCAGCAAGACGGTGATGGTCTTCCTTTGGAAATATATGCCTGGGTTAATAGTGTTAGTTTTAAACCATTGAATTTAATTCAATCAGATGTTTTCGAACATTTAATTGCGGTTATCGGGGATTTCGATCTTGTCTTGTTCCAAAAACCTTCAGGGAATGATATTCAAGGGATAAAAGGAACATCATTAGATCAATTACAAAAGCGGTAGCTAGTCTTTTGTGCTATATCTTAGAATTTTCTATGTCAGATCAAGTTTGGAAGCATAAATGTTCACAATAAGAAATCCAGAAATTCTTTCCTGTGGTTGAACAGTGGATTCCTTTTTCTACATACTATTATACACTATGATTTTCAACTCTTTATTAAAGATCCCAAATTTGCTTATCTACAGTTAAAACAATGACGAGATTTGTTTTTGAAAATAGATAGATGACTTAAAAAATTAAAACTTGAAAAATTCAATCATGTCATTTTTTTAGTTAAGCAGCTGCGATTTTTTCTTGTTTAAGCTTCTTTCGAGTTTGTTTGATAGTTAATGAACTGCCATCATGGCTCCAGCCTGGAGGACCAAAAATATACATGAACTTGTCACCCCAATTTTTAGACTTTTTCATATCATTCCAAATGTTTCTGTATTCGTGCGTTAAAATCACATAGAGATTATATGAGTTTGGAGGTGTAGAAACACCATATTTTATATCAATGGATTCATCCAGTTCTTTCCATGTGCCAAAAATGCGATCAAATATATTTAGAAAACCACCGTGATTTTTATCCATATACTCAATGTTTTGAGCGTGGTGAACTTGATGCATTGTGTGCGTGTTTACAAATTTTTCAAGAAAGCCTAAGTTCTTAATGTATTGTGTGTGCAATTGAAATTGCCATAAAGCCTCAATACCTAAACAAACGACAAGCATTTCTGGTGGAAAACCAATAATAACAATCCATACATAAAAGAAAGGCTTGTAAAAAATAGTAAACCAACCATTACGAACAGCAGTTCCCAGATTAAAATTGTCAGAGGAATGATGAACAATATGCGCAGCCCATAAAAATCTAACCATATGGTTTTGACGATGGAACCAGTAGTAAGTGTAATCATCTAAGAGCATACAGAATATCCAAATATACCAAGCATATCCAAAAGATTCCCAACCCATGATATTGGTGCGAACACCATCTACAATCGGGTTAAAAAGCTCATAAGCAAAATTGAAAATCAGAATCATAGAAACTGTTTTCATAAGTGCGCCGATCACAGCTGATCCTATGCCAAGCGATAAACTTGATAATAAATCTTTCCAGTTATATAGCTTTTTATTGTCTCGTGTTTTGCTATAGGAAAGCTCTAAGGCAATTAAGGCGATGAAAATAGGAGCACCGTAAACTAATGGGTTGGTAAGATTCATTTATTAAAAATTTTAAGTAGAAGTCTGTTGATCTTGGATCATAATTTTGGCAAGTTAAACTTTATAAATTTTTCTAAGAGGCTCAGGTATGCTAATCTTAAACACTTTTTTGTTAAAAAAAATTTATTTTTAAATGCGTGACGAAAATTGCTAGCCAAAACTTGTTAAACATCTATCTACTTTTTTCAGATTGCAACAGACTTTCTGTAACTTTCGACTTTTAAAAAATTCACTTATGACAGCAAAAGAAAAAGTTGCTTCTTTGAGAGCAGAAATGAAGAAAAATAATGTCGATGCCTTTATCATATATTCAGCCGATCCGCACATGGGCGAGTATCTACCAGCTGAATGGCAAGAAAGGACTTGGCTTTCAGGCTTTACAGGTTCGGCAGGTTTTGTGGTTGTGACTAAAGACAAAGCCGGACTTTGGACGGATGGTCGCTATTTTACGCAAGCACCTGAAGAGCTCAAAGGTTCGGGTATTGATATGTTTAAAGATGGAATTGAAGGAACGCCACATTATATTGACTGGATTATTTCAGAAACTTCAGAAAATGCAACTGTTGCTGTTAATTCGCTTGTTACTTCACATTCTAATTGGCGTCAGCTTTCGGAGAAATTAAGTAAAAACAAGCGTCTACTTAAAGATTTGCCTTTGTTAAACGATGTTTGGACGGATCGTCCTTCTCCAAGTGAAAATCCTGTTTACATTCAACCTATGGAACGTGCTGGGCAATCTGTTAGTGATAAAATCACCGCAATTCGTTCTAAAATGAAAGAGCAAGATGCTTCTATGCATATCATCTCTAGTTTAGATGATGTTGCGTGGACACTGAATTTGCGTGGTAGTGATGTCAAATGTAATCCTGTTTTTTTAAGTTACTTACTTCTTACTCAGAAAGAGACAATCTTATTTGTTGACATCAATAAACTTGATGAAGAAGCTAGACGTCAAATGAAAGAGGCTGAGGTCACATTAAAAGCTTATGATAGCTTTTTTGATGATTTAAAAAATATTAAAAACGAGCAAATTTTAATTGCGCCAAATAGTAATCAATCTGTTTTTGAGGCTGTAAAAGAAAATAACGACATCATTAAAAAGCCAGTCCCAGGGCATTTAATGAAAGCCATCAAAAACAAAACTGAACAAGAAGGTTTTGAAAAAGTGATGGTGAAAGATGGCGTTGCATTAGTGAAGTTTTTACACTGGTTTACGCATGCTGTCGGTCAAGAAGAGCTCGACGAATATGGCGTTGGTCAAAAGTTGCATGATTTTCGAGCACAAGGCGAAAACTTTATAGGTAATAGCTTTGATACGATTGTAGGTTATAAAGGAAATGGCGCAATAATTCATTATTCTGCAAAAGCTGAAGGCAGTACAAAGATTACCGATCACGGCAGTATCCTTATTGATTCTGGCGGACAATATTTAGAAGGAACAACTGATATTACAAGAACTTTTGCTTTAGGCGAAGTCACAGATGAATTTAAGAAAGATGCAACAAAAGCATTGAAAGGATTAATCCAGTTGTCATTAGTGAAATTCCCAAAAGGAACAAAAGGCGTGCAACTCGATGCTTTTGCAAGAATGCCACTATGGATGGATGGTAAAGATTACAATCACGGTACAGGTCATGGCGTTGGTAGTTTTTTAAATGTACATGAAGGACCACAAAGCATTCGTAAAGATCTGAATCCTTATGATCTTGTTGACGGCATGGTGATGTCAAACGAACCTGGTTATTACGTCGAAGGACAATACGGAATTCGTCACGAGAATTTAGTCTTAACCAAAAAATGGAAAGAAACAGAGTGGAATACTTTTTATGAGTTTGAAACCTTAACTTTATGTCCTTTCTTTAAAAACATCATCGTGAAAGAAATGTTGACAGAAGAAGAAATCAAATGGATTAATGATTACCATAAAATAGTACAAGAAAAATTATCTTCACACCTTGAAGGTGATGTTAAAACTTGGTTTGAAGATTTAGTGACACCTCTTTAAAATAAGATTTTTTAAAAATTCAAAAGGCTTATTGGAATATTTCAATAAGCCTTTTTTCATATCATATTTCAGCTTTAAAAAAAACGTATTGACAGAGCAATTAGTATGTGTTCTAGTAATCTTTAATGGTGAAAACTCCCTAATCCTTAAAACCTATCACCTAATTAATCATTCACTAAAAACTGATTATTCGAAAAATGACAACTGCCAAGCAAATCTAATAGCAAAAACTTGATATCACAGACTAGAAGTAGAATCTAAGCTTCGCAACTTACACATTCTACTAAATTCTGAACTACCGTTTCTTTTGAAACGCTCTGGCTGCGTTGATAGTAAAGCGTTTTTACTCCTAACTCCCAAGCTTCTATCGTAAGCTTATTAACGTCTTTAACTGGTAAGTTTGATGGAATGTTGATGTTTAAACTTTGTGATTGATCAATATGTTTTTGGCGTACTGCCGCTTGTTGGATAATTTCTAACTGACTGATTTCTTTAAAAGTTTTAAAGACCATTTTTTCTTTTTCGTTTAATTCTTCAAGATGCTGAACGCTACCTTGATGTAACATAATGCTGCGCCAAGTTGCTTCATTGTCAATCTCTTTTTCCTTCAGTAAAGCCTTGAGATATTTGTTTTTCCGAATAAAATTACCCTTTGATAAGCCTGCCTTAAAATAATTACTGCTAAAAGGCTCTATCCCAGGCGATGTTTGTCCTAAAATAGCTGAGGAAGAAGTAGTGGGAGCCACTGCCATAAGGGTAGCATTACGGATACCATAATTCTTCAGTAGCTCAGGCTCTCCAAATATTTCTGCTAATTTTTGTGTGGCAGTATCGGCTTCTGATCGAATATGTTCAAAAATTTTATTTGTTAATTGTTTGGCTTCTAGGCCTTCAAATGCAATCATATTCTTTTGCAAATAAGAGTGCCAGCCCATGACACCTAAACCAATTGCTCTGTGTCGCTTAGCAAAATTATGAGCAGCCTTTAAGTAATAGTTATCTTCTGTTTTTTGTATAAACTCCTGTAGAACGGCATCTAAGAAGAAAATAGCAGTTTGTACGGCATCCGTATCTTTCCATTCATCATAGAGTTCAAGATTCATCGATGAGAGGCAGCAAATAAAAGACTCATCAAAATTAGAAGGAAGCATAATCTCAGAACATAAATTACTCGCGTTAATACGCATATTATGATCTTTGTAAACCTGAGGTTTATTCCGGTTTACATTATCCGAAAATAAAATATAGGGTATACCTTTTTGTTGTCTTGCTTCCAAAACTTTTGCCCAGAGTTTGCGTTTATCCATGTCGCCATCTATCATTTCTTGCATCCAATAATCAGGCACACAAACGCCAAAGAACAAATTTTGTAGTGCATTCCCAATATCTTTTATTTGCAAAAACTCCTCAATATCAGGATGGTCAATATCTAGATAAGCAGCAAAAGCGCCACGTCTCACGCCGCCTTGCGAAATTGTGTCCATGGCAGTATCAAACAATTTCATAAAAGAAACCGCGCCGCTACTTTGGCCGTTGTCAGTAACAGCAGTTCCTCTTCCCCTTAACTCGCCAAAATAGCCAGAAGTGCCACCACCAATTTTAGTTTGCATAATTACTTCACCTAATTTGTGCGTGATTCCTTCAATATAATCAGGAACATGAACATTAAAGCAAGAAATGGGCAAACCTCTTTCAGTTCCCATATTTGCCCAAATCGGTGAACTTAAGCTCATCCACCCATTGTCGATAATCTCAATAAATTTTTCTTTTAGTTCAGGCCTAAAGAGTTGCTTGCTCGCTGCTGTAGCAATACGATCAATCGCTCCTTTTACACTTTCTCCTTTTAGTAAATAACCTCTATTTAAAATTTGCTCACTTTCATCGTTAAGCCACCATGGTTCACTCATAAGACATTGGTTTTTTTGTTGTTTTTATCTAAAGCCACAAAAGTGAAAACACCTGAAATGGATTTCTTTTGTGGGGTATTTTCATACATTTCTTCTTGAAATAAATCGACTTTCACCTTTAAGCTGGTGTTGCCAATTTCAGCAACTTCTGCTGCTAATTCAATAATCGTCCCGGCTGGGATAGGTTCATTAAAGTCAATCTGATCTGATGAGATTGTCACGACTTTCTTTCGGCTAAAACGCGTTGCCGTAATAAAGGCGACCTCATCCATCAAATTCATTGCTGTCCCTCCAAATAAAGTATCGTAATGATTGGTTGTGTTCGGAAAAACAACTTTAAAAATACTTGTACGCGATTGTGCTATTCTATTGGTAATCTCTGATGTCATCTCTCTATATTTAGAATAAATCTTCAGCATGAATACTTTTATCATGCTTTGTGTAAGCTGTTGGTCTTTTAGCAAAAAAGTCATCTAGTTCATTTGCAAAAACCTCTTCATCAAACCATTGCATAGGCTTGTATTGAACTTGAGAAATGTTGAATAATTTCGGGATACCAATTTTTTGTAGTGAGTCATCTACACGGTATTTCATGAAGTTGAGCATGTCATTCTTTGTAAAGAAATCCAGCTCTCCTTTCTCATAAATCCAATCTAGAAGTTGAGATTCGTAGTGAATGTATTTTTCAACATCTTGAGCCATTTTGGATTTAATTTTTTCGTCTAAAAATCCTTCTTCATTTATTTTATTTATTAAGTAAATACCGGCATCAGCATGATTTTGCTCATCAATAGATGTCCAAGCGATGATGTTAGAAGTGTTTTTTAGATAGCCTTTGAATCTTGTAAATGACAAGATATTTGCAAATTGTGAGAACAAGGAAGAGTTTTCAATCACAATAGTGAAAAATAGAAGTTTTGAGATAATGTCAGCATTGTTTAAAAGACTATTTTCAGTCAGCTCTATTTTTTCTTTAAACACTGGGATGTCAACAAGATTTTCA
The DNA here is from genome assembly GCF_900107595.1 of Psychroflexus halocasei. Classification (GTDB taxonomy): domain Bacteria; phylum Bacteroidota; class Bacteroidia; order Flavobacteriales; family Flavobacteriaceae; genus Psychroflexus; species Psychroflexus halocasei. The sequence continues at coordinate 218,127 of NZ_FNQF01000001.1, read as the reverse complement.
AAATCTTTTTGATAACCTAAAACCTCAATTAATCTGGCATAAGCTTCCCCGTGTCTAACTTCACATTCTGCAAAAGTAGCACCAAGATTATTAAATTCAGGTTTAGGGAAGTGCCTGTACAAGTCGCCCCAAAAAAGTTTGACACCAATTTCTACCTGAGCGATACTGAGTAAACTGCGTTTAACGATTTCTTGTTCAGTTTCAGAGAGATTAGATTTAAAATCTTGAATATCTGCTGTAAAGTCAATCTCTTTATGAACCCAAAAAGATGAATTCATACTTTCCACGAAGTCCATGACTTCGGGATACTCAAAAGGTTTGTAATTTAAGCGTTTGTCAAAAATGCCCATTGTATTTAAATTTTAAAAGTTTAACAATGGCACAAAAAAGGAAGAGAAAAAGGTATGAATAGCCTATTTCTGAACTTCGTTTTTTATGCGAAAACAAAATTCAAAACCAATTTGGCAGGTAATCTGGCTTACGATAATTTATCGCTTACAGTTGCGCAACAGCTTGGGATTTACACCCAATTCCCCTGTTTTCTGTCTTAAAATCAAGACAGCCAAAAAGGTATTTGCGACGAATTTATAAAACAAAATTGAATTAATGGCTATTGATTGAATCAAATTATTGAACTGAAAATTGAGAAGACAGCTCTAAAGCAATTGATGTTATTCTTGAATATTTATAAAGATAATGAGGGCTAAAGTGTCGTTTTTTTAGATGTTTAGCCTTTACTTTTAGCCTTTGCGCTTTTCATAACCAATTTAGTCTTGTGTCTAATAGTCGTAAATCTTGAATCTAAGAGAAACCGATTTCACGAATAACCAGCTTTACAAATCACCACTCACCGCTCACCACTCACGAATAACCGATTTAGTCCTGAGTCTAATAGTCTTAAATCTTGACTCTAAGAGAAACCGATTTCACAAATAACCAATTTTACAAATCACCACTCACGAATAACCTAGTCCTGAGTCAAAAAGTCCTGAGTCTTGATTCCAAAGGAAAACCGATTCACTATTCACCAATCACTATTCACCAATCACTATTCACAGAAAACCGATAACCGCCAACCGTTAACCGATAGAGTCATTCAAAATTTAAAATTCATCATTCAAAATTATTTAAAGTCTATTCCCTCACGACTTTCACATAAGATTGATTTCCATCGGTATCTGTTAGGGACAACATATACAATCCGGGTTGGAGTTTAGACAAGTTTATTTGTTTATGTTTCAAGCTGCCAGCTTGTAGTACTTTCCCTTGCAAGTCATAAACTTTATAGGTAGTTAATTCATCTTCATAGATGATATTGACAATGCCAGAAGTTGGATTAGGGTGTATTTTAAGTTTAGTTTTGTTAAAGTCTTCTGATGAGGCCGTTTCAGAGCAATTTCCAGAGCCATATTGCGCGATAAAGAAATCACTATCCCCACCTATGTTGTTAAGTGTTTCAACAGAGTGATTACTAAAGAGGCTACCACCAAAATAGCCACCGCCAATAATATTGCCGTAGCTATCGAGAGCAATAGACATAAAAGCATCGTGGTAGCTAGAGGTTTGAGGCATGCTGATCACATTTTCAACATCACCAGTTGCGGCATCAAAATGTATGATGCTAGGGTCAGGGACAAGTCCTTGAAGTTCAGGGCCAGGGACATTAACCCCACCCCAAGAATTGCCTAAGATGCCTAAACCTAAATACACATCATCACCATCAATGGCGATGCTTCGTCCTGGGAAAGGAGAATACTCAATGGCATTGGTGCCCCAGATTAAGTTCCCATCACTATCAAGCTTAACAAGAAATGGCCCTTGAGGATCTTCCATGGGTGCGGTCATAAACTCAAAACCAACAAAGCTGTCAGGGGTAAATTCAAGATTAGAATCAAGCACACCATCGCCCGTATATTTACCAGTAAGATAGATATTGCCATTATCATCCAGTTTAAGATCTCCTAAAGAATAGATATTTCTATGTTGATTTTCGTGATACCAAATGACATTGCCTTGATCATCTAGGGCAGCCAAATAAAAAGCTTTTTCAGCCCCAGAAGCCACGCCATAGCCATCAATGCTTGGGGCATCAGAATCATCTTGATTACGTTTCGTATCCGCAATATAATAGCGATTTAAGTTGGCGTCATAGACCATTTGATGATCGTAAAAATTATATGTTTCCATATCAATGGTAAAGAAACGCTCAAGGTTACCATCAGCATCATAAACCACTATTGCTGCTTGAAGTTCACCATCAGCAACGGTCAACTGACCGTCTAAATGTGTACCTTCATAAAATCTAACAAAGTGATGGCTGGTGCCATCAGCTTCAATAAAACTTCTCATAAAATACCCTCCAAATGTACCACTTAAAGCCCCTTCAGGTTCTCTGAGCCATTGATAATTGCCGTCTTGGTCGTATTTAATAATAAACATGTTTTTAAGCATTTCGCCAGCTTGAGAGTTGGCAGGGCCTTTGATGCTATCTGTATCAAAATGAGGAGGGGGAGGGGTGGTGCTACTATTTCTAACATATCCGCTGACATATACATTATTGTTGCTATCAAGGCCTATAGAATTGGCAGAATCGTCTATGCCCCCCCCAATCATTTTATCCCAACGCAAGTTGCCTTCACAATCTGTTGAAAACACATAAATATCTTTACGGCTACCGTTGATGCTATAAGCAGTCAGGGGCATCCCGTCATAATCTGTTTGACTAGAACCCACCTCGGCTAAAAAGTAATAATTATTATCAGTATCCACCACCACTTCCAAAACGCGTTCCATACCATAACCTAATAAATCACTCCCTATAAGTCCAGAGGTATTCCCCCCACGCTTGGCCCATTGCCAATCTGGTGTGTCTTCTTGAGCTTGTACGCTTAAACTAGAAAGCAAAACCAAGGCGATGCTGAAAAGTTGTAATTGTAATTTCATGTCATATAATTTTAAAAACAGAGAGTTGAAATTATTATTATTCGTTAAAATTAACCAAAAAGTATAATCAATTAGTCAAATATCCTTAATTATTTTGTAATTAAACAATAGGCTATGATTAGTCATTACTTTTTCTTTTTAATCACCAATCTAATTTCACAAAGTCAAACAGAAAAACTAATAACTGATAACCGTAAACTGAGAACTGAGAACAGTCAACCGAAAACTGTCAACAGAGAACAGCCAACCGATAACCGATAGAGTCATTCAAAATTCATTATTCACCGAAAACCGAAAAACTGTTATTTATAAATAAATGCAACATCTTGTATTAGCTGATCTCTTATTGTAAAAAAAGCTTGTATTTTGCAATAGTAAATTCTTTATTGTAAAAGAATCTTGTATTTTGCAATAAGAAATTTGTTAATGTAAACTATAATTAAATTATGCAAAATTTCACATCGGGTTTATATATAAGTCAAGACTATTATAAAAGCTTTCAGCCCAACATTATAAATAAAGAATGGTTGTTGAATGATATGAAGCTTTTAAGTTTATTATCTAAAGCAGATAGACAGCTTGGGAGGTTAGATATGTATAGTGAACATATACCAGATGTAGATCTTTTTATAAGTATGCACGTTCTAAAAGAAGCGACTCAAAGTAGTAAAATTGAAGGGACGCAGACAAATATAGAAGAGGCTTTGCTTGATAAAGATGATGTAACAAGTGAAAAAAAAGATGACTGGGAAGAAGTGCAAAATTACATTTCAGCAATGAGTAAAGCCATAGAGTTGCTTCAAGAAATCCCATTTTCTAGCCGACTAATTAAAGAAACGCATAAAGTTTTGCTACAAGGTGTAAGAGGTGAACATAAACAACCAGGAGAATTTAGAAAAAGCCAAAACTGGATTGGTGGCGCTTCTATAAACGATGCTACTTTTATTCCGCCTGAACATACGAGTATAAATGAATTAATGAGTGACCTCGAAAAGTTTACGCACAATCAAAAGTTCTTTTTTCCGGATTTACTTAAAATTGGTGTGATTCATTATCAGTTTGAAACAATTCATCCCTTTTTAGATGGTAACGGAAGAGTAGGGAGACTTTTAATAACCTTATACTTGGTTGATAAAGAAATTTTAAAAAAACCTATTTTATACTTGTCAGATTTTTTTGAAAAAAATAAAGATCTTTATTATGAAAACTTGACGAGAGTTAGAACGCAAAATGATATGAAGCAATGGCTTAAATTCTTTTTAGTAGGCATCATAGAAACAGCAAAAAAAGGGGTTGAAACTTTTGATGAGATTTTAAAATTAAAACAAAATTCAGAATTCAATATTCAAACTTTAGGTTCACGAGCTAATAATGCGCAAAAGATTTTACAATATTTATTAACAAGACCAGTTATTGATGCGAAAAAAGTTGAAGAAGTTGCACAGGTTTCCAACCGAACAGCTTACAACCTTATCAGTGATTTGGAAGAATTAGGTATTCTTGAAGAAATAACAGGAAGTAAAAGAGGTAAGCTTTATGTCTTTAAAAAATACCTCAATTTATTTGAATAATGTTTTTTTTAAAACCGAATTTACTTGTGTCTAAATAAAGGAATCAAAATGTATCGAGAATAAACAGTTCGCGTCAATAGTCATGTCTCTAAAAGTCTTTAATCTAACAGTCTTCCGTCTAGAAGTCTAAAGAATTAAATGTTGAGTCATTCAAAATTTAAAATTCATCATTCAAAATTATTTGAGACCTACTACCTAAGACCTACCACCCAATTAATCGTCAATCGATAACCGAAAACTGTCAATTCGAGTGTTTTTCGTTGAAACAAAGTTGAAGCGAAAAATGTATCGAGAATAAAAGAGTTTAAGCTGATAGTCGTGTATCAAATAGTCCTGTCTCTAAAAGTCTTTAGTCTAACAGTCTTCCGTCTAGAAGTCTAGAGTATTAAATGTTGAGTCATTCAAAATTTAAAACTTGAAAAGCTGAGATTTTCTTTGTTATTATTTTAAGCCTCGTATCAGATTAAATGTATTTTTGAACTCTAAATTTGATTTTATGCAACTCAATGATTTTGTTCAAAAACAAACCGGAATTGCTTTGTCTCAATTGTCAGCAACGCTTGAATTAATCAATGCCGATGCGACAATTCCTTTTATTGCACGTTACCGAAAAGAGCACACTGGTAATCTTGATGAGGTGCAAATTGAGAATATTATCAAGGCCAAGGAAACTTATGAAAAACTTGAAACGAGGCGTACAAGTATTCTTGAAACTTTAGAAAGTCAAGGTGATCTAACAGAAGAATTAAAACTGAATATCAAAAAAACACAAGATCTCACCAAGCTTGAAGATCTTTATTTGCCTTATAAAAAGAAACGAAAAACAAAAGCTGATGTTGCCCGTGAGCAAGGTGTTGAGCCTTTAGCAAAAATGATCATGGCACAGCAAAATTTAGATTTAAATCAAATTGCTAAAAAATATATTTCAAAAGATTTAAAATCTATTGATGAAGTTCTTGAAGCTGCAAGACTTATTATGGCTGAATGGATTTCTGAGCGTTTGTCAGTCAGAGATTTTTTACGTTATCAATACGCTAATCATGCATTGATTGAAACGAAAGTCATCAAAACCAAAAAAGATGAACCCAAAGCCCAGAAATTTGTTGATTATTTTGATTGGTCAGAGCGGTTGAAAAATATACCTTCTCATCGATTTTTAGCCATACAACGTGCCGAAAAAGAAAGCTTTATCAGGGTTAAATTACAACTTGATGATGCTTATATTTTTTCTAAAATTGAAGAAAAACTCATCAAAAGTGAATCAGATGAAGCGGAACAAATTCGTTTATCTCTTCAAGATGCTTTAAAAAGATTGCTGCTACCTTCCTTGAGTAATGAAGCATTACAAAATTCTAAAAAAGAAGCAGACGAAGCTGCTATAGATGTTTTTGCTAAAAATCTGAAACAGCTTTTATTAGCGCCACCATTAGGTGAAAAAGAAGTCTTGGCAATAGATCCAGGCTTTAGAACAGGCTGTAAAGTTGTTTGTTTAGATGCTGAAGGAAATTTAAAACACAACGAAACTATTTTTCCGCATGCACCTCAAAATAAATCTAAAGAGGCTATCAAAAAAATCAGCACTTTAGTTGAAGCTTATAAAATTAAAGCCATCGCTATTGGTAATGGTACAGCCTCTCGTGAAACAGAAGCTTTGGTCAAACGTATTTATTTCAAGCATGCGCCTGAGGTTTTTGTGGTAAGTGAAGCTGGTGCTTCAATTTATTCTGCGTCTTCAATTGCACGAGAAGAGTTTCCAAATTACGATGTCACTGTGCGTGGAGCAATTTCCATTGGTCGACGTTTACAAGATCCTTTGGCTGAGCTAGTCAAAATTGATCCTAAATCCATTGGTGTTGGCCAATATCAACATGATGTTGATCAATCTCAGTTGAAGAAAAGCTTGGATCGTGTTGTCGAAAGTTGTGTTAATTCTGTTGGCATTAATCTCAATACAGCAAGTTATTCTTTATTGAGCTATGTCTCGGGAATCGGTTCTGGTTTGGCTAAAAATATTGTTGATTACCGACAGGAAAATCAGGGTTTTAAATCGCGTGCTGAACTCAAAAAAGTAAAGCGTTTAGGCGATAAAGCTTATCAATTGTCCGCAGGTTTTTTAAGAGTTAAAAATTCTAAAAATCCTTTAGATGATTCTGCTGTTCATCCAGAACAATATGATGTTGTCAAAAAAATGGCAAAAAGTGAAGGCTTAAAAATTGAAGATTTAATCGGCAACAAATCGGTTTTGTCACAAATTGATTTTGAGAAATATCAGACAGATGAAGTTGGACTTTATAGCCTTCAAGATATCATTAATGAATTAGAAAAAGCAGGTTTAGATCAACGGGAAACGGCAAAAGCTTTTGCTTTTAATCAAAATATCAAGACGATTGAAGATTTGGAAGAAGGACAGCTGTTACCAGGAATCGTCAATAATATCACCAACTTTGGTTGTTTTGTTGACCTTGGTATTAAAGAAAGTGGTTTGATTCATGTCTCCAATCTGGCTGATGAATTTGTGAAAGATGTGAATGCGCATGTAAGTTTGCACCAGCAGATTTTGGTTAAAGTTTTAGATGTTGATATCAACCGAAAAAGAATTCAATTGAAATTAGAAAAGACCTTATCCTAAGTTTACTTTTCAAAAGTCTATTTTTGTAGAAAATATTTAGAAGTGAGTGATCAAAATTTTGATGTGATTATTGTTGGAGGTGGCGCTTCAGGTTTTTTTGCAGCTATTAATTTAGCGAAAAAGAAACCTGATTTAAAAATTCTGATTCTAGAAAAGACTAAAAAATTTTTAAATAAAGTCAAAATTTCGGGCGGAGGTCGATGTAATGTAACGCACGCTGAATTTCTTCCGAAAGAATTGTCTAAAAACTATCCGCGTGGTGAGAAAGAATTGCGAGGTCCTTTTCATCGATTTATGACAGGCGATATGATGGCGTGGCTTGAAGAAAGAGGTGTTGAACTCAAGATTGAAGAAGACGGCCGAATTTTTCCAACTTCAGATGATTCTCAAACAATTATTGATTGTTTTTTAAGCGAAGCTCATAAATATAAAGTTGATTATAAAACCTCTCAAGCCGTCAAATCTATTGAAAAAATAAATGATTCATGGTCTGTTAAAACAACTCAAGAAAATTATTCAACTGAGTATTTAATTATTGCTTCAGGGAGTAGCCAACAAATGTGGAAGCTTATGAGAAATCTTGGACATCAGATTATAGAAGCTGTTCCTTCGCTATTTACATTTCATATTGAAGATGCTTTGCTAAAAGGTTTACAAGGTTTAGCTCTGCCGACAGAAGTGAAAGTTTATGAAGGTAAACACTTAGTTTTGAGTTCTGATGGCGATACTTTAATCACACATTGGGGTTTAAGCGGGCCGGCAATTTTAAAACTTTCAGCCTGGGGCGCACGTGATTTAAATCGGCTTGATTATCAATTTCAACTTCATGTGAATTGGCTTCCTCAGCATTCAGCAGAATCTTTATCAAATTTATTAACAGCACAACAAAAAGATTTTCCTAAAAAACAGATGTCAACTTTTTCTGTTGAAAATTTACCCAAGCGTTTTTGGTTGAAAGTTCTTCAAAAATCAAAAATTGAAGAAACACAAAAATGGGCAGATTTATCAAGAAAAAACCAAACTGATTTAATTTCAGTTCTTTTAAATTCAAAATTGAAGGTGACAGGTAAAAGTACATTTAAAGATGAATTTGTGACAGCCGGCGGTGTTGAATTAAAAGAAATTGATTTCAAAACTTTTGAAAGTAAATTGCATCCTCAACTTTATATTATCGGTGAAGCGCTAAATATTGATGCAATCACAGGTGGTTTTAATTTCCAAAATGCTTGGACAAGTGCTTACCATGTTGCAGAAGCAATTGCTGAATCTTAAATTTTAAAAAGAATTGAGTCGCCAAATCTCAAAATTGAGAGCAGCCGCAAAAAAGATCCATATCATGTATGGAATCAATAAATAGGCTGCGGGTTTATAAACGACTTTAAACCATTTATAAGTCAACAATAGAAGGACAATGAGCGAAAGAATAACGACAAGTCCGAAGATAGGTGACATTAATCCGAAGAATGCAATAGACCATAAAGCGTTTAATAAAAGCTGAAAGCCAAAGTGATAAATGGCTGTCTTTACCCATAAATGGTACAAACCTTTATGCCAAACAAGCGCAACTGAAATTCCCATCAAGATATAAAGCACAATCCAAACGGGAGCAAAAAGCCAAGCTGGTGGGTTGAAAAATGGTTTTTCTAAAGTTGTGAACCAAGTGTTAACCGAGCTTTGTGTTGCAACAGACGCGATGAGGCCAACACCAAGACAAATGAGGATAGAAATGAGAATTTTGACAGCAAGCTTTGATCTCATAAATTTCTTTTGAATAAGCAAAATAAAAATTTTAAATCTTTCTCACAATAAAAATTTCAAAGTGTCTGCTATCTTTGCCTAAAATATTTTTTATGCAAAAGCCAGAATTTATTTGTCATGAGAAAGCTGAATATCTATTAGGAAAAGGCTTTTCAGTTTCAGCTCCTAGCAATATAGCTTTGGTTAAATATTGGGGGAAGTATGGCGAGCAATTGCCTACGAATACTTCGATTAGCTTTACTTTAAACACTTGCAGAACTGAGACCAAATTGGTTTTTAAATCAGAAAATAAATCTGATAAATTTGTATTTGATGTTTTTTTTGAAGGAGAAAAAGCAGCTGATTTCAAGCCGAAAATCAAATCTTTTTTTGAGCGTATTGATGCTTATGTTCCTTTTCTAAAGCAATATGAATTAGAGATACATACAAGTAATACTTTTCCGCATAGCAGTGGTATTGCCTCTTCAGCAAGTGGTATGGCAGCTTTGGCAAAAGCGATAATGGAAGCCGAGAAATCATTTAGTCAGCTAACAGAAGAATATGAGCAACTCAAAACTTCATTTTTGGCACGTTTAGGTTCAGGTAGTGCTTGTAGAAGTACATCTGGCGATTTGGTAGTGTGGGGCGAGCATTCAGAAATTCCTGAAAGTTCAAACTATTACGGCATTAAATACAACCAAGCTTTGCATCCGAATTTTAAGGATTTTCAAGATTATATTTTATTAGTCGATAAAGGTCAGAAACAAGTGAGCAGCAGTGTTGGTCATAATTTAATGCATGATCATCCATTTGCGGAGCAGCGTTTTAAGCAAGCTAATCAGCATATCATAGCTATGAAAACTGTGTTAGCCTCAGGCGATTATAAGCGTTTTTTTGAAATCGTAGAATCAGAAGCTTTAAGCTTACATGCGATGATGATGACGAGTCAGCCTTATTTTATTTTGATGAGATCAAATACTTTAGAAATTATTGAACGCATTTGGAAGTTTAGAAAAGACACCAAACTCCCGTTAGGTTTTACTTTAGATGCAGGTGCTAACGTGCATTTGTTGTTTTCAACTTCTGCGAAGTCTGAGGTTGAAAATTTTATTGAAAGTGAGCTAAAGCAGTTCTGTCAAGTTGAAGAATATATCAAAGATTACGTGAACATCAAATAAGAGACTGTTAATTAATCAAGTAAAGCTTTGCTAGACTTTAAGAAATATTTAATTTTGGCGCAACTAACCATGAAAAATTCAATAATATGAAAGGGCCATTATTTTATTCAAAAATTCTTCTTTTTGGTGAATACGGAATTATCAAAGATTCTAAAGGTCTTTCTATTCCTTATAATTTTTATAATGGCGCTTTAAAGGTTGATGAAAATCTTGATGGGAAAGCGAAAAAATCTAATCAAGAACTTTTAAAATTTGCTAACTATCTTGAAGATGTTAGTTCTGATTCTGAGAGTGAAGTCACTTTTGATATTGATAAACTAAAATCTGATGTTAAAGCAGGTTTATATTTTGACAGTAGCATTCCGCAAGGTTATGGTGTTGGGAGTAGTGGTGCTTTAGTTGCTGCAATTTATGACAAATATGCGCTTAACCGAATAACTGTATTGGAAAATCTTGGTAGAGAAAAGCTTCTACAATTAAAAAGAATTTTCTCAAAAATGGAGTCTTTCTTTCATGGTAAATCATCAGGTCTCGATCCTTTAAATAGTTATTTAAGCTTACCGATTTTAATTAAGTCTCATGAAGATTTAGAGCCAGCTGGTATTCCTTCTCAAACGACTTCAGGCAAAGGCGCAGTTTTTCTTTTAGATAGTGGAATTGTTGGTGAAACTGCACCAATGGTCAGCATCTTTATGGAAAATATGAAGCAAGAAGGCTTTAAAAACATGATTAAAGATAAATTTGTAAAACACACTGATGCTTGTGTTGACGATTTCTTAAAAGGTGATTTTAAATCATTATTTACAAATGTCAAAAATTTATCGAATGTTGTCCTAGATAATTTTAAACCGATGATTCCTCAGAAATTCCATGACTTATGGAAAAAGGGAATTGATACAAATGCTTACTATCTTAAACTTTGCGGTTCTGGCGGAGGTGGTTATATTTTAGGTTTTACTGAAGATTTTGAAAAAGCACAAAAAGCTTTGAGTGATCACAAATTAGAGGTAGTTTATACATTTTAGATATTAAAAAAAATGGCTTCAGGAAGCAGAAAAATTATTCTTAAGTTTTTCAGTTTATTTTCTGTTGTCAGAGGTTACAATATTCTTGTTTTAGTGATTGCGCAATATTTGGCTTCCATTTTTATTATGGCGCCTGATATTCCTATTCGAGATGTTGTGCTTGATTCCAATTTATTTCTTATTGTTTTGTCGAGTTCATTGGCCATCGCCTCTGGATATATCATCAATAATTTTTATGATTCTGAGAAAGATTTAATCAATAGGCCTCAAAAAACTTTGCTTGACAACTATGTCAGTCAAAACACAAAGTTAGGTGTCTATTTTTCATTGAATTTTCTGTGTGTTATTTTAGCGAGTTATGTCGCTTTTAAGGCTGTTATTTTCTTCTCGGTCTATATATTTCTTTTGTGGTTATATTCTCATAAACTAAAGAAATATCCTTTCATCGGAACCTTGACGGCATCTTTGTTAGCAACACTTCCATTTTTTATAATTTTCGTTTATTATCAAAATTTTGCTCCTGTTATTTTTATTCATGCATTTTTCTTATTTCTTTTAATAAGTATTCGTGAATTGGTGAAAGATCTTGAGAACTTGAGAGGTGATTTTGCACAATCATATTATACGATTCCTGTCATTTATGGGACACAGTTTACTCGAAAGCTGATTACTTTTTTGGTATTGCTGCTTTTTATACCAGCTTTTATCTTGATTAATTCTTATGACATTGGCTTAATGCTGTATTATTTTATTTTTACTGTCATATTTTTTGTTGCATTCATCATCAAACTATGGAATTCTATTCATTGGCATGATTATGTTTTGCTTCATAATTTTTTGAAATTTTTAATCGTTTTGGGTATTTTCAGTATTGCATTAATTGATATCCAGCAAGTTATTAAACGTTTATTCTAGGTTCAGATTTGTTATTCTTCATTATTATAGCTTACATTTGCAAAAAATTGAGAGAATGAATAAACGTAAATCAAATTCTAAATCAAATCAGTCAAATAAAGGCGGAAAGAAGAATTTGAAGCAGGTCAAGGTCGATAAACAGATTAAAGATCCAAATGCTGGTATGCGCCTGAATAAGTACATTGCCAACTCTGGCGTGTGTTCGCGACGTGATGCTGATATTTATATACAAGCTGGAAGTGTGACTGTCAATGGCGAAGTTATTATTGAAATGGGACACAAGGTCAAACTTGACGATGAAGTTAAATTTGACGGGCGTCGGATTAATCCTGAACCAAAAGAGTATTTTTTACTAAATAAACCTAAGAGTGTTTTTACAACAGGGAGTTATCGAAATAATAATATGACGGTTTTAGATATGGCTGCACGTGTAACGAAAGCACCTGTAAAGCCAGTTGGAACTTTAGAAAGTTCAGCAATGGGATTATTATTAATGACGAATGATGGAACTTTGGCTAAGAAATTATCAAACATGAAGTCTGGGATTTCACAGATTTATGATGTTGAATTAAAGAAACCCTTAGACCATGCACATCTTCAGCAAATAAAAGATGGTGTTCTCATTGAAGGTTACAAAGTTTATATTGAAGATGTAAGCTATGTTGATAATAAATCTAAAAAAAATGTGGGTGTTGAATTAAAAAGTCAACGTCCAAAAATTATCCAAAAGATATTTACAAAATTAGGATACGAAATCAATAAGCTTGATCGTGTACTTTATGCTAATCTCACAAAAAAAGATTTACCACGTGGCCGAATGAGACCATTAACGAAACAAGAAATTATTAATCTTGGCATGTTATAAAAGTTCATGATTACCCAAATAAAAAAGAGTCATTTTCAACTGAAAATGACTCTTTTTTTGTGAGTTAAGTTTAAGAGATTAGTCCCTTAAAACACTTCTAGAAATGACAACTTTCTGTATTTCTGAAGTTCCTTCATATATTTGAGTGATTTTTGCATCACGCATTAATCTTTCGACGTGATATTCTTTTACATATCCATTACCACCATGCACTTGCACAGCTTCTGTTGTCACATCCATCGCGACTTGAGAAGCGTATAATTTAGCCATTGCACCTGATAAATCATAGTTTTCACCATTGTCTTTATCACAAGCAGCCTTCATCACTAAGTGACGAGCCGCTTCAATATGTGTGTGCATATCAGCAATTTTGAATGCAATTGCTTGGTGGTTCATGATTTCAGTACCAAAAGCTTTTCTTGTTTTTGCATATTCTTTTGCTAACTCATAAGCGCCAGATGCAATCCCTAGAGCTTGAGCAGCAATACCGATGCGGCCGCCAGAAAGCGTTTTCATGGCAAATTTAAAACCAAATCCATCTTCACCAATTCTATTTTCTTTAGGAACTTTAACATCATTAAAGTTTAATGAATGCGTATCGCTTCCACGAATTCCCATTTTTTGTTCTTTAGGACCAACTTCAAAACCTTCCATACCTTTTTCAACGATAAAAGCATTGATGCCTTTATGTTTTTTCTCTCTATCAGTTTGAGCAATCACAAGGTAAATATCAGCTGAATTCCCGTTGGTAATCCAGTTTTTAGTTCCATTGATGACGTAATGATCACCTTTGTCAATTGCAGTTGTTTTTTGTGAAGTTGCATCACTACCAGCTTCAGGTTCACTTAAACAAAATGCACCAATTTTTTCGCCAGTCGTTAATTTTGAAAGATATTTTTTCTTCTGCTCTTCAGATCCGTAAGTGTCAAGACCCCAACAAACCAAAGAGTTGTTAACAGAAACAACAACAGATGCTGATGCATCTACTTTAGAAAGTTCTTCCATTGCAAGAACGTAAGAAACGGTGTCCATTCCGCCACCGCCGTATTCAGGAGAAGCCATCATTCCAAGAAATCCAAGTTCACCAAGTTTACTGATTTGCTCTTTTGGGAATTCTTGTTTCTCATCTCTCTCGATAACTCCTGGAAGGAGCTCATTTTTAGCAAAATCACGCGCCGCTTGGCGAATCATTTCATGCTCTTCTGTTAGCTTAAAATCCATGTGTTAAAATTACTTTTAATTAGTTTCGCAAATATAGTGAGAACCTATGTAATATTTAGCAAGTATTAAGTACTTTTACGAATTGTTGAATGAAATTTAAATAAATGTTGTTTTTTTGGGGGATTCTGTAAAGAAATATCACGTGCTAGGCGCTATGTCTGGAACTTCATTGGACGGCTTAGATCTTCTCGAAGTTGTGTTTTTCTTCAACCAAAACACAAATTCTTGGTCTTATCAACTCAACTCATCCGCGACTTATTCTTACTCCAAAAAGATAAAAGAAAAACTGTCAAATGCTCATCAATATAAACATGAAGATATTGAGAAATTAGACAGAGAATATACACAAGTTTTGGCCGATATGATGAATCGGTTTATCAGAGAAAATCAAGTTGAAAAACTTGATTTTGTTGCTTCTCACGGACACACAATCTTTCATCAACCCGAAAATAGATACACTTTACAAATCGGAAATCGACCAGAATTAAGTCGATTAATTCAACAAAATGTCATTTGTGATTTTCGAGTTCAAGATGTTGAGTTAGGTGGTCAAGGAGCACCATTGGTACCTATTGGCGATAAATTGTTGTTTTCAGAATATGAGGCTTGCTTAAATCTTGGTGGTTTTGCCAATGTTTCTTTTCAAAAAAAGGAACAAAGAATTGCTTATGATGTTTGCCCTGTAAATAAAGTACTCAACTTATACGCAAACCAGTTAGGTTATGATTTTGATGAAAATGGTAGGATTGCTGAAGGAGGAAAAGTTCATCAAGATTTATTATCAAAACTTGACGGCTTGGCTTTTTATCGACAAAAACCACCTAAATCTCTGGGTGTTGAATGGTTAGATAAAGAGATTTTCCCTTTAGTTGATGGATATCATATGAATGTTGAAGATAAAATCTCAACATTTACACAGCATATTATTAATCAGCTAAGTCAATCTTTAAAAGAAATGAAAAGGATTTTTGTGACAGGTGGTGGTGCGTATAATAATTTTCTGATTAAAGAATTAGGTGGAAAGATAAAAGGTGAGATAATATTGCCTTCAAAGGAACTTATAGAATTTAAAGAAGCATTGATTTTTGCTTTGATGGGCGTTTTGTATTTCAGGAATGAAAATAATATTCTTGCTGAAGTTACTGGCGCTTCAAAAGATCATTCAAGTGGAAAATATTTTGGAATAACTAAATAAAAGTAAACCTAAAATGAAAAATCTCTTAAAAAAGTTTGAATCAAAAGAGCCTGAAATTGTTTTTCAATGGAAAGATTCAGAAACAGAAGCAGAAGGTTGGGTTGTTATTAATTCTTTACGAGGCGGAGCCGCAGGAGGTGGTACACGTATGCGCAAAGGGCTAGATAAAAATGAAGTTTTATCATTAGCCAAAACAATGGAAATCAAATTTACAGTTTCTGGGCCTGCTATTGGCGGAGCAAAATCAGGTATTAATTTTGATCCAAATGATCCTAGAAAAGCTGGTGTTTTAGAACGTTGGTTTAAGGCTGTTTCACCTATGTTAAAAAGCTATTATGGAACTGGAGGCGATATGAATGTCGATCAGATTCATGAAGTGATTCCTAATATTGAAAAATATGGTGTATGGCATCCACAAGAAGGTGTCTTTCAAGGGCATTTTCAAACAACAGAAACTGATAAAATCAGTAGAATTGGTCAGTTAAGAAGCGGAGTTTCCAGAGTTGTAGAAAACCCTGACTACACACCAGATCAATTTAGACAATATACCGTGGGAGACATGATTACTGGCTATGGTGTTTCAGAGTCAATCAAGCATTTTTATAATATTTATAAAAGCTCTGTCAAAGGCAAGAAAGTTATTATTCAAGGTTTTGGAAATGTTGGTTCTGCAGCGGCTTATTACTTAACTGCTTTAGGTGCAAAAGTTGTCGGTATTATTGATAAAGATGGCGGTCTTATTGATAAAGAAGGTTTTTCTTATGAAGAGATGAAACATTTATATTTAAACAAAGATGGTAATACTTTAAAAGCAGACAATATGCTCAGTTTTGATGAGGTTAACTCTCAAATTTGGTCAGTTGGGGCTGAAGTATTTGCACCTTGTGCCGCTTCTCGAATAGTCACACGAGACCAAGTTAATCAAATGATTGAACATGGTCTTGAAGTGATAGCAAGTGGGGCGAATGTTCCTTTTGCTGATAAAGAAATTTTCTTTGGTTCCATTATGGAACATGCAGATCAAAACATCAGTTTAATACCAGACTTTATTTCAAACTGTGGTATGGCAAGAGCTTTTGCATATTTTATGGGTGAAAAAGTTCAGATGACTGATGAAGCCATTTTCAATGATACTTCAATCACTATTAAAAACGCTATTCAAGATATTAAAAATAAAAATTCTGATTTAAATAACATCAGTAAAACTGCATTTGGAATCGCATTAGAAAAACTTTTATGAGCTAATTAAATGACAACAATTTTAATTTTAGCCTTTGTGCTTGGCTATCTAGCAATCACATTGGAACATCCATTAAAACTGGACAAAGCAGTTCCTGCTTTACTCATGGGAACATTTATGTGGGCAGTACTTGCGATAGGGTTTAACTATGGCTGGTTTGACATTATTAATTATAAAGGAGATGTTTTTAGTTTAATTGAAGGACCATCAGAATCTGATAGTTATGGTTTTACTAAAAATTTGATGCATCATTTCAGTAATATTGGTGAGATATTATTCTTCTTAATTGGTGCCATGACGATTGTTGAAATCATTGACTTACATCGTGGTTTTGGTATTATCAAAAAAGTGATTAAGCCAAAAAGTAAAAAACAATTACTTTGGATTTTAGGTATTTTAGCCTTCTTTTTATCTGCAGTGATTGATAACTTAACGGCTACAATTATTCTCATTACCTTATTAAGGAAAATTATCGTTTGGCACAAATACCGCGTTTGGTATGCTGCGATGATTATTATTGCTGCAAACGCAGGTGGTGCTTGGTCGCCTATTGGTGACGTGACAACAACCATGTTGTGGATTGGTAACAAAGTGACGGCGGTTGGCCTTTCAGAATATGTTATTGTCCCGTCTATTGTTTGTTTTGTAGTGCCATTTCTGATCGCGACTAAAATGAAACCTTTTAGAGGAAAAGCCATGCGTCGTGAGATGATTACTGATGAGAAAACAGAGCGTTTACTCAGTAGTAAAACCATGCTTTATATTGGTTTAGGAGGAATAATTTTTGTTCCTATTTTTAAAGCAATTACAGGATTACCACCTTATTTAGGAATGATGTTTAGTTTAGGTATTGTTTGGTTATTTTCAGAATATGTGAAACCAGTAAAAAACCTTCCTAAAGATCAAAAGCACTTATACTCAACAAACAGAGCATTATCTAAAATAGAATTTTCAAGTATTCTATTTTTCTTAGGTATTTTACTAGCTGTTGCAGCTTTAGAAAGTACTGTTTACGGAAGCATTTCTGGTATTGAAGTCGGAACTTTACGTTATGCAGCAGAGAGTATTTCAAATGCAATTCCTAATATGGATGCTGTTGTCATTCTTCTGGGAATGTTATCGGCACTTATTGATAACGTTCCGATGGTTGCGGCCACAATGGGAATGTATACTTTTGAAACTGATAGCCCAATTTGGCACTTTATCGCTTATTCTGCTGGGACAGGAGGAAGCTTATTAGTGATTGGTTCTGCAGCTGGTGTTGCAGCAATGGGTATCGAAAAAATTGATTTCATTTGGTATCTCAAGAAAGTCAGTTGGCTTGCGCTTGTCGGATTCTTAGCTGGTGCAGGTGTTTTTATGCTGATAGAAAAATTCCTTTATGCATAAATAAAAATCAATCGAGTTTAATAAAAAAGCTTTGCATCGAAATAACAGATGTAAAGCTTTTTGTTTAGATGTTTAGTTTCTTATTAATATCTCATTATAAAAAAATCTTGTTAACCGAGATTATTTGCTATAACTTTGAACGATAATCCTTTCTCCATGAAAAATCTTTTCCGTTTTCTTTTACTAAGCATATTTTTAATTTCATGTCAAGACGAAACACCGCCTGAAACTGATAACTTATTTAAGTTCAAAGAATTTATTTCTTATCATTCACAAGGCAGAGTTTCCATTGCAAAACCTATCAGAATTAATTTAGCTCAGCCTCTAGAGCAATATGAATTGTCTCAGGAAATCCCAGCAAGTTATTTAGAAATTTCTCCAAATGTCAAAGGGAAATTATATGTTGAAAACAATAATTCTTTAGTCTTTCAACCAAATGAAAATTTAAAACCAAATACTGAATATCAAGTTACATTAAAATTAAGTGAGCTTTATGATGACATTGGTGATGATTTTAAAAAATTCAGCTTTAGCTTTAAAACAATTCAGCCAAATTTTAAAGTCAATCTCGGGAACTTACAATCTTATTCTAAAGAATGGCAGTACGTAACAGGCGACATAGAAGCTTCAGATGTAATTGATTTTTCAAAAGCAAAAAAACTTATTAAAGCGTCTCAAGACAAGAAAAGCCTTTCTATAAAATGGCAAGACGAAGCTCAAGATGGAAATTACTTTAGATTTAAGATCGACAGTATTAAACGACAAGTTGATGATTCTCAAGTAAGGATTGAATGGGATGGTGAAGCGATTGATGCTGATCATAAAGCTCAAAACGATTTTGATATTCCTGGTCAAAATAATTTTACCATCATCGATATCAAAACAAATTTGGCTCAACAAAGTTCGTTAGCAATTAACTTTTCGGACCCGCTTGATGAGAAGCAAAACTTTAAAGGCTTAATAACGATTAAAGATCAAAATAACTTGCGATTTGAAGTTGATGGAAACTTGCTTAATGTTTATCCTTCAACTCGAATAACAGGTCAAGTTAATATCAATATTTTTAAAGGCATAAAAAATAATTCTGGCTATTCATTAAAGAAAGATTTTTTAGAAACTGTGTCTTTTGAACAACTAAAACCTGCGGTACGTTTACTTTCTAAAGGGGTTATTTTACCAAGTTCAGCATCTACACCTATCTATTTTGAAAGTGTCAATCTTTCAGCTGTTGATGTTCGTGTCATCAAGGTTTTTGAAGATAATATGTTACAATTTCTTCAATCTGGTAATTTAAACTCACAAAACAATTATAACATTCGACGTGTTGGTCGACGAATTGCTAAAAAAACGATCAGTCTTTCTCATGAAAACGATTTAGAATCTAATTCATGGAAAGCATATGCGATTAATATTTCAGATTTTATAAAAGCTGATCCAGGTGCGATGTACCAAATTGAAATCAGCTTTAAAAAAGAATACAGCAATTATGAATGTGCTGAAACAAATGATCTATCAGAAAATGAAGAAGTCAATGAGACAGATTTCACTTCAGTAGAAGAAGAGCTTGAAGAACAGTATTGGAATAATGAAATTTATGATTGGCGAAACACACCATACAATTGGCAAGAGCGTGACAATCCTTGTGATCTTTCATACTATGACGAAGATCGTTTTGCGAGCATTAATGTTTTAGGATCAGATTTGGGACTTATTGTTAAAGAAAGCAATAATCGCTCTTATCATTTTGCGACAACAAACCTCATCACAGCTCAACCAGAAGGCGGCGTCACTGTTGAATTATATAATTTTCAGCAACAGCTCATTTCTTCAATAAGAACGAATCAAGAAGGCTTCGCATTAAGTGATAATGCTGAAAAAGCAGCTTTTGCTATTGCGCGACAAGGAGAAAATTATGCTTATGCCAAACTTGATGGTGGAAATGCACTTTCGTTGAGCAAATTTGATGTTTCTGGAAAAATTCTAAAAAAAGGTTTAAAAGGTTTAATTTATGCAGAAAGAGGTGTGCACCGACCAGGAGACACCATTCATTTAACTTTTGCATTAAACGACAAAGCAAATCCTTTACCTAAAAATCATCCTGTCAAATTACAGGTGACTGATGCTCGTGGAAAGCTAATGAAGCAAGAAGTTCTCAGCGAGAATAAAGATTCTCAAAATGCTAAAAATGGCTTTTATTATTTTCCTATCATCACTGAAGATTCTTCGCCAACAGGGAATTGGAATGCGACTGTTTTTGTCGGTGGTGCAAGTTTTAGCAAAACAATTCGTGTTGCAACTGTAAAGCCAAACCGACTTAAAATAGCTTTGGACTTTGATGATGAAATATTAGATGCTAGCAAAGCTATTTCTGGAAAACTCAGCTCGACATGGTTGCATGGTTCACCCGCGAGAAATTTAAAAGCTGAAATGGAAGTGACTCTAACTTCTCAAAACAATGCTTTTGAAGAGTTTCCACAGTATAATTTTACGGATCCTGTTCGAGATTTTGAGAAAATTGAAATGCCAATTTTAGAAAGTCAACTTTCAGAAAAAGGAGAAGTTAATTTTAGTAAAAATATTAATCTTAATAAAAATGCGCCAGGAATGTTGAAGGCAACTTTCCTGACAAAAGTTTTTGAAGGTGGCGGAGATTTCTCTATCGATGTTTTTTCAAAGAAATTAGCACCTTATAATTATTTTGTTGGACTCTTAGCGCCAGACCCACATCAGTATGGCGCTTATTATACTGATGAAAACACTGTTTTTGATGTTCTTACAGTTAATGCGCAAGGTGAACTTGCTGGCAATAGAGAACTTGAAGTCAAAGTTTTTGAAATCGAATGGCGTTGGTGGTGGAGTCGTGGAAAAGACAATTTATCTCGTTACGACAATACCAATACTTACAAACCAGTTAAGGAATTTACAGTCACGACTAATGCTGAAGGTAAAGGGCAATTTACAGTGAATATTCCTGAGCGTCAAAGTGGTCGTTATCTTGTTCGTGTGATTGATAAAGTTTCAGGGCATGCAACAGGAGAAACTGTTTATTTTTATAGAAACTGGTCTAAAAGACCAACAAGCGGTGATGCAGAAAGTGCAAAAATGTTAGTTTTTTCTTCTGATAAAGATGCTTACAAAGTTGGTGAAGATGCTGTGATTACTTTTCCTTCAGGAAATAAAGGTCGCGCGTTTATCAGTATTGAAAATGGAACAGAAGTTATCAGCAAACAATGGGTTGATACGCAAAAAGGTGAAACTCAAGTTTCAATTCCGCTCACTGAAGAAATGGCACCTAATGTTTATGTCAATATTTCTTTGATTCAACCACACGAGCAAACCAAAAATGATTTGCCAATCCGTCTTTATGGGATTATTCCGCTAATGGTTGAAAACCCAAATACTAAATTAAATCCTGACATTGAAATGCCTCAGGTTTTAAAACCAGAACAAAAGTATAGCATCAAAGTCTCTGAGGAAAATGCTAAAGAAATGACTTATACTTTAGCCGTTGTGGATGAAGGTTTACTTGATTTAACCAGATTTACAACGCCTAATATTCATGCTGCTTTTTATGCGCGAGAAGCTTTAGGCGTCAAAACTTTTGATGTTTTTGATGATGTTATCGGTGCATTTTCTGGAAGTGTCGATCAAATTTATGAAATTGGTGGAGGCGATGCTGCAGCTGGAGCTAAAAATAGAAAAGCTGATCGCTTTAAACCAGTTGTGACTTATTTAGGGCCCTTTCATCTTCAAAAAGGAGAAACGCAAACGCATGAATTATACATGCCAAATTATGTAGGTTCGGTGAGAACAATGCTCATTGCAGGGGATCATAAAAAAGCAGCTTACGGAAATGCAGAAAAAACAGTTCCAGTGAGAAAGCCTTTAATGGTGCTTGCTTCATTACCAAGGAAACTGTCTCCTGGAGAAAAAGTAACGCTTCCCGTGACTGTTTTTGCGATGGAGGACAAAGTGAAAAATGTGTCTGTAAGCATCAAAGAAAGCGAAGCTTTTTCACCGATTGGTTCAACGTCTAAAAATATTTCATTTAATGAAATTGGCGAGCAAATTGTCAATTTTGAATTTGAAGTCAAGAGTTCAAACCAACCTCAAAATTTTCAAATTTATGCTTCTGGAAATGGAGAAAAAGCTAAAACATCGATTGAAATTGATGTTGAAAATCCAAATCCTATTTCTCAGATTTCTAAAACTTACACTTTAGAAGGAAAGGAAATGAAAGAAATCAATTTTGAAGCTTTTGGTGTTGAAGGAAGCAATTCAGCTTCTATAGAATTTTCAACTCTTCCTGCTATGGATTACAACAAACGTATGGATTATTTAATCCGTTATCCACATGGTTGCTTGGAGCAAACAACCTCTGCTGGATTTCCGCAGTTGTTTTTAGGGGATGTTTTTGATATTACTTTTAATAAGAAAAAAGAGATTGAAGAAAATATCAAACAAGTGATTCAGCGTTTAAATAAATTCCAAACGCATAATGGCGGCTTGACTTATTGGCCTGGTCAAACTGAAATTGATGAATGGAGTACAAATTATGCAGGTCATTTTATGCTTGAAGCCAAGAAGAAAGGTTATGCCTTGCCAATTAGTTTTTTAAGCAATTGGTTGAGCTATCAACAAAATCAGGCGAGACAATGGCGTAACTCTTATACGAGATATAACTCTAGTTTAACGCAAGCTTATCGTCTTTATACTTTAGCCTTAGCTGGAAAACCTGAATTGGCTGCGATGAACCGTTTACGAGAATCTGGTGAAATGAGTAATGATGCCAAGTGGCGATTGGCTGCAGCTTATGCTTTTGCTGGAAAAGAAAGTGTGGCTCAACAAATTTCAGAAACAGCCAACATTAACTTTAAACCTGAGAAGTATAATTATTACACCTATGGTTCTCCTTTCAGAAATAGAGCGATGGCTTTGGAAACAATGGTTTTACTTGGCGATGATCAACAAAGGGAATTGTCAGTTTCTTTAGCTAAAAACTTATCTTCTCAGCGTTGGTTTAGTACGCAAGAAACTTCTTATGCCTTAATGGCTCTAGCAAAAATGGCTAATGAAAATGGCGGTAAAGCGATTGAGATAAATTATGAATTGAATGGAGAATCATCAAATGTAAAAACAAAAAAAGCTTTAGCTGAAAGAACTTTAGATATTCAAAGAGGAACGAATTCATTGATGCTTAAAAACCTCAGAGATAACAGGCTTTTTGTAACAGTATCACAATCAGGAAAACTTACTTTGGGTGAAGAGTTAATCGATCAAAGTAATCTTGTGATGAAAACACAATTTATTGATGGCGCAGGGAATCCGATTGATGTTTCTAATTTAAAACAGGGCACACAAATCATAGCTCAAGTTGCTGTGACTAATACTTCTATGGATGCTGTTAGCAATGTTGCTCTGTCGCAAATTTTCCCTAGTGGTTGGGAAGTGATTAACACGAGTTTTACTGATTTAGGAGAAGGAGTGAATAGTGAAGCTGATTATCAAGATATTCGTGACGATAGAGTGAAATATTATTTTAGTGTTGATGCTAATAAAACGAAAGTATTTAACATTAAACTTAATGCTTCCTATTTAGGAACATATTATTTGCCTGGCGCACAAGTGGAGGCAATGTATGATGCAACTTATTTTGCAAGAACACAAGGTAACTGGGTGAAAGTTGTCCAATAATAATTCTAAGAAGCTCAACTTTATCTTTCAAGTTGAGCTTCTTTTAAAGTGTAAAATATTGAGCCGTTTAAGATGAAAAACAACAAAAATTCTACTTTAAAATTTTTGAAAAATCATTTCATCAAGTTGAGTCTTCTTGTTATTATCGGTTTAATTTGGTTTTTCTCATTACCTAAAGATTTATTCAACGCTCCAACATCAAGTATTTTAAAGAGTAGAGAGGGTGTGCTTTTGGGTGCGCGTATTGCAAAAGATGGACAATGGCGATTTCCTAAACAAGATAGCGTTTCTTATAAATTTGAGCAATGTATTCTTTATTTTGAGGATGAATATTTCTATCAGCACCCAGGTTTCAATCCAATTGCAATCTCAAAAGCCTTATGGCAGAATATAACAACCGATCAAAGGCGAGGCGGAAGTACAATCACTCAACAGGTGATTCGTTTATCTCGACAAAATCAATCCAGAACTTATCTTGAAAAGTTGATTGAAATTTTTCAAGCCACGCGATTAGAATTAAGAGAGAGCAAAAAGGAAATCCTAAATCTATATGCAACTTATGCGCCTTTTGGCGGAAATGTAGTTGGTTTAGAAACGGCTTCATGGCGCTATTTTGGTGTTCCGTCAGAAGATTTAAGTTGGGGACAATCTGCAGCCTTAGCTGTTTTGCCAAACGCACCTTCCCTTATTTTCCCTGGTAAAAACGAATTGATTTTAAAACAAAAACGCGATCGCTTACTCAAAAAACTCAAAGATCACTCAGTGATTGATGCGACGACTTATGAATTAGCCATAGCTGAAAATCTTCCGAGCAAAGCTTTAGCCTTGCCAGAAATAACACCACATTTGACAGAGAAATTAAAAAAAGAACATGAGGGTGTTCAGCTAATATCAACAATTCGATATCCACTTCAAAAAAGATTAAATAGAATTGCTAAGGAAAATTACAATCGTTTACGTCAGAATGAAATCCATAATCTTTCAATTCTTGTGCTTGATGTTGAAACACGTGAAATCTTGGCTTATGTCGGGAATTCACCCACAACATCAGAACACGATCATTACGTTGACTTGGTTCAAGCCTCAAGAAGTACAGGGAGTATTCTGAAACCTTTTTTATACACAGCAATGCTAAATGATGGTTTGCTTCTCCCGAATACCTTAGTTGCTGATGTACCAACTTCAGTGAATGGTTATAATCCACAAAATTTTGATAAAGAGTTTAACGGGGCTGTTCCTGCGAGCCTTGCCTTATCTCGGTCTTTAAATGTACCATCTGTGAGAATGTTGAGAGAGTTTGGCTTACAGAAATT
The DNA here is from genome assembly GCF_900107595.1 of Psychroflexus halocasei. Classification (GTDB taxonomy): domain Bacteria; phylum Bacteroidota; class Bacteroidia; order Flavobacteriales; family Flavobacteriaceae; genus Psychroflexus; species Psychroflexus halocasei. Next base: position 193,212 of record NZ_FNQF01000001.1, on the reverse strand, counting down.
TTATAATCAGTTTAAAAATCTTCACCAAAAAAATGTGAATAAATCAGCTGATTATTATGGACTTTCATTCATATTAGGCGGTGCAGAAAGTTCACTTTGGGATATTACGAAAGCTTATGCTGGCATGGCTTCAACATTAAACTTTTTCAATTCTTCATCTAGCGAATATCGAGAAAATGAATTTGTGAATCCGATTTATTCAAAACAAGAAAAACTTGATTTTGGAAAAGTTCAGTATCAAGCTCAAGTTTGGGATGCAGGTGCGATATATGAAACTTTCGAGGCGATGAAGGAAGTTAACCGACCTCAGAGTGAAGAAAGTTGGGAATTTTTTAACGACAGTCAAGCTTTGGCTTGGAAAACAGGCACAAGCTATGGTTTTAAAGATGCTTGGGCAGTTGGTGTAACACCAAAATATGCCATCGGTGTTTGGGCAGGAAATGCCGATGGAGAAGGTCGGCCTGGTTTAACAGGTATTCAGGCAGCAGCACCGATTTTATTTGATGTTTTAAATTCTTTGCCTAAAAGTGGGTGGTTTGACATTCCTTATGATGAACTTGTTGAAGCTGAAATTTGTCAAAAAAGCGGATATCTTTCAGGACTTTATTGTGACGATGTAAAACTTGAGTGGATTCCTGAAAAAGGAACACGAACATCAACTTGTCCTTATCATCAGCAAGTTTTTTTGGATGCTTCTGAACAATTTCAGGTCAATTCTTCATGTTATCCTTTAGCTGAAATTCAGAATAAAAACTGGTTTGTCTTACCTCCGATTATGTCCTATTATTATTCTGAAAAGCATCCTGAGTACAGAAGTTTACCGCCTTATAAAAACGGATGTTTGAAAGAAGGAGAAGAGTTGATGCAATTTGTTTTACCTAAAAAAAATGAAATCATCACACTTCCAAAAAATTTTAAAGAAGAAATCAATCCGACTATTTTTAAATTAGCGCATCGCAATTCTGAAACGACGGTTTATTGGTATTTAGATGAGGTTTATTTAGAAAGTACAGAAACTTTTCATGAAATTTCTATACTACCAAAACCAGGAAAACACACTTTGACAGTCGTTGATCAAGAAGGGAATAGTTTATCTCAACAAATAGAAATTGAAGTCAATTCATAGTAAAGAACGATTCTTCAATAATTCTTATTTTTTCGAATCAACAATCATTTTTTGATAAAAATCTTGGAGTTCAATGGTTTCCCTGACGCGGATACCTTGGCCAACGGTAAAACGCGATCTACATGATTGTTTGGTATAAGCCATAAAGTTTCTGACATCATCTTCGGTGATATTGTAAGGTGTGCCATCGCAATCTTTAGCATTACCAGTGTATTTACAATCGTCAGTGATATTATTTCCTTCTGATCCATACATACTCGGAACTGCATTGGTGTCAACCACGTAATCTCCTGCACATTTTGCATTAAATTCCAGATTATCAGGATCACGCGTGACTTTTTCACACCTTTCAGATTTAAACCTTTGGTGCGTGTGTATCAACCTAAAACTATGGCCAACTTCATGTGGTAAGATGCCTGTGTTATAATTCAGCATATTCACTGCTAATTTATTATAGCCAAAATTGACACCTCTCAAACCATCATCAAAATTTGTAAACCGGTATGGAACAAAAATATTGAGTGCATCATCTTTGACGTATTCATCTTTAAAGTCTCGTAAAAATTTAGAAAAATTTTTTGTGCTTCCCCAGTAAGCAGTAGAATTGTTGATATGCTCAAATTCATTCAATTCAAAACAAATATTCATATCGGCATAAGCGGAATTCAAAAGCCCTAAAGCTTCCATCACTTTTTCTTCAGTTAAAGGATCCTCACTTTCACCATTATCTTTATTAATTCCCCAAAAATTAATACGGATAACAATCTCGGGATATTCAGCTAATACTTCAGGATCGATAGAAAAACTGTAGCTTTTGCTTGGCGTGCATTTTCTTTGTTGATCTTCATCTGAATTAATAACGATACAATGACTTTTCATCGGCATAAAATTCAGCAAAAGAATAACTAAAAATGAAATTTTTGTCAGCTGTTTAAAATCCATAAAAAGAAACTTAATCATGATTGAAGAATTATAGCGAAACATGAATGCCTATAGGATGCCATCGAAGTGGTAAATGAGATTAAAATAATGAAATCAAATCATTCAGGTTTAGAATAAAAATGTAATTTAGTGAAAATTTTTTCGTTATATCACTAAACTGATAACACATTATGCTAGCATATTTTATTCAAGGAGTTGATGAGGCTGCCGTTGAGCAAGTTTCTGAAGAAAAAACACTTTCAGTTATTGACTTGATCCTCAGTGGAGGAGCTGGAGGAACAATCATCATCATCATTTTGGCTGTCTTACTTTTCGTTGCACTTTATATTTATTTTGAGCGCTTATTTGCAATCAAAGCAGCTTCAAAAACTGATAAAGATTTTATGAATCAAATTAAAGATAATGTTTCTCACGGAAATATTGAAGGTGCAAAAATGCGCTGTGCTCAAGAAAATTCACCTGTTGCACGTTTAACTGCAAAGGGGATTTCACGAATCGGGACACCTTTAGAAGATATCAATACAGCCATTGAAAATGCTGGTCGATTAGAAGTTTATAAATTAGAGAAAAACGTGAGCGTGCTGGCAACAATTGCCGGAGCAGCACCGATGATAGGTTTCTTAGGAACTGTAATTGGGATGGTTTTAGCTTTTTACGAGCTCGCAACAAGTAGTGGTCAAGCCGAGATGGGCTCGTTAGCCGAAGGAATTTATACAGCGATGACAACAACAGTTGCAGGGCTTATTGTAGGTATTATTGCTTACATTACCTATAACCATATTGTTGTTAGAACTGATAAAGTCGTTCACCAAATGGAAGCGACTGCAGTTGACTTTTTAGATTTATTAAACGAACCGACTTAATTTTATGAATTTAAGAGGAAGAAATAAAGTGAGTCCTGAATTTAGTATGTCGTCAATGACAGATATTGTCTTTCTGTTGCTGATATTTTTCATGCTAACTTCACCAGTAATCACACCAGAAGCGCTTGATCTCATTTTGCCAAAAGCGAAAGGAAAATCAACAAACAAACAAAATGTTTCTGTCAGTATCACTAAAGATTTAGAATATCACGTTGATGGTGAAAAAGTCGCTTTCGAACGCCTTGAGTCTGCTTTGAAATCAAAATTAGCAGATGTTGAAAACCCAACAGTAATATTAAGAGCAGAAAAGGATATCATCTTACAAAAGGCTGTTGATGTGATGATGATCGCTAATGAAAATCAGTACAAATTAATTTTAGCTGTAAAACCGAACTAAATTGAAGTTTTTAAAAACAAAACATCAAAAAAAATCATTTATCATTACAAGTATCATCTATGCGGTGATTATTTTGTTGATGCTGGTTTTTGGTTTTAAATATTTTGATCCTCCAAAAGAAAAAGGTATTGCAGTTAACTTTGGAACTACTGATTTTGGGTCGGGTGATGTTCAACCTAAAGAACCAGTAAAAACATCTCCGCAAAAAAATGTTCCAGAACCAACTCCTGTTGAAGAATCTTCATCTGTTGCTGAAGAAGAAGATGTGATTAATCAAGATGTTGAAGACGCTCCAGTCATCAAGGAAGATAAAAAAGAAAAGCCTAAAAAGGAACAAAAAGAAAAAACTGAAAATCAACCTGTTGAAAAACAGCCTGAGAAAAAGCCTGAAAAAGAAAAAAAGCCAGAACCTAAACCAGAACCAAAGCCAGATAAGTCAGTGACTGATGCGATGGAAAGTTTAATGAACGGTCCAGAGAATGATGGAGAAGCGGCAGAAGGTGAAGGCGATGATCAAAAAGCAGGTGATAAAGGCGATCCTGATGGAGACCCGAACGCTAAAAATTATTACGGAACTGGCAAAGGTTTAGATGGCGATGGCAAATACAGACTTGGCGGACGTAAAGCTTTAAATAAAGAAAAATATACTCAAGATTGTAATGAATCGGGCGAAGTTGTTGTGAGGATTGAAGTTGATAGAAACGGAAATGTCATCAGAGCAACAGCAGGAGTGAAAGGAACAACCAACAGTAGTCCTTGCTTGTTAGAGCCAGCCAAGCGTGCCGCTTTAGATACGAGGTTTAACAGCGACTCAAACGCACCTTCAAAGCAAGTTGGTTTTATCACTTATGTTTTCAAATTATCCGAGTAAATGACTTATGATGAATGTTTAGATTGGCTTTTTAAGCAATTGCCAATGTATCAAAACAAAGGCGGAGCGGCCTATAAAAAGGATTTAACCAATATTAATTTGCTTTCTGGTTATCTCGGAAATCCACATCAGGAATTTAAAAGTATTCATGTCGCAGGTACTAATGGCAAAGGTTCTGTGAGTCATATGTTAGCTTCTATTTTACAAGAAGAAGGTTATAAGGTTGGTTTGCATACCTCGCCACATCTCAAGGATTTTAGAGAGCGCATTAAAATTAATGGTGAACCAATTGAAAAAGAAAATGTCGTTGAATTTATAACTAAACATCAATCTTTTTTTGAAGAAAATGAATTGTCTTTTTTCGAAATGACTGTTGGCTTAGCCTTTCATGAATTTGCACAACAAAAAGTTGATATAGCAGTTATTGAAGTTGGCTTAGGAGGTCGTTTAGATTCTACAAATATTATATCACCTTTACTGTCGGTGATTACAAATATTGGTTTTGATCATACCCAATTTTTAGGTAAAACCCGTCCCAAAATTGCAACGGAGAAAGCAGGAATTATCAAGCCTGACACGCCTGTTGTAGTTGGTGAAAAAAATTCTGAAACTGAATCTATTTTTAAGAAAATAGCAAAGACAAATAATGCAAATTTAATTTTTGCAGAAGATTTAATTTTGCCAAATTTTACTTCTGACTTAAAAGGAATTTATCAGCAGAAAAACATACAAACAGCTGTTACTGCTTGTCAAACTTTAATTGAGCAATGTGATTTTAAACTTTCCAAATCTTCAATTGAAAAAGGTTTACATAATGTTATTCATAACACAGGCTTGTTTGGGCGTTGGCAAACCCTGCAAGAAGAACCACGGGTTATAGTAGATACAGGACATAATAAAGAAGGTTTAACACATGTATTGTCGCAACTAGCCGAAGAAAAATATGATCAATTACATATCGTTTTAGGTTTTGTAAAAGAAAAAGACATCGAAGAGATTTTAGAGCTTTTCCCTAAAGAAGCTTACTATTATTTCTGTCAGTTAAAAATAGAAAGAGGCATGGATGCCTATTTCTTAAAAACGAAAGCAGAAGAACAAGGTTTAAAAGGAGAGGTTTATTTGTCTGTGAATCAAGCTTTAAATTCTGCGAAGGATAAATCTTCAGCATCAGATTTAATCTTTATTGGCGGAAGCACATTTACAGTAGCAGAAATAATTTAAAAAAAATGAAAATAAAATTTTGACATATTAAAAATAGGCTTATATTTGCACTCGCAATCCGAAAGGGTGCGTAGCTCAGTTGGTTCAGAGCATCTGGTTTACACCCAGAAGGTCAGGGGTTCGAATCCCTTCGCACCCACAAAACCCTAGCGATTCGTTAGGGTTTTTTAGTTTAAGGGGTCATTAACTCAGTTGGTTTAGAGTGTCACGTCGACAACGTGGAAGTCACTGGTTCGAATCCAGTATGACCCACATCAAGCAGAAATCCAATACCATATAAGGTGTTGGATTTTTTCATTTCACAAAAGCTTAAGCTTCGCTTAAAAGCTGATGTGAAATGAAAAAAGACAAAGAAACGCGATAGCGGTTGGATTTCTATTTGCAGTCGTGGTTCTCATCTGGATCAACATTAGTTAATCCGAATTTATGTAAGCTTCGCTTAAAAGCTGATGTGAAATGAAAAAAGACAAAGAAACGCGATAGCGTTTTGGATTTCTATTTGCAGTCGTGGTTTTACTCTGGATCAACGCTAGTTAATCCGAATTATCAGATATTAAACTCTAACTCATAAATACAGATTTATATGTCATTCTGAACTTGTTTTAGGATTTCAATAAACTAATCTTGTGATTCCCTCTATAATTTAATTATCATATTAATAGGTGTTTTATTTGTTTGTTATTATTGAATATTATTAATTAAAATATATATATAATTATGAAAAAAATTATTTTATTGTTAGTGTTAGCTGTTTTATCATTCAGCTGTGAGCAAGAGAGACTATTACAAGATGATTCTAATTTTGAATCAGAAGAAACGAGGGAAAGTCAAGAATTAAATATTGATAATTATCCAGTAACCATCGCTTTAGAAAAAGGTTTTTTAGAAACTACCTATGATTTGAATGAGCATGATTTAGAGCATCTCATGAGTTCATTTACAGAAGAGTTGTATAATACAGATTTATCCTCAGAAAGTGAGAATTATCAAATTGGATATGAGTTCTCGATTGATGGGAGTTCAGGGTTATTAACTTTAAAGCCTTTTAGTGAAGAAAAAACTGTTCAGAAATGATTTATGATCTTACGGTGAATTGAAAAAACACTCGTTTTGATGTGGTGAAGTATGAATATAAGAAGAATTCAAGAAAGCAGTAAGTGAATTAGCAGAAAGTCTGATATCAGGCAATGCTAAATATATTCGTGTTTAAAAAATGGATTTAATGCTGTTGTGTGTTGTTGTTTGATTGACTGCAAAAATAATTAAGAACCTAGAAAAAATTCTGCTCTATGCGGAATTTTTTTATTTACAGTTGTGATTTTACTTTGTATCAACATTAGTTAATCCTGAATTATCAGATATCAAACTCTAACTACAATCTTTTTAATAAAAAAACCAGACATCAATTTCTTGACATCTGGTTCAGCAATCTAACTTAAATTAACAACTTAAAATTAAAACTATCTGTTATTTGAGATTTCTAACTTTTTTATAGCTGATTGCGTTTTTGGTTTTGGTTTAAACAATTTATTCGGCATTGGTCTCGACGCGTCCTCTGATATTGTAAAACTAAAGACTGGTTCAATATCGTTTTGAATATCCGATCCGCCATTGTTACTTGGGAAATCTATAGGGAAGTTCCCAGTGTAAGGATTTTGAGTAGAGGTAGGTATTTCTACGCCATCCAAATAGACTGATGCAACATAATTTGTGGCTATTGAAGGATCACAATTTGAGTACATATCAACATATACATAATATGTTCCAGCATCTAATTGTGCGTCTTCTGAGTATGTGATATTTTCATTATTTATGCCATCAATTGAACAAGCAGGATTGGAGTCTAAATCTAGCTCACCGCCATTGGCACTCATCATACTTCCATAGTAAATATGGTCACCGTTTGGCTCTATAAGATGTAAATCAACGTCTTTATCATTGTCAAAAGATAAACTCACCTGAAGTGTTCCTGTCCCGACACTCATTACATTTAATTCTGCGATGATGCTTTGACTTATTTGATGATCAATATCTAAATAGGCTAAGCGAACGCTGAAATTATCTTCTTGGTTAAGTTGGTTTATTTTTAGAATAAAACTTTGGTCTGAATCATTATCAACAGGAAGTTCATAAAAGCCAGACTCATTTTCTGCACCAATTAGAAGTTTTTGAGCAGGTGTGCTTGTTCTGATTGTGGCAAATGAGGTTCCACCAGGAATTACACTTGTGTTCATATTGATAATTTCTAAACTCGCATCTGTTGTTGAAGATGGAAAGTTTCTATTCTGCAATTCTGCATCTTGCACATCAAACAGGTTATCAATCGTTGCGTCCATTTCGTTTCCATCGTCATCACTGCTACATGCATTGATACCAATAAAAATAAAAGCAAGTAAACTTAATTTTAATAATCTTGATTTCATCATAAAAAGGATTAGTTAAACTTATAATTTTCAACTAAATTACCTTTTTTAAGCATACGAATCAGCTTAGTTGTATGGTTGACATCAATGAATGTGTAAGCTGTAAGTTTTTGATGGTAAGATACTTATGCGGCGATCTCTTCCCGTAATAACTGATTTTTGTAAGATTACTGAGGAAGCTTTTTAGGTGGTCTTTCTCTATAAATTGTAGATGATAAACTGTTCAGAAAGGCTTCAAGAGATGCTAACTCATCTTGGTTTAAATCAAGTTCTTTTAATAAGTTTGATTTTGTAGGAAACAAACTGTCATTCTCTTGCTCTTTTGAAGGAACAAGCGTTGCCATGCCTGCGTTGTACATATTAAGAAGACCTTCTAAATGCGGAAAAAGTCCGTTATGCATGTATGGTGCAGTATGTTTTAATTCTCTTAAAGAAGGTGTTTTAAACTTACCAACATCTTCAGCTTTTTGTGTAACATAGTAGCGACCTAAATCTTCAAATTCTTCTCTTCCGTAATAGGAAAGACCTAGATTATGAAATTGTTGATCGGTAAATAATGGAGAGTTATGACAATTGATACACCTTGCTTTAGTTCTAAAAAGATGCAATCCTTCTACTTCTTGGTTGGTAAGTTTTGTACTGTCTCCTGAAATAAATTTATCAAATCGACTTTTACGGCTGACAATTGTGCGCTCAAAAGCAATAATGGCATCGAAAATATTATCTTCAGTGATTTGATTCTCACCATAAACTTCTTCAAAATAAGCTTTGTAACCTTCAATATTTTGAATTGTTTTCACAGCTTCATCAATACCGTGATTCATTTCTATCGGATTTTGAACAGCAGCTTTGGCCTGTTCAGCCAGATTAGCCGCTCTTCCATCCCAGAATATTGTATCCATATGTCCGATATTGATGATAGACATTGTATTTCTACTTCCAGGACTTCTGTCGTGACCAAAAGCAACGCGTTTACCATCAGCCCAACCTGTGTTGGGGTCGTGGCATGATGCACAAGCTATCTGTCCGGAACTCGACATACGCGGATCGTAAAATAAAAACTTACCGAGCTCACGTTTTTTTTCTGAGTAACCACTTTCTTTATCAAACTTAAGATCAGGAAGAACGCCTATTTCCTGAAAATTAATGACTTGGCTGTCTAAATGTGGCTCTGGCCAATTTTCTTTATTGCCACTGCTATAAACTTATTTCAGTTCAACGATACTGTAATATTTTTCTTTATCAGTTTTGTCACAGCTGAAAACAAATGTTGCTAAGCAAAAGTAAAATATGTATTTCATCATTATTTATCAATAAAAAAGGCGTAAACCAAAATTAGTAAAATGACTTGAAGATATCCTTAATTCAGGAGCATATTTCTGATACTCATCACTTAAAGCTGATAGATTTTTATAATTTAAAAAGAATCTTAAGCTTTTTTGATTGGATAATTTTAAAGTATAATTGATTTCAGCACCTGCTCTTAATTTTGATGTGCTATCAAAAGCGTGATCAGGCTTAATAACGCGATCTGTAAAAGAGGTATTGCTCGTCACTTGTGTGGTAATTAAATTTTCCTGAACAGGAATATAAGCCTCAGCCGATACAGCAAAATTGATTTTATTTTTAGAGTTTGTCCAAATATCTTTTCCAAATTCACCTCTGAGCTTTAGAGCTGAAATTTCCTTTTTTGTAAAGCCTAACAAATCTGTATAATCAGAATCTAAATAAGATGCGCTAAATCTTGCTTGCCAAAGCATCTTGTTATTTTCTTGTTGCAAAATTGCTGAATTAAAACCGATAACTTGAATGTTTTGCTGATAATTCTGACCTTGATCAATCACAGAATAATTGTCACCCGTTTGTTGTTGGTAATTAAGTTGAAGAAAATAATCTACTTTTTCACCATCATAATCAAAGTTCAATTTTGTGAGATGCTCAATGCTTCTGTATTTATAGGCAATCAATTTTTCATCAAAATAAACTCTGTTGTTTGCATCTCTATTGTAGCTATTTTTAATAGATTTTAAGTAGTTATAATCCAAACTTACACGACTTCTGTTATATCGATAACTATAAGCTAAACCAGCAGTTTGAGGTCTTTCTCTTTCCAGAAACCTTCTGTAAGAACTGTTGAAAACAACGCGACCGTAACCTGAAGAAAATTTTGTAAAAGTCTCTTTATAAACAGGCGCATTTTGAGTGTCATCCATACTAGTGATGCGTTAACTTTTTTTAATTTTAATTAAGCTCTTTATTTATGGGGCTTTAGAGCTGTTCTTTGATTTTTTGATTTGAAATGAATTTATCTTAGTAGTTTGAAAATAAGACTACTATGAATTCTGGAAAATACATTTTTGCCCAAACATTGGACTTTGTCAATAAGTATGAGTTTAGTAAGTGCGTAAACCGTTATAATGGCGACTATAGAACGCGTGATTTTAATTGTTGGAATCAGTTTGTTCAGTTGTATTTTGGACAATTGACCTCTCTTAATTCTCTAAGGGATATCGCCACCTGCCTAAAGGCACATAAAAATAAACTTTACCATTTAGGGATGAACGGTTACGTGAATCAGTCTTCATTATCTCGAGCCAATGAAGGTAGGGACTGGAGAATATTTGCAGACTTTGGGGAATACCTAATCAGTCAAGTGCGTCCTATGTATGCTGCTCATCCAATTCCCAATATCAGGTTGGAGAATGAAGTCTTTGCGCTAGATTCGACCACGATTTCTCTTAGTCTTGTGCTTTTTCAATGGGCTCCAGGGAAATACTCCAGAGGAGCTGTGAAAATCCATACATTGCTCGATATTAGAGGTAGTATCCCTTCTTTTGTTTTAGTCTCAGATGGAAAATACCACGACAGTAACATACTGGATGTAATAATGCCAGTTTGGGGGGCAATCTATTTGATGGATAAAGCTTATATAGATTTTGAAGCCCTGTACCGTATAAACCTTGCGGGAGCTTTTTTTATCTCAAGGGCAAAGTCTAATATGGATTATACGATCACTCATCAGAATTATAACATAAACCCTATCACAGGTTTAAGAAGTGACAAAACCATAATACTAAATGGATATAAGTCAAAAAAGTTATATCCAGAACCACTTAGGATGGTCGAATATCACGATGAAGAAAAAGATATCACATTATATTTCTTGACAAATAATCAAGAAGTATCTGCTTTAGAAGTAACTAAACTGTATAAAAACAGGTGGCAAATAGAAGTGTTCTTCAAGTGGATAAAACAAAACCTAACTATAAAAAAACTATGGGGCCGCTCTGAAAATGCAGTGAACATCCACATATGGGTAGCAATCTGCACGTACTTGATCGTAGCGCACATAAAACATACATTACGAAGTAATTTGTCCATCTATGAGATTATACAAATACTAAGTATATCAGCGATGGACAAAACTCCAATCAAAGAGTTGCTTACAGCCGAATTTTCAAATCAAAATTTCAATGAACAGATAAATTTATTTGACAACTAAATATTAACGCATCAGTACTATGTCATCCACATAAATAATACTTGCCGTTGTAGAAGCTGAACCTAAGCCAGCATTTGCAATAAATTGATGCTTTTTAAAAGAATAACCTAAATGTACTTTTGCACTATAATCAGCTAATTGAAGATCAGGTCGTGGATCAATATTGCGATAGGCTTTATGGTTTTTGTAATGAATCACTCCGCCTACCGACCAATGATTGTTAATGAGATAACTCGCGCCGCCCATCATGTCGAAAATCTGATTGTCCCAATCGCCTTTTTGGGGCGCATAAAAATAATTAGGCGTTAAAACCGCTTGATTCTCTGTACGCTCCAAAGTTGAATTAAAACCCATTTGTTTCTCTTCAATTTTATCAAAATTAAAACGCCCGAATACTTTCAGTTTTTCTGATAATGAAAAAAAACTTTCTGTCTTAAATTGATAAGTTATGCTTTCTTCAGGCGTCTGAACTCTCTTAAAATTTAGCTTTTTGCTTTCTAATGAAAGAGATGTTTGGGTCACATTTTTTAATAAGTCTTTGGAGTATAACAAAGGCTGACTTTCTAATTTCTCAAGAAAATTATCGTGATAAGATATTTCAGTCAAATCAAGGCTATCCTTTAGCTGAGCTTGAGAAAACCAACTTGATAGGAAAATAAGAATAAATAAACCTTTGTTATACATGCCAAGGAAATTTGTCTTTATTGTTTAAAATCCTTTAGGATCTGCTCTGTTCAAAATTTTGAAATCTTCAGAAGTATTATTGTTATCTTCAAGAATAATTCTGCCATCGATTTCAGTTTTCGTTTTTCTCATCACACTTTGCGAATTGAAAATTCCGTCCACTGCAATTGAAGAAGCATCGATTTCTGATGGTAAGATTTTTGGGCGTGGTGAACCTGGATTATAGCTTTGTAAATCAACGCCATCTATAATTAGGCTATTCGGGATTTGCATGAAGAATTTTGTGTCATTTTCAATTTGACTAATTGAAGGGTTCGGGAAATCTTCATAAGTGCTAAATTCTTCTTCGTCAACTCTAAAAATTGCAAAACTATCACGACCTTTTGTGTCTATTACAAAATCTTTATTTCCACTATAGTAATTCTCACGTCCCCAGTAAGCAATTGTCAAATCTTCAACAGCTGGATTTTGGATATCCCATTGGTAAGGTTCTTCACCGATTGACTCTCTAAAATCACCTAAGTAAACTTCAAAATCAGCTTCGCTTAAATCCACGGTTAAGCTTGGGTCACCAATTGTAATTGGGTCACCATTATTGTCAGTTAAAGGCTCTTTGTGGTTCAAAGCATTTTGAGCAATCAAAATACTTTCACCTGGTTCAATAGGATGTATTTCTCCATTTCCAGGAATTTGAAAAACGTAATCTGTATAAACGTAATCTGTGTTAGCAGAACTACCCGAGCTCATTCCGATTGATTGACTCCAATCAAACTGACCGTTTGCTAAAGTATAACTCTCAACTGTTGTTGAAGATTTTCCGTAAAGCTGCGCGATATAAAGTCCGTCAGCAAAAATAACTTCATTTGAGTTGTTATAAATTTCTATAAACTGATCTCTAAAAACGGCACCTTGCACCGCGTTCGAGCCAGCATAGTAAACTTGCTTTATGACTAAATCTCCGATTCTTGCAGCTTTAAGTATAAGAGATGTTGATGTTGTGTTTGCGTTTACAATCACTTGCTCTTGTGAAGCATTAAAGATGACTTCATCAATATTAGGATCGTAACCGAAAAGCTCATTAAATTCATCTGCACTCAAGTTTAAACTTGCAGTCACATTATAAGTTCCTGGCAATACAGTTTCAAAATTTGCTGCGCCATTGCTCGATGAAATTGCTTGATACTCATCGCCAGTATTTACACTTGTAAGTGTGACGCTTGTATTTTCAGCAGCTAAGCCATCATAATTTTCATTATCGAAATTGACGTTAACTTGAAAGCTTTGTGGTGTTAAACTTGAATTGCTTCCAAAATCATCATCTGAACAGGCAGACAATGCGAGTATTGCTATGAAGCTAAAAATTATTTTTTTCATGACATTTGATTTAAAATTGATATTCGATTTTTGTTCCAAATGATAGTTTGACCATATCAGGGTTAATCATTTCAATATCTTTTCCATTTGATCTTTCAATTGAAGTTGGTTTGAGATCAAGAAAGTTATTCGCATAAAAAGAAAAACGAAAACCATTTAAAAAGTCTTTCGAAATTCTTAAATGAAAGTTGTGAAAAACTTTTGTTCTATTATTTTCATAAGGACTACTGCTTCTAGTAATATGTCCGTATAAATCTTCATTATTCTGATTTTCTGATGAAATCGGAACTTTATTTAAATTTTTATCAATAAAAGCGTAAGGGTAAAGCGAAGCATTTCTTTTGTATTTATCAAAAATAAAATGCTCACTTCTCACAGCGATAACCAGACCGATGTCGGGAATATGATAATTGAGTGTGCCGCCAAATGTCAAATGAGATAAATCTTTATCTCCTTGGTGATACACGCCAAAACTTTCAGGCTTGCTAGCGTTTGAAGATTTAACATAAGCATCTTCTGTATTACTATTTATTGTAGAAATATAACTGCCTTGTAAACTGAAATCAATATTTTTAAAAATAAATTCAGGGAAATTCATGAAAAGTTCAAGACCGATATCTTCAGATTCTAGGCCGTTTGAAATTTGAGATTCTGTGTAATAATATGAGTTGTAACCATCGATCACAATTTCTGGGTTTGATAAATCAGAATCATCAACGCTAACATCAGCCAAATCACGTTTGATAGGGTAGGGACTAGATGTAATTCCATTGTACAATTTGTTATAAAAACCTGTGATATTAATACTTCCGAAATCGAATCTGTAATCAAAGCCTAACTCAGTTCGTAAGCTTCTAGAAGGTTTAACTTCAGGATTGTTTTCTTTTTCAACAAAAGTTTGAATCGCGCCAATATTGTATTCTCCTGGCACTCTAAAATCACCAAGTATGACATCATAATAGCGATAACCCGTATAGATTTGATTAAGAGAAGGCGACTTTGCAGTGAGACCAAATCCTGCTCTGATTTTTAAATCTTTATAAATATAATATGAGTTTAAACGCGGAGATAATGTGAGATAACTGTTTTGGATGTCACTTCTTAAACCTGCAGCGATGTTGAGCTTGCTATTGTCGCCATAAGTTGAGAATTCATCTTCAATAAACAAAGAAAATTGTAATTCTGCCTTAACTTCATCAGCATAATTATAAGGGCGAAATGCTTGTCCGCCACTATTAGTTTGGCTGACGAGAGCAGGACCCATATTTTCTGGTGAGCCAAGTCTGCCACGACCTTTATTGTCATTCATACGGTATGAAATACCTGCTGATAAATGATGTGTCCATTGCTCGGTTGAAAAACTTTTATAAATGTTTGCAGCCGAATAAACGCTGATGGGTTTGCCTTCAACCTCTTTACGAGCGACATAAGTTGGTTCAGTGTAAATGCCTTCATAAACACCTTCTTCAGTTTGAAAACCGACAAGTTTGCCGCCGTTATTGACATATTTACTCTCAAAACTGTATTGGTCTGTGAGCGTTAAATTAGTATTGAGTTCAAAGTGATCAATAAAGTGATTTTCTTCAAATTTATATTTAAAGCGATTTGAAATTCTTAAATCTTTTTGCTCGTTTTTAACGCGCTTCTGATCCTTGTCTTCCGCTTCATAATTGACGTTGTCAACATTAAATCCGTATTTAACAGTCAACGAATTTCGAATACTTTTAGGTTGATTTGCCCAACTCCACATCAGTTGTGTGTTGACGCGCTCGTAATCTGTGTAAGAAACTCTTGGGTTTGCATTTGCTTTTAATAAACTCGCAGAAACATTTAAAAAGCCCGCCTTTTCACTCAGCTGAAAGCCTTTATTTAAGCCATATTCAGTTGTACCTTCCCTTAATGAAGCATAGGCTAGAAAAGGAGATTGTCCAGCTTTTTGATCAATTTTGACTAAACCAGATGTGAGGTCGCCATACTTTGCAGAAGGAATACCTTCAACAATTTCGATTTTTTCAATATTTTGAGTAGTAATTTGTCTGAGATCTACACCAAAATTCGCATTTGTAAAATTACCGTTAAAGCTGGAGCCTAAATAGTTTGGATTAAAAGGAGATGACATATTTGCTGTAAAAGATTGCATATTACCGTTATTGGATAAAGGAATATCGTCTACAACAACAGCAGTACCAAAAGATTTATTACCAAAACCCTCATCGCTTATACCTGGAGGCCTAACTGTTCTGAAAGCAATAGGTTTGAATTCATTAAGGCTAAATTCCGAAATTCTTTGACCTGGAAGCTGTTCCAAAACTTCATTAAGGGAGAAAGACTGAACTTGGTTAATGGCTTCTTCTTCTAAAATAATTTCAGAAAAGCTTTGTCCTTTTTTAGCACGGATGACGACTTCATCTAAACGTAAATTTTTGTCTTTTAAATAAACGACCTGAGATTGAAGAAGTTCGTTTTGATTAAGATTTAAAGTTTCTACTTTTTTACCGAGTAAACGAAATTCAACTTGAGTTGATTTTTTAGACTTGAGCTCTAATATGAATTCTCCTTTTAAATTTGAAATACTCCATTGCTTAGAGTTCAAATCTATAATTGTTACATTTCCTAATGGCTCTTGTGTTTCAGCATCTAACACAATACCTTTTAAGTTGATTTGTGCATTTAATGCTACAGGTAGAATAAAAATAAACAAGAAAACTCTCAAGTACCTCAATTAAATTTTTGGGCAAAAATACATATAAATCTTATTTAGACTAAAAATGAATAATGTTTTTTCAGATTAATTTATGACAAGTTTCAAGCGTGAATTTTGTTGAGTAAAATTTTAAATCTGTTGTTCTTTTCCAGCTCCGAGACCCATCATTAATTTAATGAGAGCTACACAAATTAATAGAATAATTGTAAAATTCCAGTTGTCAAAAACATCATGAATTGCACCAACGACAAGAGGTCCTGCGGCAGCGATAAGATAACCAATAGATTGTGCCATACCAGAAAGTTCTGCAGCAGTATCAGTGTCTGACGATCGCATAACGATAAGCAATAATGCCAAACCAAAAGTTCCGCCTAAAACAAAACCTAATAATGAAACTGACATCGGAATAATAATCGGACTCGGGAAAATTAAACCTAGTAATGCAATACATTCTAAAGCGACTAAAGTGCCAATAACGAGACGCTGATCTTTCCTTTTGCCAGCCCAAAGCGGAATGACAATGGAACCAATAATTCCCGTGGCTTGCGATAAAGCGAGCATCCAACCTGCGTAAGAGGAATCGTAACCATCATCTAATAATATGGCAGGCAGCCAAGCCAAAATCACATAAAAAGCCATGGATTGTAAACCCATATAAATGGCGATTTGCCAAACGATACGCTTACCGCTCAAGTTTTTAATAGCTTCAGAGAAAGAGCGTCTGGGTTTAGTTCTTTTTATTTTTTTGAACTGTGTCAACCAAACACAAAATGCGATAAATGCAAAGATGGCCCAAACACTTAAGGAACCTCGCCATCCCATTTTGTAGGTCACAGCTAAAGGCACACTGATGCCAGCTGCCAAAGAAGCGCCAACGGCCATCATGCTTGAGTATAAGCTCGTAATCATCCCAGCGCGATCAGGAAAGTTTTGTTTTGTTAAAGCCGGAATCAATACATTACCAAAAGCAATCGCGATACCTAGTAAAACAGTACCCAAATATAAACCTACAATTCCGAATAAAGATCGCATTATTACTCCGACTGTAAGTAAAAGCATTGCTGCCAGAAGTGTTTTTCCGATACCAAACCTTTTTGTGAATATTGATGTGAGTGTTGAAATGACACCAAAAGCTAAAAGTGGTAAAGTTGTGAGTAAGCCTAATAGTGTTCCAGATAAATTTAAGTCTTGCTTAATGAAATCAATCAAGGGGCCGATGCTCGATAAAGCCGGACGTAAGTTAAAGGCGATGCAGAGAATGCCGACAATCAAAAAGATTTGATTTCTCCTATGTTGATTTTTCATATAAAATTTGACTTAAAAAGCTGCAAAGCTAAGTTTTCTTGGGTCATAAAATTTTTCTTTAACCAAGAATTAAGGTCGGTTTTACGTTTTATAAATCTATACAGAAGTGGTTTTTGAAAATATTTGAATGATCATAGATGATATACTAACTCATAATTCTTATGTTGAAACTACTATGTATAACAATATATTAACCATTTACATATTATTCTCTGTCGCTTATACAATATATCTAAAGTGAGTTTCTATTTTTTTAATATTTGTATATAAAGTCTCTTTTGTATGTGAAATAATGATAATGAAAACTGTAATTAAGACGAATTCATAAAAGATGCATCTGATACAGATTTTTAATTTAGCGTTAGTGAAATTAGTTAAGCTTATTTAATAAGGGATTTTTCCAAAACTTAAACTCTGTAAGTGATTTACTGTGGTTTGTTAAAACATCAATTATGAAAAATCTTTCCTCTACCCAGCTCTTCTTTTCTGTATTTTTATTATGCTTTATTCTATTGTTTCCGTTTCATGTAAATGCGCAAGCCCCGACCACGCCATCAAGCAATTTATCTTTTTCAAGTATTGACGGTAATCGTATGAGATTAAACTTCACACAAGGTGATGGCGCAGAGAAAATTATAATTGCAAAAGCAGATTCTCCCGTTACCGCAGTGCCGGTAGATGGAACAGATTATTTAGCAGATGATTTTGGCGAGGGTAACGAAATTGCACCCGGTGAGTTTGTAGTGTATAAAGGTTCTTATAATAAGCCTACTATAGTAGGTTTAGACCATTCTACCACCTATCATTTTAGAATTTACGAATATAATGGCAGTAATTTTTCCACAGAATACCTTACTTCCAATTATTTAGAAGGTAGCCAAGCTACTTTGACCTATCCCACAACCCAAGCAAGCAACATTAGCTTTAGCAATGTAGTAGGAAGTAAAATGACGGTAAATTGGACCAATGGCGATGGTTCCGCCCGACTACTTATAGCTCGCGCAAACAGCCCAGTAGATGTAGAACCTCAAGATTTAGTGAATTATAACATTCCGTATTACAATAATTTTGGTATTTCTAACTCCGAAATTGGTTCAGGAAATTACGCGGTTTATGCGGGGAGTGGAAACAGTACAGAGATTATAGATTTAGAACCCAATACAACATATCACTTCGCATTGTTCGAATACAACGGAAATAATGGTAAAGTTTATCTAACATCTACTTCTGCTACAAATCCAACCCCTCCGGCAACAGGTAACCAAGCAACAAGCGCTTTTCCTACTTTAAATGCTAACAATATGACCTTTAGTTCTATTGATGGAGATAGACTTCGATATAGGGTAAATAGTAGTTCTGTAGGAAACGGTGAAAAAAGATTAGTTATTGCTAAAGCGGGAAGCCCTGTAACTGCCGTTCCCGTAGATGGTAATGAATATACAGGCGATAATTATTTTGGAAGCGGAGAAGAAATAGCACCCGGTGAGTTTGTGTTGTATAGCGGAAGCTCTACCGGAACACAATATCTTTATGACTTACAACCACATACTACCTATTATTTTAAAGTATATGAATATAATGGTTCAGGTACCAATACCTTTTATCTTAAGACGAGTGATACTAACGGTACTCCCGTTTTAGAAGCCAATCAAGCTACAATAACGTATCCTACCACCCAAGCCAGTAATATTACTTTTAGCGATATCATGGTTACCAGTATGAATGTAAATTGGATCAATGGTGATGGTGCTGGACGTATATTAATTGCGCGTGCAGATAGTCCCGTAGATGTAGAGCCCCAAGATTTGGTGAATTACAATTATCCTTATTACAATGATTTTGGTGTTTCCGGTTATGAAATTGGTTCAGGAAATTATATTATTTACCAAGGTACTGCAAACGGAACAGACATCAATAGTCTAGAACCCAATACTACCTATCATTTTGCCTTGTTCGAATATAACGGTAATAGCGGTAAAGTTTACTTAACTTCAACTTCTACAATCAATCCTACTCCCGGCGCTACGGCAAGTCAAATTACAGATGGTTATACTGCCCCAACAATTAATGCTAGCAATTTGACCTTCAGTTCTATTGATGGAAATAGACTTCGGTACAGGGTAAATAGCAGTTCTGTAGGCAATGGTGAAAGCCGATTGATAATTGCCAAAGCTGGAAGTCCTGTAACTGCCGTTCCCACAGATGGAGTTGAATATACAGGCGATAATTATTTTGGAAGCGGAGAAGAAATAGCACCCGGGGAGTTTGTGTTGTATAGCGGAAGCTCTACCGGAACACAATATCTTTATGACTTACAACCGCATACCACTTATTATTTCAAAGTGTACGAGTTTAATAGTAGTGGAACCGAAACTCTTTACTTAACCACAATAGATACCAATGGCGATCCTGTTTTTGAAACCAATCAAGCAACTATTACTTATCCTACCACCCAAGCCAATAATATTACTTTTAGTGATATTATGGTTACTAATATGAATGTTAATTGGACTAATGGCGATGGTGCTGGACGTATATTGATAGCACGGGCAGATAGTCCTGTAGATGTAGAACCCCAAGATTTGGTCGATTATGGTAGTCCATATTATAATGACTATGGCGTTCCCAGTTATGAAATTGGTTCAGGAAATTATATAATTTATAGAGGTAATGCAAATGGAACAGATATTAATAATCTAGAATCCAATACCACCTATCATTTTGCTTTGTTTGAATATAATGGCAACAGTGGCAAAGTTTACTTAACTTCAACTTCAATCTTCAGTCCTATTCCTGGCGCTACGGCAAGCCAAAGCACAGATGGTTATACTGCTCCCACTGTTAATGCTAACAATATGGTGTTTAGTTCTATTGATGGAAATAGACTTCGCTACAGGGTAAATAGTAGCTCCGTCGGCAATGGCGAAAGTAGATTAATTATAGCCAAAGCAGGAAGTCCCGTAACGGCAGTTCCTCTAGATGGCAATGAATATACAGGCGATAATTATTTTGGAAATGGAGATGAGATAGCTCCCGATGAGTTTGTATTGTATAGCGGGAGTTCTACTGGCACACAATATCTTTATGACTTACAACCTCACACTACATACTATTTTAAAGTATTTGAATTTAATAGTAGTGGAACTGAGACCATTTATTTAACAACAACAGACACCAATGGTGATCCTGTTTTTGAAACCAATCAAGCAACTGTTACTTTTCCTACCGTGCAAACCGGGAATGTTTTTGTGAATAGTAAAACCACAATTTCCTTTAACATAAATTGGACTAACGGTAATGGGACAAGACGTATTTTGGTCGCTAGAGAAAACGAACCTGTAAATGTCGAACCACAAGACTTAACAAATTATCCTAGTTCAAGTGGTGGTTTTGGCAATGGAAATTATGAAATAGGAACGGGCAACTATGTACTTTATGATGGAAGCGGAACTTCAGATAACGTAACTAATTTACAACCCGGCACTAATTATCATTTTGCTCTTTTTGAATATAATGGAAGTTCAGGAAAAGTCTATTTAAGGCCAGGCTATACTTTTGAAGCCGAAACTTTCGGGGCAACACCAACCACGCAGGTTTCCAATGTCAATTTTGCGGAAATTGGCGCAACCTCAATGCAGGTTAATTTTACCCGCGGAAATGGCTCCTCTCGTCTAGTAATTGCAAAAAAAGGAGCTCCCGTAGATGTGCAACCATCCGATAATACTACCTATTTGGCCGATACTAATTTTGGTGCAGGACAAGAAATAGGCGCTAACAACTTTGTAGTCTATAACGGCACAGATGAAGAATTTATACTTTCCAACTTAGAAGAGACCAGCAACTATCATTTTGCTTTTTTTGAATATGCCATCAATCAAAATAACGAACTATATCTCATACCGGGAGAAACAGCTTCGCAAGCAACACCGGCTCCGCCAACTGTAATTCCCAGTAATTTTAGTTATACAAGGCCTTGTGATAGCGATCTTATTTTAAACTGGACGTCCGGAAACGGACAAGGACGAATCGTTATTTTAAGCGAATCTCCCCTAAACACTATCCCAACAAACGCAACCAACTATGATGCAAATTTTGGGTATGGTTTAGGAGATGCTATTGGTAATGGTTTTGTGGTTTATAATGGTGCCGGAAATTTGGTTCCGCCTAATTTGCTGCAAGCTTCAACCAATTACTACGTTAATATTTACGAATATAACGGCACGAAAACCAATCCTATTTTTAATATGACGCCCTTACAAGGTTTTATAGGAGATATAACAGCACCTAGTGCAAATTGTAATGATATTCAAGTGGTTTTAGATGAAAATGGAAGTGCTGCTATAACCCCAGAAAACGTTGGGACAATACCAACGGGAGATTGCGGTACTGTTACAGCAGCAATTGATATAGATACGTTTGATTGTTCTGATTTGGGGTCAAATAACGTTACGTTTACCATTACAGATTCTGATGGAAATACAAACTCTTGTGTAAGTATAGTAACCGTAGTAGATGAAACTGTTCCTACGGTAAATACCAAAGATATTACTGTTCAACTGCAACCAGATGGCACCGCAACCATTAATGAAGATGCTGTTGATGATGGTTCCACAGATGCTTGTGGCCCATTAAGTTTCGATACAGATATCACCGCATTTGATAGCAGTGATTTGGGTGACAATACCGTAACCTTAACCGTTACAGATGACAGCGGTAATGAAAACTCTGCTACCGCCTTAGTAACCGTAATAGATATAGCTGCACCAACTAATGATGATCTTTGTAATGCTACTTTATTAGCAATAGATGCGACCTCCAATGGCGATGCTTATTCTAACATAGCCGCATCTGCACAAAACCTTGAATCTGGCGGGACTTGCTGGGGAGGAACACTCGATTTGCAAACCGTTTGGTTTAGTTTTGAAGCTCCCAGCAGCGGTAATGTAATCGTAAACACCAATATTACAGGAGGTACATTAAACGATACACAACTTGCTGTTTACGAAAGTGCAGGGGATTGCAACGACTTGTCTTCTTTGGGTAATGAACTTGCTTGTAGTGACGATACCAATACAGGTGCAAAAGCAGAAACAATAGTCACAGGTCTTAATCCCGGAAGTATTTATTATGTGCAAGTAGATGGAAAAAATACCCAAACAGGTACGTTCGGAATTGAAGTCTCAGACGCCGATTGTATAGCACCTTCCGACTTATCTTTAGACGCAACAACAGACACTACGGCCGATATTTCTTGGACAAACAATGGTTCCGAAACGGAATGGATAGTTAAGTATAGCGAAACCCCAGGTTTCGATCCCGTAACGGAAGGTAGTTCAGAAACTGTAAACGGTTCACCAGACTTTCAATTAAATGGTCTAAGTGCAAACACCAATTATCAATTATATGTAAAAGCTAATTGTGGTGGGGGTGACGAAAGTGATTTTATCGGGCCATTAGAATTTACCACAGATTGTCTGGGCTCTCCAAACCTTTCCTTTTTAGGAACTGGAGAATTCCAGAATGGTATTGTTAGTCCTACTCAAGGCACGCCAGAAACAACCTATGAGTTTGCTGTGGTTTATACTAATGAAGACGGGATAATGCCACCATACGGCTTTCCTCGTGTAGTATTGGATTATGAAGCTAATGGCAGTTTCAGCAACACAAACGATAGATCGGTTATTCTATCTCCGGCAGATCCAACAGATAATAATACGTCAGATGGAAAAGTTTACGTGGGTTCTATCAGTCAATTGCCTTCTGGTACCAACTGGCAAGCTTATGTGCAAGTGCAAGCAGATGCTTGCGAAACACAAATTGGTCCCTTTGATGCGCCAAATGTTTTAATCGCTCCAGACTTGGAGATTTTTGCCAACGATATTGTTTTCGATAATCCCAATCCAGATGTTTCGTCGGCCTTACAAATTACCGCTACCATTCATAATAATTCTGATTTGCCGGCAGAAAATTTTGTCGCGCATCTAGAAAATCAATACGATCCCGCTGCAGTTTATCCAGATATAAATGTAGATTATCTTGGTCCGCAAGAAAGTACAAACGTGGTTTGGAATATAACTACCCCGGCAGATCCATCGTGGAATCCTATGGAAGTGTTTATAGACCACACAGATGTAATAGCAGAATCAAATGAGCTGAATAACAGGGCAATGCGTCCATTTATCAATGGTGATTACAATCTTCCGGGGGCAATCAATATAGAAGCTTCTGTTAGTCCAAGTCTTGTTCAATTGCCTTCTGGCAATGACAAAGTGACTATTTCTGGTCATGCCTATTATACAGATACGGCAGTAGTATTACAAGATTCTACTGTGGCGGGAGCTACAGTAACATTTGTAAATCCAATCACAGGAATTCAAGTACAAACGCACACCAACTCAAATGGTTATTTTTATTTTAAAACCC
The DNA here is from genome assembly GCF_900107595.1 of Psychroflexus halocasei. Taxonomy (GTDB): domain Bacteria; phylum Bacteroidota; class Bacteroidia; order Flavobacteriales; family Flavobacteriaceae; genus Psychroflexus; species Psychroflexus halocasei. The sequence goes on along the minus strand of NZ_FNQF01000001.1, from coordinate 169,377 downwards.
ACAGAGGTTCCCAGCCGGGCGTTTATACTGCTCCGGTAGAGGTGACCGATTTTACCCTAACCGCAGAATCGCCAATTACTTGGGAACTTGTTCAAGGACTTTGTCTAAAAGATTTACGAGCAAAAATAAATCTTTTTGATAATCACATTCTTGTCGGCGAATCTATTTCTGGAGAAGTGGTAGTATCTAATAATGGTTGCCAGGCTGTTGCGGTAGAAACCTTGTTAGAGATAGATCAGACCGGAGGTTTACCGCTTATAAACGATGTAACCGTTCCGCCACTCGAGCCTGGAGAATCCTTCACTTATCCTTTTACTGCTCAATTCGATACGGAAGGAACCTATTATATTACGGCAATGGCAGATGCCGGTTCTGTAGTACAAGAATCTTCCGAAAACAACAATTTTGCAAACAGCACCATTATTGTTAACCCTGCGATTCCAGATATAACTCCTGTTGGAAGTGCTTCATTAGGGGCAACATATTTATGTAATGCCAGTACTACACAAAGTTTCGGCATAAAAAATATTGGGTATGTTGCTACGGGAGCATTTGATAATACTATTGAAGTCTATTACAATGGTTCTTTAGAAGACACTTTTACAAGAACAGTTCAAAACATAGAACCTGGTCAGAGTACTTCGGTTTCTATTCCGTATGAATATCAACAAACAGGAAATTACAGCTTTGTATTAAAATGCGATGTGCCTTTACCGGATGGCGTGGTAACCGAAATTTTGGAAACCAATAATCAAAAAAGTTATGCTATTGATATTATTGAATGTCAAGCAGATTTGTATATAGCATCCAGTTGCGATTTACTTGTAAACCCAATAGATTTGCAAGTTCCGGGCAACGTTACCTATTCTGTAGATGTGCGGAATAGAGGTAATGCCACGGCAACCGCTCCCATAGAATTACAGTTTACGTTGAGTAATGGAGAGATTTATAACCTTGTTCATAACCAAGATATTTTACCGGGCGAAACTGTTACTTTTGTAACAGATCCCGTTCCTGCATTAAATTCCGGAGGCGTGCAGCTTACAGCTAGCGTAGATCCCAACGAGCTATTAGAAGATGCAAACCGTACCAATAATAGCAAATCAGAAACTCTATGTTGGGAATTCAGTCCTGTAGAGCGCTGTGGTTATGATTTCTGGAACGGAACTTATCATGAAAATGAATCGGTGCAATTGGCCGTTGGAATAAAAGCAGAACATTTATACCAAGCTTCTGAAGTAAAGGTGCGTTTTGAAGTGAGTGGTCCAGGAATTTCAGGATGGGCATTTCTAGGAGATGCAGCTGTTCAAAATGTAAAAAACTGTCATGGTTGCCCATATAGTGCAGCGCTTCCTACACAATTTGTTTTCAACCAAACCGGTGTCTATACGTTTAGAATGACATCAGATCCTGATAACGCATATACAGAATGCAACGAAGGCAATAATGTATTAATCAAAGAAGTGACTGTTGCCAATAAGCCAGACATGCGAATCTTGTCAGAATATATCAACCCTACTTTGCTTAATCCGGAGCCGGGAGAATCTATATTCTTAGATATTTCTTACGAGAATATAGGGTATTCTAATATTAATGATGAGATGGAGCTTACTATTTTAATAGATGATCAAGAACATGCTGTAGTGCAAAATGTTTCTGGACTTATCAAAAATACAACTAATACTATTTCTATACCAGTTTCATATGCATCTGAAGATATAGGTCTTCATGTTATTCGTGCTATAATAGATTCAAATCAAGAAGTTAATGATGCTAATAGAAATAATAATGAGGCTACCCGATCATTTATTGTTGGAGAAGCTGCAAACTTGTTTTTTGATGATTTTTATGTTTCTAATCAAATGCCAAATGTTGGAGAAACGATAAACATTGAAACGGTTATCGAAAATAACGGGGAGATTGATGTGGATGCAGATGTATTGTTTTCCTACATTTCTACTGCTGGAGATACCTTGGCAATTGCCACTAAACCGGTTAGTTTGGCTAGTGGAGCTAATCAAGCGGTTTCTTTTCCGTGGAATGTTCAACAAAGTCCAACAACTATTGTAGCAGAAATTATTAACACGTCTGAATTAGAATTTGATTATAATGATAATTTTGCTTCTACCCAATTAAACATTTTTACAGTTTCCTTAGTTTCAACTCCTGCATGTGAAGGACAATATTTGGGTACTTTAACAGCTCAAGCAAGCAATGGTACAGCACCATATTCTTATAGTTGGAGTAATGGATCAACAGATGAAGTTTTAGAAGCACAAGCAGGTAGTTATAGCGTAACAGTTATAGATGCTTCAGGAAAACAAGCTGTAATCTCAGGAATAATAGATGAAGACACTTATTGCTCTCCTCCATCTTGTAATTTATCAGCAGTAAGCTTTGAAATTGGATCAGAATGTGATCCTAATACCGGAGTTTACTCTACAAATTTGGTAGTAGCTTACGAAAACGAACCCACACAAGGTTCAATTACCGTAAACGGAACAGATTACCCCATTACCGGAAGTCCGCAAAGTTTTGATATAGATTTTACAGCCGGACCTGTAAATTACAACATTTCTTTTACGGATGATAGTAGTTGTAATCTAACGATTCCTACAGGTGTTGTTTTAGATGCTTGTGGTGAAGATGGCTATGTTTACCTTAATGATGTTGATGGTTGGTCGCCAGCTAATCCAAATACTGATGCTAATTTTACGGCTTCTGATGATGTTACAATAATGGAAGGAAATGCCAGTTTTACAAGTGATATAGAGCTTAATGATTTATTTGTAAATACTGAAGCTACTTTAAATGTGGAGCAAGTATTAACTGTCAATGGAAACATCATTAATAATGGAAACTTTATATTCAAAAGTTCTGAAAATAAAAATGGAGAATTAGCGACATTACCTTCAACTTCTAACATTATAGGAAAGTTTACAGCAGAACGTTATATGAGTGCAAAGCGTTCTTACAGAATGATAAGTAGCCCAGTAACGACAAACTCTTCTATTCATGACAACTGGCAGGAAGGAGCAAACTTTGCGACCAATGATCCCATTCCTGGTTTTGGAACGCATATAACAGGAAGCATGATTGATCAAGAAAATGGTTTTGATGCAACATTAACAGGAAACACGTCATTATTTACTTTAGATGTTGACAATCAAGTTTTTGCGGCAGTAGCGAATACTGATGTAAATACAATTGCAGCGGGAGAGGGATACATGATATATGTTCGAGGTAGTCGTGCAGTAGACCTAAGTAGCACTTTTCCAGTTGCAGATGCGACAGTTTTACGCTCGACAGGAGAATTATTTACGGGTGATAAAATGCAAACATCAGATTTGAGTAATATAGCTGGCGAGTTTAACATGATAGCAAACCCTTACCAAAGTACAGTAGATTTGAATAGTGTCATAGCCAATTCACAAAACTTAAACTCAAATTATGCTTATTTTTATGATCCAACTTTAGGTACGTATGGTTCTTATGTAACGGTGGATTTGAATACAGGCAGTAACAGCTCAGGATCAGAAGCTAACCAATATCTACAGCCAGGACAAGCGGTGCAAGTGGCAACTGCTACAAACGGAACGACATCTGTTTTGTTTTCTGAAACTGATAAAGCGCCAGGTCAGCATTATAGCACTTTTGGAGCCGAGAGTTTTACAGTAAGTGATGCGCAAATTACAGGTCAACTTTTTACAACAGAGAACTATAATTCTGGTAATAAATTACATGATAGTTTTGTTATTTTATTTGCTTCAGAATATGATAATGACTTGAATAATCAAGATGCTATCAAACCATTTAATTTTACTGAGAATATAGGTATTGTAAACAACGGAGATGTTTATAGCGTTGAGCGTAGGCAGATTCCTGGAGATGGCGATCAGATTGATTTATATACAAATAACTACAATCATGAAGATTACACGTTGATGATAGAAAAAGTGAATTTTTATGAATCAGTGAGTGCTTATTTTGTAGATTCTTACACAGATGAAGAAGTGCAATTAATTGAAGGAGAAAATCTTATCAATTATCATGTTTATCCTGATGTTACAGAAAGCTTTTCTTCAAATCGATTCTATCTGCGTTTTGTAAATGAAACATTATCAATAGGTGATGATTTTGGAAGTTATAAGTTAGATCTTTACCCAAACCCAACTAGTCCTGGAGAAGGCTTCTATTTAGCATCCTCTTATATGAAAAATTATCAGGTGGAAATCGGAATTAGAGATTTATTGGGACGCTTGATTTACAGCTCTCAAGAGCAATTTTCAAATGGAAAACTTCATATAATTCCCCCAAATTTAGGCAATGGAGCTTATTTTATAGAGGTCAAAAAAGGGAATGAGATTGTTGTGAAGCGCTTTATTATTAAATAAAAGATATAGCCAGATTGTTATTAACAAGGCCTGCTTTAAAAGTGGGCCTTGTTTATTATTAAAAATCAAAGTATTTATAATTAAACAGCAGTAGTTTTTGAAAATATTTGAATAACTAGAACACCGATAACAATTAAGGAAATCCCGATAATGGCAGGAATGTCAAGATTTTGTTGAAATTTAAAATATCCAATGCCTGAAATCAAGATAATTCCAACTGCGCTCCATATTGCATATGCAATTCCCATCGGGATATCTTTTAATGTTAAAGCTAAAAAATAAAATGAAAATAAATAACCGATAATCATTATGACAGTTGGTTTCCATTCTGTAAAACCATTTGAGTATTTTAGAGCTGTTGTCGCGATGCTTTCAAATAAAATTGCAACAAGTAAGAAAATCCACTTCATAATTAACGACTTTGAGATCTATGATATAGTTTTATAATTTCATTGACGATTAAAGGAACCAAACCTAAGCCAATTGCCATAGCCCAACCAGCGGCATCTAAACTCTGAAGTTTAAAAGCTTCTTGCAAAACAGGAATTTCTAAAACGAGTACCTGAAGAAGAAAACCAATAATAATTGCACCAGTTAAATATTTATTAGAGAAAATACCGATTTGAAAAATAGATTTTCGATAATGTCTAAATGCTAAGGAATAGAATAATTGAGAAGCGATTAAACTCATAAACGCCATTGTGCGTGCGTAACTTAAAATATCCTCAGGTATATTTTCATCAAAAGGTGAATAGCCATGTTCATAAAACCCAAACCAATATGCGCCAATTGTTAAAAAGCCAATCAATGAACCACCTAAAATTGCACGAGAACCTTGCTTATGAGCAAAGAAGCTTTCGTTTGCAGGTCTTGGTTTATGCGTCATCACATCATCAGAGCTTGGATCCATTCCTAAAGCAATAGCCGGTAAGGAGTCAGTTAATAAATTAATCCATAACAGCTGCGTTGCAATTAATGGGGCTGGCATTCCTGCTAAAATTGTGACAAGCATGGTGACAACTTCTCCAATATTGCTGGTTAAAAGAAAAATAACTGACTTTTTAATGTTGCTATAGATGTTTCGACCTTGCTCAACAGCAGTGACAATTGTCGCAAAATTATCATCTGTTAAAATCATATCAGATGCACTTTTTGAAACATCAGTTCCAGTAATTCCCATGGCAACACCAATATTTGCATTACTCAATGATGGCGCATCATTAACACCATCACCCGTCATCGAAACGATATTACCTTCGGCTTTTAAGGCTTTGACAATCGCAACTTTATGTTGTGGTGAAACCCTTGCGAAAACACGATAGTCTTTAATTTGATGTTGAAGCTTATCTGAATCAATTTTATCTAAACCTTGACCAGTAATCGTTTGGGATATGTTTTTAGCAATCTTTAAATCTTTTGCAATAGCAAAAGCAGTTTCAGCATGATCGCCAGTAATCATCAATGTTGTGATGCCTGCTGCTTTTGCTTTAGCAATTGCGGGCTTAACTTCCTCACGTGGGGGATCAATCATACCGACTAGTCCAATAAAAACCAGATTTTCTTCCCATTCATCTTTTGATGGAATCTCTGATATATCCTTGTATGCAGATGCTAGTGTTCTTAATGCTTGTGATGAAAGTTGATGAATGCTTTCTTCTATTTCAGATTTGTGTTGCTCATTTATTTCTAAAACTTGATTATCAATAAGTACATGCGTACATTTTGGTAAAAGTCGATCAATAGCACCTTTAGTGTAAATGCGTTTTTGATCATTATTCTCAACGACAACCGACATCATTTTTCGATCAGAATCAAACGGTAGCTCATCAAGGCGTTTTGATTGCTCGCTAATTTCGATACGATTTAAATTTAAGTCATCAGCGAAACTGAGTAAAGCAATTTCTGTTGGGTCGCCTGAGCTTTTATCTCCTTCTAAAGTTGCGTCAGAGCATAAAAACATTGCTTTAGCTAAAAGCTTTGAATGCTCATCATTTTTTTTCTGATCAACTTCTTGAATGTTATGAGATAATGTAAAATAGGAGGTGACTGTCATTTTATTTTGCGTCAATGTTCCTGTTTTATCACTGCAAATGATATTGACAGAGCCTAAAGTTTCAACGGCAGGTAAACGCTTAATAATTGCATTTTGTTTGGACATTTTGGTCACACCAACCGATAAAACAACAGCGACAATAGCTGCAAGGCCTTCAGGAATTGAAGCGACAGCAAGAGAAACTGCGGTGAGAAATAATTCTGCTAAATCTCTTCCCTGAAAATAACCGATAATGAAAATAAGAACACAAACTGCAACAGCTATTTTTCCAAGTACTTTACCAAGTTCGTCTAATCTTTTTTCTAAAGGTGTTTTAGCTTCATCCGTATTAATTTCTTCTGCAATTTTTCCAACTTCTGTATCTTCACCTGTAGAAACCACGACGCCAACTCCGCGACCATAAGTGACTAAGGTTGACATAAAAACCATGTTTTGTTGATCACCAAGCGGGATGTTTTCATCCTTAAATATTTCATCTGCTTTTTTATTGGCAGAAACAGATTCACCTGTCAATGCTGATTCTTCTACTTGTAGATTTATTGATTCGATTAATCTTAAATCAGCAGGAATCAATCGGCCAGTTTCCAAAATCACTATATCACCAGGAACTAATTGATCTGTATTAACCTCACTAACTTTTCCGTTTCTGCGGACCAAAGCTTTTGGAGAAGCCAATTTGTGTAAATCTTCAATTGCTTTCCCGGCTTTTATCTCTTGGATGATCCCTAAACTTGCATTGATAAAAATAACAAGCATGATGATGATCGCATCAACATATTCACCCATAAACGATGTGATAAGAACAGCGCCTAACAAAACAAAAATAAGCGCATCATTGAGCTGATCTTTCAGCATGGTTAAGATGCTCCTGCTTTTCTGTTCGCGCCATTTATTAAGGCCATACTTCTCAAGCCTTTTCTCAACTTCTTCAGGAGACAAACCTTGTTGAACATCAGTTTTTAATTTTTGAAGGACGTCCTTAGCCGATTGTGAGTACCACATTTACGAAATGATTTTAGTGTAAATGTAGATGTTTTTCATAAGAAAATTGAATTATTTTTCATTCTCTGTTAATGAGTTTTTTTAAGTGATCAGCCATAAAAAATAGATTTCTAAAAGACTTTATTTTGAATAGTCTACTAATTCAATAGAAATTACATACTTTTGTCAATTCATAAAAACAAAACCAATCAATGGAACATCATAAAGAGCTGGCTATTAGGGCTTCAATTGAAGCAGGCGAGAAGATTATGCAAGTTTATCAAGATGAAATTATCGTCGAAAAGAAGGATGATAATTCTCCCTTAACAATCGCAGACCAACGTGCAAATACGGTGATCATGGATTTTTTGGAGCAAACTGAATATCCGATTATCAGTGAAGAAAACAAGGCAATTGATTATGAAGAAAGAAAAAAATGGAAAGCTTGTTGGATCGTTGATCCTTTAGATGGCACAAAAGAATTTATCAAAAAGAATGGTGAGTTTACTGTCAATATCGCTTTAATTAAAGAGCAAAAAACTGTTTTTGGTGTCATTTACGTTCCTGCTAAACGTGAACTTTATGTTGGTGATGTTGAAAATAATTCTGCTTTTAAAGTTGAGGTTCCTGGGGTTTATAATTTAGATGAAGTCTTGAGTTCGATTGAAAAACTTTCGCCTAAAAAGGCTTCAGATAAAATTGAAGTTGTTGGGAGTCGCTCACATATGAATCAAGATACGACAGATTTTATAGAGAAATTAAAATCGACTTACAATAAAGATGTCGAAATCGTTTCAAAAGGAAGTTCTTTAAAATTTTGTTTAGTTGCTGAAGGTAAAGCCGATGTTTATCCACGTTACGCACCAACAATGGAGTGGGACACAGCTGCTGGGCAAGCAATTTGCAAAGCTGTCGGTTTATCAGTCATCGATCTTGATACTGATCAAGAAATGCTATATAATAGAGAAAATTTATTGAATTCATACTTTCATGTCAGCGCTTTATCATGAGTGAAAATATCACAATACATCATTACGATTTAACCCGCGAAAAACGCAATAACAGAAATCAGCACAAATCATTTGTGTTGTGGTTTACAGGTTTATCGGGATCAGGAAAATCAACAATTGCTAATAAAGTTGAAGCTGCTTTATTTGAAAAAAACAAACAAGTTTACAGTCTTGATGGCGATAATATCAGAAGCGGAATCAACAAAGGTTTAGGTTTTACTAAAGCAGATCGTTACGAAAACCTGAGGCGCATTGCTGAGGTTGCCAAGCTTTTTGTCGATGCAGGAAACATCACTGTTGCTGCATTTGTTTCACCAACTTATAAAGATAGAGATCTTGTGAAAAATATTATCGGTGAAAAAGATTTTATCGAAGTTTTCGTTGACACAAGTCTTGAAGAATGTGAACGCCGTGATGTTAAAGGCCTTTATAAAAAAGCAAGAGCCGGAGAAATCAAAAATTTTACAGGAATTGAAGCACCTTATGATGCACCAAAAAATCCTGATATACATATTAAAACTGAAGAAAAAACTGTTGATCAAGCGGTTGAAGAAATCTTAAACCATATCAACACTCTCATCTAGAAACAATTATTATGAGCTCATATTATTTAAATTATTTAGAAGAATTAGAGTCTGAAGCTATCTATATTTTAAGAGAGGTTTGGGCACAATTTCAAAATCCTGTGATTTTATTTTCAGGCGGAAAAGATTCGATTTTGGTCACACATTTGGCTAAAAAAGCTTTTCATCCAGCAAAAATTCCATTTGCCTTAATGCATGTTGACACAGGTCATAACTTTCCTGAAGCCATAAAATTTAGAGATGATTTAGTCGAAAAACTTGGTGTAAGATTGATTGTTGGTTCTGTACAAGAATCAATTGATAAAGGCCGTGTGGCTGAAGAAAAAGGTAAAAATGCAACGCGAAACGCTTTGCAGATTACAACACTTTTAGATACAATTGAAGAACACAAAATTGATTGTGCAATCGGAGGAGGTCGACGTGATGAAGAAAAAGCAAGAGCTAAAGAACGTTTTTTCTCTCACCGTGATGATTTTGGCCAATGGGATCCCAAAAACCAACGCCCAGAACTATGGAATCTTCTGAACGGAAAACATTTTGAAGGTGAACATTTCAGGGCTTTCCCAATTTCAAACTGGACAGAAATGGATGTTTGGAATTATCTCACAAAAGAAGGTATCGAAATTCCTTCACTTTATTTAGCGCACGAACGAGAAGTGGTGAGGAGAAATGACTCTTGGATTCCAAATTCTGAATTTTTAAAATTAGAACCAAACGAAGAAATTGTTAAGAAAAAAATTCGTTTCAGAACTTTAGGTGATATCACAATTACTGGCGGAATTGAATCTGATGCAGATACCATGGAGAAAATTGTTGAAGAAGTTTCGACCATGAGAGAAACTGAACGCGGAAACAGAAGTGATGATAAACGATCAGAAACGGCGATGGAAGATCGTAAAAAAGAAGGTTATTTCTAAGAGTTAATATGCTCAAGAAATTTTCATAAATAATTAATAGATGACAGTGTAATCTGTCGCAGTTACAAAGACGAAACAAAATGGAAATAGATAAAAATCAACTTTTAAGATTTACAACAGCAGGTAGTGTTGATGACGGTAAAAGTACATTGATCGGCCGTTTATTATACGATTCAAAGTCAATTTTTGAAGATCAACTCGCTTCAATAGAAAATACAAGTAAACAAAAAGGTATTGATGGCGTTGACTTGGCGCTTTTTACAGATGGCCTGAAAGATGAACGTGAGCAAGGTATTACGATTGATGTTGCTTATCGCTACTTTACAACACCAAAGCGTAAATTTATCATCGCCGATACGCCAGGACATATTCAGTACACGCGAAATATGGTCACTGGAGCTTCAACAGCCAATGCAGCAGTGATATTGATTGATGCGCGACATGGTGTGATTGAGCAAACCAAACGTCATGCATTTATTGCATCACTTCTTAACATTCCGCATATTATTGTGTGTGTTAATAAAATGGACTTAGTCGATTTTAAAGAAGAAGTTTTCAATGACATTAGACAACAATTTGAGGCTTTCTCATCAAAATTATTAATTAAGGATATTCGTTTTATTCCGATCAGCGCATTATTAGGTGATAATGTCGTTAATCGTTCTGAAAATATGCCTTGGTTTCAGGGTTCGCCTATGCTAAGTGAGCTTGAAAATATGCATATCAGTAGCGATACAAATAAAATAGATGCGCGATTTGCTGTGCAAACTGTTTTAAGACCACAGCGCGAAGGCTTTATTGATTACCGAGGTTATGCAGGTCGCATCGCAAGCGGAATTTATAGAGTTGGTGATGAAATTACGGTTTTACCTTCTGGTTTTACGTCGAAAATTAAATCGATCAATGCAGGAGAAAAAGAAGTGAGAGAAGCTTTTGCACCGATGTCAATTTCAATGACTTTAGAAGATGATATTGATATTAGTCGAGGTGATATGATTGTGAAAACTAACAATCAACCAGAACTTTTACAAGAATTTGATGTGATGCTTTGCTGGTTAAATAATGAACAAGCCAAGCCAAGAACAAAATACACAATTCAACACACGTCAAACGAGCAAAAAGCGATGATTAAAGATGTTGTTTATAAAATTGATATCAATACTTATGATCGTGATACAGATGACAAGTCATTAAAGATGAATGACATTGCACGTGTGAAAATCAGAACAACACATCGATTAATGTTAGATTCTTATCGCGATAACCGAAATACTGGAAGCATCACCTTGATAGATGAAGCAACAAAAGAGACAGTTGCGGCAGGAATGCTTGTTTAAAATTGGATTTGGCTAACTTATTCGGAATTTTTTTATATTTTTAGCAAAAATTAATACAAATGAAATCTATATTCAAACTTGCATTAACACTTGTAGCTGTTTTTACTTTATCTATAACGGCGCAAGCACAAGACATTAATAAGCAGGCTTTACAGAAAGAAGCAACTGTTCAAGCTGAGAAAATCAGTCAAAAAATGGATTTAACTGATGTTCAAACAGAGGAGCTTCAAAGATCAATTGCTAAATTCCATACCGGAAAAGCAAAAGTTGAAAATTCAGATCCAAACACAGTTAAAGGCTTAAAGAACCAAAAGAAACGTGTTTATGGTGATTTTAAAAAAGAAATCAAGGCTATTTTGACGCCAGAACGTTATGCTGATTTCATGCTTTTTTATAAAGAATTGAATCAGTAATCAATAATATTTATTGAATTTTAAAAGTCGCTTGTATTGTTCAAGCGATTTTTTTGTGTTTTAAAAGCTGTTTGAAATACATTATATTTGCATCTCCATTTAGAAACTGAATTTTGAGAATCTTAAAATATGTTTTTGAGATTTATTTTAAAGAATTAAAGTTTTTTGAAACCAGAAAAAGCTTTGATTTAAGCCTTTTTATAAAGGTTTGAGCCTTCTAACCACTTGATAAATAGAAGGCTTAAAGATAAAAATTCAATTCCAATTTGCTATCTAAATTTATAATTGTAAATTTGCACGCCTATTTTGTACGCAGAATAGGAAATAGGAATGTTTAATAATAAAAAAGTTAAGTGTGGACACATTAAGTTACAAAACAGTTTCTGCAAACAAAAACACTGTAAATAAACAGTGGCTTGTTGTAGATGCTGACGGTCAGTCGCTTGGACGCTTGTCTTCAGCAGTAGCAAAGCTATTGAGAGGAAAGCACAAGCCAGACTTTACACCTCACGTTGACTGTGGTGATAATGTTATCGTTATCAATGCTGCAAAAGTTAACCTGACGGGCAAAAAATGGGACGCTAAAGAGTATTTAAGATATACTGGATATCCAGGAGGTCAAAGAAGCTTGAAAGCGCAAGAAATCTTCGATAAGAACCCAGAAAGACTTGTCGAAAAATCTGTAAAAGGAATGCTTCCTAAAAACAAATTAGGTTCTGCATTGTTCAGAAATCTACGTGTTTTTACAGATGCAGAGCATACTTTAGATGCTCAAAAACCAAAAGAAATTAACATAAACGAACTCGTGTAAATGGAGACAATTCACAAAATTGGTCGTAGAAAAACAGCGGTAGCTAGAGTTTATCTTTCTGAAGGAAAAGGTGAGATTACGATTAACAAAAAGAAAGCTGCAGATTATTTTACAACTGGACCTTTGCTTTACAAAGTAAATCAAGCTTTAGAATTGACTGATAACGCTGGACAATTTGATTTAAACATCAATGTTTTTGGTGGTGGTATCACTGGTCAAGCAGAAGCGATCAGATTAGCTATTTCTCGCGCAATGTGCGAGCTTGATCCTGAGAATCGTTCGATCTTAAAACCAGAAGGTCTTTTAATGAGAGACCCAAGAATGGTAGAGAGAAAGAAATTCGGTCAGAAGAAAGCAAGAAAGAAATTCCAATTCTCAAAACGTTAATTGGTACTGCTGCATAGCGGCATAAAATTTAAAATAATTGTTTTTTGTATTCCTGAGGTTCGCCTCAGCTTAGTTTAGCATCTAAATGAATAAGGCCAAATCACTTGATTTGCCACTTATTTGTTGCTATTCGAAACAAGAACGTAAACTATTACAAAAATGGCAAAAGAAGTAGAAGTAAAAGAATTGCTAGATGCAGGTGTTCACTTCGGACACTTGACTAGACGATGGAATCCAAATATGGCGCCTTATATCTATATGGAGCGTAATGGTATTCACATCATCAACTTATATAAAACTGCAGCAAAAATGCAAGAAACTGCTGACGCACTTGCAAAAATTGCTGGAAGTGGACGTAAAATTTTGTTTGTTGCAACTAAAAAGCAAGCAAAAGAAATCGTTGCTGACGAAGCTAAAAAAGCTAACATGCCTTACATCACAGAAAGATGGCCAGGTGGTATGTTAACTAACTTTGTTACAATCAGAAAGTCAGTTAAGAAAATGGCTGCTGTTGACAAAATGAAAAAAGACGGTTCTTTCGACTCTTTATCAAAGAAAGAACAACTTCAAGTGAACCGTATGCGTGCTAAATTAGAAAAGAACTTAGGTTCTATTTCTGATATGACAAGATTACCAGCAGCACTTTTTGTTGTTGACACTTTAAGAGAGCACATCGCTGTTAAGGAAGCTCAAAAATTAAACATTCCTGTTTTTGCAATGATCGATACAAACTCTAACCCAAGAGATGTTGATTACGCAGTGCCAGCTAACGACGATGCTTCTAAATCTATTCAAAAAGTGGTTTCTTATATGTCAGACGCAATCGTTGAAGGCGTTCAAGAACGTCATGATGCTAAAGCTAAAGCCGCTGAAAAAAAGGCTGAGTTGAAAAAGGAAAAAGAGGAAGCGAAAGCTAAAGAAGAAGCAAAAGCTAAAGCTGAAGTTCCTTCTCAAGATCCTGAAGACAAAAAAGATATGAAAGAAGCTAAAAAAGAGGTTAAACTTGAATCTAAAAAGGAAACCTTAGATAAAGCTAATTCATCTAAAGAAGAAAAATAAAATAAAATTGTTTGACAATTTAAAAGTCGTTTAGTTTCTTTCTTAAGGTGAGTTTCTTTACGACTTTTTTTAAATTAAAATATTATGTCTAAAATAACCGCTGCAGAAGTAAATAAATTAAGAAAATCTACCGGAGCAGGTATGATGGATTGCAAAAAAGCTTTAGTAGAAGCTGAAGGCGATTTTGATAAAGCAGTAGAAGTTCTTCGTAAGCAAGGTCAAAAGGTTGCTGCTAAAAGAGCTGACCGTGAATCTTCAGAAGGTGCTGTTATCGCAAAAGTCAATGCTGACAACAATAAAGGTGTTATCGTTTCATTAAACTGTGAAACTGACTTCGTTGCTAAAAATGATAGCTTTGTTAGCTTAGCAACTCAACTTGCTGAAATAGCTTTAAACACAAATTCAAAAGATGAGCTTTTAAAGGCTGATATTGATGGATTAAGTGTTGAAGAGAAATTAATAGAGCAAACAGGTGTGATCGGTGAGAAGCTTGAAATCGGAGATTTCAGAGCTTTAGAAGCTGAGTTTGTAGGTTCATACATCCACGCTGGAAATAAAATTGCTGTTTTAACTGGTTTGTCTAAAGCTGGCGAAAAAGCTGAAGAAGTGGCTAAAGATGTTTCTATGCAAGCTGCTGCTATGAATCCTGTTGCACTTGATGAAGAAGGTGTTGATCAAACAACTGTCGAAAAAGAAATCGAAATTGCAAAAGATCAGTTAAGACAAGAAGGTAAGCCAGAAGATATGCTAGATAAAATTGCGCAAGGAAAGATCAAACGTTACTTTAAAGATAACACTTTGGTAAACCAAGCTTTTATCAAAGATAACAAAATTTCAATTGCACAGCACGTAAAAACTGTTGGTGATGACGCTAAAGTTGTCGCTTTTGAAAGAGTAGCATTGGTGTAAAATCATTTTTACTTGAAATATATAAAACTGCTTTAGGCTTCTGCTTAAAGCAGTTTTTTTATGATTTAAATTGCTGTTTAACAAATGATTCTTACTTCTTGTTAAAAATCAAATGACATTGCTTTATCCAATAAAGAATATCCATATATTTGCAACACATTATAAACTTATGCAATACAAAAGAATATTACTTAAACTTTCTGGAGAAGCTTTAATGGGCGATCGTCAATATGGCATTGATCCTGAACGATTAAAAGACTATGCTGAAGAAATCAAATCAGTTGTAGACCAAGGTGTTGAAGTTGCAGTCGTTATTGGAGGTGGCAATATTTTTAGAGGTGTTGCTGGAGCAAGTAAAGGAATGGATCGTGTTCAAGGTGACCACATGGGCATGTTGGCAACAGTGATTAATGGCCTTGCCTTGCAAAGCGCTTGTGAAGATGCTGGTATGGAAACTCGTCTTCAGTCTGCCGTAAAAATCAATGAAGTTGCTGAGCCTTTTATCAGAAGAAAAGCGATGAGACACATGCAAAAAGGACGTGTTGTTATTTTTGGAGGAGGGACAGGTAATCCATACTTTACAACAGATTCGGCAGCTGTTTTACGCGCTATTGAAATAGAAGCTGATGTTATTTTAAAAGGAACACGTGTGGATGGAATTTACACTTCTGACCCTGAACAAAATCAAGATGCAACAAAATTTGATGCAATTACTTTTGATGATGTTCTTAAGCGTGGCTTAAAAGTGATGGATACAACTGCTTTTACATTGAGTCAAGAAAATAAGTTGCCAATTATTGTGTTTGATATGAATACAAGCGGAAATCTCCATAAATTGATTTCAGGTAAAAATATAGGAACAAAAGTGAATCTTTAAATAAAATTTTATGAACGAAGATGTAGATTTTGTTTTGGATAGTGCTGAAGAAGCTATGCAAAACGCTATAACACATTTAGAAAAACAATTGATGAACATCAGGGCTGGTAAAGCTAACCCAACGATGCTTAATTCTGTGAAAATAGAATATTATGGTTCACAGACGCCACTTTCTCAGGTGAGTAATATCAATACGCCAGATGCAAGAACTTTATCTATTCAGCCATTTGAAAAATCACTGATTCAAGAAATTGAAAAAGGGATTATGAATGCTAATTTAGGTTTTAACCCGATGAATAATGGAACGCATGTGATCATCAATGTGCCACCATTAACCGAGGAGCGTCGTATGCAATTGTCAAAACAAGCTAAAGCTGAGGCTGAAGAAGCTAAAGTAGGTGTTCGAAATGATAGAAGAAATGCTTTATCTGAAATTAAAAAATTAGATCTTTCTGAAGATTTACAGAAAGATGTGGAAGCTGATGTTCAAAAACTAACTGATCGACATATCGAGAAAATAGATGCGATCTATGAAGTTAAAGACAAAGAGATTATGACGGTTTAAGTTTTAAAAATCACTTTTTTGAAATCACTATTTTTTGTCTTTTGCTTCATTTTTGCAAGCCTACTAGTTCATGGCCAAATAAGATCAAAAGACACGCTCAAACTTATAGATGCTGAGAGCAAAAAACCAATAGCTAACGCTATACTTATCACAAAACACCATCAAGTTTATCAATCTAATCTTGATGGTGATTTACTTTTTGGTAAAAAGTTTAAAGATAGTCTTACTATTAAAGCTGCTTTTTACCAAGATGTCAATTTCTTGTATCAAAAACAAGACACGATTTTTTTGAAACCTTCTTCTTCTCCAAAGATCCTTGGCAATAAAGAAAAAAACAAACTTGATAGCCTTATTTTAAAGGCATCATTGTTAAAGTTTAAATCACGTGTTGTTGAGCGAACGAAAATTGACCCTCAAAATGATTCATTAATTTTCGATTTAAGAAAATCTTCTGAATATAAAAAATATAAAGGTTCGACGGATCAAGTGATTATTGACCAAATCGATATCAATGGTTTTGATCAAATTGATTACAATGTGATTCGTCAAAATATTGTAAGTTATAATTTATTTCAAAATAAAATTAATTTCTTAAAAGACAAAATTTATTCAGCATTAGGAAGTACCCGTTACCGAGCTTACCAATTTTACACTTTACATCAAGATGAAAGACAAACAATACTTTTTTATAAATCAAGGCAAAGTCGATATGCATGGCAAGGCTTAATTTTTATGAATAATAAAACTGATGCAATTGAAAATTATACCATGTCTTTTGATGCGGAATATCAATTGTATTTTATGTCAACTTTTGAGTCTTTTAACCAATTTCCTTTAAGTCAAGAACTATATATACGGCCAGGATATGGAGGCGAAAAGCTTTCTTTTTTTGGTGGTTCAATTAAACTTGGGGAAATCCAGCAAAGCAGTTTTACTGATGAACCACAGGCTTATCTATCACATTTGCGTGTTTATGATGATATTTCCGATTTAGACGAAACAACAGATAACACAATCGTTCAAACTAAATTTTACTCAGGGAAGCCAAAAGAAATTAATTTATGGCAAAATATTGCTTATGAGTTTATGACTGAAGCGCCAAAGTCTGGTCAATATGTTTCTGATTACGTCTCAAATAACAATTTAAGCTCCCGATTAAGAAGGCGCAATGCTTTTAAACGCGGTTTTTTTCCTATCAATTTCGCTGATGTTGATTTAAAAAGACTTGTGAAATTAAACAATTACGAAGGATTTAGATTTGGTCTTGGTTTTCAAACAAACTCACGCTTTTCTGATCGTTTTCGTTTAGGGACTTACGTGGCTTACGGAACGAAAGATGCTAGTTTCAAGCATGGTTTTAGCGGAGGTGCTTTATTAAATAAAGAAACCAATACTTGGCTGAATGTTGATTATGCACAGGACATTAACGAAGTTGGGACCAATAAATATATGACTGATCAGCGCGCTTATTCACTCTTCGAACCACGCTTGGTTAATATCACTTATTTTTATAAATACAAAACTGTTGGTCTTGATATTCAGCATAATTTTTCACCAAAGATTATGACTGAGCTTCGTTTTGAAAGAAGTGAAATTGAACAAACAAGGCCTTATCAATTTGAAAGTTCAGACGGAATATTGAAAGATTACAAACTCTCTACTGCTAAGTTTGGTTTGAGATGGACACCAAATTCAACTCATCTTTCTATAGATGATCGTGTGTTTTTGCAAAGTGAAAACTCACCAACAATAAGTGCACAAGTTGAGCAAAGTTTTTCTGATGTTTTTAATAGTGATTTGAGCTTTACCAAAGTGAGCGCTAAATTTGATTACATCTATCAACATATTAATAATCACACTTCTGAACTTAATTTGGAAGGAAACATCGGTTTTGGCGATTTACCAATTACGCATGCTTTTCATGCTTTACCTAACAGTCCGAATAAAGAAAAAATCGTTAATCGTTTTTCAGTGGCAGGTGTTAAAAGTTTTGAAACCATGTATTTCAACGAATTTTTCAGCTCAAGACAAGCAACATTACACTTCAAACATTATTTTCCTAGTTATCGTATTAATCGTTTTATGCAACCGCAATTGGTATTGATCAGTCGACATGCAGTAGGTGATTTTTTAGATAAATTTAAACATCAAGAAATTGAATTTAAAACGATTGATAAGGTTTATAATGAGGCTGCAGTCGAACTTAATAACGTTATATTTGGTTTTGGTTTAAGTCTTGCTTATCGCTATGGAGCTTATCATTTACCTAAATTTGAAGACAACGTATCTTTCAAATTTACATTTTATCTAAAGCTTTGATTTTAAGCGGAAAATATCATCGTGTTTTATACATTTGTAAATTTTAAATTCAGATTATGCAAAAGCTTTTCAGCACTGGTTTTTGGAACACGCTTGCAAGTTCTATTTTAAGGAACCGAATTCTTATCATTGTTCTTCTTGTAGTGGCTACTTTTTTGCTAGCGCTCCAATGGAAAAACATGCGTTTTTCTTACACAGAAGCAAACTTACTTCCCGATGATGCTGAAATAAATCAACAGTTTGAAACATTTACTAAGCGCTTTGGGAGTGATGGTAACTTAATGATGATAGGGACAAATGATGGAAATCTTTTTACACCAAAGCATTTTCAATCATGGAAAAAACTTGCAGATACTATTGCAACATTCCCTGAAGTTAAATCAGTTTTAGGAATACATAATCTGCAGAAACTTGTTAAAAAAGAGAATCCTAAGCGATTTGATTTTGATTTTATTTTAGATCAAAGTAAAGATTTAACCGAAGCTGATTTAAAAGAATATCAACAAACTCTTATTAAAGATTTACCGTTTTACAAAGGTTTGATTATTAGTCCTAATAATCAGACAGTGCAAACGGCTATTTATTTGCATGACAGTATTGTTAACTCCTCTTTGCGAAAAGATTTTGTAGTTAATAAAATTATACCGCTCATCGATGATTTCAAAGCAACATCTGAAATGGAAATTCACGTTTCCGGTATGCCGTACATCAGAACGTTAAATTCAGAAAATATTGTTGGAGAAATTCAATGGTTTGTCTTGGCAGCATTATTTGTGACTTCATTTATTTTCTTTTTCTTTTTCAGATCTTTTAGAGCCACATTGATTGCCATGTTTACTGTTGTAGTGGGTGTTATGTGGGCTTTTGGTTTTATAGGATTGCTCGGTTTCGAGATTACGGTGCTCACTGCGGTCATACCGCCGTTGGTTATTATTATTGGTATTCCGAATTGTATTTTCTTGATTAATAAATATCAACAAGAAATTAAAAAACATGGCAACCAAGCCAAATCTTTACAACGTGTAATCACAAAAGTTGGTAATGCTACTTTGATGACAAACTTAACGACAGCTTCAGGATTCATAACATTTGTACTTACTGGAAGTGAACTGTTAATGGAGTTTGGTATTCTGGCTTCAATTAATATCGTCACCATTTTTGTGTTGAGCTTATTGATTATTCCAATTATTTACAGCTACATGCCACCGCCTAGGGAGAAACATTTAAAACATCTTGGCAAGCAATGGATAGGAGGTTTTGTTGATTGGATTGTAAAAATGGTAAGATTTAGACGAGTGACAATTTATTTTGTGACAGTTGCCATTTTGGTGTTGAGTGTTATAGGTATTTATAAAATAAAAGTTTCAGGAAGCATTTTGGAAGACATGCCACAAAAGGCTGAATTTTTCCAGGATCTCAAATTTTTTGAGAAAGAATTTGAAGGTGTTTTGCCACTTGAGATTATGATAGATACTAAAAAGAAGAATGGTGTTGTTAAACTTTCAACACTTAAGAAAATGGAACGTTTAGAAAGTGAGCTTAATGATATTGAAGAACTTTCAAAACCTCTATCTGTCGTTAATTTAGCTAAGTATTCTAAACAAGCATATTATAACGGTAAAGAAAAATATTACCAATTGCCAACACGTGGTGAGCGTAATTTTATGATGCCTTACCTTAAAAGTTTATCAGAAGGAGAAGGGCAAAGTAGCACCACATCTTATGTTGATTCTACTGGGCAATTTGCACGTATGACGGTTTTTATGCAAGATATAGGAACTGATGAAATTGAAAAAATAGAAGAAAGATTACTGCCTGAAATTGACAAAATATTTCCGCCAGATCGTTATAACGTTAGCCTCACTGGGAAAGCTTTAATCTACCAAAAAGGGACTTATTACTTGGTTAATAATTTACTTTTATCTCTAGGTTTGGCGATTTTGCTTATCGCATTATTTATGGCGTGGATGTTCAGGTCATTCCGTATGATTTTGATTTCACTCCTGCCAAACTTATTACCTTTAATCATGACAGCTGGCATGATGGGTTATATTGGAATACCAATAAAACCTTCAACAATTTTAGTCTTTAGTATTGCTTTTGGAATTAGTGTTGATGATACAATTCACTTTTTAGCAAAATATCGACAAGAATTGAAGGCGAATAATTGGAAAATCAGACGATCGGTTTATCCAACTTTAAGAGAAACCGCGGTAAGTATGTTTTACACTTCTATCGTTTTATTCTTTGGTTTCTCTGTTTTCATGATTTCGAGTTTTGGAGGAACTGTCGCCTTAGGCGGACTTGTTTCGGCAGCTTTGCTTTTCGCTATGTTATCAAACTTACTATTGCTTCCTTCATTATTATTGTCTTTAGAACGTAATATTGCAAACAAGAAAACTTTCAGAAAACCTCAGATGGATATCATTGACGATGATAAATAAAAAAACCGACTCGATTGAGTCGGTTTGAAATTGCGAGAAGTTTTTACCCCAAAAAAACTCGCATTAAAATTTTTTCAAATTAGATTGGATGTCTGGTACAAACATAAATCAACATACAAGTCACTTCAATACCTAATACTAGGTATTTTTCAGTTGAAAACTGTTAAATTTTATTTCAACTAAGCTCACATAGCCTTTCATCGTCCTTTCTTTAAGAGGTTAGATCTAAAATTTATTTACTTTTTATAGAATAGAGTCTTATTATGAAACACTTTGTAAATTATGATATAATATTCTAGGCTTTTATTCAACTTAGATTGTTATCACATATAATTACCTTTATATTTGTGATCTTAAAATTTCCAAGATGAAAAATAACACCGTTTTACAATTGTTAGAAGGTAAGAAACTACATCAAGATATACAAATTTCTGGTTGGGTGAAAGCTTACAGAAGTAACAGATTCATTGCTTTAAATGATGGTTCAACAATTCACAACATTCAATGTGTTGTTGATTTTGAAAATACAGATGAACAAATATTAAAACAAATTACAACTGGTGCAGCAATTAAGGTTGAAGGAACTCTAGAAGAAAGCCAGGGCCATGGGCAAAAATATGAAGTTGTTGTCAAACACATTCATATTTTAGGAGCCGCCAATCCTGACGAAGTGAAGAAAACGATACTTCAACCTAAAAAGCACAGTCTTGAGAAGTTAAGAGAGCAGGCGCATTTACGTGTCAGAACAAATACTTTTGGTGCTGTTATGCGATTGAGATCACAATTGTCATTTGCTGTTCATGAATACTTTAGAAAAAACGGTTTTTTCTATGTCAACACACCAATTATTACAGGAAGTGATGCAGAAGGAGCAGGGGAAATGTTTAAAGTGACAAACTATGACCTTAACAATGTTCCTAAAAATGAAGAAGGAAGGGTTGATTATAAAGAAGATTTCTTTGGTAAAGAGACAAATCTTACAGTAAGTGGGCAATTAGAAGCTGAAACTTATGCGCTTGGCCTTGGTAAGGTTTATACTTTTGGTCCAACTTTTAGAGCTGAAAACTCAAATACTTCTCGTCATTTAGCTGAATTTTGGATGATAGAACCAGAGGTTGCCTTTTGTGATCTTGATGGCAATATGGATTTGGCAGAAGACTTCATTAAATATGTGCTTCAATATATTGTAGATCATTGTCAAGATGATTTAGAGTTTTTAGAAAATAGACTTTTACAGGAAGAAAAATCAAAACCCGAAAAAGATCGTTCTCCGATGAAATTACGCGAGAAATTAGATTTTGTTTTAGCTAATAATTTCAAACGTGTAAGCTATACTGAAGCGATTGATATTTTGAAAAAGTCAAAACCGAATAAAAAGAAAAAATTCAACTACATCATTGAAGAATGGGGCGCAGATTTACAAAGTGAACACGAGCGTTATCTGGTTGAAAAACACTTCAAATGTCCTGTTATCTTATTTGATTACCCAGCAGATATTAAAGCGTTTTACATGCGTTTAAATGAAGATGAGAAAACAGTAAGAGCGATGGATATTCTTTTTCCTGGTATTGGAGAAATTGTAGGTGGTTCTCAAAGAGAGGAACGCTATGATGTGTTGCAATCGAAAATGAAAGAGCTTAATATCGACCAAGAAGAATTGTCCTGGTACCTTGATACACGTAAATTTGGGACTTGTGTACATTCAGGTTTTGGCTTAGGATTTGAAAGGCTTGTTTTATTTGCGACAGGCATGACAAACATTCGTGATGTGATTCCTTATCCACGTACGCCACAAAACGCAGATTTTTAAGAAATATGATTATTGAAAAGCATCTTGTTCAGTCGCTTTCACAAGAAATGCGACTGCAAGACTATGCGATTCATATTTTTGAATCAATTCAAACCAAAAGTGCTTTAAAAAAAGCGATCAAAAGAGGTCAGGTTTTAATCAATAATAAAGTTGCTTACACTGGCGATTGGGTGAAAGTTGGTTATGAAATATCACTTTTACAACCTCAGGAACAAGCAGAAAGACCTATTTTCAGGTTAGATTTAAAAGTTCTTTTTGAGGATGATTATTTTGCGATTATTGATAAGCTTCCTGGATTTCCCACAAACGGTAATTATTTTAAAACAATTGAAAACGCACTTTCTTATAATTTAAAATCTTCAGTTTTAAAAGATAAACTCAGCTACCCGCAACCTGTTCATCGTTTAGATAATCCGACACGAGGTCTTTTGATTTGTGCTAAAACAATGCACGCTAAATCTAAATTATCTCAACTTTTTCAAGATCATCAGGTGAATAAAGTTTACACAGCGATTGTCAAAGGTCACTTTGAAACTCAAAAATTATTAATTAAAGATGAGGTTGATAATAAAGAAGCATCAACTGAAGTCTTTGTCGATCAGCATTTCATGATAAGAAATCAGAGGTTTACTGTGCTGAAATTGTTTCCAACAACAGGGAGAACGCATCAGTTACGAAAGCATTTAGCAGGAATTAATCATCCTATATTAGGCGATGTTCTTTATGATCCTGATTTAAAGAACTGTAATGAAAAATCTCAGCGTTTATATTTGCAAGCCAGTGGATTAAAATTTGAGCATCCTTTTAAAGACCAAATAATTGATATAAACCTTGATTTACCTAAAAAGTTTAGTAAATTTATTACATCCTATAAGAAGTTATAATTATGTTGAAGCAGCAATTAAATCTTAAGTTATCCCAGAAGTTGTCGCCACAGCAGATTCAATTAATGAAATTGATTCAGCTGCCAACTGTTGCTTTTGAACAAAGAATTAAAAATGAATTAGAGGAAAATCCTGCTTTAGAATCTGGTAAAGAATCATTGGAAGATGATCATTTTGAGAATGAGCCTATGGAAGATGATCATGAGGTAATTGAGACAGAATTTGATGTCGATGACTACTTGAGTGATGATGAAATACCTAGCTATAAGCTAAAAGCAAATAATTACTCTAAGGACGACGAAGAAAATCAAATACCTTACGCTGCAGGTATATCTTTTACGCAATATTTGAGAAATCAACTTTCAACGATGAGCCTCAGTGAAAATGATTATGTCATCGCAGAATTTTTAATCGGAAGTGTTGATAGTTCAGGATATATACGACGTGAGTTGATTGATATTGTTGATGATTTGGCTTTCACTCAAAATATTTATACGGATGAGGATAATGTTTTGAAAGTGCTCAAGTATGTTCAAAATCTAGATCCAAGTGGTGTTGCTGCTCGCAATTTGCAGGAGTGTTTGAGTATTCAATTACAACGCAGAAAATCTTGTAAAAGTACTGATTTAGCTTTGCAGATTATAGATAATGCTTTTGACATGTTCACGAAAAAGCATTATAAGAAATTATTGAATAAATTTTCAATTGATGAAGACCAATTAAAAGCGGCGATAGATGAAATTGAAAGTTTAAACCCTAAGCCAGGCGCATCTTACAGCTCGAATACGAAGATTGTTGAGCATGTGACTCCTGATTTCACAATACGTATAAAAAATGGAGAATTAGAGTTGACATTAAACTCACGAAATGCACCAGAAATGCACGTTTCTCATGATTATGCAAATATGCTTAATGCCTATAAAGAGTCTAAAGAGAAAACTAAAAAGCAAAAGGAAGCTGTTTTATTTATCAAACAAAAGCTTGATTCTGCAAAATGGTTTATCGATGCGATAAAGCAACGTCAACAAACTTTATATGCAACGATGAGCACAATAATGAATTACCAAAAGGATTATTTCTTAACTGGTGATGAACGTGAGATTAAACCTATGATTTTAAAAGACATAGCTGAACGTATTGATATGGATATCAGTACAGTTTCTCGTGTGGCTAACAGTAAATATGTGGATACGCCTTATGGTACTTTTTTAATCAAAGAATTCTTCTCTGAATCGATGAAGAATGATAAAGGTGAAGATGTTTCTACGAGGGAAATTAAGAAGATATTAGAAGTGATTATTGAAAAAGAAGATAAATCTAAACCCCATACAGATGCTAAACTAGCAGAACTCTTGAAAGATAAAGGATATCCGATTGCCAGAAGAACCATTGCTAAATATAGAGAGCAACTTGATCTTCCTGTTGCTAGATTGAGAAAAGAAATATGAGAAAACTATCACAACTTATATCTGTTGTTTTACATCCAGTTTTTGTTCCACTTGCAGCTGTTATTATTTTTTTCTATAAGCTTCCGATTTATTTTGATAGCGCAATTATCTATTCAAAAATAATTGCAACACTCATAATTTCTGTTTTTCTCCCATTAGTGTTTTTATATTTTTTTAGAACATTGAGGTTGATTTCAAGTTTTGAACTTCCTACTGCCAAGGAGAGAAGATTGCCTTTGTTGTTTTTTATGATGCTTGATTTAGTGATTATCAATTACATTTTCGAGCTATACAATTATCAGTATTTATTTTATTTTTTTTGGTCTTTGTTGTTAGCTTCTATGGTAGTTTTTATAGCTCTTTTTTTTCGTTTCAAAATAAGTTTACATAGTTTAGGTATGTCAAGCCTTCTGACTTTCCTTATTATTTTAAGCTTTAATTTTCAGCTCAATTTTATATATACGATTGCCTTTTTGGTCGTGTGTTTAGGGCTTGTCTCTTCTTCGCGCTTAATTTTAAAAGCGCATATTCCATCAGAAGTGATTTTTGGAGTTGTTCTTGGAATCGTAACTCAACTCACAATTCCAATTTTTAAATATTATAAAATGTAGAATATAAGCCCTATTCGTAGTGGCTTTATTCCTATTTTATTTGTGTCATTTGATACTTTACCACTGAAAAGTGGATTGAGATCATACTGAATTTGAATATTGACAATATTATAACCAAAAGAAAAGAATCCGGCTGTTCGAAATCTATTAAGAGCATTGACATCTGTCTGTTTAATAGTCAGATCATCTTGCTCAAATTTTGAATTGAAGTAGTATATATAGCCCAATTTTACGCCAAAATATACACGCCAAAAAGCGTAATCTTCAGGTGTTGAGCTTCTCCATCTTATTTGGATTGGCATCTCTACTAAATGCGTTGCAAAGCGATTGTTTTTATATTCAATATCTTTTGAAATAGGTTGAACGATATCCTGGCCGTCACCGGTTTCACTTATTAAAATGTTATGTCCAAAACTACTAGAGCTTACACCGAGACCTACACCAACTGCAAGACTCCTTCTTTTATTTATTGGAAAGTCTCTGATAAATCCAAGGTCAAAACTTCCTGAAAATCCTGACTGACTCCCATCCTTTGGCATATCCGTCATCAAGTTGAAGGCGACACCCGCATAGAACTGATCTTCCCTATAGAGACTATCAACAACTTTTTCACTTTTTTTATCTTTATTTTGAGCTAAAGAAGGTAGCGAGATAGAGAGTATTAATAATAAGGCATAAATGATTTTCATGTCGCTAAGATATGTCTTAAAATAGAAAACATCCAACGTTAATTGGATGTTTTCTAAGATAACAATAAAAAGAAAAATGCTTATTCCATATTTAGGTTTGCATCACCTTCTCTTGTTGTGTAATTAATTTTTAAGGCTTCAGCCTTTCTAAGCTCTTGCTTAATATCTGATACTAAGCCCATATTTGTTTCCTTGTCAACCTTAAGAGCTGTAATTAATGCTGGCACTAATTCTTCTCTTTTAGATTCTCTTTCTTGGAATATGAACTGTTGTATATCGCTAATTCTTGCGTAATTATCGTTTAGCTGAACTCTCGCTTCAGTACCGAATTGTTGCTGATAACGTGGAGAAGGCTTTCCAGCATAAATGTACATGACCAAATCTTTCTTTTCAAGTTTTTCAACTTGATCAGCATAGGGTAATACATTTTTAACTTTCAAGCTTGTGTCTCTCATAACAGTAACAACCATAAAGAAGAATAATAGCATAAAAACAATATCAGGCAAAGAAGCTGTAGAAATTGCAGGTGTACCCTCGTCTTGTTTCTTTTTAAATTTTGACATAATTTTTATTTTAAACTATTTCTTAGGTTCAGCTTCAGATAATTTTTGAGGGAACATGTCTTTTACAACTCCGATACGTTCCTTTAGCTTTTCTTTATTAGCGTCGCTTGTTTCAGGATTTTTAAATGCTTTTTCCATTTCGGTGAAATCCATGTTGTAAAGTCGTTGCGCTTCACGATTTCTCAATGTGTTATAAGCTGCAACAAGCTCATTTTGAACAGCAATGTAAGTTCCGTACTCCGTCATCCTATCATTTTGCAATGAAATAACAGCCTTAATTGGGTTGTCTGATGATTCCGGGTTTCCAGTTCCTTGACAATAATTACATGCTTCATCTCCTGTACCGCCACCGTTGTCCAGAAATTCTATAGCTTTATCTTTTAAGTCTTCTAATTTTACAGGGTTTTCTTTGATTATATCATGATCAACGAAAATCTCTTCATTAGCGTTGACTAACACGATAAAGATATTTTTCTTTTTAAGCGGTGGAGGATTCTCTGTTTCTTCATCTAATGGCGGTAACTTTCTGCTAATACCACTATCTGTTTCGATGGTTGTTGTAACCAAGAAAAAGATAAGGAGTAGGAAAGCAATGTCTGCCATTGATCCAGCGTTAACTTCTGGTGATCCTCTTTTTGCCATAATTATCTAATTATTAGTTTCTTAACGCTTGAAGCAAGCATAGCTGCGATTGCCAGAATTGCTAAAATATAAAAGGCATTAAGTCCTGCACCAACCCATCTAGAGCCTGAGGCAGATAGCATTTCGCCATCCCTTAAAACAGTTTCAGTTCCACTTGCAATACCATATGATACAGCAATAATTGCAATAAATACACCCAGGGAAATTAATGTCTTAACCACATTTCCAGAAAAGAGTTCTTTAATAGAAAAACCTAAGGTGAAAATAATAACTAACGCCAAGATACCATAAGCAACATAAAGTAATGGTGCTAAAATACTGTCTTGAAGCGCAGCTTCGCTTTCGATAACATCATCGCCAGTGTAAAATATTCTGAGGAATAAAATAGCCCCAATAACACCGACAAGGATTTTAAATATATTTGATACTTTATTCATTGTTTGTCTTATTTATTTTTGTGAGCAACTAACATGTCAATCAATGTGATTGATGCATCTTCCATATCGTTTACAATAGCATCGATTTTAGAGATGATGTAGTTATAAAAAATTTGAAGTATAATCGCAACGATAAGACCGAATACTGTTGTTAAAAGTGCAACTTTAATACCTCCAGCAACTAATGATGGCTGCATGTCTCCTGCTGCTTCAATTTTATCAAATGCCTGAATCATACCGATTACAGTACCCATAAACCCAAGCATTGGTGCTAAGGCAATAAATAAAGAAACCCATGATACGTTTTTCTCAAGTTGTCCCATTTGAACACCACCGTAAGCAATAACTGCTTTTTCTGAAGCTTCAACACCTTCATCCATACGGTCAAGGCCTTGGTAGTAAATTGATGCAACTGGTCCGCTTGTATCTCTACAAACTTCTTTTGCTGCTTCAACTCCACCACTATTTAAAGCATCTTCAACTTTTTGAGCTAACTTTTTAGTGTTTGTTGTTGCTAAGTTTAAGTAAATGATTCTTTCAAAGGCAATTGCTAAACCTAGAATAAGACATAAGAGAACAATTCCCATAAACGTTGGGCCACCCTCAATAAATCTTTCTTTTAAAACTTGATGAAAACCTTTGTCTTCATTTGTGTCTGCTGCTGCAGCTTCTTCATCTTGCACAAAGTTAACGATGATGTTTTCTGAAACAACATCAGTCTTTGACGCATGTGCATTGAAATTACCTAAAACCATTAATGTACAAATGGCTAAAATTGAAAATACTCTTTTCATTGTTGTTTGTCTTAGAATTAGTAAATGTATAGTTTAAATTATATTACATGGTTAAGCAGAGAGGAAGGGATTCGAACCCTCGGTTCCGATACAATCAGAACACACGCTTTCCAGGCGTGCACCTTAAACCGCTCGGTCACCTCTCTTTAAAATCATTTCAAATAAACGAATTAGAATGCAAATAACAAAAAATATTTTAATGTTCTTAAAAAAAGTCAGTTAAATTATTTCATTTCACCTCTTAAACTCGTTTCAAATATTGTTTTAAAGACATTGTATTCTAAATCCTTGGTCAGCATATACATCATTTTGCCAACCGCAGCTTCAGTTGTAATATCTTTTCCTTCTATTAATCCAATTTTTTTAAGCTGATCACTGGTTTCATACTTTCCCATTTCTACACTTCCACCACTGCATTGCGTGACGTTGACAATATGAATGCCTTTATTTATTGCTTTTTCTAAAGCTTTAATAAACCAAATGTCAGTCTTAGAATTACCACTTCCAAAAGTTTCCAATATAATACCTTTAATATGTGGTGTCTCCAAAATATGTTCTAAAGTCTTCTTTGCAAGACTAGGAATTAATTTGATCACCATCACGCGATTGTCTAATTCATGATGAACTTTTAATTTTCTTTTAGATGGAATACGTTGAAGTGATGATCTATTTATTTTAAGATTGACGCCAGATTCTATTAAAGGAGGATAGTTTAAAGACTCAAATGCTTCAAAATGTTCAGCGTTTATTTTCGTTGTTCTATTTGCTCTATATAGTTTGTATTCAAAATAGAGTCCAACTTCTTTGATGACTGGTTTGCCATTTTCATGTAAACCTGCAACTTGTATGCTTGTGATTAAATTTTCTTTTGCATCAGTTCTCAAATCTCCGATAGGAAGTTGAGATCCAGTGAAAATCACGGGTTTCGTTAAGTTTTCGAGCATAAAAGAAAGTGCAGAAGCAGTGTAGGACATCGTGTCGCTTCCATGTAAAACGACAAACCCATCAAAATCTTCATAGTTTGCTTCTATAACTTTTGCCAAAGCGATATAATCCGTGTGATCAAAATCAGATGAATCTTTAGGGTCTTCAAAACTGTAGGTTTCTATTTTATGACTCAATAATTTGAGTTCTGGTATTTTAGAAAGAAGCTGATCAAAGTTAAAAGCTTTCAGGCTATTGGTTACAGGGTCTTTAATCATTCCGATTGTACCACCTGTGTAAATCAGTAAAATTTTCGCTTTATTTTTCATGATGTACCAAATATCTGATTTGCGTTTTCTGTCGTGATTCTTGCAACTTCTTCTAAACTTATTTGATGGATGTCAGCTAATTTTTTTGCGACTTCTATCAAGTATGAACTTTCGTTTCTTTTGCCTCTGTATGGCGTTGGCGCAAGGTAGGGTGAATCTGTCTCTAAAACAATATGCTTCATGTCAATCTCAGACATGAATTTGTCAATCTTTCCGTTTTTAAAAGTCAAAACACCGCCTATGCCAAGTTTTAAATTATAATTAATCGCTTGTTGAGCATGCTCGTAAGTTCCAGTGAAACAGTGAAATATTCCAAATAGATCTTCAGATTTTTCTTCTTCAAGAATTTCAAAAACTTCATCAAAGGCATTTCTACAGTGAATGATAATAGGTAGTTTATACTTTTTAGCCAATTTTATTTGATGTCTAAAAGCATCTTGTTGTTCTTGAAGATGAGTTTGATCCCAATATAAATCAATACCAATTTCACCTATGGCATAAAACTGGCGTTTTTCTAATTGCTCTTCAATATGTTTCAATTCCTCCTGATAGTTTTCCTTGACTGATGTTGGGTGTAAGCCCATCATTAAAAATATCTGTTCGGGAAATTTTTTTTCAAGTTGATACATGGCCTCGGTTGTTGCCGAATCTATTGCAGGAATAAAAAAACGATTGATGTTATCGTCATTTGCGCGTTTCATCACTTCGTCAATGTCTTCTTTAAAAGCATCAACATAAAGATGTGTATGTGTGTCAGTAAAATTCATAGTTGGCAAATTTATTAAATTGAAAATCTATATTTGCAAAAAAAGAAAAAATGTCCTCTCTTAAAAAATTTTTACAGACGAAGAATTACACTAGTATCAAAATGACTGTGACATCAACTGGTCATCACCAATGTCAAGCGATCATTAATGGTGTTGAAGGTTCTTTTATAGTAGATACGGGTGCGTCAAGCTCATGTGTTGATTTTAAATCTGCTGATCATTTTGAATTGTTGTCTGAAGATTCTGATGTGCGAGCTGCAGGAGCAGGAGCTATTAATATGCTGACAAAAACTTCAACTGATAATCATATTGAAATAGGAGAGTGGGCACAGTCAAAATTCAAACTTGTTCTATTCGATTTGTCGCATGTTAATGCTGCATTGGAAGAGTATGATTCTGAATGTGTTAATGGGATTATCGGTGCTGATTTATTAAAAAAATCCAAAGCTGTAATCGACTATAAAACAAATCGTCTTTACTTGAAAATATAAGTTATTTTGTCTTTAAAATGAGACTCATTTTTGCTGAAAAATATTACTTTCGCAGCTTAAATAATGACTTATGATTTCTAACACACACATTAAATCAGCATTAATTTCAGTATTTCATAAAGATGGGCTAGAGCCTATCGTGAAAAAACTTCATCAATTAGGTGTAAAAATCTATTCAACTGGCGGCACAGAAAGTTTTATTAGAAAGCTCGGTGTCGATGTTACAGCTGTTGAAGACGTCACGGATTACCCTTCTATATTGGGAGGTCGTGTCAAAACATTACACCCTAAAGTTTTTGGTGGTATTTTGAATCGTCAAGATCAAAACAGTGATCAAGATGAAATGAAAAAGTTTGATATCCCTCAAATTGACCTTGTGATTGTTGATTTATATCCGTTTGAGGATACTGTTGCGTCTGGTGCCAGCGAGCAAGATATTATTGAAAAAATCGATATTGGAGGAATCTCACTTATTCGTGCTGCTGCAAAAAACTTTAAGGATGTTATCTGTGTATCTTCACGATCAGATTATGACGCTTTTTTAGGTTTGTTAGAAGAAAAAAATGGAGAAACGAGTCTTGAGGACCGTCAGAAATATGCTGCAAAAGCTTTCAATATTTCTTCACATTATGATACTGTTATTTTTAATTATTTAAATAATGACATCAATGCTGTCGATGCTTATAAAGCAGATTATGAGCAAGCGAAAAAATTAAGATATGGTGAAAATCCACATCAACGAGCAAGCTTTTACGGAGAGTTTGATGATGTTTTTGAGCAATTGCATGGTAAGGAACTTTCTTACAATAATCTTTTAGATGTTGATGCCGCTGTTAATTTAATGTCTGAGTTTAAAGATGACAAACCAACTTTTGCAGTTTTAAAACATAATAACGCTTGTGGTTTAGCGCAACGTGATACTGTTTTAGAAGCTTATGAAGATGCTTTGGCTGGCGATCCAGTCTCAGCATTTGGAGGTATTTTGATTTCAAACACTGAAATTGATAAAACTGCTGCTGAAAAAATACATCAATTGTTCTGTGAAGTTGTTATAGCGCCTTCATTTGCTGAAGATGCATTAGAAACCTTAAAAGGAAAGAAAAACAGAATCCTACTTGTACAGAAGAAATTTGAGTTTAAAGAAGCACAAGTTAGAACATGTTTAAACGGTGTTTTAGTTCAAGATAAAAATCTAAAAACAGATACTGTTGAAGACATAAAAACTGTTACAAAAAAACAAGCAACAGAAGCTGAAGTCCAGGACATGTTGTTTGCTTCAAAAATAAGTAAACACACAAAATCAAACACGATTGTATTGGCTAAAGATGGTCAGCTTTTAGCAAGTGGAACTGGTCAAACATCACGTGTTGATGCCCTTAACCAGGCTATTGCGAAAGCGCAATCTTTTGGTTTTAGCTTAAAAGGAGCTGTGATGGCAAGTGATGCGTTTTTTCCTTTTCCTGATTGTGTTGAGATTGCACATGAAGCAAGGATTTCAGCCGTTATACAACCAGGAGGCTCTATAAAAGACCAGCTGAGTATTGACTATTGTGATCAAAATAAAATGACAATGTTAATGACTGGTATTAGACATTTTAAGCATTAATTTAGCTAACTTTACACCTTATACTTGAATTACAACTTGACGCATGGGATTTTTTGATTTTTTAACTGAGGATATTGCTATTGATTTGGGGACGGCAAACACATTAATTATACATAATGACAAAGTTGTTGTTGATAGTCCCTCGATTGTTGCACGAAATAGATTGAGCGGAAAAATTATTGCTGTCGGTAATGAAGCTGCAATGATGCAAGGTAAAACGCATGAAAACATCAAAACAGTACGTCCTCTTAAAGACGGTGTCATTGCAGACTTTGAAGCAAGTGAGCAAATGATAAGCATGTTTATCAAAGAAATTCCTGCACTTAAAAAACGTTTGTTCACGCCTTCCTTGCGTATGGTTATTTGTATTCCAAGTGGTATTACTGAGGTTGAAATGCGTGCTGTTAAAGATTCAGCCGAACGTGTTAATGGTAAAGAGGTTTACCTTATTCACGAACCCATGGCTGCTGCAATAGGTATTGGCGTTGACATTATGCAACCTAAAGGAAATATGATTGTTGATATCGGTGGAGGAACTACCGAAATAGCAGTGATTGCACTTGGAGGTATTGTTTGTGACCGATCAGTAAAAGTTGCAGGAGATGTTTTTACGAATGATATCATTTACTATATGCGCACTCAACACAACTTGTTTGTGGGTGAGCGTACAGCCGAAAAAATAAAAATCCAAATTGGTTCTGCTACTGAAGATTTAGAAACGGTCCCTGAAGAAATGAATGTACAAGGGCGTGATTTACTAACAGGAAAACCAAAGCAAGTTGAAATTTCATTTAGAGAAATTGCTAAAGCACTTGATAAATCTATCTTGCGCATCGAAGATGCTGTGATGGAAACTTTATCACAAACACCACCCGAACTTGCTGCTGATATTTATAATACAGGAATCTATCTTGCTGGTGGAGGTTCAATGCTTCGTGGGCTTGATAAACGCTTGTCTCAAAAAACAGATTTACCGGTCTATATTGCAGAAGATCCTTTGAGATCAATAGTGAGAGGAACAGGAATTACACTGAAAAATATTGAAAAATTTAAGCCGATTTTAATTCAATAATTTTATAATCCATGCAGCAAATTTTCAATTTTCTTATCAAGTATAAGGCTGGATTGGTATTTATAGGATTATTAATTTTAGGCTTGAGTTTAACCGTTAAAGCACACGATTATCAAAATTCAAAAATAATAAGTGCTGCAAATGGCGTGACTGGCAATTTGTTTCATATGAAAACAAATGTCAGCGACTACTTCAGGCTAGCTTCTCAGAATGAAGTTCTGTTACAAGAAAATAAAAATTTACAAGAAGAACTTTATCAATATCGTCAACAACAATTGCCGAAAATAGATACTTCAGTTGTTTTTAATGACACCATTTTCAAAGTTTATACTTCTAAAGTAATTGCTAACAATTATTCGCATACCGATAATTACTTATTATTAAATTCTGGTGATAAAAATGGATTAGAACCTGGTATGGCAGTTCTATCTAGTTTAGGTGTCGTTGGTATCACAGAACAAGTTTCTGCAAATTTTACACGCGTTATTTCTATATTAAACCGGAATATTTCAATCAATGCTAAGTTAAAAAAGAGTAATCATTTTGGAACCCTAACTTGGGTTGGTGAAGATCCTTATATTGTCAATTTGGTTGATGTGCCTAGATCAGCTAAAGTTAATGTTGGTGATACAATTACGACAGGAGGAAAATCATTTATTTTTCCAGGAGAAGTTTTAATTGGTACCGTTGAAGGTTTTGAGTTAGATTTAAATCGAGGTTATTATGATATTCAGATTAAATTATTTAATGATATGACTGATCTCGGTGAAATTTACGTTGTTAAAAGAAAGGACAAAGAAGAAGCAATGGAATTATTAGAAAATACAGAGCAAAGTGAATAAAAGTTTGCAAAAAATATTTGCTTTCATTGGTTTGGTTTTATTGCAAACGCTCATCCTTAACGAAGTTTATTTGTTTGGTTTTGTGATTCCCTATGTTTATATCATGTTCTTGGTCTTATTGCCACCACATGCAAACCGTGTCCAAACATTAATTCTGTCTTTTATTCTAGGTTTATCGATTGATGTTTTTGAAAGTACAGGTGGGATTCATGCTTCTGCAACATTGGTCGCCGCTTATTTTAGACCACAGCTTTTGCACTTGACATTTGGCTTAAGTTATGATTATCAAACCTTAAGCATCAAGCATGAAAGTTTTTTTAAAAAAATGACTTACGTCGCTCTATTGGTTTTTATACATCATTCAGTTCTTTTTGCTTTAGAGGTTTTTAGTTTTGATCTTTGGCGCTTATTTTTAGAAAAATTGCTTTTATCATCAGTATTTAGTATCTTATTAATTATGCTAATGATGAGTCTAATCAAAAAGAAATTGAGATGAAAAAATTACTTCCTTTAGTTTTGGTAAGCTTTTCAGTCATTATTTTTTTGACGCGTTTGTTTTATATTCAAATGATTGATGATTCTTATGGTGATGTCTCTCAAAATATTGCCATACGTAAGGTTTATGATTACCCTCAACGTGGATATATCTTCGATCGTAACGGGAAGTTACTCGTTGGAAATCAACCTGCCTATGATGTGATGATTGTGCCTAATGATGTCAAAGAGTTTGATACTTTAGCTTTAGCTGATTTGCTTAATTTGACTCCAGAGCGTTTAAAAGATCGTATTGAAAATGCAATTATTTATTCTCCGCGTTTGGCTTCAGTTGTGACACCTCAGTTAACAAAAGATGAGTATGCTTACGTTCAAGAAAGTATGTATAAATACGCTGGATTTTACATTCAGAAAAGATCTTTACGTGATTACAATGTGAGTCATAGTGCAAACATTTTGGGTTATATCGCTGAAGCGAATCAAAGGGATATTAAAAAGAATGCTTACTATCAGTCTGGTGATTTTATTGGTCGAAGAGGAGTTGAGCAACAATATGAAGATTTACTTAAAGGGACGCGAGGTGTAAAGCACTTTCTTAGAGATAGATTTAATAGAAATATCAAGCCTTATAAAAATAAGAAATATGATACGATTTCTAAAAAGGGAAAGGATTTAAGTTTAACTATAGATTCAGAGCTGCAAGCTTACGGCGAAAAGTTGATGAAAAATAAAAGAGGAGGAATTGTCGCTATACAACCTAAAACGGGAGAGATACTCAGTTTGGTCACAGCACCTTCTTATGATCCTGAAATTTTAGTGGGTCGTAAACGTTCACGTAATTATACGGAAATGTATTATGACTCAATTTCTAGGCCTTTATACAATAGAGCGCTTCAAGCTGTTTACCCTCCAGGATCACCATTTAAAGCTTTCACAGATTTAATTGGCTTAGAAGAAAATGTGATGTCACCAGATGAAACATACTATTGCAAAGGTTATTATTCATACGGACGTAGCGCGAGAATGGCTTGCCACCATCACAAAAATCCTGTTGATGCAGTGAGTGGGTTGGCATATTCATGTAATGCCTATTTTGCACAAGTTTATCGTCATACTATAGAAAAATATGACACACCTCAAGAAGGAATTGAAGTTTGGAGAAAACATTTAGAAAGTTTTGGTTTTGGAAATTATCTAGGTTACGATTTACCTGTAGGAAGAAAAGGTCTGGTGCCAGACGCAGATTATTACAACCGCGCTTACCAATATCCTAAGTATAAATGGTACGCAACTGCAACACTTTCTAATGCAATAGGTCAGGGTGAAGTGCTAACAACTCCAATTCAATTGGCTAATGGGATTGTAGCAATAGCAAATAGAGGATGGTATATCAAGCCGCATATTTTAAAAGAGGTTAATGGTGAGCCTATTAAATTTGAAGAATACACTAAGAAAAACTATACGACAATAAAGCCAGAAAACTTCGATCCGATTATCGAAGGGATGCATAATGCCTATGAATACGGAACAGCTCGCTTTTTGAGAGTTCCCGGTATTGAGGTTTGTGGAAAAACAGGAACTGCTGAAAATAAAACGCGTATCAATGGTGAAATCGTTCAACTTGAAGATCATTCTATTTTTGTGGCTTACGCACCAAAGGATGATCCAGAGATTGCAATTGCAGTTTTTGTTGAAAATGGAGGTTTTGGTTCAACTTACGCAGGTAGAATTTCAAGCTTGATGATTGAAAAATATCTAAAAGATGAAATTGAAAGAACAGATTTAGAGAAATGGATTTTGTCAAACAGCTTAGAAGAAGAGTATGCAAAACCTTATCTCATTAAAGAAGAAATGGAGAATTAAATGTCAAAACACACTTTTTTTCAGTTAGATTGGTTTAGTATTTTGCTCGTTGTTATTCTTATTGGTTTCGGGTGGGGAAACATCTATTCAACCACAGTCACTGATGCCAATGCAGACATCTTAGACTTTTCTAAAATTTATGGAAAGCAAATTCTTTGGATTGTCATGGGGTTCTTTTTGGTGATCGTTGTCTTGTCAGTTGAAGTCAAGTTTTATGAACGGTTTGCAAATGCTTTTTATTTAA
The DNA here is from genome assembly GCF_900107595.1 of Psychroflexus halocasei. Taxonomy (GTDB): domain Bacteria; phylum Bacteroidota; class Bacteroidia; order Flavobacteriales; family Flavobacteriaceae; genus Psychroflexus; species Psychroflexus halocasei. The sequence continues at coordinate 131,806 of NZ_FNQF01000001.1, read as the reverse complement.
TTGCCTTACTTTCTTTATTAGGTTTACTTTTTTTTGGAAAAACAATCGCAGGTCAAACTGCTTGGTATTCCTTTGGTTCATTTAGCATCCAACCAGCAGAATTCGTAAAAGCGACAGTTGCTTTAGCAATGGCAAAATATCTGAGTGGAATTAATGTGAACTTGAAAAGGTTTAAAGATCAACTCCAGGCATTTATCATTATTTTATTACCAATTTTATTGATCATGCTGCAACCTGATGCAGGAAGTGCACTTATCTATCTATCCTTTGCAATTCCTTTATACAGGGAAGGTTTACCACATTGGTATTTGACGGTCGCAATTTTAGCAGGTGTATTGTTTGTCTTGACATTAAAATTTGGCTTTGTAATTGTCTCATCAGCATTAGCGTTGCTCCTCACCTTAGCCTATCTTCTTAATAAATCAAAAAAGAAAAGTCTAGGGTCATATATTTTTAGTGCATTAATTGCGATAGGTTTTTCGTTTTCGGTTAGCTTTATGTTTAACAAAGTTTTATTGCCACACCAGCAAGATCGTTTTGATGTACTTTTAGAAGATGATATTGATATAAAAGGAACTGCTTTTAATTTGTATCAAAGTCAAGTTGCTATCGGAAGTGGAGGCTCAACAGGAAAGGGATGGCTAAAAGGAACTCAGACCCAAGGGCGATTTGTCCCTGAACAACATACAGATTATATTTTTAGTACTGTTGGAGAAGAGTGGGGTTTTTTAGGAACAAGTATTATTGTCATTTTATTTGCAACTTTACTTTTAAGGCTTTACTTCATAGCTGAACGTCAGAAATCTCAATTTAATCGAGTCTTTGGCTACTCGGTGTTTGGAATCTTATTTTTTCATTTCTTTGTCAATATCGCTATGGTTATCGGTTTGTTTCCAACAGTAGGTATTCCGTTGCCCTTTTTTAGTTATGGAGGATCAGGGTTGTGGGGATTCTTAATTTTAATCTTTATCTTTCTAAAATTAGATGCTAAACGAATCAGCTTAAACTAATGAAAATTGTATTTAATTTTGTCTTCACTATACTTTGTCCACTTACTTTTTTTGGACAAGATTTCTATGTGCAAGCACAAAATGAAATTAAAGAAAAAGATTACGCTCAGGCTGAAGTTATTATTAAAAACCACTTGAAGAACAATCAAAATGATGTCAGAGCAAAAATACTTTTAGGTGAAATTTATGCATATCAAAAAGAGTGGGAGAAATCTTCAGAAGTTAACAAAGAACTAGTTGAAAGTGATGAGAATAACGCCGATTATCATTATCGATATGGCGGAACGTTAGGTTTATGGGCGAAAAATGCTTCAAAATTTCAGGCATTATTTTTACTAGATGATGTGAAACATCATTTAAAACGCGCAGCTGAGTTAGACACAAATCATATTGATGCGCGCTGGGCATTGATTCAACTTTATATGGAACTTCCTGGGATTATAGGAGGAAGCCGAAAAGTTTCTGAAAAATATGCAAATCAACTTCTCGATATCAGCCCTGTTGATGCTGCTTTAGCAAAAGGTTATATAGAAACTTATGATGAAAATTATGATCAAGCTGAGGTTCATTATAAAAAAGCTGTCGAGCTAGGACAATCAACAACAACTTACCAGAAATTGATAGACCTTTATCATAAAAAAAATACTTTTAAAAAAGAACTAATCACTTTGATTGAAGCATATCAACAAACACATAATGCTGAATTTTTACAACAACTTTTAGAAAAAGATATTAAAACGCAATATTTGTCAACAAGAGTAAGAAATAAATTTCAAGAATTATTTAGAAGAGAAAACCCTCAAAAGGACGTTCAACTTTTGAGAAAACTTCAACTGAAAATTGATTCAATTTAGGTTCCTTAAGTCATCTAAGTTTTTAATTTTACATCAAAATCATTGATATGCGATTACATTTTATAGCAATTGGCGGCAGTGCAATGCATAGTTTAGCTATTGCCTTACAGGAAAAAGGTGATAAAATCACAGGAAGTGACGACGAAATTTTTGATCCGTCAAAGTCTTTATTAGAATCTCACGGACTTCTTCCTCAAGCATATGGATGGTTTCCAGAAAAAATAACAGAAAATATTGATGCTGTTATTCTTGGTATGCATGCTAAGGCTGACAACCCAGAGCTTTTAAAAGCCAAAGAACTCGGTTTAAATATTTACTCTTACCCGGAATTTCTTTACGAGCATTCTAAAGAGAAAACACGTGTAGTGATAGGAGGTTCACATGGCAAAACGAGCATTACAGCAATGATTTTACATGTATTGCATTATCATCAACACGAAGTAGATTATATGCTTGGAGCTCAAATAGATAACTTCGAAAACTCCGTTCATCTTACTGAAACAAACGATTTCATATTATTAGAAGGTGATGAATATCTGTCATCTGTGCTTGACCCAAGACCTAAATTTCATTTATATCAACCCAATATCGCTTTATTAAGTGGCATCGCTTGGGATCACATCAATGTTTTCCCAACATTCGAAAACTACATAAAGCAGTTTGAATTGTTTTTAGATTCAATGACAAATGGATCCACATTAGTTTATAATGCTGAAGATGAAAATTTAGCAAAAATAGCAGAAGAGGCCACAAAACCAACACGAAAACATCCATATCAAACTCCTGAATTCACTATAGAAGATGGCGTCACTTTGATAGAAACGCCAGAGGGTGTAATGCCTTTAGAGATTTTCGGTAAACATAATTTACAAAATCTTGCAGGTGCCAAGTGGATTTGTCAACACATGGGCGTTGATGAAAATGACTTTTATGAAGCGATGGCGAGTTTTAAAGGCGCTTCAAAACGTTTGGAGTTAATGCATAAATCTGATAAAGTAATCGTATACAAAGATTACGCGCATTCACCATCAAAAGTTCAGGCAACAACAGCAGCTGTTAAAAAGCAATATCCAAACAGACATTTGATTGCTTGTTTAGAATTGCATACTTACAGTAGTTTGAACTCTGAATTTTTGGATGAATATAAATCAACACTTGACGCAGCTGATGAAGCGATTGTTTTCTTTTCACCAAAAGCCGTAGAAATTAAACGACTTGACATTTTATCTAAAGAAGCAATTTTAGATAAATTTAAGAGGAAAGACTTACAAGTTTTTACATCTGCTGAAGATGTTCTTCAGTTTTTAGATCAAAAAGAATATCAGAAAGACGTTTTACTCATGATGAGTAGCGGGCATTATGGAGGTTTTAATTTTAAAGACTTTTCAGATAAACATTCTTAGCTGGTAATTTTGAATTGAGCTTTAATTTCCTAAAAATCCTTATCTTTAGGAAAGTTCTTTCATGAAAAAACAAGCTGAATCACTTCCCATCACAACTTGGTCTCTTGCTGATCGTCCAAGAGAAAAGTTACTTGCCAAAGGTAAACAAACTTTGACAAACGCTGAATTACTCGCGATTTTAATAGGATCTGGAAACCGAAATGAATCTGCTGTAAATCTTTGTCAACGCATCATGAAATCGCATCAAAACTTATTGCAGAATATCGCAAAAGCTAGTGTTGAAGAATTGATGCAATTTAAAGGAATTGGAGAAGCAAAAGCTATTACAATTGTTGCTGCTCTTGAGCTGGGAAGAAGAAGAAGGAGTGAGGATGCTCATGAGTTAACTAAAATTAAATCTAGCCAAGATGTTTATCATTTAATGTATGCTTATATAGGAGAACTTTCTCATGAAGAATTTTGGATCATGATGTTAAACAATTCAAATAAAGTTATACATAAATACAATTTGAGTAAGGGTGGCATCACTGCGACGATGGTCGATATACGGCTATTGTTTAAAAAAGCATTAAGCCAATCTGCAACGAGTATTATTTTGACACACAACCATCCGTCAGGAACACTCAAACCAAGTCAGGCTGATAAACAATTAACAGCAAAAGTAAAGAAAGCAGGAGAAATCCTGGATATTAAAGTCCTAGATCACCTCATTATCACAGAAAAATCTTACTTTAGTTTCGCAGATGAAGGATTATTATAAATGAAGGAATTACTTGTTTACGTCCCAAAAAACAGCTCTCGGATTAGCTATATTTTTAATCATATTTGTGGCCGTATGATGGATTTTGAGGTTCAATTTACCTCTAAAATTGAAACCTTTATTAGCTTTAAAGGACCAAAAATTTCATATTGTAAAAAGAAACTTGGGAATGAAATATTCATTCAGCAATATGGTCTTTTAGAAGAACATGGTATTAACGATGTCAACATTATGGTTGATTATTGGGAAGAAGCTGATTGTCCATGTTTTTTCAGAGTATCAAATGATAGTGATTTATCTTTTGATATATTTTCTGCTAGCTTTTACTTACTATCACGATATGAAGAATACCAACCTCATGTAAAGAATGAATACGGTTGTTTTGGGTATGAAGAAAGCCTAGCTTTTCAGAAAAACTTCTTGACACTTCCTGTTATTGAAATATGGGTCGAATGTTTTAAAAATCTTTTACAACAAAAATTTGAACTACCTGAAAATGAAAAAAGCTATCAAGTAAAAGTCAATATTTCTGTTGAGCAAGCTTATGCTTTTAGACATAGAGGTTTTGTGAGATTGCTAGGGGCAAGCCTTCAAGATTTATTCAAATTTGATTTTCTTAAGATTTATCAACGACTAAAAACAATGTTTCGTTTGGCTCCTGATCCTTATGATGTTTATGATGATCTGGTTAAATTCGGTCAGAATTCAAATATAATCCTTGATTTTTATTTTCAATTAAGTGATTATACGCGTCACTCAAAAAGCATTAGCTACAATAAACGTGTTTATCATAAACTCATAAAATCTATGGGTGATTATGTGAAATTAGGTTTAAGACCAGGGTACGAAGCCATCAATAACTTTTTAATTTTTAAAAAAGAGAAAAAGAGATGGCAGAATATTGTTAACCAAAATTTATATGCAACTCTAATCAATTCTGATGGACTCAACTTTCCATTGGTTTTTGAGCATATGATCAAGCTTGAAATCACAGATGATTATTCAATGGGTTATCCAAATCAAATTGGTTTTAGAGCAGGGACTGCAAGTGCTTTTCAGTTCTATGATCTTAATTTGGAGCAGAGTACACGTCTTGTTATTCACCCATATTTATTTAATAGTGATACGCTTCAAAGTGGAAGTTTTAACGCCATTGAAGCAGAATTACTAAGAATATCCGCTATTTTAAGAAAATTGGGTTTAATCAATCGATTAACATTTACAAATGCAGATTTTTCTTTATACGAAGATCACCAAAAATTATATGCACTTTTAAAAAAACTTAGTTAATGCAGCCTGTCAAGCATCTTTTTTTTGATTTAGATCACACCTTGTGGGATTTTAATTCAAATTCTAAATCAACCTTTCAACACATTTTTAATCACCACGATGTTGGTGTTGATATGAAGGATTTTATATCAATTTATGAACCGATTAATGCAAAATATTGGCAACTTTTTAGACATAATAAAATCTCTAAAGAAGACTTAAGATATGCACGTTTAAAAGAAACTTTCGATGTTTTGAAATACAAGGCTAATGATGATTTAATATCTGTTCTTTCAGAAGATTATATCGAGAATCTAGCCAATTACAATCAGTTGTTTCCGAACACAATTGAGGTTTTGTCTGAGTTGAAACCCTTTTATCAACTGCATATTATTACCAATGGCTTTAAGGAAGTTCAAGCAAAAAAGATGATAAGTTCTAAAATTGATCATTTTTTTGAAACTTTAACAACATCAGATGATGCCGGTTGTAAAAAACCAAATCCCGAGATTTTTGCTTATGCACTCAATTTAGCTCAAGCCGAAAAGGAAGAAAGTTTAATGATTGGTGATAATATTGAGGCTGATGTTGAAGGTGCACGAAAATTTGGAATTGAAGCAGTGTTATTCGGCAAAGATGATACCTTTGGCGGAGATCAAATCACATGTTTATCTGAACTAAAAACAATATTGAAATGAAAAAATTATTTTTACTAATTATAGTCACGTTATCAATGGGCCTACAAGCTCAAGAATTTGATGAGAATAAAATAAGTGTTATTGTTCCAATGAAATTTGATTTTGTGAATGAAAAAAATCAATATAATCTTAATATCCTCGCTCGAGTTTTACTCAAAGAAGCAGGGTTTAATGTGTATATGGATGTTGAAGAAAAGCCACTTAAGCTACAATCAGAACCATGTTTAAGCTTAAGATTTCAGCTTGGTGAGATTGATTCTTTTATGAGGAAACGTCTTCAATTTAAGTTAATAGATTGTGCAGGTAACACTGTTTATACTTCTGAAGTTGGACAAAGCAACTCTAAGCCATTTAAAGAAGCATATCCTGAAGCATTAAGAAGTTCTTTTCAAGGTTTTACATCAAAAGATGTTTCCAGTGATAGAATAACAGGAATGTTGGTTAAGCCAAAATCAGTAGAGGAGCCTGAGGTTGAAGCTGAGGATAAATTTTCAGATAAAATTATTTTTAAATTTGCAGGTCAAACTTATTGGATGATTGAAAAAAGTGAAGATCATTTTGTTATTTATCTCGCTTCAAGTCTAAATAAATTCGCTGAGTTAGAACCTGCTGATAAAGGAAGTTACATTTATAAATCAGGGGATTTATTAGGTGCAGCTTACTTTACTTCAAAAGGTGATTTGAAAGTTGAATATAGAGATCAAGATCTTGATGAGGTACAAACTCTAAACTTTAATAGAGTTGAATAAACACAAAAGAAAAAGAGGTGGCTTTAGTAATTGTACTTTGGCCATTGCTTTTTAAGTTTCTGTCTGAGCTGCTGTTCTCTTTTATTATCAGTTGGCTTAAAAAAACTTGTCTGTGTCAAACTTTCTGGCATAAACTCATGTTGCACAAAATGCCCTGGATAATCATGTGCATATCTATAGTTTGCGCCGTAACCACTATCTTTCATCAGTTTTGTTGGTGCGTTTCTTAATGATAAAGGGACATTTAGATTTTGAGTTCTTTTAACTTCTGCCATCGCTTTGTTGATTGCCATATATGCAGAATTACTCTTTTCCGATGTCGCCATATATATAACACATTGACTCAAAATAATACGAGATTCAGGCATTCCCACAGTATTTACAGCTTGAAAAGTGTTATTTGCCATAACTAAGGCTGTTGGGTTGGCCAATCCAATATCTTCACTTGCTAAAATCAGTAAGCGTCGCGCAATGAACTTGACATCTTCTCCGCCATCAAGCATTCTGGCTAACCAATAAACGGCTGCGTTGGGATCACTTCCTCTTATGGATTTGATAAAAGCAGAAATGATGTCATAATGTTGCTCACCATTTTTGTCATAACGCGTGCTTTGTTGATTAATCCTTTCAGCAACAATTGTATTTGTAATAACAATGGGTTCGTTGACAGAAAAAGAATTGACAACAAGTTCAAAATTGTTAAGCAGCTTTCGAGCATCACCACCAGAAAAACGAATTAAAGCCTCGTATTCTTGAATCTTGATTTGTTTTTTTTTAAGAATGTCATCATCTTTCATGGCTTTTTGAAGCAATTCTTTTAAATCATTCTCACTGAATTGCTTTAAAGTATAGACCTGACAACGCGAGAGTAGGGCAGAGTTGATTTCAAAACTTGGGTTTTCAGTCGTTGCGCCAATTAAGATGACCCAGCCTTTTTCCACTGCAGCTAAAAGAGAGTCCTGCTGAGATTTACTAAATCTATGAATCTCATCTATAAAAAGAATCGGATTTTTCTGTTTACTGAATAAGCCATCATTCTTTTTTGCCTTCTCAATGACTTCTCTCACATCTTTAACACCACTACTTATTGCAGAAAGTGTATAAACATTTCTGTCTGTTTGAGAAGCGATAATATGTGCTAAAGTTGTTTTTCCAACACCAGGAGGTCCCCATAAAATAAGTGATGGTAAGACTTGGTTTTTAACAAGTTGAGTAATGGAGCCTTGTGGACCAACTAAATGTAGTTGACTCATGTAATCGGCAAATGTTTTTGGTCTTAATCTTTCTGCTAGTGGCGTGTTCATATTGCAAAACTACAATTTTACTGACACAATAGCAGAGGATGCAGATTGGAAAGTTTTTTGATATCTTCACAACGATGAAATCTCAACTTTACAAAACATATCGATATTTATGGCTTCCTTTTTTTGCTTTATTGGCAATTTGGATAGTTTATTGGATAGAAATCAGATTTGGATTTAACTTCAATAGTTATGGTCTGTTCCCGAGGTCACTCAAAGGCTTAAGAGGTATTTTGTTAAGTCCTTTTATTCACAGTGGCATAGAGCATTTATTTAAAAATAGTATTCCGTTGATCATTCTCATTTCAGCATTAGCTTTTTTTTATCCCAAGAAGCATATTAAAATTTTACTTTACGGATTTTTGTTTAGTGGAATATTGACTTGGATTATAGCCAGGCCATCTTATCATATTGGTGCAAGTGGTATTGTTTATTTTTTAGCTAGCTTTTTATTTTTTAATGGAATTAAATCCAAAAACTATAGATTGATTGCATTAGCATTGACAGTAGCATTTGTTTATGGAAGTTTAGTTTGGGGTGTTTTACCTGATCAAACAAAGGAAAATATTTCTTGGGAAGGCCATTTGTCTGGCTTAATTATAGGTTTTTTGTTGAGTTACTTCTATACCTCTGAATTTGTCACGTCTGAGTTAAATTTTAAAAAACATAAGTCGGTTATGCAGACTGAAAAAGAAAAAGAGTTTATGCGACAGTTTGATGAAAATGGTCATTTTAATCCGATAGAACCTGAAGAAGAACCAACGGATGAAGTCTTAATAAAGGATTTATCAAATCAACTAGACATTAAAGTTTATTATAAGCCGAAACAGAAAAAATAGATACCTCTATTTTTAATTATTTATTGAGCTTTTGTTTTAAATTTTCATAAAGAAACATTCCACAAGCGACTGAAACATTTAGAGAGTTGATCTCACCTAATAGTGGAATTTTAGCTGTTTCATCTAACATTTTTGCAATGCTATGATGGATGCCACTTTCTTCACTACCCATCACAAACGCAGCTGCTTCAGTAAGATCGGTTTCATAGATATTTTGTTCAGCCTTTTCTGTGGCACCAATGAGTTTCACTCCTGATGACTGTAAGTAAAATATGGCATCTTTAAGATGATTAACTTTACAGATATTCACTTTATAAGCTGCACCTGCAGATGTTTTTATCGCCTGACTATTAACTTTGGCGCTTCCTTGTGTTGGCAAAATCACTGCAGCAACATTTGTGCATTCTGCTGTTCTTAATATTGCTCCTAAATTTCTGACATCAGTGATTCCGTCTAACAACAAAAAGGTTGCTGGCTCATCTTTTGCTAAGGCTTTCTCAACTGTTTCTTCAAAATCAGCATAATTGATATCAGAAATTTCTGCAATAATTCCTTGATGATTTAAATGATCGTATTTTTTAAATTTTTGAACGGGTACATAAGATACTTTGACATTTTCTTTTCTTGCTTGAGAAGTCAAATCTTTAAACTTATTTTTCAAATTCATATTGATCAATATTTTATCAATATCTTTCTTCTCGTTTAAAGCTTCTTGAACACTGTGATTCCCAAAAATTATATTTTCCATAAGATTCATTTTTTATAAAAACAAAAGGCTGACAAAGATATGTCAGCCTTTTAATTTAGTCTAATATTAAAGTAATTATTCTTTGATAATTTTCTTGTTTAATGATGTTTGACCATCGGTAATCTTAACAAAATAAGTCCCAGTTGTTAAAGAGCTTGTATTCATCTGGATGCTATTTTGAGAAGCTGTGTCTTTATCAGATGATAGGACCAATCTTCCGCTTATGTCATAGACATTCACTTGAACTTGACCTTCAAAAGCTTCAGTACCAGTAATGTTTAATTGATTATTAACAGGGTTTGGCCATACATTGATATTTGATACATCAACTTCAATATCTTGAGTTGCCAAAGTTGTATATTCTACTCCTGAAACAATTAAGCTAACTTTTTGAGGATTATTCAAATTTCCTTTGTGACTAATTGTTACTTCATAGATTTCACTATCGCTTGCGTCAACAATGATGTTTTCAACGTTATCAACAATGTTATCATCTTTAACTGCGTTAGCAGCAACATTTGCTAAATCCAATCTCCAAGGAAGGAAAGTTTCACTATTAGAAACTCTTTTAATTCTTAAATCCAGGTCATTTACCAAAACAGGAGTTGGGTCATTTAATATGCCATCTCTAGATGTTCCTGCAGGATCGTTCCAAACAATTGTAACTTCTAGATCTTTACTTATTTCCTTTTTTACATTAAATGTAAAAGTCTCTTGGTTTGCTAAATCAATTTCCTCTATTCTTGTTACATCTGTATCAGTATCTTGTATGAGTTCTACAGCTTTTTTTGCATTGACTAATCCCCAACCATACTTAGCATCTGGTCCTGTATTACCAAGATCATCTGCTGTATGAATAGCCAAAGCTTTTAAAGTAGAAGATAACATATAATTACCTTTTTCTTGATTGTAATATTGCTGAAGTAAAATTAAAGTACCAGCAACGTTAGGCGCTGCCATTGAAGTCCCTGAAAAAGTAGCGTATGAACTTTGTGATGTCGTAACTGGTGAGATAACGTTAGTTCCATTACCTACGACATCCGGCTTTATTCTTCCATCATCAGTTGGGCCTTGGCTACTGCTTGAATTGATGAATGCAGGAAAAGTCAATTCACCTGATTGAGCATCAACGCTAGCGTCTTGAGCATTTCCAACGATTAAGTTGTTTTTACCGTTTTTCTCGTGCGTTAATTTGTCAAACCCATTTTTTAATCCACCAGAATAATTTGATCCTCCATCATTCCCTGCTGAAACGACCATAAGGTAATAAGGAAAAGTGTTTGATAGTAGATCCCACGCTCTAGCTTGAGAGCTGTAATTTCCCATCATCCAGGTTGGTGCGTTTGCGCTTCCGTTATTGTTGAAAACAGGAACACCATAAGAATGGTTTGAAATTAATAGACCATTATCATTGGCTTCATCTTGGACTTCATTAAAGTCTTGATCCCATGTATAAGTCACTATTGTACTCTGCGGTGCAGCACCTTTAGCATCTTCGTTAACACCAGCTGCAGCTATCGTTCCTCCAACATGGGTTCCATGATCTCCAAATTCATCTTCATTGAATATATTTGAATCTCCTAATATAATTCTAGAACCAGAACCGTTCATAAACTCAACATGGTCATCTTTAACACGTTGTTCGTCCCATACGCCAACGATCATGTTTTGCCCTTCAATATTTAATCCCATGTTTCCACCTTGCCAAAGAAAATTAGCTCTTGTTGATATAGAAGCGTCAATATTGTGTGCGGTTTGATAAACAGGTTTTCCTTGATAAAAATCAACGATTGTATGAAGTTTACCATTAATAATTTGATTGATTTCTAAACCTTTTTGATTAGCTTTTTTAATTATTTCTAATTTTTTAGCTTCAAGCTTATCTGTTGCTTGTGACAAGATTTCTAATTTATTAGTATTTTGTAGTTGTTTTATTTCTGCAACTTCACTCTGTGTTTGTGAAATAGCAAGGGAAGCTGTTAATAACATACCTAGAGATAGTAAAGATTTAACTTTCATAAATTTTTTTTGCACAATTTAAGTTTTTTTTTAGAATTATAAAATTATTAATAAAAAAAAGGGTCGATGTTAACATCAACCCTTTAAAATTTAATAAATGTTAAACCCTTAGTTTGCTGGTGTTAAGACAACCTCAACTTGAAAAGGATTTGTAAATAGCTCTTGATCTAATACAATTGTTAATGTTCCAGTAATTTCATCATAAGTACCAGTTCCTCCAGGAAGCTGGCCTTCTTGACTAACAAAAGTTACATTTCCTAAACAATCTATATTTAAAACTCCAGAGTAAGGATATTCGCCAGCATAACTTGGATCACCTGTTGCTCCTGCAACGAAATCTCCCCAAATACTCTCTGTTGTAAATTCATTTAGGTTTCCTGTTGGTTCTAACTCAACAGTAAAACTGTTTACAGTTCCTTGACCAACTATTGCCGCTGTTCCATTAAAAGAAGTAGGAACATCAAATGGGCAAAATGGATTTAGTTTTAACGTGTAAATATTATCAAAATTAGCAATGTTAGAACCATCTATACTTTCTAGTTTAATTGCTAAGACTGATCCAGTTAAATCAATTTCATTAAAAAAACCAGTCACATTAATGTAACCGATATGCTCATTAGCTGGGATGACAAATGTTTCGTCTAACATATACTCTGCTTCCGTAGCTGTCGTTTGTTCATTGACAACACTCACAGTGAAAATTCTATCGTTAGCTACTTTATCAGTGACACCGACTGGTATTTTAAACCCAGGGTCGTTAGTTTCTTCTACGAAAAAGTTTCCGTTAGTTCCGTTTGTAAAATACGTCAAGCTATCGCCTGTGTATATTTCTTCGTCTACTGATTCATCACACGAAATAAACGCGAATGTTGAGACAAATAATAATAAAAATATTTTCTTCATAATTTAATTTATTAATAGCCTTGATTTTGTGTCATGTTATCATTTGCAAATCTCTCTGATTGAGGAATTGGCAATACAAATCTATGGTCGTCTTCTGGTAAACTACAAGCTCCGGCTGCATTTGCACAATCGCTAGCGTCACGAACCACACCTAAGTCATATCTTTTTAAGTCAAACATTCTATGTCCTTCAAAAGCTAACTCCATTCTTCTTTCAGTTAAGATAGCAGATAATGCACTTTGCTGATCAGAGAATCCAACTGTTACAGTGATATCTTTTCTTGCATTTCTTAAAGTTTCGATATCAGTACTTGCTTCAGTTAACTGATTGGTTCTTGCGTAAGCTTCAGCTCTAATTAAATATTGCTCTGAAGTTCTTAACATTTTAATATTAGCTAAAAACGGATTAGATTCTGAACCTAAATATTTACCCACCATCAAGTTGTCTGGATCGAAATTTTGAGTATCAATAATAGCAAATGTTCTATGGTCATCATCAAAATTATTGTTTCCTAAAACATCAAATAATTGATCTGACACATTAAATAATACATCACCATTTGTATCAGTAAAAATTGTACCGATAGTCTCTTGACCTGGTGTTCTTGCTAATTGCCATAAAGTTTCTCCAGTATACTCGTCAGCCCAAATTCCGATATAATCATTGAAAGTAGTTGCTATCTGTGAGTTATCTATAACTTCAGTTGAGAAGTTAATAGCTGCATCATAATCTTTAGTGTATAAAGCTAATCTAGCCTGTAAAGCAGTTACTGCGATGCTTGACATACGGTTAATATCAGTAGATGCACCTAATGTTGCAAAAATATCTTTAGCATCATCAAAATCATCTTTGATAAATTGAGTCACCTCTGCCACAGTGTTTCTTGCAGGCTGCTCGTAAACCCAAACTCTGTCAACAATAGGCACAGACTCAGCAGAAGGATCATAACTTTGAGAGAATAACCTCATTAAGTCGAAATGTGCAAAACCTCTGATGGCATGTAATTCAGCAACTATTCTGTCCTTTTTCGCTTGCTCATCAGCGTCTTCAGTAGCGATACCTTCCGCAGCTTTCATGATACGGTTAGCTCTGTTAATCACTCTGTAATAGCTATTCCAAATTGCTTCAGGCTCAGTCGTACCAGAGTTAATACTCCATGTATGAACTTGAATTCCTTGTCCTCTGTTTGTGCTTGCAATTCTTAAATCATCAGCAAAAACAGATGTATAATTGATAAGGTTAGAGTCGTTATTACTGAAAATACCGCTGTAAACTCCATATAAACCGACCTCCAATTGGTCAACAGTATTAAAAGCATTCTCTTCGAAAACTTCATCTTTTGGATCTACTTCATAAGCGTCTTTACAGGATACAGCTGCCAAAAACACTAATAAAACAAAATTTAATTTAAATATTTTTTTCATGAGTTAAAATTTTAAGTCAACACCAAATGTAATTGTTGTTGGCGTTGGATATTCATATTGTGCAATGTTGTTGTCATCCTCTGGGTCGAAACCTGTAAACTTAGTCCAAGTCGAAAGGTTTTGAGCCATTCCGTAAACACGTAACCCTGAAATATAACCAATTGATTCGATAACCTTGTCAGAGAATGTATAGCCTAAAGTTAAATTTCTCCACTTTAAGAAAGAAGCGTCTTCGATATCTTTAGATGAAAATTCTCTTCCATAAAGGTAACTTTGAACTTCAGTCACATCACCTGGTTGCTTCCACATGTCTAACATTTTAGTACTTAAGTTGTACTGAGAAAAGTTAGGATTTTCTTGGAAGAAAGTTTGGTTATTAAATCTGTAGTATTCTGCTTGGAAAGTAAATAATGTAGAAAGCTTAAATCCTTTGTAAGAAATAGTTCCTCCAAAACCACCTGTGTATTCTGGGTTAAAACTGCCATAGTTTGCAGTACTATTATCTTCAGAATATTGATTTGTAACATTTCCGTCTTTATCTAAGTACAATGGCTGACCATTCGCTGGGTTGACTCCTGCCCAACCAACAATGTAATGCGTTCCTAAAGGTAAACCTTCTCTGATAATAGAAGTACCTTGCTCAAATTCATTAACTTGACCTAGATCTTCAATCGTGTTTTTGTTATAGTTTGCATTAACATTTAAACTAATGTTTAAACCATCTTTATCTTCAGAACGAACGATGTCATAATTTAAAGATAAATCAACACCTTTATTACTCATTTCACCGTTGTTACTTTCTATAGAAGTTGCACCCGCAGTTGCACTTAAACTATAATCGATAAATAACTCAGTTGTTAAATTGTTATAATATTCAACACTACCATATAATCTGTAGTCAAATAAGTCAAAATCTAATCCAATGTTTAACTGGTTTGAAGTTTCCCATGTTAAATCTGAGTTACCTAAGTTAGTAGGTACGAAGCCTGGCTGACCATCATATGAAGACTGTCCGTATGAAGTTGCATACTGGAAAGGATCTATAGCTCCTTTGTTACCAGATGTACCATAACTTGCTCTTAATTTCAAGTTGTCAACAAAATCAGCTCCATCCATAAAGCCTTCTTCGTGTAAGTTCCAACGACCTGCAACAGACCAGAATGTAGCCCACTTGTTTTCATCAGCAAATAAACTTGATGAATCTCTTCTAACAGATGCATTAATACCAAATCTACCGTCGTAACCGTAATCTGCAATACCGAAATAAGAGAAGATTCCTTCTTCTAAAACTCCGCCTGATATAGTAGGAATTAATTCATTTGACGGTGATCCTGCAGTTATACCTCCTGGGTAACCAACGATTAATTCGTTGATGCCGTAACCAGTAAAGCCGCTTGATCTAACGTGTCTTTTATAGTATTCTAAATATGCATCAAAACTAAAGTTATGCTTTTCATCAAAAGTATTCGCATAACCAATATTAGTTGTAGATGTAATATTCGCATCATATCTGTTAGATTCATTATAGCTACCCTGTTGTCCTGGGTCAGTTGTTCTACCATAATGAGAGTTCGGGTCAGTATATCTAATCACATTAGATTGTTGGTAATCAACACCTAAGTTAATTCCTGCAGTAACGTTTTCAAAAAGTTCTCTATTCGCAAAACCACTCGCGATGATTTTTACAACATTTCTGTCATTCCCACTTTTAAGCAAGTGCTCTAAAGCATTAGGACCAACACGTCCACCACCTGTGTTAAAATCACCATTTTCATCATAAGGCGCATGGTAAGGCGAACCTAAGTAAGCAGCAGCAAATGGATTTTGTAATGTAACTGAACTTTCAGAATCAATACGAGATGATTTCGAGTAAGACATTTGAGTATTTAAACCAATTTGAGTTTTCTCATCAGGTCTGTGCTCTAAATTGTTTCTTAAAGAAAAACGTTTCAAGCCTGATCTTAAAGAAAGACCTTCTTGATCTAAGTACTGAACACTACTGAAAAATCTTGTTTTATCATTACCACCATCCATACTCAATTCATGCGTACTTACTGTACCTGTTCTAAAGAATTCGTCTGACCAGTCAGTGTTGACCATAGCAAGTTCAGCTATTTCAGCATCAGTTTTTCCAGCACCTAAGCCTCTACCAATTAATCTTTGGAAGTTTAATAGTTGAGATGAATTCATCATTTCAAACTTAGCTTCTCCGATTTCGCTAAAACCAAAACTTGTTTTGTAGTTGAAAGTCGTTCCTTTAGAGAATGACCCTTTTTTAGTGCTCACAACAATAACACCGTTTGCACCACGAGATCCATACAATGCTGTCGCGTTTGCATCTTTCAAGACGTCAACACGCTCAAAGTCATTACTGTTTAAGTTAGCAAAATCACCAGGTGTGATTTCGATACCATCTACAATATACATAGGTCCGTTTTCACCGTTAATAGATCCATTACCTCTAATTCTTACACGTGCAGACGATCCTGGCTGTCCAGAACCTGCAGTAATCTGTAAACCAGCTGCTTTACCTTGTAAGATTTGCTCAAAAGAAGCAAGAGGGATTTGCTCTAAGTCTTCAGATTGTACACTGGAAATAGATCCACCATACTCAGATCTGTCAATGCTAGAGTAACCAGTCACAACAACTTCAGCAAGTTCTGCTGCATCTTCTAGAAGAGTAATGTTGATTGTTGATTGATTATTCACAACAACTTCCTGTTTTTTCATACCTAAATAAGAAAAAACAATTGTTTGTCCAGAAGCTACGCTAATGCTGTAATTTCCGTCAAAATCTGTTTGTGTCCCATTTGATGTACCTTTTTCGATAACGTTTACCCCGGGAATAGGTAAACCATCTTCGCCAGTAACAGTACCTGTCACTGTTTTAGTTTGTGCAAATGAAATTTGCACCGCCAACACTAGTAAAAGTGTTAGAAATCCACTAAACTTTGTTCTCATTTTATTAATTTATTTGAATTAGCCGATGCCAAAAATCAAAATAAAAAGTTAATTGAGCAAGACTTTTTATGATAATTTTAATGTAACAAGTGTTAAAGAATCACTCTAATCGTACATTTCATTAGAAAAAAGTCGCAAGTCTGATGTGTATTTTTGTATTGTTAAAGTCAATATCGCTGTTGTTAGAAAATCCGTTAGCCATGATGATACGGATGTTTGTGTTGTTTTGTTGTAGCGATAAGCCAAACCCTAAACTGTAGTAATTTGTCCTAATTTTATCTAAATCGTTGAAGGACAATAAATAATCTGTAATCCCAATAATTGTGAGAGTATTGGTTAACTCAAAGTTATGATCTAGCCTTATTGTGCTATATTTTGTGGAAATTATGCTGTTTTCGAGGAAACCTCTAATGCTATTTATGCCGCCAATTCTAAATGTTTCATTATTAAGGTATGTTTCAGATAATAATAGAGCATTTTCGTTTTGGATGAGCAAATGGTATGTTTTGTTAAAATTAACTTTGTTATAATATTTGAGTTCTAATAAAGTTTGGTTTTCTGTTGATTCACTTTTGCGTTGACCTAACTCAGTACTTACTTCAAGTTGGCCTAAATTTTTCCATCGAGCGCCAAAAGTTGTTCGGAGAGCGTTGTAGCTGAAATCTTCATTAGTATTTTTATTAATTGCATTCGATTTTCTTGTTTGATAAATCCCTTTGATGTAATAGTTTCTGTTAATGTTGAATTTTAGACCTGCATGAAAGCTTGTGTTTGTGTAAGATGAATCTTGTCTGAAGATTTGGAAACCTGTTTCTAAATCAAATCTGGAGTTAAATAAAAAAGGATATTTTAGACTTGCGCTGATTGTTTCTTGATCAGAATCTGTGTTTTTGTAGTGTAGCTGAAATTTTTCTCCAGCATTTAAATTGTTGTTGAGTTCTAATTCTAAATCACCACTAAGTTTGAATTTATCATTTTCATTTGAAAACCCTAAAACACCATCAAACATATTCCTGCTCACTTTCTCGGTATATAGATAAAGTATGCTTTTGTCTTTTTTATATAAAACACTTGGGTTTTTGATTAATTTAAAGCTGAGCTTGTCTTGTAAGTAATCTAACTCTTCATTCATTTTTTGCTCGCTTAAATTTTCTTTCCCGATATTTAAGCTGCGTTTTATTTGTTTTATTGAGTGTGGAGAGTAGCCTTTGATAATAAGGTCGTTTATACTTCTTTTTTGATTTTTAGTAACCATCAACTCCATTTCGATCAAATCATCTTTTACTTGATTGATCTTTGTAACGTTAATTTTATTAAATGGAAAACCTTGATCACTGTACTTTTTGCTGATTTCTTGAAGAGTTTGTTCTAGTCTGTCAAATTTAATTTCTAAAAAATATTTTTTTTCATCTGGAGAACCATATTTTAATCTAATCCTTTTTATGAAATCACCTTCAATAATATGAAGAGAATCGTTCTTTAAAATGATTTCTGAAAAAATATAACCTTTTTTATGAAGACTTTCTAGAATAGACTTCTTGTCAATATTGTCATTAATATCAATCTGAAGTTCTTTGATTAAATGTTGGCTTTTTTTATTGAAAGTCTTTTTCTGTTGGGAAAATGAATTGTTAGCGCTCAAAATGAAAGCGAGTAATATCCAAAATATGTGATTTCTTAGTTGTATCATTATCAGGCTTTCAATATTAAATAAAATTTGTTTCCTATTGATAATTAATGAATTAATATTTGTCAAATAAAATTATTTTAATACATTTGCAAACCTTAAAAAAGATTAAATAATTTAAGCAAAATTATGCCAACAATTTCACAGTTAGTAAGAAACGGAAGACGCTCGATGACTAAGAAGAGTAAATCGGTGGCTTTAGATTCTTGTCCTCAACGTCGTGGAGTATGTACACGTGTTTACACAACAACACCAAAGAAACCTAACTCAGCTATGCGTAAAGTAGCCAGAGTTAGATTGACAAATGGTAAGGAAGTAAACGCTTACATCCCAGGAGAAGGGCACAATCTACAAGAACACTCGATAGTATTAGTTAGAGGCGGTAGAGTAAAAGATTTACCAGGAGTAAGATATCATATTGTGCGTGGAGCACTTGATACAGCTGGTGTAGAAGGTCGTTTGCAGAGGCGCTCTAAGTATGGTGCAAAACGTCCAAAGAAATAAAAAATACTTAAAGCAAAGACATGAGAAAAAAACAAGTTAAACAAAGACCGCTATTGCCAGATCCAAAGTTTGGTGATCAATTAGTGACTCGATTTGTGAACATGATGATGTGGGATGGTAAGAAATCAATTGCATTTAAGATTTTTTATGATGCAATGGATCTTGTTGAAGAAAAAAAGCAAGATGATGAAAAGACTGCATTAGAAGTTTGGAAGGACGCTTTATCGAACGTTATGCCTCACGTTGAAGTGAGAAGTAGACGTGTTGGTGGTGCGACTTTTCAGATTCCAGCACAAATTAGACCAGATCGTAAAATTTCAATTGCTATGAAGTGGTTGATTGGATACTCTAGAAAAAGAAACGAAAAAACAATGTCTGCTAAGCTAGCAGCTGAAGTACTTGCTGCTGCCAAAGAGGAAGGTGCTGCAGTGAAGAAGCGTGTTGATACGCACAGAATGGCTGAAGCAAACAAAGCATTCTCACATTTTAGATTCTAAAACATAATGGCACAAAGAGATTTAAAATATACAAGAAATATAGGTATCGCCGCCCACATTGATGCCGGAAAAACGACAACTTCAGAAAGAATTTTATTCTATACTGGGGTTAACCATAAGATTGGAGAGACTCATGAAGGAGCTGCAACTATGGACTGGATGGAGCAAGAGCAGGAGAGAGGTATTACAATTACTTCTGCAGCAACGCACTGTACATGGAATTATAGAGATCAAGAATATGTCGTTAATATTATCGATACACCTGGTCACGTTGATTTTACAGTTGAAGTTGAGCGTTCATTAAGAGTTTTGGATGGTGTTGTTGCATTGTTTAGTGCGGTTGATGGTGTTGAGCCACAGTCGGAAACAGTGTGGAGGCAAGCTGATAAATATAAAGTTCCTCGTTTAGGTTTTGTAAATAAAATGGATAGACAGGGTGCTGATTTCTTTAACGTGTGTAATCAGGTAAGGGAAATGTTAGGTGGTAACCCAGTTCCATTGCAGGTTCCTATCGGAGATGAGCTTGATTTTAAAGGTGTTGTTGATTTAATATCTAAAAAAGCAATCGTTTGGGATGATGAAAATTTCGGTATGACTTATACGGAAATTGAGATTCCTGAAGAACTTGTAGAGGATGTTAATAAGTATAGAGCTGAGCTTGTTGAAGCTGTTGCTGAATATGATGAAGAGTTGATGGAGAAGTTTTTTGAAGATGAGAACTCGATCACTGAAGATGAAATCATTTCTGCTTTAAGAGCTGCAACAATTGACATGTCGATCATTCCGATGATGTGTGGTTCTGCTTTCAAAAATAAAGGTGTTCAAGCTATGCTTGATGGTGTGATGCGCTACTTGCCATCACCAGTTGATGTAGAGGCGATTGAAGGTGAAAATCCAGAAACAGGTGAGCCTGAATCTAGAAAACCAAATGTTAACTCACCATTTTCTGCTTTAGCTTTTAAAATTGCTACTGATCCTTTCGTAGGTCGTTTGGCATTTTTTAGAACTTATTCAGGATCGTTAGATGCAGGGTCGTATGTCTTAAATAACCGTTCTGGAAAAAAAGAAAGAATTTCTAGAATGTATCAAATGCACTCTAATAAACAAGAGCCTATCGATCGTATTGAAGCTGGAGATATTGGAGCGGCTGTTGGTTTTAAAGATATTAAAACAGGTGATACATTAACTAGTCTTGATTCTCCTATTGTTTTGGAGTCTATGACGTTTCCTGATCCTGTAATCGGTATTGCTGTTGAGCCTAAAACAAAAGCAGATGTTGAAAAACTCGGTGTTGCTTTGTCTAAATTAGCAGAAGAAGATCCAACTTTCCAGGTTAAAACTGATGAAGCTTCAGGTCAAACAATTATTTCAGGTATGGGAGAGTTGCATATCGAAATCTTAGTTGATCGTTTAAAGCGTGAATTCAAAGTTGAAGTTAATGAAGGTGAGCCACAAGTTGAATATAAAGAAGCTGTTACTAAATCTGCCGAACACCGTGAGGTCTATAAGAAACAATCAGGTGGTCGTGGTAAGTTTGCTGATATTGTATTTGAGATGGGGCCTGTAGATGATGATTTTGAAGGAACTGGACTTCAGTTTGTTGATAAAATTAAAGGAGGTCGTATTCCTAAAGAATTTATTCCTTCAGTAGAAAAAGGATTTAAAGAGTCTATGAAAAACGGTCCTTTGGCTGGTTTTAAAATGGATAGCTTAAAAGTGACTTTAACTGACGGTTCATTCCACCCTGTGGATTCAGATCAATTATCATTTGAGTTGGCTGCAAAAATGGGTTATAGGGCTTCTGCAAAAAAAGCTGGAGCTGTTGTTCTTGAGCCAATCATGAAGGTTGAAGTTGTAACTCCAGAGGAGAGTATGGGTGATATTGTCGGTGATTTGAACAGA
Source organism: Psychroflexus halocasei (assembly GCF_900107595.1). Lineage (GTDB taxonomy): Bacteria > Bacteroidota > Bacteroidia > Flavobacteriales > Flavobacteriaceae > Psychroflexus > Psychroflexus halocasei. Next base: position 110,278 of record NZ_FNQF01000001.1, on the reverse strand, counting down.
AGAAGAGGTCAGGTTAATGATATGTCTGATCGTTCAGGTGCTAAGGTAATTAAAGCAGATGTGCCATTATCAGAAATGTTTGGTTACGTTACAACTTTAAGAACATTATCATCAGGTCGTGCAACTTCTACAATGGAGTTTGCAGAATATAAAGAAACGCCTTCTAATGTTTCGGAAGAAGTTATTAAGGCAGCAACAGGATCAAACGAATAATAAGTATCATGAGTCAAAAAATTAGAATAAAATTAAAATCATACGATTACAATCTAGTAGATAAATCTGCTGAAAAGATTGTTAAGACTGTGAAAACGACAGGAGCTGTTGTGACTGGACCAATTCCTTTACCAACAAAGAAAAAAATCTTTACGGTTTTAAGATCTCCACACGTTAATAAAAAAGCGAGAGAACAATTTCAATTGGACTCTTACAAGAGATTGCTAGATATCTACAGTTCTTCATCAAAAACGATAGATGCGTTGATGAAGCTTGAGTTGCCTAGTGGTGTTGAAGTAGAAATTAAAGTTTAATTAATTTATAAATTATAAATATGTCTGGGTTAATAGGAAAGAAAATCGGTATGACTAGCCTTTTCGATGAAAATGGAAATAACATTCCATGTACAGTAATCGAAGCTGGCCCGTGTATCGTTACCCAAGTCAGAACCGAAGAGGTTGACGGGTATAGTGCTCTTCAACTTGGTTTCGATGACAAATCAGACAAAAATGCCACCAAAGCTGACTTAGGTCACTTCAAAAAAGCTGGCACTTCTGTTAAGAGACAAGTTATCGAATTTCAAGGATTTGAAGAAGAACATGCTTTAGGTGATGCAGTGACTGTTGATATTTTCTCTGAAGGAGAATTTGTTGATGTTCAAGGTACATCAAAAGGTAAAGGTTTTCAGGGTGTTGTCAAGAGACACAACTTTAGAGGGTCTACAAAAACACATGGTCAGCAAAGCGTCCTTCGAGCTCCAGGTTCTGTAGGTGCTGCATCTTATCCTGCAAGAGTTTTCAAAGGGATGAGAATGGCTGGTCAAATGGGAAACACAAAAGTTAAAGTTCAAAATCTTAGAGTTTTAAAAGTTGTTCCTGAGAAAAATATCCTTGTTATTAAAGGGTGCGTTCCAGGAAGTAAAAACTCTTACGTAACTATTCTTAAATAATGAAAGTAGCAGTTTTAGATATAAATGGCCAGAAGACAGGACGAGAAATCGATATTTTAGATTCTGTATTCGCTATTGAGCCAAACGATCATGCGATCTATTTAGATGTTAAGCAGCACTTAGCTAATAAACGTCAAGGAACGCATAAGGCAAAAGAAAGAGCTGAGATTAAAGGAAGTACTCGTAAGATTAAAAAACAAAAAGGTACTGGTACAGCACGTGCTGGTAGTATTAAGTCTCCAATCTTTAGAGGTGGTGGACGTGTTTTTGGTCCTAGAGTTCGTGATTATAGTCAAAAGCTTAATAAAAAAGTTAAACGTTTAGCACGTCGTTCGGCATTGTCACAGAAAATGGCAGCTGATCATTTGTTTGTTATCGAAGATTTTTCTTTTGATGCACCAAAAACGAAAGACTTTATTAAAGTTTTAGAAGCATTTAAGGCAACTGATAAAAAATCTACATTTGTGTTGAATGCAGAAAATAAAAATGTATATTTGTCAGCGCGAAATTTAGAGCGCTCAAATGTTGTAAGTCATTCAGAATTAAACACTTACGCTGTTATGAATTCTAATGTATTATACATCGCTGAGTCGCAAATTGAGTCTTTGCAAGAAATTTTAGGTAAATAAATTAATTATGAGTGTCATTATTAAACCATTAATTACTGAAAAGTCTACACATTTAAGTGAGACAGCTAACACTTTTGTTTTCTTAGTTGATGAGAAAGCAAATAAGGTTCAGATCAAGAATGAGGTCGAATCTACTTATGGTGTTTCAGTAGACCAAGTAAGAACTATGCGTGTTTTGCCTAAATTTAAGACAAGATATACGAAGACAGGAATTGTATCTGGTAAGACTAACTCTTACAAGAAAGCAATGATCAAAGTCTCTGAAGGAGACACTATTGATATATATAATAATCTTTAAAAAGATAGAATGTCGGTTAAAAAATTAAAACCAGTAACTCCAGGCCAGCGTTTTAAAGTTGTCAACAATAACGACGTTGTAACAACTGATAAGCCGGAAAAGTCATTACTTTTTCCGATAAAAAAGTCTGGTGGTCGTAACAACCAAGGGAAAATGACCATGCGCTACATCGGTGGTGGTCATAAGAGAAGATACAGGCTTATCGATTTTAAAAGAGATAAGAAAGGTGTAGAAGCTGTCGTTGAGTCAATACAATATGACCCAAACCGTACGGCTTATATCGCTTTATTGAAATATGAAGATGGTGAGAAAAGATATATCATCGCGCCAAACGGATTGAAAGTTGGGCAGTCAATTATTTCAGGAGACGATAATGTTCCAACAGAAGTTGGTAACGCCATGCCATTGTCAAAAATTCCTTTTGGTACTATTATTTCTTGTGTTGAGCTTAGGCCAGAGCAAGGAGCTGTTTTAGCGAGAAGTGCAGGAACTTTTGCTCAATTGACAGCTAGAGAGGGGCGCTACGTCTCGATTAAGCTGCCTTCAGGTGAAGTTCGTATGGTGCTTGGTGATTGTTTAGCTATGGTTGGAGCTGTTTCTAACAGTGACCATCAGTTAATCGTCTCAGGTAAAGCAGGTCGTACACGTTGGTTAGGAAGAAGACCACGAACTAGACCAGTAGTTATGAACCCAGTTGATCACCCTATGGGTGGTGGTGAAGGGAAGTCTTCAGGAGGTCATCCAAGATCAAGAAAAGGACTGCCAGCTAAAGGTTTTAGGACAAGATCTAGAACTAAGCAAAGCAATAAGCACATTATAGAACGTAAAAAGAAATAATAGATATGGCTCGTTCATTAAAAAAAGGACCATTTGTCCATTATAAATTAGAAAGAAAGGTTGCTCAGAATGTTGAGTCTGGTAAGAAAAATGTTATCAAGACTTGGTCAAGAGCATCTGTGATTGTCCCTGATTTCGTTGGTCAAACAATTGGCGTTCACAACGGGAGACAGTTTGTGCCTGTTTTTGTTACAGAAAACATGGTCGGACATAAGTTAGGAGAGTTTTCTCCAACGAGAACATTTAGAGGTCATCAAGGATCTAAAAACAAAGGTAAAAAGTAATAAGTCATGGGAGTAAGAAAAAGAGAAAGTGCAGCTCGACTGAAAGAGGCTAAAGCAGATCTTGCTTTTGCTAAGTTGAATAACTGTCCGACTTCGCCAAGAAAAATGAGGCTTGTTGCTGACCTTGTCAGAGGAAAGAAAGTCAATGATGCCTTAAATCTTTTGAAGTTTTCTACTAAAGAAGCTTCAGGTAGAGTAGAGAAACTATTATTATCTGCAATTTCAAATTGGCAGCAAAAAAACGAGGATCAGGATATCGAAACTGCTGACTTGTACGTCAAAGAAATTAAAGTAGATAGTGGAAGTATGCTAAAAAGATTGCGTCCAGCACCGCAAGGTCGTGCGCATAGAATTCGTAAAAGATCAAACCATGTAACGTTGATACTTGGTGAAAATAATAATACGCAAAGCTAAGGAAGAATATGGGACAAAAAACAAATCCAATTGGTAACAGACTTGGTATCATTAAAGGTTGGGAATCTAACTGGTACGGTGGTAACGATTATGGAGATAATCTTGCCGAAGACGACAGAATTAGAAAGTATATCCATGCACGTCTTTCAAAAGCGAGCGTATCGCGTGTAATCATTGAGCGCACACTTAAACTTGTAACCGTTACTATCACTACTGCTCGTCCTGGTATTATTATCGGGAAAGGTGGTCAAGAGGTAGACAAGTTAAAAGAAGAGCTTAAAAAGATTACAAGCAAAGAAGTTCAGGTCAATATCTTTGAGATCAAAAGACCAGAACTTGATGCAGAATTGGTTGCAGCTAGTGTTGCAAGACAAATCGAAAACAGAATTTCTTATAGAAGAGCAACAAAAATGGCTATTGCGGCTGCTATGAGAATGAATGCAGAAGGGATTAAAATCCAAATTTCAGGACGATTGAATGGCGCAGAAATGGCGCGTGTTGAATCGTACAAAGAAGGAAGAATTCCTTTATCAACTTTTAGAGCTGATATTGATTATGCTTTAGCTGAAGCGCATACGACTTACGGTCGTTTGGGTGTTAAAGTGTGGATTATGAAAGGTGAAGTTTATGGAAAACGTGAACTTTCTCCGTTAGTCGGCATGTCTAAGAAGGATAATAAAGGAAAAGCACGTCGTAAAGCACGTCGTAGAAAGTAATTAATCAATAAAGATTAAAAAATGTTACAGCCAAAAAGGACAAAGTATCGTAAACATCAGAAGGGAAGAATGAAAGGTAATGCCGGAAGAGGGCATAGACTTTCAAACGGAACTTTTGGAATAAAATCTTTAGACGCTTCTTTTATTAACTCACGTCAAATAGAAGCTGCGCGTATTGCTGCTACTCGTTACATGAAAAGAGAAGGTTCGTTATGGATTAAAATTTTTCCAGACAAGCCAATTACAAAAAAGCCTCTAGAAGTAAGAATGGGTAAAGGTAAAGGTGCGGTTGAATATTATGCTGCAGTTGTTAAGCCAGGACGAATTATTTTTGAAATAGGCGGAGTGCCTGAAGCAGTTGCAAAAGAGGCTTTACGTCTTGCAGCTCAAAAATTACCTGTGAAAACTAAATTTATTGTAGCTAGAGACTACCAAGAATAATAATATGATGAAGCAGTCTGAAATAAAAGAATTGTCAGTGTCTGATTTACAAGAAGCATTGACAAATTCACAAGCAAAATTGAATGAGTTAAAATTAACTCATCAAGTATCTCCTTTAGATAATCCATCTCAAATTAAAGAAGAGAGAAGAACTATAGCGAGAATCTATACAGAGATTTCAAAAAGAGAATTAGAATAATTCTAATTAACATGGAAAAAAGAAACTTAAGAAAAGAACGTATCGGTATCGTTACAAGCAACAAAATGGAAAAATCTATTGTTGTTTCTGAGGTGAAGAAAATGAAGCATCCATTATACGGAAAGTTCGTTTTGAACACGAAGAAGTATGTTGCGCATGATGAAGAAAACACATGCAAAGAAGGCGATACTGTAAAGATTATGGAAACTAGACCTATGAGCAAATCAAAACGCTGGAGGTTAGTTGATGTAATAGAAAGAGCAAAATAAAATGGTACAACAAGAATCAAGATTAAAAGTAGCAGACAATACTGGCGCAAAAGAAGTGCTTGTTATTCGAGTGCTCGGTGGTACTAAGAGACGTTATGCGTCTGTTGGTGATAAAGTTGTGGTCAGTGTTAAAGAATCAACTCCTAACGGAGCTATCAAGAAAGGTGCTGTTTCAACAGCTGTTGTTGTTAGAACTTTAAAGGAAATAAGACGTCCAGATGGATCGTATATTCGTTTTGATGATAACGCTTGTGTTTTATTAAACCCAACAGGGGAAATGAGAGGAACTCGTGTTTTTGGCCCAGTCGCTAGAGAATTGAGAGATAACAAATTCATGAAAATTATATCACTAGCACCAGAAGTGCTTTAATCTATTTAACATGAAAAAGTTTAAGATAAAAGTAGATGATCAAGTTCGCGTAATTGCGGGTGAAGACAAAGGCAAAGAGGGTAAAGTAGTGAAAATCCTTAAAGATAAAGATAGACTTATTGTTGAAGGTGTAGGAATGATTTCTAAGCACCAGAAGCCTTCAGCTTCAAATCCACAAGGTGGAATTGCTGAAAAAGAAGCACCTATCCATATATCTAATGTATCGCTACTCACTAAGGATAACCAAACAACACGTGTTGGTTACAAATATGAGGATGGTAAAAAGCTTAGAATTTCTAAGAAGACAAAAGAAGTAATTTAATTATGACTTACGTACCAAGATTAAAAGAAGAATATTCAAATAGAATTCTAAACTCTTTAACTGAAGAGTATAGTTATTCAAATAAATTTGAGGTGCCTAAATTAACTAAGATAGTTCTTAGTAGAGGTATTGGTGACGCTATAGCTGATAAGAAATTGATCGATCACTCTTTAGAAGAGTTTGCTCAAATTACAGGTCAGCAAGCAATTACAACTTACTCTAAGAAAGACGTTGCTTCTTTCAAACTTAGAAAAGGAATGCCTATTGGTGTTAAAGTGACTTTGAGAGGTTTTAGAATGTATGAATTCTTAGACCGTTTAATCACATCAGCACTTCCACGTGTTCGTGATTTTCAAGGAATCAATCCAAGTGGTTTTGATGGTAGAGGTAATTACAACTTAGGTGTCACAGAGCAAATTATCTTTCCAGAAATAAATATTGACCGTGTCAATAGAATTTCAGGTTTAGATATTAGTTTTGTAACAACTGCTAATACAGACCAAGAAGCTAAATCATTATTAACTGAATTAGGTTTACCTTTTAAAAAGAAGTAATTATGGCAAAAGAATCAATGAAAGCCCGTGAGGTGAAAAGACAAAAAATGGTTGATAAGTATGCTGAAAAGAGAAAAGCTTTGAAAGAAGCTGGTGACTATGACGCATTACAAAAGCTTCCAAAAAATGCTTCTCCAGTTAGATTACATAATAGATGTAAATTAACAGGAAGACCTAAAGGTTACATGAGGCAATTTGGTCTTTCACGTGTTATGTTCAGAGAAATGGCCAACAAAGGATTAATTCCTGGCGTTAAAAAAGCCAGTTGGTAACCAATTAAAAATAATCAAAATGAATATAGATCCAGTTGCAGATTATTTAACAAGAATTAGAAACGCGGTTTTAGCAAAGCATAGAGTTGTTGAGATACCTGCTTCTAATTTAAAAAGAGAAATGACCAAAATCTTATTTGATCAAGGTTATATTCTTAGTTATAAATTTATGGATGATAGCAAACAAGGCATCATCAAGATAGCGTTAAAGTACGACAAACACAATAACGATCCTGTTATTAAGCATATAGAAAGAGCCAGTAAGCCTGGTTTAAGGAAATATGCTAACCATACAGAAATTCCACGTGTCCTTAATGGTCTTGGTATTTCTATTATGTCAACTTCTCACGGAGTGATGACAGGAAGACAAGCTCAGCGTGAGCATATTGGTGGTGAAGTCCTTTGTTACGTTTACTAATATATCAAAAATTAAAGTAATGTCAAGAATAGGAAAAAGTCCAGTAAATATACCAGATGGCGTCACAGTAACTTTTGACGATAAAACTAACGTGATTACCGTTAAAGGTAAATTAGGTGAGTTGACACAAAAAGTTGAAGACATCACTGTGAAGTTAGAAGACAATCAGGTTTTACTTGAGCGTCCATCTGAGAAAAAAGACATGAAATCTAAGCATGGTCTATACAGAGCATTGATCAACAATATGGTTGAAGGTGTTTCTGAAGGCTTTACAAAAGAACTTGAGCTTGTTGGTGTTGGTTATAGAGCATCTAGTCAAGGTCAAAAATTAGATATAGCGATTGGCTTTTCACATAACATCGTTTTAAACTTAGCTCCTGAAGTTAAGGTAGAAACTGTGAGTGAAAAAGGTAAAAATCCAATTATCAAATTAAGTTCTTTTGATAAGCAACTTGTCACACAAGTCGCTGCTAAAATTAGATCGTTTAGAGCTCCAGAGCCTTACAAAGGTAAAGGTGTGAAGTATGTTGGAGAATATATAAGAAGAAAAGCAGGTAAATCAGCTTAATTTTAGTTATGGCATTTTCAAAAGAAGCAAGAAGAAAAAAAATCAGAAATCGTGTTCGTAAGAACATTAAGGGTACTGAAAATAAACCTAGACTTTCTGTATATAGAAGTAACAAGTGCATTTATGCACAGTTAATTGATGATGTTCAAGGCGTTACAATCGCTGCGGTTTCATCAAGAGATAAGGATATAAATATTGATGGTCTTAACAAGACAGAAGCTTCTGTTAAAGTTGGAGAGGCAATTGCCAAGAAAGCTTTAGATAAAGGCATCGAAGCTGTCTCTTTCGATAGAGGAGGGTATTTATATCACGGTAGAGTTAAATCATTAGCGGAAGGCGCCCGTTCGGGTGGATTAAAATTTTAAAGTATGTTTCATAAATATAAAAATGTTGAAACCGTAAAACCTGGCGGACTTGATCTTAAAGACAAACTTGTTGGAGTTCAACGTGTAACAAAGGTAACGAAAGGTGGTAGAGCTTTTGGATTTACTGCTATTGTTGTCGTTGGTAACGAAGAGGGTGTTGTTGGTCAAGGTTTAGGAAAGTCTAAAGAGGTTGCAGAAGCAATTTCTAAGGCAGTAGAAGACGCTAAGAAAAACTTAGTGAGAATTCCACTTTACAAAAAAACGATTCCTCATGAAATTTTAGGAAAATATGGTGGAGGTCGTGTGCTTTTAATCCCAGCATCAGAAGGTACTGGAGTTATCGCAGGTGGTCCTATCAGAATCGTACTTGAATCTGTAGGTATTCATGATGTTTTATCTAAAAGTCAAGGATCTTCAAACCCTCATAACATGGTCAAAGCTACTTTTGATGCTTTACTGAGATTGAGAAGTCCTGAGGTGATAGCTAAGCAAAGAGGAATTACACTTGATAAACTTTTTAACGGATAGAATCATGGCAAAAATAAAAGTTACCAAAGTTAGAAGCGCGATCAATCGCCGAAAGGATCAAAAGTTAACACTTGAGGCCTTAGGATTGAAGAGAATTGGCCAATCGAATACTTTAGATTTATCTAAATCTGTTCAAGGTATGGTCAACAAAGTTAATCACTTAGTTACTGTAGAAGAAATATAAGTATGGAGTTACATAATTTAAAACCTGCCAAAGGTTCAGTAAAATCAAAATCTCAACGTCGCGGAAGAGGTGAAGCTTCAGGTAATGGAGGAACAGCTGGTAGAGGTCATAAAGGAGCAAAGTCTCGTTCAGGATACTCTCGTAAGCTTGGTTTTGAAGGTGGTCAAATGCCTTTACAAAGACGTCTTCCAAAATTTGGATTTACTAATCCAAACCGTGTTGAGTATCAAACAATCAACTTGGATAAAATTCAAGAGCTTATTGATGATGAAAAAGTGTCAGATAAATTGTCAATAGATGATTTAATCGAACTTAATTTAATCAATAAAAATAAACCTCTTAAGGTTTTAGGTTCTGGAGAATTAAAATCTAAAGTTGACGTTAGTGCAAATAAATTTTCTAAATCAGCAGAAAAAGCTATTTTAGCGGCTGGTGGAAAAATTGAAACTATTTAAGACAGAAATTTATGAAGTTTTTTGATACTTTAAAAAATATATGGAAGATCGAAGAGTTAAAGAATCGTATTCTTTTAACTCTTGGCTTGTTATTGGTGTACAGATTTGGTGCTCAAGTTGTTCTTCCTGGTGTAGATGCAGCAGCTTTAGACAGTCTTGCTAGACAAACTGATGGAGGTTTGTTAGGTTTATTAAACGCTTTTACTGGAGGTGCATTTTCTAATGCTTCTGTTTTCGCGTTGGGTATTATGCCTTACATCTCTGCCTCTATTGTTGTTCAATTAATGACAATAGCCATTCCATATCTTCAAAAACTTCAAAAGGAAGGTGAAAGTGGTCAAAAGAAAATCACTCAAATCACTAGATGGTTAACAATCGGGATTACTTTAGTGCAAGGACCAGGTTATATCTACAATTTATTTAACACGCTTCCTCCAAATGCATTTTTGCTTGAAAGTTCTTTTACTTTCGTTGCATCTTCTGTGGTTATTCTAACAACAGGTTGTATTTTTGCAATGTGGTTAGGAGAAAGAATTACTGATAAAGGAATTGGAAATGGTATTTCATTATTAATTATGGTTGGTATTATAGCAACTCTTCCTCAAGCTTTCTTGCAAGAACTTAGTTCTCGTGTCTCTGAAAGTAATGGTGGATTGATAATGATCTTGATTGAATTAGTGATTTGGTTTGTGATTATCTATGGCTCAATTATGCTTGTCAGAGCTGTCAGACAAATACCAGTACAATATGCAAGAAAATCTGCAACTGGTAAGTTTGAAAAGCAGTCATTTGGTGGCGCTAGACAATTCATTCCTTTAAAGCTAAATGCTTCAGGTGTTATGCCTATCATTTTTGCGCAAGCAATTATGTTTATTCCGGCAGCCGTTGCAGGTCTTTCAGAAAGCGATGCAGCACAAGGTGTTACCGCAGCATTCCAAGATATTTTTGGATTCTGGTACAACCTAGTGTTTGGATTGCTAATTGTTGTCTTCACTTTCTTCTATACTGCGATTACAGTACCGACGAATAAGATGGCTGACGATTTGAAAAGAAGCGGTGGATTCATTCCTGGCATACGTCCAGGTTCTGAAACAGCAGAATTTTTAGATAGAATTATGTCTCAAATTACCTTACCGGGTTCTATATTCCTTGCAATTATCGCTGTATTCCCAGCTGTAATTTCATTATTGGGAGTTCAACAAGGTTGGGCATTATTCTTCGGAGGAACATCACTATTAATTATGGTCGGTGTAGCAATTGATACTATTGAACAAGTTAATTCATACTTGTTGAATAGACATTATGATGGATTAATGAAAAATAGTAAAAATAGAAAAGCAGTCGCTTAATTATGGCTAAACAACCTTCTATAGAACAAGACGGAACGATCATCGAAGCATTGTCTAATGCAATGTTTAGAGTAGAGCTGGAAAACGAACACGTTGTCACAGCACATATCTCTGGTAAAATGCGTATGCATTATATTAAGCTTTTGCCAGGAGATAAAGTAAAACTAGAAATGAGCCCTTACGATTTAACGAAGGCTCGAATAACTTATAGATATTAAATGTTATGAAAGTTAGAGCATCAATTAAAAAAAGAAGTTCTGATTGCAAAATTGTCCGTAGAAAAGGCAGACTTTATGTAATTAATAAGAAGAATCCTAAATTTAAACAAAGACAAGGATAATTATGGCTAGAATCGCAGGTATTGATATTCCTAAACAAAAAAGAGGTGTTATTTCTTTAACATACATCTTTGGAATTGGGAACGGTAGAGCTAAAGATATTTTAGCAAAAGCAGACGTTGACGAAAACTTAAAAGTTTCTGAGTGGTCTGATGAGCAAATAAGTAGAATTAGAAGTGCTGTATCAGAATTTACCATTGAAGGTGAATTACGTTCAGAAGTTCAAATGAACATCAAACGTTTGATGGACATTGGTAGTAATCGTGGTATCCGTCATCGTATGAGCTTACCATTAAGAGGCCAAAGAACTAAAAATAACTCTCGTACACGTAAAGGGAGAAGAAAAACAGTTGCTAACAAAAAGAAAGTAACTAAATAATTAAATTATGGCAAAGTCAACAGCTAAGAAAAGAAAAGTAGTTGTAGATTCAATAGGTGAAGCACATATCTTTGCTTCTTTTAACAACGTTATTGTTTCTATATCTAATAAAAACGGAGATGTTATCTCATGGTCATCAGCTGGTAAGATGGGCTTCAAAGGAAGTAAGAAAAATACGCCTTACGCTGCTCAGTTATCTGCCGAAGATGCTGCAAAAGTTGCTTACGATCTTGGATTAAGAAAAGTAAAGGTTTATGTGAAGGGTCCTGGTAATGGACGTGAATCTGCAATCAGATCTTTACATAATTCAGGTGTAGAAGTCACTGAAATTATTGACATTACTCCAATTCCACATAACGGTTGCCGTCCACCTAAAAGACGTCGCGTTTAATTAAATTACTAACGTCATCGGAGGAAGTGAGACCTTAATCCATGACACAAATAAAGTTATAAAATGGCAAGATATACTGGTCCAAAAACTAAAATTGCTAGAAAATTTGGTGAACCAATTTTCGGTGAAGACAAGTCTTTTGAAAAAAGAAATTATCCTCCAGGTCAACATGGAAACAACAGAAGACGTGGAAAAAAATCAGAGTATGCACTTCAATTAACTGAAAAGCAAAAAGCGAAGTACACTTACGGAATTTTAGAAAAGCAATTTAGAAACCTTTTCGAAAAAGCAAATAAGAAAGCTGGTATTACTGGTGAAATCTTATTACAATTATGTGAGTCAAGACTTGACAATGTTGTTTACAGATTAGGCATAGCTCCAACAAGAAGAGCTGCAAGACAACTTGTTTCTCACAAACATATTACTGTTAACGGATCTCTCGTTAATATTCCTTCTTATCAATTAAAGCCTAACGATGTTGTTGGTGTTAGAGAGAAATCTAAATCTCTTATCGCTATCAAAGATTCTTTAGCAAATTCGAGTAAAACTTACGAATGGATGACATGGAACAGCGAAAAGCTTGAAGGTACTTATGTTAGTATTCCTGAGCGTATCCAAATTCCAGAAAACATCAACGAACAATTTATAGTTGAGTTATACTCTAAATAATCACTTACAGTAAAAACTATGGCATTATTTAATTTCCAAAAGCCCGATAAGGTAATCATGATTGATTCTACTGATTTTGAGGGTAAATTCGAATTCAGACCACTAGAACCTGGTTATGGTTTAACTGTTGGTAATGCATTGCGCAGAGTTTTACTTTCTTCCCTTGAAGGTTTCGCGATTACTTCTGTTAGAATAGAAGGAGTCGATCATGAATTTTCAACGATCAAAGGAGTTGTAGAAGATGTTACAGAAATTATCCTAAACCTTAAGCAAGTTCGTTTTAGAAAAAAACTTGAGGATGTTGATAATGAAACTGTTTCAATCTCTTTTTCAGGTAGCGATCAATTAAAAGCTGGTGACTTCCAAAAATTCATTACTGGATTTGATGTCTTAAACCCAGACTTGGTTATCTGTAATCTTGACTCTAAAGTCTCTCTTAATATAGAGTTGACTTTAGAAAAAGGTAGAGGTTACGTCACAGCTGAAGAAAACAAAAACGATAAAGCACCTTTAGGAACTATTTTCGTTGATTCTATCTTTACACCAATCAAAAATGTAAAGTATAGTATCGAAAACTATCGTGTTGAGCAAAAAACTGATTATGAGAAACTTGTTTTCGAAATTATCGGTGATGGCTCTATACAACCTAAAGATGCATTAACAGAAGCTGCTAAAACTTTAATTCACCACTTTATGTTATTCTCAGATGAGAGAATTACACTTGAGGCTGATGAATTATCACATGCAGAAACTTATGATGAAGAATCACTTCACATGAGACAGCTACTGAAAACTAAACTAGTTGACCTTGACCTATCTGTGAGAGCGCTTAACTGTTTAAAAGCTGCAGAAGTTGAAACTTTAGGTGACTTAGTTTCTTACAACAAAAGTGATTTAATGAAGTTTAGAAATTTTGGTAAAAAATCTCTTACTGAATTAGAAGAACTTGTCGAAAGTAAAGGTCTTGATTTCGGTATGGATCTTTCAAAATATAAATTAGATAAAGACTAACTCAAAGTCTAAAACGTTAAAAGATGAGACACGGAAAGAAATTTAATCATTTAAGCAGAACATCTTCGCACAGAAAAGCGATGTTGTCTAACATGGCATGTTCTCTTATACAACATAAAAGAATTAACACAACTGTTGCTAAAGCTAAAGCTTTGCGCAAGTTTGTTGAGCCTATCATTACTAAATCAAAACTTGACAATACACATAACAGAAGATTGGTTTTTTCTTCATTGAAAGACAAATATGCTGTTGCTGAATTGTTTAGAGAAGTCGCTCCTAAAGTTGCTGACAGACCAGGTGGATACACACGTATCATTAAGCTTGGAAACAGACTAGGTGATGCTGCTGATATGGCAATGATAGAATTAGTTGACTTTAACGAGGTTTACTCTTTAGATGAAAAATCTTCTAAAAAGAAATCAACGCGTAGAGCAGGTAAGAAATCTAAAGAAACTGAATCAGCAACAACTGCTGAGGATTCTAAAGAAGAAAATAAAGATAATGAATAAATCTATTCAAATTCTTAAATAATTATTGAAAGGGATAAAGTCGCATTTATCCCTTTTTTTATACCCTAAACTTATGAAATATAATCAAACAGAAAATGCTGTCGTTCTCCTTCAAGATGGAACAATTTTTCATGGGAAGGCAGTCGGTGACCTTAATTATGCCTTAGGTGAAATTTGCTTTAACACTGGTATGACAGGTTATCAAGAAGTCTTTACAGATCCATCTTATTTTGGTCAAATCATGGTGACTACCAATGCACATATTGGTAATTATGGAACCAATAATCAAGATATGGAATCTTCTAAAGTTCAAATTTCAGGTTTGGTTTGTAAAAACTTCTCATTAAATCCCTCTCGTGCCGATTCCGATCTTTCTCTTTCTGAATTTATCTCTCAAAATAAGCTTCATACGATTTCAGATGTTGACACCCGAGCTTTAGTCAGACACATCCGTAAGCATGGTGCAATGAATGCTGTTATCGGTAAATTGAGTTTAGGTATTGATTTTCTAAAAGAAAAACTTTCGGCTCATCCATCTATGAATGGCTTAGAGCTTGCTTCTCAGGTTTCTACTAAAGAGATTTATGAAGTAGCTGTTGATGATCCACAATACCATGTTGGTATTTTAGACTTAGGCATTAAGCAAAATATCATTAGAGAGCTAAAGAAAAGAAACTGTCGCCTAACTGTTTTTCCATTTGACACTAAATTAGAAACTATTAAAGACTATAAATTTGATGGTTTCTTCGTTTCAAATGGTCCGGGTGATCCATCTCCTCTCAAAAATGCTAATGAAATTGCCCAATACTTTTTAGAAATTGATATGCCTTATTTTGGCATTTGTCTTGGACACCAAGTTCTTGCTCAGTCATTGGGAATAAAGACTTTCAAAATGCATAATGGACACAGAGGTATCAATCATCCTGTTCAGAATTTACTAACTGGTAAAGATGAAGTGACTTCACAAAACCATGGTTTTGCTGTCGATCGTGAATCTGCAGAAAATCATCCTGATATAGAGTTATCGCATGTTCATCTGAATGATCATACTCTGGCTGGAATACGTCATAAGACAAAACCAGCTTTTTCAGTACAATATCATCCTGAAGCCTCTCCAGGACCAAATGATGCAATGTATCTTTTTGATGATTTCATCAAATTGATGCAGAACGCTTAAACTCAGATATTCTAAACTAAATAAACTCCACTTATCGTAAATGTAAGTGGAGTTTCTTGTTTGAAATTGATGCTTTTAAGATAGATTTATTACCATTAAAAGAGCCTTATCATATGGCAATTTCGTAAATTGCTGACTCATCTAAAATAATAATTATGAGCGCAATATTAGATATTCATGCACGACAAATTTTTGATTCAAGAGGCAATCCTGCTATTGAAGTCGATGTCATTACAGAGACTGAAACTTTAGGCCGTTTCGCCGTTCCATCAGGAGCATCAACTGGTGAACACGAGGCTGTTGAGCTTCGTGACAATGATAAAGCTTACATGGGAAAATCCGTTTTAAAGGCTGTGAATAACGTTAATACCATTATTGCTGATGCATTATTGGGAATTTCTGTTTTTGAGCAATCTGAAATCGATCAACTTCTTATCGAGTTAGATGGCACAGACAATAAATCTGTTTTAGGTGCTAACGCCATTTTAGGTGTTTCCATCGCATGTGCAAAAGCTGCTGCAAACGAACTTGGTTTACCGCTTTATCGTTATATCGGTGGCGTTAACACCAATATGTTACCAGTGCCAATGATGAATATTATCAACGGAGGTTCACATAGTGATGCGCCAATTGCTTTTCAAGAATTTATGATTATGCCGGTGACAGCTGAAGATTTTACGCAAGCAATGCAAATGGGTTCTGAAATATTTCATAATCTAAAAAAAGTCCTTAAAGAAAGAAACTTGAGTACTGCGGTAGGTGATGAAGGTGGGTTTGCGCCAGAACTTGATGGAACTGAAGATGCTATTGATTCTATCGCTAAAGCTGTTGAACTTGCAGGTTATAAATTTGGAGAAGATATTATGATTGCACTTGATTGCGCCGCTGCAGAATTTTATGAAGATGGTCAATATAATTACCAAAAGTTTGAAGGTGATCAAGGTCAAATACGATCATCAGAAGAACAAGCTTCCTACTTGGCTGAATTATGTGAAAAATATCCAATTATTTCAATTGAAGACGGAATGGATGAAGACGATTGGGATGGATGGAAAATTCTAACAGAAAAAGTAGGAGATAAAGTGCAGATTGTCGGTGATGATTTATTTGTGACCAACGTTGAGCGTTTAAATAAAGGAATTAAGAACAATATAGCGAATTCAATATTGATTAAAGTGAATCAAATCGGAACGCTTTCTGAAACAATTAAAGCAGTACAAATGGCTCAAAATGCTGGTTATACCGCTGTGATGTCACACAGATCTGGAGAAACTGAAGATAATACAATTGCTGATTTAGCTGTTGCATTAAATACAGGTCAAATCAAAACTGGATCAGCTTCTCGTAGTGATCGTATGGCAAAATACAATCAACTTTTACGCATTGAAGAAGCCCTTGGTGAATTAGCTTATTACCCAGGAAAAGATGCTTTTAAAATCAAGATGTAAGCAAAGCTATTTATTTTTGAAAAATTTAACGCTAGACGTGCTATTTGAGCATTATAATTAAGAACCTTAAAGGCTAAGTTTGCGTTAGATTTATTAAATTTGTGAAAACCGAAATTAAATTATAATAATATATGAAAGCTAAGATTGAATTTGACGGAAAATTTTATGAATTTCCGGTAACTAAAGGTTCAGAAGATGAGTATGCTATCGATATATCGACTTTAAGAGCTCAAACTGGAGGTTTGATTACTTTGGATAGAGGATTTAAAAATACAGGTTCTTGTGAAAGTGCAATTACTTTTTTAAATGGAGAAGAAGGTATTTTAAGATATAGAGGTTATTCGATTGAAGACTTAGCTGAGAATGCTAGCTTTTTAGAAGTTGCTTACTTATTGATTTTTGGTGAATTACCATCTGAATCAGAATTAAATAAATTTTACGATGACATAAAAGCCGAATCTAATGTTGATGAGGAGATGCATAAAATCTTAGATGGCTTTCCGAAATCAGCTCACCCAATGGGCGTTGTGTCTTCATTAACTAATGCTTTAATCGCGTTTAACCCTTCTTCAGTCAATGTTGAGTCTAAAGAAGATATGTATAATGCGATTATCAAGCTTTTGGCAAAATTCCCAGTGCTTTGTGCTTGGGCATTGAGAAAACGTACTGGCCAACCACTTGATTACGGTGACGATTCTTTAGGTTACGTTGAGAATGTCTTAAAAATGATGTTTAAGAAAGCGAACCAAAATTACGAAGTTGATCCTGTGATTGCTTCTGCATTAAATAAATTATTGATTTTACATGCTGATCACGAGCAAAACTGTTCTACGTCAACTGTTAGAGTTGTTGGTTCTTCGCATGCTGGTTTATTTGCATCTATCTCTGCTGGTATTTCTGCACTTTGGGGACCACTTCACGGTGGTGCTAACCAAGCTGTGATTGAAATGCTTGAGGGCATAAAAGAAGATGGTGGTGATACTAAAAAGTACATGCAAAAAGCTAAGGATAAAGAAG
Source organism: Psychroflexus halocasei (assembly GCF_900107595.1). Lineage (GTDB taxonomy): Bacteria > Bacteroidota > Bacteroidia > Flavobacteriales > Flavobacteriaceae > Psychroflexus > Psychroflexus halocasei. The sequence continues at coordinate 92,705 of NZ_FNQF01000001.1, read as the reverse complement.
ATCCTTTTAGATTGATGGGCTTTGGGCACCGTGTTTACAAAAACTTTGACCCACGTGCACGTATCATTAAAAAATCAGCTGATGATGTTTTAGGTAATTTAGGTGTTGAAGATCCAATTCTCGATATTGCAAAAGGTCTTGAAAAAGAAGCTTTAGAAGATGATTACTTCGTCAAAAGAAAGCTATATCCTAATGTTGATTTTTATTCTGGAATTATTTATAGAGCTTTAGGCATTCCAACTGAAATGTTTACAGTGATGTTTGCTTTAGGTCGTTTACCAGGATGGATTGCACAGTGGAGAGAAATGAGATTAGGTAAAGAGCCTATCGGACGTCCACGTCAAGTTTACACAGGAGAGAAATTAAGAAGTTACAAACCTATGGATCAAAGATAATCTATTGAGTTTGCTATTATAAAAAAGCCTGAGTTAATATTAACTCAGGCTTTTTTCATTTATTTAAATGATGAAGTTTAGTATTTAATAGGTTTTCCATCTTCTGGAATCGATTTTAAAATGAATTCTCTGATGTCATTATTTGCAGTTTCAAGATCAGCTTTTCTAAGATACATCATGTGACCACTTTCGTAAGTTTTAAAATCAAATCGATCTTGTAAACGACCGCTTGCATCAATATGTCTCATGACATATTTTGCATTGAAATAAGTTGTAGCACCGTCATATAATCCTGATTGAATCATGACATTCAAACTTGGATTTTGCGCCATTGCTTGACGTAACTGTTTGCCTGTTCTGTTATTCTTTCTGTTCCAAGGATAAACACTTCCAAACATGTTATACTTTAAATCAGTGTCGTAATTTAATTCATTTTTGTAGTAAGCATTAATTGCAGGTGTAAAAGCCTGTAGCCATGATGTCAATTCAGCGTTATAATCAGGTCTTTCACCAGCTGCTCTTTCATCAAGACCTAAGTATCTAGAATCTAACCTACCAACCGTGAAGCCATCTTCTTTTTTAATAGATTTCCAGAATAAGTTATATGAAACGCTTAAGTTATTTTCTACAAAAATATTTTTATCAATACCTGCGTATTCACTCATTTTTTGAGCCATATTTTCTTTGATGTTTTCTTCTAAAAATCCTCCTTTTAAAAGAGCTGGAGTCAATTTATTAATTGTAAAATCTTCTACCTGATCAAGATAATCCAAAATAGGCATGTCTAAATATTTCTGATCTAATTTGTCATGATACCAAGCTGCTGCTGCAAAATATGGTAATCTATTGGCAACTTCAACTGGTCCTGAAATATCTAAGCCAAGATCAGTCGGAGAAACTAAAATCACACCGTTCAAATACATCCAGTGTTGGTTTTGCAAGGCACTAGCTAAACCTGAAACACGAGCTGTTCCGTAACTTTCACCGATTAAAAACTTTGGTGCCAACCATTTATCTTTTTTAGTGACAAACTGATTTAACCATTGTGCTAAATAATTGACATCTTCATTGACTCCAAAAAATTTAGACTTATCAAACTTTCCATCTTCATCACGGACTGGTCTTGAATAACCTGTGTTGACAGGATTAACATAAACAATATCAGCGACGTCTAAAACACTGTGAGGATTTGTTTTGTAACCAAAAGGTTGAACAGGAAAACCTTCATCTGAGATTTTTAAAACTCGAGGGCCTGTGTATGCTAAGTGCATCCATACAGAACCGGAACCTGGACCGCCATTAAATGAAACTAATAGAGGCCTTTCTTGAGTTTCTTTTTTGCTATTGCTCTTTTTGTAATAGGTATATTGTATAGAAGCGATTTCCTTTTCGACTTCATTTTTTAAAGGAAGTGTCCCAACTTCAGCAATGTATTTGATATTTTGACCATTAACATTGACTGAATGTTGAGTTGTTACAGGGTTATTTTGTGCTGTTAAGCTTGTCAAACTCACCAATGCAACAAGGAGTAATACTTTTTTCATTTTAAAATAATTTTTGAGTTTAAAGTTATTGAAAATCTCTTGTTTCTAAGACATTAATATAATGGATTAGTTTAAAAACAAAAAAAGCTGCCTCGAAATGAGACAGCTAATTGTTTTTTATGAAAATGTAAATCTTACATCATGCCTGGCATTCCGCCACCCATTGGAGGCATTCCACCGCCTGCGCCTTCATTCTCGTCTTTGATATCGACAAGAGCACATTCGGTTGTTAAAATCATACCTGCAACAGAGGCTGCATTTTCAAGTGCAATTCTTGTTACTTTCTTAGGGTCGATAATTCCTGCTTCAAACATGTCAACATATGTCTCTGTTTTGGCATCAAATCCTTTGTCACCCTCAAGTACTTTGTTGATGACTACAGAACCTTCACCACCTGCATTTTCAACGATTGTTCTTAATGGAGCTTCAATCGCTTTAGCAACAATTTTTAAACCTGTGTTTTCATCTGTTGTTTCAGCTTTTATATTTTTGATGACGTTTAAAGCTCTGATAAGTGCAACACCACCACCTGCGACAATGCCTTCTTCTACAGCAGCTCTTGTTGCATGAAGTGCATCATCAACTCTGTCTTTTTTCTCTTTCATTTCCACTTCAGATGCAGCACCAACATAAAGAACACCAACACCACCAGAAAGTTTAGCTAAACGTTCTTGAAGTTTTTCTTTATCATAATCACTAGTAGATTGCTCCATTTGTGATTTGATTTGATTCACACGGTTCTCAATGTTGCTTGAATCTCCAGCCCCATTAACGATTGTTGTGTTGTCTTTATCAATTGTGATATTCTCAGCTGTACCAAGCATATCGAGTGTTGCATTTTCTAAAGTAAAGCCTCTTTCTTCAGAGATAACTGTTCCGCCTGTCAAGATCGCTAAATCTTCTAGCATCGCTTTACGGCGATCACCAAAACCTGGCGCTTTAACAGCAGCAATCTTTAATGAACCTCTTAATTTATTGACAACTAATGTTGCCAATGCTTCACCTTCAATGTCTTCAGCGATAATCAATAAAGGTTTACCACTTTGAGCAGCTGGCTCAAGAATTGGTAAAAGATCTTTCATTGCGTTGATTTTCTTATCAACGATAAGAATGTAAGGACTTTCTAAATCAGCAATCATTTTTTCGCTGTCAGTTACAAAGTATGGAGATAAGTAACCTCTGTCAAACTGCATTCCTTCTACAACATCAACATAAGTTTCTGTTCCTTTTGCTTCTTCAACAGTAATGACACCTTCTTTACCAACTTTACCAAAAGCTTCAGCGATTAACTCACCAATATGCTCATCGTTGTTAGCTGATACAGAGGCAACTTGTTTAATTTTATCTGAAGAATCACCAACTTCCATTGTTTGTTTAGCTAGTTCTTCAGTGATTGCAGCGACAGCTTTGTCAATTCCTTTTTTAAGTTCTAAAGGGTTTGCACCTGAAGCAACATTTTTAAGTCCTTCATGTACAATTGCTTGTGCTAAAACAGTTGCAGTTGTTGTACCATCACCGGCTAAATCGTTAGTTTTTGAAGCAACTTCCTTCACCATTTGTGCGCCCATGTTTTCAAGCTCATCTTCAAGCTCTACTTCTTTAGCAACACTCACACCATCTTTAGTAACCGTTGGTGCACCAAATGATTTACTGATGACAACATTACGTCCTTTAGGTCCTAATGTGATTTTTACAGCGTTAGCTAATGCATCTACACCGCGTTTAATTCTGTTTCTTGCTTCTATATCGAATTTAATGTCTTTTGCCATTTTTTATTTTTTAAAAATTAAACAATTGCTAAAATATCGTCTTCTCTCATAATCATGTATTCTTTACCCTCGTGCTTAAGCTCTGTGCCAGCAAATTTTCCGTAAAGAACAATATCATCAACCTTAACGGTCATATCATGATCTTTTTTACCATTACCTACAGCAACAACTTTTCCCTGTTGTGGTTTTTCTTTTGCTGTTTCTGGAATGATAATACCTGAAGCTGTTTTTGTTTCAGCTTCTTGAGGCTCGATGAGCACTCTGTCTGATAAAGGTTTAATGTTTACTGCCATTATAAAAGTTTTTTTAGTATTTTTTTGAATAGCATATTTCGAAAAGTATGCCAATCTATTTTTGTCAGTTTCGGTTGACATTACCGCAAATAAAAAATGCCAACTTGTCACAAGTTGGCATTTTGAATAGTTTTAAAATAGCTATTATTTATTAACCTCAGGAAGGTCTGTACTATTTGTATTTTCAATAGGAGGAGCAGAATTTCCATCAAGTAATTTTGATTCACCAACATTTTTGCTTCCAATAATGCTAGAGTTAGCTAGCAAAATGAGAACTAACAAGAGTGTTGCCAAAGCCCAAGTACTTTTGTCTAAAAAGTCTGAAGTTTGCTTAACGCCACCAACTTGCTGAGAACCACCGCCACCAAAAGATGATGATAAACCGCCGCCTTTAGGGTTTTGTACCATGACAACTACGATTAATAAAAAGGCTACGATAACGATTAATGTTAGGAATATGGAAAATGTACTCATTTTATATTATTTTCTTGAAACTTTTTTATTTCTTTTATTCGGTCTGCAAATAAACCACTTTTTTTGGGATTTTTCAAAATTAATATATTAAAAGCCTGAATTGCTTTATCATATCTTTTTTGTTCGACATAAACATTTGCTAAAGTTTCAGTCATCATTTGCCCAGGATCGGTTTGTTTTAGCTTGATAACCTCAGATTTCAACTTCTTTTTTTGAGGTTTTATCTTAGGATTATCTTTAATAAATTGGTCTATAACTTTTAATTGCGCTTTAATTTCAGGTCTTTCTTCTTCTGATTCTTCGCTTTGAGTTCCATCTGATTTCTCTTTATCTTGCAATGGTTTCACATTGAGGTAGGTTAACCATTCATCAAAAGAATGTTTATCATCTTTAGAAAATTCTAATTGTTTAGATTCCTTTTCAATGAATAATTCAGGGTCATCAAGCTGTTCAGCTTCTTTTTGAGAAATACCTAATTCTTTTTCAAAGGTGGACATCTCTTGGCGATCCTGCTCAATTTTATCAGCAATATTTAATTGATGAAATTCTTTTTTTGTTATAAAATCAAATAAAATACTACGCTTTGTAGTTCGAGAAGCTGTTTTTCTTAAAAAGCTATTGTATTTAAAGCTGTTCTGATTTTTAAGAAGTTTAAGTTTTAATGCATGAGCCGCTTGAAAATACGGATACTCTTCAATCACTTGATCGATTAAAACCTGATCATGATCTGTCAATAAACTAGGATCGTTAAGTATGTCGGCCAAGCGTTTATTCATTTACCAATCTGTTAAGGACGCATTAAAAATATCTTGTGCTATTCTTGTGAATATTTCTTCATGAGCGGTTTCTCTTGCACTTCCAACAAGTTGTTGGTTGGCCGGATAATCATAATAGAAAGAGAATGTGCGTTCGAAGTCTTTTTCTTCATCTAAGGTATTATAAAAACGAATATTAATCGCTATTGTCAATCGGTTTTGTGCTGCACGATCATCAGCGGTTGCTGTCATAGGTGTGACACGGTAGCGCGTGATTTCTCCTTCATAAATAATGTCTCCTCCTGAATTAACAAGGCCTAGACTTGTTTGGTTTTGTATGTAATCTTGAAGTTTTAGAGTGAAATCCCTATCGATTCCTGGTTCAATTAAATCTGCGATATTCTGAAAGTAATTGACCTGAAAAGTTTCAGCGTTTCCAGTATCAGCTCCTGTAAAAGAGTATGAGCCACAACCAGCAGTTGACACAATTAAAAAGAAAGCAAATATTTTTTTAAAATTCATTATAAGTCGTATTGTTTAATTTTTCTGTAAAGTGTTCTTTCACTAATTCCGAGTTCATCGGCAGCGGGTTTGCGTTTACCTCCATGGCGTTCTAAAGACTTCGTGATGAGTTCAACTTCTTTTTCATGTAATGAAAGTGTTTCTTCTTCCTCAACTTCTTCAGCAAAATCGTATTTGTCTATTTTTTCTTCTTGGTTTTTAGGATTTGCAGAATTAGATTCAGGAATCTGCAATATTTCTAATTGATCTTCAACAGACGTTTCTTCGTAATCATCCTTTTCATCTCCATAAATTTTATTGATCAAGCTCTCGTTTTCTTTTTTCACGTGGGCGTTGTTATCTTTTTCCATCAACTCCATCGTTAACTTTTTAAGATCATTTAAATCACTTTTCATGTCAAAAAGAACTTTGTACAATATTTCTCTTTCATTCTTAAAGCTATTTTTTTGATCTTTTTCTTCTTGAATAACAGAAGGTAAATTAGAGCCTTGCTTAGGTAAATAATGATTTAAAATATGTGCATCAACCTCCCGTTCTGTTTCTAAAACAGAAATTTGTTCAGTGACATTTTTGAGTTGACGAATATTTCCTGGCCAACGACAGTTGAGTAAAAGCTTTACAGCGTCATCGGTTAAGCGTATGGTTGGCATTTTATACTTTAAAGCAAAATCAGAAGCAAATTTCCTGAACAACAAATGAATGTCGTTTTTACGATCGCGAAGAGGTGGTAACATGATTTCGACTGTTGACAATCGGTAATAAAGATCTTCTCTAAATTTCCCTTTTTTAATTGCATCATGCATGGCAACATTTGTCGCAGCGACAATTCTTACATTTGTTTTCTGAACGGCAGAAGAACCAACTTTGATGTATTCTCCGTTTTCTAAAACACGCAATAATCTGACTTGAGTTGTTAGAGGTAATTCGCCAACTTCATCAAGAAAGATTGTACCGCCATCGGCTTCTTGAAAATAACCATTTCTGGCTTGAGTTGCACCTGTAAAGGCTCCTTTTTCGTGACCGAAAAGTTCACTGTCAATCGTGCCTTCAGGTATTGCACCACAGTTAACAGCGATATATTTAGCGTGTTTACGATGCGAAAGTGAGTGAATGATTTTGGGTAAACTTTCTTTACCAACACCAGATTCACCAGTGACAAGAACAGAAATGTCCGTTGGTGCAACACGAATGGATTTTTCGATTGCGCGGTTTAAACCAGGATCATTTCCTATAATTTCAAAGCGTTGCTTTACAGCCTGTGTTGACTCCATGTTTTTTTAGTTTTTACTGTAGTTCACCATAACCAATTGGTGTCCCAATGAGAGTTGCGCTTGTGCAGCTTTCTATTTTTACTTTGACATAATCGCCAACTTTATAATTTTCTTTTGGAAAAACAACTGTTGTGTTATTTGAGTTTCGACCACTCCATTGTGTATCTGATTTTTTAGATTCTTTTTCGATAAGAACTTCTTCTATTTTTCCGATATGTGCTTCAGTTCTTATTTGTGAATGCTTGAGTTGTAATGCAATAATTTCTTGTAAACGTCTTTTTTTAATATCTTCAGGAACATCATCTTCCATTTTACGCTCAGCAACTGTACCTGGTCGCTCAGAATATGAGAACATAAAGCCAAAATCATATTTGACATATTCCATTAATGATAATGTATCTTGGTGATCTTCTTCAGTTTCTGTGGGAAAACCTGCAATCATGTCTTGAGAAATACCACAATCAGGAATTATTTTTCTGATATTATCAATCAACCTAAAATATTCTTCTCGTGTATGTAAACGGTTCATCGCTTTCAAGACACGGTTACTTCCGCTTTGAACAGGTAAATGAATATGATTACAGATGTTTTTATGCTCTGCCATTTTCTCGATCACATCCAAGGTCATGTCTTGTGGGTTTGATGTTGAAAAACGAATACGCATTTTAGGCTGTGCTTTAGCAACGATGTCAAGTAGACCTGCAAAGTTAACGGCTGTTGCTTTTTGAATTTCACTCGCATTTTTAAAATCTTTTTTAAGTCCACCGCCATACCATAAATAGCTGTCAACATTCTGACCTAAGAGTGTAATTTCTTTATAACCTTTTTCCCATAAATCGTTAACCTCTCCAATAATACTCTGAGGGTCACGGCTACGTTCGCGTCCACGCGTGAAAGGAACAACACAGAATGTACACATATTATCACAGCCTCTGGTAATTGAAACTAAAGCTGAGACGCCGTTCGTCATTAATCTAACAGGGGAAATATCACCGTAGGTTTCTTCTTTCGAAAGAATGACATTAATCGCCTCTTTACCATCTTCAACTTCAGAGATTAAGTTTGGTAAATCTTTATAGGCATCAGGGCCAACAACTAAATCTACAATTTTTTCTTCTTCAAGAAATTTATTTTTTAAGCGTTCAGCCATACAGCCAAGTACGCCAACTTTCATTTTCGGGTTATTGCGTTTGACAGCGTTGTATTTTTCTAATCTTTTACGAACAGTTTGTTCAGCTTTATCACGGATTGAGCAAGTATTCACCAATACTAAATCGGCCTCAGCAAGCTTTTGGGTTGTGTTATAACCTTCTTTGTGGAGAATTGAAGCGACAATTTCACTATCGCTAAAATTCATTTGGCAACCATAACTTTCTATATATAATTTCTTGTCGTTAGCAAGGCTGTTCTCCTTAACAAGGCTAGTTCCTTGCTTTTCTTCATCAATAACCTTTTCCATATCTGCAGTAATTTGCTGCAAAGATAATTGTATTGTAGTAACTGACAAAGTGTCACTAGTTTATTCCTGTTTAAATATTTTAAAAAGAAAAATTGAAGTCCGAAGTAACTATATTTTAATAGGTATGACAGCTAAAACTAGTCGTATGTAAAAAGTGACTTTAGGTGATTTCTTGATGAAAATGAAAAATTTCATATACTTTTGCAGCAGAAATTCGTGAGTTCATGGCAAAAAATTTAGTTATAGTAGAGTCACCTGCAAAGGCAAAAACAATTGAGAAGTTTTTAGGAAAAGACTTCAAGGTAGAATCAAGTTTTGGTCATATTGCAGATTTACCTTCAAAGGAATTAGGCGTTGATGTTGATGCTGATTTTAAACCAAAATATGTCGTTAGCAGTGATAAGAAAGATGTTGTTAAACGCTTATCAAAACTAGCTAAAACTGCTGAAATGGTTTGGTTAGCGAGTGATGAAGATAGAGAAGGAGAGGCGATTGCATGGCATTTAGCTGAAGAGTTAAATCTTGAAAAAGAAAAAACAAAACGAATTGTTTTTTCTGAAATTACTAAAACAGCAATTCAGAAAGCGATTAAAAATCCGCGAGAGATTGATTATAATTTAGTTGATGCACAACAGGCGCGTCGAGTTTTAGATAGATTAGTCGGTTATGAGTTGTCTCCAGTTTTATGGAGAAAAGTAAAAGGAGGTTTATCGGCTGGTCGTGTGCAATCTGTTTCAGTTAGATTAATTGTTGAGCGTGAACGCGATATTTTAGATTTTGACCCAAAAGCTTCATACCGAGTTGATGCAGAATTTGAAACTGAAGACAAATCTAAATTTAAAGCCAAACTTCCTAAAAATTTAAAAGACGATAAAACTGTTGAGAAATTTTTAGAAGCTCAGAAGAATGCAAAATTCACTGTTGCTGATTTAACAAAAAAACCAGCAAAGAAAACCCCAGCACCACCATTTACAACATCTACACTTCAGCAAGAAGCTGCTAGGAAGTTGTACTTCTCAGTGAGTAAAACCATGCAAATGGCACAGCGATTATATGAAGCTGGACATATTACTTATATGAGAACTGATAGTGTCAATTTATCAACTCAAGCTAAAGAAGGTGCAAAACAAGAAATAGAAAAGGCTTATGGCGATCAATATCATAAAGCCAGAAATTATAAAGGGAAGTCTAAAGGAGCTCAAGAAGCTCACGAGGCAATCCGTCCAACAAATTTTGCAAATCATAGTATTTCAGCAGAAAGAGATCAGCAGCGTTTATATGAGTTGATCTGGAAAAGAGGTATCGCCTCTCAAATGAGCGATGCGCAATTGGAAAGAACGAATGTAAAAATTGATTCTTCAGAAGTTAAGGAACAATTTACTGCAAATGGAGAAATTGTCAAATTTGATGGTTTTCTAAAAGTGTATTTAGAAGGGCATGATGATGAAGAAGAAGAAAAAGCAGGATTTTTACCAGCGATGAAAGTTGGTGATGCACTTGATAATAATTATATCAAAGCAACGGAACGTTACACGCGACCGCCAGCACGCTATACAGAAGCCTCTTTAGTAAAGAAGTTAGAAGAGCTCGGTATTGGTCGACCTTCAACTTATGCGCCGACAATTTCCACAATTCAGAATAGAAAGTACATTGAAAAAGGTTCTATAGAGGGTAAAGAAAGAAAATACAGTCAATACCTTCTAAAGAATTCAGAATTCAAGAAAAAAGAATTGTCTGAAATGGTTGGAAGTGATAAAGGTAAACTAGTTCCGACAGATGTAGGAATGGTCGTAAATGACTTTTTGGTCAATCATTTTGGAGGTATTGTCGATTATAACTTTACAGCAAAACTCGAGCAAGATTTTGATGAGGTTGCTAGTGGAAATGAAAAATGGTCTAAAGTAATGGCCGATTTTTATAAAAAATTCCATCCCGTTGTGGAAGATGTCGCTAAAAATGCTGAGCGTGAAGTTGGCGAAAGAGTTTTAGGTAAAGATCCAGAAACAGGTAAACCAGTGAGTGCGCGTTTAGGGAAATTTGGACCTATGGTTCAGATCGGTAGTGTGGAAGATGAAGAAAAACCGAGATTTGCGAGTTTAAAACCAGGGCAAAGCTTAAATTCAGTAACCTATGAAGAAGCGATGGATTTGTTTAAGCTTCCAAAAGATTTAGGTACATATAAGGAGGAAAAAGTAGAAGCGAATGTTGGTCGATATGGACCTTATGTTCGATTTGGAAAAAAGTTCGTTTCTCTTGATAAAGGTGAAGATCCGCTTGATGTCACTTTTGAAAGAGCCGTTGAGTTAATCAAAGCTAAGGAAAAGGCTGATGAGCCAATTCATTATTATCAAGATAAAGGCGTTCAAAAAGGTGTGGGGCGATTTGGTCCTTACCTGAAGTGGAATGACATATTTATCAATGTCAATAAGAAGTATGATTTTGATAACCTCTCAGAAGCAGATATCGAAGAGTTAATTGAAGATAAACTTCAGAAAGAACGTGATAAATTGATTCATCATTGGGAAGACGAAGGAATTAAGCTTGAGAAAGCCCGTTGGAAGCGTTTTAAGTTGAGTCAAGGTAAAACGAAAGTGGAATTACCTAAGACAATTAATGCTGAAGAAATGACCTTAGAGGAGGCAAAAGCGATTTTGGAGAAAAACACGAAGAAGAAACCAAAACGTAAATCAGCTGCTAAAAAGAAAACTTCTAGTAAAAAGACTACAGCTAAGAAAAAGCCAGCTGCAAAAAAGACTAAAAAGAAATCTTAATGAGTTTTGAGTTTTTAAAACCTGTTTCTGAGTCTTTAAAAAATAAATTTGAGACAGCTGAAACAACGCGATTATTTAGACGTGTAGATTTTTATGAGCATGTATCTGATTTTGATTTTTCGTTTTATGATATAGCGATTCTGTCTATTGATGATGCAAGAAATTCAGTTAAGCCTAACAGGCATCAAGTTGATTATGATGCGATAAGAGAATCATTTTATCGACTTCATTCGGGTTCTTGGAAATCTGAAATATTAGATTTGGGACATATTTCTCAAGGCGAAAGTGTAGAAGACACTTACTTTGTTGTCAAGAATATTGTTTCAGAACTTTATAAACAAAATGTTGTTTGCTTGGTTTTAGGAGGTAGTCAAGATCTTAGTTTTCCGCTTTACAGAGCATTTGATAATCATGAATATATGGTTAATCTAACATCAATCGATACGAAATTTGATTTAGGAAGTGCAGACGAGAATTTTTCAAATCATTCTTATATGGGGAAAATTGTTGTCGATGAACCCTATAATCTTTTCAATTATTCAAATCTGGGTTTTTTGACATTTTACAATGCGCAAGAAGAAATTGATTTGATGGATCAGCTTTATTTTGAAGCAATCCGTTATGGAGAGTTGCATAAAGATATTACTTTAGTTGAACCAACATTGAGAGATTCAGATTTGATTAGTTTTGATGTTACATCTATCAAAGCCTCAACATTGCAAGATCATCAACATACTATGCCAAATGGTTTTGATGGGATGCAAGCTTGTGCAATGAGTCGTTATTCAGGAATGAGTAATCATGCAAAGTGTTTTTTCTTGTCTGAATTACAGTCAATATCGTCATCTCAAGTGTTTAACGAATTGATTGCTCAAATGATGTGGTACTTTTTAGAAGGCTATCATTTAAGACAGCCAGAGAAATTAAATTCAGAAAACAGGATGCTAACGAGTTATAAAGTAGCCATTGATTTTCAGAATGATGAGTATCTAGAATTTGTTAAGAGTGAGTTAACGAATAAGTGGTGGATTAAAACACCAGAGAAATTTTTAGATAATAATAACAATAAACATGCGTTATTATCTTGTAGTGAAAATGACTATCTAGAAGCCTGTAAAGGAAACGTACCAGAAAAGTGGTATCGAGCTAAATTAAAAGGTTACTTTTGATTTTTTTTAGAAAGTTTAAGCTATTATTAAGAAATTTATTGTTTTTTTGAAAATTAAATTTTAGGTTTACGGCCTAATTATTAGAAATAATTCTTTTAGAAATGAGAAAAGTCGTCCAAATTATTGTTTTAGCATTGCTTGTAACAAGTTGTGGGAAAAGTGACAAAGGTCAAGTTGTCGGTGTGAAAGGGAAGTCGTGGAATCCAGAGCGTCCATACGGAATGATCCTCGTTGAAGGAGGTTCGTTCATCATGGGTAAATCTGACTACGATATCGCTGGATTGAAAGATGCGCCAACCAAGACCGTGACTGTTCCATCTTTTTACATGGATGAAACAGAAATTACGAACTCTGAATATAAACAGTTTGTTTATTATGTTAGAGACTCTGTCGTTCGTCAGAAATTAGCAGAAGCAGCAGAATTTGCAGGAGGTGGTGCTGGCGCAGGAGGAGGTAATCAGGGTTCAATCCAAGATTATGCTTTTAAAAATTCTCAGTCTGGAAATAATAATGCGCAACAAAATTTAACTCCTTACCAAGAGTTCTCAAAGCATTACGATCCGATGAAACAATTATTAAATTGGGATATCGACATTAAGTGGAAAACTGGAGAGTATCCTGATCAAGACTATGTGATGGTCATGGATGAGTTTTTCTTATCTGATGATCAATCTTATAACGGTGAGCGTATGATGGACGTTACGAAGTTTAAATACAGTTATAAAGAAATGGATATTCAGGCTGCCGCAAGAGATAAATCAGGTGATCGCTCAAATTTTGTTAAAGAACACGATGTTGAGGTGTATCCAGATACTACAGTATGGATTAAAGATTTTAATTATTCATACAATGTTCCAATGCATAATGATTACTTTATTCATGAAGCTTTTGACAATTATCCAGTCGTTGGTGTGAATTGGCATCAGGCTAAAGCATTTTCTCAATGGAGAACATTGTATTTGAAAAATTATAAAAAAGATAAAGGAAGTAGAAATGAAACTTCTAGAGTAGAATCATTTAGATTGCCATCTGAAGCTGAGTGGGAGTATGCTGCAAGAGGTGGTTTGCAATCTGCAACTTATCCATGGGGTGGACCTTACACAAAAGACGATCGCGCCTGCTTTTTGGCTAACTTTAAACCTTTAAGGGGGGATTATGCAGCTGATGAAGCCTTGTATACAGTTGAAGCAGACTCTTATGAGCCAAATGGATTTGGTTTGTACAATATGTCTGGTAATGTTGCTGAGTGGGTAGATACTTCATATAATCCTAACTCTTATGAATATATGTCTAGTATGAGTCCTAATGTTAATAACGCAAAAAACAAACGTAAAGTTATTAGAGGTGGTTCATGGAAAGATGTGAGTTATTACTTACAAGTGAGTACTAGGGATTATGAATATGCAGATACAGCAAGAAGCTATATCGGTTTCAGAACTGTTCAAAATTATTTGGGGAACACCTTTAATTTGAATTCAAATTTTTAAATCAATAAACAACAATCAATAAACTAAAATTAAATTATTATTATGGCTAAATCACAAAAAGGAAAGAAAATAATGAATATGGTTTACGGTCTTGGAGCCGCAATCGTAATTATTGGTGCATTATTTAAAATTCAACACATTGAAATCGGACCATTGACAGGTGGTGTAATGTTAACGTTAGGTCTTGTGACTGAGGCGATTGTATTTGCGATATCCGCATTTGAGCCTGTGGATCAAGAATTGGACTGGTCTAAGGTTTATCCTGAATTGTCTGGAGCAAATGTCTCATCACGTAAAGGATCTTCAAATGCTGTAGCTACTCAAGAAAAAGAAGAAGAAATGCTTTCTAAAAAATTAGATGCGATGCTTAAAGAAGCAAAGATTGATGCTAAGTTAATGGAAAGCCTAGGAGATAGTATTAAAAACTTTGAAGGTGCAGCTAAAGGTATAGCTCCTGCAACTGACGCAATGGCATCTCAAAAGAAGTATAGTCAAGAAATGGGGTTAGCTGCTGCTCAAATGGAGTCTTTAAACAGTCTTTATAAGGTTCAGTTAGAGTCTGCTTCTAAACAAGCGGAGGCTAATGAAGCTGTTGCGCAAAATGCAGGAAAACTTAAAGATCAAATGGAGTCTTTAACAGCAAATCTTAATTCACTTAATGGTGTTTACGGTGGTATGCTAACTGCAATGAGACCTAAAGCCTAATTAATTTATATAATAAATAAACTAAAATTAAATGGCAGGAGGAAAAGAAACACCAAGACAGAAAATGATTAATTTGATGTATTTAGTATTTATTGCAATGCTTGCACTAAATATGTCAAAAGAGGTCTTATCTGCTTTTGGTACCGTAAATGAGTCGCTTGAAAATTCTAATGAATCTTTCGAGTCAAAGAACCAAGCAGCGCTTGAAGGTTTAAATCAAAAAGCTGCAGAATCACCAGATCAGTATAGGGAAGCATCTCTGAAAGCTAAAAAAGTATCTGATGCAACAAATGAACTTTATACTTATTTTGTAGGATTAAAAGATGAAATGTATGCCTCTGTTAAGGATCCTAAGGATTACGAAACAATGGATAAAGATCAATTCCTTAATGAAAAATTTGCCCAAAGTGGTAAGTTAAAACCAGCGGGACAAGAATTTAAGGATAACATGGCTACTTATAAAAATAAGATGGTTGAAGTTTTAGGGGATAATCCTAAATACGCTCCTTATATTAAATCAATAAAAGAGAAATACTCGCCAGATCCAGTTATAGATAGAGATAATAAAGAAAGAGAGTATATCGAATACCATTTTTTAGGGTATCCACTAATCTCTTCAATCACTAAAATCACCAACCTTCAAAATGGTTTGAAAGTTTTAGAGAATGAAATCCTATCTTCAATGTTGTCAGGACAATTGACCGAAATTGCATCGATGAATAACTATTCAACTTTATTGCAAACAACAAGAGGTGCATACTACCAAGGTCAAGAGTTTGATGGATCTATTGTTTTAGGTCGTACAGACAATTCTACTGTACCTAACGAAGTTCACTTAACTTTGGATGGTCGTAAACTTGTTAAAGACAAAGATTTTATTATCGATGGTGGTCAAGTTAAATTAACAGTAAACGCTGGAAATACTGGTGACCATACAATTGAGGGTAACTTGATTTTTAAACAAGACGGTGAAGATATTGAAGTCGCTGTGAATCAGTCATACTCAGTGATACCTAAGCCAAATCAGGCTATTGTTTCTGCAGATAAAATGAACGTTGTTTACCGAGGGATTGAAAACCCATTGACAATTTCAATGCCTGGTGTTTCCGGTAATAAAGTTAACGCATCAGCACCTGGTATGAGAAAGATTAAAGGTTCTAACTATGTTGTTAAACCAACAAGAGGAACAGAGCTTAAAATCAATGTCACTGGATCAGTTGAAGGTGAAAAAGTAAGTTCAACTTCTGTTTTCAGAATTAAAGACTTACCAAGACCTACACCGACAGTTAGAGGTCAATTGCAAGAAGGTGGTGCAGTAAAAATGCCACGTAAAGCACTTGAAATATCTCCAATTGGGGCGACTTTTGAAAATTTTGATTTTGATTTATCACCTGTTGTGAGAAGATTTACTGTCAGTGTTCCAGGACAACCATCTGTTGTTGTTAATGGAAGCAGATTTAGTGCTGAAGCTGCAAAGCTTTTAAGCAGAGCTAAAACAGGAGATATTATACAAATATTTGATATTAAAGCTGACGTGCCTGGCGTTAACGTTAAAAACATGCCAGCATTATTAGTACAATTAACTAATTAATAAAGAGTAAAATGAGATTAGCAGTTAATTTTTTAGGATTAGTATTATGCTTTGGGTTGTTCAATACAGCCAGAGCTCAATCAACCATGCTTAACGCAGATAAACCATCAGATGTTAGCCGGTTGAATGATGATCAAACAAAATTTGATGATGATAAGCCATTACCTTATGGCTATGTAGGAGATAGAGATATCATGTGGTATAAGATTGTTTGGGAAAAAATCGATCTTGATCAAAAAATTAACTATCCGCTTCTCTATCCACTGAATGATAACAGTGTTGATGATAGCAGAAGATCTTTATTTCAGGTTTTAGTTGATGCTATGGAAGATGCTGCTGAAAGTGGTTCTGATACGATTGGTATTTCTCAAGTCTATGCGACTAGCTATTTCAACGAAGATGGTAGAAAGTCAATGGAGGAAATAAAATCAGCTACGAAGGCTATTTTCTTACCGAACGCAGCACTTAGTATTTTAGGTCAGTATGAAATTACTGGTACTGAAAATGTTGAGCTTTTTAAACAAAGAGCGATGGCTGAAAAGTTAGGAGAGTTTCCAGAACTTTATCCACAAGATTTAGTTGATCAGATGAAGCCTTACATGATTCCTACAGAAATTACTGCTGCTAATATCAAAGAATATCATATCAAGGGAATGTGGTATTTTGATAAACGTCAAGGAGAGATGAAATATAGGTTGTTAGGTATTGCACCTGCGGGCTATGATATTAACTCTCAGAATCCTACGTTCTCTGGAGATCCTCAAGTGATACCTTATTTTTGGGTTTGGTTTCCAGATGCAAGACAGGTCTTACACAATTCTAAAGTTTTGAATCCTGAAAATGGCTCAAAACCAATTAGTTTTGATCACTTGTTAAACTCAAGACGTTTCAGTTCTTTTATTTACAAAACAGAAAATATGTATGAAGATCGTCAAGTGAAAGATTACATTCCTGATAACTCTCAAATGCAACTCTTAGAAGCAGAACGTTTAAAAGAAGAAATCCGAAACTTTGAATTAGATATGTGGAACTATTAATCTCAGATTGCATTAATTGAAATATATTAGCCTTTACAAATTTGTAAAGGCTTTTTTTATGTTTAATAACACGCTTATTGTTGGTTTCGGAATTGCAGGTGTCACTATTGCTCATCGTTTACATAATTCTAATCATAAATTCAAGATTATTTCTGACCAATCACAATGCGCTTCCCGTACTGCTGGTGGTGTCATCAATCCAATTGCGCTGAAGAGATACAAAAAAGCATGGAAAGCAGATGTATTTTATCATGAAGCTATCAAATTTTATCGTTTTTTAGAAACTCGATTAGATGCTGATTTATTGAAGTCTAAACCAATTTATAAGGCTTTAAATTCAGCTGAAGATCAAAATGACTTTTTGATCGCTTCAGATCGGAATTTCCTAGATCAGTTCTTATCTCCTAAAATCTTATCTGATAGTAAAATCTTTACTACAACTGATGTTATTGGAGAAGTCAAATCAACTTTTACAATTGATTTGAATAGCTTGTTAGATAGTTCTGCTGAATTTTTTAGAGATATTTATATTTCAGATTCATTTCGTTTTGAAGAATTAGAGTTTTTAGAAAACGGTCATTTTTTATATAGAAACGAAACTTTTACTCATGTGATCTTCTGCGAAGGATTTGGGATAAATATCAATCCGTTTTTTAATGATTTACCTATTTATGGGAACAAAGGTGAGTATTTAATTATATCGTCAACTGATTTGAATTATCAAGAAGTCATTTTAAAGTCGAGATACTTTTTGATTCCTTTAGGTGGAGATTTGTATAAGTTTGGAGCTAATTATGATAGAAAATCTCTCAATAATCAACCTACTAAAGAAACGCGAGATCATTTAAAAATAGAATTTGAAAAAATGATAACTTGCGAATATGAGATAGTCAATCAAGTTGCTGGTGTCAGACCAACTGTGAAAGATAGAAAGCCTGTATTAGGTTGTCACCCAAAACATTGTAACTTATATGTTTTTAATGGTTTTGGAAGTCGAGGAGTTCTTGCAGCACCTAGTTTAAGCGAAACTCTTTATGAGTTTATTTTCAATGATAAAGAGCTTCATAAAGAAATTAATGTCAAACGATTTTATTCTCCCTTATAATTAATAAAAAGGTTAATCCAAATATTTCTTGACAATCTAATAATAATTGGCATCAGTATAATAAGAACTGCAATAATCACATAAAAAGAATTAATTGCACTCATGCCAATAAAAAAATATGTAATGATAAAAGAAGCAACAGAGAAAGCAACTCCTAGAGCATAACTCACATACATTGCACCAAAGAAGAAGGAGGGTTCTATTTTATATTTTAAACCACATTTTGAGCATTTATCATGCATTTTAAAAATCTGTGTTATTTTATATGGATTTTTTTCAACATACATACTCTCACCGTGACAGACTGGGCACGTTCCGAAAAGCATACTATTCAGTTTACTTCCTTTAAACATTCTTTTAGCTTAATTAGTTTAACATTGCAAAAATACTAATATTTGCATAAAATAGAGTGATTAATGTTACATATAAATAAGCTTTCTGTTTCTTTCGGAGGAACCTATTTGTTTAAAGAAATTAGTTTTAAGCTAAGTGCTGGGGATCGCCTCGGTTTGATTGGTAAAAATGGAGCTGGCAAATCTACTTTACTCAAAATATTGTCAGGTGAAACAGATATTGCAGAAGGCGAAATTGCCAAAGAAAAAAGCATTCGATTAGGTTTTTTAAAGCAAGACATTGATTTTGTAGAGGGAAGAACGGTTTTAGAAGAAGCTTATCAGGCTTTTGAAGAATTAAAATCAATTGAGAAAAAACTTGATTATATCAATACGCAGCTTGCTGAACGTACTGACTATGAGAGTGATTCTTATCATCAATTAATGGTTGATTTAAATGATTATCAACATCAGTTTGAAATCTTAGGCGGCTATAATTATCAGGGCGAAACGGAACGAATTTTAAAAGGATTAGGTTTTAAGGAGTCTGATTTCAATCAGTTGACTGACACCTTTTCTGGTGGTTGGCGAATGCGTATTGAGCTAGCTAAACTTTTATTACAAAGCAATGATATCCTTTTGCTGGATGAGCCAACAAACCATCTTGATATTGAAAGTATCATTTGGCTTGAAGGTTTTCTGAAAAATTTTTCAGGTTGCGTTGTTATTGTTTCTCACGACACAAAATTTTTGGATAACGTGACTAATAGAACAATTGAAATCTCTCTTGGCCGTATTTATGATTATAATAAGCCT
Organism: Psychroflexus halocasei; assembly: GCF_900107595.1. Lineage (GTDB taxonomy): Bacteria > Bacteroidota > Bacteroidia > Flavobacteriales > Flavobacteriaceae > Psychroflexus > Psychroflexus halocasei. Next base: position 73,210 of record NZ_FNQF01000001.1, on the reverse strand, counting down.
TATTCTGAATTTAAAGGTTTGCGACATGAAATTCGAGAGCAACAGTTGGCTGCTCAAAAAAATCAGCAAAGAGAAATAAAACAAACAGAAAAGCTAATTGATAAATTTAGAGCTAAGGCAAACAAAGCATCGATGGCTCAATCACTGATTAAGAAACTTGAGAAAACAGATGTTATTGAGGTTGACGAAGAGGATAATTCTGTTATGAATGTTAATTTCAGTATTTCAAAAAATCCGGGTAAAATAATTTTTGAAGCTGATAATCTCAAAAAATCTTTTGGTGATGATTTAGTCTTTAAAGATTTGTCATTCATTTTAGAAAGGAATTCTAAGATTGCTTTTGTTGGACAAAATGGTCAGGGAAAATCTACACTTGCCAAAATATTAGTGAATGAACATTCTCATGAAGGTCAGCTTAAAGTTGGGCACAACGTTGAGGTTGGATATTTTGCCCAAAATCAAGCGGAATATTTAGATCCTAATATCACAGTTTATGACACAATGATTAATGCTGCGAATAATAGTAATCGTAGTAAAGTTCGTGATATTCTTGGTGCTTTTCTTTTTAGAGGAGATGATGTTGATAAGTATGTTAAAGTTCTATCTGGAGGAGAAAGAAATAGACTTGCGTTAGCTAAAATGATTTTGACGCCTTTTAATGTTTTGATCATGGATGAGCCAACAAACCATTTGGATATACAATCTAAGAATGTCTTAAAAAGTGCTTTAGAAAACTTTGAAGGAACACTCATTCTGGTTTCTCACGATCGTGATTTTCTACAAGGTTTGGCTTCAACAGTTTATGAGTTTAAAGACAATAGAGTTAAGGAATTTCTCGGTGACATTAATGCCTATTTAGAACATCGCGAACTCGAATCGATGAGAGATGTTGAAAAGAAAACAGTCACTCAACAAAGCCGATCAGAATCAAAAGAAACTGAAACAAATTCTAAAGATGACTACAAGCTTCAAAAAAAGAAAAAAACTTTGTCTAATAAACTAAGCAATAAAGAAGCTGAAATAAATAGGTTGGAACGAGAAATTGAAGAGCATGACCAGAAACTAGCTGCTGATTATGATAAAACAGCAGCGATTCCTGATTTTTTTAAAAATTATGAATCAAAGAAAACGAAAATAAATAAGCTGATGGAAGAATGGGAGTCTTTACAAATTGAGCTTGAAAATATTTAAACCATGATAGAGCATTTTTTTCAATGTCCATATTGTTGGCAAAATATTTCTATGCTATTAGAACCTGGCTTTAATCAAAGTTATATTGAAGATTGCGAGGTTTGTTGTCAACCCATTCGGATCAGAGTTGAATTTAATAATAATCAACTTATCAGTTTCAGTTCTGATTCTATAGAGCAGTAATTATCTTTTGAATAAACTAGATATTAGTGATAACACAAATAATACTATAAAAATATAAAAGATAATTTTTGCAATCTCAGCTGCACCAGCAGCGATACCTCCAAAGCCTAAAACGGCTGCAATTAAAGCGATGATTAAAAATGTTACAATCCAACGTATCATAATTATTATTTTTTAGGGTTAAATTAAATTTAGTTGTAATTTACTATCAAATTAAGTTAATAAATTAAATTTTAAGGCTTTAATTAACAAAGATTAAACAGTATCTGTTTAATTGAATAAGCAAATTTTGATGAGAATTAGTCTTTTTACAAAAAAGTTAAATTTAATTTGTTTAATCCGAAATTAGATTATATATTTGCACCACGAAATCGCGGGATAGAGCAGCAGGTAGCTCGTCGGGCTCATAACCCGAAGGTCACTGGTTCGAGTCCAGTTCCCGCTACTACAAAGCTTCAGTTTTTACTGGAGCTTTTTTTGTTTATTGAGGTCACTGGTTCCCCCGACGCTTCGGGGCAGTTCCCGCTACTACAAAGCTTCAGTTTTTACTGGAGCTTTTTTTGTTTATTGAGGTCACTGGTTCCCCCGACGCTTCGGGGCAGTTCCCGCTACAGTTCCCGCTACTACAAAGCTTCAGTTTTTACTGGAGCTTTTTTTGTTTATTGAGGTCACTGGTTCCCCCGACGCTTCGGGGCAGTTCCCGCTACTACAAAGCTTCAGTTTTTACTGGAGCTTTTTTTGTTTATTGAGGTCACTGGTTCCCCCGACGCTTCGGGGCAGTTCCCGCTACTACAAAGCTTCAGTTTTTACTGGAGCTTTTTTTGTTTATTGAGGTCACTGGTTCCCCCGACGCTTCGGGGCAGTTCCCGCTACTAGCTTAAAGTTAAGTAAATCAACGGATTGTCTACCACAATCCGTTTTTTTATGCTTTAAGTTTATTACTTTTCCGAACCGTAAACGCTAAAGTAAACGATTTGTCTTTGAAACTAGACTATTCAGAACCCAAAATTTATACAGGTGGTGTAGATATTTCTAATTGGTCCAAACTTCCAGCTCTTAAGAAAAAAGAAGCTTTAAGTAAAAGCTGGTTTGTTTATTATTCCTTTCGTCACCCTGAAACAGGTAAGCTTAAAAAACAGCCTTTTATCAAGGCTGGTGCGAATCAGTTTAAAACTAAGCGAGAGCGCTATTCTTTTCTAAGAACGATGCGAGAAGCCCTTTCAAAGCTGTTAGAACTTGGATTTAATCCCTATAAAGATAACAGCGATCTGGAAGCGAAGCTGTTTTCAGATCAAGGAGAACCAGCTAAAACGCAATCCAAACCCAAAACGCAGACTCAATCAACTTCTGTAACTCAGCCTCATCCAACACCTGTGCCTTTGGAACCTGAGGAAAAAGCGATGAGTATCGATGAGGCCTTCAAGTTTGGACTGTCAATGAAAGAGCATATGATGAATAAAAACTCATACGTTCAATATAAAAGTAGAATTGGTTTATTTGAAAAATGGCTACGTAATGAAAACCTATTTGATAAGCCGATTACAAGCATCACCAAAAAGACCGTTAACCAATACTTAAACAGTATTGTGCAAAAGACCAGTGCTAGAAATCGAAACAATTCCAGGACAGATATTGCTTCCTTATTTCAATTACTAGAAGATAATGAAATTATCACTACCAATTTTGTCCAATCCATACCAAAATTAAAGACCGTTCCTAAGCGAAATAAAACTTATAAACCAGATCAGGAAAAGAAAATCAACACCTACCTGGAAAAACACGATCCAACTTTACATCTGTTTATTAGGTTTATTAGTTATAATTTCCTTAGACCCATTGAAGTCTGTAGACTAAGGATTAAGGATGTGGATTTAAAAGATAAGAAGCTTTACGTTAAGGCTAAAAACCAGCCAGTAAAAATCAAAATTATCCCCGATATTTTGCTTAAAAATATTCCCGACCTATCCAAACTCCCTGCCGATGCATTACTCTTTGGACGCTTTGGGATTGGGGAAGAGTGGAGTGCTGCTGAAACAAACCGTAGAACTGAGTTTTCTAAACGCTTTAAAGGCGTTAAAGATCATTTTGGATTAGGGAAGGACTTTGGCTTATATAGCTTTAGACACACATTTATTACTAAACTATACAGAAAGCTGAGAGAGGAAAATTCTCCCAATGAAACCAAAAGTAAACTCATGCTGATCACAGGTCATTCAACCATGACAGCTTTGGAGAAGTATTTAAGAGATATCGATGCTGAATTACCAGAGGATTACTCACATTTATTTAAGTAAGAGTAAAATTCACTTGTTTGTCAAAGTCGTAAAGTCCAGTAAACTAAAGAAAACTACTTTAAACTACGGTATCCTTTGGTAAACAGTGGTAAACTCCGTTAACCTAATTTGAATTGTTGGCGTCTATCTAATTTCGCGATTAGATATGGATGCAAACACAGCTTATCAGGTAGCGAAAGCACTTCCCAGAGAAGGGCAGGAGCAGTTATTTGAAATGCTCAAAAAGGACTTGTATTCCATTAAACATAAAAAGAAAAAAGGCAGGACTGTTCTTACTGAGGAAGATGCTATTCAGCACTTACTAACTCATGTTTTTAATAAAAAGGACTAGTTAACTGCTAATTAAGCGTAAAACATACGTAAAATTAACGCACAATGGAAAACCATCATTACACCTGTAAGTATTGTAAAGCAGAGTTTATTCCTAAACGAAGAAAAGTACAAAAGTTTTGTAGTACATCCTGCAGAGTTAGACATCACCAATCTTATAAAGGACTCAGAGCAAGTCAATCTTCAGCTTCAAGAGAACCAGTTCAGGATTTAAAGAAACTAGAAGTAGAGAAAATAAGTGTTGCGGGTATTGGTAATGCCGCTATAGGAACCACAGCAGCAGATCTCATAAAAAGTCTATTAACTAAAGAAGAGAATAAGACAGCCACAAAGGCAGATTTACGACGTCTTGAAGGAAAGTTAAAGCGCTTTCATAAAATCAATAACATGAAACCAAATCCTCTTGGACAGTATCCTTTCTTTGATCTGGAGACTGGTGAAGTGGTTTTTAGAACTTGACCTAAAATGGCATTTCATCATCACCATCTTGACTTTTTGTCGATTTAGGTAATGTGAAAAAATAATTCAATTTTCTTCATCAGGCACAGTATCTAATACGTAACTTAAATACTCGTCTGTAGTTATTTACAATGAAATCTACCGTTTTTTAGCTCCTCTAAAGTTATATCGATAAGCCTTTTGTAAGTTGATTCCATAATCTTTGGGGTTTTTAATATTTAATTTAATATCAATTCAAAAATATCATCCGCCAATTTTTCATTAAGTCTCGAATCAATAATTACATCTACAAAACCTAGTTTACAAAAATGAGGTTTAAATTTTCAATGGCCTTTAAAATTATTTCTCTTAGTGGGCTAAGTAGTTGTTTTATGGCTTTTAGTGATGAAAGGTTCATTATTAAAGATTTTTATTCATCTTCAATTCTCATATCTAGCATTTTAGAGGGAGAAACTACGGGAAGAATGAGTTTACTAAAATTTGTCTCTTGTAGTTGTTGATATATTATTCCTCTAGATGTAGAAAAGCTAATACCTAGCAAAGTAGCTATAAATTGACCAGAAAAAACAGGAATATTTTTGTCTTTATCTAATTCATAATGATTTTGTAAGTCTTCAATTTGAAAATAAAAGTCGATATGAAACTTAACCCCAATTTCTTTGGAAGAAAGTAAATTTATAAAGAGTTCAATTTTAATACTCTGATCTTCTAAATTATGCTTTGTGTTGTGGGCAATATTAAATTCAAAATTTAAATTTTTGTTGATAGTATCGTCATTGATGTAAGTGTTAATTACTTCAATGTGATTTAGCTTAATTTTTTCAGGTATAATCGTACTTTTACTCATTAAACTGCTTCTTGTGTATAGTGACTTATTTCGTAATTATCTTTAGCTGTTTCATAGCTTTCTAAATTCCCTTCAATCTTACCTAAGTAAATATAGTTTGGTTCAGGATTCATTAAATCAACACCTAAGGCAATTTCCATTTTAGTAATGCTTTTAAGCGTTAAGTTATGTGTACCTGACAACCATTTAGAAACTTCTGATGGCTTTTTGCCCAACATTTTAGCAAATTCAGTTTTCTTAATCCCCCTATTTTTTAGAATTACACAAACTTGTTGTGTAATTTCAAGGTTTCGTTCTATAAAACGGTCAATTTCGGGGTTCTTATTATCTTCTAACCAATTATTTAGTTTGTTTTCTTCTGGAAATTTCATGGTGTTTAATTTTTAGTACTCTAAAATAAAATCTTCATCACAGGTAATTAGTGCATCTTCTTCAATCCATCTTATTTCTTTGTCGCGAAAGGCTTGGTCTATTGCTTTTGTAAGCGCATTTGCCAATTCAAAATGTGGTTTTACGTTTAGACAATCTTGTGCTTTTTTTGCTGTTTTCAAATCTCCACTAAAAAGAAAAACAACTTTGGGATTTGCTCTCAAACAATACAGTCTTAAATTATTTGCTTTCTTTTTTCCAAACTCTATATAATAAGGTTCACGGTCTTTACCAATAGGTGGTAGAGCTGATGCATCTGCATATTGTGCTTCATTTCTAAAAAAACGTTCTTGTGCTCCATACTTTTTCCCAATTACTTGTAGCCATTTTTGCACATGATATAATTTTTTCAAATTTTCATTTGTATGTTTCTCCACAAACTCTTCGTAGAGCGTTTGTTCATCTTCTTCTAAACAAACAGAATAATAGGCAACCTGTTTGAATTTGAATAAGGGTTTTACTCGTGCAAATCTATTCACTTTTAGGTTAATTTACAAATTAATTTCACTTTTAGGTTAAATTTAGCATTACGCTAACTTTTAGCACCTTTTTATTGGTTGTGATATACGCAAAGTAATTCTCCATTTTCAATACTCGTTTGTCCAATCATAATTCAGCTGATAGACTGGAATAATAAATTGCAATTTTTTGTGCTTTTAAAAAGTCGTTGATGGAGAGTTGGGTTGAAATCATGGTTTTTTAAAGCTAATTAAATAAAAAATTACTATAAATCAGTATCTTAAGTATTTTTCCAAATTCTAATTAAATAAGATTAAATTTTACTTAAACTAAAAAAGGCAGAGACTCTACCTCCGCCTTTCAAAACCTTTAAAAGGTTTTAAGGGCTTGTGTGTGATAGTTACCAAAATAAACTATAAATTATGGCTTTTAAGAGTGTACTCAATTTCTTGAATACGTTGCCCAAATATTTTTAATAAACACTATGACCGCGTTTAGTGTTTAGTTCTTTTCCTAAATCATTTTCTCTCCAACTGTAAAACCAATCAGAAGCATAGTTTTCAATTTTTTCAATTATACTGTTTTTATCTACAATACTCGTATTTATATCGAAAAACTTTATTTTGTCTAAAATTTTTCGCCTAAAATCCTGAATTTCTGCATCACTACTTCCTACGTATGGACAAGTAAGTACATCTATTAATAAGAAAATATCCTCAGCATTATTCTTTTCAAAGTTATTAAATTTTTCAATAATAATATTCTGTATATCTTTTCTTATTTCTTTATATATTTGATTAGAGTCTTCGTTAATATAGTTCAATAATGAAATTATTGTAAAGTAGTTCAAACTAGTATTAATGGCTTTGTTGCCATTGCTGTCTTTTTGGTAAATTCTGAAATGTTTATTGATTAATTCTTCTTGAAATCGATAATTTTCTCCTAATTCATTAATGATTGGTAATAAATACAACGTTTCAATTTCAGCATATTCAGATGAAATACTTTTTTTAAACACTAATGAAATACCATCATAAATTCTTTTAAAAATTTGATGTTTCTTATCGAAATCAAATGCTATATATTTTAATTCATCTTCTTCTGCACTTTGGACATTTACCATATAACTTTGTTTTGTCCGTTCTTGATTTTTAATAAAGTCAATAATTCTAAATAATATGTGGCAGACTTTTATTGAATAGGTTACCCTTGGTAAAACGGAATAAATAAAAAATGTTAATTCAATTATTTCATTAATGTTTTTGAATAATTGATTACTGTATGATTTTAACTCTTTCTCTTGTTTTTTTATTTCTTCAAGAATTTCATCTAAATTTTCCTTCGCATCATTTAATTTGGCTTCTAAATCACGCTTTTGAACATAGAAGTGAAGCAGGGATTCTTGTTCATCCTGTATCTTTTTTATTAAACCTTTTAGCTTGTTGAAAATAATTGCCAAGAAGTAATTTTGTAGGTCTTTGTAATTTGTCTCTGTTTTCGCCAAAATAGCTTTGTAGTTGGTAATAATATCTTTGGCTGTATAATGTTTTAAACTGATTTGTTTTTTTACATCTGAATCATAAAATTGAAAAATCATTGAATGTTCAATCAATTTTCTTATTTCTTCTTTTGCAATTGTAATACCTGTTATAATAGGTTTAGAAATAACATCAGTTTTTGAATCATTAAAAAACAGGTTGTACTCTTGTAACTTGATTTTGTATAAGCTCAAAATCTCTGAACTAATTTTATCATCATTGTAAAAAACGAAAAAATCATCTACGTATCTGTATACATCATAATCATCTTTGTATTTATAACCTTTTTTATACAGTTCTTTTTCAACATTTTTATCTATTCTTTGTAAAATTAGTTCAGCAAAAATTCTTGAAAACTCTGGTCCAATTACAATACCGTTTGTTTCATTATAGTTCATTTGTTGCATTGCTCTATCAAACTTACCTCCAAATGTAGCATTATTTGTTCCTATATTATCTTTCACAATTTTCTTGTTGGTTAATGCCCAAGAAAGGGTATGTGTGTAGATACTGTCAAAGCATCTAGAAACATCAAATTTCAATAAATTATCAAAACGTTTCTCAGCTCTTTGATATTCGTATGATTCATAAAACTCATAAATATTACTATACTTCTGATAAGAAAAGAATGTTTTTAAACTTGTATATTCTTTATCCGTCGTTTCAATTATTTCTATATCTTGATTCTTAGATTTTTTCTTTTTATTGGTATTGTCTTTATAGTATTTTAATGATGAAACTTTATTGGGTTTTCTTAATGAAAATCTGCTTAATTTTGTATTGTATAGAATTGTATTTTTATACTTATCATAAAACCCGACTAAATAAAGTTGATTAATTGGGTGGATGACGGTCAATTCTCTGTAGTCTTTATTTTTATGTGTTATTTTAAATTTAAAAGGGATTGTAAGAAAAATCTTTGGAAACATTTTCTCACTAAATCTAAAATAATCAAAGCTCGTATCACTAACAAAACTCGTACTTTTACTAATACCAAAAAGAGTTTGTATTAACATCTTTAGTACTCCAGAATTGTCTTTTTTAAATTGAATTGTCCTTTTATCTTCATTAATAGTAACCTTGTTTTTGACCAAAAAATTATAAAAATGTCTATTTGAAAAAAATGGTGGCACTTCATAAGGTAATATGTCTGACAGCACAACTCTTTCTTTCTTGTATCCTATATTATGTCCTGTTTTCCTTCTCATCTTTTCCAAATTGAATTAATTTCCGTAATCCCATATTGTAATATCCCAGCATTATTTTGGTTATTTACATCATTACGTTTTCTATTATGGCTCTTATATTTTTTATTTATTAAAGGTAATATTTGAAACTTTTTCTTCTTAAATCCTTCAGTAAAAGAATATTTAAGCATTATTTGCTTTTCATCAGTTGTTAGTCCAGCTCTACTTATATACCATTTGAGTCTTTTTTGTAATCTTTCTAGAGACACATCATTATTCAAAAATGGATTTGAAAAATAAATACCAACAAAAACTTTATCCTTGTTGTTTCTCAATTTTGTATTTGAAGTGAGATAATTGATTCGAGCAGATAATAATTTAAAAGCATCCTTTCTATTGTGTTTTCTTTTCTTTTCGAAATGCTGAAATGATAACTTTATTTTATTGAAATATTTATTGATTTTATTATCAGAAAGTCTTGTGCATAAATTATACTTTTTTCCATTTTTAATACTACCTATTTCATAGCCCAAATAATTAATTGTTTTTGGTTTAAAATTTCTTGTGCTATCTTCAAATCTTATAAATTTAAGACCCTGTAAAAGATTATATTCTTTTGTTTTACTAACATTCAAAGTAAGTCCTTTGCTTGTAATTAAATGCTCTAGCTTTGTTTTATAATCTTTTAGTTGAACGGGTTCAATATTTTTAGATTTAGGAATGAAAATAGCGACTATATCATCTACATATCTAGCATAGTACACTAAATCATCAAGTTCCTTAATTTTGTTATCAATGCTTCTCATAAAAAGTTCAGATAAATAGGCACTAATGCCAATACCTCTAGGAACACCTTTAGCTGTTTCTGGATTTATTTGTCCAGTTAAATGATTATAACTTGTAAAAATTTGATGGATAAATTTTTTTGTTTTTATACTCAGCAAGTAGTCATTGTCTATTTTGTCCAATAATTTCTTTTGATGAATAGATTCGTAAAAACTTTTAATATCTGTACGAATAACATATTTTGGAAAGTTGTCTTCTAATAAGTTTATTAATTGACTTAAAATGGCGTATCTTGAAGATTGTTTTACATTATATGTTTTGTTTATATTGTCTTGAATTTTTTTCGAAATAAAAAAATTCTGAATATTTTTTTCAAACACGTAACTCTGTCCACCATAATTCCCCCCTAATTTTAAGTTAATAATATGCGAATTAATTTCATCTGCAATTTTATCTAAAACATCCGAAACAAGTGTATCTCTTTCTTTTTTTAATTTTTTCTTTTCAGCATAAAGCAACTTTTTTGCGTCAAAATCTTTTTCATGTTGTATTTGTTTCCTAATGTTTTTTAATTCCCCAACTCTAGCTATAGAATCTGCAAAGTCGTCTTTGTATCTTTCTTCAATATTAGTTCCTTTTCGATTTTCTTTATCGAAAATTTCTTGAAATGATTTAGATGAAAATGATTGGTCTAACATTTATTATTTTATTTGATATTTCTTTTATACTCATCCCCACTTTCAGCTACCATCCCCAACTCTTCATCAGCAGAAGCATCACCCTCCATCTCCACCAAACAACTCGCCATCAAGTCTTCAAGTAAGCTGTCCCTTTGCTCTATGTCGCGCTCTAAGCCATCACAATACGCCATCAACTCATCCACAATCTTGACAATGGCTTTTTGTTCTTCTAGGGGTGGAAGGGGAATAAATATACTTTTTATATTTTTTTGAGAAATATTTACTTGACTAGAAGCCATTCCAATCATTTTATTTAATAATAATCTCCTTATTTTTTGACTGTTTAATGCTGTAACAACAAAATCAGGGTCTAAAGTGTTTTCTATATATTTTAGCCGAATTGTTTTATCAGAAAGTATTAGATTGTAATTTATCTTATCGACTTTACAAGCTATACCTGTTCTGTTAATAGGGCCAGCTCTTGTTATAAGTATATCACCTGATTTTACTATTTGCTGTTTATTAATTTTAAAACTTGCCGGAAGGACTTTATTTTTATTTTCATCAAATCTGTTTTTTTGTATTGAAGTGGTAGTAAGAACACCCCATTCTTTACCACTAACCTGTCTTTTTTCACAGTTTGGACTTTTGCCTGCATCGGAGTAGAGTAAAAGTTCCATCAACCTACACCAAACCCACCCTTCAGGCAACTCAAAAGGCTTTTCGTCTTCGGTAATTTTTGGCAAGGGCTTTTCTTTCTTAATTTTCTTCTCATCAATGAGTCGCTTCTTTTCTGCGGTGATGCGTTTTAGGAGTTCGCTGGCAGATTCGATGCCCCCTGCGCCCCCAAAGGGGGATATTTTGTTTTTCTTACGCCAATTGGCGGTAAGCTTTCCTTGAACGGCTAATTGCAAAATGCTTTCGCGTAAACTTTTAATGTTGGCTTTTTCATTGAAAAAAGTGGCAAAATGGGTTTGTAAGTCTTGCCAAGTTTTGGCGACATTGGTGGTCTGACTTAATTTTTGCAATGCAGAAGTGACATAATCTTGTTTAAGTTGGATGCGCTCCTGTGTTTTTTGCTCCAATTGTTCGACTTCGGCAAATAATTCTTCCACGATGGCGACAATGGCTTTTTGTTCTTGGATTGGTGGTAATGGTAATAATAATTCTCTTGCATTTGTTGCTGTTACCTGTGGCTGTGCACTACCTGAAACTATATGATTTTTTGATGTACCCATTATAGTATAATAATAGTAATGTAAATCAGTCAACTCTGGAGAATAGAAGTCACAGACTAGAGAGTTACTTGTAATAAAACACCTTTGTGGTGAAATATTTGGTTTACCACTATATGCTCCCCTGCAAGATATAAGTAGTTTTTTAGATTCATAGTGGTATTCACTATATTTGCCAATTATTCCATTTGCACCGAAAACATCATATCCTTCGTCTGTAAGTTGTTTTTTTGAAAGTCCTTTGCCATAAGGTAAGCTAGCTAAGTTTTTTAACTTACATTTTATCCAACTTTTGGGTAGAAAATCATATGTTTTATTTTTAATATTATTATAACTACCAAAATCCTTTATTTTACCATCTGTAACTAATTTCTTTCTTTCAGTTTCAATTTTCCTAATAAGTTCGTCACCACTTTCCACGTCAGGATGTTCCGCACGCCAGTTTTCGGTTAGTTTGCCTTGTATAGCTAATTGTAAAATCAAGCCTTTTAAAGCTTTGGCGTTTTTGGGGTGAAGGGTTAGGTTGTTAAAATGTTGTATTAGGTGTTTCATAGGTTATGTTCCTGTTGAGATGTCTCGACTACGCTCGACATGTCAAGTTGGATTAATTTAAAGCTTCAGTTAAAACCTTGACAATTTTAGACTGTAGGTCTGTGATTTGTGTTTCGGTTTGTTGGTATTTGGTTAAGATTTCTTCTGGGCTGGCTAAGTTTTGTTCTACCTGAAATGGGTTTTTAATGTCTAGGTTATAGTTTCGTTTTTTAATTTCTTCAATATCCACTTTCCAGGCTTGTGGCGATTCTTTTCGGTTTTTCCACCATTTTTTCTCCGCATCAAATTCCTTGATATTAATCGGCTTGGTTTTGTTGTAGCTTTTTACCCCTTTAGGGTAGGGATGTTCGTAATACCAAATTTCTTTGGTCGGACTTCCTTTTTCAAAAAACAGTAAGTTGGTTTTTATGCCGGTGTAAGGATTAAACACGCCGTTGGGTAAACGAACAATGGTGTGCAGGTTGCATTTTTCTAATAATTCTTCTTTGATACGGGTTTTTACACCTTCGCCAAAAAGCGTTCCATCGGGTAAAACCACAGCAGCTCTACCGTTTTTTTTCAGTAGTTTTATGATGAGTGCGAGAAATAAATCGGCGGTTTCTTTAGTGCGAAATTTAGCAGGAAAATTAGTTTCGGTACCATCTTCTTCCACACCACCAAAAGGCGGATTGGTCAAGATAATATCTACACGATCTTTAGCGCCCCAATCGGAGTAAGGTTTGTTCAGGTAATTTCCACGTCGTACTGCGGGTAAATCAAATCCGTGCAACATCAAATTGGTGGTACACAGCAAATGCGGTAGTGGTTTCTTTTCAATTCCCCGAACCGCTTTTTGCATGGTTTGTCGGTCGGCTTCGGTTTTTACTTGGTGGCGTAAATGTTCTATGCTACACGTCAAAAACCCACCTGTTCCACTGGCAGGATCGAGCATGGTTTCGCCTAATTGTGGGTTGATGATGTCCACCATAAATTGAGTCACCGCTCGTGGTGTATAATATTCGCCTGCGCTTCCTGCACTTTGCAGTTCTTTTAAAATGGTTTCGTAAATATCGTTAAACAAGTGGCGTTCCTTCGAGCTATTGAAGTCGATTTTATCAATTTCATTAATCACCTGACGAAAAAGTGTTCCGTTTTTCATGTAGTTGTAAGTATCATCAAATACAGAACGAATAATTTTGGCTTGTGGGCTGGTGGTAATGTCAAGTTCTTTTAGCGCAGGGAACAATTCGTTATCTACAAAATCCATGAGTTGATCACCAGTCAATCCTTCATCATCTGAAGCCCAATTTTGCCATTTCAGTTGTTCTGGAATAGGACTTTTATAATTTTCCATGACCAAGTCCCATTCATCTTCTTTATCGGCAAAAATTTTCATAAACAGCATCCATACCATTTGCGAAATACGTTGTGCATCGCCATCTACACCCGTGTCTTTTCGCATGATATCGCGTATGGCTTTTATGTTAGTTGTAATTGTACTCATTAAGTTTTGTTTTGTATAAATATGTGTAATAGACTAAGCTATTTCGTATAAATGGTTTTCAAGTTCTTTAATTGCTTTTTCAAAATCTTTTCGTTTGCCAAAAGCTTTTACCAACTCAATAGGACTGCCCATGTCCGAAAGAGGTTTTAGTTTTAACACCGAAGTTTCTTCAATAGAAGTAACACCAGATTCGATGTATTTATGTAGCACAGCTTCTAAAACCAACTTTGCTTTGCCTTCAAATTTCGAGAAGTAATCCCGTTTAATCACTTGTTCAGCTCTTTCTTTTCGGGTAAGTGGTGGTTTATCGAAAGCGATGTGACAAATTAAATCGAAAACATCTAAGTCTTTTCCAACTTCGTCTTTAAGCGCTTCTATTAAAATGCCTTGTTCAGCTAATTCTTCAATTAAGAGTTGTTTTTTGTCGGTTTTGGTCCAACGTTCCAAAAATCCGTTGATGTTTTTAAACTCCTTAACTATATTGTCTTTGGTATATTCTTTAAGCGATTCAGTAATTAGTTTACCATCTTTGCCATAGTATTGCACCCGTTCGTTAGCAACTCTTACTTGTACTTTATTAACGTAATATTTTTTGGGTTCATCATCTGTATCATAGTCAGGAAAAGGAATTTCAGGTGGTTCAGGTTCGCCATCATCAGTCGGTTCTTCACTATCAGTCTCAGGATCTGGTGGAACAGGAATTTCATCAGGTTCAGGCTCATAAATTTGAACAGGTTCACCATCAAAATCAGGATCAGCAAAATGGTTGGTGGCTTTTCTAAAATCCATAATGGTAAAAAAGACTTTACCTTCAGCTTCACGGATACGAGTACCTCGACCAATAATTTGCTTAAACTCAGTCATAGAACCAATATTCGATTCTAAGACAATGACTTTCACCATTTTGGTATCTACACCAGTTGTTAACATTTTTGAAGTCGTAGCAATAACAGGCAATTGCTCTTCAACATCCATAAAATTGTCTAATTCTTGTTTACCAACGTCATCATCTCCTGTTATTTTGACCACGTAGTTCCAATGCTTATTGACCAAGTCTGCATTTTCATTAATTAAAGCTTGTCGCATGCGGTTGGCATGATCGATATCAACACAAAACACAATAGTTTTTGCAAATCGGTCTGTCGCTTTTAAGTATTCTGTAATTTTCTTAGCAACAAGTTCAGTTCTACCATCGATGATTAAATTTCTATCGTAATCCTTTAAGTTGTATATTCGATCTTTAACTTCGTTGCCAAACTTATCGAGTAAGCCCTTTGTTGGTCGCCAACCCTCATCTATATTGGTCGCAATTCTAACAACTTTGTAAGGCGCTAAAAAACCATCATCAATACCTTGCTTTAAAGTATAAGTGTAGACAGGTTCTCCAAAATAACTAATGTTGGAAACATCTTTAGTTTCCTTTGGCGTTGCTGTTAAGCCAATTTGTGTGGCGCTTTCAAAATAATCTAAAACTTCACGCCAGGCAGAAGCTTCGGATGCACTACCACGATGACACTCGTCAATAACTACTAAATCAAAAAAGTCTTTACTAAATTCTTTGTAGGCATTTTTGGCTTCTTCATTACTGGTTAAACCTTGGTAAAGTGCAAAATATATCTGATAAGATTTATCAATCTTTCTGTTTTTAATAATATGCATGATGTCATTGCCAAAAGGGGAAAAGTCACCGTTTTTAGTTTGTGTTAGAAGTGCATTTCTATCTGCTAAAAACAAAATACGTTTCTTAATACCACTTTTCCATAGTCGCCAAATAATATTGAAAGCGGTATATGTTTTACCCGTTCCCGTTGCCATGACTAAAAGAATGCGGTTTTGATCTTTGGCAATGGCTTCAATCGTTCTATTAATAGCGTTTTGTTGGTAATACCTAGGAGACATTCCAGAATCGTCTACAAAATAATCTTGCTCAACAATTTCTTTGGCTTCATCGGTATCAATATTTTTAAATTTTAAGTCTTTTTCTCGAAGTTCACTAGGACTTGGAAATTCATCTAAAGATAAATTCTTTTCAATTTTCCCACTAGATTTGGTTTTGTCATGAAAAACAAAGCCATCTCCATTAGACGTAAATACAAAATTAATCTGAAGGATTTCTGCATATTCAAGGGCTTGTTGCATGCCATCACCAACATTATGATTGTTGTCTTTTGCTTCGATAATAGCAATAGGAACATTAGGCTTTAAGTATAATATATAGTCAGCACGTTTCTTTTTACCCCTTGTATGCAAATTTCCTTGAACAATGATTCGCCCATCAGTAAAACTGACTTCTTCACGCACTTGTTTTTGTATATCCCATCCTGACTTCTGAATTGCAGGATTGATAAATTTGGAACAGATATCTCTTTCTGAAAGGTCTTTTTTATTCATCACCAAGCAATTTAAAATTACGATTGAAGCTTATCAGTCGGTCAAAATTATATAAAAATAAAAAGTTATGATTTATCACCTTTTTACTTATTAAATGGTAATTAAAGCCCTTTTTGTTTACGAGAAGTAAGAATGGTGTTTTCACACGAGAGTTTTCATTAAAAGGCATTTATAAGGGATAAATTGGTTTAGGCTTAAAGTTAATAATTTTACTATATTCTCAACTGTATTCTTGTTAAAATTGATGATTTCTTATATAGACTTTAGCGTTAGAATTAAAGTGCAACTAAAGTTTTTGATCTTAACACTTAATTATACGCTTTCAAATAACCATAAGAATATAAACAGCACCAGTTTTAATAACAGTTGGTTGAGCCATTGCTGATTTTAAAATGGTAATTGATAAAGCCGTTGCATGACTCAAGCTGCAACTTGATTAAAGTACTTAAATTTAGTTCATACAATGCCTGTGATTCTTTGGCCTAAAAAATAATCTCACGATACACAGTAAATTAGAATCACAAAGGGATCATAAACCTTTCTTAAGATACATAAAAACAATTCTTAGCTTTAAGAGATTTAAGTATATTAATGTATTAGAAACTTTTAAATTAAATAATATGAAACTTAATACTAAGATTGAAGAAGAATTAGAAGGAAGAATTAAAGGTTTGGAAGATTTTATTGCAGAAAAAGGTGTTGGCTCGAAACAGCTAAGGAAAGCTAAAAAAGTACAGCGTGATAGTAATATAGCTTTAGTTGTAGGTGGTCTTCTCACGATTACAGGCCTTGCTATTTGGGCTTTAAACCGAAATAACGATGATTCATAGAGGATTTTAATTAATACAAATGCAAATTTATTTCAACCATCCTAATATTTGATTTTAAAATTTAGCTCATGTGTGCCCATACCTCTCAAATCGAAAAGGTAGAACAACTTGAAGAGCAATATAACGTCAAACTCAGTGATGAAAGTCAACGAGAACTTTTTGATCGGCCAAGTTATCATATCATCGGTTTTACTCATGCGCAGATGTTAATCATCCCGCAGGAAAAGCCAAGTGTTTTGGCAGCTGCTACCTGGGGCATAGCTCCAGAAACTAAAAAGGTCAGTGAGTTGAAGCAGTATTACAAAGAAGCTAGAAAATTTGGTGGTGGCATCAATGCGAGATCAGAAAAGGCCTTTGATCATTTTCTGTATAAACAATCCATATTTTCAAAACGCTGTATCATACCTGTCTCTGCCTTTTTTGAACCTCATGATCATAAAGGGAACAAATATCCCTTTGTATTTAAGCCTAGGGAGAGTGATTTTTTATCACTTGCTGGGATTTACACGCGTATAGAAAACAAAGTTACCTTCGCGATTCTCACTCAGGAGGCTTCACCTTTATTCGCCAGAATCCACAATAAGAAAAACAGACAGCCTATTATTTTTAATGAGAAACAAATCAGTCAATGGTTGAATAAGGATCTAGAAGAAAGCCAGATTCAAACTTTACTGCAAACTCATTATGATGAGAATCAACTGAAGCATTATCCAGTTAGTAGTGATTTATTCAGTCCAAAAGTCAATTCCGATGTGGAAACCATTTTGGATAAGATAGAGTATGAGAGTTTGGAAGGCTATTAATGTTTATCAACGGTAAATCAAAATACCGTTGCCATTGCCGTTGCTAATTTTGTGATTGAGATTTTAAAAGCAGTTGCTCAGCTATTGGTTTTCTATTTAAAGTCACAGGAAAGCTCTAGAAAAAATCATCGAAAAAGCTTAGGACAATACTAGAGTATATGTGTTAGATTGGTGCATTCCGTTTCTTTAATCTCTCATTAATAATTTGTCGTTAAAATTTTCATGTATATCTGTTATTAAATTTATCAAGTCGTTCAACTCTGTTTGTTTTTGATCTAATTCTTTTAACTTTTGAAATGGAATGACAATATGAATTTGATATCCAAATGATATATCAAATTGATTTTTTCCTGAACCAATGATGGAATTTTCCCAGTCACATTGTTTTCTCCAATCATAGTTTAGACTTTTATCCAACAATGTTGCTATTTCTTCCCATTGATTTCCTCTTTTTTTACGTCCACTATATTTACTGAAATTTTTTTTGGTGTATAAAGGTTCCTTTAAATCAGCTTCTGAAAACCATAAACCTTGAAAATATTTTTGAAAGCTCGTGAATTTAATATGATAGCTATAACTGGTTTTATATTCAGTTCCTAATATATTTAGACTACTACGGAATTTCGGGTTGTTTTCAAAAAGACTGTAACCTTGTCTTTTAGTGTTTCCTGGATATACACTGACATGTAAATCTCCTTTTTTATTAATATTAAAAAGAATTTCTTTTGCCCAAGGTTTATAAAGCTCAAGACCTATTCTGTCATTATAATTTAATTTACTTTTTCCTGTAGTTTTAGCGACTTCTTCAATGGCTGATTCAAGTCTTCTAGAGATTGCACGAGTATTTGTTTGTTGCAATGCTGAAATAGAAGGTTCTGGCAACCATCTAAAATTATGTTGTTTTACTAAAGAAATAAAATCAGATAAAAATCGATTTTGGTTATTCATAGTTTTTTCAAAACTTGATACCTTGACAGCAATCGCCATAATTCTTCGCCAGTTAAAATCGAAAGCTGTTATTTTATCGCCATAATTTTCTTTGTTGAAATCTTGCGTTTCGTTTTCTGTTTTTGTGATATTTAAAATTTGATTGTAGAGTTGAGCCGTACAATTAACCTTATCTCTTTTGGCCTCAAAAACAAGAATGATGTTATTAATATGAATAACTAAATCGCATATTGGGTCATAATTTTTATTATAGCTCTGTGCCCAAAAATTTGCTATTTCAGATTCACTCAATGATATTGCAAAAATACGGTCGAAGTCAGATATTTGACTTGCTTTTTTTTGAATATCAATATTGACATGAGTTTCACTCTCTAATGATTCAAAAAGATGATTATATAGATTTGTGCCTTTTAAAATCTCTCTAAAAACCTCGTGAAAAAACAGAGAATCCTCTTGTAGTGTGATCGCTAAAGCTCTCGTTAAATCATTTTCTAATTGGTAAGTTCGGTTTGTATTCGTGTAAGACTTGAATATGTTTAAATGACTGTTCATTGTTTTTTATTTATTGGATTTGAGATGAAACATGTTGTTTCTTATTAGCTAATCAGAACTTTTTTTATATTTAAAATCAATCTTTCGTCTACATCAAGAAATTCTTTAGGGATAGATCGCCAGCTTTGTTTCAAAAGCTTTAAGTGATCTTGTTTATTCTGGTTTTTCTCAATTTGGTCGAGATTGATATGGCTTCCGTAATTTTGGATAAAAGTTTTTATCTTTTGTTTATCAATAGTGTGGTTATCGCTTAAATACTTGGATAACTTTAGCAACAAGACTTTCTCTTGTGTTAAGCAATTTTTTGCTATTTTTTCAGCTTCTCTAATCAAAGTTTCAGCTTCTATTTGGAGGTCAGGCACAGCTTCAGATAGTTGATACTTATTCCGTGGGCTTTTTATTCCATAAAAACCAGTTTTACTGCCAAACCCATTTTCATATAAAGATTTTAAAACTAATCCTGTTGCTTTTTTTAAGTCTGAACTTGAGCCTAAACTAATTAAATCTTCACCAAAAATGAGACGTTCAGCTTCTAGTCCACCAAGGCATCTAGCAGCAATATTTATCAAATCATCTTTTGTGATCAGTTCTAACTTTTCAAGATCGTAGCTGAAACCATCTTGATATTGATCTGCTGTCGTTGAGTTAAGTTGAGCGGGTATTTTATTAAGTAAAGCTATACTGGTCACAGCATGTCCAGCTTCATGTACAGCTGTAACGGCTTGTTTATTTATATCGGTTCCCTCTCTTAAATCATCAAGATCTGCTTGAACCGATAGAGTCGCTTGTTTCAATAAACTTTCTGAATTATAATAATCGACAATATAATAACCAGACTTATAGCTTATTTTGATCTGATCTGCAGTAACTTCTAAATCATGTTGATCACTTAGAATTTGACCAATATTAGCATCGATATTAGTTTTTAAACTGCTTAGCAATGGTCGAACCCCTTGTGTAGGATAAACTCCGTTGTTATAGAGCATATCATGAACTGAATTATCAAATACAAAGTTGATCTGATACAATTCTCTAAACTTATAACTAATCTGGTCAAGATGTCTTGATATAATGGCTTGGTAAGCAGATTTATTCAATGCAGGATACATAATATGATTATTACCGAGTCTGGCAATTTGTTCATTTCTGAAGCGTTGTTTTAAGGCATCTTTAATCTGAGTGATATTAATACGAGTTGAAAGTTGATAGAAAGCATCTGCATTGATATCAGGATTAAAATCCTTGCTCATTTGATATGCTTCGTCAAGGTTACCGATTACAAAAACCAAAGACTTACTCATATCACCTTTTTCAGCATTACGTTTTCGTTTTGAGGCTCTATAAATTAAATTAAGTAATTCTTTTTCATTAGAATTGTAATAATATTTTTCAAAATCAAGAATGTTATCGAACTGATCCTTAAACAATTTAAATAGATCATGTCTCTGGTCCCTCAATAAATATTCAACAGAATTTTCATTTTTCTTTTGATAGCGTTTTTTAAGATAAATTTTAAGATGTTCTGGTTGATCTTCGAAAAAAATCCGACCATCCCTAAGTTTAAATCCGTTAGATATCCATACTTTTAAATTGTTGTATTGTAACAAATAATCATTTTTATCATAATATGGTGATATATGTTCAAATTCTCCAGTATCCAAGAAGTCCCATAAGTTGAAATCAAGATCGTTTTTAATTTCACTGCCTGCCTGGTCAATTGTTCTAAGGTGTTGAAACTCATCTAAGCAAATAATATAATCATCACCTTCATAAACATCGACTGCATTAGTCAACGCAGTATCAATATCCTTATTTTTAATATTGTCCATTTCAAACCTGAAGAAAGCTTGGTCCTTGTCTAATAAATGAACTATTTTTTTAACGAGTGATGTTTTCCCAGTGCCAGTTAATCCCCATAAATTAATTATCAAAGGATGCGTCTGTGCTTCGTTAAATAAATACCAAGGTCCAATAGTATTGATTAGCTGATTTATAATATCGTCAAGACCATAAAACTCTTGTTTTAATTGGGTTTCAATATCTCTGAGATTGTTTTGTTTAATTCTGAGTTCTTTTAAATTCATCGTATCTTTTTTATTTGATACAAAGAACAAACATCACTCTATCAAATGATGATAGAGCTAATATTTAATATGCATTAAATGCTTTTTCCAATTCAGATTTAATTTGTTCAGCTAGAATAGTAGGCTTTAAAACCTTAGCCAAAGTGCCATATTTCAGAATGTGCTGACGTAATTCAAAATTAATGACAAGGTAATATTCATATACTACAGTATGCTGATCATCCTTTATTAATTTTTGACTGTGATGAAGTGGGAGGTTATCCAGATAGCCTTTCTGCGATCTGTCAAAAGCTATGCTGATCAGTTCTCTTTTATTTTGGAAATGAGAAACTCCAATACACGACTTAAAGTTCTCTTTATAGTTTATGGATTTAGGAGTGAATTTTTTCTGTAAGACTTCAAGTTTTTCAATACGGTCTATTCCCAAAGATATCGTATTCCCTTTTAGAGTATTTGCAATAACATACCATCTGCTTTGGTATTGTTTTAAAAGGTAAGGGTGTAGTGTAAATTCTTTAGCATCTTCATTGTCAAATTTTCGATGTAATATTTGAATGACTTGATGATGACGAGTTGCCATGAATAATCGATCTAAATATTCAATCCCATTTAATTGATATTCGTTTTCAAAGTCCACGTAAGCAAGTGAAGACTTACCTTGAGACAAGCTTTTATTAAGCGTAGTTGATAGCTGGTTAAATTGCAAAAATTGAATAACTTGTGAAGCTATCTCATGGTCATAAGTCTCTATAGAATATGTTTTGTTTGAATGATTATAGAACAGCTCAATCCCAAAATCTTCTTTTAGTGTTTTCTTATCCCGTTCAAAAGTAGCAATTTCGATATCTAGGCTGTGTTCAGAAAAGAGTTTCATAAGTTCTTTTCCTGTGCTAGGTCTTCGCCTGAGTTGATTTACAAGAATGTATAAACGTCTGAGTTTATTGTTGATATTCATAACAACTAAAATTAATCCTTAATCTACCTTTATTTGATAGAGCAATATATTATTATTGATTAAATATTTTTATTAAAATATAAACTCATTAATTAATTTACCTAAATTTGAAGTATTAAACCATAAAATTAATATGACATCTCAAACAATTCAAAATCTTTTAGATCGAACCTATTCAACACATGAGAAGTATAAGCAGATAGAAAAATTAACAGGGGAGAATTTTAATATTTTTTCTATACTTAGGAAGTCACAGGATGAACTTGCTCATTCTAGGTTTATTGGTAATCTATTAAATAGCAAAGGATCACACGGACAGGATTCCTTATACTTAGAACTTTTTATTGATATTATACAACAGAAATTTGATGATTCTGCAGATAATAATCAAGCATTGAACTCTTTAAATGAATTAAATTTAAATTCATCTCGATGTATTAAAGAGAAATGGTTAGGCAAGATTGATAGCGAAAATGAAACAGGAGGAAGTATAGATCTTTTAATAACTGATGGCAACACTAGTTTTTTAATAGAAAATAAAATCTGGGCTGAAGATCAAGACAAACAATTAGTGAGATATGGTAATGCGTATTCAAAAGCTCCAATTTTTTATTTAACCTTATTTGATTCTAACGAAGTGAGTGATGCATCGAAAGGTAGCTTAATAGAAAATAAAGATTTCTTTAAAATATCCTATGAGACTGATATTTTAGTTTGGATTCAAAAATGTATTGAAAAGTCAGCAAGTAAACCTATAGTTAGGGAGAGTTTGCGACAATATGAGTTTTTAATTAAAAAAAATACTCTACAAAATAATTCTAAAATTATGGAAAAAGATATAATCGATGTTGTACTGTCAAGTGAACAAAATACAAAAGCATTTGAAAACTTAGTTAGGGCACAGAAAAGGCTCAAGTATGAAATTTCCAATCAATTTGTTGAAGACTTAAAAGCAAAAGTAAAAGAACAATATAAGGATTATCAGTTTGAAAATAAATTTAAAAAAGATACGAATTGGGATAGCTTCTATTTGCAAAATGAATACTTAAGAAACTATGATTTAAAAATTAGCTTTAGTTTTTTTGAAGCAAAATCAAAAACAAAACTTAAATATGGGTTCAGTAAAAAAGGCTTCAAAAAGGATGAAGAACCGTTTAAAAGTATAATAAAGTCTATAAATAAATCTAAACCTAATACTAATAAAAGATGGCTCTTTTCGCTAAATCTAGAATATTATAATAATTGGGAGAGTATGGACAGTCTAAGGAAATACAAATTTGATGATGATTATAAAAATCAAGTTCTCAATTATTTTATGGGAAAAATAGATGAAATGGTTCAAATCGTTGAAAAGGTTAAAAATAACTCGAATGAATAGCAAAAAATAGTGTTTAAATCCTATATTCGTATAAAAATTAATAATAATTAAGGTAAACGATCGCGTAAACGATTTTACTTTTTTGTGCTATAAAGGGTTTAATTTCAATAAAATATAACGATTTTGACGAAACTCATAACCCGAAGGTCACTGGTTCCCCCGACGCTTCGGGGCAGTTCCCGCTACTATAAAGCTTCAGTTTTTACTGGAGCTTTTTTTATTTAGAGGAGTTACAGGTTTTTCCAATGCTTCGGGCAGTTTCCATTATTAATATAGTTACAAATTGCGATGAAGGTTTTATTATTTTAATTAAGTTGATTAAAAATACTAATCATTCTTAATTCATTTTTTGATTCTAATAAGAGTACACGAAAAAGTATACGATTCTTATGTGAAATCTGATTGATTGTAGTTTGCTATTTATGTTTTAACTCGCATTTCAGAAAATAATCAATAGACTTTTGTTGATTTGTGTAAACCTAAATATATTATCATGAAAAAAAGTTTATTATTTCTACCGTTTATTTTATTGACAGTTTTAGTGAGTTCTTGTAGTAGTGACGATGACGTCGTTGACCGCTTGACTAAAATTACTGATATTCCTGTGAATGCAGATTTATCGTTGGAATACTTGCCAATCAATTTGTTTGAAATTCCTATTGAAAAAGAATTAAATTTACGTCAATTGATTGACGATGAATTAGGAAGTGATCAAGCTTTAGATCAGGTCAAAGAAGTTGAACTTGAAGACATGTCTCTAGAACTTTTAAGCGCTGATGATCAAGAGAATTTTGATTTTATAGAATCTGTTACCTTAGGCGTAAGAACTGATAACTTACCATACAAGGAGGTTGCTACGTTAGATAATGTGCCTTCTGGTGTTAGTATTTTGGATTTGAATCCAACTGACGACTTGTATGTCGATGATTATGCTAAATCCAATAGCATGAAATTAGTTGTTAAATTCAAAAGTATCGAGGATGCTAACAATTTAAATTTAAAATTAAGAATGGAATTTGATGCTAAATTAGATCCATCTTTATAACTTTCATATCTTTTAATTAAAAAATCCTGTGTGAAAACACAGGATTTTTTTTGCTCAACTTATGAGATGTTTAGAGTTAATATTAATCTTTAATTTGAAATAATTTCATCAGTATTTCAGTAGTTTTGCCTTTCAAATTAAAATACTATCATGTCTCAATTTTCAACTAAATTAGGAGTATTAATTATTTTTGTACTTCTATTTATGTCACAATATTCATTTTCACAAAATGATTCATTGGTGCTTTCTAACAATGATGTGATTGTTGGTGAATTAAAATCAATGAAACAGGGTGTTGCCACCATAGAAACTGATTACAGCGATAGTGATTTTAAAATTGATTGGGAAGAGGTGAAGACTATTCGTACGCAAAGTGAATTTTTAATTACAATTAAATCAGGCGAACGCTTTAATGGTTCTCTCAAAAGTTTTGATGGCGATAAAGTTCATATCTTAAATGCAGGTGATACTTTAGCTTCTGTTTTAAAAAATAATGTTGTCTTTCTAAACGTCGTAAAAACAGATTTTCTGAGTAATATAAAAGTGAGTTTAGGAGTTGGTTATAATTTCACCAAAGCAGATAATCTCTCGCAGTTTAGTGTTAGAAGCACGATTGGCTATCGCGCTAAACGCTGGTCACTTAATGCAAATTATAATGATATTCGATCAAGTCAAGATAATACTGAATCTGTTAAGCGTCTTGATGCTTCTTTAGCTTATCAGTTTTATCTGAAAAAAAACTGGTTCACACATACTGAAGTCTCTTGGCTTTCTAACACTGAGCAAAATATAAACTTGCGAACACTAGGGAAATTAGGTGTAGGTAAGTTTTTAATTCAAACCAACAGTTCATATTGGGCAATACAAGTTGGTGCATCATATAACAATGAAAACTTTGAGATTGAAGGGGTCAAAAAAGAAAATAATAGTGCTGAAGCTTTTTTGGGAACTGGTCTTGACCTTTATGATATCGGCGATTTGAGCCTTATGACTACCGCCACTGTTTATCCTAGTTTAACAGAGTCTGAACGTTGGCGTTTTGATTATAAGCTAGATGTCAAATATGATTTGCCTTTAGACTTCTTCGTCAATTTTGGCATCACGCTCAATTATGACAATAAGCCTGTTGAGACTGCGAGTAAAACAGACTACGTGTTCCAAACAACTTTCGGTTGGGATTTTTAATATTGAATTCTCAAAAATTAGGCAATTTTTACGGCAAATGTTTTTTTAGGCATATTTTTTTGCTTTATTGATAACTTAATGATAAATATCATAATTAGGACAAGATTGTCTTATTATTTTTGAGATGAAATTATAACCCTAAAATGTCATACTATGTTCAATGTATTTAAATTTCAGAATTTATTTAAATCATCTTTATTATTGTTATGTGCAACTGCAATTGTTTCATGTGCAGATAACAAAAACTCTAAAGATGAAGCTTATGTTAATCCCAAAAAAATAAAAGTTGATGGCAGAATGGATGCTGAATTGACAGCGCCACCACATGTTCCACCTTCAACCCGAGACAGAGCGGCAAAACGCTTAACTGTAGATATGGAAATCCTAGAAGAAGTCGGTACAATGACAGATGGAGTTGAATACGTTTATTGGACGTTTGGCGGGACAGTTCCAGGGAGCTTTATCCGAACTAAAGTAGGTGATGAAATTGAATTTCATTTAAAAAACCATCCAGATAACAAATTGCCTCATAATATTGATCTTCATGCAGTGAATGGTCCAGGTGGTGGAGCAGTTTCATCATTTGTAGCGCCAGGTCGTGAAATCGTTTTTTCTTTTAAAACACTTAATCCGGGTTTATATGTTTATCACTGTGCAACAGCACCAGTTGGTATGCACATCGCTAATGGTATGTATGGTCTTATTTTAGTAGAACCTGAAGAAGGCCTTGAACCTGTAGATAGAGAATATTACATTATGCAAGGTGACTTTTATACTAAAGGAGACTATGGTAATCCAGGTTTACAACCTTTCGATATGAAAAAAGCAATCGAGGAAGACGCTGATTATGTTGTTTTCAACGGAAGCGTTGGTGCTCTAACTGGAGATAATGCCTTAACAGCTGAAGTTGGCGAAACAGTTAGACTTTATGTTGGTAATGGTGGTCCAAACCTCGTTTCAAGCTTCCACGTCATCGGTGAAATTTTTGACAAAGTGAATTTGGAAGGTGGTGACTTAGTGAATGAGAATGTACAAACAACACTTATTCCCGCTGGTGGTGCAGCTATGATTGAATTTAAAATCGATGCACCAGGTGAGTATATTTTAGTGGATCATTCAATCTTTAGAGCTTTTAATAAAGGTGCTTTAGGAATGATTAACGCTGGAGGTAAAGATCAAAAAGATGTTTATAAAGGAACCATTCAAGAAGGAATTTATTTACCTGAAGGTGGTACAATTCAAGAAATGCCTATTTCTGATGAACAGCATGCTGAAGCTTCAAAACCACCTAAAGGTCAATTATCTTTTGATGAGAAAATGGATTTAGGTAAGCAAGTTTACGCTCAAACTTGTTTTGCATGTCATCAATCTGAAGGTCAAGGTATCGCTAGTGCTTTTCCTCCTTTAGCAAATTCTGATTACTTAAATGAAGATGTTAAGCGTGCGATTGACATAGTTCTTCACGGTAAAACAGGTGAAATTGTTGTGAATGGCGAAACATATAATAGCGTGATGACAGCTCAAAACCTAACTGACCGTGAAGTAGCAAGCGTAATGACTTATATCTACAACAGCTGGGATAATAATGAAACTGTTGTTACAGAAGAACAAGTCAAAAAACAACGCAGATAATTTTTAAATGTTATAAAATTTAAAATCATCATGATAAAATTCATAACAAAGCTTTCATTGTTTCTTTTGCCTCTGATTTCAATAGCTCAAGACATTGACGGAATGGCAATTATTGAAAAAGGATCTTATGTGCCTTTGTACGGGAGTGATTCTATCAAAGTTGATGTTGAAAAATTTGCTTTAGATGTCTATCCTGTCACCAATGCTGAATTTCAGAAATTTGTAGAAACACATCCAAAATGGAAGAAAGAAAACGTGAAAGCTTTGTTTGCTGATGAAAGTTATTTAAGGCATTGGAATGCTAATCATGAACTCAAGAAGGGAGAAAAGCCTAATTCTCCTGTGACTAACGTTTCATACTTTGCCGCAAAAAAATACTGCGAATGTGAAGGTAAAAGATTACCAACATTAGATGAATGGGAATATACTGCAATGGCTGATAAAACTTCACCCGATGCAAGAGAAAAAGATTCTTATAACAAGTTCATTTTAAGTTGGTATGAAAAACCTGCAGCTTTTAATCAAGAAGTCGGAAGTACTTTTAAAAACTATTGGGGCGTTTACGACATGCATGGTTTGGTATGGGAATGGACTTCAGACTTTAACTCAGTCTTAATCTCAGGTGAATCTCGTCGTGATAATACTGAAGATAATAATCTTTTTTGTGGAAGCGCAGCCATAGGTTCTTCAGATTTAATGAATTATGCAGCTTTTATGCGTTACGCCTTTAGAGGAAGTGTGAAAGCAAATTTTAATATCAGAACTTTAGGGTTTAGATGCGCTCAAACATTAGATAAAAAAAATCAGAACAATGAAAACTTATAAATATTTAATTTTTGCTTTAGTTGTCAGTTTAACAGCTTGCAAAAATAGCTCTGATGAAAAATCATCAGACAATAATCAAGAGGTAACTGCTGAAAGTCAAGAATTACCAGATCTTTCCATTTATCATTTACCTTCAGAATGGACAACGCAAAATAACGAAGATATAACGCTTGAAAATCTAAAGGGGGATGTGCTTGCTGTGGTGATGATTTATACTTCTTGTAAAGCAGCATGCCCGAGATTGGTGGCCGATATGCGAAATATTCAGAAAAAAGTGTCTGATGAAAAAAATAAAAATGTCAAATATGTTTTCGTCAGTATCGACCCTGAAACAGATACGCCGCAACGTTTAAAATCTTTTGCTAAAGAGAATGAAATGGATTCTGATCAATGGGTTTTTTTAAGAGGAACCGAGGAAGATACACGAGAATTTGCAGCGATTCTTGCCGTGAGTTATAAACAAATATCTCCTGTTGACTTTTCACACTCCAATATAATCAGTGTTTTTGATCAGCAAGGTGTTTTAAAATATCAAAAAGAAGGTTTAGGCGAAGATGACTCTGAAACAATTCAGAAAATAGAAGAACTTTCAAATTCATAAAACCCAATGCGTTCTCATAAATTATGAGTTAACAAAACATTTTCAATATTAAGGTAACTTCTTTATAATTTCGTGCTATAAATCTAGTTGATTAAATGACAAAGAAATTAAAAGAAGTTGCCTTTTCTATATTAGAATTAGCGGCTATTGGAGAAGGATTAAAAGTATCAGAAGTTCTTCAAAATAGTTTATGCTTAGCTCAACATGCAGAAGCTTTAGGATATAAACGTTTTTGGTTGGCTGAGCATCATAATATGAAGAGTATTGCTAGCTCTGCAACTTCAGTTTTGATCGGTTATATAGCTCAAGGTACAAGTGAGATAAGAGTAGGCTCTGGAGGAGTGATGTTACCTAACCACTCACCTTTAATTGTAGCTGAACAATTTGGAACATTAGGACATCTTTATCCTGATAGAATAGATTTAGGTCTTGGCAGAGCACCGGGGACTGATCAAAGAACAGCACAAGCAATTAGAAGCGATCGTCTATCTGCAGTCCATAGTTTTCCGAATGATATTCAGGAAATTCAAAATTACTTCTCAAAAAGCAATAAAAATAGTTCGGTGAGGTCATATCTTTCTGAAAGTGTTGAGGTTCCAATCTTTATACTTGGATCTAGTACTGATAGCGCTTATTTAGCAGCAAAAAAGGGTTTGCCTTATGTTTTTGCAAGTCATTTTGCACCGGCACAATTACAAAATGCACTTCAGATATACCATCAAAATTTTCAAGCTTCTCAATATTTGAATAAACCATATACAATAGCAGGTATCAATGTTATTGCTGCAGATACGACTGAAGAAGCGCTGCATTTATCAACCAGTATGTATAAAATGATATTGGGTGTTTTGACACAAAACATGAATTATCTCCAGAAACCAACAGCTATGACATCAGAAGTGGAAAAATTACGAAACCACCCAAGTGTAAAGCAGATGTTGAAATATGCATTTGTAGGAAACAAAACTGAAGTTAAAGAGCAAACCCAAAATTTTGTTGATCGTTTTCAAGTAGATGAATTAATTTTAACATCATACATCTATGATCAAAGCGCAAGATTAAGGTCTTTTGAGATTTTCTCAGAATTGATGAAGACTTAAAATTTAATAAAGCCTTGTGCTTTATTAAATTTTAATACTTGATGCTCAATTGTAAAATATATTTAATTAACTTTTCAACAAAACTATATCATGGAACCAGTACTAGATTTTATTGCAAATATTTCATGGTGGCAATGGATTTTAGGAGTCATTGTCATTGTAGCTATTAGAGATGTTTTTTTCAACAAGCATCATATTATAACAAGAAATTTTCCTGTTGTTGGTCACTTTCGATACATGTTAGAAAGTATTGGTCCAGAATTACGCCAATATATTGTTGCTAATAATAGAGAAGAACTTCCTTTTGATAGAATTCAGCGTGGATGGATTTATGCATCAGCAAAAAATGCAAATAATTATGAAGGATTTGGTTCTGACAGAGATTTTGATGGGACTAATTATATTTTTATCAATAACGCGATGATGCCTTACAGATTGCCTGAGCATCATCCTAATCTAAAAGATCCTTATTTCTTGCCTTGTGCAAAAGTGATGGGTCTCGCACATGGCCGTCGCAAACCCTATCGGCCAGCTTCACTTATAAATGTTTCTGCAATGAGTTTTGGTAGCTTATCTGGCCGCGCAATAGCATCATTAAATAAAGGTGTTAAATTGTCAAATGCTTATCACAATACTGGTGAAGGTGGTGTTTCATCTTACCATAAAAACGGTGGTGATTTAGTAATGCAAATCGGTACTGCTTACTTTGGAATTAGAGATAAAAATGGAAATTTCTCGATGGATAAGCTTGTTGATTTAGTAAATAGTACACCAACTATTAAAGCCATTGAAATAAAATTATCACAAGGAGCGAAGCCAGGAAAAGGAGGCGTTCTTCCTGCTTCTAAAATTACTAAAGAGATTTCTGAAATTAGAGAAATACCACTCAACCAAGATGTAATTTCACCTCCTTATCATACAGCCTTTAATGATACTAAAAGCTTGATTCAGTTTATTGAAAATGTAGCCGAAAAAACTGGTTTACCAGTTGGAGTGAAAGCAGCAATAGGGAAGCTAGATCAGTGGAAACTACTTGCGCAACAAATGAAAGAAACCGGACAAGGACCAGATTTTATTACTATTGATGGTGGTGAAGGAGGAACAGGGGCAGCGCCTCCAAGTTTTGCTGATCATGTTTCAGTGCCTTGGATGCAAGCCTTCAAAAATATTTACAAAATATTTAGTGCTAATAAATTAACAGACGATATTGTTTTCATCGGTAGTGGCAAATTGGGCTTTCCATCTCAAGCAGCGATGGCTTTTTCAATGGGAGTTGATTGTATTAATGTTGCTAGAGAAGCGATGATTAGCATTGGTTGTATACAAGCACAATCTTGCCATAACAATACTTGCCCAACAGGTATTACAACACAAAATAAATGGCTTGAAAAAGGCATTAATGTTGAGGAGAAATCAATCAGAGCTCTTTTTTATTTTAAAAACTTCAGAAAAGAGTTACTAGAAATCACGCATGCTGCAGGTTATGAGCATCCATGCCAGTTTACAATGGAAGATGCTAATATTAATTTGAGTGATCAGGATTTTACAAAAACATTAGCTGATGCCTATAAATATGATAAACAGCAAGTGGATTTCAAGTCAATGCGAGATCTTCAAACTTGTCAATATTTGGGAGGTAACTACAATCAAGTGCATTCAGAAAAACAGGTTTTAACATGCAAAGTGAGGTATTAAAATCACAATTATTAAAATTAAATTTTAGTTAATAAACTTTATTAACTTGGTGTTTTCTCAGAGAGTGCCAATTTTTTTTTCATGTAGTATTTATGCAAAATCATTTAATATTTGACACAAATAATCATGCTTTTGATTTTAACTTAATTCTTGATGTTTAAGAGTTGAACCTAAATACGAATTAGAGAAGATGTCTTTTTACAATAAAGCAACCGCTTTACTAAATTACTTTGTAAATTTAGATTTTTATAGAAAACGAATAATTTATACCTTAATAAAAAACAAAACACATGAAAAGAATAAATTTTATTTTAAACGTACTTTTGATAGGCTCAACACTTATTGCTTGCCAAAACTCAGGTAAAAAAGAAGAAGGTGCAGAGAAGAAAATTGAAAAAACAGAAGAGAAAAAAACTGACAATAAAGAAAGCAACATAAGTGAAGCTGATTGGGCTCGCATGGATATTGATCCAATTTTAAAAGATTATATGATTGTTAAAGATGAGCTTGTCAAAGATAATTTGGATGGTGTTGGTAAAAACACTGAAAAATTGATCACTGATATCAATAATTTTAATTATGATAAAGTTGCTGATGAGCATAAAGATTTTACAAAAAGCATCATGAGTGATGCTAGGGAAGCTGCGATGAAAATAGATAGTGGGAAAAATCTTGAACAAAAAAGGAAAAACTTTTATCATTTGAGCGAGATTATGACGAAGTATGTAATGACAGTCGGTACTAGTGAGCCTATTTATGAGCAATATTGCCCAATGTATGATAATGATCGTGGTGCAACTTGGTTGAGTTTAAATAAAGAAATTAGAAACCCATATTTTGGAAGTAAAATGTTGAAATGTGGAGAGGTTCAAAATAAATTTTAATTTTCATATACTCAGGTAGTCAAAAGTTACCTGAGATATTTTTCTTTAGAGATAGTCAATTTTGAAAGCCTAATAGAGTATACAACTTATGAATAAAAGCAGAATATATATCATCGTCGCTCTTTTAATTGGTATTGGCGTTGGCTATTTTATTTTCTCTTCTACTGGAGATGATTCACAAAAAACTGAATCAAATTCTCATGCTGATCGAGACGGTGAAACTTTGTCAACAAATGAATTCCGCCTTTCGGAAAATGAAGTGGCTCATGCTGATGTTCAAACCATAGTTGTCGGGAAATCATTGTCAAATGGAAAATCCGATATAAATCTATCTGGTGAAATTGTTTTTAATAGAGAAAACCAAAATACACAAGTCAGTTATTTTAAGGGGCGCTTAGAGAAGTTGATCGCTGATTTTAAAGGGAAAAAAGTGAAGAAAGGTGACTTAATCGCATATATCTATTCTCCTGATTTAATTGAAATTCAAAAAGAATTGAAAAGCGCAGCTGCATTAAAAAAACTAAAACCTGAACTTTATGCTGAAGCTTATAATAAGCTGAAAGATCGAAAACTCAGCGAAAGACAAATTCGTCGTATTGAAGAAAACAATGATCCGATAAAACGCTTTCCGATTTACGCAACAGTATCAGGAACAATTAAAGAAGTTTTGGTTTCTACTGGTGATGACTTAGAAGAAGGTCAAGGGATTTTGGAGTTGAGTAATCTCAATTCAGTTTCGGCAAAATTTGACATTAGTGATAAACAGATTTCAAATTTCAATCAAGGTCAAACGCTTCAAATAACAACAGAGGCTTATCCTGATCAAATTTTTGACGGTGAGATTTCAATTATTGATTCAGCCTTAGATTCGAATAAATCTGTAAATAGGATTCGTGTTCATCTGCCTAATTTAGATCAAAAACTTAAGCCTGGTATGTTTGTTAATGCAAGTATTCCTCGTCAAAATACGATGAATGAAAATATATTTTACATTCCTTCAAGTGCCGTTTTAAGGTCTAGGAAAACTTCAGTCGTTTATTTAAAAACAAAAAAGAATATGCCTGTTTTTGAAATGAGAGAAGTTGTTTTAGGGGACAAGGAAGCGGCTAATTATGAAGTTTTAAAAGGTTTGAAATATGGAGATAGGATTGTTATTGAGGGAGTTTCTATTATAGATTCTTTAGTCCAAGTACAGGGAAATGAATGAAGACGAATGAATAAAATCAAGAAATTAAAGATAGGATTCAATAGAGTTTAATTCTATGTCAGAAAAAATTTATATCAAAAATATGGTCTGTCCACGATGTATTTCAGCGGTCGAATCTATATTGAAACAACTTCATGTCAACTATAAAAAAATACGCTTAGGTGAGGTTGACTTAGATGCAAAATTAAATCTATCTCAATTAAATAAACTTTCTGAAAAATTAAAGAATCAAGGTTTTCAATTGATTCAGGATCACAAAACTTCACTTGTTGAACGCATTAAAGCTCTGGTAATCGATAGAATTCATTACTCCTCAAAATTAGAGGATTCTTCTTGGGCAACGTATTTGAATAAGCATTTGCATTTGGATTATAAATACTTGAGCTCTCTTTTTTCTTCACAAGAAAATATGACACTTGAACATTACATTATTTCACAAAAAACGGAACGTGTTAAAGAACTTCTCGTGTATGATGAACTCAGTTTAAAAGAAATTGCTGATCAACTAGATTACAGTAGTTCTGCTTATTTAAGCAGCCAGTTTAAACAACAAACAGGGCAATCGCCAACAGCTTACAAACAAAGTCAAAATAAGGATCGCAAATCTTTAGATGAAATTTAAAATCGTGAGAATTTCATAATTTTTTCAGCTTAAACTATAAGTGATTTTATTTGTTTTTGATGAACTTTGAACATTCAAAAGAAATAAAATAATGTCAACAAAAACTCAAAAAAAGACTTTTTCAGTGACTGGAATGAGCTGTGCAGGTTGCGCCTCCAGTGTTGAAACTGTCCTTTCAAATATTGATGGCGTTGATGCTGCAAATGTCAACTTTGCAACACATTCTGTAGCCATAGATTACCGTCAAAATCAAGACGAAACTCAATTTAAAAAAGCAGTTCAAAAGGCAGGTTTCGATATTATTCTAGATGAAGAAAACGCTGATGATATTAGCGATGAACTTGCCCAAAAAGATTATAAGAAACTGAAAAGGAATCTTATTTGGTCTGCTATTTTCACATTACCTGTTTTTATTTTTGGGATGTTTTTTATGGAGTGGATTCCTGGGCGCTGGATCTCACTTGTGCTTACTTTACCTGTTCTCTTTTGGTTTGGTCAGGATTTTTTTAAAAATGCGATAAAACAAGCCAAGTTAGGAAGAGCAAACAT
This sequence comes from Psychroflexus halocasei, assembly GCF_900107595.1. Lineage (GTDB taxonomy): Bacteria > Bacteroidota > Bacteroidia > Flavobacteriales > Flavobacteriaceae > Psychroflexus > Psychroflexus halocasei. Next base: position 38,271 of record NZ_FNQF01000001.1, on the reverse strand, counting down.
GGATACACTTGTTGCACTAAGTACAAGTATTGCATTTGTTTTTAGTGTTTTCAATACTGTTTATCCACAGTTTTGGTTAAGCAAAGGCTTAGATGCGCATGTTTATTTTGAAGCAGCAACAGTGATTATCACGTTCATTTTGCTTGGTCGATTATTAGAAGCTAAAGCAAAATCTAATACATCAACAGCACTTAAAAAGCTGATGGGTTTACAGCCTAAAACCTTGCGCATTATTGAAGGTGACTCAGAAAAAGAAATACCGATTAAAGATGTTCAAATCGGACAAACAATTGCCGTAAAACCAGGTGAGAAAATTCCTGTTGACGGTGAGGTGAGTAAAGGTCATTCACATGTTGATGAAAGTATGATTACTGGCGAACCGCTTCCTGTTGAAAAACATGAAGGCGAAAAAGTTTATGCAGGAACAATTAACCAAAAAGGAAGTTTTCAATTTGTATCTGAAAAAGTAGGATCAGAGACTTTCTTGGCTTCAATTATTAAAACGGTCAAAGAAGCACAAGGAAGTAAAGCACCTGTGCAAAAAATGGTTGATAAAATTGCTGGAATTTTTGTGCCAGTTGTGATGAGTATCGCCGTGATTACATTTATTATATGGATGATTTTTGGTGGGCAAGATGCTTTCACGCATGCAATTTTAACCTCTGTGGCTGTCCTCGTTATCGCTTGCCCTTGTGCCTTGGGCCTGGCAACACCAACAGCAATTATGGTTGGCGTCGGTAAAGGTGCTGAAAATAACATCTTAATTAAAGATGCTGAAAGCTTAGAGATTGCGCATAAAGTAGATACAATTATTCTTGATAAAACAGGGACAATAACAGAAGGTAAGCCTGTGTTAACTGACGAGATTTGGTTGGAGGAATTGCAAGAAATCGATTATTATAAAGCAACTTTAATAACAATTGAAAAAGAATCTGAGCATCCATTAGCCTCAGCAGTTGTTGATTATTTTGATAAAGTAGATTTATCAAAGGTTAATGTGAAATCCTTTGAAAGCATCACAGGTAAAGGTGTAGAAGCTTTGTTTGAGACTGGCAAGAAATACTTTATTAGTAACGAAGCTTTGATTAATGATCAAGATATTAATTTAGATTCTAGCTTATCTAAAAAGGCAGAAAGACTTCAAAATGAAGCTAAAACAGTTATTTACTTTAGCGATGAGGATAAGGTTTTAGGTGTATTTGGTATTGCTGATGAAATCAAAGAAAGTTCTAGGGAAGCTATTCAAGACTTGCAAAGTAAAGGTCACGAGATCTACATGCTAACGGGTGATAATAAGCCTACTGCTAAAGCCGTTGCTGAGACTGTTGGTATCAAAAATTATCAAGCTGAGGTTTTGCCAGCTGATAAATCCGCTTTCGTTAAAAAACTTCAATCAGAAGGAAAAATAGTTGCGATGGTTGGAGACGGTATTAATGATTCTGAAGCTTTAGCTTTAGCTGATTTGAGTATTGCAATAGGTAAAGGCTCTGACGTGGCTATGGAAGTAGCTAAAATGACTTTAACCACATCCGACTTAAAGAAAATTCCTCAAGCTTTAAAGCTATCACATAAAACTGTTTTAGGCGTGAGACAGAATTTATTTTGGGCATTTATTTACAACATCATCGGTATTCCGATTGCAGCAGGTATTCTTTATCCGATTAATGGATTTTTGCTTGACCCAATGATTGCAGGTATTGCAATGGCTTTTAGTAGTGTTTCTGTTGTGACAAATAGCTTACGTTTAAAACAAATCAAACTTTAATATTAAAAAATGAAATTCATGAAAACTTTAAAATTTAAATCAACAATAAACTGTGGTAACTGTGTTTCTAAAGTGAAACCAATATTAGATAATCATGACAAAATCAATTCTTGGGAAGTTGACACAGGCCATGAGGATAAAATATTAACAGTCAAATCAGATTCAATTTCTGAAAAAGAAGTCTCTGATGCGTTGATAGAGATTGGCTTTAAAGCTGAACCAATTCAATAGTTATTAGATAAACTAAAGATCAAAAGCTGCTTTGACAATTTCTTAGCAGCTTTTTTTATAAGTTGATTTTATCAAAATTAAGATGAGCAGGTTTCGACTCTAATATCCGAGGTAAAATATGCTTCAGATTTAGATAAGCTTTTAAGCTATCATGAAGTACAACAACACTTCCAACTTCATGGTTTTTATGATAGATTTCTAAACATTTTTCTTTAGAGGTTCCCTGATCATAATCCCTTGTGAGAATATCCCACATAATGATTTCTTTTCCTTGCTCCAATAATATGTGAGTTTGTTTATTTGTACATCTTCCGTAAGGTGGCCTAAACAATTTTGTTTTTACGCCATGAGATTCTATGATGTTCTGTGTCTTTACTATGTTATTGAGATAATCATTTGTTGAGGTTTTCCAGCCATTCAAATGATTGAAGGTGTGATTCCCTATTGCATGACCATCAGCAATAATTTGTTTAAAAACATCAGGGTGCTTCTCGATGTTTTCACCAATACAAAAAAAAGTTGCCTTAGCGTTATATTTTTTTAAAAGCGATAGAACCCATGGTGTTACTTCTGGAATTGGCCCATCATCAAAAGTGAGATATATCTTTTGATGATGAGGTTTTATTTTCCAGTGTCTTTTTGGAAAAAGAAGTTTCAGAAAAACACTGCTTTTCATATTTTTAATTTGAAATCATCTCTGTGCCTTCAAAAAGGTTAACAGAGTCTTTCTGTTGATCATTTGAAAGATTGTCGATTTCATCAACAGGAATTTCACTTTCTGGTTGATCATTAAAGAAATGAGCAAACATATCTATGTATCCATTAAATTTGGTTGCTTCATCTTTCATGATTTCTTCATCTTGCGCAATAACAAGAATGTCAACTAAGCTCCTGTATTTCTCAATTTCGCCATAGATATTTTGAAAAGCATCGATTTGATTTTCTTGTTTTAAACCAGAATAATAAGTGAGCCATTGCTGATGTTTTGTTGCAACCTCATACCATATCTCTCTGGCTTCTTCAGGTTTTCCTATTTCATAATAGCCTAAAATAAAAGGTTCTAACAATGAATCAAAGCCAAAGTATTTTACTGGCATTTTTTCCATCGCTAAGTCAAGAATTTTTTCTGCTTTATCATTTTTACCTTCTTTCAATAAAACTTCAACGAGTCTTGCCAAATTACTTCTGTAAGTAATTGCATTTTTACGTGTTTCAGGGTCGTGATAAATTTTGTCACTTCCTAAGTTGCCCCATTCCCATTGCATGACTTGTTCGTACATTTTGTCAGAATCTATACGTCCCATATCAAAAGGATTTTCAGGATTCACTTTTGTTTTGATGGGTGTGAGTTTATAAACAATACCTTCAAGCTGTAAATAATCTTTTAACCAGATATAATCAGCATCAGAATAACTTCCTCCAGTAAAGTAAATTGGGCGTTCCCATTCATTTGAGGCGAGAACATCAAGCATCATCATTCTGTTCTTGTAAATAACATTGTTTCCTAAAGTGAAATTGATGGTGTCAACCGCTTTATTTCTATCTTTTTCATCTAAACTTTGAGCTACAATTGCATTGTCAATATTGACGGGTAAACTCAGTTTTTTAGTTGGAAAAGTATTGTAAATTTGTCCATTTTCTAATTCCTCTTTTGTAGAAGGATTATCACTTTTTATGTATTGCATCCATTTTTTGATATTTAATCTTTCCGGGAATCGTGGATCTTCTCTAAAAAAAACAGCGTCGTTTACACTATAAACAAAGTCATCATGCTCCAGAATTGTTTTAACTGGATCGGATGTGTAAGCTTTTCGCTTCATCTGGTCAATATACCAATCTGTCGCAAACAAGCTGGTGTTAATCGTTCGCACATCTCGGCGATAGCCTTCAATTTCTTGCGCATACCAAAGGGCAAAAGTATCGTTATCACCTATTGTAAATAGTATGCCGTTCTCTTCGACAGCATCAAGATATTTTTTAGCCATCGCTAGAGTTGTATATCTATCGGATCTATCGTGATCATCCCAATTTTGTTGCGCTAACAGTCCAGGAACGGCTATTAAACAGACGATACCAACAAGGGGAGCGACTATTTTAGGTGAAATTTTATCTTTTAGAAAATCAAAGATTGCAAATACGCCAATCCCAATCCAGATAGCAAATACATAAAATGAACCGACTAAAGCATAATCGCGTTCACGTGGCTCAAATGGACGTTCGTTAAGATATATTTTTAAGGCAATTCCAGTAAATAAGAAGAAAACCATCAAGACCCAAAAGAAGTTGATATCTTTTCTAAAATGAAATATGAGTCCGATAATTCCTAAGATTAGTGGTAAGAAGAAATAAGTGTTTCTCGCTTTATTATACTTCACTTCATCTGGAAGATTTTTTTGGCTGCCGATAAACATTTCATCTATAAAATCAATGCCACTCAGCCAGTTTCCATTGAAATTAGTCAATTTTCCTTGTGTATCATTTTGTCGACCAACAAAGTTCCACATGAAATATCGCCAATACATATATCCCATTTGAAATTGGAATAAATAATTGAAATTAGAGGCAGTTGAAGGTTTGCCGATATTCACGTATTGTGAAATTTGCTTTAAAAAACCAACATATTCTTCATCTGAAATTTTGCCAAGCGCATAATCATTATTAATTTTTCGGACGCTGTTAACAAGTTCTTGCTCTCCAAGATATTCCTGTTTGACGTTGACTTCGAGTGGTCCAGTAAATTTCAGATAATTTTCAGCATGCTCAGTACTCCACATTCTCGCTAAAAATGCTTTATGTGCATCATCAGTATTTTGATTGTGATTTTTGTAATTATTAACGATCACATACTCACCTTTTTCTCTGTCCATTTCGTACAAAGGCTCGTCGTCGAAATATGGATTATCTGGATCTAAACCAGCAAAAGCTTCAGTGAATTGAGGGCCATAAAAAAGTTTTTGTTCAGGATATTGTTCACGGTTGTAATAGGCGAGAAGTGCACGCGCACTGCTTGGGTTATTTTCATTAATCACTGTTCCTGCATTTGCACGAATAGGAAGCATGATCCAACTTGAAAAACCTATAAAAATAAACAGGATTCCTAAAATAATGGTATTGATGAGTTTATAATTGTGTTGACGTGTGTAACGCAAAGCGAAATAGATCAAAGCAATTAAGCCGATTCCTGTCAAGATTGTCCCTGAGTGAAATGGTAAGCCGAAATTATTAACGACAAAAACTTCAATCGTACCAAAAAGAGTTAATGTGTAGGGTAATAGAAATTTAAAGATAAATAGTAAAATTGCGACAACAATAACGTGAGCAATGATGAAATTCTTGGTGGTTACTTTTTTAGTGTTTTTGAAATAATAAAGCAATCCGATGGCAGGTATTGTCAATAAGCCCATAAAATGCACACCAAATGATAAACCAATCATCAAGCAAATTAAAATAAACCATCTGTTACCACGAGGCTTATGCATATCTCTTTCCCATAGTAAACCGACGTAGAACATCGCTGACATGATGCAAATTGCCATGGCGTAAACTTCAGCTTCAACAGCAGAGAACCAAAAGCTATCAGTGAAAGTGAAACTTGTCGCTCCAATAAAACTACTTGCAAGAACAGCTATTTTAGTCGCATTAGAGCTTTGATCTACATTCTTCACAATTTTCTTAAGAATAAGAGTAATAGACCAAAACATGAAAAGCACAGTAAATGCAGAAGCTACACCAGACATCAAATTAACCATAAAGGCGATTTGAGTTTCATCTGTAGCAAACATGGAGAAAAATGCACCGAAAATTTGATAAAAAGGAGCGCCAGGAGGGTGCCCAACCTGAAGTTTTGCAGATGTTGATATATATTCTCCAGCATCCCAGAAGCTAGCAGTCGGTTCCGCAGTTAACGCAAAAGTGATCAAAGCAATTGCAAATGCAACCCATGCCAGTAATTTATTCCAAAAAGAGAAATTAATGTGCTTCATTTTTTAAAATTATTTGAGGCGAAAATAAGGATTATAATTAAAAGTAAATCCCTGTTATTGAACCTTTATGAATATCTAATAAATAAAGCTTTTTAAAAAAGTTTAATTTTTTTCTGTTTTTTATTTGGAGAATCAGAAATAGAGTTTATATTTGCAAACCGAAATTGTGGCCTATGGTGTAACTGGCAACACATCTGGTTTTGGTCCAGAAGAGTCTAGGTTCGAGCCCTAGTAGGCCAACAAGATTAACCCGAAAATCAACTGATTTTCGGGTTTTTTGATTAATAGAATTAGTTTATAGTGTTAATTAGAAGCCGTCTTACTATATAAGTGAGACGGCTTTTTGAAAACATAAGTAAAGTCAATTGAGATTGTCTAAAATTCTTTTAATTGACATTCTTACGCGTTCCGCCATGTCCTCCAGCAACGATAAGCATTACCTTTAGGCTTAAATAAATATATTTGAAAAACTGTATGATGGGGTTCATCATTACAAATCGCTTGTATTTTGATATTCGTCGTGTCATAATGTATTTTTTATAATTTTATTCTGGCAATAAATACCAAAAGGGTTTCATTTTAGCTTTATACATAAAAGCATAGTGTAGTGTTAGTTTTAACCAGTGACCTGCTAAACCAATTTCTCCAAATGTTTTACCTAGCTTTCTTCCTTGTGTGTCAGGATATTTTTCATAATCTGGAACAACAGGGAAAGTTGTTATACTGACGCCACTGCCTTTGGTTAAGCCAAAGCCTGCTGATGCTATACAAGCAGCTCCCATATTTCCCATAGACCCTTTATGTGTTCTTTTTTCAACACCTTGATTTATGCTATCAATGATATTGTCTGCAACTAGTTTTGCTGTTATCCCTGATGGCATTCCTGTTCTTGGTGGTGCTGGGAAAATTTCAGTTCCGTTTTTGCTTTTTCTAGGTTTAGAAATACTGTGTGGAGGCGCAAAGGCAATCCCTGGAGCAAAAATATTTTCGTAACTCGGATTTTGATAGGTTTCAGGCCAGTCTTGAACTCTCCATTCTTCATAGGGTTTTGGTGTATAGTCAGCATCAACAATCATAAATCCTTTAAAAAGTTTTTCGGTGATATCATTGTTGTTTTTATCATAAGCTTTAAATCCATGACCTGAAAATGCTGGGATAAGCATGGCGAAATCATATTCAATTGACTTTTTTTCACCTTCCAAGTTTTCATAATGAGCTATTCCGTCCTCAATTTTATTGACAGCAGCTCCTAAAATCCATTTGATATCACGATCTTCAAAAACCATTTCAATCATCTCGTGTGACTTCATGATGTTGCTTCCGTAACTGAGTAGCATTCCGTCCATTCCGAAATCTCCTAAGCTGTACTCATTTGAGATCCATGTGAGTTCTGCCATATCTCTGACTTTATGTCTTCTTAATTCTTGATCTACATTGAGAATGTATTCAAATGCCGCACCTTGACAAGTAGATTTTCCATGGCCAGTACCTATAGCAATTTTAACTTTCTTGCCATTTTTCATTTCTTGAATTAATTTCTCTAAACTACTCCAAGCGTGTTCAGCATGTGTGTATGTACATACTGAAAATGTTTTATTAGTTCCTGGTTTGAGTCCTTCTGTAGCATCAAAATTTAACTTTGGTCCAGTGGCATTAATCAAATAATCATAAGTGATTTTTTCAGTTTTCCCTTTTTGATCTTCAGAAACATATTCTGCAATAACGTAGGGCTGTTCCATATTTTCATCGCCTTCTGGATGAAAGGTGACAACCTTAGCTTGTTTAAAGAGTATATTTTTCTTTTTATAAAGCGGTGCAAGTGGGAAAAGTAGTTGTTTAGATTTCATTCTTCCAACTCCTACCCAAATGTTAGACGGGATCCATTGATAATTACTGTTAGGGGAAACAACAACAACTTCATGTTTTTTACTTAACTTTCTTCTTAAATGAGATGCTGCAACATGTCCCGAAATGCCTGCTCCTAATATTACTATTTTAGCCATAGTTTTAAGTTTTATGAACTAACGATTGTAATATGTGCAATTTTTTAAGTTTAATAAATTGCATGTCAATCGATTAGATACAGGCAATTTAAGATTACTAAATCTTTACGTAAGTAACTATTGTTACATAAATTAATATTTTATTAAGATTTGTAAAGGTGAATATTGAATCTTTAACGGGTTGAATTTATTGTAATTCTATAATCTCATTGAGTTTTGGTGAGAGGATTTCCCAGCTAAATTTGTCTTTAAGCTTAACGCGCAACGCATCTTGAGCTGTTGGTTCACCGTGAACAAGAAATACTTTTTCAGGTGAGTTTTTAATTTCAGAAATCCAGTCTAGAATCTCTGCTTGATCTGCATGAGCTGATAAACTTTCAATATGGTGAACTTCAGCTTTAACTGGGTAAAATTTTCCAAAAAACTTTAGATCGTTGGCACCTTCTAGCAATTGTCGACCTCTTGTCCCTTCAGCTTGGTAGCCAACGAGCAAAATACTGGTGTTAGATTTATCGATCATTTGTTTTAGGTAGGTTAAAACTCGACCACCGGTAACCATGCCACTACCAGCAATGACAACTTTAGGACGTGGATCATCAATAGTTTCCCAAGTTTCCTTGTAAGAACTTACAATTTGCATACGCTGATTCATCGCCTTAAATTCATGTGTGGTTAATTTGTGCCACTCAGAAAATTGCTCAAAAACTGAGAGCACATTATTTCCCATAGGACTATCAATAACAATTGGAATGTTTGGAATTTTATTTTTTAAGTATAATTTCCATAAGATAAACATTAATGTCTGTAAGCGCTCTACAGCAAAAGAGGGAATTATCAGATTTCCTTTATTCTTGATTGTTTTATCAATCAGTTGAATGAGTTTTTGTGATACATCTTGATCTGGATGTAACTTGTTTCCGTAAGTGCTTTCCATGATGAGAAAATCAGCTTTCTGTGGCTTTAATGGAGGATGAAGTAAAGGATCTTTTAAACGACCTATATCTCCTGAAAATACAATTGTTTTTCCTTCGATGGATAATTCAATAAAAGTAGAACCGATGATATGTCCGTTGTACTTAAACCGAAACTGAATATTTTCACTAATTTGATGCCATTGATCTTTAGTTGCCGATTTGAATCGATGAATAGTTCTGTTTGCGTCATGAATTGTATAAAAAGGTTGAGCAGGCTCATGTTTGGAGTAACCTTCTTTATTGGCCTTTTCAGCTTCTTCCTCATGAATTTTTGCGCTGTCCAGAAGTATGATTTCAGCAATTGCTAGAGTTGGTTCAGAACCAATGATATGGCCTTTAAAACCTTGTTTAATTAAGCGCGGTAGATATCCAGTATGATCTAAATGTCCATGGGTTAGCAGAACAACATCAATAGTTGAAACATCAATAGGCAAGTTCTCCCAGTTTTTCTCTCTCAGCTCTTTAAGTCCTTGAAACATGCCGCAATCAACCATTATATTTTTTTCTGATGTTTCAATAAGATATTTTGAACCTGTCACAGTTCTTGCAGCGCCCAAAAAGTGAATTTTGACTCCTGTTTGATTAACCGATTTCTGATTGACTTCTGACATAATGAATGGATTTAAAGATTACAGAGATATTTGACTTCGCTGATAATACGTTTTTTTCTAACTTTTGAAACACCGATTTTGTTCAAGATTTCAGGTGTTGCATAAAGTTCTTTAGTTAAAATAATATCATTCTCAATAATGAGATTCTTTTCGTGCTTTGTTAAAGACGTCAAAGTTGTAATAGGGTAGAGAGCGTATTTATCGATATTGTGTTTTATTCCGTTATTTTCAGGATAGTTCCAACTTAATAAATGTAGGCCAACGCATTTTGAATATCGAACTGCATCTGAAGAAAAACGCGTGTTTGTCACTAGCCATCCTTGTTTTAAGCTTGTGTTTTCATTATCATCATTTTCCCAACGCTCTTTAATATCGATAAATCTTGAATTGATATAAAGTGGAACTTTTACATTGCTTATTGATTTTTTTATGGAATGAAATTTACACTCAACGGCATAAATGTTATTGTTTTTATATGCTAGTACATCGACTTCATGAGAAATACATTTCCCTTGTATAATTTTGCCAATTTCAGTATCAAAACCATTGTTTTGTAACAATGCAGCTATTAAACGTTCAAAAGGGAATCCTGTTGGACCAAGATCAAAGATTGCTTTTTTTAAACTGTAGCGAGAAGCTGAAACTCTATTGAGCTTTTTGAGAGATGTAAAAGCTTTTTTATAAATCTCTTTAGTTGAAATTCCATCATATAAAAGCGGAATAATTTCGTTGATAATTTTATCGATTTCATTTTTAGTGGCCATGGATCTTCTAAGAGAGGATTTTAACTTTTCCAAATCAAAACTCTCAAGTTCATCACTAGATTTCTTGACCAAGATTTCTGATGCTTTCATGTGTCATTCATTTTGATATGAAGTTATTAAATTAAAAATGAATTCTTTTAGCCGAACATCCTTTTCAGTTTTTCCCTTTTTCTTCTTTTGCTTTTTGACGTGCTTTTTGTTTTCTCTTATAATCTATGATCACAAGAGCCAAAATCACTAGAAAGATTAGAATATAGTGCCAGTTATCACTTAGGAAAATCTCAAGATCAAAACCGTCTTCAAATCTTTGAGTTTCCTGAGGTTTAGGAAGATGTGTTTGTTGCATAACTAAATGTTTCATTATTGATTAATTTAAGATAAAGCTTTTCTTTGTCTTTCTCAGCTTAAAACCTTGATTTAAGCTTTATTTAAATATTTTAACCTAAATTGAATAACCAAAGCTCCGCCTCGTATGAGCATCCAAACTGTGAAGGCAATCCAAATACCATGCAACTTTAGATTGAAATAATCACAGATTAATAGTGTGGGAGCAAAGCCTAAAAAGGTTGCGATAAGCAAAACGTTTCTTAAGTATTTGGCCTCTCCCAATCCTTTGAATATGCCGTCAAACATAAATGCAATTGCATTGATTGGCTGCATGAGAAGTACAATCCAGAATACACTTGAAAACGCAGCTAAAACCTCAGTATCTTTATTAAAAAAATAACCGATTTGATCGTAAAACAAAAAGCAAATCAAGGATAAACTCACAGCTATAATAACAGCATATTTACTGATATCTTTGCTCAGTAACCATAGCTTTTGATAAGCTTTTGCGCCTAATAATCTTCCGCCTATTGCGTTTCCTGCATTTGCATAACCATCAATGAAAAAAGAGAAAAATAGCCATATATTCATCAAGATACTTTGCGCTGCTATAAAAGATTTTCCATAATCAGTTGCATAAGCATTGGCCATATAAATTGCGATATTCAAGGCTAAGGTTCTTAAAAATAGATTAAAGCTCATGATGAGCAATGGTTTCAGATTTGGATTGATTTTTCTCCTTAACTTAAATCCAAAATTTGTTTTGGTTAAATAATAATAAACTGCCATTAACAACATCGAAAATTGGGCAATGACACTGGCAACTGCTGCACCTTCAATATGATAACTAGGTACAATGCCTTCAATACCAAATACCAAAATATAGCTTAATATAATATTCACAGCTGCACCAACAAGACTACACTTCATAGCCCAAAGCGTATTTTGTAAACCTCTAAAAACGCCAAATATAGCAAAGGTAACAAGGGTGAACGGGTAGCCCAAGGCACGAATTCTATAATAAGATTTTGTGTATTGTAGGATTAAGCCTTCTGCATTGTAAGCAGAGAAAATTAATTCAGCAAAAAAGGCTGTTGTGATATAAATAATCAAACTCAAACCAAGATTAAAATAAAGCGTTTGCGGAACTAAAGTCCTTACTGCATGAAGCCTGTTGTTGCCCAAGTGTTGAGAAACAGTTGCCGAAATTGCAGTTTTGGTTTGAGCAATAACCCAAATTAATGCAGATAAAAAAGAGCCAACAATTCCTGCTGCTGCTAAAGCCTCTACAGAATTTTCGTTGACATTACCAATAATAGCAATATCTGTTAATGAAATCAGAGGCTCCGCGACACCAGCAATAATAGCAGGAATTGCTATTTTATTGATTTCTTGAAAACTGACTTTAGGTTGTTTTACTTTTTTAGAGTGCATCAACTAAATTTTCGAGTTGCATTCCTCTTGAGCCTTTTATTAAAATGATATTCTGGTCAAAATCAAATTGATTAAGATTTTTAATTAATTCGTTTACATTTTGATAAGCATTGATATTTTTAAGATCACTTGCTAATTGATAAAAAGTTTCGCCAACCAAAATGATGTTTTGAAAGTTTTGATCTAAAACAAGGTCTATGACTTTTTGATGCTCTTCATTTTTAGTTTTGCCGATTTCAAACATGTCTCCCAAAATAACAGAGTGATGCGCTGACTTTACTTTTTGTAATGCAGAGATAGCTGCTTCCATACTGGTAGGGTTTGCATTGTAAGCATCTAATAATATTTTAATATCATTTTTGATGATTATTTGAGATCGCATATTTTCTGGTTTGTAGCTTTCGACGGCTTTTTTGATTGCCTTAAATTCAACACCGAAATAAATACCAAAACCTATTGCAATAGAGATATTTTTAAAATTATAAGCACCTAATAGTTGGCTATTAATTTTTTTTCCGCAGAAGTCAATGTTAACATTTGGATTTGCTTCTACCAGTTTGACACGACAGTCAGAGAGTGTGTCCTCACCAATTGTGTAAACTTTAGCTTTTTGTGTTTTAGCAACCTGAATTGGGTCATCAGCATTGATAAATATCTTTTTATTAACGCTTATCAGATATTCGTAGAGTTCGCTTTTACCTTTGATAATGCCTTCAATACCACCAAAACCTTCAAGGTGAGCTTTACCAAAGTTTGTGATATAACCATAATTTGGCTCAGCGATTTCACAAAGCGCTTTGATTTCTCCTTGATGATTTGCGCCCATTTCAACAATGCCAATTTCATGTGTTGTGTTAAAAGAAAGTAATGTCAGCGGAACACCTATGTGATTATTAAGGTTGCCTTCAGTCGCTTTAACTTTAAATTTTTGAGATAAAACTTCATTAATCAAGTTCTTTGTAGTCGTTTTGCCATTGCTACCTGTTATCGCAATAATAACGAGATTTAAATAACGTCTGTGGAATTGTGCTAAATTCTGAAGACAATGAAGTACATCATCAACCAAAAAAGTTTTATCTGTCTTGTATTTTTCATCATCAATAACAACAAGTTTTGCACCTTGATCAATTGCATTTCGAGCATACTGATTGCCATCAAAATTGTCGCCTTTTAAAGCGAAAAAGATTTGATTCTTTTTGATTTTTCTAGAATCTGTGCTAATGCCTGATGATTTTAAAAATGCAGTGTGTAAATTTTCTAATGTCATATATCAATAAAAAAATGCCCTAATTCAAAATTAGGGCATTATAATTTTATAATTAATTTATTATTTTAATTTCTTGCTTTTCTTCCTTTAAAAGTTTTAGAACCCGTTTTAGACATAGCATTTCTAAAGCCGATAAAGTCGGTTGACATATCTTGCGGGAAGTATCTTCTTTGTGCAGGGTCTAACCAGTAAGCTCTATCTCTCCATGAGCCACCTTTATAAACTCTAACGCTATTATCAATTAAAGTAGTTCTTTCGTTAGATTTGTCGTACTCACGATTTAAGCTGTCTTGCGCAGCTGTAACTTGGTGTTGAGGTGAATTATACATTCTTTCATCATCACCTGTAGCACCTTGTCCAAAATATCGAGAAGATAATTTATCTCCATCTCTAAAATCTTTATTATCGCTTCGTGAAAAGTTTGTTCTTAAATAAGTTTCTTTTTCGTCGATAGCTTCTTTCTCAATTTCACCAGGTAAACCTCGAGCTACAATTCGACCGTCACTTAATGTATCATACTTCACATCATCAGCACCTAATACTTTGACAGTTCCATCTTCGTTAATAACATTTCTTGTATAAACGTTACCTCTGTAATAATTGAAATCATTAAAAGAAACATCGATTCTTGGTCTGTAAACATCAGCTACCCACTCTGAAACATTACCTGCCATGTCATAGAGTCCGTAATCGTTTGGTTCGTATGACTTTACTTCAGCAGTAATATCCGCGTTATCGTCGCTCCATCCTTGGATACCACCATAATCACCTACAGCTTGTTTAAAGTTTGCTTTTTGATCACCAATAGATTTTCTTTTCCCAGAACGTGTGTAATCTCCATCCCATGGATATTTTTTACGTCCTTTATAAGAATTGTATTCTCTAATAGATGACTGTGCTAAAGCTGCGTATTCCCACTCTGACTCAGTTGGAAGTCTATATTCTGGATAGAAAACTCCATCTTTCTTCTTTACAAAAATATTCTTTTCTTCTGGATTGTCAGGATCATTATTTCTGTTTTGACGATCTATTTTTCTTTGTGTTTCTCTTCCACCTTTTAGTTTCTCTTCATCTCCACCATAAACTTTACTTGGCGCGTTAAGGTAAGTTTCAGTTGTGAAATTTGAGGTTGCATCAGTATTCATGTATGCATCTTCAGCTGTGAAACCTTCATCAGAAGCAATTTTTTCGTTTACTCTGTCAGTTCTCCAACGGCTAAATTCAGTCGCCTGAATCCAGTTAACACCAACAACAGGATAGTTTTGGTATGCTGGATGTCTCAGGTAATCATTAACCATATTCTCTAAAAAACCAAGTGGGTTTCTCCAAACTAAAGTATCAGGGAGCGCACCTTTGTATATATTAGAATATTTTTGATCTGTTGGAGGAAACATTTGCTTGAGGTAATTAAGGTATTCCAAATACATAAGATTTGTGACCTCTGTTTCGTCCATGTAAAATGATTGTATGTGTTGCTGGACTGGCGTGTTGTTCCAATCATGCATTACGTCATCTTGTACTCTACCCATTGTATATGTACCGCCTTCTATAAATACTAGTCCAGGAGCTGGTTCTTTCTCATCATAGTCCGTATTAAATTCAGGACCTCCATTTCTTCCAGTCAAATCCCAACCAGTAGCTCTAGATGAATCTGAATAATCTCTTGAATTATTACAACTTGCAACTGCAAGTGCAGCTACCATTGTAATCCCAACCTTTCGGAGATTTTTTAATTTCATAATTAAGATATTTATCAATAAGTAATTTAGGTTCGCAATATAATAATTAACGCTGTATTAACAAGATTATTTTTTTATAATCAAAAAAAAATAGATTTATGTTGTTAAAACTTTCTTTAAAATTAGATTTGCAATTATAATATCATAAGAAAACTCACGTTTCATAAGCAATGTATACAAGTAGATTATTTTATTTTTTGGGTGTTTTTGTTTTGTTAACGATTCACACTTATGGTCAATCTCAAACAATTAAACTCAATTGGAAATCAACTGAGACATTTGCTGTTGATGGTTCTTTCTTTTATAAAGTACCTCACTTTAATCAATTGTATTATAATTATGATTCTGTTGAGAAAAGTATTTCATACGCACGCAGTTGGGAAGTCGATGGGAGTTCATATCAGGTTGAAAATATACAGTATGAGTATTTTGAGACGAGATCATTTGACGCGTTTCAGACAGAAAAAGATATCAATCTACAAACTTCGGTTTCTAAAGGGCGTTCTAAATCTTACTTTAATATAGAGTTTAATCCTATTATCAAAAATAACGGACGTTATCAACGCGTGACAAGTTTTGAACTAAGAGCAACAGGTTCAAGAGTAACAAACTCTCAAGGTTTTCAAACGCAATCAGTTCCCTCAGTTGATCATTCCATTTTTAAAAAATATCAACTTTATAAATTTTATGTTGAAGAAAATGGTGTTTATAAAATTACAGGTCGATTTTTAAAAAATCTTGGTATTGATATCAGTCAACTCGATTCAAGACGTATTAAATTATTTGGTCATGGAGGAGGAATGTTGCCTCTTGAGAATTCAGGAAACTTATATTTTGATCCGCCAGAGCATGCGATTCAAGTTTTTGATAGCGGAGATGGTGTTTTTAATGATAATGATTACCTTTTGTTTTACGGAACATCGACGCTTCAATGGAATGAGGAGAGTAAAACCAATATCAATCTTTATGCTGATCGCTCATATTATTATATAGCGATTGCAGAACCTAATGGTAAAAGAATTCTGCCAATGGCTCAGCCTTCTGCAGCTGCGGATGTTATCGTGACTGATTTTCAAGACTATCAATTTTATGAAAAAGATGAAGTCAGTCTTGCATTAGTAGGAAGACGGTGGTTTGGTGATAGATTTGATTTAGAAACACAGCGGGATTATTCCTTCACTTTTGAAAATTTGGTCAGTTCAAAACCTGCCGAAATCAATGTTTATGCAGGTGCTGTTTCTGAATTAAATAGCCAGATGTCAATCAAATATGACGGCCAGAATGTTTCTCAAATCAATTTCGGTTCTACATCCGCAACATCTCCAGCAACAGGTGGAAATTATAGCGGAAACATCAATTTGAGTTCTGATTCTTTTGATATTCAATTGACATATAACAAGAATGGTAATCCTGGTGCGATTGGCTATCTCGACTTCATCAGTATTGAAGCCACACGTGAATTAATGGCAGGAAGTGATCAATTTAAATTCAAAAATAGTGAAGCATCGCTTCCTAATGGTATTGCTGAATATCAAATTTCAAACGCTAATGAGGTCAACCAAGTTTGGGATATCACTGAGTTTGGTTCGCCACGTTCAGTCAGAAATACAAATCAAGAAAGTCTTTTTAGCTTTAAAACAAATATGTCTGGCGATAAAGAATTTGTCGCGATAACAGATAATTATTATGAACCGCAATATGAAAGATCTAAAAAAATTGCAGAGCGCGTTAACCTGAAAGGTGAGGTTTTTATGAATTCACAAAATCAATTTGAAGATGTTGATTTTATAATTATTACCAGAGAAGATTTTCTAGGTGCCGCAAATAAACTAGCAGATTTACGTCGTCAGAAAAACAATCTGACAACTAAGGTTGTGAAGCTTAAAGATATTTACGAAGAATTTAATTCAGGTAAACAAGATATTGGCGCGATACGTAATTTTATTCGCTACGTTTACTCCAACGCATCTTCGCCTTCTCAACGTTTGAAATATGTTGCTTTATTAGGAGATACTTCTGTAGATTTTAAAAACCGCTTACCTAATAATACCAATGTTGTTCCGACTTATCAAAGTTATGGGAGTTTTTCAAATACTAGAAGTTCTTTCATGTCTGATGATTTTTTTGCAATGATGGATCCTTCTGAAGGAAGAATGATTTCTTCAGATAAAATGGATTTGGCTGTCGGTCGAATTATAGCAAAAACACCGCAGCAAGCTTTTGAGATGATTAGAAAGATTGAAGAACATGAGTCACGTCCAGCTTATAAATCTTGGCGAAATGATTTTCTTTTGATTTCTGATGATGTTGATGAAGTTTATGAGTTTAACGATATTCAGGTTCAATTGGATGATTTAGGTGATGAAATCGCTGCAAACAGACCTACGATCAATGTCAAAAAAATTCATTCTGATGCTTATGAACAACAACCTTCAGCGGGTGGTGATCGTTATCCAGATGTGAATAAAGCGATTAACGAAGCTATTGAAGTTGGAGCTATCGTAGTTAATTATTTTGGTCACGGTGGAGAAGAGGGTTTAGCTCAAGAAAGAATAGTGACGCAAACTTCTGTTCAGAACTGGACTAATCCATCGAGATACAATATTTTTGTAACTATTACTTGTGATTTCACGAAATTTGATAACCCACTTCGAGAAACTGGTGGCGAAATGACATACTGGAATCCTACAGGTGGCGCAGTCGGAATGGTTGCCACAACACGATCAATTACGGTTTCTGCTGGTGTTGCTTTTAATAATGCCTTCGCACCTTTTCTTTTTGATTTTGCAAATACTAAAGAAACGATAGCTGAGTCCGTTATGAATGCCAAGAATGCTTTATCAGGAAGCGGAAAACGTATTGTGTTTTTTATCGGTGATCCAACGATGCGATTACCTTTACCGGAACCACAAGTTCAAATTAGCCATATTAATGATATTCCTATTCAGCAATATTCTGATACACTTCAAGCATTGGATAAAGCTCAAATCAAAGGAAAAATAGTTGGCGGTAACGGACAAGTCCTTCAGAATTACCAAGGTGAATTGACAGCTTCTGTTTTTGACAAACGCATAGAAAGACAAACTTTAGGTAACGGAAATGTGACGCAAAACGGAGAGTTATTGATCATGGATTTTACAACTTTAGGAGAGTTGTTGTTTAACGGAAAAGCATCTATCAATAATGGTGAATTCGAATTTTCATTTGTTTTACCTAAAGATACTAAAATACCTATTGGTGAAGGTCGATTTAGTTTTTATGCTTTAGACAATGATGAATTAGATGAGTTTAGTGGATTCTCTGAAGATATTAAAATTGGAGGTTTAAACCAGAATGCACCTGATGATAATCAAGGTCCTTTGGTTAATGCTTATATGAACGATGAATCTTTTGTTAATGGAGGCATTACAAATTCTGATCCTTATATTTTGGCTTTATTAGAAGATGATAACGGAATTAACACCGCTGGCGGTATAGGTCATGATATCGTTGCGATTATTGATGGCGATGAAGAAAATCCGATTATTTTAAACGATTATTATGAGGCTGATGTAGATACATATCAATCGGGTAAAGTTTATTATCAATTAAAAGACTTGGAGCCAGGATTACATCATTTGACTTTAAAAGCTTGGGATGTTTACAATAATTCTGCAATTGCAGAGTTAGACTTTGTGGTAAGTGGTAATGATGAATTACGACTGACAAACGTTCTTAACTATCCTAACCCTTTTGTAGATTACACTGAGTTTTGGTTCAACCATAACCGACCATTCGAACCTTTAAATGTTCAAGTCCAGGTTTTTACAGTCACTGGAAAAATTGTTTGGAGTCATCAACAAACCATTACAACAGACGGATTTTTATCAAGAGATATTGTTTGGGATGGCTTAGACGATTTTGGTCAGAAAATAGGAAAAGGCGTTTATGTTTACAAATTGACAGTCGAATCTACAGTCACAAATCAAAGACAAGAAAAATACGAGAAATTAGTCATACTTCAATAAATTTATAACATTATATTTGCAATTCAAGTTACATTATGAAACATACATTTTTATTCACTTTACTTATAGCACTTGGTGCTCAACAAATAGCAAAAGCGCAAGATAATAGGCGTGTTGTCGTTACTGGTGTTCCTTTTTTAATGATTTCAGCAGATGCGCGTGCATCTGGTCTTGGTGATCAAGGAATAGCTACTAAAGCTGATGCTTTTTCACAACAATGGAATCCAGCAAAATATGTTTTTTCAGAAGCACAACAAGGTGTGGCTTTATCATACACACCTTATTTAAGAGAAATCGCTGATGATATTAACTTGGCGCAACTGACTTATTTTAATCGTTTTAATGAAAGAAGTTCTGTTTCTGCAAGTTTACGTTATTTTGGTCTTGGAGGTGTTGAGTTAAGGGAGACTGCTGCTCAAGTGCCAAGAGAGGTTGAACCTAACGAGTTTGCACTTGATGTTAGCTACGCTCTGCGTTTAAGCGACATGTTCTCAATGGCAGTAACAGGGCGTTACATTCGTTCTGATCTTAAAATACCTTCTGATATCAGTGATGCATCTGCAGCGAATACTTTCGCAGCCGACATTTCAATGTTTTATCAAGGAGAAGAACAAGTTTATAAAGAATTTAATGGCCGTTGGAGAGCGGGAGCTAGCATCAGTAATATAGGCCCTAAAATTAAATATGATGATGCAGGTTCTGAGAACTTTTTACCTACTAATTTTAAAGCTGGTGTAGGGTTCGACTTTATCTTAGATGCTGCCAATACAATAGGTATTTTTGCAGAGTTTAATAAGCTTTTAGTTCCTACTCCTCCAAAACTAGAAACAGACGAAAATGGTAATTTAACACAAGAAAGTCAAGACGCTTTAATTGATTACAATAACACAAATGAGTTTTCAGGTATCTTTTCGTCTTGGGGAGATGCGCCTGACGGCTTTTCTGAAGAGTTAAAAGAATTTACATGGGCATTAGGTGCTGAGTATTGGTATGAAAACAGCTTTGCTTTAAGAGTTGGTTACTTCAATGAAGCTGAGGATAAAGGATATAGAAAATACCTAACCATTGGTGCTGGATTTAAATACTCTTCAATAACAATTGATGCATCCTATTTATTCTCAACCTCTCCAGTTCAGAATCCTTTAGAAGGGACCTTAAGATTTGGATTAACTTTCAATATTAATTCAGGAGCTTATTATGAGTATTAATGATTTATAACATAATAAATATAGATTTTAAAAAAGTATCAATTTACATTGGTGCTTTTTTTATCTATTTTAGTGATTCAAAATATAATTATGATAAAAAAACAACTGACCTCTGAAATTGAAATTTACGATGATATTTCAGAATTAGATAAAGATACTCAAGAATTGATGAAAAAATCTCTTGAGGCAAGAAAGAAAGCCTATGCTCCATATTCTAATTTTTTAGTAGGCGCAGCACTTTTGCTTGACAATGGTGAAGTTGTTAAAGGAAGTAATCAAGAGAACGCTTCTTACCCATCTGGTTTGTGTGCTGAACGAACTGCGATCTATTGGGCAGGCGCTAATTATCCTGACAGTAAAATTTTAAAAATAGCCATATCGGCATCTTCGGTTAAGAAGAAAAACGATCAGCCAATTCCACCTTGTGGTGCTTGTCGTCAAGCAATTGCTGAGTATGAGCAAAAACAAAATCACGCTATCGAAATATACTTTATGGGCTTAGAAGGTAAGGTTGTGAAGCTTAATTCTTTAGCAGATATTTTACCTTTAGCTTTTGAGAGTAAGTATCTAGAACTTTAATTGATGTTAAGTCTTTTTAAATCTACTTTAAAATACTACTTTTGTATTTCATTACTTTAGAATTTTAGAAACAAACGCCTAATGAAAAAGATCACAAAAAATACGTATCTCAAGTGGTACGAAGACATGCTTTTTTGGAGAAAATTTGAAGACAAATTAGCTCAAGTTTATATCCAACAGAAAGTAAGAGGTTTTTTACACCTTTATAATGGTCAAGAAGCAATTTTAGCAGGAGCACTTCATGTGATGGATCTTGAGAAAGATAAAATGATTACAGCTTATCGTAATCACGTTCAACCCATCGGAATGGGAGTTGATCCCAAAAAAGTGATGGCTGAACTTTATGGTAAGAAAACAGGAACCTCACAAGGTTTAGGTGGTTCAATGCACATTTTCTCTAAAGAACATAGGTTTTTTGGAGGTCATGGTATTGTTGGTGGTCAAATTCCTTTAGGTGCAGGAATCGCATTTGCGGATAAATATTTTGATAGAAATGCTGTAACACTTTGTTTCTTAGGTGATGGTGCATCAAGACAAGGTTCTTTGCATGAAACTTTTAACATGGCAATGAACTGGAAATTACCAGTTGTGTTTTGTGTTGAAAACAATGGTTATGCGATGGGAACTTCTGTTTCTCGAACGGCTAACCATGAAGATATTTGGAAACTTGGTTTAGGTTACGAAATGCCTTGTGGCCCTGTTGATGCTATGCGACCAGAGAAAGTTGCTGAAGCTTTAGATGAAGCGATCGATAGAGCAAGATCAGGTAATGGACCAACGTTTTTAGATCTTAAAACTTACAGATATAGAGGACACTCAATGAGTGATGCTCAAAAGTATAGAACAAAAGAAGAAGTTCAAGAATATCAAAAAATTGATCCGATTATTCAGGTGAAAGATATTATTCTTGAAAAGAAATACGCAACTGAAGACGATATTAAAGAAATCGATCAACGCGTAAAAGATAAAGTTAAGGAATGTGAAGAGTTTGCAGAAAATTCTGACTTTCCAGACAAAGACGTCATGTATGATGTTGTTTACGAACAAGAAGATTACCCATTCATTCCTCATAAATTATAATTACTTATGGCAGAAATTGTAAAAATGCCACGCTTAAGCGACACCATGGAAGAAGGTGTTGTTGCGAAATGGCTAAAAGAAAAAGGCGATAAAGTAGAAGAAGGTGATATTTTAGCTGAAATTGAAACTGATAAAGCAACAATGGAGTTTGAATCTTTCCATTCAGGAACCTTGTTACATATTGGTATTGAAGAAGGCGATGGCGCTCCTGTCGATAGTTTACTTGCTATTATTGGTGAAGAAGGTGAAGATGTTGAGGATTTAATTAAAAAAGCAAACGCTGAATCTTCAGGTGATGATGCTTCTAAAGATGAGGATTCTGAAGAAAGCGATTCAGGTCAAGATAGTCAATCTGATGACGATCAAAAGTCTGATGATGACAATTTACCTAAAGGTGTTGAGGTTGTTACCATGCCACGTTTAAGTGATACCATGGAAGAAGGAACAGTTGCAACTTGGTTGAAATCCGTAGGTGATGAAGTGGAAGAAGGCGATATTTTGGCTGAAATCGAAACAGATAAAGCAACAATGGAATTTGAATCCTTTTTTGCTGGACAATTATTACATATTGGCATTGATGAAGGTGAATCAGCTCCGGTTGATGATGTCCTCGCAATTATTGGTCCTGAAGGAACTGATGTTGACAAAGTCTTGAGCCAAATTGGTAATGGTGCAAAATCTCCTAAAAAGTCTTCAGACAAGAAATCTGATGATAAATCAGAAAGTCAAGATAATGATGAAAGTCAAACACATCGTCAAGAAAAAACAGGAAATAAAACGAGTAACTCTACTGACAGTAAAGGACGCATATTAGCTTCTCCTTTGGCAAAGAAAATTGCTGAAGATAAAGGAATCGATTTATCACAAGTTGAAGGTTCAGGTGATAATGGCCGCATTGTTAAAAAAGATGTTGAGAATTATCAACCTAATAAGCAACCTAATAAGCAACCTAAGCAAGCACCAAAACAAGCTGAACCTGAACAGCAAGAAAAAGAAGCGTCACAAAAAGCTGCGTCTCAAGTTGAGGTTTATCAGCCTGCAGGAGAGGAATCATTTGAGGAAGTCAAGAATTCTCAAATGCGTAAAACAATTGCAAAACGCTTAGCTGAATCTAAATTTAATGCACCACATTACTACCTTACAATTGAGGTTGATATGGAAAATGCGATGGCATCACGTAAACAAATCAACGCAATGCCTGAGACTAAGGTGTCATTTAACGATTTGGTGATCAAAGCTTCAGCGATGGCATTACGTAAACACCCACGTGTTAATTCAACATGGCAAAATGATGTCACACGTATAGCTAAGCATATTCATATTGGAGTTGCAGTTGCAGTTGATGAAGGTTTAGTTGTGCCAGTTCTAGAGTTTGCAGATCAGCAACCGCTTACCTTAATTAACAATAATGTGAAATCATTAGCAACTAAAGCTCGCAATAAAAAATTACAGCCTAAAGAGATGGAAGGTTCGACATTTACTGTTTCTAACTTAGGAATGTTCGGTATTGTTGAGTTTACTAGTATCATAAATCAACCGAATTCATCAATTTTATCTGTAGGTGCAATTGTTGAAAAACCAGTTGTTCGTGATGGTGAAATCAAAGTTGGTCATACAATGAAATTGACTTTGGCTTGTGATCACAGAACAGTTGATGGAGCTACAGGCTCAGAGTTTTTACAAACATTGAAAACTTATCTTGAAAATCCAGTGACAATGTTAGCTTAAGATATTTTACAGATCAAGATTTGAATTATATTAGACTGTCTTTAAATTCGTTTTTAAAGACAGTTTTTTTATATTCACGTTATGAAAAAAATAACATTATTATCCGTTTTCCTTTTCGGGATTTTAGCTTGTACTTCACAAAAACAAGAACATACCTCTCAAGAAAAAGAATCAACTCAACTTACGCAATCTCCACTTGAAAGTAAAAATTTAAAAGGTCTTGAAGAATCTTTAAAATTTCTAACATCAGATGAACTTATGGGGCGTGATGTCGGTTCAGAAGGTCTTGAAAAAGCCGCTCATTACATTCAAGGAGTTTTAAAAAAAAATGGAATTAAGCCTTATCTGAATAAATCTTACCTTAATTATTTCACAGTCGGAGAGCATAAAACCAGCAATGTTGTTGGCTATCTTCCAGGAGAAAATCCAGATTTACCTCCCTTGATTATTGGCGCACATTACGATCATATCGGTATTGTTAAAGCTGTAGATGGTGACGAGATTGCTAATGGAGCAAATGATAATGCTTCAGGAACAGCAACGGTTTTGGAACTGGCAAAATACTTTTCAGGCCAAAAACTTCAGCGTAACGTTATTTTCGCACTTTTTACTGCTGAAGAAAAAGGTTTATTGGGATCTAAGCATTTGAGTGAGTCTTTAAAAAAACAAGACATCAAGCCTTACGCTGTTTTTAATATCGAAATGGTCGGTGTTCCAATGAAAGGTAAAGATTATTTGGCTTACATTACTGGTTATAACAATTCTAATTTTACTGAAATGTTTAATAATATGACAGAGAAGGAAACTTTAGGGTTTTTACCAGAAGCTCAAGATATGAACTTATTTAAGAGAAGTGACAACTATCCTTTTTATGAAACTTTCAAAATTCCAGCGCATACGATTTGCACATTTGATTTTACAAATTTTGATTATTACCATCATGTGAATGATGAATATAAAGAAATTAATATCCATCATATTCAGAATCTTATCAAACAAATTCAACCTGGACTTTTAGGAATTGCTCAATCCTCAAAAAATAATATTCAATTAAATAATTAAAATGAAAACAGTTGTTATTACAGGAACTAGCCGAGGAATTGGTTACGAACTTGTTCGTCTTTTTGCAGATGCTGGTCATTATGTTTTTGCTTTATCCAGGAACTTTCAACCTATTAAGGATTTAAACTTGCCTCATGTTGAAAGTTTGGCTTGCGATTTAACAGATGAAAAGAATTTATCTGAAGTCGTTCAACACATTCTTAACAAAAAATCAAAAATTGATATTCTCATTAATAATGCTGGTCAGTTTTTAAAACAAGATTTTAAAAATACCGTGATGAAAGATGTTAAGTCTGTTTATAAAACAAATGTTTTCGGCGTTTTCGGCTTAACATCTCATTTAATTGAACATTTTTCTAATCCAGCACATGTCGTCACCATCAGTAGCATGGGAGGCGTTCAAGGAAGTGTGAAGTTTCCTGGATTGGCAGCCTATAGTTCAAGTAAAGCAGCAGTGATTACATTAACAGAATTACTCGCTGAAGAATATAAAGAAACTGGTATTTCATTTAATGTTTTGGCTTTAGGTGCTGTGCAAACTGAAATGTTAGCCGCTGCCTTTCCTGGTTTAGAAGCTCCTGTTTCTGCACATGATATGGCAGATTATATTTTTGATTTTGCTCTAAAAGGTCACCGTTTTTACAATGGTAAACTTCTGCAAGTTGCCAATAGCACACCATAATCTTTATAAATGCAGCAAACGCTTCTGAAATATATTCCTTCAAGTGCTGTCACTTCAGTTTCTGAATTGATAAAAACCTATAATGTTCATCTTAAAATCGTTAAGGATAGACAAACTAAACATGGCGATTATCGCATGCTTCCAAGTGGTAAACATCAAATTACAGTCAATTATAGTTTAAATCCTTATCGATTTTTGATGACGCTTATTCACGAGATTGCACATCTAATCGCTTTTGAAACATATGGTCATCGTATTAAGCCACATGGGGTGGAATGGAAGTACGTTTTTCAGAAATTGATGTTGCCTTTGATCAATCCAAAAGTTTTTCCTGATAGCTTATTACCAGTTTTAGCTAAGCATTTTAGGAATCCATCAGCAAGTAGCGATACTGATCCTTATTTGTCAATAGCTTTGAAGAAATATGATTCGCATAACGAAAAAAACTATATTTTTGAAATCCCAATAGGAAGTCTATTTACGGCTGCTAATGGTCGGGTTTTTAAGAAAGGAAAAAAACTCAGAAAGCGTTATGAGTGTTTGGAAATTTCTACCAAAAAAATATATGTTTTCCAACCCAATGCTGAAATAGAATTAATTAAAACAAAAAATTAGAAGGATGATGAATCCAAAAAATAAATATGCTGTGATAATGGCAGGAGGCGTAGGCTCTAGATTTTGGCCTGTGAGTAAAACCTCTCACCCAAAGCAATTTCATGATATGCTTGGCACCGGGAAAACACTGTTGCAACAAACTTACAGTCGTTTAGCTAAATTTATTCCTGAGAATCAAATCTTGATTTTGACGAATGATATTTATGAGGATCTTGTTTTGGAACAAATTCCTAATCTTGAACCACATCAACTTTTTTTAGAACCTGCTATGCGAAATACAGCACCTTGTATTTTACTGGCAGCACTTAAAATTCATAAACTCAATCCTGAAGCTGTTATGCTTGTTGCACCAAGTGATCACTGGATTGAAGATGAGAAGAGTTTTGGCGAAAATTTAAACCAAGCTTTTAAAGTCGCTTCTAAGGAGAGAGCTTTGCTCACGCTTGGTATTCAGCCAACTTTTCCGAATACGGGTTATGGCTATATCGAATATGAAAAAGATAAATCTTCTGATATTAAAGACGTTGTAAAGTTTACAGAGAAACCTGATTACGGAACAGCAAAATCTTTTCTCAATCAGGGTAATTTCTTATGGAATGCAGGTATTTTTATTTGGTCAACAGCTTATATTTTAAATGAATTTCAAGAATTTCAACCAAAAATGTTTTCGCTCTTTAATGATGAAGTGTCAAAATTAAACACATTCGATGAGCGTCAGGTGATTTCAGATATTTATCCAAAAGCAGAAAATATTTCAATTGATTATGCTATCTTAGAAAGTTCAGAATCAGTTAAGTGTGTTCCAGCCGATTTTGATTGGAATGATTTAGGAACCTGGGGATCTTTGCATGATAAACTCGACAAAGATTCTGAAAAAAACGCGGTTGTTAATGCTAAAGCAATTTTAAATCATAGTTCAAACAATATTATCCGTACGGAAAAAGATAAAATTGTAGTCATCCAAAGGCTCAATGATTTTATAATTGTTGAGGATGAAAAAGTACTAGTGATAGCACCGAAATCAGATGAACAAGATATTAAAAAATTAAGACAACAGGCGATTGAAAAATTTGGTGATGCAATAGGTTAAAAATGGAAGAAGACAAAAACAGAAAGAATTCGGGACAAGCAGCTGGAGATGAGTCAAAAGAGTCTCAAAAAAGCCAGGATGATTCTGCTCAGCAAAAATCTGATGATGAAAAGTCGACAGATAATGTGAAGCAGAATGCCAAAAAAACTTATGGGAGCATCAGAAATTATCTTATTCATTTATTAGATATACGAGATGAAACCGATCGTGACTCAACGATGGAAGCTATCATAAAAGATATTCCTTTTCGTGGTCACAATGCTTGGATTTTAGTTTTTTCGATTATTGTCGCTTCTATTGGTTTGAACGTAAGTAGTACAGCAGTCGTTATCGGAGCCATGTTAATTTCTCCATTAATGGGACCAATTGTAGGTTTAGGTTTTTCGGTTGCTATTAATGATATTGACACCACACGCCGATCTTTGATTAATCTTGGCGTGATGGTTGGTTTAAGTGTTGTCACAGCTTTTCTTTATTTTCAATTATCACCATTAACTGAGTTAACACCAGAGCTTGAGGCCAGAACGGAGCCGACTATTTTAGATGTGATTGTTGCTATTTTTGGTGGTTTGGCTTTGATTATTGCTAAAACCAAAAAAGGAACAATTGCCAGTGTTATTTTTGGTGTTGCAATTGCTACGGCTTTAATGCCGCCATTATGTACAGCAGGTTACGGTCTAGCAGTTTGGGATCTAAGTGTTTTCGGTGGAGCGATGTATTTGTTCACAATTAATACAGTTTTTATTGCATTATCTACATTCGTGGTTTCTAAGGTTTTAAAATTTCCATTGGTCAGATATGCCAATTCGAAACGTCGTAAATTTATCGCACGATCAACTTACTTCATTGCTGTGATTGCTATTATTCCGAGTATTTATTTGTTTTATAAATTACTTCAAGAGTCTTATTTTGATCAAAGTGCTAAACTTTTTGTTACTGAGGAATTAGCGAGCACAGGAAATAATGGCTTCTTTTTGCAAACAAATTCAACACATATTGAATACAATAATGGTGATAACTCTTTAATTGAAGTAGCTTTCTTGGGGAAAGAAATTCCCGAAGAAGTGATTAATATATGGAAACAAAAATTGAGGACTTACGAGAATTTAAAAAATACAGATTTGAGAATTTTACAAAATTCAAATTCCGATAAATTTAATGAGTTTAGGTACATGGTTGAACTTAAGCGTCGTGATTCTCTTGACCTTATTGAGAAGCAAAACAAAATTGCGGCCTTAGAATCAGAACTTCAAAAAGTATATATCAAGAAAGTAGATTTGCCATTTGCGCAAATAGCTCAAGAAATCAAACTAAATTATGACGAAGTGAATCGTGTTTCATTTTCTGAAATATTGACATCTAATTTTGAAAAGATTGACACCATCCCGAGCTTTCAGATTGTGGTTAAAGATAGTATGTCTGTTGAAAGTAAAAATGAATTAGCCTCTAAAATTCAGAAATGGCTAAGCTATAAGCTAGAAACAAAAAACTTAAAAGTTGATGTTTCTCTTCCTTGATATTGATTTTTCAGGTTTTTAAATGATGTCTATTTAGGATCCAGAAAGACTCGATTAAGAGAAAAAACTTAATAACCTTTTTGCTGTGCAACTCTAACTTTTTTGAAAAGATTAGAAGAATAAACGAAGCTAATCAGGTCTTTATTATCTGCATTATGAATAATTTTGTTGTTACCTTCCCATTCAATAATGCCACCTTGCAGATAAACAATTTTTTCACCTATCTCAAAAACTGAGTTCATATCATGCGTGTTAACAACTGTAGTTATATTGTTTTCTTTTGTGATTTCAAGAATGAGTTGATCAATAATAGTTGCTGTATTTGGATCAAGGCCAGAGTTAGGCTCATCACAAAATAAAAACTTTGGTTTATTGACGATGGCTCTTGCAATTGAAACTCTCTTTTGCATACCGCCACTTATTTCTGAAGGAAACTTATCATTTGCGTTTGAAAGATTTACACGATCCAGCACCTCAGTCACGCGGTTGTCCATTTCAGCTTTGGTCATTTTGGTAAACATGCGTAAAGGAAACATGACATTTTCATAAACTGTCATGGAGTCAAATAACGCACCACCTTGAAAAACCATACCCATATTTTTACGCAATAAAGATTTTTTTGTTTTTGTAAAATCGTTGTAAGTTTTATCATTAAAATAAATGTCTCCTTTTGTTGGTTTGTGCAAGCCTAACAGACATTTAAGAAAAACCGTTTTTCCTGAACCAGATTGACCAATAATTAAGCTTGTTTGACCAGGTTCAAAGGAAGTGTTAATGCCTTTTAAGACCTCTGTACCATCAAATGATTTATGTAGATTTTTTACTTTTATCATAATAAAATTAGCTTAATAAAATTTGTGTAATCACATAGTTTGCAACAATGATAATGACACTTGTCCAAACGAAAGAAGTTGTACTTGCTCTCCCTACTTCGAGGGCACCGCCCTTCATATAGTAACCATGAAAGGAAGGAACAGTGGCAAGAATGAATGCAAAAACAAAGGTTTTAATAAAGGCATACGCAACCTGAAAAGGAATGAAATCCTGTTGCATTCCAGTTAAAAAAGCTTCTGAGCTTAAAAACCCTCCAATCACTGCTGCTAAATATGCACCGATAATTCCAATAAACATTGATACGGCTATTAGAAAAGGATAAAAAAGCATTGCAATAATCTTAGGGAATACCAAGTAATTTAAAGAATTAATTCCCATCACTTCTAATGCATCAATTTGTTCAGTTACTCGCATAGTCCCAATACTTGATGTGATAAAAGAACCGACTTTACCAGCCATAATAATGGAGATAAAAGTAGGTGCAAATTCTAAAATAATGGATTGCCGAGCTGCATAACCTATTAAAGATTTCGGAATTAATGGATTTGATAAATTTAGTGCCATTTGAATAGAAACAACCGCTCCGATAAAGAATGAAATAAAAACAACAATCCCTAAAGAGTTTGTCATTAAATCATTTATTTCCTGAATAATTAATCGTCTAAGTACAGAGCCTTTTGTCATTTTTTTAAACAAATCTCCAAGCATCATAAAGTACTGACCTATACTCTCTATATAATTCATTTATATTTTATATCCTGAAATGAAAGTATAAAAATATGATAAAAACTTGACCTATCAATTTAACTTACTCTTTATCTTCAATATTAAAGAAATTCTTAACTTTGTATAAAAAAATAAAATGAGAAAAATCTTACTTCTGGGAATGCTGTTTATAGCAGGTTTAAATCTTCATGCTCAGAACCAAAAACCAAAATTAGTTGTTGGCGTTGTTGTAGATCAAATGCGTTTTGATTACCTCAATAAATTTGAAAATCACTACTCCGATGATGGATTTAAAAGATTAAAGTCTGGTGGTTTTGAAATGAAGAACTTACATTTTGATTATGTGCCAACTTACACAGCTCCAGGTCACACTTCTGTATTTACAGGAACCAGCCCGATGATGCACGGGATTATTTCAAACAGTTGGTTTAACAAAACAAATGGAGAATACGTGTATTGTGCTAGTGATGATTCTGTCAATCCTTTAGGTACAAAAGACAAAGCAGGAAAAATGTCACCACACAGATTATTAACAACAACTTTTGCTGATCAAAATAGATTGCATACTCAATTTAGAGGAAAAACAATTGGTGTTTCTATTAAAGACCGTGGTGCAATATTACCAGCTGGACACACTGCTAATGCTGCTTATTGGTTTCATGGGAAAGATGAAGGACATTTTATTTCAAGTGATTTTTATTTTGATGAATTGCCAGAATGGGTTCAGGAATTCAATAAATCCAAAATTGCAAAATCATACTTAAAGGAGTGGAAAACACTAAAACCAATTGAGTCTTATACGGAAAGTGGTAGTGATGAGAATAATTACGAAAACGGATTTAAAGGAAAGAAAAAAGCAACTTTCCCTTATGATTTGAAGAAGTTAAGTAAAAAGAATGGCGGTTACGATATTTTGAAAGCAACAGCTTATGGTAATAGTTTACTACTCGATTTCGCAAAAGCCGCAATAAATCATGAAAAATTAGGACAAGGAGAGTTTACTGATGTTTTGACATTAAGTTTTTCTAGCACAGATTATGTTGGCCATAATTTCGGAGTCAACTCAAAAGAGATTCAAGATACTTACGTCCGTTTAGATCTTGAAATCGCTGATCTCCTAAATTATTTAGATAAAAAAGTAGGAGAGGGCAACTATACACTTTTTCTGACTGCGGATCACGGTGCGGTTCATGTTCCTCAATTTTTGAAAGATGAGAAAATACCAGCTGGTTATTTCGATACAAAACAATTTAGAAAAGATGTCAAGTCTTTTGTAGAAGAAAATTTGGATCTTGATGCTTCAGTGATAAGAAATATCAGTAACAACCAGATTTTCTTAGACTATGATCAGTTTAAAACTTATACTGATTTTGTTGAAGTCCAAAACGAACTCAAACACTTCTTGATTCAGTATGATCAAATTGACAAGGTTTTTACCCGTGAAAATATTGAAAATAACGACATGAGCTACTCAGCTGCTGAGTTAATCAAAAGAGGCTTTAACCAAAAAAGAAGTGGTGATGTTATTTATGCGTTGAACCCTTCAGTTATTTCTTATTCTCGTAAAGGCTCAACACACGGGAGCAGTTTAAACTATGATACTCAAGCACCATTTTTAATTTACGGAGCTGGTATTAAACAAGGTCAAAGCTTCAGGAAAGCTTATATCACAGATATCGCTCCAACGATTTCAGCCTTATTAGGAACAGCAATGCCAAACGGAGCAACTGGCCATGTGATTATTGAAGCTTTAAAATAATTTAGCTTTAACGCCATTCCAACGAAGTTGACGTATAAATTTCCCTTGTTTAGCATTAACTAAATAAGGGATTTTTTTTGTTTTAGCAGAAAGAAAAGCAGAAGTAGACTTTAAAATGAAACCTAAATCTTTCTTATTGACTCCCATTTTTAATGAAGTAATCAAAGCTAAGCCAAAGTCATATCGCATTTGATGAAGCGAGACTCCAAATTTATTAGGTAGCGATTTTTTATACCGACTTCCAGTTGGCTTCAGGTGCTTGACTAATAAGCTTTCATCTGTTTTGATTTTATAACCATGATATTGACAGAGGAGTTCATCAATTGTATCCCAGCCCATTTCAGGAATAAGACCATTTATTTTTTTAAAACATCTTGCAGAATATGCTTTTAAAGCACCGCGAACATGATCTTTATTTGTCAGATTCTCTAATTGCCATTTGCCATTTTTTTCAATAGAACAGAAACCTCCAAAAATTCCTAGCTTAGCATCAGTAAGAAAAGTTTTTGACATTTCTTCTAAATAATTTTCAGGAAAAATGAGATCAGCATCGTATTTACAGACAAGATCGTAATCTATTGTTTTGTGTGCATAGCCAAACTGAAAAGCTTTGATGATTTTACTTCCAGGCTCGTGTTGTTCTGATGATTCTTTATAAACTAACTTAACTGCTGAATTTTTTTCAGCATATTCAGAAACAATTGCATTTGTTTCATCAGTTGAGTTATCATCAACAACAATAATTTGTTGAGCTGCATAGGTTTGTGTCAACAGAGAATCTAATGTTTTACCAATACTATCAGCTTCATTGTGTGCTGGTATGATAATAAGAATTTTCATCTGTTATGATCGATATGTAATCGCATTGACATTCATACCTGCTCCAATACTTGCAAACATCACGATATCACCTTTTTGAAGAGGTTCGCCATAATCACCATTCATATAAAGATTAAAAAGAGTTGGAATCGTAGCGACACTTGAATTTCCTAATTTGCTAATGCTCATTGGCATCACGCCTTCAGGCACTTTTTTATCATATAACTTAAAGAAACCTTTAATAATTGCCTCATCCATTTTTTCATTAGCTTGATGAATGAAAATTCGTTTCAGATTATTAATGTCTTCTTTACTTTCATCAAAACAAGCTTTCATAGCTTTAGGAACTTCAGTAAGTGCAAAATTATAAATCCTTCTTCCGTGCATTTTGATATAACCGCGTTCATCATGTTGATCAGGAGAATAAGATTTATTAAAAAATATGTATTTTGACTCTTTATAAGTGTGGCTGGCTGATTTATGTGTTAAAATTCCGCTTGAATCGTCTGTCGCTTCTAGTATTGTTGCTCCAGCTCCATCAGCATAAATCATAGAATCTCTATCATGCGGATCAACCACACGCGATAAAGTTTCTGCACCTATGACAAGTACGCGTTTTGCAATGCCACTATTGATAAAAGATTTTGCATGTATGCATGCTTGTATCCAGCCTGGGCAGCCAAAGATAAGATCGTAAGCAACGCAGTTTGGGTTTTTTATTTTTAAAATAGACTTGACACGTGCGCCTATGTTGGGAACCATGTCAGATTGTTGAGTTTCATGCTTAACATCACCGTAATTGTGAGCAACTATTATATAATCTAGTGTCTCTGGGTCAATACCAGCATGTGAAATTGCTTTTTGTCCAGCAATAGCAGCAATATCAGAAGTCGTTTTAGACTTATCAACGTATCGTCTTTCTTCTATGCCAGTTATATCCTTAAATTTTTGAATAATTTCTTCTTGATCTGAATCATATTCCACTTCACTAGGTGTGAAAAATTTATGATTAAGAAAATCTTTATTTTTGATAACAGTCGAAGGAATGTAACTTCCTACCCCAGTTATTTTTACGTTGTACATAGTTTTGATGTTTTCAAAGTCTTCTTCAAAATTCAACTATTTTATTGAACTTATCAATAAAATAGCCTAAAAAATCTAAGATAATTTGGTCCTATATGAGATAAGTCAAAAAAAAATGGCGACAGATTTTTATCTATCGCCATAATTAAATCAAATCTTGATTATTTAAACGTATTCTTCAACAGGAGCACAAGAACACATTAAGTTTCTATCTCCATAAGCTTCATCAACACGGCGTGTTGACGGCCAGAATTTATTTTCATTTAAATAATCTAAAGGAAAAGCAGCTTCTTTTCTTGAATAAGGAAGCGTCCACTCATCAGTTGTAATCATCGCTAATGTATGTGGTGCATTTTTAAGAATGTTCTCCTCATCATCTTTTGAGCTGTTTTCAACTTCTTCTCGAATAGAAATCATCGCATCGCAAAAACGATCCAATTCTTCTTTGTTTTCGCTTTCAGTTGGTTCTATCATTAATGTTCCAGCAACCGGAAATGAAACTGTAGGTGCGTGGAAACCATAATCGATTAAACGTTTTGCAACATCTTTAACTTCAATACCATACATTTTTGTAAAATGACGACAGTCAATAATCATTTCGTGAGCTGCACGACCTCTTTCACCTGAATATAGAGTTTTATAGTGTTTAGAAAGCTTAGCTTTAACATAATTCGTGTTCAGAATTGCGGCTTTTGTTGATGCTGTTAGGCCTTCTTCCCCAAGCATTCTGATGTAACCATAAGATATCAAGCAAACCAATGATGAACCGAATGGAGCCCCCGATATAGCTGAGATCCCTTGGTCTCCACCAACTTCAACGACTGGATTTGTCGGTAAAAACGGTACAAGTTGTTCTGCAACACAAATAGGCCCAACACCTGGACCTCCGCCGCCATGCGGAATTGCAAATGTTTTATGCAAGTTAAGGTGACAAACATCTGCGCCAATTCGGCCAGGACTCGTCAAGCCAACTTGTGCATTCATATTAGCACCATCCATGTAAACTTGACCTCCATTGTCATGTACAATTTGAGTAATTTCTCTAATTGCAGATTCAAAAACACCATGCGTTGAAGGGTAAGTGACCATTAAAGCCGCTAAGTTGTCTTTATGCTTTTCAGCTTTAGTTCTTAAATCATCAACATCAATATTACCGTTTTCATTTGCTTTGACAACAACAACTTTCATTCCCGCCATCACAGCACTTGCTGGGTTTGTACCGTGAGCTGATGAAGGAACTAAACAAATATGTCTGTGGCTTTCATTGTTTGATTGGTGATAAGCCCTAATTGTCATTAAACCTGCAAACTCACCTTGCGCACCTGAATTTGGTTGAAGCGAAGTTGCAGCAAAACCTGTAATTTCAGTTAAGTGTTCTTCTAGGTTAGTTAGCATTTCTCTATAACCTTTTGCTTGCTCTTTCGGTACAAAAGGGTGAATATTTCCCCATTGCGGGTTTGATAAAGGAAGCATTTCAGAGGCTGCATTTAATTTCATTGTGCATGACCCTAAAGAAATCATGGAATGGTTTAAAGATAAATCTTTGCGTTCAAGTTTCTTGATGTAACGCATCATAGCAGTTTCTGAGTGATAAGAGTTAAAAACTTCATGCGTCATAAATTCCGTTTGACGACCAAGTTTGTGATCAGCAATTAAATCTTTATCTATTGCTGAAACTTCTATCGATGTTTCATTTATAACGTCAGCAAATATTTCAACGATTGTTTTGAGGTCTTCATCTGAAGTTGTTTCATTTAAAGAAATGACGACAGCATCAGTGTTTGGATAGTAGAAATTCACTCTACGTTCTTCAGCTAAAGTCTTAATTTTTTTAGCATCAGCATTGATATGAATCGTATCAAAGAATAATTCATTTTCTTGACGATAACCTATTTTTTCAAGAGTGTCTGCAAGTTTGACGGTGTTTTTGTGAACTTTATCAGCAATAAACTTCAATCCTTTCGGTCCGTGATAAACGGCATACATACCAGCCATCACAGCTAAAAGTACTTGAGCAGTACAAATATTTGAAGTTGCTCTGTCTCTTTTAATGTGTTGTTCACGAGTTTGTAAAGCCATACGTAAACTACGCTCTCCATCCATATCTTTGGTCACACCAATGATTCGACCAGGAAGACTACGCTTATATTCTTCTTTTGTTGCAAAGTAAGCTGCGTGCGGACCACCATAACCTAAAGGAATTCCGAAACGTTGCGTTGTTCCAACAACAACATCAGCACCCCAGTCTCCAGGAGCTTCAAGCTTTACAAGACTCAATATGTCGGCTGCAACAGCAACTTTAATATTATTCTGGATAGCTTTTTGCGTGAATGCCTCAAAATCTCTAATCAATCCATTTTTACCAGGATATTGAAGTAAAACTCCAAAGAATTCCTCTGAAAAATCAAAATCACCAGGATCACCAACAACCAATTCAATATTTAAAGGTTCAGAGCGCGTTTCAAGAACAGCTAAAGTTTGTGGTAATACATTTTCATCAACAAAAAACTTGATGACATTATTTTTCTTTTGTTGTCTATCTCTAACAGCGTGAAGTAATGTCATCGCTTCACTTGCAGAAGTGGATTCATCAAGAAGGGAAGCATTTGCGATTTCCATACCTGTTAATTCTGAAACAACGGTTTGGAAATTAAGTAAGGCTTCAAGTCGACCTTGAGCAATTTCTGCTTGGTATGGTGTATATGCTGTGTACCATCCTGGGTTTTCTAAAATATTACGCTGTATGACAGCAGGTAAAATGGCTTCATGGTAGCCTAATCCAATATAAGATTTAAAAACTTGATTTTTTTGAGACAAATCATTAATATGACTAGCGAAATGATATTCGCTTAAAGCTTTAGGTAAATTAAGCTTTTTTTCAAGATTAATATCGTCAGGAATTGTCTCGTAAATTAGCTGGTCAAGAGATTCAACACCGATGACCTTACACATTTCTGAAATATCCTCAGGTCGAGGTCCAATGTGTCTTAGTGCAAACGATTCTGTATTCATTAGAAGCAGTTTAAAATTTGCAAGCAAAAATACATCTTTAAAAAGAAAAGATTGCTTAAAAACGATGCATTATTCGTTAATTATATATTTTAAATTTACATCGTGAATTATCTTAAAAATATATTTGACTTTTATATAAACAGCAGTACGCATGTTGCGCTTGCAATAGCTAGTTTTACTGTGCTGACATTTATTGATTTAAAAATAAAAATTGATTATCACTTAATTTCTTTTGTGTTTGCAGCAAGTGTAACAGCTTACAATTTTGTAAAATATGCTAGCATTGCAGGATTTAGAGATGTTAAGCCTACAATGCGTTTAAAGGTGATTCTGGTTTATTCGTTTTTGATTTTTCTTTACCTTATATATAGTCTATTCTTTTTAAATTTTACGACCTTACTTGTTGGTTTTGTTTTGGTTTTGTTGACACTCTTATACACTTTACCATTATTGCCTGGCTTTCATAATTTAAGAGACTTAGGTGGTTTAAAGATTTTTATTATTGCAATTGTTTGGACTGTCTGTACAGTTTTACTTCCTGTTGCTGCATCAGATGCTAGCTTTACGTTAAGCCCTCAATTGATTGCTTATTTTGTTATTCGTTTTCTTTGGGTGCTTATTCTTATGATTCCGTTTGAAATAAGAGATTTGAAAGATGATGCTATGCATTTAAATACTATTCCTCAATTAATAGGGGTGAGAGGTGCAAAACTTACGGGCTTCTTCTTTATAACTATCAGTTTTGTTCTTTTCCATTTTTTTCATCCAGATTTTAAACGTTTGCCTTTTTTGTTGATGAGTGCTTTATCAACCGTGCTATTGTTTTTTTCAACAGAAAAACGAAGTTTATATTATACATCTTTTTTGGTGGAGGCAGTTCCGATTTTATGGTTATTAAATTATTTTATATTTTAAAACATTGATTATCTTAGAGTTGTGATTTATTTCAAATTTCTTTAAAAAAGTTCATTGTTTAGATGGAAAAAGGTTGTAGTTTTGCACCCGCAATAACGCATTGCACGATCATTGAGAGAAGGGTGTTTGAGAAGGGTTTTAAGAGTTAAGATCTTTTTATTTGTTTAAGCTTTAAAAGGTTTTAAAAAAATAAAAAATTATTTTTCAAAAACATTTTGTCAAAGTAAAAATTAGTTTTACATTTGCACCCGCAAAATAACGGAACTTATCGGCAGGGATGTTGAGGGTTTATCAAGAATTTTTTAAGAAGTTCATTGACATATTGGATTGACAATTTTAGATGCTAGAGATAGTATTTAGAAGTATAATGAAGCATTAAGACTAGAAGTTAATTTTGAGTTTTTATTTGGAGAGATTTGAATAAATAGTTGTAGAGTCTATTTAAGATATTTAAAAG
>NZ_FNQF01000013.1 GCF_900107595.1 Psychroflexus halocasei | reverse complement strand
CTTTGAATAGTGCTAATAATTGAGTATCTTTAATACCTGTACTGGAGTTCTTTTTTAAAGTCATTACTTGAAGAATAATGCTTTAATATACTGAACTCCAGTATTTTATGCAATATAAAGAAGATTAAAATTTACTTTACTTTGTTAAAAATCAAATAGTTAAACAATTTTTGTCGTGTTCTAAAAAAAAAAGGAGAAATTAATCTCCTTTTAAATAAGTTACTTTGTTTTTAAAACTCTTCTTCTCGAGGTGTTTCAGCTTCTTGTGAAGCATTCGTTAAGTCTCTATCTAACTCGTATAAGCTTGTGTTTTCATCAATCTTAGTTGAAGCAAGATTGTATTTGTCGATTAAATCATTAACTAAGGTCTCTTCTTCAATCTGCTCTCTCACAAACCATTGTGCAAAATTAAATGTAGCCCAATCTTTTTCTTCTTGTGCAAGATTAACGATTTTATCAATTTCATTAGAGTTATCAATTTCATGTTGTAAAATTTTACGCAAGCAATCACCGATGTCTTTAGGATTTTCTGGTGGTGCTTTGATGGCTTCAATTTTAGCTTCACCTTTGGATCTTCCTCAAGTATGATAGCTTTAATTTGTTGATTTATCTCTTTTTTTCATTTCATCATTAATTTAAAGCTTAATCTATGTTTTTAAAACTCGAATTTTATTTAGGTTACTTAAAATACAGCTTAGTTGATTTTAAAATATATTTAGCAAGTACGTTTGTAAAGAAACTTTTTCTACTTTTAATGACATTGAATTTTAAATAAGTAAGTGAAAAATAATTTTAATTTTTTTACAGAAAAGGATGTCAATACATCTATTGATGAAGAAAATCAATTTGTTTTAAAGCCGCCTTTCTTTCTGCTTATTAAAAAGGGGCATCTTATTTTTGAAGCTCATGATACAATAAAAGCAGAAGATTCTTCAATTACAATTTCTGCTAAACGAGAAGTTGTTTTAATTAAAGAGATGAGTTCAGATTGTGAGCTTAAATTAATCTGTTACGATCGCACTTATGTACGTCAAATGACATTTCAATTAAACCTGATTCAAGCTTTCAAATTTATTTATCAGAATACAAAACTAAGTTTTGCGCTTTCACCATCAGATTTTAAGGACTTATGGAGTTTAATCACTCACATTCAAAGTCAATTAAATAATTCTTCAAAGAACGAAGATTTAAAACTTCACATTTTAAGACATTTAAATTATTCATTTTTGTACAGCACAATGGATAAACTCAGTCAGGAAAATGACTATCAATCTCAGCCTTCAAATCAACAGGAAAAATTAGTTTTAACTTTTTTTAAAAATCTTCAAGAGAAAAGAAATTTTAAGCTAAAAGTAAGTGATTATGCTGCCATGCAAAATGTAACTGCAAGATATTTATCTTCCACAGTCAAAGAATTAACGACTATGACTGCCCAAGAAATTATTCATCGTTTGCTTTTAAGCCAGGCGAAAAAGGAATTATCAAGCAATGTCCATCCGATTTCTGAAGTTGCTTATCAATTAGGTTTTACTGACCCTTATACTTTTAGTCATTTTTTTAAGCGAAAAAGCGGTATAAGTCCAACAGAATACCGAAAAAATTATCAAGATTAATACAAATAGTACATTTTGACATTAAGTTTGCAGATTCTGATATTTATCTCGTAATTTTAATAAGTAGCTTTGCCAAATAAAACAATAACACATGCGTATAATTAACCTAACACTTTTATCGACGCTTCTTTTTTGTGGATTAAACCACAAGATGAAAGCGCAAGAAAGAGTAGAATATTCTATGACTATTCAAGAGTTAGCCGATAGTTTAATGATCAATAATATTCAATTAAAAATTGCAAAAGCTTCAGTTGAAGTTGCTGATGCTAGAGTAGGAGATGTGAAAATAAACCGACTTCCAGATATTGGTGCTGAGATGATTGGTATGTATTTAAGCGATGTCAATTTGTATGATAATCATTGGTCGCATATTCAGCGCGTAAATATTCCTAACTTTGGACATCAATTTAATGTTTCTGCAAGTCAGCTTATTTATGGCGGAGGCCGAGTTAATAAGGCAATCGCGCTCGCAGAGATGAGTAAATCTTTAAGTGAAAGTCAACTTGAAGATACTGATCAAAGCATCAAGTTGAATGCGACTGAGCTTTATTTAAATCTTCATAATTTACAAAATCAAAAAAGAATTTTAGAAAACAACAAAAAACTAGCAAATGAAAGGGTGAAAAATGCGAAACTCTTTTATAATGAAGATATGATTTCAAAAAACGAAGTCTTGCGGGCTGAAGTTTTGGAGCGTCAACTTGAACAAAGTCTCATTCAGGTGAATAACGCGATTGAAGTCACTAATAAAAATTTGATTTTGTTTGTAGGCATTGATGATAACATTTTAATCAAACCTAATGTGAGTAATATCAATCATCAAATCAGTTCACAAAATGAAAACTTTTATTTGCAAAAAGCTTTTGAAAACAATCCGCAGATGAAAATGAGTGAGACGCAAATTGAAATTGCAGAAAAAAATTTAGAATTAACTAAGGCTGATAAATTGCCGACACTTGCAGGTTTTGCAGGCTACAACGCTACACGACCAATGACAAGCACAACACCAGCTTTAGATTACTATTCTAATAATTATCAAGTGGGTTTGAATCTATCTTACAATATAGAATCTTTATTTAAAAACAAGAAAAAAGCTTTGATTGATGAGGAGTTAATTATACAGGCTGAGCTTAGGCAGGAAGCTGTTGAGCAACAGATAGAAGCTGATGTCAATTCAGCATACAACGTAGCATCAACGAGTTTTTTAATTTCATTTTCTTCTGTGAAATCAATTTTCATTGCTAAGGTTGAGTTTCCTGTTTCTTTTTCAATATCAGAAGCATAAGCTTTTACTTTCTCTTCATTAAGGTCAGCCATGACGACGTTGGCACCTAAGGAACTTAAAAAACGTGAAGCTTCACTGCCTATAGCGCCAGCTGCACCACTAATGATGATTACTTTTCCTTTAAAATCGAATAATTCTTTTATTTTTT
This sequence comes from Psychroflexus halocasei, assembly GCF_900107595.1. Lineage (GTDB taxonomy): Bacteria > Bacteroidota > Bacteroidia > Flavobacteriales > Flavobacteriaceae > Psychroflexus > Psychroflexus halocasei. The sequence goes on along the minus strand of NZ_FNQF01000013.1, from coordinate 14,965 downwards.
TCATGTGTTTCGTTTTAATAATTATTAAAAAGTAAAAAGTATTTCAATCAGATAGACTGAAATACTTTTTAATACTCGTAAATTAAATAAAATTTAAACGAATAATGTTTAATAAATATTAAATTATGATTAATTACTTATTAATTGCCGCTTTATATTTAGGATTCATCAAATTCTCAGGGCTCAATATATCGTCAAGGTCACTTTCAGAAAGAAGTTCTTTTTCTAAAACTAATTCTCTAATTGTTTTTCCTGTTGCAACTGCTTCTTTTCCGATTAAATCTCCCATGTGGTGACCTATATAAGGATTAAGAAAAGTGATTAATCCTACAGAGTTGTAAACCATTTTCTTGGTATGTTCTGCGTTAGCCGTGATGCCTGAAACACATTTGATAGCTAGCGTTTCAATAGCATTTGACAATAGTTCCATTGACTCAAATAAGCATTGTGCCATCACAGGTTCATTGACATTAAGTTGTAGTTGACCTGCTTCAGCTGCAAAGGCAACCGTTGCATCATTTCCAATAATTTTATAACAAACTTGATTAACAACTTCAGGAATAACAGGATTCACTTTAGCAGGCATGATGGATGAACCAGCTTGCATTTGTGGCAGATTAATTTCATTAAATCCGCAACGTGGTCCTGAAGAAAGAAGTCTTAAGTCATTACAAATTTTAGAGACTTTGACGGATGTTCTTTTTAAAGCACCAGAAATAGTCACATAATCACCACAATCTGATGTTGCTTCAATAAGATCTTCAGCTTCTACAAAACTTGCTTTCGTGAATTTTTGTAAATATCCTATGGATAATTCTGTAAATCCATCAGGTGCGTTCACACGTGTTCCAATTGCTGTACCGCCTAAATTAACCGGTAAAATAAGGTCTCTACAAGCTTTTAGATTTTTGATTTCTTCTTTTAAATTTGTTGCCCAAGCTGAAAACTCATCACCTAAAGACATTGGGACTGCATCTTGCATTTGTGTTCTTCCCATTTTGAGAACTTTCTTAAATTCAGCTGCTTTCCTGTCAAATTGAGTTGTCAGCGTATTCACTTTTTCTAAAAGATGATTGATGTAATAATAAATCGCAACTCTAAATCCTGTAGGGTATGCATCGTTTGTTGATTGAGATTTATTAACATGATCATTAGGATGGATGATGTCATAACTTCCTTTTGGATGACCGTTAAGTGTTAAGGCTAAATTCGCAATAACTTCATTTGTGTTCATGTTAACTGAAGTTCCAGCGCCTCCTTGAAAAACATCAATAGGAAAATATTGCGTATATTTTTCTAAATTGCTTAAAATTTCATCACATGCTTCGATAATCATGTCTGCTTTATCAGCAGGAACTGTTCCGACTTCTTTATTAGCGAATGCACATGCTTTTTTAGTTGTGACCATTCCTTTTACAAAAAAAGGATAGTCACCTATTTTTCCATTTGAGATTTGAAAATTATTCATGGCTCTTAATGTATGGACACCATAAAAAACGTCATTATTAATGTCTAATTGACCTAATAAATCTTCTTCCTTTCTAGTTTTCATAAGTTGTGTTTATTTAGTAATATTAAAGATTAAATGACAAAGGCAATTTCAAAAAATATATTACAATCCTTTTTTAATGTTATTTAAAACGCCTCCATCGACTAATATATCTGTTCCTGTTAAGAAGTTTGCCTTTTCAGATGCCAAAAAATGAACCATATTAGAAACATCTTCAGGTTTTCCATTTCTTTTTAATGGTGTAGCATTTTTAATTTTTTCCATTCTTTCAGGATGTTCCTCAGCAGCTTTAAGTCCCATTTTAGTTTCGATAACTCCTGGGGAAACTGTTAATATTCGTGCTCCTTTTTCACCCCATTCATCAACATTTTTGAGCATAAGAAGAATGACACCTCTTTTTGTGAAATTATACATTGTATCTGCATTTTCTTCAACAACTTTATTGACAGCTTCAAGTGAATTATCTTCTTGTGGATTTTTTAAAGCATAATCGTAGGTGTCATTTTCGGGAACTGTATGAGCCATCATTGATGATAGTAAAATTGCTGCACTATTTTTTTTAGCAATATGATAAAAGCTATCGAGAATAATGTCAGTCCCGACGAGGTTGATGTTAAAAACTTTTTTAGCATCTTTTATTGTTCCACTAACACCAGCTGTATGGATGATTGCTTTTAATTGACCTGCATCAGCAGTAAACTCAACTAATTTTTGGACATCTTTTTTATTAGTAATATCACAAGCAATACCTGATGCCTGGTAACCATCATTATTAAGTTTTTTTACAACTTCATCTACATCTTTTTGAGCATAATCAGTAATGATCAAATGATCTTTCTTGAAAGCTCTTGCACATTCTTGACCAATACCACCAGCACCACCTGTAATAACAACTATATTGTTTGAATTTTTCATTTTTTCTTAATTTATAAGTTTCTAATCTTCAAAAGTCTAATGGCTTTCGTTCCATTCTTTCTTTAAATCTTCTTCTAATTCTAAGTAGCGTTCACGGAGTTCAGGACTGATCTTTTTCATGTTTTTATGAGCTCTTCTTAGTTGGATAGAGAAGTAAATATTAAACAACCCGCCAAATAAGAATCCCATAGCGACAAGAATTACCACGCTAATTCCTGCAAAAGCTGGATTCCAAATTAAAAAGAAAGAGACAATAGCTCCAATGATTCCAAATGCTAATAATAATCCCCAGTTTTTACTTCCATAACGCTTAACGTCAAGTGCAAAACTAATTGCACCGATTGATCGAAATAAAATGATGAAGCCAACATAAAATAGGAGAGCGGTCAACGATAATTGAGGGTTAAGGATTAATAAACCTCCAATAAGCGTTGTCATGATACCAAAAGCTAAAGCCCAACCCCAGTTTTCTAATCTGTGTCTGTTTGATACAGAGAAGATAATTTCAAAAATACCACCTAGTAAAAATGAAAGAGCAAAGAAAATTGATAGAGTTAATAAAGATCCTAAAGGTGAAGAAAATACTAGAATACTTACACCTATAAATAAGATACCGACAATAAGTGGAATGTACCAATGCTTGACAGCATCTTTGATTGAATTAAAAAATTGAGTTCTCATGATTTATATTATTAGTTAATTGTATATTATGAATTTTATTATGATTTAATTAAGCTACTATCTTTAAAAATAGACAGCTTCGAATACTGCTAAAGGCGCGCGTTTACCGATATTTAAACTAAGTTTATCATTATGAATTGAATAATTATCGGCCAACTCAAAAACTTTAAGAAATTCTGATTCATTAACATCTACATCTGGACAAAGTCTCATTGTGACACCTATTTTTGAAAATTTAATTCTGTTACCTTCCATCAGTTCATGTTTTCCGCTCATTGTGTTGCATCCAGCAAAACCTATTATTGATTGGTCGTCACTTTTAAGTCTAAAATAAACTTCTCTTTCTTGGTTATCAGCCATTTTGATGTTTTGACCTTCAAGCTTGATCAATTTCCAGTATTTTTCAACAATTTTTTCTTGAGAATCCACTTTTCTAAAAACTGCAAGTGGCGCTCTTTTTCCAACATTTAAAAAGTGTCTAGTCCTGAAATATGGCTACAGGTTAAAATTTATTTTAGGCTGATAATTTATACACCATATTTGGAGTTTTAAAATCTAAAGATAAGTGTCATCTTATTTCGTTGTATAGATTAATTGCATTTTTTGTAGCGCGTTTTGCATGTTGTAGGTTATCAAAGATTTGATCGAGATAGAATTCATCTTTTAAGATGCCATTTACACGTTCAGCCATTGCGTTTTCGTAACAATGATCATCTTCAGTCATGCTGATACCAATATTGTTTTCCTAATCATTTATAACATGTGAATTAAATACATTGAGTAGTATTATCAAACAAATCTATAAATGGCTGAAATATTTTATTCTAATTCAATCTTATATGCGAAGATATTTTTTGCTATTCAATAAAAAGAGACAGCTATTAGCTGTCTCTTAAAGTCTTTCAAGATTGAAATTTGATATAAAGTTTACTGATTGATCAGACAAAAATTATCAAAGCCAACAAACATTTTTCCATATTCATCTAAAGGAAGATGGGAATTTGTAATCATGATATGGTTGATTCCATCGGTAGGAAATGTAAGAGAACTTGTATCGATCGTGATATTGATGCTCTGCCATGTATTTGTTGTAGTAGAACTGATAACAATCTCACCTAAAAAGACTGTGTTTGTGGTTCCAAATAGATCTAAGTTTGAAGGTGTTCCTATACCTGTAGGTGTTGCGGGTAATGGATCTGAGCTTGAATAATTAATGCCGTAAACACCAATCTTTACGTTATTACTGGTTGAGCAATTTCCACTCATTAAGGCATAATCAAATGATAGATTGTACAAACCAGAATTTTCATAAATTTTTTGTGACATTTCATTAAACATACCTTCTCGATAGGTCGCATCAGTTGTGCTTGAATTTTCTATCCACATTCCTGCAAAAACACCTGATGAGGGAGTAGGACCTTCAAAACAAGAGGCTCCATATTCTAAAGTAGTTTCATCAAATAAATCCGCTTTACTACCGCTGACCCATAATTTTTTCCAGTGTGTGGCAAGGTCTATATCTTGATCAACAGAAGTATTTGGATTACCAGTGATGATTTCAAAATCACCATTTTGTATATATCCGGGACAAGTATCTATGACACTATTTTTTGGAATACATTCACATGAATCATTCACGTTACCATCTAAAGTGCCATCACCATTTGAGTCGCATTGATCACCGATGTTAAGTTGAAGATCTTCACAATCAGTTTCATTAGCAGCATTGTTACATTGACAAAATTCACTAACAGTGCCATCATAAATCCCATCACTATTAGAGTCACATTCAGCGCCGATGTCGAGCATTAAATCTTCACAATCAAAAGTGGAATTAACCAAATCATCGTAACCGCAAACGTCTTCACTACATGATATTATAAGTAAGAGAGAACAAGCAAGGCATATTTTAAAAATATTCAAATAATGAGATTTGAATTTTATATTATTATTTTTTGATAGAGTTTTCATTTTGATATTTTTTAGATATCTCAGGATAAGTTTTTAATTATCCTGAGAGCAGATTTTTATAAGTTAAGATTTTGATTAATAGTTTTTTAAAAACAAATGACTTTAAACTCTGTTCTTCTATTTATTCTGTGTTCATCATCAGTACAAGGAACATTATTAGCACATTTTTTGTTTTTGAGTTCGGTCTCGCCAGCGCCTCTAGCAATAAGACGATCTCTAGAAATACCACGCTCTACAATATATTTGACAGTAGCATCTGCTCGACGTTGAGACAAGTTTTGGTTATATATATCAGAACCTTGACTATCAGTGTGAGAAGACATTTCAACTTTGATATTTGGATTATCTTTCATGAGTTTAACAATACGTTCTAAATCTGGAATAGCTTTTGGTAGTATTTCCGATTTATCTAAATCGAAATTGATATTATCTAGTTTAATTGCTTTACCACAAGGGTCGACACACATTTCGAAATCAATAAAAAGTGTTTTACTTCTATCATAAGTACTTGTAGAAACTTCAACCTCGCTAGAGTAGTAGCCATCTTTTTTACCTTTTAAGGTGTAAACTGAAATTTGTTCTAAATGAAAATTAAATTGACCTTTAGTATCAGAAAGTGTATGTTTTTCTAGTGATTTTTTAAAATCATTTAGTTGGATATCAACATCTTGAATGCCTTGATCTGTATTACATTCAACAACATTACCTTTAAGTATAAATTGATTATCACTGTACAAAATTGTTTTTTGAATACCTGCACTATTTTTATGACAATTTTTAAAATCATTTTGGGTAATGTTAGTATTTTCAAGGTCTATACCGTATAATTTACCACTAATAACATAGTTGTTTTCCTTAACTTCATTAAATACAATCACACCGAATGAGTTTGTTGTACCGCTTTCAACAATGTTACCATTTAAATCTTGCAGGATTACATCTGTGTTTGATAAAACTTCACCAGTATATTTGTCTTTTGCAGTAATTGTAATATTACAACCGCAGGTTTCACAACAAACCGGTTGATGCTTTTCATGGCAAACAGGACAAACTTTTTGAGTTTCATCTATGACTTCTACTTTGTCTTTGTTTGAAAATTTATAGGTGATTCCGGCAAAGACACCAATTGAATAAATATCGCAATCACAAGGTTCAGATCTTGTCATATTTTCACTATTTATGGTTGTTATTGGTTCGCTGGTCACACCATCTCCAATCTTAAATGGTTGATAACTAGCCGAAATTCCAGCTTCGTTAAGTTCACTAGCTTCAAAATGTCTCATGTAATAACCTCCAATGTTGAAACCAAAATTTTGATTTAGAGAATAAGTAAATCTCACTTGTCCTTTAGCTGATAAGACATTAGTAGCTTTATAACCTGCATGAAAGTTTAAAGGATAAGTAATTGATTTTTCAGAAGTACCTTCCAATAATGTCCTACCACCATTTATATTAGAAAAACCCACTCTAGTATTGAGTTCAACTTTATATTTCTCGCTTTTAGTGATGTATTGAAAATTGGGGCCAATACCATAGAAAAGACGTGTAATTTTTTCTTCATTTAGATTAAAAGAATTTATAGGAGATGAAAAATCTGATTCGTAAAGATTATCAGTAGGGTAGGTACTTTCAGGTTTATTCATGATGTAGCCAAAATCTGCACCTACACCAAACCAATTCCAGTAATAATCTAATGAAATACCAAAGTCAAGGCCACCGTTATAATCAATGTAAGGCGTATTATTTTTATAAGTAGGAAAATCATATCCAACTCTAGGGCTGATTTGAAAATATCCCTTTTTAGGAATTGTATCTTCTATTTTTTCTTGATTTTCTTGAGCTCTTGATTCATACCCATATAAAAACATGAATATTATAAAAAATAATTTTAATAAATTCTTCATTGTATTAAGTCTTTAGGTTTATTAAACTTATATACAAAAAGAGCATTGATGTTACCCTGAAGATGAAATATTAATTGAATAAAGACCTTTTGATAGTGAAAATTTAAGAAATTTAAAAAACAACTTCATTTCAACGCGATTAGTTTTAAATACTATAGATTTCTCATAATTCAATTCCATATTTTACAAAATTAAAAGAGTAGAGGTATGATTTGTATTAGCGTTTACAGTCGTGACAGATGATAAATTTAAATATTATTAACTGTTTAGTTTAAATAATAATTATTTTAAAATTTAATGAGCCTATTATTAGGTAATTAATAATAAATTTTTGTATTTAACATTTTAATAGGATATTGGCTTTGTGTTTTGTTTAACTTTGTAGCATTAATATTAAACAAAATATATCATGAAAAACATTTACTACATTAATTTTTTAGTTACTAATTTAAAATCCATTTTAATGGGTTTATTAATTAGTTTTAGCTTTTTGACAAGCTTTGAGATTCAAGCCCAATGTTCTGCTGATGCAGGATCATTGATTGCAGATGTAACGCCGGTTCAATTGTCAGGTTCGGATGTTGTGATCAGTGCAACTGAAGATATGTCACCGACAATTCCTGCTAATTATGAAGTTGCTTATGTTTTGACGTCAGGTTCAAACTTAGTGATTGAGCAATTAGGTCCAACACCAGAATTTACAGTAACTGCAGCTGGAGAATATACAATACACACTTTAGTAGCAGAATTATCTGACAGTAACGATCCAAATTACTTGGATACTTCAATCGTAGTTCCAGGGGCAACAACAGGAGGCGATGTATTAGGAATTTTAAATGGCCTTGGTATTTGCGCTGCTTTAGATGTTACAGGTGCATCTGTCAGTGTTGAAACTTGTTCTGCTGATGCAGGATCATTAATTGCAGATGTAACGCCGGTTCAATTGTCAGGTTCAGATGTTGTGATCAGTGCAACGGAAGATATGTCACCGACAATTCCAACTAATTACGAAGTTGCTTATGTTTTGACCTCAGGTTCAAACTTAGTGATTGAGCAATTAGGTGCAACACCAGAATTTACAGTAACTGCAGCTGGAGAATATACAATACACACTTTGGTAGCAGAATTATCTGACAGCAACGATCCAAATTATATTGACACTTCAATCGTAGTTCCAGGGACAACAACAGGAGGCGATGTATTAGGAATTTTAAATGGCCTTGGTATTTGCGCTGCTTTAGATGTTACAGGAGCATCAATTGAAGTAACTGATAATTTAAATATTGAAGATAATAATTTATTAAGTTTTAAAATTTACCCTAATCCTTCTGATAATTATATTTCTTTACTTAATCCTAAACAGATAAAAATTAATTCTATTAATTTTTATGATCTTTCAGGTAAAATTTTAAAAAGTACTTCATTTAAGACTAGCAAAAACAACTATGAATTAAATATATCTGATCTTCCTAGTGGTTCTTATATAATGGTTATATCTTCAAGTGATGGTCATTTATCAAAGCAAATCTTAAAGAGATAATAACTATGTTACTGACTACTTAAGACTCATTTTAAGAATTATTAGAGTTTTAGTAATATAAATTAAGCCTAAACAATGAAATCACTGTTTAGGCTTTTTTAGTTTATTTTATTGAAAAATATTTAATGATTTTTCGATTTATACTTTGTTTTGATTTTAACTTTTTTCGATACTCTTTTTAGCCAAATACCAATCGACTTTCTCTAATGAGTCATCGTTAATTCTATCATTTAATTCATCTAATGTTTTTGGAGGTGATACAATTACTTTATCTCCTTTCTCCCAATCTAGCGGCATTGCAACATTATATTTATCAGAGGTTTGTAATGCTTTTAATGCTCTTAGAATTTCATTCATATTTCTACCTACATTTAAAGGATAGTACATAACTAAGCGTATCTTTTTTTTAGGATCAATAAAGAATACTGCGCGAACTGCCGCTGTTTCACTTTCATTCGGCTGTAGCATCCCGTATAATTTTGAAACTTTCATATCTAAGTCTGCTATAATAGGAAAGTCAAAATAAACACCTGTGTTTTCTCTTACATTTTGTACCCAACCTAAATGTGCATGAATACTATCAATGCTTAAACCTAGAAGTTCTGTATTTAATACATCAAACTCTGATTTTCTTTGAGCAAAACCACTCATTTCTGTAGTACAAACAGGAGTGAAATCAGCAGGATGTGAAAACATCACAATCCATTTATCTCTTGCAAAATCTGAAAATTGAATTTTTCCTTTTGTTGTCATTGCCTCAAAGTCTGGTGCATTATCTCCAATTCGTGGCATTGAAACTACCTGACCTTCCATTTCGTTCTCATTTCTCATAATTTTTTGTTTTTAATTATTATTTATACTTCTTCAATTCAAAAATAACTTTAAATTTAGTCGAGAACAGTAACTATTGTTACCATGAAAAGTATTGAGTTCAAATGAAGAAGTTAGATTTAACTTTGTTAAGTGCTTAAATACTTAAGTCAGCAAGTAAATCACAGATAGAAAATCCGCGAGTACTCTCGTAAGTGTGTTAAAACAAACGATGAATTATAAACGCCTTAATTATTATTTAAGACCAATTATCCACGAATGATAAAGCACTCTTGAAATGTCCTTTGACAATTTTTCCCTGGGCTTCAAAAATGTATTCATTCTTGTATTCTTCGTTTGGAAGTTTTTTAATTGTAACTTCTGCTTGTTCATAAATATCAGGTTGTCCTAGTATTAAGCCTGAAATTAATAAATTAACATAATTTTCCTGTCTATAAACGTTAACGTTTGGACCAACTCTGAATAATGCAACAATATCCAAAGTGTTTGGATCATCATCATATTCTTCCCTTAAATGATATGTTCCTTCTTGTAATTCTTGTAATTGGTAATATTCGGAAGGTATTGAAATCTAGATGTTCACTATATTAATATTTGAGTCTCCTTCATTAAAAGAATAATCAGAATATTCTTCATTAACAAATTCAAGCATACAACTTATAGTTTGAAATTTAGTTGTATAATTCATATTCATTCTGTCAATTACTGTGTGTTATAAGTATTATAGTTATAAATAAATCCATTCTCAACCGCAGAATTTTCTATGCAGTTAGAATAATCTTGTTCATTATCATTAGAACAAGATATTAGTAATATACTTTATAGTAATATTAAATTTCTCATTATTTGGTTTTTATATTTTGTCTTGATTATGAATATTTACGGGGGTTAGCGGTTAATTTTGCAAGTACGCTACAAAATGAAAACCCACGAGGTTTTCCAGAAGTAGGCAGGACAAGCAATTACTTATAGTATTGTTTTGAACAGTTATTTTTTAATTTAACATCTTTCCTTTCTCATCAAATAATTTAAAACTTTTATAAGAAGTCGACAAGAATGATTTTTTTTCTTTGGTCATCAATTCCTCGAACTTATAGTCTAGCAATTCAAAACCCTTTGGAATTCCTAACATCAATAAGTTTCCATTATTTAACAAAACAAAACGTACATATTTTCTTTTAGGAAATGAGACATAGAGAGAAATTGCATTTCCAAAGTCTAAATTGTCTACTAATTCCTTAGGCATATCTTTGGTCACTCTGTTTCTATGATTAACAAATGACTTGTCAGTTGTGAATTTTATGTAAACCTTATTTTGTTTATTATCATTGATAATTTTTTGTAAGAATGAATGTTCCTCAACACGAGATTTGAATTCGCTTTTTTTTGTCAACAAAATTTTGAAGTGGTGTTATTTTTTCACCAATTGCCATTGTTAAATTGTAAATAATCTTTCCGTCAGAATTTTTGTCAATAAGTTCAGCTTGCCAGCACTCGCCATCAAAACTGTAAGAGCCAATGTATGCTATAATTGATGATTTAATATCAAAACTATCTAGCATTTCTTTTTCACGATAAAGTAAATCGTAAAGTTGTTTGTTTGGGTTTTCAATTCGAGATTTTAATTCTTTTGGAAGTAATGGCACTAGATTCTGAATATCTTTTTCCAATTCTGTTTTTTTGGTACTATCTTTTATAAAGTATTGATAGTTTTTGAGAGTATTATAAAAATGTAACTTGTTAAAAGCATCAATATCTATGTCTTTAATTATTTCGAAAGTTGTATTCTCGAAGTATTCTTGTTTGTTAGAATTTAAGTTAGCATAGGCTTTCGCGATTTTGCCACCATCTGAAAAATAGTGGGTTTGAATTGTATCATCAATTCTAACGTTAGAACCCAATAAGATTTTATCAATATCTAATTCAAGTTTTGCAAGTTCTTCGATATAAGTTTTTCTAGCGTTTGAAGCAATATTGCTATTTGCATTTCTGGAAACGTTATCATTCATTACATTTAAGAATGACTTAATAAAAACGTCCCAATTTTGAGTTTTGGAGGCCAAACTTGCAATCCTTTTTTGTTGTATGATTGGACCATTATCGAAACTGCAAGTTCCAACCTGTCTATTTTGTCTCATTAATTTCAAAGCTCTTTTTTTTGAAATTAATTGCGCAGTAAAGTCCTCTAAATCTCCATTAGAAACTTTATTTTTCTCTGCATATTCTAACGCTTCAATTAAGAGTTTTTTGAAATTTTGATCATTATTATAAAGACTATCTGCATATTTTTCTTTTTTAGATTGCCACTCATTTAATTTCTTCGGGTAATGAAATCTTGCTTTTTTTTGTAAGGTGGTTTGTTGGTTTTTAGTTCATAATAATTTACTAATGAGTCAATGATAGTTCTTTTATATGCTCTAAATTCATTTAATTTATTGTCACTATCATAAAAAATAGAGGTTTCTGGTCTTAATATTAAATCAGCGTAGTTAATCCAATCAGAAAGTCTTTTCGAAAGTTTAATTGATTTGAATTCATTATTTAAATAAAAGCCACGAATTGTGGTTATGCTATCCCTTTTGTTTTTATAACTAGAGTGAAAATGTTTTAAGTTATTTTGTTAAGGGAATCATTAAATAATAGTTTAATGCCGTGGTTTCGATTGTTCGCAATTTTAAAAGATTTTATTTCTAATTTCTTTTTATTTTTATAATCAGAATAAACGTTATTTATGACCAGTAAATCATTGTCGATTTGTAATCCTTTAAATTTATTTTGTAGTTGTTCTAGATTCTCAGATTTTTTTAATTCAGCAAGAAAATTTTCTGGGTCTTTAGTAATGATTTCGAAATAACTAGCTGATGTCTGTGGTAGTGAGTAAAAATTAGGTGTTTCACTTTGATTGTAATTCTTTTCCAAGTGTTTTATTATAGAATCAAGTTTTGGAATATCACTTTCGCTAATTATTGAATTTTGACAGAAAATATTTCCTGAAATTAATAATGATAATAATATATAGATTGATTTTATCATAATTGTGTACAATGGTTTTTTGTATGATTTCGTTGCGTGGTTAAGCACTAAAGTTAGTAAATAAAAACCGAATAGAAAATCCGCGAGGGATTTCGTAAGTAGGCGAGATCCAAGCCATTAATTATACACATTGTTAGCTACAGTTTTTTATAAAATCGTGTCTAAATTTCATCCATTCAAAAGCTTCTTTTTTAAAAGTTCTTGAATATAATTCCTTGTCAATTATTTGTTCTAAATATAATTCCATTGTCTTTGTGAATTCACTAATATAGTCTAACAAATTAATATAATCAGCTTCTTCGTTTTTTCTCACTATAAGTATTCTATTTGCTTTTTTGTCCAATGATGATTGAGCTACTTTATAATAATGAAAATTATTGTTTTTGTCAATGTAACTAGTTGTTTGAGAAGCTATTTTGTTCCTTAATTCAATTGCGTTTAGCTTTTTTAATTCCTCTCTAATCTCCTTTTGATTTTGGAAGTTGAATAACCTTACTAAATCCGTTATAACTCCAACTTGTAAATAACAAGCGTTTAAAACTCCATAGAGCCTTAAATACATTTCTCCTTGTCTATTTTGATTTATGTATAAGCCATTCTCTACAAATTCATTAATTGCATATTGAGCGTCTTCCATTTGGTCAATACAAGCTCTAAACAAATCGAAATCATATAAGTTTTGAAATTTTAGCTTTTTAGTTAGTAGCTTTACTTGCTCTTCTTCTGTAGGATATGTTTTAACATTCGTATATCTCAAAATTCCAAGCAGGATTTCGCAATAGATTTCAACTTTTGATATTTGACTTAAGTATTCTTCGTCGGTCATTTGTCAAATTATAGCCATTTTTCGCTACACTTTTTTCATTTCAATATTTATTTCCGAAATCATTTTATCAGCATCTTCACTCTCTACAATCATTAATTTTTCTCGGTCAATTCCGACTTCTTGTAATTCTTTGAATATTGTCTTTTTGACTTCTGCTGGTACTTTTACTCGAAACATCATATTTTTCCAAAATTCTTTTTTATTTAATGGAACATCAATATCAGAATCGGATGAAGCAAAAAGTCTACCGTGTTGTCTAAATAATCTAAATTGATAAGTTCTTTCGTCAATATCATTGATGTATGTAGGAACATTACAAACAAAAGATTTGTCTAAATTATACGGGTTTTGTAAAGGAAAAAGTGTTTTTCCATAATCAGAAGTTTCATTAAATATAAATTCAAATGGAACGAGTAAACCCCAAAGTTGTCCGTCCGATTTTTCGTGTTTTTCAGACGGTTCACACATAAAGAAAGACGACATAACGCTTGAAGTTGATAAATCAATTAAGTTTGTTTTTACTCCAGCGTGTTGAGCTTGAAATAATAAATCCCAAATTTCCCCATAAGGTTTTTTGCTATGTTTAAATAGCTGTTTTGGCCCATAATTTTCAATTACTTTTTGTTCGAAAATTTCTGCTCCGTTTTTTTCAATTTTTCGTGCTTGACTTAAGTCAATTTCATTTGAGAATGATGGTCTGAAAATTCCAGGCAATATGTCCCAACCATAATTCTGTTCGCCTCTGTAATGTGGCATAACATCAATTCCTACACTAAATTTTAATTCAACTCTAACTTTTATTAATTCTTCGTGAAAGTCTCTAATGTCTTGTAGATTTTTAATCTCAAAATTCTCTAAAGGGTTTAGGTATTTTTCTTTTATAAGTTCTGAAACTTGTATGTAGTTCATAGGTTGGTTCAAATTGTAGCTAATGGTTTTGTGTATGATTTCGTTGCGTGTTTAAGCACTAAAGTTAGCAAATAAATCACAGATAGAAAGTCCGCGAGGACTTTCGTAAGTAGGCTATAACCAGCAATGAATTATACACGGCTTAAGTTTACAATTCATTAATTTTAGAACATAAACAGAAAAGACAAAAGAGAGGAATAAGGTTATTATATACGCAGAGACTTTGATCTCGTCAATCCCGAAGCTTCGGGAAAAATCCCCTCTCTTTTCTACACAGATTTCGTACAGTTCTATGAGGCTTTTAGACCTCGATTTTAAGTCGTTGAAACTCGCGTAGATTGTTCTTTCATAAACATTTTCTTATGACTAAAGATATTAAATATTATGGAATAGACATCAGCCATTTGGTTTTTGATGTGACAGATTCTGATGGAAATTATTATCAATTTAAAAACAGGATATCTGGCTTCAAAAAGTTTGTTAAACTTCTAACAATAGATAGCCATTGTGTTAATGGAAGCCACCGGATATTACCACTATCAATTGGCTTATTATTTATTGGAATCTGGGCTAAAAGTTTCAGTAGAAAATCCATTAGCAGTTAAGCGCTTTATCCAAATGAAGTTATCAAAAATAAAGACTGATAAAAGTGATTCAAAACTGATTTGTGAGTATGCAAAACAAGTTGAATTGAAGCTTTGGAGAGGTAATTCTAAGCATCAAATAGAATGTCTTCAAATGACTAGACTTCTTGCTGTGTATACAAAACAAAGCACAATGCTAAAAAATAAAATACACGGCGAAACTGTTTTAGGAAATCCCAGTAAAGTGGTTTTAAGTTCTCT
>NZ_FNQF01000004.1 GCF_900107595.1 Psychroflexus halocasei | reverse complement strand
ATTACTAAATTACAGACCAATTAGAAAATTTAATTATAACAACCCAATTGAAGTCCTAGAAAACAAATGTTTTGCACTTATGGGTTGAACTCAGCAATAAATAAAGCAAAGAAAAAAGGTGTTTTTTTTAACAAAGGTTACTGATAAAATTTCGACTTTATGTCTAAAAATCAGGAGTTCAAGCAATAGGTTCAAGTTTTTCTTTAACAGGCACTAATCGTTAAAACCGCGACAAAAGTGTTCCAAAGTTGGAACAGTATTGAAATAGAGTGATTTAGAGTTAAGGCAGTTTAAAAACTGTCTTAACGCTTTTTAGAATTTCATTGGCATATTGAAAATTGGTTTTAAAACGAGTCGCTTGAAAATCAAATTTCACGAGCTTGGATTTAATTTTATGATCTATTACATCCTATTTTGGCAACACACTCATTGAAGTTTTTATTCACTTTTAACTTATTTACTTTAGCTTGGCTGAGGATTTCAGAAAACATGGTTTTATCGATTTCTTGACCGTTGATAATTTCCATGAGCGTTTTGCCGTTTATACGAAACGTGTATCTGTAATAATTGTAATATTTCATAAAGTCATTTAAGACGGTACTAATTTTTAAAATTGCAATTAAAATGCCCAATAGTTAAGGACTGCAGCTATATGGCTAAAAAGTTGTTATCACTATTTTTTAAAATAATATTTTCTAATGCACTACAATAAGCTTAAGATAGCTGATAAACTGACCTTGTTATACAAACATAAAAATTTCGATTAGCGACTAAGCGTTTCGGTTTAACTTCTTTTAGTTGTATCGAAAATAGTGTTATATTCATTTCAAGTAAATATTTTCAAATCAGCTTTATAATAGAGATGATACTGATATTTATAGGTTTAAACTCGACCAAAAAAAAGCTGAACTTTATGGGTTCAGCTTTTAATTATCTCATTTTTTCTTGTTTAATTTTTTACAACTAATTTTTTAACTGTAGTCGTTTTTCCAGATTTGATTTTGATAATATAAAATCCTTCTTGTAAATTAAACTCAATCTTTTCTTGATTAGCATCTAATTTTAACTCTTCAACCATTTGACCATTCATTTGATAGATGCTAATCATTTTTGAAGCGTTAAGCTCTGATTGAATAAATAAAACTTGACCTTTATTAGGATTCGGGTAAATTTTAAATAACTGCGCATTTGCTGAGCTAATTGATAAAAAACTAGATTCTATTTTGAAGTTATCAACCGTCCAACGTGTTGCTTGCTCACCATTAGTGGTGTCATATTTAAAAGCCACATAAGCATTTTCAGTGATGTTGCTAATATCAATATTTTCAAAATTGAAAGATTGCGGATTTCCACTCGAACCTGAATAAAGAGGAATATCGACATTAGGAACTGCCGTCCATGTAAAATTGGATGGATTCTGTCCACCATCATAATCAGTAGAATAGACAAGCTCAAGTTGAGTGTTTCCAAAAGTAGCTTCAGCATAAAAGCTCAACATACTATTTCCTAAATTTTCAAACATGATAGGATTTGTTGTAATCAACCAGTCTAAACTTGGTGTTTGTTGTCCATTTGAATAAGAGTTCATTTGGTAACTTCCCGTATTGTTTTCGCCAAAAGATTCCATACAAGTCCAGTCAAGTGAACTTTGCTCACTGACAGTCATAAAGTTATCACTGACAGTTGTACAATCATTAAAATCTTCAAAGAATACAAAATCAGGATCGGCAAGCGTTGTCACTTCAAGATTTTCACTTGGATCAGAAACATTAGCAGAGCCATCAATAGCATAAATTCTAAAGTTGTATAAAGTTTCTCCATCTAAACCATTAACTTGATAAGTCAATGTGTTTTGATCTGTTGTACCAATAACAGTGTTATCTTGCTCTATTTGATATTCTACAACGCCTATATCATCTGAAGATGCAGTCCAATCTAAAACGACACTACTATTTGTAATGGAAGAGGCAGTTAAGTTTGTCGGTGCCGAAGGTGCAGTCGTATCTGGGTTTGGATCCCAAATTAATGAAGCATATTCAGGATGGTCAACTAATGGGTTTCTGTTACCTTGAAATGCATATCCATTGTTATTTCTATCAATCTCTCTTTGACTAACAGGATCATTTAAGTGCCAAGAAAGTAATAAGTCAATATACCATTGTTGATAAAACTGACTGTAATCACTAAATTCTAAGACATCATTTGAACTCCAACTTCCGTTGATTTCACTTTCGTATCTGATGGCAAAATATAAAACAGCTCTCGCAATGTCTCCCTTGAATTCATCAATTGGTTCAAAAACAGTTCCATTGTAGCCAGAAAATGTATTAGGTCCAACTTTTGATCCATTTGTTGATGTCCAAGATGCATTTGTTACTTCCCCAAAAGGATGACTTGATCTTCTGCCGTTGACATAACCATCAGATGGAACGACATGAAAATAATCACTTTTCATAGGAGACCCTGAATTAAAAGTTGATTGTGGAACCAAGTGTTCTCTATTTAAACAATCGCCTTCTCCTGAGTATTGACCGCAATTATTACTGAAATGATTGTAGTTATAGCTTTCTGGACCATTTGGTTTTTCAGAATACATGTCTAAAACAGATCCATCATTTTCGTAATAATCATCCGTATCACCACTGTTAGGTTCAGCGTATGCATCATATAAATCATTATATCCTTGAGCTTGATGATAAGAAAATCCGTTGTTATCATCATTCCCATCAATAATCTGATTAAGAGCAGTTTTTAGCTGATAGCCTGTTAAACCATCTGCCGCATCATAATAGCCTGCGGGTGCTTGTGCATAAATAATGCAAGCAAAACTTAAAAATAAGAGAGTAGAAATTTTTTTCATTATATATTATTTTTTTAATAAAACTGCATAATAAAAACCATCATAGCCTGATTGGTAAGCTGATATTTTTTGTTCTTTAATTAACTTGAATTTTTCTCCTTCTTCAGTTGATAAGAATTTTTCAATTTGCTTCTCATTTTCACTTGGTAAAATTGAGCAAGTTGCATAAACAAGTTTTCCGCCAGATTTGACAATACGTGAATATTGATAAAGGATCTGACTTTGTTTTTCTGTGATTTCTTTTAAAAATTCCGGAGAGAGTTTCCATTTAGCATCTGGGTTTCTTCTTAAAACACCTAAACCTGTACAAGGCGCATCAATTAAAACACGATCAGCAGAGTCATAAAGTTTTTTGATCACTTTAGTCGTATCAATGTGTCTTGTCTCAATGTTATGTGCACCAGCTCTTTTCGCTCTGCGTTTTAATTCTTTGAGTTTATTGGCATAAATATCAAGCGCTATCACTTGACCTTTATTTTCCATAATAGCTGCAAGGTGTAAGGCTTTGCCGCCAGCGCCAGCACAAGTATCAACGACACGCATTCCTTCTTGTACATCAAGTGCATGTGCTATTTTTTGAGAGGAAGCATCTTGAACTTCAAACAAACCTTTTTTGAAAGCTTGAGTTTTGAAAACATCTTGTCTTTCGTATAATTCTAATGCATCTGGATATTCGGAAAGTAACTTCGTAGCAATTTGCTCCTCATCTAATGTCTTTTGAAGTTCTTTAGGATTTGTTTTTAATCTGTTTGTTCTTAACACAACAGAAGCTTGCTTGTTTAGAGCATTAATTTCTTTATCCCAAAGTTTTCCAAGTTCTTTTTCTCCTAACTCATCTAACCAATCAGGTATAGATTCTTTGTATTTTCGTATTTGAGAAAGTTCATCAAAGCGACCTTTAATGCGGCGAGTAGGCGTATCTTCAAACTGAGGCCAATCAGGTATTTGTATACCTTTTAGCGTTGCCCAAACTGTGAAAAGTCTGAATAGATTTGCTCTTGTATAAGGTGCTTTTACATCTGCTATTTCGCTATATAATCGCTTCCAACGAACAATATCATAAGTTGTTTCTGCTATAAAAGCACGATCTCGTGAACCCCAGCGTTTATCACGCTTTAGTGTTTTTGAGATTTCTTTATCAGCGTATTTATCTTCATTAAAAACGAGGTGCAATGTATCAATCACTGCAAAGACTAAATTCCTGTGTAGGCGCATTCAAAAAATTTAGTGCAAAGATAATCAATTAGTCCCTAGTAGTCGAAGAGCTGTTGTATTGTTTTAGTAGTTTTTTGTTAAATTGGTATTCAGCGTATTTAAGTGTCATAATTTGCTTTGGTGTTATGACAGTCTTTAATTCTTCAACAAAACTTTTTCTTAATTTTTCACGCTCAGACTTATATGACATATAATCTGTTAAAAGTGCTTCAGCTTCAACTTCGGGCAAATCTTCAATTTTAGATAAACGTTTTTTGATAGATACCCATTTATTATTTTTTAAGTTTTTAAATAAATTATTATGTTTATTGTAAACTGGCCAAAACTTTTTAGCTTCTTCACTTGATAAGTCTAATTTTTCAGTAAAAAAACCGATTTTAAGGCTTTGTATCTTATCATCCTTCTGTGCAAAGGTTGTTATACTTACTAAAAGTATAAAGATTGTAATTATTTTTTTCATCTTAAAAATCTAAATAATCTTGGTCATAAATATCATCACCAATGTAATAGATGATTTTTTGCGAGCCAATCTGTGAATTTTCAAATTCTTTATTAAAATCAAATTTTAAATTTTGATCTATATAATCTAAAGGATTTTCAATTTCATTTTCGATATAATTTTCTAATTCATCTTGTTCAATTGATGAGAATTTTAACTCATCTTGATTTAGTTGATTTTTGAATAGAGGATTTAGAACAAATGCTAAAATTAAAATGGCTGCAATTGCTGAAGCCGCGTAATAAAAGTGTTTTAGCTGAATTACTCTTGATTTTTCTTGAGGTATATCTACTTTGAAATTCTCAAAATAAGTATCAGGAGTTTTCATAGACTGATTATCTTTTAAAGCTTTTAAAGAATCAACTTCAAAGTTCTTAAAATAATCTTCAGGTGTTTTAAATCCTGTTTTATTTCGATATTTATTTTTATCTCTAGTCATTGATTTTAAGACTTTAAAAGAGCTCAAAGGTTTAATTGTTTTTTAAAAATTTTTCTACTTTTTTAGAAGCATGATGGTAACTCGATTTTAAAGCGCCTTCACTTGTCTCTAAAATTTCAGCCATTTCTTTGTAAGGCATTTCTTCAAAATAACGCATTATAAAAACTTCTTTTTGCTTTGTCGGTAGTGTTTCAATTGCTCTATGAAGTTGCAATTGAATTTTATCACCCTCAAAATAAACATCACTTTCTAATGAATTGATTAAATAATCTTTAAGCTCTTCATTACTGATGTTTTTCTTCTTAGCTTTTTTATTTAAAAAAGTAATAGATTCATTACTAGCAATACGGTACATCCAGCTAAAAAGTTGACTGTCACCTTTAAATTTTTTAATGTTCTTATAAACTTTTATAAAGGTATTTTGAAGTACATCATCAGTGTCCTCATGTGTCTTAACGAAGTTTCGAATATGCCAGTATAATCTGACCTTGTGCTGATCAACAAGTGCAGCAAAAGCCTCCTCTTGGCGCGTTCCATTCTGAAGATTTGTTATGATTTCTTTTTCTGTCAAAGTTTTAAATTAAGAATCAAAAGACTGCATATCGACAAGTTTTTTATAAGTTCCTTTTTTGGCTATCAACTCATTATGTTTCCCTTGCTCAACAATCTCTCCTTTTTGCATCACAATAATTCGATCTGCGTTTTGAATAGTTGATAAACGATGCGCAATGACAACTGAGGTTCTGTTTTTTGTCATGTTTTCTAAAGCTCTTTGCACGAGTTTTTCACTTTCAGTATCGAGTGCTGAAGTAGCTTCGTCAAGAATCATGATTGGCGGATTTTTAAGGACTGCTCTTGCAATAGAAAGTCTCTGCTTTTGTCCTCCACTAAGTTTGTTTCCGCTATCACCAATATTGGTTTGTAATTGTTTTGGTAAATCCATCACAAACTCATAAGCATTGGCAACTTTTAAAGCTTCAATCAGTTCAGCTTCGGTTGCATCCGTTTTCCCTATTCTTAAATTGGCCTCAATTGTTTCGTTAAACAAAATTGAATCCTGCGTGACAAGTCCCATCAAATCTCGTAAATTGTGTTGCGTCATGTCTTTAATGTTGGTGTCGTCTATCTTAATTTCACCTTCATTAATATCATAAAAACGTGTAATTAAGTTGGCAATTGTTGATTTCCCACTTCCTGATTGACCAACTAATGCAAGTGTTTCACCTTTATTGACAGTTGCAGAAAAGTTCTTTAAAACCTTTTCTTTTTCATAAGCAAATGAAATATTATTGAGATGTAATGCTGATATAAATTCTTTTTTCTCAACAGGATTAACTGGGTCTTTTATTTTGTTATCAGTTTCTAAAATTTCCAAAACACGTTCGGCTGCTGCATTTCCTTTTTTGACATTATATGAAGCTTTTGAAATTCCTTTAGCAGGCGTTAAAATATTATAAGCAAGTCCCATATAAGCAATAAAACTACTGCCATCAAGCGTGCCTTCTTCTAAAACCATATTTCCGCCATACCATAATAATACAGCGATGACACTAATGCCAAGAAACTCACTTGCTGGTGAAGCCAAATTCTGACGATTAAGAAGTTTGTTTGAATAATTATAAAATTTATTTGTTGATTCCTGAAATTTATTATTGAAAATATTCTCAGCATTAAATCCTTTTATAATTTTTAAACCACCTAAAGTTTCTTCTAAAATGGATAAAAACAAACCTTGTTCTTTTTGAACTAAATCAGATTTCTTTTTTAATGATTTACCTATTAATGAAATAATAAAGCCAGAAACAGGAATAAAAATAAAAACAAAAATAGTGAGCTTAACACTAATGAGTAGCATAGTAGCAATGGTGAACAAAATGGTTAAAGGCTCTCTGACAATCAGTTCTAGAATAGATAAAAATGAATGCTGAATCTCAAGGACATCACTTGTAATTCTTGCAATGGTATCACCTTTTCTTTTTTCAGAATAATAGGAGAGAGGGAGTTCAACTGTTTTTTTGTACATCGCATTACGCAGGTCTTTTAAGACGCCATTTCTTAGAAATGTAATAAAAAACATGGCAAGATAATTCGCGATGTTTTTTAAAAAGAATAAAGCAATAACTAATCCTATAACAAGCATTAACGCAACAGATGCATCGTCTTGCGAAATTTGATGCACATGATAAGACAGATAGTCTTTAAAAAAATCCTTAGCGCTTCCTAGGCCTTGATAAACAGGTTCTTCTTGAATTTTGTTTGCATCTTTATCTCCAAACAATACATCGAGCATCGGGATGAGCGCCACAAAAGATAAGGCACTGAATAAGGCATAAAAAATATTGGCAATAATATTTAATATTGCATACTTTTTATAAGGTTTCGCAAAGCGAAGAATTTTTTTAAAGTAATTCATCTATTTAATTTCTATTAAGCAATACTGAGTTCTTTGACGATGCGTTTGATTTTTGCATCGTGCATCTCAGTGATTTCTTTATATTTTTTTGTTGATTTTAATTCAGCATTGACACTGATATAAAACTTGATTTTTGGTTCTGTTCCGCTTGGTCGAGCCGCGATTTTTGTTCCGTTTTCTGTGTAATAAATTAGAACGTTTGATTGTGGCACGTTAATATCGTAAGTTTCTTTTGTTTGAGTGTTTTTAGCCTTTCTGCTTAAATAATCTTCAACAAGCACAATTTTTTCACCATCGATTTCTTTTAAGGGATTATCGCGTAAATCAATCATTTTTTGTTTGATTTCCTCAGCACCTTCAATTCCTTTTTTAACAAGCGCAACCAAATGCTCCTTAAAATAGCCGTGTTCAACGTAAAGTTCAATCATTTTCTCATAAATTGATGAGCCTTTTGCTTTGAGTTGAGCTGCCATTTCACAAACTAATAAAATTGAAGTCACAGCGTCTTTATCTCTGACAAAGTCACCAACCATATAGCCGAAACTTTCTTCGCCACCACCGATAAAATCAAGTTCAGGATTATCTTTAATGAGTTTTGCAATCCATTTAAAACCTGTCAAACTCTCTTTGTATTCAACTTGGTAACTTTCAGTTAGCACTTGCATTAATGGCGTTGAAACAATAGTTGATGCAACGAATTCTTGACCTTTAATGCGTTCGTCTTTTTTCCATTCTTCAAGCAAAAACCACGTCATCATAACCATTGTTTGGTTTCCGTTTAATAGTTGAAGTTTTCCCTCTAGATTTCTTACTGCAATACCAAGTCTGTCACTATCTGGATCGGTTCCAACAACAAGGTCGCTGCCTTTTTCTTCACCAAGCTCCAAAGCCATTTTAAGTGCCGCAGGTTCCTCTGGGTTAGGTGATTCAACAGTTGGGAAATCGCCGTTTGGTTCGGCTTGTTGATCAACAATATGTAATTGCTCGTATCCTCTTTTTTTCAGTACTTTTGGAATAATCGTGATTGATGTTCCGTGCAATGAAGTGTAACTGATGTTGAGTTTTTTACGCTCTTCTTCAGTGGTATTGAATCCTCCATTTTTGATAGAGTCATTTATGAAAGCCTCATCTTCAGTTTCTCCTAATTTTTTAATTAAATCATTATTTCCGTTAAAGTTGACATCTTTAAATTCAAGATTATCAATTCTGTTGATGATATCTTTGTCTTGAGGTGGAACAAGTTGACCACCATCCGTCCAATAAACTTTGTAACCGTTATATTCAGGAGGATTATGGCTTGCTGTTAAAACTATTCCGCAATGGCAACCAAGATGTTTAACTGAGTAAGACAAAAGTGGAGTTGGTCTTAACTCTGGAAAAATATAAACTTGAACACCATTTGCACTAAATACTTTGGCAACTTCATAAGCAAATTCTTGAGAGTTGTGACGGCAATCGTAAGCGATCACAACTTTGTGTTGCTCGTTTGGATAAACCTCTTTAAGGTAGTCGGCGATGCCTTGCGAATTTTTGCCGAGCGTGTATTTATTAATACGGTTTGTGCCAGCACCCATAACGCCTCGCATACCGCCAGTGCCAAATTCTAAATTTTTATAAAATGCTTCCTCTAATTGTTGAGGCTTGTTATTGATTAATTCTTGAACTTCTTCAATCGTTTTTTGATCAAAAACAGCTGAGTCTAACCAGGTTTTTGCTTTATCTAATGTTTTCATATCAAATTTTTTGTTTAATAATATATGATTGATCTGTTTTGTTATTTCTTAAAATTAATTCTCCTAAAAAACCAGCTATAAAAAACTGAACACCAATAAGCATGGCTGTTAAGGCAATGTAAAACCATGGATTTTCAACAACTAAGATGCTTGGCTGATTGAACCACAGTTTATAAAGTTTAGAGGCACCTATCCAAAAAGCGGATAAAAAACCGATGGAAAACATTAGAACGCCAAAAGCACCAAATAGATGCATTGGTCTTTTGCCAAATCTTGAAAAAAACCAAATAGTAATCAAGTCTAAAAATCCATGAATAAAACGTTCAGGACCAAATTTTGTTTTGCCATGTTGTCTTGCCTGATGTTGAACGACTTGTTCACCAATTCTGGTAAAGCCAGCGTTTTTAGCGAGTACAGGGATGTATCTATGCATTTCACCTTTAACTTCAATCGTTTTGATCACATCATTTCTGTAAGCTTTAAGACCACAATTAAAATCGTGTAATTTTAGACCTGAAGTTTGCCTCGCAGCAGCATTAAAGAGTTTTGAAGGTAAATTTTTAAATAAAACTGAATCATATCTCTTTTTTTTCCAACCAGAAATCAAATCAAAATTTTCTTCTGTAATGGTTTTATACATTTCAGGAATTTCCTCAGGATTGTCCTGCAAATCAGCATCCATGGTGATGACAACATCACCTTGTGCTATTTTAAACCCCGCATGAAGCGCTTGAGATTTCCCGTAGTTTTTGGTAAATCTAATCGCTTTGATTTGTTTACTCTTCGATGACAGATCTTGAATGATATCCCATGAATTATCAGTACTTCCATCATCAACAAAAATCAATTCATAACTGAATTTGTTTTTTTGCATCACTTGGTGAATCCAATCAAAAAGTTCGTTGATGGATTCATCTTCATTGAGTAATGGAATGACGATTGAAAGCTGCATAGACAAGATTTAATTCTTCTTAATCAAACCAACGACTAAGCTAATAAAAAGAGTTTTTAATAGAATGGAAATAAGGGCAGAAGTTGCCATAAAAAATGGAGATGCAAAAAGTGTAGCTATTTCTCGTGTTGTATCAGCTTCTTCACCTTTTAAATTTTGGCGCTCTATTTCTGCTTCAACCTGCGTTTTTAAACCTTCTTTTAAAGTTGTTATGAACTCTGGCTGTAAATAAGTGTAGTGAATGTACATGTAAACTGCGTAGATTAAACCGCCGATTGCTCCAATAGCCAAACCAAGTTTTATTGCAGAAGACAAACTCAAGTTGTTTGCATTATCAAGCTTGTAACGATGTATTGCTATAAAAACAATAGCTGTATTGATTAAAAAGCTAAGTAGGCTAATCCCAGTATTTTGGTCGTAGTTGAAAAAATACAAAAGCAATAATACTAATATTGAATAGCCGCCATAAATTAAACCGTAATTTTGCGCATAAGGCTTGAGCGAGAGTTCTTGTTGTTCCATAGTCAATCTTAAAGTTCACAAATATAGTTTAACAGCTCAAAGTTATCAAGTGAGCCGAGACTTATTTCAAATGATTTTAGAAAATATCAAATTTATTTTCAATAATATTTTGGTCAATATAAGTTTTTGTCTAAATTTGCAAGCTGAATAAAATAGTTGTCACAATGAGAAAAGGTATACACCCAGAAAATTATAGATTAGTAGCGTTTAAAGATATGTCAAACGATGAAGTATTCATCACAAAATCTACTGCTGATACAAAGGAAACTCTCGAGGTTGAAGGTGTTGAGTATCCTTTAATCAAACTAGAAATTTCAAGAACTTCACATCCATTTTACACAGGTAAGACAAAACTTGTTGATACTGCTGGTAGAATTGATAAGTTTAAAAACAAATACGCTAAGTACAAGAAGTAATCTAGCTTCTTATAATTCATATTTTAACCACCTTTTTTTGAAGGTGGTTTTTTTGTTTCTTGATATCAAAGTCATATTCTCTCCTCTTAATAAAATAATATCTAGTGTTTTTTAATTAGAGTGACATATAAGATTTATCAATTCTGAAATATTATATTTAATGAGTAATGAAGTCTCTTTTGAATCTAAAAATGATATTTTAAATAGAATGAAAAGTTTCAGAGTGATCATTTATAACTTGTAGAAGAAGATTCACCTTCTGATGAGAAGGACTCTTATGCTAAAAAAGATGCCAATTTATTATAAAACAACATTCAGAAAATCTTTTCGAATGTGTCAAGAGCAAACGAAAAACAGCAATAATAGTCTCTCAGCCTACTGAAACTACAGAAAATCAATTAAAGCTTTATAAAAAACTGATTATTGGATCGCCATGTGTTCGAGATGAGAATATTACTGAGGGTACTCATATGTCTTGCACATTGCCATTCATTAAAACATGTTTCTATTGGTGATCTAATCTTTTTTAATGATGGTAAAATCGGAGGAGTTGTCACTGAAATTCATCCAGATTTCAAAATGGTTGAAATCACACAAGCTAAGAAGAAAGGAAGTTAAGAGCTGATAAATGTATTAATCTGCCATCAACACAAATCGATTTTAGTGGGGTTGACAGAAAAAGACAAGGTTGATTTAAAATTTATTGTCAAAATGCTGATGTTGTTAATTTTTCATTTATGAATATTAGCGAAAGTGTGACATCATTATTAAATGAATTAAAAAAAATAAACGCTAATATCGGAATTGTTTTGAAAATTGAAACGATGAGCAGATATAGAAATCTACCGAGTATTTTGCTTAAAGCAATGCAAAATTACCCTTTTGGTGTTATGATGCTAGAGGATGTTTAGCAATAGAAACTGGATGCAAAGACTTTGCAATTATTATGGAGGAAATCATGCAAATTTGTAATTCAACACAAATACCGCCGATATGGTCAACACAAGTATTAGAAAATCTGACTAAAAAGTGAATACCGACAAGAGCTGAGATCATCGATGCTGCCATCGGACAAAGAGCTAAATGCGTCATGTTAAATAAAAGACCTTATCTAGAACAGGCAATTAAAATGCTTGACCAGATTTTAAGAAAAACAGAACGTATTCATGATACGAAAAAAGCTTACTACTTAAACTTGAATTTAATGATGATTTTTAAATCAATTAAAAATCAAATACTTATTAAAACAAAAAACCCTGAATTAATTAAATCAGGGCTTTTTAAATAACTTAGTTTAAAATAATTAAGCGTCAATTATTTTATTTAATGTTTGACTTGGTCTCATTTGTTCAGTGACCAGTTTTTCATTTGGTAAGTAATAACCGCCAATATCAGTTTTTTGACCTTGTGCATCAAGTAATTCTTTAGTAATCTGCTCTTGATTTTCTTCAAGTTCTTTAGCTAATGTTGAGAATTTGCTTTTTAATTCAGCATCATCAGTTTGTTCAGCTAGCGCTTTTGCCCAATACATTGCTAAGTAAAAATGTGAACCACGATTATCAATCTCATTAACTTTACGAGAAGGAGACTTGTCATTTTGTAAGTAAGAGCTGTTCGCTTTGTTTAGAGCATCAGCAATCACTTTTGCTTTTTCGTTTTTATTCTTATCAGCGATATCTTCAATAGAAACTGCAAGAGCTAAAAATTCGCCTAAAGAATCCCAACGTAAATGTCCTTCTTTTAAAAATTGCTGAACATGTTTTGGGGCAGAACCGCCAGCGCCTGTTTCAAATAATCCGCCACCTGAAAGTAAAGGAACTATTGATAACATTTTAGCACTTGTGCCTAATTCCAAGATAGGGAAGAGATCAGTTAAATAATCACGTAAAACATTTCCTGTTACAGAAATCGTATCTTTTCCTGCTTTTACACGTTCTAAAGTATATTGCATTGCATCTTTAGGGTCCATGATTTCAACTTTTAAACCAGATAAATCGTGATCTTTAAGATATAAATTTACTTTTTCAATCAATTGGCTATCGTGAGCTCTGTTTTTATCTAACCAGAAAATCGCTGGATTTCCTGTTGCTTTGGCACGATTTACGCCTAATTTAACCCAGTCTTTAATTGGCAAATCTTTAGTTTGACACATTCTCCAGATGTCACCTTTTTCAACTTTATGAGACATTAAAACATCTCCGGTTGAGTTTTTAACTTCGACAGTTCCGTCTGCTGGAATTTCAAAAGTTTTGTCATGTGAGCCATATTCTTCAGCTTTCTTTGCCATCAAACCAACATTAGAAACATTTCCCATTGTTGTAACATCAAATTTGCCATGAACTTTACAGAAATCGATCACTTGTTGGTAAATACCTGCGTAGCTTCTGTCTGGAATGACAGCTTTCATGTCTTGCGTTTTGTCGTCTTTATTCCACATTTTTCCACCAGCTCTGATTGCTGCCGGCATAGATGCGTCAATAATAACATTACTTGGCACGTGAAGATTCGTGATATTGTTATGCGAGTCAACCATTGCTAAATCAGCTTGATCCTCGTAAGTTTTTTCAATATCAGCTAAAATCTCATCTTGTTTATCTTTTGGTAATTCATTGATTTTATCAAAAACGTCACCAATACCATTTGTTGCATCAACACCAATTTTTTCAAATTCAGATTGGTATTTTTTAAATAGATCTTTGAAATAAACTTCAACAACGTGACCAAAGATGATAGGGTCAGAAACCTTCATCATCGTCGCCTTTAAATGAACAGAGAATAAGATGTTTTTTGCTTTAGCATCTTCAATTTCTTTACTGATAAATTCTTTAAGACTTTTGACGTTTAAAACAGAAGCATCTATAACTTCTTCCCGCTCAAGTTTTAAGTCAGACTTCAGTACTTTTGTATCATTATTAGTTTTTAACTCGATGCTGATGTTGTCAGCTTCTGGCATTGCAACAGACTTTTCAGTACCGTAAAAGTCGTTGTTTTCCATATGAGCAACGTGAGTTTGAGAATCTTCACTCCAATCTCCCATTGAATGAGGGTTTGCTTTTGCGTATTCTTTAACTGGCTGAGCAACACGTCTGTCAGAGTTTCCTTCTCTTAAAACAGGATTAACTGCGCTTCCTAAAACTTTTGCATATTTAGCACGGATTTCTTTTTCCTGATCATTTTTTGGTTCCATTGGGAAGTCAGGTAAATCAAAACCCTTGTCTTTTAATTCCTTAATTGCAGCATTTAATTGCGGAATTGAAGCACTGATATTTGGTAATTTAATGATGTTAGCTTCAGGTTGTTTTGCTAATTCACCTAACTCAGCTAATGCATCTTCAACTTGTTGATCAGCTGGTAAAACATCAGCGAAATTGGCTAAAATACGAGCTGATAATGAAATGTCTTTAGACGTCACTTTTATTCCTGCTGCTTCAGTAAATTTTCTGACAATTGGCAAAAATGAATAAGTTGCTAAAGCTGGTGCTTCATCAGTTTTCGTATAAACAATGTGAGAAGAATCTTGACTCATAGTTTGTAATGTTTTAAGTTATTAATATGATAATAAATCTTCAATTAAAAAGCTATAATAATAATTTATAGGCTTATGATTTCAGATTTGATAATTGGCTAAAAAAAAAAGCTTGCAAATGCAAGCTTTAGATAGTTTGGTTTAAGAACGTTTTTCTTTAATACGTGCTTTCTTACCAGTAAGATTTCTGAAGTAATTAATACGAGCACGTCTAACGCTACCTTTTTTATTAACTTCAATTTTTTGAAGAGCAGGCATGTTCATTGGGAAGATTTTCTCTACACCAAAAATACCACTCATCTTTCTGACTGTGAAAGTTTTTAATAATCCAGATCCTTTAACCTGAATTACAACACCTTTAAAAAACTGTGTTCTTGTTTTTTGTCCCTCAGTAATTTCGTGGTACACAGTGATTGTGTCTCCAGCTGAAAATTCTGGGAATTCTTTCTTTTCAACAAATTCGTCTTGGACAAACTTTACTAAATCCATTCTATTATAATTATGATTATGTGCTAATAACATTCACGATTTTCGCCAGAGGTTAGTAACAGCTTGCAAAAATAATTCTTTTTGTCTAAAAAAACAAAGCTTTAGTCTTCTAAAATATCAGGTCTTAATGCTTTTGTACGTTCAAGGGCTTTGTCATCTCGCCAAGCTTCAATTTTCTGTTGATGGCCACTTAACAGGATTTCAGGAACTTTATGACCTTTATAATCGGCTGGCCTTGTATAGATAGGAGGTGACAAGAGATTATCTTGAAAACAGTCAGTTAAAGCAGAAGTTTCGTCACCTAAAACGCCAGGAATTAATCTGATAATTGAATCGCATAAAACTGCTGCACCAAGTTCGCCACCAGATAAAACATAGTCTCCAATCGAGATCTCTTTTGTGATAAATAAATCTCTAACACGTTGATCAACACCTTTGTAATGGCCACACAAAATCATTAAATTACCTTTGAGGGATAATTGATTGGCTTGTTTTTGATTTAATGTTTCTCCATCTGGCGACATATAAATGATTTCATCATAATCACGTTCAGATTTCAATTCCGAAATACATTTATCAATAGGTTCAACCATCATCACCATGCCAGCTCCACCACCGTATTGGTAATCATCAACTTGCTTATAATTGTTTGTGCTATACTTTCTTAAATTATGAAAATGAACTTCTACAAAACCTTTTTCTATGGCGCGTTGCATGATCGAGCCTTCAAAAGGACTTTTTATTAAATCGGGTACAACACTGATAATATCAATTCTCATGATGAATGGTTTTTAATTTTAGACTGATCAAAATACAAAGCAAAAGTAAGGCTGCAAAAAATAGAAATTGATACAAAAGTCCAAATTGTTCAGTTATTAAACCAAAACTTGCTGTGATGAGTGTGAAAAGGCCTATCACAGTGCTTGCCATCGCAACATAAGTTGGCCTATCATCTTCAGGAGAATAATCAACTAAATAAGTTTTTCTACTCAACCTTGCTCCAGCATAAGCTAAGGCATTTATGAAAAACAAAGGAAGAATCCAGTAAAAGCTAAACTCTTGATCACTTAACAAAATATAAATTGCATAAGCGATACCGAATAAAGCAATAGCAGAAGCAAGCCTTAAAACCAATAAACTTGATTTATCTGATAAGCGTCCCCAAATTGGGCTACTAATGATTTGAGCAACACTAGAAATAATGATCAAAAATCCTAGATTTTTCCAATTATCCTCACTGTGCTTATTTGCTAAAACAACATAAAAAGGTTGTAATAGAGGAATGGCCATTAATAATGCCCTCGTGATTAAGAAGTTTCTGAAATTTGTATCTTTTTTTATAATAGAAAAACCTTCTTTAATTTCATTTATCGGTGATCTTCCCCCTTTTGTTGAGCCAGGTTCTTCCTGAATTTTATAAAATAAAATCGCTGCAAAAAACCAAAGAATTCCTGCTAAAACAAAAAGTAAACTGTAGGTTAAGCTGCTATTTTCACCTTCGATAAAAAAAACTAAAATTAATCCTGCGATCAATGCTAAGATGCCACCAAATGTAGAGCGATAACTGAGCATTTGTCCGCGTTGTCCTTTGGGTATTGTTTTACCAGTGACATCTTTAAAACTGACAGAACCTATACCTGAAGCAATGCTGAAAATCAGTAATAAAAAAACGATGAGATAGGCTGTGAAGTTTTGATTTGGGTATAAGTAAACCAATAAACCACTTAAAAGCATACAGAATGATTGAACAAGTGCTGAGATTGTCCAGAAGTTTTTACGAATTGAAAAAGACCTTATTTTTCCACTGACAATGAGTTGTGGTAAAAGAGAGCCAACATCTTTAATAGGAACCAACATTCCAATTAAAAAAACTGGTGCACTGAGGAAACTGAGAATCCATGCTAAGGTTAAATTCGGACTGATTATTTTTTCAGCTAACTTTGTCAGTGACCCGTTAGCAACATTTAGTGTAAAGTTTTTGGGTACGTGTGTACAATCAGAGTCAGGAATGCTTTTACATATTCTTGAGTCTGTATTTTCAGTAAGGTATTCGTAAAATTTATACTTTTTACTCAATGCTATTTACTGATTACCATTTTTAAGTTTGTTGACCTTGTTTTTTTCGTCCTGGAGTTGACGTCCTAATTTTTGCTGTTTTTCTAAAGCATTGTGTTTATAAGTATCAAACTCTTTTTCAAGGTTACTCAGGTTTTCTTTAATTTCAGAATTTACTAAATGACCTCTTCTGTATTTAAAAATGAAAAATAAAAGTAAAAGAATTAAAACTGAAACAACAGACCACATGATAATCTTATAATTTCCTTTAGTTAAAGGAATTGAGCCCAAAAATTTAATTTCGTTTTGTTGATTTTGCAGTTCTTCAACTTGTTCTTTTAAGTCTGTAATTTCTGTTTCATGAGACTGAATAACTTCTTCTTTATTATTGATTGTTTTATTTAAATCAACAATTTTAGATTCTAAACTTTCAATCTCAGAAATAACTTGACGCTCAACAGCATTGATTTTAACTTTTTCAATAACCTTATATTCCTTAAAATTATTTGACTTTTTTATAAGAGTTTTAAAATCTTGAATAGCTTTATTTGTCTCAACCTTTGGTTGGTCTCCTTGTTTTAGCTCTTCTTGAGACCATAAACTAAAGGATAAACATAAAGCGAAAAGCGTAAAAATGTGTTTAGTGTTGATTTTCATCAGATCTTTTTTAGGGGTAATAACTCTAATTAGTCTATTAAATTGTTCTTACAGAATTCAAAAGTAATAAAAAACCCTCAGCAAAAGCCAAGGGTTGATCTCAAAACATTATTAAAGCATATTTTTAATAATATGTAAAGCGTCTTACATCTGCAATATATTTTGCTAACCTTAAGACTTGATGGCTGTAACCATACTCATTATCGTACCAAATATAGACAATAGCATTATTGCTTTTGCCTTCTACAATTGTAGCGTGGCTATCGTAAATAGCAGGAGCTGATGAGCCTACAATATCACTAGAAACAAGCTCATTGTCAATTGAATATTTGATTTGTTCTACAAGATTTCCTTCTAGCGCATACTTTTTAATTTTTGAATTAAGTTCATCTTTTGTCGTTTCTTTTTCTAAAGTTAAATTTAAGATGGCAAGTGAGCCATTTGGGACAGGGACACGAATTGCATTCGAAGTCAGTTTACCTTCTAAGTTAGGTAATGCTTTAGAAACTGCTTTTCCAGCACCTGTTTCTGTAATAACCATATTCAAAGCAGCTGCACGACCACGACGGTATTTTTTGTGCATATTATCGACTAAATTCTGGTCGTTTGTGTAAGCGTGTATTGTTTCTAAGTGACCGTGATTAACACCATAAGATTCGTCGATTGCATCTAAAATTGGCGTAATTGCATTTGTTGTACATGAAGCTGCTGAATAAATGTCTACTTTACTTGTGTCATAATCATTTTGATTAACGCCATGTACAATATTAGGAACGCCTTTTCCTGGAGCAGTTAATAAAACTTTTGAAGCTCCTTTAGCTTTTAGATGTCTGCTTAAAGCTTCCTTGTCTCTAAAAGCGCCAGTGTTATCAATAATGAGTGCATCATCAATACCATAAGATGTATAATCGATATCTTCTGGCTGATTGGCTGTAATCATGTGAACAGTTGTGTTATTAATGATCAAAGCTTTTCTATCTAAATCAATGCTTACTGTGCCATTAAAATCAGCGTGAACAGAATCGTTTTTTAACAAAGAAGCTCTTTTCTCAAGAACTGTTTGCGTGATTTCACCACGTGTTACAATAGCGCGTAATCTAAGTTGGTCGCCCTTCCCAGTTTTTGCTGCAAGTTCTCTAGCAAGTAATCTTCCGATTCTTCCAAATCCGTATAAAACAACATCTTTTGGTTGAATGTCAGATGTTTTTTTAGCACCTTTTAATTTGTCTGTGACAAACTTGATTGGGTTGCTTGATTTTACAACATGATACTCATAAGTTAATTTACCAATATCTAATTTAGAAGGTGGTAAGTCTAAACTTTGTATCGCTTCAGCTATTTCTAAAACATCAAAGACCGAAATGGGCTTTTGAACAAATTCACCAGCATACTCATGTAAACTAAGTATTTCGCTCACATTTTTGTTAATCAATGAGTTTCTAAACAAAACCAATTCGATGGATTTGTCATAGAATAAATCGTTGACGATGTTGATAAATTTAACTGAAGATTTTCTGCGGTTGGCTTGAAAAGTGAGTTCCTTTTCAAATGTGTTGGTTGTGTTCATTTTTTTGTATAAAAAGAGAGTCAATTTCGCGTCAAAAATAACTATAATTTCAACTACCGAAAACGATTTCGATATAATTTTATATTTTATAATTTCTTATTGGTCAATGTGTTGTTTTTTTATCAAAATAAATTGAAATTGATACTCTTTTATTCCAGTCTAAAGTATTTTTCAAAATGTCTCCGCATCAACATTGGTTTATTGAGTTTTGGCATACCAATTGCCTTATTAGCCAATTGAAATAGAAAACCTATTTTATAAAAGAAAAAATATAAATATGACAGAATGATCGGTTAGATAACTGACATTATGTCTAAATAAGAGCTATGGCTAAATCAGGAATATTTAATATTGACAGTTTGTCATCACAACATATTGATGAAGATGCAGAACTTATCCCTTTAATGACAACAGAGGATGAAGAGCTCATCAACAAAGAAGAATTACCAGGTAATCTACCTATTTTACCACTTAAAAACACAGTTTTATTTCCGGGCGTTGTGATTCCGATCACTGCGGGACGTGATAAATCAATCAAACTGATTAATGAGGCTAATCAAGGTGACAAAGTTATTGGTGTTGTTGCTCAAAAAAATGATGAAGAGGAAGATCCAGGGATAAAAGACATTCATAAAGTAGGTGTCGTTGCTCGCATTTTAAGAGTTCTTAAAATGCCTGATGGTAACACAACAGTAATCATTCAAGGTAAAAAGCGCTTTGAAGTTGACGAGATGATCAGTGAAGATCCGTATTTGAGATGTTCTATTAATGAAGTTGAAGAGACAAGACCACCTCATATTGATGAGGAATTTGAAGCGATTATCGATTCGATCAAAGATTTGTCATTGCGCATTATCAAAGAAAGTCCGAATATTCCTTCGGAAGCTTCTTTTGCAATTAAGAATATTGAAAGTTCATCTTTCCTTGTCAACTTCGTATCTTCCAATATGAATTTGGAAGTCAAAGATAAACAGCAGTTGCTGGAAACAGGCGATTTAAAAGATCGAGCGCTTGCGACTTTAAAATTTATGAACTTAGAGTTTCAAAAACTTGAACTGAAAAACGATATTCAGTTAAAGGTTCAGAATGATATGAGCCAGCAGCAACGTGAATATTTCCTTCATCAACAAATGAAAACGATACAAGAAGAACTTGGTGGTGTTTCAAATGAAAGTGAGATAGAAGAAATGCGTGAGCGTGCAAAATCTAAAAAATGGAATGAAGAGATTGATAAACATTTCAAAAAAGAGCTTGCCAAACTTCAACGCATGAATCCGCAAGTTGCTGAGTTTTCAATTCAACGAAACTATTTAGATTTATTTCTAGATTTACCCTGGGATGAATTTAGTCAAGATAAATTTGACTTGAAACGCGCGCAGAAAGTTCTTGATAAAGATCATTATGGTCTTGAGGATGTGAAAAGAAGAATTATTGAATACCTCGCTGTTCTTAAACTAAGAAATGACATGAAGTCACCGATTTTATGTTTATACGGACCTCCAGGTGTCGGAAAAACTTCATTAGGTCGTTCTGTTGCTGAGTCTTTAGGCAGAGAATACGTGAGAGTTTCTCTTGGTGGTTTGCGAGATGAAGCAGAAATTAGAGGTCACCGTAAAACTTATATCGGCGCAATGCCAGGTCGTATTATTCAAGGTTTGAAAAAAGCTGGAACATCAAATCCTGTTTTTGTTTTAGATGAAATTGATAAGTTGGCGAGTAGTCATCAAGGTGATCCATCTTCAGCATTGCTTGAGGTTTTAGACCCTGAACAAAACAGTGAATTTCATGATAACTTTTTAGAGTTAGGCTACGATTTATCGAAGGTCATGTTTATTGCAACAGCGAACAGTTTGCAAACAATTCAGCCAGCGTTGCGCGACCGTATGGAGATTATCAATGTTAGCGGTTATACGATTGAAGAAAAGGTTGAGATTGCAAAAAGACATTTACTTCCAAAACAAATTAATGAACATGGTTTAACGAAGAAAGATATCAAACTTGGTAAAACGCAATTAGAAGATATTATTGAAGGATACACACGTGAATCTGGTGTTCGAAGTCTAGAAAAACAATTGGCAAAAGTTGTTCGCTTCATTGCAAAATCTATAGCTCTTGAGGAAGAATATGACGTCAAGGTTTCTTCTGATAAAATTGTTGAAATTCTCGGACCACCTAAAGTAGAACGCAGTATTTCTGAAAATAATGATGTTGCAGGTGTTGTCACTGGTCTTGCTTGGACAAGAGTAGGAGGTGATATTCTCTTTATTGAGTCAATTCTGTCTAAAGGAAAAGGAAATTTATCAATTACAGGAAACCTTGGTAAAGTGATGAAGGAATCTGCAACAATTGCAATGGAATATATCAAATCGAATGCAGAAAAATTTGAAGTGAATCCTGATATATTTTCTAATTATAACGTTCATATTCACGTTCCGGAAGGTGCGACTCCTAAAGATGGACCAAGCGCAGGGATTACAATGTTAACTTCATTGGTTTCTTTATTTACGCAACGTAAAGTCAAGAAAAATATAGCGATGACTGGCGAAATTACTTTAAGAGGTAAAGTCTTGCCAGTTGGTGGAATTAAAGAAAAAATTCTAGCGGCTAAACGTTCTAAAATCAAAGAAATTATTCTGTGTGAAGATAATAGAAAGGATATTGAAGAAATCAAAGAAGACTACTTGAAGGGCTTGAAGTTTCATTATGTGAGGGAAATGTCAGAAGTTTTAGACATTGCCATAACGAAGCAAAAAGTTAAGGATGCAAAAGTTTTATAAACTAAACTATTGAAGTTCTCATATTTTAAAAACCGAGTCAAGTTTACAGACTCGGTTTTTTTTATACTTTTGTGCGGGTTTGTTTAAAAATAAAAATGCAAATCAATCGTTTAAACAATAGCCTTTTCAAAATTGTCTCAATGAAATTCATTTTTGTTTTTTTTAGTTTTTTATACCTAAGTGCTGCTTTTGCACAAATAGGAGGAAAGACAACTTATGAGTTTCTCAATTTACCAGTGTCACCAAAAATTTCGGCTTTAGGAAGCAAAAATATAACACTTCTTAATGACGATCCTTCAAACGCGATTGTCAATCCATCTTTGATTAATTACAGAATGGATAATCATTTGAGTGTAAATTATATGAATTATCTCGCAGACATCAACTACGGGACGGCTTCGTTTGCGCATTTAATTGACAGACGCACACAAGTGGTTCATGCGAGTATGACTTACATTAACTATGGAAGTTTTGATGGTTATGATGAAAATGGAAATTCAACATCAAGTTTCTCAGGTAATGAAGCTTCATTACAGTTTGGTTATGCAACTCAAATTGGTCGAAGTGATTTCTACGCGGGCGCAAATTTTCGTTTAATCACTTCAAAGTTAGAACAATACACATCCTTTGCCACTTCTGTAGATTTGGGAGTATCTTATATTTATGAAGAATGGGACTTAGTTGTTTCTGGTGTTTTAAGAAATATAGGCTATCAATTTAAAGCTTATGATGACATCCGAGAAGATTTACCTTTTGAAGTTATTTTAGGAATTTCTCAAAATCTTAAAAATGTTCCTATCCGTTGGCATGTGACTTACGATCAGGCTCAGATTTGGAATATCGCTTTTGGAAATACAAATAGAGATGAAGTTGATTTAGAAGGAAATATCACAAGAGACGATCCTAGTTTTTTTAATAACATTCTAAGACATAGTATTTTAGGTGTTGAAGTTTTTCCTGAAGGTGGCTTTAATATTCAACTCGGTTATAGTTTTAGAAGAGGTGAAGAATTGAGAATTGATGATCAACGTGCATTTGCAGGTTTATCTGGTGGCTTTTCTTTACGCTTTAATAAATGGAGATTCAGCTATGCTTATTCACAATTTAATCGTGCTGGTGCATCGAGCTTCTTTGGCTTGAATTTAAAGTTGTAATTATTGATTTATTAATAAGCTCTGATAAAATCACTTACAAAATAACTAATCGCTTTTCCAACTTGCATTGTTTCATGAGGTGCAGCTTCACAGATATGTAAATATTGACATTTGCTTTTTCTAGCTATTTTAATAAAAGTTCTCACTTCTGGCATGCTAAATCCTGAAGGTGATTGTGCACTTGAAGGGAAATCCTGTATCGCGTCACAATCTAGCTCAAGACCAAAGTTCTGTTGAACAAAATTTAAGGCTGATTTAAAACGAACTGTTTTATCAAGCGTTGTTAAATGTTCAAGATCTTCATAGAGTTCATATTTTAAAGATTTTGAATCATCAAATTCTTTAAATATCGCGTCTGATGTATAGTTTTTATGTAATCCAAAAACAAAATATTTATCGAGATAGGCTTTTGATTTTGCATAAGAAAAGCCATTTCCGCTATGTCTATTTTCGAGTCGTCGAAAATCTGTATGCGCATCAATATTAATAACATTGATAGGTTTTTCAAGAGCCAGATGAGTTCCTTTAATCATCCCAAATGCGTTATTATGACCGCCACCAATAACGATAGGGATTTTGTCAGCATCAACGATTAGTTTGATGATTTTAGAAAGATCATCATCAATTTGCTCCACTAATTTCCCCATTTCATCAGTATCTTCAGGCATCTTCATATTTTCAGCCTGCTGCATATAATCTTTTGTGATAATTTCTCCGAGTAATAAAACATCATGCGCATTATTATAGGCATTGACTTGGATGTTTAGAAACGCACCTAAGAAAGACTCCCAAGCTTTATGAGCATTTGAATTTCCGTGGTTAACTCTAATTCCTATATTTTCAGGAACACCTAGAACAACAAACTTTGCGTGGTGTGATGCTAAATCTTCAATTTGCTGTATAGGTGATAATTCTTCACCAAATTTGGTTTCACCAACCCTTATTTTCGTGTATTTATCGTAATCTGCAGTCGTGTATAGTTTTAAGCTCATGATTCAAATTTTTTGCCGTTTATCCAGACTTCATCAATGCTATTTGTACCAAATGCATAAGGTAAAAATCCGAATGAAGGAATTCTATCAGTGATTATAAAGTTAGCTTTTTTTCCAGTAGTAATGCTTCCAACTTCATCTTGGAGTTCCATAGCAAATGCAGCATTTAAAGTTGCAGCATTTATAGCTTCTTCAGGTGTTATCTTCATTTTTATACAAGCAAGTGAAATGACGAAATTCATGTTACCACTTGGTGTACTTCCCGGATTAAAATCACTTGCTAATGCAAAAGGAATATCATTTTTGATGATTTCACGAGCTGGAGAATAAGGTATTCCTAAATAAAACGAACAAGAAGGAAGTGCAACAGCAATTGTTTCTGATTTCTTTAATGATTTGTAATCTTCAAACTTCATTTCTTCTAAATGATCAACGCTTAAAACGTTTTTTTCAGCAGCCAATTGAATTCCGCCAAAACTATTAAATTGGTTCACATGAATTTTTGACTTTAAACCAAACTTTTTACCAGCCTCAATCATATTTTCAGTGTCTTCCAAGTCGAAATAGCCTTTTTCACAAAAAACATCAATATAGTC
This sequence comes from Psychroflexus halocasei, assembly GCF_900107595.1. Taxonomy (GTDB): domain Bacteria; phylum Bacteroidota; class Bacteroidia; order Flavobacteriales; family Flavobacteriaceae; genus Psychroflexus; species Psychroflexus halocasei. Next base: position 274,394 of record NZ_FNQF01000004.1, on the reverse strand, counting down.
TGCTAATTTTTCTTCGGCAACTGCAGGAAGTATGTCTTCAATAACCATTTTGACATAAGCTTTTTCTTTTCCTTTATATTCTTTAGGAATGGCGTGAGCACCTAAAAATGTGGATTTAATCGGGATCTTATAGTTTTCTTTTAATTTTTGTATCACACGCAGCATCTTGAGTTCGGCTTCTTTTGTGAGACCGTATCCCGACTTGATTTCAACAGCACCTGTTCCAAGTTTGATAACTTCTTTTAAACGTTCTTCTGATTGTGCATATAAATCTTCAAAACTTGTATCGCCAAGTGTTTTAGCAGAGTTAACGATTCCGCCGCCACGATTTGCAATCTCTTCATAGGTCAACCCTTTGATTCGATCCACAAATTCTTGTTCGCGATTACCTGCATAAACAATATGTGTATGACTATCAACCCAGGTAGGAAGAATATAGCGTCCTTCAAGATTCATGATTTTATCTGCTGTAGGAAGATTATCATCTTCCATGACACCATAACCTTTGATTTTGTCATCTTCAATTAATAACCACGCATTATCAATATGTGGTAAATCACGAAGTTCTTCACCAATAAGAGGTTTCTCAGTTTCTTCACGTGTTTGTAATAAAGATTTGATATGTGTAAAAAGAGTTGTCATTAAAACAGATAATTTGATGAACTACAATTTTAATAAAAATAGCGACGTCATCTCATTTAAATAGCTGATTTTTTATAAGTTAAATTTTAAAATTAGTAAGACTAATCATTTAGTCATTCATTATAAGTAAATCTTATAGTTGTATAATTAAAAGATAAGTTAAAGTGATTGTTGAGGGAGTATTTAAGCTTAAATTTGTATCAGAATATTAACACAAAAAAATAAATAATTATGTCAATTGTAGGTCAAAAATTTCCAGATTTAAAAGTAAACGCTATGAATGAAATGGGCGATACTTTTGAAATTAACATTTTAGAAAAAGCAAAAAAAGAAAATAAAAAAATCATCTTATTCTGGTACCCAAAAGACTTTACTTATGTATGTCCAACAGAATTACACGCTTTTCAAGAAGCGATGTCAGAATTTGATAAAAGAAACACGATTGTTATCGGTGCATCATGTGACACGCCAGAAGTTCACTTTGCGTGGTTAAACACTTCAAAAGATGACGGTGGTATTGAAGGTGTAACTTACCCAATTTTAGCTGATTCTAACAGAAACTTGAGTAGCAGATTAGGTATTTTGGACACTACTAATGAAAGATATGATGAAGAAACAGGTCATATCACTGTTGATGGTGACAATGTAACTTACAGAGCAACTTACCTTATCGATGAGGAAGGAACTGTATTTCACGAAGGTGTAAACCACATGCCACTTGGTCGTAACGTTAGCGAATTTATCAGAATGATTGACGCTTATGCTCATGTACAAAAGCATGGTGAAGTTTGTCCTGCAAACTGGGAAGAAGGTAAAGAAGCAATGAAAGCAGACAGAGATGGCGTTGCATCTTACTTATCATCTAAATAAATCAAATACATCTAGCCGAAAGGAAGCTTTCGGCTAGATTCAAAAAAAAAGAAGTTATGTTTAAAGAAATTAAAGAAGATAATTTAGCAGAAGAAGTTAAAAATAACGATACAGTTGTTGTTCAATATGCTGCTTCATGGTGTGGAAACTGCCGATTGATGAAGCCGAAATTTAAAAAGTTAGCTTCAGAGAATGAAGAAGTTCCTTTTATTATTGTTGACGCAGAAAAATTTCCAGAATCTAGAAAATTAGCAAATGTGAATAACTTACCAACATTTGCCACTTTCAAGAATGGTGAGTTTGTCAATCAAGTCCAAACAAATAAATTTGAATCATTAAAAGAATTAGTTGATGAAGTTACCAATCATTAAGCATTTGCAGAAAAATAACGAAGCTGAAAAACTAGAGAATACTCTAGAAGTTTTAGAATCGTTTTGTGAACACCGCTCAGTTAAAGACAACGAAATGGATGTTGTTGGTGAATTGATTACAAACATCGCTGGCGCTGTTGAAATGGATAAAATGGTAAAAGATGGCATGTCTGAAAAGGATGCTGCAAATACTTTTGCTAAACGTGTTTTAGGGTCGATTGACCAATAGATTACTGAAAAAGAAAGACGAGTTAGGAGTAAAGGGCAAACTTTAAGTTTGCCCTTTTTTTTGTAAAAAATTGAAAATAATTTCTATCTAATCTTAAAGTGATACTTTTGTAAATAGAAATAAAATATATCGATGAAGAATTTTTTATTTGGGCGTTGGCGAGCGATCACTCCTGCATGGAAAGGTTTTTTACGTCTATTAAAAGAAGATAGTGTTAAGGTTCAGATATTTATCGGATTTATTGTGAGTATTATTGGTTTTATTGTAGGAATTACTAAAACTGAATTCTTAATTCAAACCTTGGCAATCGCTATGGTTTTGGGAGCAGAATCATTTAATACTGCAATTGAGGAAGTCGCTGATTTTATTCATCCTGAACTCCATCCTAAAATTGGTTTAATCAAAGATATAGCCGCTGGCGCTGTCTTTATGGTTTGTATTTTTGCTATTTTAATCGGTTTGTACATCTACTTTCCTTATCTTTTTTTAATGTTATTTTAGTGAGTCACATTCTCTTTTAATAAAGGAATGATGTTATATTTGTATCTTTGCAAACTCAAAAAAATACATGGCAAAAAAGAAAAATAAAAAAACAAAAAAAAGTTTTAAAGCACCGCGTTTTTCGATTAATAGAAAACAAAAAATACTCTTAGGAGTTTTTTTATTTCTGTTTGCTGTTGGGCTTTTACTGGCTTTTGTTTCTTTTTTGTTTACGTGGGAGAGTGACCAAAGCTTAATTGGTTCTGCTGTCAGTTCTCAAGAAAAACCAGCCAATTGGTTAAGTAAATTCGGTGCAACTGTTTCTTATTTTTTGATTTATGACGGTTTTGGTGTTGCTGTTTTTAGTCTGCCATTCATGATCGCTTTAACTGGTTTAAAACTCTTTCTAGAAATCAAAAAAATAAGTTTAAAAAATATTTGGTTTTGGGGAATTTATGTGATGATAACCTTATCTCTATTTTTTGCTTTCTTCGGTAAAACATATCCTATTTTAGGAGGCGTCGTCGGTTTTGAGATCAAAGAATATTTAAGTGTTTACATCGGCGATATTGGTCTTGGTTTGTTGATCGCTTTTATGATGATTGCTTATTTAGTTGCAAGACTACAGATCACTCCAGAAAAAATTTCAAACTTTTTCAAATCAAAAAAACAAGCTGTCGAAAATGATTTCAAAAAAGCAAAAGAAGCCAATCAAAAAAATAAAGATCAAGAAGTTCAACCTTCTTCAGACAAAATTGAAAAGAAAGAAAAGCTTAACGAAAAGCCAGATGTTGCTGCGGAAGTTAAGTTTGAAAATGACTTAACATCAAGTGAAGATCAAAAAAAGTCAGAAGAAGATTCTTCTAAAAAAGAACAAGCAAAACAACCACAAAAAATCGTTATTGATAGTCAAAATGAAGATGATGATTTAAGCTTAGAAGTTGAAACAGGACAAGAGGAAGATGATGATGAAATAGATTCAAAAAGTAAAAAGATCGTTGAAAATTTTGGAGAGTTTGATCCTAAGCTTGACTTATCTAAATACCAATTTCCTACGATAGATTTACTTAAAGATTATAGCAAAGGCGCTGGAATAACAATCGATCAAAAGGAATTAGAGGAAAATAAAAATAAAATTGTTGAGACGCTCAAAAATTATAAAATCGGAATTGCTCAAATTAAAGCGACAGTTGGACCAACAGTCACACTTTATGAAATAATCCCTGAAGCAGGAATCCGTATTTCTAAAATTAGAAATCTTGAAGATGATATTGCTTTATCCTTATCAGCTTTAGGAATTCGTATTATCGCACCAATTCCAGGTCGAGGCACAATTGGTATTGAAGTTCCAAACCAGAATCCTTCTATTGTTTCGATGCGATCTGTTGCTGCTTCTCAGAAGTTTCAAAAAGCTGAAATGCAATTGCCAATTGCTTTTGGTAAAAACATTTCAAATGAAACCTTTGTTGCTGATTTAGCTAAAATGCCTCACTTATTGATGGCTGGTGCAACAGGACAAGGTAAATCCGTTGGACTTAATGTGATTTTGACCTCTCTTCTTTATCATAAACATCCAGCTGAAGTCAAATTTGTATTGGTCGATCCGAAAAAAGTTGAACTCACTCTTTTTAATAAAATCGAAAGACACTACTTGGCTAAATTGCCTGACACTGATGATGCGATTATCACAGATAATTCAAAAGTCATCGATACTTTAAATTCACTTTGTATTGAAATGGATGCAAGGTATGATTTGTTGAAAGATGCGATGGTGAGAAATATTGTCGAGTACAATGCGAAACTTAAAGCACGTAAACTCAACCCAGAGAACGGTCATCGTTTTTTACCTTATATTGTTCTTGTTGTTGATGAATTTGCTGATTTAATTATGACAGCAGGCAAGGATGTTGAAACACCTATTGCAAGACTAGCACAATTGGCAAGAGCTATTGGAATACACTTAATTATTGCAACTCAGCGCCCATCTGTCAACGTGATTACAGGGATGATAAAAGCTAACTTCCCAGCGAGAATTGCATTTAGGGTGACTTCTAAAATTGATTCAAGAACGATTTTAGATGCTGGTGGAGCAGATCAATTAATCGGTAGAGGAGACATGCTTTACACACAAGGTAATGATTTGGTGCGTTTGCAATGTGCATTTGTTGACACACCTGAAATTGATAAAATTACTGAGTTTATAGGCTCACAAAAAGCCTATCCAGATGCTTACTTGTTGCCTGAATATACCAGTGAAGATTCTGGAACAGCAACTTTAGAAAACGAAATTGATGAGCGAGACAAGCTTTTTGATAAAGCAGCAGAAGTTATCGTGACTGCTCAGCAAGGTTCGGCATCTTTATTGCAAAGAAAATTAAAGCTTGGTTATAACCGAGCAGGTCGATTGATAGACCAACTTGAAGCAGCAGGTATTGTTGGACAATTTGAAGGTAGTAAAGCCAGACAAGTTCACATTCCTGATTTAATTGCCTTAAAAGAATTATTAGAAAACGAAAAAAAATAACAACATGAAAAATACTAGATTATTTAGCCTTATCTTTTTTTTAATGACATTTTTAACTGTATCAGCACAGACTGAGCCTCAAGCAGAAAAAATGATTCAAGATGTTTTAAAGAAAGTGAAATCTTATGATAATATTCAAATTAAATTTCTCTATATCTTAGAAAATGAAGCTGAAGATATCAAGCAAGAAACACGAGGCGGTTTAAAATTAAAAGGCGAAAAATATTTATTAAACCTGATGGGAACGACCCAATTATTTGATGGTCAGAAAATTTATACTATTATTCCCGAAGATGAAGAAATTACAATTTCAAAATATGTTCCTGAAGATGATAATCAACTTACACCTTCGAAAATGCTAAGCTTTTTTGAAGAAGGTTATATGTATAAAATGGATAAAGTTGAAAATCTTGATGGCCGAAAAATCCAATATATTAAGTTGATCGCAAACGATGAAAATGCACAGATGCAAGAAGCTTTAATAGGAATTGACCAGATGACTAAGCATTTATTTAATCTCATTCAAGAGCAAGATAACAATACGCGAATTGAAATCAGAATCGCTGAATTTAAGCCTAATCAACCGTTGTCTGACAACATGTTTAGTTTTGATGCTTCAAGATATCCTGATTATTATATTAATGAATTAGACTAATTTTCGACCTTGAAAATTTTAGATCGTTATATACTCAAAACTTTTTTAAAAACCTTTTTAGCGGTTTTTACAATTCTGATGCTCATCTTTATTTTGCAAGCGATCTGGATGTTTATTTCAGAACTCGCAGGTAAAGATTTAGGAATTGTTGTTGTGCTTAAGTTTTTGCTCTACTACTCTCCCAACTTGGTTCCCTTGGTATTACCACTGACTATTTTAGTCAGTTCGATCATGACTTTTGGGGGATTCTCTGAGTATTATGAGTTTGCAGCGATGAAATCTTCTGGTATTTCTTTACAACGTGCAATGCGAAGCCTCATTGTTTTTATTGTATTGTTGGGTATTTTGACTTTCTTTTTCAGTAATAATGTCATTCCTGCAGCAGAATATAAAGCAGGAAGCATGAAGCGAAACATCGCCAAAGTTCAACCAGCAATGGCGATAGTAGAAGGTGCTTTTAACGATGTTGGAAATATCAATATTAAAGTTGATAAAAAATCTGGTAAAAACGGTCAAGATTTAGACAATGTGACCATTCATAAAAAAGATCCTAAGCGTTCAGGGAATTACACTGTTATCAAATCTGATTATGGAAAATTGGCCTCTGAGAAAGATTCAAATATTCTTTCATTAGAGTTGTATGATGGTAATTATTACGATGAAATTCATCCGAAAAGTTTTAAAGAGAGAAGAAGACTTCCTTATGTGAAAAGCGAATTTCAGAAATACGTGATTAATATTGATTTATCAGAAATCAATAAAGTTGATATTGATAATGATGAAGATCATCCTTTTAAAATGCTTAATATTGCTGAATTGAAAACCCAACTAGATTCGTTTTCAAAAGATTATGCAAAAAATATAAATCGTTATCAAAAAAGTATCAGTTTGAGATCTGGTTATACAAGATTGGTTGGTAACGAAAAGGAGTTGAATGATAGTTTAGAAAAAAACAATCAATTACCTTCAGATAAATTCAATTTAGACCCTGCAAAATCTCAAAAAAATACAAGAGATGAGTACACTAAAATATTGGATGAAAAGTCTAAATCAAATTTAGATTCTATTATTGGCTTATATAAACCTAAAAGCCAAAAACACCTTTTAAGTATTGCGATAAATACTGTTAATAGTATTACGCCACAGATTAGTGCTAAAAAGAATTTGCATAGAAAAAGACGAGCATATCTCAACAAAATTGAGATGAAATTACATGATAAATACGCATTAGGTTTTGCCTGTGTCGTGCTTTTCTTTGTTGGAGCACCACTCGGAGCTATTATTAGAAAAGGAGGCTTAGGCTTACCGATGATTGCAGCGATTATTCTATTTTTAATTTATCATTTTATAGGTTTATTTGCTGGTAATAGTGCAGAATCAGGAAAAATTTCTCCTTTTTTAGGCTCATGGATTTCAACAATAATCATGTTACCTTTAGGTGTTTACTTAACTTATCGAGCTACAACCGATCAAGGATTTGTAAACCTTGATGTGATTACAGTGCCATTTCAGAAATTATTAATTAAACTCAAATTGAAAAAACCAAAGGATGACAATTCATAACTTTGGTCACAAAATATTGCTATGAAAAAAAAATCAACTCACAACATAGAATTAGATAGCATTCAAGATGCGATTGAAGACGTTAGAAAAGGGAAAATTATCATTGTGGTTGATGATGAAGATCGTGAAAATGAAGGCGACTTTTTAGCAGCAGCTGAATTAGTGACTCCTGAGATGATCAACTTTATGGCTAAATATGGTCGAGGATTGATTTGTACACCATTATCTGAAAGCCGTTGTAAAGACCTTCATTTGCACACAATGGTCGGTAATAATACCGATCCTATGGAAACAGCTTTTACTGTTTCTGTTGATTTAAGAGATCATGGCGTTACCACAGGTATTTCGGCTGGCGATCGCTCAAGAACTATTCAAGCTTTATGTGATCAAGAGACTAAACCACACGATCTCAATCGACCTGGACATATTTTCCCATTAATCGCAAAAGATGGTGGCGTTTTAAGACGAACAGGCCATACAGAAGCTGCAATTGATTTTGCACGTTTAGCAGGTTTGCAGCCTGCAGGTGTTATTTGTGAAATCATGAATGAAGATGGGACAATGTCTCGTTTACCTGAACTTGTTGAAGTCGCTAAAAAACATGATATTAAATTAGTAAGTATTGAAGATTTAGTGGCTTACCGCATGTTGCATGATTCTTTAATTGAGAAAAAAGAAGATTTTGACATACAAACTAAATTTGGTCAATTTAGATTACGTGCTTATCAACAAACAACTAACGACAGTGTACATATTGCCTTAACAAAAGGCACTTGGGAAGCTGATGAAAAGGTTTTAGTCCGTGTCAATTCTACTTTAGTCAACAATGATATATTAGGGACTTTAACTAATGATGCTGATAAAAAACTGGATGATATGTTTAAAAAATTAAACTCTAATGATTCAGGTGCAATTGTTTTTATCAATCAAAATCCAAAAGGATTAAATTTATTAAGTAGGCTAGAGGTTTTAAAAGAAAGCCAAAATCAAGATATTATCAAGGCTCCGAGTGTTGTTATGGATAACAAAGATTTTGGTATTGGCGCTCAAATTCTTCATGATTTAGGTATTCATAAAATTAAATTGATGTCTAATTCTAAACAAAAAAAGCGTGTAGGTATGATTGGTTACGGACTTGAAATAACCGAATATGTAGATTATTAAAAACTATTATTTTTAAAAAATATAAAGCTAAACATCTTAAGGTGTTTAGCTTTTTTTATAACGATAAAATGTATAATTTCTTTTAGAAATCATTAAAAATTAGGGTAACAAATTGAAAGAATATTTGATATGAAAGTGTAAAACAATAAGAGTCTGTTTTACAAATATTAATAACCTTAAATTTTAAATTATGAAAAATTCATTGACAAAAATCGGAATTTTAGCATTTGTAATAATGTTTACATTAATCTCTTGCGACAAAGATGAAGCTAAGCCAATAGAGCTAGTTCAGGAAGCAGAAATGTTCGCCATGAGTATCGATCTTACATCAGCAACTGGACTTAAAGAAAAAGGAATTATAGTGGGTACAAAAGCAGAGCTTATGAAAGCAATAGAGCAAAATGAATCTGGACTTCGTATAATTAAAGAATCTCATAAAAATAATATTTTCTCTATAGCTCCCAATGAGGAAATAGGAGACCCATTTGATCCTGATGCTTGTTGGAATGAAATCTATACATTTTACGATATGTATTATGATGTATGGTTGCAAGAAGCTAATGAAAATTGTCAAGATAAGATGGTATGTATTACATGCCCAGAAGAAGGCAGTGAGCTTTATGCAATGTTTGTTATTGAGAATAATTGTATAAATGAAGAAGAAATGGTTTATGATTTTCATAGGTTTCCATTTACACCTAACGATTATGAAAGTGATCAAATCACAACTTATATTGATAAAATGTAAATTAAATAACTGAAAATTTTAAAAAAGGCTATTTCAATATTTGAAATAGCCTTTTTTAATTAAAACGGATAACCAATCGCAAAGTTAAAGACAGGTGAATCGTATTCAAATTCCCAGTCAGTATTTGGTGTTTTTAGCGGTGAAGCCAGATCAAACCTGATCACAAAACCTTGAATATCAACGCGAAGTCCAATTCCAGCACCAATACCTAACTCATTGATGAAATTTGAGGAAAACTTTCCGCCTGGTAATGCTTCGTTTTCTTTTGTTAACCAAACATTTCCTGCATCGGCAAAAATAGCTCCATTGATGTATTGCATTATTGGAAATCTGTATTCTAAATTGGCTTCTAGACGGATATCACCAGCTTGATCAAAATAACCGCTATCACCATCTGCAGGCGCATAAGTTCCAGGCCCTAAACCTCTAATTCTAAAAGCACGAACACTGTAAGGACCTCCTGAAAAATATTGTTTTACAAAAGGCAAAGAGTTTGAGTTTCCATAAGGTAAACCTATTCCTCCAAACACTCTGGCAACTAAAACTTGTCCTTTAGAGTCTAATTTGTAGTGATATCGCGTATCAATATCAAGTTTTGCATATTGCGCATATTCTAAGCCTAAAAAACTTTTGCTGCCTTCATCATTTTCTTTTCCAAATAAACTCAATATATTTCCTGCAATATCAAAATTGACATTAGTATAAAAACCACCTTTCTTAGACTGATCTGATAATTCATTATAAGTAAAAGAGTAAGTGAGACCAGCAATGAATTTTTGCTCAAAGCTTTGACGCAGAAAAGGATTTTGATCCAGTATATTATCAAACTCATCACTTGTTTTTCCTAAACTAACATAGTTAATATTTAATGGATTTAGTCTGTGGGTGACAAACCTGTTTGCCGTCCAGATGTAACCAAATGTTGCTGTCAATGAGTTAAGTCTATAGAGCCTTGTTCGATTTAAGTAATCATAACCCAATTCTATTTTTGTCTTAGGAATAGAATACTCAAATCGATGATCAATATTTATTGGAAATAATAATCTTGGAAAAGTCAATGAAGTTTTCGCACCTAACTGAAGACTACTCGATCCTTCAGAACCACCGCTTGAGAATTGTTTTTCATATCCGAAATTTGTACTTAAGCGAAATAACTCTCCACCTTTGAATATGTTTCTGTTAGAGTATGTTACACCAATACCTGGCCCTGCAAAATTATTTGATTTAGTAACCCCTTGTAATTCTAACCTTAAAGCACGTTTATTTAATGGTGACAAAAAGAGCTCTGCATCCAAATGTCGCTTTCCATTTTTAGTAACAGTGTCATTTTCTTTATAATTGATATTGACAAACTTGTAAGTTCCTATGTTTGAAAGTCTTCTACTAGTGTATTTTGAATTTTTGGGACTATAATTTTCTTCAGGTTTTATTAATATATAAGGTGAAAGTCTTTTAGGTTTAAAGAAAACATCATTTTGCACAAATTTAAAAGCCTTAAACTTAGTTGTATCTTTATATTCTTCTTTGCTTTCAACAGAATAATTTGGGTAAATAGTAACATCTCTAATTTGATAAGGAACCAAAGATTTCTCAGGAACTTTATTTTTTAGCTTTAAATATAAGTCAAAACGTTTATCGTCATAAGCATTTGTATCAGCTTCAAAAATTAAAAAGTCTCCATTAAAATTATAGTAACCTCTTTCTTTCAGGAAATTGTCAATTCTAGTCCGTTCAGCTTTCATCGCATCTAAATTAAATCTGGCATCTTTTTTAAAGAACGTCTGATTCATCGATTTTTCAATTTCTGAGTAGAGAGCCAATGAGTCTAAAGAGTCGCGCTCTATTTCATACTTTTCCATACGATATGGAGAAGTCAAACTAATTGTGTAATTCACTTCAGTTGTTTTTGAAGTGCTATCGCTTTCAACGCTGGAAGTAACTTGACTATTAAAAAAACCATTATTACTCAGTCTATTAAGTATGATTTCTTCTGTGGAACTCACATTAACATCTGAAAAGTAAACTGGCTCTTCTCCAATTTTTTTACCTAAAAATTTATTGATAAAACCTGGCTTCTCTCTTTGACTTTTATAATAAAAATAAAGATTAGGCCGCATCCCTAATATTTTAGAATTTGTTTTTGGCTTCAATAAATTGACAAGCATCGTTTTAAGACCATCTCTATTTTCTATTTCTAAAGTATCTTCAAATTTAATTGATGATCCATTGTAAAGACTTTCTCCATCAGGAACAAACTTCTTAGCACTGCAAGCTGAGAGTAGATATATAATGCTGATAAAAAACAGATATTTAAGATTTTTAATTTTCATTGATCACAAATTATTCTGAAGATTCTTCATTTTGAGTTGCTTTGTTATTTGTCTTTTTTTCTTTAGAATCTTCACCTTCCTGATTTTCCTTATCTTTTTCGGAATCGTCTTTACTCTTATCCTTTTTCAGAAAAGAACTTTCATCCCATAATTCCTTAAACTTATTAAATTCTCTTGTAAAAATTAAAGCGATTCCACTCACAAAAACTTGTCCATCAATCACATTTTCATATTCACTTTTTCTAAAACCTTTAAGACGCCAGCGTCCATTTTTAGTTAATAAATATTCTATGCTAAAATTTCCAATAACCGGATTTTCTTCACCTGGTCTATTATCGCCTTGTACATTCACTTCACTGCCTGCTTCAACAATAACTCTGTCATTAAAGAGTTTCTTTTTGGCACTAATGGCTAAATCTGTTCTATCTTGAGCATTTTCACCTTGATAGTCTGTATAGGAGTTGACACCAAAATTTAAGTCAATACCTGTGTTTTTGGTTATTTTATCAGAAAACATATTCAATTGATCAGAGAGCGCATCATTCAAGTTATCACGTGCAACAGTTGCAATACCGCCTTCACTACCATCACTTCCTGAATCAGGATAGAATTTGTTAAGAACTAAAAGAGAAAAAACTTGCTTGTTTAATTGATCTTCTTGTTGATTAAGTTGCCTAATTCTACTATAGACAGATCCTCCAATTGCACCTTGTTCATCATCTGGCATCCCTAAGTTAAAATTTAATTTGGGTTGTGATAATTCGCCATCAACGTCTAAATAAACCAAGAAAGGTAATCTTTGTCTGTAACGATTTTTTGCCTCCGTGCTTGCACCAGTCGTTTGAGAAGCCATCAATGAGGACGCAGATGTTTTGACTTCATAAATTGCACGAACATCTAAATCAGCACTCATCGGATCGCCTTGCCAACTGACGCTACTTGAAGGATCTAACTTGAATTCTCTTTTCACCAAGTTGTAAAGATTCATTTGGTAATGTCCACCGCTTATATCATATTTTCCGGTTAAAGTGGTTCTTCCATTTCTAGCAATTCTAAATATTAAATCGCCTTCACCAAGAATTTTTAAATTGTCATCGGTACGTTTATCAACAATAACATTAAATGTTGCTTTAGGCTCTATTTTTAATTTTAAGGCTAAATCAATCCCTGTTATTGTTGCAGTAGTTTCATCATCTTCCTTTCTTGTTAAAATATTGTCAGGATTTTCTTTATTGACAAAAACAACCACTCCATCGTGTTTTTCAATGCTCAATTCAGTCTCAGGAATAACATAAGTGACGTCGGTTTCTTCCCTTATTTTTAAACTTACTTCTGCTTTAGGGAATTGTAAATTTCCTGTAATATCGGCACCAATATCAAACACAACTTTTCCGTAATAAAGATCATTATCCTCTTCATCAGAATTTAGTGCAGTGAAATGATCTGCTTGAAGATTTAAATCAAACTTTGGGTTGGTTATCTTATCAAGAAGAATATCTCCATCAACGGTGAAGCTGTTGTCATCAGCATCATTAATCGCAAATTTGTTAAAGTAAATTCCTTTATTATCTAAATTAATACGCTCATTAGCAAGCCTAAACTTTGCATCTAACCTGCTGACATTAAAACTTGCTTGATTAAATGCAAGATGTCCATTAAATTGAGGATCTTGACTTGTGCCTTTAAGCTTTATTTCTCCTTCTAAATGTCCTTCAGCATTTTTTATTTCATCAGGTGCAAATTTTTCAATTTTTTGCATGGCGATCTTATTGATTTTTAAGTCTAAATCAAAAGATGGTGCTTCAATTGCCGATTTATAACTGCCATCAAAATCAATATCAACATCGCTACCTTTTATACCAGCATCAACTATATAAGTATTGTCATTTTGTGATTCTGCATGAAGGGATAGTTTGCCGAGTTCACTTTGCAAGGCTGTAAAATCATTAATATTTAAATCTGCTGTAAATCCAAATTTATTAAACGGGTCTATAAAAACGATTTCACCGTCAACTTTTCCATCCATAAGAAGTTCATCAGGATTGAGATAGGCGAGAAGTGATGATAAATTGAAGTTACTAAATTCTAATCCCCAATTATTTGTTTGCTGATTAGTTTGATTCGTGATTCGGACTTCTTCACCTTGATGTGACATTATAAAGTTCCTGAATTTCAATTTTTCTTGACCGAAACTGACTGTATTGTTAGGATCAATTGTCCATTTTTCTTTATTTAAAATAAATTCTTCTGGAAGAATTTTAAACGTACGATTACGATCTTCGCCACCCAAAACAGAGTGAAGCGCGTATATTTTTTCACCCTTCTTAAAACTTTCAAAATTTAAGAAAAATTGTTTTTCTTTAAAATTAGCATTGATTTTTGTTCTTGGAATTTGAGCTGGACCAGCTTTAATTTCTGTAAAACTAGCTGTGAAGTCGGCTTTTTTCCCATCAGAATTAATATCGAGATATAGACTATCAACGAGATTTTCTCCGTATTTTAAGTGAGGTAAGCTAACTTTAGCCGTTAGGTTGTGCTTTGCTTGATCAAAATTGATTTGAGCATTTAAAGTGTCCATCCGATCAAGACCTTCAAGAAAAACTTCAGAAATAATAGGCGTTTCATGAAATTTTAAATCTAGCTTTAATTGAACAGGATTTTTCAAACTATCCTTTTGAATATAAGTCGAATCCTTGCTGAAATAGTGATTTACATGCTGACTTAAAGCTTTTGAAATTTGATCAGGTTTTGCATTTGAATTAAGCGAACTATTTATAAAAGGACTACTGATTTTTGCAACAGTACTTTTTTCATCTACATCGGCGTCAATCTGAACACGACCTAGATTATAGGCTTGATCATTATAAACAATTGTGCCATTTGTGATATCTGTATCTAATCTAAATTTGTTGGCGCTTCCCTTAAAATTAGCTTTGACATCTACTTTAGAACGAATTTTTTTCTCAGTTAAACCAAGAGCATACAAGTCGGCTCCTTTGAGGTTTAAATCAGCTTTAATTTCTGGATTGAGGGAATCTAAAATAATTTCTGAATGAAATTTTAAATTTAGATTTTTATCTTTAAAATCTAATTTCACATCACCAACACCATTCTTAATATCGCCTTTAAGTTCAAGATTAGAAAAATCATAATCAGCGTAGGTGAGTTTTGTAAAGTCAGAATCTAATTTCGCATTTAGAGAATTTAAGTTGTCACCTTTTCCTTCTGTTTTTAAAGTAAAAGTGACTTTATCTAAATCTGGATTTTGTAAAAGTTCACCAAGATTTAGTTCAATAATTTCTATCTGTGAATCAAATGCAATTTGTTTTTTATGATTTAATTCTCCCTGAAGTTTAATCTGACCGCTTGTGGAATTAATATTGATATTAGTCTTGAATTTTTCTATTCCGCCAGTAAAATTACCATTTAAACTAAGATCTTGCGGGATTTGAACTCCAAGAGAATCTGGATTTAAAAATGTGATGATATCACTGCGATTTGTAGATGCCGAAATTTGATTAAGATCTAAATAAAGTTGATCGACATTTATCGGTTGACTCACAATTCCTTTCAGATTGATGTTTGTTTTAGATCCCCAATTGAGATTTAAATTCTTAACATTAGCTTTATCAAGTGAGCCATTAATGAGAAGGTTCCCACTAATATTTTGTTGAGCTAATTTCTGGAACTGTACATTTTTTTTAAGCTCGGGAGAAAACAAGTAAGCTTCTGTTGCATTTAATTGAAATGAATTGAGATCAGCAACAAAATAAACTTTCTCTGGTTGATTGATGAGCTTAATAAATTCAGTGTAAGTCAACTCTATGTTTCCATCTAAAGAACTTTTTTGGGTTTTAACTTTCAACCCTGAAACATTAATTTTTTCATTGTTCAGTGCAAGTGCAAAATTAAATTCATCTAATTTAAAGCCACTAGCTTCATTAAACTTAAGTTGATTTAAGTTCAATTTAGCTTCAGTATTTTTGGATAGTTGTATGTTTTCTGCTATCAGTGAAAAGTCTGAAAGTTTGATTGCATCAGGATTAAACTTTCCTTTTTGTGGCTTAACACCTTTTTGATGATAATAAATATTGTTATCCTTAAAGTCAATTGAAGCGACATCAACTTTCCAATCTGGCCATTTAAAATCTTCTTGCTTTTTATTGGCTGGTGTTTCTTCAGGAGAAGATTCTATTTTCGATGAATCAATTTCTGCGTTAATTTTTGAGTTTTGCAAAGCAATTTTATTCACAGCAACTTCTTGTAAATTGAGATTTGCTGAAGCTTTATCTATCTCAAAGAGATCAATATCAACTAATGCATTTAAGCCTTGTGGAGGCGCATTATACTTGGCAGTCACTTGATTTAATGAGAATTGGTCAACTCTTATGAATGGTAAAGCGCCTGTCGAACTTGTATCAGAATCTGTGATTGCTTTAAGTTGTTCATAATTTATGGTTGTTTGGCTGAGTTTAATTTTAGCCAAATGAAATTTCATTTTTTCTAAATCGATTTCTTTTCCTTCTAATTTTAAATCACCTAAATCTAACTCAGCATTCATGCCACTCACATCATCAACATAATTGATTTTAAATTTTTGAAGTTCAATTTCGCCAACTGCAATTTGAGGTGGAGCAGTTTCTTCTTCTGTTTGCGTTGCTGTCGTGTCAGAAGCAAAAGCATCGATTAAAAATTGATAATTAAACCCTGAGATGGAATCTTTACGATAAATATTTGCTTTTAAACCTTTCCAACTCACATCGTCAATACTGATAGGGTTTCCGGAAATAATTGGTATTAAAGGAATTTCAGCTTCTAAACTTTCGGAGTAAATTAAAGTGTCACCTTTGGTATCTTCTAAATACAAACCATCAAGCTGAATATTTCCTGAGGAAGTGATAAACAAACGCTCAATTTCAACAGCAGTTTTAGTTTTATCACTGATAAAATTAGTTGCTTTGTTGACGATAATATTTTGTCCCCAAGGACTTCTGATGAATAAAATTAATAAAATGAGAAATATGATAAAGCCCAGAAATATTCTCCCTAAAATTCTTAATATTTTTTTGCCTTTACTTTTCTTCACTATATGTTTATCAGGTTTGTTCAAAAATAAGGTAGTATTCTGTTAATGCTGGATTTATATTATTTAAATTAAGTTAAAATTAATGAGATAAAACCTTAATTGAGTATTCTTTTTTTAGAATATTTCAAGTTTTATTTGATGTTGTTTTAGGACAATTAATCAACAATAATAATTTCGATATTTAATATTTGTTGGTCGCTCATTTTAGGGATCAATGCATGATATGTCAGACTTGGAGCAACACTAGTGTCGTTTTGATAAAAGAAAACTTTTAAGTGCAAGTTGCCGTTTGTACAATTTTTGATTAATTCATAATGAATTGAATCATTGCCATTACTAAGATTTTTCTTACCAATAACTAAATCATATTTATTAAAATCAATTTCAGGTTGACAATTTCCAGAAACGAGTTCATTATAATCATCTTGATTGTTGATGATTATATTTTCATCAGACAAGTTAATGTCTAATTGATTTTTAGTGTTTTCACAATTATACTCTTCTTCAAGACTTGTTAAATCAATCGTATAATCTATACATTGATCATCTGTAACGCATGCCTGTAGAGCGAAAATTAAAGCAAAAAGAATGAGGGTTTTTAACTTCATAATCAATATTTTAAGGCAAAACAATTAAAGGTGTTTCTCCTTCGAAAACCAAGTCATTTATCAAGAATCTTCTAAAAAGTTTATCTGTTAAATGTCGAGAGCCTTTTTGAACAATAAGCAATTCGTCAACCTTGTTGTTAATAACTTTTTTGATGTCATTAAAATAGGCATTTTTTTCATAAATTTTATAATCAACATTATACTGAGCAGAAAAAAGAGTGGTTAAGTCACGTAATTTTTTCTCTATAAAGTCCGTATCCTCATTATAATCAGATAAATGGAAAAAGGTAATACTTGTTTCTGTTTCATCAATAAAACTTAAAAAATTATTTAATTCTAAAATATTAAGCGGATGTTTTTCTGTAACAGCAACAAAAATCTTCTCATGAGAAAATTTTGTCATTTCTTTAGGCATAGCGACAAAGGAGTTTTCAATCTCGTTGATAAGTTGAATGGCAGTGCTACCAAGAAATATTTTTTTTCGTAAACTCGTTTCTTTAATGCCTACAAATATTAAATTTTCAAAACCTGTATTTAAGTGCGCTTTTAAAGTGAAGTTTAAATTTTTATCAGAAACATCATAATTGAGTTGTGCCTGATTTGGAAGAATATTTTCAACAAAACTTTTGACTTGATCAAGCATCTTCAGGTTGATTTCTTGCGTAAATTTCTCACGTGTTTTGATGTCGGCTAAGGTTGGTGTAATCACTTCTGTTTGATGAATGATGAGAAACTCTGTTTCAATTTGAAGACTCCAATCATAAGCATACTTTAGCAAGCTTTCAGAATGTTCTGAAAAATCAATCAATAATATAAAACGCTTTTTCATTTTAAGCAGGTATTTGAGGTTGATCTTGTTGTTTAATCCATTGGCTAACGTTTTCCATACTTTCATGGTTTTCTGATAAAACAATCAAAATATCGTTGGCTTCTATTGTCGTTCCACCATTAGGCAAATGATATTTATCATTGCGTTTGATCATTGCGATAATGGTGTCTTTAGGGAATTCTAAATCAACAATTTGCTGACCAACAGCAGAGTAATGAGGTAAAATTCTATATTTTTTCATCGCTGACTTAGGAATGTTTAAAATGAGTTTATCTTTTTCGAGAATCTTCTTTTCTTCATCAGGAAGAGCAACATTGAGCCATTTCGCGACTACTGATAATGTTGTTCCTTGAATTAAAACAGAGGTTAACGAAATAAAGAACACAATATTAAAAATCATATCTGCTTTCTCAATTCCGGCGAGAAGCGGATAGGTCGCAAATACAATTGGCACTGCACCGCGTAAACCAACCCATGAGATATAAATTCTGCGTCGCATTTTCATTTTAAAAAATGCTAAACTCAACATCACACTGACAGGTCTTGCGATAAAAATCAAGAATAATGAAATGATGAGTCCTGTCCCTATAAAAGGTACAATTTCATTTGGGAAGACAAGTAAACCCAAGGTTAAGAATAAAACAATTTGCATTAACCAAGCTAAACCATCATACATTTTAAGGATGGTTTTTTTATGAATCAGATCTTGATTACCTAAATAAACAGCACAAATATAAATGGCCAAAAAGCCGTTACCTCCAATGAAATCTGTTGCTGAAAATGTTGCAAACATCAACGAAATAACCAAGACAGGATAAAGACCTTCAAAGCCAAGTTTTATTCTGTTGATGATGTATTTACTTATTTTCCCGAAAACAAAACCAGCGATTGCGCCAAATATCATTTGTTGCAAAAACAGAGGTATAATAGAAGCCACACCTGCATCTTGATTTATCACCAAGCTTAAAAATGCCAAAGTAAGAACATAAGCCATGGGATCGTTACTACCGCTTTCCAGTTCTAAAGTCGGTCTTAAATTTGTTTTTAAAGCGATATTTTTAGAGCGTAAAATCGAGAAAACTGCAGCTGCATCTGTTGATGATACAATAGAACCTAATAACATGCTTTCGTAAATCGTGAAGTCTGTTAAGAACCAAACAAATGTTCCCAGTGAAACCGCGGTTAGTAAAACACCTAATGTAGATAAAATTATTCCTTCTTTTAAGATGGGTTTGACGGCAGGCCAACTTGTGTCTAGACCTCCCGAAAACAAAATAAAGTTGAGTGAGATGATGCCAATAAATTGAGCGATTTTGGGATCATCAAAATAAATTCCGCCTATGCCATCAGCACCGGCCAACATACCTATAGCGAGGAAAAGAATTAAAACGGGAACACCGTATTTATAAGATGTTTTACCTGCAATTGTACTGATAAATAAAAGTAAAGACCCGACTAAGAGAATGTTTTCAATGGTTAAATTCATAAATTAATATATTGTGTTATTTTAAGCTTCGCTGCTCACAATTTGTAAGCCTACAACGGATGCAACTAATGTGGTTAAGAAAAAAATTCGCCAAAAAGTGACAGGTTCCTTAAAAAATAGAATTCCGGCAAGAACAGTTCCGGTTGCACCTATGGCACCCCATACTGCATAAGCTGTCCCAACGGGAATAGCTTGTTCGCCTCCCATTGCTTTATAAAGAAAGTACATGCTCACGCTGACACAAATCACAAAAGAAAGCATCCATAGCCAAAATTCTTTACCTGAATGTTCTTGAGCCTTCCCTAAACTAACAGCAAAACCGGTTTCAAATAAACCGCCAACAATCAATAAAATCCAGTTCATATTCATTTTTTAGTTCAGTTTTTTATAGCCCAATAATATACAATTTGATTTGTTAATTACTAGCCAATTTTGAATCTAAAAAACATAAAAAATATTCTAAGTAATTTCATTCTTCAGCTGATAAACGATTGGCTTTTTTGAATTAATGATATTATTGAAAATAGATATGAATAAGATTAAGAATCTTAAAATTTAGAGTGTTCTATCTAATTTTTATTCATAATTCCCGATATTGGGCGCAATTTAATAACAACACAACATAAAATTCCTATCTGATGAAAATTAAAAAAGTATTGGTTGCCAATAGAGGTGAAATTGCCATCCGTATATTTAGAGCTTGTTCAGAGATCGGCTTGAGAACTGTCGGTATTTACACTTTTGAAGACCGTTATTCTCTTCACCGTTATAAAGCTGATGAAGCCTACCAAGTTGGTGAAGATGAAGAGCCTCTTAAACCTTATTTAAACATAGCTGAAATTATAAGAGTTGCAAAAGAAAATGACATTGATGCCATTCATCCTGGTTATGGTTTTCTTTCTGAAAATGCTGATTTCGCTCAAGCTTGTCAGGACAATGGGATCATCTTTATCGGTCCAGATGTTTCTGTTTTAAAATCTTTGGGAGACAAAGTCACAGCAAAACAAGTGGCGATTGATAATGATGTTCCAGTCATTGAAAGCAACAAAGAGGAATTAACTTCTGTAGAAATTGCATTGAAAGAAGCTGATGAAATCGGTTATCCCGTCATGCTTAAAGCTGCTTCTGGTGGTGGCGGAAGAGGAATGCGTGTGATTCGTGATCAAGATCAACTCAAAAAAGCTTTTCCAGAATCTAAACGTGAAGCAGCAAATGCTTTTGGTGACGATACTGTTTTTATAGAGAAATTTGTTGAAAACCCTAAACACATCGAAATTCAAATATTAGGTGATCAACATGGTGATCTCGTTCATTTATTTGAAAGGGATTGCTCAGTACAACGTCGTTATCAAAAAGTAATAGAAATTGCGCCTTCAATTGGTTTATCAGATGAAGTGAAAAACAAACTTTACGAATATGCACTGAATATCGGTAAAGCTGTTAATTATAGTAATGCAGGAACTGTTGAGTTTTTAGTTGATGAAGATCAAAGTATTTACTTTATTGAAGTCAATCCGAGAATTCAAGTCGAACACACGGTAACTGAAGTTGTCACAGGCATTGATATCGTCAAGTCTCAATTGTTTATCGCTGGTGGCTATCATCTTTCTGATCAGCAGATTAAGATTTATGGCCAAGATAAAGTTCATACAAACGGCTTTGCTGTACAATGCCGAATTACAACCGAGGATCCTAAAAATGATTTTAAACCTGATTATGGCACAATTACTACCTACAGAAGTGCGAGCGGCTTTGGTATTCGTTTAGATGCAGGTAGTGTTTATCAAGGTGTGACTATTTCTCCTTTTTTTGATTCTATGTTAACGAAAATCACTGCCAATAGCCGAACGCTTGATGGTGCTTGTCGAAAAATGAGTCGTACGCTTGCAGAGTTTCGAGTGCGTGGTGTTAAAACCAATATGGCTTTCCTGAATAATATTCTGAATGATTCAACTTTTAGAGAAGGAAAAGTGACCGTTAATTATATTCAAAACACACCAGAACTTTTCAAGATTAAAGAGCCAAGAAACAGAGCGACTAAAATGCTTAACTTTCTTGGTGATGTGATTGTAAATGGACATGAAGATGTAAAATTTACTGATCCAAATAAAAAATTAATCAAACCAAATGTCCCTAAGTTTAATAAAGAGCAAAACCATCCGAAAGGAACAAAAGATATTCTGACAGAATTAGGACCTGAAGGATTCTCAAAGTGGTTAAAGGATGAAAAGAAAATTCATTATACAGATACCACAATGCGTGATGCACATCAAAGTCTGTTGGCAACACGAATGAGAACTTATGATTTGCAGAAAGTCGCTGAGGGTTTTGCGAAAAATCATCCTGAAGTTTTCAGTATGGAAGTTTGGGGCGGTGCTACTTTTGATGTTTGTATGCGTTTCTTAAAGGAAAATCCTTGGGAGCGTTTGCGTATTTTAAGGGAAGCCATGCCAAATGTGCTTTTACAAATGTTGTTGCGTGGCTCAAATGGCGTCGGATATACGGCTTATCCCGATAATCTAATCGAACGCTTTGTTGCTGAATCTTGGGAAAATGGAATTGACATTTTTAGAATTTTTGATTCTCAAAACTGGATGAAATCAATTGGCCCAACAATTGAACATGTTCGTAAGCATACCAAAGGAATTGCTGAAGGATCCATGTGCTACACTGGCGATATCTTAAATCCTGATCACAAAAAATATACTTTAGATTATTATTTACAACTCGCTAAAGATATTGAAAACGCTGGTGCTCATATTTTAGCGATTAAAGATATGGCTGGTTTATTAAAACCTTATGCTGCTAAAGAATTGATCACAGCTTTAAAATCTGAAGTTGATATTCCGATTCATTTACATACTCATGACACCTCTTCAATTCAGTCAGCGACTTATCTTAAAGCAATTGAAGCTGGGGTTGATGTTGTCGATGTTGCTTTAGCTGGATTGAGCGGATTAACATCTCAACCAAACTTTAATTCATTAGCTGAAAGTATGCGTTATCAGCCAAGAGAAAATGAATTGGATATTCAGAAACTCAATGAATATTCAACTTATTGGTCTGATGTGCGTGAATATTATTATCCATTTGAATCTGGTCTTAAGTCAGGAACGGCTGAAGTTTATAAACATGAAATTCCTGGCGGTCAATACTCTAACTTAATTCCTCAAGCAGAATCATTAGGTTTAAAAGATAGATTTACAGAAATCACGGATATGTATTCTCAAGTCAACGAATTATTTGGGAATGTTATTAAAGTGACGCCAAGTAGTAAAGTTGTTGGCGATATGGCGCAATATTTAGTGAGTAATAATTTGAGTATTCAAGATTTTATGGCGAAAGGAGATAGCTTGTCTTTTCCTGAATCTGTCAAAAGTTTCTTTAAAGGTGATTTAGGTCAGCCTGTTGGCGGATTTCCTGAAGATGTTCAGAAAATTGTTTTGCGCGGCGAAAAACCATACACAGATAGACCAAATGCTCATTTAGATCCTATTGATTTTGATAAAGAATTTAAAGCTTTTAAAAAGGAATTTGATGAAGGCATGGATAGAGAGTGGGAGATGACAGATTTTTTGTCTTATAAATTATATCCAAAAGTTTTTACAGATTTATATAATCATTATGTGAAGTATGGAAAAGTGATGCAAATACCAACAAAAAATTTCTTTTACGGAATGAAGCCTGGCGAAGAAATTATTGTTGAACTCGATAAAGGGAAAACACTTCTTATTGAACTTGTCTCAATCACTGAAGCTAATGAAGATGGCGAAAAAGAAGTTTTCTTTAAAATAAACGGACAAACAAGAAGTATACTTATCAAAGATCATTCAATTGATGTTGAAAAGATTGTTCATCAAAAAGTGGATAAAAATAATCCAAAACAAGTTGGTGCACCTTTACAAGGTTCATTGGCTTCCATAATGGTGAAGGAAGGCGATACTGTTGATAAGAATCAGCCGCTTTTTGTGATTGAAGCCATGAAGATGGGAACAACAATTACATCGAACACAAGTGGGAAAATTAAGAAAATCTATCTTTCGGAAGGGACAATGCTTCACAGTGACGATTTAGTTATTGAGATGGAATAGAAAATTAATCTTTCTTAGACCACAGTTCTTAAACAAATCTCATAACTTTGAGGGTTTCATCAAAAAATGCTCAAAGTTATGGTTTTCAGAAAAGTTGTTTTGACAATTTCTTGTGTTTTGCTCACAGGATTTATCAGTGCTCAAGATTTATATCAACCACGAAGTGTCAAAAAAGCCTACGAAAACGGAACGCGTTCAAAAGACGGACGACCAGGAGAAAATTATTGGCAGAACGAAGCTGATTATGATATCCATATCAAAGTTAATCCGCCGAGCAGAATAGTTGAAGGAAAAGCTAAAATCACTTACACAAATAACTCTCCTGATACTTTAAAGTCATTAAACTACAAGTTGATTTTAAATCATCATAAACCTGCTGCGCCAAGATTACGTCCTGTTTCAGATGATTACTTAACATCAGGAATGCAAATTACTTCTTATAAAGAAAACGGCATATCAAAAGATTGGAAAAACAATAATAACAGCATTAATCAAATGGTGAAGCTTGATGAGCCATTATTACCAAATGAAAATATTGAATTAGATTTCGAATGGAATTTTGAGGTATCAAAGCAAAGTGGAAGGGAAGGTGCTATTGATTCGACTACTTTTTTTCTAGCCTATTTTTATCCAAGAGTCGCTGTTTATGATGATTATGAAGGCTGGGATAAAATGATTTTTGCTGGCTCTAAAGAGTTTTATAATGATTTTGGTGATTACAATTTTAAAGTCACAATTCCTAAAGACTATATCGTCTGGGCAACAGGTGATTTGCTTAATCCTGAAGAAGTTTTACAGAAAAAGTACGCTGATTTACTAGAAGAATCAATGACGTCAAACAAAGTCATTCATATTGTTGATCAGGAGGATTTAGAAAATGGTAAAATTACTAATCAAAGTAAAACAAACACCTGGCAATGGAAGGTTGAGAACATTACAGATATTGCCATCGCTTTAAGCAACACTTATAATTGGGATGCAGGAAGTGTTGTAGTTGATCAAGAAACAGGAAGAAGAGCAAGTGTACAAGCAGCTTATGATGAGCCTTCTCAAGATTTCAAAAAAATGGTTGATTACGCCAAATATGCTTTAAAATGGTTTTCAAATCACACACCAGGTATTCCTTATCCTTATTCAAAAATGTCAATCGTGAGAGGTTTTGCTGATATGGAATACCCGATGATGGCGAATGACAGTTCTCGCGAAGATCCTGACTTTACGAGGTTTGTTGCTGAACATGAAATTGCACATACTTATTTTCCTTTTTACATGGGAACCAACGAAACAAGATTCGGATTTATGGATGAAGGTTGGGCAACAGCTCTTGAGTATTTAATCGGAAGTGAAAATTTAGGGAAAAGAAAAGCTACAGAAAATTTTAAAAGATTTCGTGTAAAGCGTTGGATTAATAATCCGTCTTTAGAGCAAGATTTACCAATCATTACACCTTCAAATATGTTGAGTGGAAGTGGTTCAGGCACAAATCAATACGGAAAAGCCGGTTTAGCTTATTTAGCGCTTAAAGATTTATTAGGTGATGAAGATTTTGAGAAATCACTAAAAACCTACATGAAGGATTGGAATGGTAAACATCCGATTCCTTGGGATTTTTTCAATAGTTTTAACGAGTCAACAGGTCAAAACTTAACTTGGTTTTGGCATGCTTGGTTTTTTACAAATAACTACATTGGTTATGCTATTAAAGAGGTAGAGTTTGGAAATGATAATGTCAATGTAACGATTGAGAATGTTGGCGGAATGCCAGCACCATTTGATCTTGTAATACTTATGAAAGATGGAAGTCGAAAAGTTTATCATCAATCACCTGAAATTTGGAAAGAAAATTCAAAGAAAGCAGAAATTCAATTAAAAGGTCATAAGAATATTTCTGAGATAAAATTTGAAAACGGTATTTGGATGGATGCAAATCCTGCTGATAATCAGTGGCGAAAAAAATAAATTTCATGTTTAAACATCAACATCCTTATCCGCCTTTTATTTCTGAAGGAACAGAAAAACTGATTGTAGGTACTTTACCGCCTCCACGTTTTACCACTGGTGATTTAAAGCCAGATGATGTTGACTTTTGCTACGGGAGTCGTGATGGTCAATTGTGGCAAATTCTAAATCGAATATTTGATTTGAATTTGGTTTTTGAAAACACAGTAGAAGCAAAGCAGCAACGTATCAATTTTTTAAAAACGAATAAAATTGGCGTCTGTGATATGGTGGAATGTGCTTATCGTGAAAAGATTGACGCTTCAGATTTAGGAATTCAAAACGCCAAATTAAGACCAATAATTTCAATTTTAAAAAGTCATCAATCATTAAAAACGCTTTTGTTTACAGGAGGAAATTCTAAAAATGGACCAGAATATTTTTTTAGAAAACATTTAAAAAATTATCCAGAAATAAAACTTAAAAAAATAATTGATGAAGTGCCGAGAATTCATCAATTTCAAATCCATAACAGAATTATTGAAACCGTCTCGTTAACAGCACCATCTGGCGCAGCTAATAGAGCAGTGGGAAGTATGCCGCTTTATAAAAAACTCAAAAAACAAAATCCTGAGATGAATACTTTAGATTTCAGAGTCATGCAATATGCACCTTATTTTAAATAATAATCATATGACTCTTAGCTGTCAAAGGATTTTTTAATTAATGATTTCTGAGTTCGTCAATTAACTCATCTTTTGTCATTTGAGAATAACCTTCAATACCGATTTCCTTGGCTTTTTCGTCTAATTCTTTCTTGGTGCGTTTTTCATATTTCTTGCTTTCACCACCTTTTTCTCCTGCATCGTCAGTATTTGCAATTCGTGCAGCTTTTTCTTTGCTCATGCCTTCATCTCTGAGCGCTTCATATTGCTCATCGTTTTTGATTTGTTTCCCGTGATCTTTTGCCATTTTAATCGTTTTTAATTTTTATTAAAAATAGCAAGACTTGATCGAGATGAGCATTAAAGAAATGATAATCAAATGTTATAAAATTCTTTAAATCAATACTTTAAAAGCGATTATTTTTTCTTGAAAGCAAATCTTTTGATTGCATAAACTGAGTAAATCAAAATAAATAAAATTGAGAACATGCCGAAAAACTCAACAAATCTCATCAGCATACTTGGCTCTTTGACATCACCATCCATTAGAAAACCTATAGTGGTTAATGCAGATGACAAAATAGCGATGTTCTTAATTTTATTATTCATAAGTGGTATTGTATTATATAATTCTTAAAAATAAGAAAAATCATCGTTGAAAGTATTAAATGACTCATCAAAAAATAATATTTAAAATATAAAAGGCTTGAAAACAATGTGTTAAACTTCAAATATTTCCGATTAGATGTAATCAATGTTACACACAATAATATATTGATTATTTAATTTTGGGATTCATTTCAAATAAGCAAAAGCTTTTAATTATGGAAGATATGCTTTTCTATGATCGCATGCAGTTCGCATTCACGATCACATTTCATTACTTGTTTCCTCAATTGACAATGGGTCTCGCTTTGATTGTTGTTTATTTTAAATGGCGATTTTTGAGAACAAAAGAGACTGTCTTTAATGATGCTGCAAAATTTTGGATGAAAATTTTTGCATTGAATTTTGTTATGGGTGTTGTTACAGGAATTCCAATGGAGTTTCAGTTTGGAACTAATTGGGCGAAATTCTCAGAATTAACAGGAGGAATTATAGGACAGACATTGGCCATGGAAGGGATGTTTTCTTTCTTTCTTGAATCTTCCTTTTTAGGACTTTTCCTTTTTGGTGAAAAATTACTGGGTCAAAAGTTACATTTCTTAACTGGATTCTTAGTCTTTTTGGGATCGTGGGCGAGTGGATATCTGATTATCGCCACACATTCGTGGATGCAACATCCTGTGGGGTATGAAATTTTAGAAAACGGTAAATTCGTCCTTAATAATTTTGGGGCGTTATTCTCTAATCCTTGGTTGTTGCCATCTTTTTTACATAACCAAATGGGTTCTGTGATTACAACATCATTTGTAATTGCAGGTGTTGGTGCATTTTATATATTAAATAATAAACACAGCAAATTTGGGAAATTGTTTGTGAAAACAGGCGTTATTTTCGGATTGATTTCTAGTGTGTTAGCAGCTTTCCCTACTGGTGATTTAGCAGCTAAAAATGTAGTAAAACATCAACCAGTTGCCTTTGCAGCGATGGAAGGTATTTTTGAAACTGAAGAAGGTGGATCCGAAATTATATTAATTGGGCAACCAGATGTTGAAAATAAGAAGCTGGATAATAAACTTGCTGTACCTAACGTGCTAAGTTTTTTGACTTACCAAAGATGGGATGCTGAAATAAAAGGTCTTAATGAGTTTGACGAAAGTTTATATCCAACCAATATTCCAGGATTGTATTATGCTTATCATATTATGGTAGGATTAGGCACCATTTTTATAGCTTTATTAGGTATTGCTCTTATTCAATTGTTTAGAAAAAAGCTTTACTCAACCAAGTGGATCTTGTGGCTTTTAGTATTTATGATTCCTTTTCCTTATATCGCTAATACCGCAGGTTGGTACACCGCAGAATTAGGTCGACAGCCATGGTTAGTTTATAATTTATTAAAAACTGCTGATGGAATTTCTCCTAATGTTTCATCTGGTAACACCTTATTTACCTTGTTAGGCTTCATAGGTTTATATCTTTTATTAGGTATGTTATTTTTAATATTAGCAGGAAAGATTATCAATAAAGGTCCTGAAACTTCAAAAGAAATTTAATTATGGAATTATTTTGGTACATCGTGTTAATGGTTATGCTTGTCACTTACATCATCCTAGATGGTTATGATTTTGGTGCGGGTATTATACATTTGTTTTTTGGTAAAAATGATAAAGATAAAAAAGCAATAACAAACGCTATTGGCCCTTTTTGGGATGCTAACGAAGTATGGCTTATTGCTGTTGGAGGTGTTTTATTTTTTGCTTTTCCAACATTATATGCAGTTTCATTTAGCGGATTTTATTTGCCTCTTATTTTTATTTTGTGGCTACTTATCTTCAGAGCAATTGGCTTAGAGTTGCGCGGACAATTAAAAAATAAAATGTGGGAAGCCATATGGGATAAATCATTTGGCCTTGCAAGTTTATTATTAGCCTTATTTTTTGGAATCGCTTTAGGGAATGTTGTTAGAGGTGTCAATTTAGGAATGGTTACAGACGGTGTTTCAACTCATGAAGCACATTATTTCTTTTTACCTTTATGGAATCCAACATTTAGTCCAAACGCTGAACACCTTGGTATAATTGATTGGTTCACTTTACTTTTAGGTATAATAAGTGTTGTCGCTTTGA
The DNA here is from genome assembly GCF_900107595.1 of Psychroflexus halocasei. Classification (GTDB taxonomy): domain Bacteria; phylum Bacteroidota; class Bacteroidia; order Flavobacteriales; family Flavobacteriaceae; genus Psychroflexus; species Psychroflexus halocasei. The sequence continues at coordinate 245,383 of NZ_FNQF01000004.1, read as the reverse complement.
CAATACATGGTGCAAACTGGATTATCTTTAAAACAAATTCGAGTATTAATGAACGTTTAAAAAAAGTTGTTTTTAATTTAAATATCGTTTTGGTACTCCTTGTAATTTGCTCAGTTTTCGTTTGGCATTATGTAGATCCTCAGCCTTTTAAAAATTTTATGGAGCAACCTTTACTTTGGGTTTTACCAGGAATAACTTTATTTGGGCTTTTCGGATTATTTAATGTCAAGAAATTTAAGAAGCATGGTTTAGGATTTTTGTTTTCGTCATTATTTTTACTTGGAGGATTAAGTTCAACGGTGGCATCAATATTTCCAAAAGTTTTGCCATCCACCAATGATGTCAATCCCTCATTAACAATACACAATGTAGCAGCTGATGATTATGGTTTATCAGTCGGTGTCTACTGGTTTATAATAGCAGCCGTTTTAGTTGTTGTTTATATGTTTATACAATACAGAGTTTTTAGAGGTAAAATGGATGATGTTGGCTATGGTGAACATTAAACCCTTTTTTTAAGATGATTTAATTTTAAGTAATAGTTAAGATGACAGAAACTCTTATTTCACTTTTAAGTATTTTCATAGGCATTTTAGGTGCAAACGGTCTTGCGTATTTTAATAAAAAATATTCGATGGGATTGACAGGAAATACAATCGCTGGCATTTTTGGAAGTATTTTTTTTATTAAGTTTTTTGGAAGGATTGGGTTTGACCCTGTTTCAATTATGGAAACAGGGCATGCAGATTTCCTTTTGCTGATCATTAATCTCTTAATTTCATTTCTAGGTGGTGCTTTTGGGCTTGTTGGAATTCATTTTATAAAAAATAAGCTTAAGCCAAAAAAATAAATAGCATACATATTGATTTCATTTTATAAATTTTTGAGTAATTCATTCAAAATATTATTTTGTTTAATAAAAGGTTAAATAAGTTAAACAAAATAAATTCATGATTATATTTACAGTGTATAATTTTAAAAAAAATTAAAATCATGAAAAAGTTAGCTTTTATTTTAACAGTTGCATTCACAATGGGTTTATCTACCAGTGTATTTGCACAAAAAACAATAGTCGATGTGGCTGTTGAGAACAAAGATTTTTCAACTTTAGTAACTGCTTTAAAAGCAGCGGACTTAGTTGAGGCCTTACAAGGTGACGGGCCATTTACCGTTTTTGCACCAACAAATAGTGCCTTTGATAAAATTGATTCTAAAACCTTAAATTCTTTACTGGAAGCAAAGAATAAAAAAGCATTGGCTAATATTTTAACTTACCATGTTATCGCTGGAAAAATAACAGCATCTGATGTTATGGCTGCTTTAAAAGAAGGCAAGGGATCGGTTGAATTAAAAGCTTTAAACGGTCAAATGTTGACTGTGATGCAAAAAGATGGAAAAATTTGGATCAAAGATTCAAAAGATAATTACAGTGAAATTGTTGCGACTGATGTAAATGGTAGCAATGGCGTCATTCATGTTATCGACACTGTGATCATGCCAAAATAATTAAGGACAATTTTTAATTGAAAAGCCTCAAGAGATTGAGGCTTTTGTTATTTTTACAAAAGAACTTTTCAAATGTTTAAAGAGTTTTTAAAGATAAAGTTCATATTTATTTGTCGGTAATACTATTTTAATTTCTCTAAGTTTTTGGTTGCTTAAATTAAGTTTTAAGCTCTTTTTATAAAAATTATCTTTTTAGGCTTTATAAATCTTTTGATTATTCTCACCATCTTCAAACTCCCTCTAATCTTTTATCTGACCAGTAGACAAGTTAAAATCGAAATTTGCCTAGTATTCACATATTTTGTCATGACGACTTATAATCTGATAAGCTTAAATTCTCCTTTTCGATAACTGTAGATAGATATTATTGAATATGCTGTTTTTTCCTGAAGTTAAAATGCTCGTTAATGAATAAAGGAAGTTTATTATTCATTTTCATAAAGTCTTAGCCTGTTTTTTAGAAAGTTGACTTCTTTTTTAAGTTCTTTTTCTTTTTCAAGTAAATTTAAAATAACATCAATTCCTTCAAGGTTGACGTTTAATTCATTTCTTAACCTGATTATTTTTTCCAAAAGACCGATTTGATCTTGATGTATAAACGGCTTCTGTTCGATTATTTCAATATTGATCAATTGCATTTCACTCAATGTATTGATTAATGAAACCTCAATATTGTAATGATAACAAATAGTTTTTGTCTCTATGAAATCTTGATTTTTCATTCTGATTTGATTTTTTGTAATTCTTTAAACAAGTTCTTTTCTTTTTCACTTAAGGTTTTTGGAATTTCAAGCTGATAAGTGACAATTAAATCACCATATTTTTCGTCTTTTTTATAAACTGGAAAACCTTTGCCTTTTAATTTGACTTTTGTTCCGTTTTCTGTTTCAGGTTTGACATTTAATTTAACCTGACCATCAAATGTGTCAATTGTAATTTCGCCACCCAAGATCGCTGTATATAAGTCTAACTGATAGTCTAGATATAAGTTATCACCTTGACGTTTAAATTGAGTGTTATTGTTGATGATTATTTTGATAAATAAATCACCATTTGGCCCGCCATTTATGCCAGGTCCACCTTTTCCTTTAATTTTAATGACTTGCCCATTTTCAACACCAGCAGGGATTGTTAATCGTATTTTTTTGTCATTTAAAGTTAAAACTTGTTTTTGTGAAGTATAAACTGTTTTGAGATCTAAATGCAATTCAGCATTAAAATCTTGACCTTTAAATTTTGAGCTTTGCCCACGTTTAGCCGATGATGCTCGACCTCCAAACATCGATTCAAAAAAATCTGAAAACTCTTCCTCTGAAAAATTTTGTTGTGATTGATGATGTTGAGATTGATATTGTCTTTGTTGTTGCTGTGCTTTTTCGTATGCTTCACCATGTTTCCAATCTTCACCGTATTGACTGTATTTATCATACTTTTTACGTTTTTCAGGATCACTCAAAACTTCATTGGCTTCATTCACTTCCTTAAATTTCGCCTCGGCTTCTTTATTATCAGGGTTTAAATCTGGGTGATATTTACGAACAAGCTTTCTGAAAGCAGTTTTGATTTCTTTATCAGTTGCAGTTTTAGGAATTTCTAAAATTTTATAATAATCTTTAAATGCCATAAAAATTAATTAAATGATGAGATATCTAATATCAGATTTGCATCATAAAGTTAAACAAGATTCTTAAATAAAGCAATTAAGCTTGACCTTATCCCAACTCGATTTTTTTAATAATAAGTTGAAAGTTTTCTTCTTTTTTGTTTGCGATTAAAAACCCTATTTCTTCTAAATGTTCTCCTGAAAAGTTGGCCATATCAAGTTTTTGACCTCTAAAAGTTGGAGACATTTCATGAAACGGAATTTTTATGACTTCCCAATAACCTGAAGTTTTAAAGTGTGTTTTGTAAACATGTTGATCATCCGAGTTTTTTCTAATTCTCAACTGATATTCTTTTTTGTCTCCTTTTAATTCAATAATCAGGTGTGTATATTCTTCAATATTTTTCTTTGAAAAACGATGGCGTACTGATGAAAATCCACCGTTGTTTTTTAATGAAACTTGCCCTGCAAAAAGCCCGTTACCCTGCTCATCAAGTTTTATTTCGCTTGAAGATTTTCCGCCCATCACAGCATCATCCACTATTTTCCAGTTTTTAAGATGTGCTTCTTCTGAGAACTTAAAAATAAGCTCTGTTTCTGTTGAATTTTCCATGATTTGAATTTACAAATACAATTGTTTTTAACATGTATTTAGTGAGCTTTTATTTGAATATACTTAATTTGTATTTTAGAAAAAATGAAATACTTCTCAAAGATAAATATGGAAGCAAGCAAAAAAAATTTATATAATACAGTCGATTTCCTGACTTCCATTTATCCTTACAGAAATTACAAAAATACTGAGAGTCTGGCAAAAGCTGCTGATTATATTGAGTCTGAATTTTATAAAACGGGCTCGAATGTTCACCGTCAAAAATGGAAGGTTAATAATGAAATTTATGAAAATGTAATCGCAAAACATCAACCAGAAAAACAAGAACGATTTATTATAGGCGCACATTACGATGTTTACAAAGAACAACCAGGCGCCGATGACAATGCGAGTAGTGTCGCAGGTTTGTTAGAGATTTCGCGGATGCTAGCTCAAAGCAAATTGCCTTTGGACTATGGAATTGATTTTGTTTCTTTTTGTCTTGAAGAACCTCCTTTTTTTAAGAAAAAAGAAATGGGAAGTTTTATCCATGCACAATCTTTGAATATATCTGAAAATAATTATTTAGGTATGATTGCTCTTGAAATGATTGGCTATTATCGAGATGAAAAGTCATCGACAAACATTGAGAAAGAAAAAAATAGTTTGATTGTTTCAGGAATCAAGAAGCATATCAATTTTAATAAAAATATATCTTCCTTATTAAAACATCAAGGTAAAATTGGTTCTCGACATTTAACTTATGCTGATAATTATAAAAATAACGGACCATCAGATCATCGTAATTATTGGCAGTTTGATATTCCTGCAGTAATGGTGATTGGCACTGGAGGTCATGGTAATCCTAATTATCATAAACCAAGTGATACCATTGAAACTTTAGATTTTGATATTATGAAAGACGCAGTTGAGAGCATCGCTTTTACTTTGATCAATTTTGATAGTGAATTGATTAATCAGCTTTAATTTCAATAACATCTGTCAATTTTGTTGAGTAATTCTGACTTAAATGATTTTGGCGCATTTTCCAACGGTGTTTTAAATCTTGATTTCCAAACTTGATGGTGTGCTTTCCATAACTTTCATTAAGCGCATCAATTTTTTTCATCAAAGGAAAATGTTTCGGGTTTTCTTCCGTAAAAAGCGAGGTTTGTTTTTCATTTTCTGGTGTTATTCGACTTACAATAACACCAGCTTTCTTATACGAAATATCTTGCTTATAAATTTGGTGTAAAGCTTTTTTAGCAAATTTTACTAAATCTAAGCTCGAGTTGGTCGGGTAGGGAAGTTGCACTGTAAAACCTCTGCTGTGATAAGTCGTATTTTCTCGAAACCTGTTACTTTTTAGAAAAACATGAATAGATTGACAACAGCTATCTTGACGACGCAATTTTTCGCCACAAATAATCGCATAACTGCAAATACGTTCGGTGATATAATCTAAATCTTTGTACTCATAATCGAAAGAGCGTGTGGTGGCAATTGCTTTCTTATTAGTGATGCCTTCAAGACCTAAAGTTTGCTCGCCTTCTAATTCTTTTTTAAGACGTAAACCAACAACTGTCATGTGTTTTCTCACCCAATCATCATTGAGTTGAGCAAATTCATAAGCTTTTTGTAAACCTAAAGCTTCTAAGCGTTTTTGATGCTGTCTGCCAATTCCCCAAATATCTCCAATGGAGAGCCATTTCAAAGCTTTGAGGCGTAATTCTTCATTCTTGATAATATAGATTCCACCAGTATGTTTCGGAAATTTTTTTGCAATTCTGTTAGCAACTTTACTTAATGTTTTCGTTTCTGCAACACCAATGCTGATGGGTATTCCTGTTGATTTCTCAACGGTTTTTTTCATTTTTTGTAAATGCTTTTCAAGGCCTATTTTATCATAACCTTTAAAGTATAAAAAAGATTCATCAATACTGTAAATTTCAATATCAGGTGTAAATTCACTTAAAATATTCATCACGCGTGCACTCATATCGCCATAAAGTGCATAATTGGATGAAAAGACTTTGATATTTTTTTGTTTAAAAATCTTTTCAAATTTAAAAGCTGGCGCACCCATTGGGATGCCGAGTGCTTTGGCTTCATTGCTTCTTGCGATCACACAGCCATCATTATTTGATAAAATTGCGATAGGCACTTCTCGTAAACTTGGGTTGAACACACGCTCACAAGAGGCATAAAAATTATTGCAATCAACTAAGGCAAACATTATGATATTTTTTTGATAACTGTGGTCACAATTCCCCAAATAACAAAATCATTTTCAGGATAAACAGGGATGGGTTGGTAATTTTTATTTTCTGCAACGAGCCATAACTTATCTTTTTCACATAAAACACGTTTGACGGTAAATTCGCCATCTAAAAAACAAACTGCAATGCTGTTGTTTTTGGGTTCTAAACTCTTGTCAATAATCAACAAATCACCATCATTAAGGCCAGCATCAATCATGCTATCACCACTTACTTTACCGAAAAATGTTGCATTTGGATGCTTGATAAATTCTTTGTTTAAATCAATACTTAAATCGAGAAAATCTTCAGCGGGACTCGGAAATCCAGCTGTAATTTTTTCAGCTAAAGGAAGGACAAGACTTTTGCTAAGTTCAATTTTTTTGATGTGTGTTAATGTTGTTCTCATAAAAGTAAGCTCTTCTAAAGTAGAAAACAAAATTAGGATAAATTCCATTTATAAAGAAATAATCCAAAATGTTTAACATCAATAAAGTTTAGAAGGAATTTCTTTTCTTTCGCTAAACACTTGTTAAAGCTGATCTTTCAGGTAATCTTAATTTTTAGATCACAAAATAATCTGTTTATTTGTAATCCGTTTAAAAACGAAACCCAACCAAAACTATAAAGCTAACAATGCCAAATACAACACTTACAATTGTTTTTCTTTCCATCTATGTGTTTGCAATAATTGCTTTGGGCATTTGGAATAGAAAAAGTGAAAATAGTGAAGATTATTTTTTGGCATCGCGCCAACTTCCAGCATGGTTATTAGCGATCACATTTATCGCATCTTGGTGGGGCGGAGGTTCAGCGATTGATCTTGTAGATCACGCACATAAAAACGGGTTAAGTTCTTTCTGGATTTACGGTGTTCCTGTTTTAATCGCCACTGCTTTGATGTATGTTTTTGCAAAAGGCATCAGAAATATCGGAACAATATCTCAACCTCAATTGATGAAGGAACGCTACAATAGTAAGGTTGCATTGTTGCTGACGATATTCATTATTATTTTTATGATCATTGCTTCTGCCGTTCAGGTGATCGTTGTAGGTAAGTTTTTTCAAGCTTTCTTTGATATGAGTTATACAACTGGCTGTATTTTAGGGATTTTAATTGTGTTAACTTATTCTTTGTTTGGTGGATTTAAAGGTGTTGTTATAACTGACTTTTTACAATTTCTATTTTTCTTATTTACAGGCATATTTTTGTTTTATTACACTTATACAGAATCTGGCGGTATCGAAGCTGTTAAAGCTGTTGCGAATGCTAATGAAAAAGTAGGTTACACTTCTTTCTTTTCCAATGTGGCTGATAATTTAGCTTATGTAATTACTTTTGGAACATCATGGATGATTCAAGCCAATATTTGGCAGCGTATTTCGGCAGCTAAAAAAGCAACTGACGCCAAAAAAATGATGATCATTAGCTTTATTGCTTTTATCCCACTTTATTTAATGGTCACTTATACAGGAATGTTTTCTTCAGTGATGTTTGATACAGTTCCTAAAGCCGGTATTGTCCCTGAAATGATTAGTCAATTACCAAATTCCGTGATGAGTGCGATGATGTTTGTCGGACTTTGTGCAGCGATTATGTCTACAATGGATTCATTGATTAATACTGGCGCTTTGTCTTTAACTGTTGATATTTATAAAAATTATATCAATCCTAAAGCAAGTTCTAAGCTACAAGTTGTTATTGCGCGTTCATCCACTTTTTTAATGGGTGCAATCGCTTTATTATTTGCTTTAAAAATAAAATCAGTTTTAAAAATCTCTTGGATAGGTTCAGATTTCCTCACAAGTGGAGCTTTTGTTCCTTTGGTATTAGGTTTTGTATGGGCAAGGGGCACTTCAAAAGCTGCAATTGCATCAATGGTATTTGGGCTCTTATTTTCAAGTTATAATTTACTCGTCGCTTTAGATGTTGATTTGCCAGTTGCTTGGGAAATTGCTTCAGCAACGCAAGCTATTATTGGAATTTCAGTTTCTTTAGTCATTTATGTGAGTGTGAGTTTATTTTCTAAAGTTGATACAGAGCAAAGCAAAGCTTTTATTAAAAAAGCTGGAATTTTAAAATCATAATCGGTATTGAGATTAAACAAATAAAGCTGAGCAATTTTATAGATTGATCAGCTTTTAGCGTATGATAAATTATATTTTAGCTTTATAAACTGAATTTTAATGAATTGCAAATTCTTCAATTTTCATTGTGCCATGTGTTTTTAAATTAGTGTGCCAGCTTAATGTTTCCTCAAGAATATGAGGTGTATGTCCGCCCAATTTTGAAGCTTCTGTAAAATAATTCATCAACTGTTCTTTGTATTCTGGATGCGCACAATTTTCTATAATCACTTTCGCTCTTTCTATTGGTGCTAAACCTCTAATATCTGCCAAACCTTGTTCTGTGACTAAAATATCAACATCGTGTTCAGTGTGATCGGTGTGCGAAACCATAGGAACAATATGTGAAATTCGACCTTCTTTTGAAATCGAAGGACAAGCAAAAATACTGAGGTAGCCATTTCTTGCAAAATCTCCAGAACCACCAATACCATTCATCATTTTTGTACCAGTGATATGTGTTGAATTGACGTTGCCATAAATATCAAACTCAATAGCTGTGTTGATACCAATAACACCTAATCGGCTGATCACTTCAGCAGCATTACTGATGTTTTGTGGTCTTAAAAGTAGTTTGTCTTTATAGTCTTCAAAATTATTAAAGATCCTTTTCAAGCATTCTTCTGTTACTGTAATTGATGAAGCTGAAGCAAATAATAATTTACCAGAATCAAACAACTCAAAAGTACTGTCTTGAAGGACTTCAGAATACATTGTCAAGTCTTTGAATCTGCTGTTAACAAAGCCTGAGAGAATGGCATTTGCTGTTTTGCCAATGCCTGCTTGTAGAGGCAAAAGAGATTCTGTTAACCTGCCTTCATCAACTTCTTTTTCTAAAAACTGAAGAATATGATTAGAGATTGCTGTTGTTTTTTCATCAGGATCAGAAATAACAGCAGGACTGTCAGGAACTTCAGTAAACACAATGGCTGCAACTTTTTCAGGATCTATTTTGATGTATGGAACCCCGATTCTTGTTTCAGAGCGCAATACAGGAATAATATCACGATGAGGTTGTTTTTTTAAAAACTTGATGTCATGAATGCCCTCCAAACTTTCAGGAAATGTGGTGTTAATTTCGATGATAATTTTTTCTGCTTTATCTGCAAAAACAGGTGAGTTTCCAACTGATGATGTTGGTATAATAAAACCATCTTTAGTGATGGAAACAGCTTCAATAATTGCAACATCAATTTTGAAATTATCGACATGCTGAAGCATATCGGCAGTTTGACCTAAATGTTGATCAACGTAAAGAACTTCGTGACTATTGATGCTTTTTCTAAGTGTTGGATCTGCCTGAAAAGGCATTCGTTTGTGCAAAGCACCATTTTTAGCTAAGTCGGCATCGGTATTATATCCTAGTGAAGCGCCGCTTAACACGGTTACTTTTACATCTTCGGATAGTGCTCTTTTTGCGACATTTGGTAGAACAGCTTTGCTGTCACCTGCTTTTGTGAAACCGCTAACACCTAAAACATCATTATTTTTAATTAATAATGACGCTTTTTCTGGTGACTGAATCCTATCAAGATATGCTGTGTAATTAATTCTATTTTTTTTCATAATTGTATCTTTTAATAAATATTAATCCAATTTATTTTCAAATTGATTAATCTTTGGGATGTATTTTATGCATTTGCTAAAAAGCACTTCTGCAATTTATATAACATATTTGATGTCTACTTATTTAAGTAAGACATTAATTTATTAATTTAGTGCAAAACATTATTTTCTGATGAATAGTAAATATTATTTAACTGAAGTTGATAAACATCCGGCTAGTATTTATTGTTATTTCAACTTAAAAGGAGAAAGTTTTGTTGAATCACATCAACATCAAAAAGGACAGTTTTTGTATGCTGAAGGCGGCGTTGTTCATGTCAAAACAAATGTAGGTACTCATTATTTACCTGCACGACATTATATGTGGATTCCGCCTCGGGTTGAACATGCAATTTACCCAAGTTCATCAAATGTCGTCATGAAAAATTTATACTTTCCTATTGCTCATCAAGCTTTGAGTTTTTATAATAAAATAGGAATTTATCCTATTAATTCACTTTTAATTGAACTATTGCTTTTTACTAAAAATTGGCAAGGAGATGTTTTTCAAATTCAAAAAAATAAATATGTAATTGTCGATGCTTTTAGAGCTTTGCTTCAGCAAACGGCTTCTCAGTCTTTGCTTTTAGAATTACCACATCCCAAAGATCATCGCCTCAACCTGGTTATTAATTATTTGTCAGAACATATTTATGAAGAACACTTGCTGCCTCAGTTGGCATCAAAATTTAGCATGACTGATAAATCTTTGTATCGCTTATTTAAAAAGAACTTAAATATGTCCTTTATCAAATATTATACACAGTTGAGAATATTTAAATCTTTAGAACTTTTGATGAATCCAAACTATAATATTTCAGAAGTTGCGACGAGAGTTGGCTATCATAGTTTACCAACTTTTAGCAATACATTTCATAAAATTATGGGTAAAAGACCTTCAGAGTATAGGAAATCAAAACAGATTTATTTTGAGGATTAGCTTTATCTCCTGAAAATAGGATAACTATAATTATCTGCTTTTAAAGGGATATTTATAATTATCTGTTTTTAAGGGGATAAACTTGCCAGTTTTGTATGAATCAATTATATTTGATAAAAGCCTATATGATAGCTGTAATAACCGGTGATATTGTTAATTCAAAAAAAGATGATTCTCAAAATTGGTTGAATCTTCTTAAAAACACACTCAATCAATATGGGAGTGAGCCCCAAACTTGGGAAATTTATAGAGGTGATAGCTTTCAGTTATCTATAAATCCTGAGAAAGCTTTAATAGCTGCACTTCACATTAAATCAATGATAAAGCAAACTAAAATTCAAGATGTGAGATTAGCAATAGGTGTTGGCAGCGAAAAGCATAAATCTCAAAAAATAACAGAATCTAATGGTAGTGCTTACGTGAACTCTGGAGAGTGTTTTGAGAGTCTAAAGAAACAAACTTTAGCCATAAAAACAGATGATAAGGATTTAAACGAAGCCTTAAATATCATGTTGGATTTATCATTATTGACTGCTGATCATTGGAGCGTTGTTGTCTCAGAAGTGATTAAAACTGCAATCGAAAACCCTGATAAAAATCAAAGAGAATTAGCGGAATTACTTGCTAAATCTCAAAGTAATATTAGCGAAGCTTTAAAGAGAGGAGGTTTTGATGAAATAATGGCAATGAATCAATTTTACATGAAAAATATTTTAAAATGATAAGTATTTTACTCATCAAATTATTGATAGCTCATGTTTTGGGAGACTTTGTTTTTCAACCAAGTAAATGGGTAGAGGGCAAAAGAAAAAATACTTATAAATCTAAATACTTTTATTTTCATGGTCTAATCCATCTCTTTGCACTTATTGTTTTGTTGGGTTTTGATTGGTCATATTGGCTATCGATTTTAATCCTTGTCGGAAGTCATTTATTGATAGATTTGATTAAAATTAATTTAGATAAACGTTTAAATACAAGGTTGTTGTTTGCCATGGATCAAATACTTCACATCCTTGTTATTATTGGTGTTGTCTATATAAATGAACCTTTTGAGATTTCATTGAGAAAGATTAATTCACCTGAGATACTTTTATCAATTCTAGTGATTTTGTTCATCACTTTTGTGTCTTCAATTTTGATGAAGGTATTAATGGGTAAATGGGTAATGAAGGAAGATAAAACTTCGGACTCACTGAAAAACGCAGGTCAATATATTGGAGTTTTAGAGCGTCTTTTCATTTTTATATTCATTATTCTGGATCAATGGAGTGCAATTGGCCTATTAATAACAGCAAAATCTGTTTTTAGATTTAGTGATTTGTCAAGAGCTAAAGACAGAAAATTAACCGAGTATATTCTCATCGGAACATTGATGAGTTTTGGGATTGCTATAATAACTGGACTGTTATATTTATATCTGATAAAACAAATATAGCATGATAAAAACAAAAAGTATTTTTGATAAAATCGGTTTTTATTCCTGTTTACCAATTTTGATATATTTTTCTCTATTAGTTTTTATAAGTGATAAGCCTATTGAAGCAATTGATGTTGTCAGGTTTTTCGGAGAATTATTAAGCTTACCTTTTTTAGTAATTTTAATATTTAATTTTTTATATAGTCTTTATAAACTCATCAAAGAAAAATCAAAAATGTATTTTTTGATATTCAGTATTTCTTTAATAAATATCATGATGTTGAGCATCGCAACTTATTTAGATTTATCAATTTAAAAATGTCAATTTCTTTCTCTTTTAAATCAATAATGCAATGACGATTCCAAGAAGAATCATTCCAAATTTGGATAAATTGAATTTATGATCTTTCGAAGATTCAAATAAAATTGTGGTTGAAACATGCAGAAAAATTCCCACAACAAGAGCGTCAAAATAAATACTGTAAGTACTTATGAAATCAAAAGATTGTTGCATAAAAGCACCAAGTGGTGTCATTAAACCAAACAAAATCAAAAAGAAACTAATTTTTCCTTTACTCATTTCTGTTTTAAACAAAAAAGAAGCAATGATAATGGCAACAGGAACTTTATGAATAATAACGGCATACATTAAATGATGTCCATGATGTAAAGGCAAACCTTCTAAAAATGAATGTAAACATAAACTAACAAATAAAACCCAAGGGAAAGTTGTTTTGCTTTTATCAATATGCAAATGACCATGCTCGGCACCTCCTGATAAATACTCCAAAATAATCTGTAATAAAAGACCAATTAATATATAAAAGCCAACATCAGGGTTTCCGCTTTCATAAATACTGGGTAGAAACTCTAAAACAGTAATAGAAAGCAAAAAAGCACCACTAAAAGCCAGAAGTAAATTAACAGAAAAGTTTTTTTTATTGAGAAAGTAAGCAGCAATAAAGCCTATGCCTACAGCTATAACGGGTGGTAGAATAATATTCATCCAGAAGATTAAGTGTTTGAAAAAATGCGTGCAAAGATATTAATTAAATTTTTTCTATTTCTGTTGAACTTCATAAAATGAAAAAATTTATAAAGTATTATTTCTTAAATAGAAGGAAGATTAAAGATACAAATGTATTTTTGTGCAAAATTTATGATGATGGAAAACTTTTCAATGACCGCCAAGTCATTACACGGATTTGAATCTGTTTTGGCTAAAGAAATTAAGAATCTCGGCGGAATGAACGTGAAAGAAGGCGTGAGACACGTGAGTTTTGAAGGTGATACAGGCTTTATGTATAAAGCCAACCTTTGTTTAAGAACAGCGATTAGTATTCTTAAACCCATCAAATCTTTCAGAATTGAGAACGAGCAAGATTTTTATCAACGTTTGTATGAGTTTCCTTGGGAAGATTATATTGACAAAAATGGAAGCTTTGCCATTGATTCAACTGTTAACTCTGAAGTATTCAACCATTCGCGCTATGTTGTTTTTAGAGCAAAAGATGCGATTGTAGATAGGTTTAGAGATAAATTTTCAACCCGACCTAATATTGATACCAAAGAACCAGACTTTCGTTTAAACGTTCATATTGATCGTTTTCAATGCAACTTGAGCATCAATACTTCTGGTGAACCTCTTTTTAAAAGAAACTATAAATCTGCGACCAATATTGCTCCAATTAATGAAGTTCTTGCAGCAAGTTTGCTTTTAGCTTCTGGTTGGGATGGTCAATGTGATTTTCTTGACCCGATGTGTGGAAGTGGTACAATTGCGATCGAGGCAGCGATGATTGCTTGCCAAATTCCTGCAAACATTAACAGAGAAGATTTTGCTTTTATGAAATGGCCTGAATTTGATCGCTCTTTTTACGAAAAAATAAAAGCTTCAGCTTTAAAGAAAATCAGACCTTTTCACTTTAAAATTAAAGCTTATGATAAAGCGCCTTCAGCTGTAGAAAAAGCAATTCAGAATGTGAAAAACGCAAACCTTTCAGAGTTTATCGAAGTTGAAAGAAAAGACTTTTTTGAAACAGAAAAAGAAACAGAACGTCATTTGCACATGTTGTTCAATCCGCCTTACGGAGAACGTTTAGATATTGATATTCCTGAGTTTTATAGCAAAATAGGAGATACGCTTAAACAAGGCTATCCTGACACAACAGCTTGGTTTATCGCAGTAGTAGAGGGTGGAGCAATGAAGCATGTTGGCTTAAGACCATCACGGAAAATTAAAGTTTTTAACGCAAAACTTGAATCCCGATTATTGCGTTACGATATCTATAAAGGTTCAAAGAAAGCTAAAAAACAAGATTAATCATCTTGTTTTTTAGTCACTGTCTATTTTTTGAGATTTTGTTTTCGTAAATAGGGGTATCAAGTAACTGATAGTGTAACCCCAGCCAGCCCCTATGCTTGAACTATCATAAGTTCTGTGGAAACCTGGAATATAAAGATTATCAAAATTATGAAATTCAGTTGAAGAAACTCCTACTTTGAGTTGCACATGAGCACCGAGGTAGAGATTTCTGAGAACTTCAACACGTAATCCCGCTTTTAATTCAACCCAAGTCGCTGTCAGGTTATCAAATTTCTTTTCATCAACTCTGACATCTGGATCAAAATAATTTTGAGATGCTGAAATTGTATATTCTTTTAAAGTCTGATTAAAACTAGAAAAACCAACGCGGCCACCAACATAAATAATGTTTTGCATCCCAATCCAGTTTTGATAAACATTGTAATTAACACCAGCTTTGATATAGCTTCCATCAGCTGTCGAAACTAAATTTTTTTCGTTGTAAGTATGTTCTTCATTACCAATTTCAGCAGCGATATAGAGATCTTTTGTGAGACGATAATCACCAAATATTTCTATACCTTCATAATCATCATCTAAAAATGAACGCCCAAGTTTACTTAAATCGACGCCTAATGTTAAACCGTAACGTTCCTTATAAGTAATGGAATCTTGTGTTTGTGCAAAACTCATTTGACTTAAAAACAGGAAGCTACTAATGATATATATTGAGATGTGTTTCATTTTCATTATTGATATTTGATTCTTCCACTAAAACGCCTTTAATCCATTCATTTGAGTCGTTGACAAGTGTTCCTTGAAAGTCAAGATAAACAACTCTAAATCCACATGCGCGACTGACAAATTCATTGGTTCTTGCGTAATCAAAAATTAACCGGTCAACATTTGGACTATTAGATAAAGATTTTTGAATAAAATCATACTCAGTTATATTTTCGCTTGTCTTTAATGGTAGCTTGATTTCAGATGTTGTGTCAAAATCCAAAGTATCATTTCCAGGAGCAACAATTTTGAGTTTTGGAACATTTTTTAGAATTTCAGGATTAGAAACATCAAAAAACTGAATCACGAGTCGAGGTGTTTTTGGTGAATCTTCAGGGCAAATGTCATCACGCTCACACGCGCTAAAAAGCAGAAGCGTGATGATTGAAAAACATAAGTATTTAAATGCTTTCATATTTTTATTTTAAACTTAAACGAACTACATTCTCAACATGATGTGTTTGCGGAAACATGTCAACTGGTTGAACTTTGTCAACTTTATAAAGTGAATCTAGCAAAGCCAAATCTCTTGCTTGCGTAGCAGAATTACAGCTGACGTAAACAATTTTTTCTGGAGCTAATTTCAGAATTTGTGCAACAACATCAGCATGCATACCTTCACGTGGCGGATCGGTAATGATCACATTAGGTTGCCCGTTTTTAGCGATAAATTCATCAGTAAAAACTTTTCGCATATCACCTGCAAAAAAGCTTGTGTTATCAATTCCATTAGCTTTTGCATTTTCTTTAGCAGCTTCAATCGCATCGGGTACAGCTTCAATACCAACGACTTTTTTCGCTTTTTTGGCAACAAATTGAGCGATTGTTCCTGTCCCTGTATAGAGGTCATAAACCAATTCATCACCTTTTAAATCAGCGTAATCTCTTGTGATTTTGTAAAGTTCGTAGGCTTGTTCTGAATTTGTTTGATAGAAAGATTTAGCGGTAATCTTGAATTTCAAGCCTTCCATACTCTCAAAAATATGATCTCGACTAGCATAACAAACGATTTCTTGATCGTAAATTGTGTCATTCGCTTTTTGATTGATGACGTAAAGTAAAGAAGTTAGGTGAGGAAATTCATCTTTAATGTAATCAAGAAGTAATTCTCTTTCTTCTTTTAAATCATCATAAAACTGAATGAGAACCATCGTTTCACCAGTTGAAGTTGTTCTGATCATCATGGTCCTTAGCAAGCCTGTTTTATGGCGTGGATTGAAAAACTCAAGATTATTCTGATCAGCAAAGTCTCTTACCTTATTTCTTAAATCATTGCTAGGATCTGCTTGAAGATGGCATTTTTCAATATTTAAAATTTTATCCCACATACCAGGAATATGAAAACCAAGTGCATTTTTGTCATTGATGGTTTCTTCGCTGTTAATTTCATCTTCAGTGAGCCAACGGCTGTCGCTAAATGAAAATTCCATTTTATTTCTGTAGAAGTAAATCTCTTGACTTCCTAAAATTGGTTGTGTTTCAGGTAAATCTATTTTGCCAATTCGGTTGAGGTTTTCTTCAACTTCTTTTTGTTTATAAAAAAGTTGATGCTCATAAGCCATGTTTTGCCATTTGCAACCTCCGCAAACACCAAAATGCTGACAAACTGGCTCTGTTCTTTTATCTGAAGCTTTAACAATTTCAGTGGGTTTAGCCTGATAATAAGCTTTTCGTTTTTTATAAGTTTGTACATTGACAATATCGCCAGGGACAACCTTATCAATGATTAAGACACGACCATCAGGTGCTTTTCCAATACCTTTTCCTTTACTTCCTGCATCAATCACTTCAATATCTTCGAAGGATTTTCTTTTATTTTTCTTTCTTGCCATGCCGCAAAAATAAGGCATTGTTTGGATTTGCTGTTTTTTAGTGTAAAATTCTTTTTAAGCAAATGATATTTAAACAAATAATTGCAAGAGGAGTATCCATGAAATCACGATAATAGGGCCTAAAAATCCGATTAAAATACCACCAAACCTAAAGTCTGATTGTTGTAATTTTCCTGTACTGAATGCAATCGCATTAGGTGGTGTTGACACTGGGAGTAACAATGCACAAGAAGCGGTTAAAGCGATAATTAAAGGAATAATTTCATCTGAAATTCCTGGTAAAGCTGCCGTGACCGAAAGTGCTAAAGGCACCATAATAGTTGTTGTTGCTGTGTTACTCATAAAGTTTGAAAAAACAACACTAATGATGGCAAATACGAAAAGTAAAACGTAATAATTCAGAGACTCTAAATTGATAAAACTAATGAAGTAATCGGTTAAGCCTTGCTGTTGAACGGCAATACCAAGAGACAAACCTCCGGCAACTAGCATTAAGGTATCCCAAGGTAATTTTCGCATATCATCGGCATCGAGAATTCTGAACATTGTCAAACCAACAATCGGAATTCCAGAAACACCAGCAACAGGAATGCCTGTCCACTGCGAGGTTAACCAGAAAAGTAAACTGGTTAAAATAATAATGATTGTAATTCGAGTTTGTAATTTAGTGATTTCGTTTTTCTCGTTGTCGAGAGTGAGTTGTTGATTCGTGAGAAAATCAAGGGACAAATTACTTGTTTTAATTTTATATTTCTTGAGCAAAGCCTGCCAAAAGAATAAAATCAAGATCATGGCAACAGGAATACCAAACATCATCCACTCAAGAAAACTAATGCGGATGCCAATGCCATCTAAGGCTCCGACGGCAATGGCGTTAGGCGCAGAACCAATAATGGTTCCCATCCCGCCAATTGCTGCTGCAGAAGGAATACCAATCAACAAAGCTTTTGTCAATGGCGCTTTTTTGCCAAGTTTATAAATAATAGGAGAGATGCTCGCAATCATCATCGCTGTTGTCGCAGTATTACTCATCAACATGGATAAGAAAGCAGTAATGATCATTAATCCAAGTAATATATTTTTAGACTTATTTCCAAAATAAGGCACTGAAAATTTAAGTAAAGCAATATCAAGAGCCGTTTTTTTCATAGCTTCGGCTATAAAAAAACCACCTAAAAAGAGCCAAATCACAGAGTCTGACCATGTTTGAATATACTGTTTAACGTTTTCTGATTCGAGATTACTCATCGTAAAAACCAAATAACCAATGATGAGAATACCGACGGCAAAAGGCGGAATTGCTTCTGTTACCCACAAACCGATTGCAAATATAAGTATGAAAAGTACAGAACTCTGTGCTTCATCTAAAGAGGTTCCACTGATAAAATAATTTAAAACCAAAGCAATTAAAAAAGAAGCTACAAATTGTATAGATCTGCTTTTCCAGTTAATTGTCGAGTTAATTTTATTGAAAAACTTTCGCGAATATGATCTTGAGTCTTGATTCATTGTAAACTTAATATTATACCAAAATTAAATTTTATTTTAATCTAAAAACATGACTAAAGCCAGTTATTTTGCAATATGTTTTTTTAATGATATAAATTAAGACTATTTCAAAAAAAATACTGTCATTAAAATAAACATTGTCTTAACTTTTCATCAGCTATTAAATCTCTATTTTTGTTGATACAATATTTAGATAGAACATTAGGAAATTTAAAATCCTTTGCTGAAATACAATTGCATAAAACCATTGTTTAAATTTTATTTAAAACGACGTTATCAACCTGAAAAATTATAAAACCAATGAGAACTCTTATAACAATAGTCGCTTTTTTATCATTTGGACTTTTATCTGAAATCCAAGCACAGGAAAAACATGAAATTTTAAGTCCGCAAGAATTTTGTGATAAAATGAAATCGGATGATGTTCAGATTATCGATGTTAGAACTCCAAAAGAATACAAAAATGGACACATCAAAAATTCAACTTTAATCAATTTCTTTGATGATGATTTTAAAGAACAACTTAGCAAGTTACCTGAAGACAAAAAAATATTAGTGTATTGCCGTTCAGGAAACAGAAGTGGAAAAGCTTCTGAAATTCTTGAGAATTTAGGCTATAAAAATATTTACGATCTTAAAGGTGGCATGTTGCTTTGGGAAAAGGCAAAAACTGATTGTTATTAAATTTAAACTTGAAGAAGTTTTCACCATAAAAAAAGCTGTCTCAAATTAATGAGACAGCTTTTTTTGTAAATATCAAAATATAATTTATGACATTAATTGAAATAAATTTTTCACATCATCAAGTTCAGGAATAAAATTCATTTCAGTTCCTATGTTTAATTCTTTTGCTAAATCATAAGTTAATCTCAAAGCAGAGTAATCTTCGATAGCAAAACCAACAGAATCAAAAAGAATAGTTCCATGTGTTTCAACATTTACTTTCTTTTCTCCTCTCACAACTTCATATAACTCTGTACAAGTAAAGTCGTCAGCCAATTGTTGAATTTCACCTTCAATTTTACATTGCTCTAAAAATTCACATACAATAAAAGAAGATTCAACTAAATCTTTACCAATTTCAGTTTTTCCTGGGCAGTCTCCACCAATAGCATTGATGTAAACATCAGAAGTAATCATGTCTTTAGTTAAGATTGTTTGGTATCTTTTATCGGCAGTACAAACTGTGATAATGTCTGCACCTTGAACAGCTTCTTTTGCATTTTCGCAACGTGTTAGTTTCATGTCAAAACTTTTCATGTTACGCTCAAACTTGTCCATAGCCTTTGGATCAGTGTCAAAATAACGAACTTCCTCAAGCGGGAAGTATTCTTTAAAGGCTAAAAATTGGAATTCACTTTGCGCTCCAGTTCCGATCAATGTCAAAACTTTTGATTCTTTTTTTGCCATATACCTAGCAGCCATCACTGAGTTTGCAGCAGTTCTTAAGGCTGTTAATAATGTCATTTCTGTGTACATCAAAGGCGCACCAGTTGAAACCTCAGACAATTGTCCTGTCCCCATGACAGTCATATGGTTTTGCAATGGATTTTTAGGATGTCCATTAACATATTTAAAACTATATAATTTATCATTAGATATTGGCATTAATTCAATAACCCCATCCGGAACATGATTTGCAAGTCTAGGTGTTTTATCGAATGTTTCCCAGTTTGAATAATCTTCTTCTAAGGTTTTAATTAGTTTTTCATAGAATTTTGGGTATCCTATTGTACTAACCATTTTTTTAATATCCTCTATCTGTAAAGCTTTCATTTTGCGTAATTTAATTTATTTATTCAAGTGCAAAAATACGAAAAATTAATCCTTTTGAGTTAGTTTTAAGCTTTTTTAGGGTTTAAGAAAGAATATTATATGTTTTTTAAGATAAAATCCAAAAATATTTCAAACAGCTCTTACTTTAAGCGACTTAACTGTTTTTTTTAGATGATTTATTTAATTATAGGCTTATGAAATAATGATGAAGATATACGCTATTCAACTTTTTTGATGCTTTCAGCTAATAGTTTTTTTGCTCTTAAAAGTTTAACCTTAATATTGTTGATGGGTTGATTCAATTCTTCAGCAATGGCTTTATAACTCAACTCTTTGAAATATCTTAAATGAATCACTTCTTGATAATGAGGTTTGAGAGTTTTAATATGTCCAAGCAATTTTGATAAATTTTGCTCGGTAATTATTTTGTCTTCAACTGTGGGCTCAATGTCAGCGATTTGATATGCATTATCAGCATCAATATCAGATGTTTTGATGTTTTTTTTGCGATGTAAATCTATTTGAATATTTTTCGAAATCGTCAATAACCAAGTTTTGAAGTTATACTGTTCTTGATATTGATCTAACTTATCAAAAGCACGTGAAAATGTCTGGATACAAATTTCTTCTGTGTCATAGACATTTTGTGTACGCTTTAACTGAAAAGCATAAACGCTATCCCAATACTTATCAAGTAATTTTTTAAACGCAGTTTGATGACCTTCTTTTGCTTTTTTGATATTTATTTCGTCAGATGCCATTCTTACTTAAGACCAGAATTTAGGTTTGTAAAACAAGTTTTGTAAAATGATTAATGTTTGAAAGATAACTAAATTTAAATCCAATAACGGCCAATACCACTTAATTTCTTGCTGATTGTTCAGCTTGAGATGCTTCTTAAAAACAAATGATTTTATGATAATAAAAATCGCAATAATCCACAAAACTTTTAGAGAGTAGGATATTAAGAAGGTGCTTGCTAACCAGAATACCAACAAACTTAAACCATTTATGGAAAGTAAAATTTGATCTTTAAGTTTATAAGATGGAGCAGTGGTATAATGTCTTCTTTTTTGGCGCCACCAACTTTTAAGGTTTTGTTTACCTTGACTAAAGGTAAAACTTTCAGGTGAAGTTAAGATGTCAATATATTGTTGAGGTACACGCTGCACAAACATATCATCATCGCCTGAGGTCATTTTTTTATCAACTTCATATTGGCTATATTTTTGAAATATGTCTTTTGTAAAAGCCATATTTCGACCTAAGCCCATGTAAGCAATTCGGTTTTTAGCAAAACTTAAAAATTGAATTGCTGTCTGAAATGTTTCAATTTGGATTAATTGATTGACATAAGTTTTTTCCAAATAATATGGAGAAACACCTAAAATCATTTGCTTTTCTTGAGTGGTTTTACTCAGAAATAAACTGGCCCAATTTTCATTAGCAGGTTGGCAATCTGCATCAGTGACCAAAATATTTTCATATGTGGCAGCTTTAACGCCAGCAGTCAAAGCTTTTCTCTTTGACTTTTGCTTTGAGTTGAGATGAATACATTTTAATAGAGAATTTTTCTCTTGAAAATTTTTTAAAACTGAAAATGTAGCATCAGTCGAGTGATCATTTACAACAATAACTTCAAATGAAACTCCTTTTTGATTAAGAAGTGAGTTTAGATTTTTGTTTAAATTAAATGCTTCATTATGAGCACAAACGATAATGGAAATTCCTGAATTATCATTTTCTTTATAAACTTGACTTTTTGAAGTTAGCTTTGTTTTTAGAAAAAAGAGATTTAAGGCTATTTGATATAAAAAAGCCCCAATATACATGGTGAATAAAAAATTAAGCCACAAGATAGTGCTTATTTTTTATCAGAGCCGTCGCAGTCTATTTGTTCCTCAGGAGTTTTTCCACAGAAACTACAAGATTGCCCTTCCTTATTTAAGTAAGGACTTTGACTTGCACATGTTCCTGCAAATTTACCATCTTTTTTACCCCAAATTTTGATTGCAATTCCTGCAACTGCAAGGCCTAATAATACGAGTGTGATTAATAATAATTTCATAATACAAATTTAATGAATCTAACTAAAATATGTTGACTTCTGGTTGTAATTCGATGTTAAAACGCTCTTTTACTTTACTTTGTACAAATTTTGATAAATTGAGAATATCTTCACCTGTAGCGTTTCCATGATTAACAAGAACCAAAGCTTGATTTTTGTGAACTCCTGCATCTTCATCTCGATAACCTTTCAAACCAACTTGATCAATCAACCATCCTGCAGGAATTTTAAAGGTACCATCAGGTAATTCATAATAGCGTAAACTTTCTTTTTCTGATAATTTTTTAAACTTTTCAGCAGAAATAACAGGATTCTTAAAGAAACTTCCGGAGTTACCCAGTTCATTTGGGTTAGGTAGCTTACTTGATCTTATGGTAATCACAGCATCAGAAATATCTTTAATAGTTGGAGATGAAATTGCTCTACTCGCTAATGTTTCTTTGATAGCTCCATAATCAAGTGTTTGTTTGTGATTCTTTTTAGAAAGTCTAAAATTAACACTTGTGATAATATATTGGTCTTTCAGTTTATTTTTGAAAATAGATTGACGGTAACCAAACTCGCAATCTTCAGCTGTAAAAGTTTTAAAATCTGATGTTTGTCTATGAATCGCTCTACAAGACAAAAAATGATCTTTGAGCTCAACACCATAAGCACCTATATTTTGAATGGGAGAAGTACCCACATAACCAGGGATTAATGAAAGATTCTCCAAACCTCCATAATCATGATTGACACAGAACATTACAAATTGATGCCAGTTTTCTCCAGCGGCGACTTTAAGGTCAATATAATCATCAGTTTCCTCAAGGATTTCAATACCTTTTAGATTAATGTGGACAACTGTTTTATCTATGTTTTTAGTGAGCAACATATTGCTGCCTCCTCCTAAAATAAAAATCTCAGACGCGTAAATGCGTCTGAGAACTTCTTGTAATTCTTCTTCTTTTGAAATAGAAATGTATTGTTCTGCAAGAACATTTATTCCAAAAGTATTCAGCTCTTTAAGAGACTTGTTTTTGATGATTTTAATCAACTTTTGTAAGCTTTTAAAGCTTCCTCTAAAATAGAAACAGCATCTAAAATGTGTTTTTCTTCTAAAACGTAAGCAATTCTGATTTGATTTAAACCTGTGTTTGGTGTTGAGTAAAAACCTGCTGCAGGTGCAACCATCACCGTTTTTCCGTTATAATCAAAATCAGATAAAAGCCATTTAGCAAAATCCTCAGCATCATCAACAGGCAATTCTGCAATACAGTAAAAAGCACCCTTTGGCTTTGCTACTTTTACACCTTCAACTTTAGAAAGCGCCTCGATTAAAGTGTCTCTTCTGCTGACGTATTCTTTATTAACTTCCTCAAAATATTCATTTGTCGTGTCAAGAGCAGCCTCACTTGCAATTTGTGCGAAAGTCGGAGGACTTAATCTTGCTTGGGCAAATTTCATGGCTGTTTTCATCAATTCTTTATTACGAGAAACGATACAACCAATACGTGCACCACACATACTGTAACGTTTAGAAACAGAATCAACCATAATGGCGTGATTTTCTAAACCTTCAACATTCATAATCGAGTGATGCTTTGCACCATCATAAGTAAACTCACGGTAAACTTCATCAGCAATGATAAATATATCATGTTTGATCGCTAAATCTGCTAATTGCTGCACTTCTTCCTTTGTGTACAAATAACCAGTTGGATTACCAGGGTTACACATCACAATTGCTTTTGTTTTTGAAGTAATTTGTTCTTCAAATTTTTCAATAGCAGGCAAGGCGAAGTTATCTTCAAAATTTGACTTGACAGCTTTAACAGTCACGTTTGAAGCTGTTGCAAAACCATTGTAGTTTGCATAAAATGGTTCAGGGATGATAATTTCATCACCCGGATCTGTGACACTTCCCATGGCAAACATCAATGCCTCAGAGCCACCTGTTGAAACGATAAGCTCATCTTTCGTAATTCTGATACCATTTTTTTGATAGTATTCAGCAAGTTTAGTTTTGTAAGAATCAAAACCTGATGAAGGACTATAAGATAGGATATCAAGATCATGATTTTTGACCGCATCCAAAGCGTGTTTAGGCGTTGGAATATCGGGTTGACCAATATTTAAAAAATATATTTCTTTGTTTTGAGCCTTTGCTTGTTCAGCATAAGGCGCTAATTTTCTGATTGGAGATTCAGGCATTAAAATACCTTTCTTAGAAATCTTTGGCATCTGTCTGTTTTTATGCAAAAGTGCAAAATATAAATCTATTTCTGAAGCTTTAAGAACAGATATAAATCAGTTTTTAGTCAATATTACCATTTCAGATTGACCTTCTTAACAAATGAAGTTAAGACTTGGAATAAAGTGATCCAATTATTCAATGCAAATCTAAATCTCTATTGAAATTATTAATTTAACTTTGTCAAAAATTCTGATAAAATGACAAATAACGATATTTTGAGACGTCTTCGCTATACTTTTGATTACTCTGATGATCAAATGATCGAGATGTTTGCTCAAGCAGATGCTGAGGTCACTCGTGCTCAAATTAGCGATTGGATGAAAAAGGAAGAAGATGAAGCTTATGTGAATTTATCTGATAAGAATCTGGCAACTTTTTTAAACGGAATGATTAACAAATATCGTGGTAGAAGAGAAGGAGAGCAACCGAAACCTGAGCAAAGATTAGATAATAATTTAATCTTTAAAAAATTAAAGATTGCGCTTAATTTGAAATCTCATGATATTTTGTCATTATTTGAGCTTGCTGAAATGCCAATTACTAAAAATGAATTGAGCTCATTTTTAAGACAAAAAAAACAGCCGCAATATCAGCAGCTGTTAGATCAGTATCTTCGAAACTTCTTAACTGGTTTGCAGCTAAAGCATCGAAAGTAATAATTTTTTAATTTAGAATTGGTAACGTATACCTAAGGCGATATCAAAATCCAAGTCATCATAATGATTTCCGAAACCGATTTCTGGTCTGAAGTCTAGAGATAACATCAATGGAATATCGAAGTTGTATTCGATACCGATATCACCTGCGATTAATGCAAATGTTTCGCTTCCATTATCTTTTAAGTAATAATCGTCTTCATAATCATAAGAACCTAAACCTGCACCAGCACCTGCGTACCAGTTAAATCCGCCTTCAATGTTCCAAACCCATTGGTAAATACCAGCAAGTTTAAAGCCATCATAATGGCTACCGCTTCTTAAACCTAAGTCAATCTCTAATCTGTTGTTTTCAGATAAAGCACGTTGGTATGAAACTTCAGCACCAAAACCATCGTTGTCGCCGATTCTTAAACCTAATGCGTTTTGTGAAATTGTCTGTGCAAATGCACCATTAAATGAGAATGCTAAGATTCCTAAAATTAATAAATTTCGAAAAATTTTCATGATTAATTGTTTTAAGTTAGGCCTCAAAACTATTGTGTATTTTTTAAATTTAAGAATTTAACAAGCCAAATATATCTTAAACTATCTTAAAGCTTGTTAACAGCTAAGTGCTGATTTCAAGCAGTTTTTCAACTAGTTCTTTCTTTTTTTTAATCTTTTTTTCAGAAAATAAACGCGGTGAGTATGGAATAATTTCTAAATAAAACTGATCGGTGTAGGCATGAGGTTTTAAATAATAACCAAAACGCGATGATAATTGAAAGTAGTCAAATTTTTCATGAAACTTATAGGTTCTGTTTTCATGATCGACTACCGTCAGGTGAAAATATTTTTTTAAATTTTCTTGAAACTTGAATGGATTGATGTCAATAGGAGGGAAGTAAGCAATAGATGTTTCAGATAAAGTGGATTTTGAATGATCAGCCGAGGTAATGTATTGGTATCTTTTTCGTGTGCTAAAAATTGTAAAAAGTGTGGTAACTGTTGTGGATGCAATCATAATAACTGCGACCATTTTTAGACTTAAAAAGCTATCTGACCCTAAAACAAATTTTAAGATCAATTGAAAAATGAACAAAACAATTATAGACAATAAGATATGTGCTAAAACTGTTTTAATAACAAATTTCATAACTTAAAGTTTTTTGACAAATTTGGTTAAAATAACAATTTGTTGTCCTTCCAGACGGCCTTCAATTTGTTCTTCATTGTCGTGAACCAATGAAACACGTCTAACAGCTGTTCCTCTTTTAGCGACCATACTTGATCCTTTAACTGGTAGGTCTTTGATTAAAACAACACTATCACCAGCATTGATTTGAACACCGTTACTATCGCGATGTATAACCTCATTAGCCGTTTCTTTTTCATCTTCAAGCGTTGTTTTTGCCCAAGCTAAAGTTTCTTCATCAAGATAAAGCATATCAAGTAAATCTTGCGGCCAACCTTCATTTATCAATTGGTGAAGCATTCTGTAAGCTACAACCTGAACGGCAGGAACTTGGCTCCACATACTGTCATTCAAACAACGCCAGTGATTAGGTTCAATTTTTTCAGAATTTTGTAATTGAGTAAAGCAGGTGTTACAAGTTAAGACAGCATTTTCAGAACTCACTTTTTCAACAGGTGGAACTTCGTATATCTCTAATTGTTCTTTACTTCCGCAGAATTCACATTTAGAATCAGCGCGTTGCATTAAATCTTGCTCTAAGCTCATTTTTACTGAATTTTAAAAATGCAAAGATAACTTAAACTAATAGACTTTATAAGGTTTATAAGAACTTAATTTCCTTTGAGGCGACCCCATAATTCTTTAACTAACTTCTTGCCATCTTCAGGTTTCTTGTCTCGTTCTTTAAAAAATATAGTATCGTTTTTTTCTGAAATTTCGTAACTAAAAACAAAAGTTTTGGCATTAGGCGATAAAGACATCAACCCGAACCTCAGATCGTTAAAATAAAGCTTTTCATTTTCCTTTGAAATGGTAAACCAATTTTCCGAAATTTTGATCATGCGTTGCATTTTGGGCTTATCCTTGATTTCATTAATCAATTCGTGATTCTTTGGGTAACTTTTAAAACTGATAGGTTTAGAATCAAAAAATGAATAATGGCCTATTAAATAAGCGTCATTTGTTTTGACATTTGCCGTCCATAAAACGCTATTAAAAGCACTGGGTTTGGTTTGCATATCAACATAATCTATGTCTTGATTTTTCAGCGCATCTTGAAATTTGAAATAAGTAATTCCTTTTAAAACAAGTGTTAAAGCGAGATATGAAGAGCTAATAATCAGTCCGATTTTATTATACTTTCTTCTTTTAGGCGAACTTCTTTTTTGACGCATTGCCATGATCAGAAATATCAAAAAAGGTAAAGTATATAGTGGATCAATGACAAAAATGTTTTTGTATGCCAATCTTAAATCTAAAGGCCAAAAGAGTTGTGTCCCCCAAGTGGTATGAGCATCAAGAAGCGGATGAGTTACAAATCCCCAGAAAAATAGCCAAGAAAGTTTTTTCCAACTTGCTTGTTTTTCGAATAATGAAAAAAGCCATCCAAATACAGGAGCGAATAAAACAGAAAATAAAATTGAATGCGTAAAGCCTCTGTGAATTTCAAGGGCGGAAACTGTATCTGTAAAGTTAGAAGCAATAACATCAAGATCAGGAATAGTGCCTGCAATAGCACCATAAAGCATCGCGCGATTTCCGATTTGACGTCCAGCAACAGCCTGACCAACAGCGGCGCCTAAAACAATTTGTGTTAATGAATCCATTGTAAAATTCTAAGTGTGCAAAGCTAATTGAATTTTACAACTCGTCTGGACCATATATTAGATTAATAAATTCTTCTTTATCAATTTCTCCAAAATACTCATAAAGGTCGAATTGGTTGATAACTTCAGTGATATCAGATTTCTCATAACGCACATTTTCAAGTGCATCTTCAATTTTTTCTACAGGTTCTTTTCCAAAAAAGTCACCGTAAATTTTCAAGTTTTCAATTTGTCCGCCTTTTCTCACTTTGATGCGTAAATCAATTTCTCCGCCTTTGAATCTTTTAGTACGTTGGATATCAAACTTTGGTGATTTGCCATAGTTCCAATCCCAATTATCGTACTTTTCTTTTTTAAGTTCGTGCACTGCTTTCCACTCATCGTCTGAAAGCTTATATGTTTCAAAATCTGTTTTCTCCTCAAATAGACCATCAAGTATTTTCTGACGAAATTCAGTTGTTGACATGGGCTCTTTTAAAAATTCGGAAATATTTGCAACACGACTTCTAGCAGATTTATGACCTTTAGATTGTATTTTACTCATTTTCACATTTAGCGCTTTCGTCACTTCGCTTAAATCACTATCAAACAATAAAGTACCATGACTAAACATACGCTTAACGGATGAGAATTGTGCATTACCAGAAATCTTTTTGTCATTTGCAACAATATCATTTCTGCCTTTCATTTCAGCAGGAATTCCCATGTCGTTTAATATTTTGACAATAGGTGCAGTAAACTGCTTAAAATTATTGAGTTTATTAAACTCGTAATCTGTCATAAAACTAAAGTTCAGATTACCAAAATCGTGGTAAACAGCGCCACCACCAGAAATCCTCCTGACAACGTGGATGTTATTTGCTTCAATATATTCTTGATTGATTTCTTCTAAAGTGTTTTGATTTCTACCAATAATAATTGAAGGTTCATTGATATAGAACAACAAATAATCAGAATTATTAGAAAAATTACGCAAAGCATATTCTTCTAAAGCCAAGTTGAGTTTTGGATCTGTGACACCTTCGTTATCAATAAAAATCATAGTAAATGTGTTTAAAACTTTGTAGCTGCAATTTAATGAAGTCATTAATTCTAATGAAGATTTTAATCAGCTTTTAGCTTATATTTTAGAAAATCTATAAGGCTTTGGTGTTTCTAAAAATCATTTCCAAAAGAAAAGCAATACTAATAACAAGTAAACACCCGAAAATATTGAGCCATAAATAAGGCATCCAATCGTTAAAATAACCTAGAATAACGATCACTTGCGTTATCAATGCGGCAACAAAAACAGCATTGCTTTTAATAAATTTGATAAAAAATGCCAATAAGAAAATACCTAAAACGTTTCCATAAAAAATAGATCCGATGATGTTGACCAACTGAATGAGATTATCAAATAAATTGGCTGTGCTAGCAATAGCAATGGCAAAAATTCCCCAAACGAGCGTCATCAGTTTTGAAGTATTAACGTAGTGTTTTTCTGATTTACCTTTAATATTACGTTTGTATAAATCTATCGTAGTTGTCGATGCTAAAGCATTAAGTTCAGAGGCTGTTGAAGACATCGCAGCTGATAAAATTACAGCGATTAGCAAACCGATTAAACCTCTCGGGAGGTTGTTAAGTATAAAATGTATAAAAACATAATCTTTGTCGTTTGTCTCTACATTTTCATCTGCTTGATTGATTAATGCAGTTCCAGACTCTCGTATTTTAACTTCTTGTTGGTTTAAGTCTTGAAGTTGATTTTTTTGATCTTGATTCAGTTCATTTTGGGTTTTTAAAAAACTTGTGAGCGTTTTCTTTTCCTGTTCAATTTCTTTAAGTTGATTTTGTAAATCAACGTATTCTTCTTTTTGAGGTGATGACAATACAGCTTCTTCAGCAGCTGGATTAAAATTCAGAGGCGCAGAATTAAATTGGTAAAAAACAAAAACCATAACGCCAACCATCAAAATAAAGAACTGCATAGGTATTTTAAGCATACCATTAAACAGCATTCCCATTTGACTTTCTTTCATGTTTTTCGCTGAAAGATAGCGTTGTACTTGACTTTGATCAGTGCCAAAATAGGAGAGAGCCAAAAAAGTTCCACCAATAAGGCCACTCCAAAGTGTGTAACGGTTATCAAAATCAAAGGACAAATCTATCGCTTGTAATTTGCCATTTGTCCCAGCAATTTTCAAAGCATTTCCGAAAGTAATATCTTCAGGTAAATTATAAATTATCAAGAAAAAAGTTGTGATTAAACCTGCAAAAATAACAGCCATTTGCTGAGTTTGTGTGACACTTACAGCCTTTGTTCCGCCAGAAACGGTGTAAATAATAACCAAAGCACCAATGATGATATTGAGGTAGAATAAATTCCAACCTAAAACTGCTGAAAGGATGATGGAAGGTGCAAAAATGGTGATTCCTGCAGCTAATCCGCGCTGAATCAAAAAAAGCAAAGCGGTTAATGTTCTAGTTTTTAAATCGAATCGACTTTCTAAATATTCATATGCTGTGTAAACATTGAGTTTATGGTAGATTGGTATAAACACCAAACAAATAATGACAACTGCGATTGGTAAACCAAAATAAAACTGAACGAAGCCAATGCCATCATGAAAAGCTTGCCCTGGTGTTGATAAAAAAGTGATTGCGCTGGCTTGGGTGGCCATGACTGATAAACCGACTGTCCACCATCTGGAAGTATTTCCGCCCTTGATGTAATCTTGGACGTTATTTTGTTTCCTAGTCTTATAAACACCATAAATAACTATAAAACTAAGTGTAAAAATTAAAACTAAGCCATCGATTAACTCCATTTTCTATAGGTTAAATGAGTTGGAAAAAATCCACAACAATATGATGTAAATCGTATTTAAAATAAGGACGAGGCTAAATGATCTTCGCCAGACAAATTTATCTCTTTTCATAGGGCTATTAAATTTACAAGGAGTTTATATGCACCTTCTACATTGGCAGGTAATTGTCTAAAAAAACTAATTCCTGTATAAGTCACGTGACCTTTTTTATATTTTCCAATGAGCAAACTTCCTTTTTTTGGAGACTCATCAACATCATTCATACTGAAAATAGGCGTTAAATTTTTATCCCATTGATCAGTAAAATAAAGTCCGCGCTCTTGAACCCAATTTTCAAAATCTTGATCGGAGATTTTATTTGGTTGATGAAGTACAGAATGTTCTGGTTCTAAAATCCTCATTTCTGCATTTTCATCAACTACGCGGTCACGAGAAATTTGAAAATTAAAAGGTTTAAAGTTATCAATTTTTAGGTTGCGGTTTGTATTGTATTGAATGATAAGGTGTCCACCTTTAGCGATAAAATCTTGTAATATTTTTTGCTTAAAATCAATTGATTTTGAGATGTTGTATAATCGTAAACCTGTGATAACAACGTCATAATTCTGAAGTAAACTTGCATTGATATCTTCTAAATTAAAGACGTCAATATCAATCCCTATTGATGCTAAGTTTTCAGGGAGAACTGAACCAGCACCTTTAATGTATGCTACTTTTTTATCAGTTGTTTTGATATTGAATTTGTTAAGTTCTACGACACTTTTTCTGATGATTGTTTGTTCAGGGATATGAGGGTAATCGATTGTTTTTACAACAGAATTATTAATTTTATCACCTGTTTTCATTTCGATTTCTAAAGAAGAGGACGTGGCGTTTTGATTTGGTTTAATTCTAAATTTGAAGGATTTTGATTCGCCTTCATCAAGGGTGTTAATTTTAATTTTTTGTTGATTTATGGTCCATCCAATTGGAGTTTTTATTTCGATCTGAGATGCTTCTTCAATATTTCTAAAAGCTTTTACTGTCACTTGAATTTCCTTTTCTTCAGTATCATTAAAATTTAAAGTTTTTGGATACATTTCAATAGAAACCTCGGGTAGTATTTTGAAATTTTTATAGACTTCACCTAAAGTGGGAGATTTATATTTATAGATTAAATCTTCTTGATAGCTGATTTTTTCTCCGATGATATCAAATATAAATTCAGCTTTTAATTGTTTTGGTGTTTCAGGTAAACCAATTAAACTTTGCTGATTAACATAGTAAGTTCCATTTTTAGGTTTCTGATTCAACCAATAAGGAGAAGAGTAATTCAAAGTATCTTCTATTTTAATGCTTAAATTGCTTTTTAAAACCTGATTTTCTTTGAGTGGCTCAATTAGAGTTGCTCTCTGGTCTTGAATGTCAACTGAATCTAAAGTAATTTGAATCGGACTTCTGTTAATCGCCTCCAGATCGATCTTTATTTCTTCTCCAAGAGTTGCATAATTTTTTTCAGCTTTCGCTTCGATAAATAAACCTAAACAGCTTTTAATCAAATTTTTGATTTCATTACTTTTATGATTGCGCCAATAGAGATCATCAATCTCCTTAATTTTTTTAAAAGCTTGAATCAATTCAGGAACAATGAGCCAAGGCTTTTGATGATCGAATTTTTCTTCAAGCGGATATAAAATCTGACCGATTTCTTTACCGTCTTTTAATCGAGACCATTTTGTATTGATGCCTCCAAATAAAGAATCCGATTGCATTTCTTGGCCTTCTATAAACTCAACGTAAGTCATGTTATCGCCACGAGAACCAATTTGTCCAAAGCCTTGTGATTGATGCTGACTGCGACTTAAAGAAGCAATTTCATTATTTGAAAGACCTAAAAGTGGATAATAAACACCTGTATTAATTTTGATATACTTTGATTTATCTACTTTTTCAAAAGCTTCAGGGCTTCCATAAAAATACCAAGATGTATTGAAAAATAAACGTTTGGGTTGCCAAGCTTCAATTTCTGAAAGTTGTTTAGGATAGATGTTTTCATCTGCTGCTAATGCAAAAGCTTCATGGCTTAAAATCGCAGAAGCTGTGTGATGTCCGTGTGTACTTCCAGAGGTGCGGTGATCAAACCTGTTGATGATAACATCTGGTCTGAATTTTCTGATTGTATAAATGACATCGGCTAATATTTTTTCCTTGTCCCAAATTTTTAAAGTTTCTTTAGGCGTTTTTGAGTAGCCAAAATCGACAGCTCGGCTGAAAAACTGCTCGCCATTATCAATTTTTCTAGCAGCTAGAAGCTCTTGTGTACGTATTAAGCCGAGTTCTTCTCCGAGTTCGTTACCTATTAAATTTTGCCCACCATCTCCTCTTGTTAAAGAAAGATAAGCTGTACGTGCATTGACTTGATTTGAGAAATAACTGATGAAAGCGGTGTTTTCATCATCTGGATGTGCAGCGATATATAAAACATTTCCTAGAAAATTCAGAGATTTTAGCTGTTGAAAAACTTCACCTGAAGTGGGTTTGCTTGGTTGTTGAGCAAAAGTGAATTGTAATAATAAAATGCTAAAAATCAGACTTGCTGAATACTTCATAAAAACTTAATTTCTAAATGATTAAATAACGTCTTTTTCTAAGAGAGAAACAGGCTTTTGTAAAAATAAATTATTTGGATAAGTAATCAATTCATTTTCTTCTGTTCTTAAATGTAGTTGAAAAGCTTTAATGTCCTCAATTACAGCTTCAATTGGGAAGTCTTTATCGTGAATCTTGATTTTGTCGCCAATTTTATAAGGAAAATAAATAAACATAATCACGCCAGAAGTGATATTGCTAAGTACAGACCAAATCGCAAAAAAAGCGACACCGATTACAGCAAAAGTTGATGAAAAAATAAGCGCAACATCCGTGTAATCAATTCCCCATATCAACATAGCAACAAATAGGGTGGTGATGAGAAGCAAAACATTGACATAGCGAATAATTTGTCTTGACCTTGCTTCATTTTTTTGAGTTTTACGTGCGATTTTAAGCGTAGAAGTTTTAATAATTAAGCGTAGAAGCAGCATAATTATGACGACAGCTAAAGTAATTAGGCTGGGTTTTAGAAAAGTTGAAATAGGTTCAGACATTAATTTTGATTGAAATCCAAATGTAAATTTATAAAAATATGATTGATAAATACGAAGGCTGAAATTTAAATCTAATCCATTGATTTAAGGAGTTTTTCAAACGCCTCATAGATTTTAAGAGTTGGTAAGCCCATAACATTATAAAAAGATCCTTCAATTTTAGTCACGCCAATTTGCCCAATCCATTCCTGAACGCCATAAGCGCCAGCTTTATCGTAAGGTTTGAAGTTGTTGACATAATATTCAATTTCAGATTCACTTAAATCTTTAAAAAAGACTTTGGTGACACCGTAAGTAGAAATCAATTGATCACTAGTTTTTAGGCAAACTGATGAAATGACTTCATGTGACTTTCCTGAAAGACTTTGAAGCATTTCCTTAGCCTCCGTTGAGTTTTTAGGTTTCCCTAAAGCTTTATTGTTATGCCAAACAACTGTGTCACCAGTAATAACGATCTCTTTTTGATTTACCTCAAAAGCCTTAGCTTTAAGTTCTGCCAAGAAGATAGCAATTTCTTCTCTTTTTAAATGATCAGGATAAATCTCATCAACAGGCATGGTTTTAACTGAAAAATCCAATCCTAACTCTTTTAAAATAGATTGACGACGTGGCGAAGCTGAACCAAGGATGATCTTAAATTGATTTATTTTTTGAATAACAGTAGACATGATTTATTTTTTGAAACAAAATTATATAAAAAAGCAGCATTTATAGAAATAATGCTGCTTTGATCGTCAAATTAGTTTGATTGTGAAAAGTTAATCCTTTTTGATAAACTTAAAAGTTTTTGTGCTTTGATCTGTTGAAACTTTAGCGATGTAAACGCCTGATTTTAAACTTTCAATATAGATTCTTTCCTTTTTTGAATTTAAGTTTTTTGAAATAACTTCTTGACCTAAAATATTATAAATCAATATATTTTTTAAAGAAGAGTTATTCTGAAGATGTAAATTGTTTTGATTGACATAATGAATAAAATCACCTTTGTCAATTTGATTTGTTTTTAAGGTGTTTTCTGAAGTCACAATATTATCAGCATAACCTTTACCATTGCTTGTTTTTAAAAACCCATAACCCGTAAATTCCGATAAATTTAAAGATCCTGTATAAAGTAAATCGCCGTTGAGATAATAAAGCGTTTCTTGGTTGACGAAATCAAAAGCCATTTTAAGATTGTGAAACATGTCGTTTTCAATTTGCATATCAACAGCAGTTGAGAAATCTGACATTTCAACAATTAATAAACGTTCATCTGAAATAGCCATTGCTGCGCCAGGTAAAGCTTCGGTACCCATTTCTCCATAAATGTAGAAATCAATTTCGCCGCCATTACTAGATGAATCAAAATATAAATCAGCAGAAATTTCATAAGAGTCTGGATTTGAAGGGGCCAAATTGCTTATGTTTTAATCGGTCCAGCAATACTGCCTCCAGGTATAATTCCAGTTTGATCAACATCGAGTTTAAGAGCGTAACTTCCTTCAGAGGCTTGCTCATCCGAAATAGTGTAAGCTGCAGAAATAAAGCTGAGGACTTCCCATCCATTTTGGCCATTAATCTCTCCTAAGCTATAATTATCGCTTGCTTCAAAAGAAGTGTCTTGAGCGTAAATATTTGTCGCAAACAAAATTGCTAATAATGGAAGTAGAGTTTTATTCATTTTTTAATTTTCGACCTAAAATATCAAAAGTTTTGATATTAAGTGCTTGTTGAATATGTTTTTTCGAAAAATAATTTAAAGTTTTTCTTAAATGAAGATAGGTTGCTTTAGTGGTCTAAAGTCAGATGTATGTTCTTCTTTCATTTGATAGAATTTACTTTTATCTATAAATTTTAGTCTATTGAATTAAAACCAATGAAATAGTAAAATACTTAGTAAACCAAATC
The DNA here is from genome assembly GCF_900107595.1 of Psychroflexus halocasei. Classification (GTDB taxonomy): domain Bacteria; phylum Bacteroidota; class Bacteroidia; order Flavobacteriales; family Flavobacteriaceae; genus Psychroflexus; species Psychroflexus halocasei. The sequence goes on along the minus strand of NZ_FNQF01000004.1, from coordinate 209,558 downwards.
CTGCATGAATCTTTAAAGCAAAACTAATGCGAGAATAATCTTTTTTAAATTTTGACTGACTGATTAAATATGCAATGATAACTGAAGGAATGATCACAAATAAATAAGCAGAAAAAAGTAAATATGCATTCTGTAAAAAGTAGAAAGTGTAAAAAAGTATGCTCACAATTGAGCTGATCATCATGATAAAAAATGATATATTTTTGCTACGCTCTTTACCAATTAGGATGGGTAAAGTATCAAGGCCAATAGCATAATCACCTTTGATATCTTCCATGTCTTTAATAATTTCTCTGACTAAATTAATCAGAAAAGAACTCAAGGCAAAGAAATAGAGAATACGTGTTGGATGACTCTCGAAATTAAGTAAATCAATTTCAAAACTCGGGTAAATTAAAATGGCAAGACTAATCAATAAGCTTGTTGCTAGGTTTCCTAATAATAATCTTTTTTTTAGATGTGAATTATAAAAATGAAGCGTAACCACTGCAAAAAAATAAGAAAATAAAGCAAACCAATTTGAATAAATTATGGAGATAAAACTACCTGATATAAAACCGGTTATTAACAAACCAAAATACAGCTTTTTAAAGTGTGGGCTATTTAAAAGCGAAATATGCTTTTTCGTTTTTTGATTAATCGCATCCGTTTGAATATCATGTTTGTCATTGATGAGATAACCCGCAGCACTTACCGCCAATAAGGATAAATTAATCAAAAGGAAAATAGAAAAAGAGATGTTTTGCTCAACTTTAAAAGTAGAAAAAAAAGACCAATAAATCAAACACGCTGTCAAAAACAACATGAAAAGATTTATGGGTCTAATGGCGAAAAATAATTTCACTTATTTGCTTAAACCTGCCATTTATTTTGAGCCTTCATCACTTGTTCGATTAAATCACGAACACATGCTTGGCCTCCATTTTTATGAGAAACGTAGAGCGAAATCGCTTTAACTTCGTTAACAGCATCTTGTGGACAAGTTGGTAAAGCAACTTTCTTCATCGGGTAAATGTCAGGAATGTCATCTCCCATATAGGCGACGTTTTCAGGTTTAATATCGTAAACATCTAAAAATTCTTCTAAACATTCTACTTTATCATTAATGCCTAAATGAATATTTGTAATGCCCAAATCCTTAAGTCTGGTTCGGGTGCCTTCATTTGTGCCGCCTGAAATAATAAGAATTTCGTAGCCTTCATGAATCGCTTTTTTGAGAGCATATCCATCTTTGACATTCATAGTTCTTAAAAGATCACCTTCTAAAGTGATATTGAGTTGACCATTTGTGAGAACACCGTCAATATCAAAGACAAAAGTCGTAATGTCATTGAGAATTTGTTTATAATTTTTCTCCATAATCGTTTTTAATGTGTTGACTGATTATTTTATAAATTTCTTTTTTAGAATCTTTTTTGAGAAGTTTAAGATGTTGATTTATTGTTTCTTGATCTTGTCTTCGTGCTGGACCTGTTTGCGCTTCTTCAGCTTTTATATCTTTTAATTTTTCAAATGTTTCTTCAATTAACGGCATTAAAATAGCTTCATCAATATGATTTTCAATACATAAATCTTGACCTAATTTAAACATATAATTGCTAAAATTATTGACAAAAACTGCAGCCAAATGCATTTGTAATCTTTTTTTAGAATTGATTTTATAAACTGATTCTGAAATAGATAATGCTAAATTTTCTAATTTTTTTAAATCATCTGCCCGAGTGGCCTCAATACAAAATGGAATTTTTGAATAATCCATTGTTTTGTATTTAGAGAAACTTTGCAATGGATAGAAAACACCTGATTTTTTTCTATTTTTCTGTAGTGTTTTAGCGCCTGAGGTATGAACGATCAAGCAATCCTTATCCACTAACTTTTCAAAATAGGATTCGATTAAATCATCTTTTAAACAACAAATAATCAAATTGGCATCAACTAATTCATTTAAATTTGTTGTTGTTTGTGTTGTGGTGTTAAAGTCGGATAAACTTTCTTCACGGTGATTATACACCTGCACAACTTCCCAATTTTCAATAGAAGATATGGCATGATATAAGTGGTAGGCAACGTTGCCAGTTCCGAGTAAAATCAGCTTTCTCATAAAAGCAAATTTACAAATCTCTTTGATTTATTACTTTAAAATTCAAAGAACTTCTTCTTTCTTAAATTTTTCATAAATCGGATATTGATATCTTGTTTATTGTGGTGAATATCCTTTGTTTTTAAATATATTTGCTGCCACAAAAATATAGCTATGCTTCAAAAAAAAATTGCCAATATACTTTTCTCCACGAGATTGATGGCTGTTCTTTTTATCATCTACGCTGTGGCCATGGCAGTAGGGACTTTCGTAGAAAACTCATTTGCAACAATTACCGCTCGAGAATGGATTTATGATGCTTGGTGGTTTGAGGTCATCATGGTTTTCTTTGTCATTAACTTCTTAGGAAATATCAGTCGATACAAATTATGGCGTAAAGAACGCTTGACAACTTTAGTTTTACACTTATCATTTATTTTGATTCTTGTTGGTGCTTTTATCACGAGATACATTGGTGAAGAAGGTATTATGCCAATAAGAGAAGGCGAGGTGACTGACGTGATGCTTTCTGAAAAAACTTATATATCTTCTTATATCGACGGCGAAATTGATGGCGAACCAAGACGTAGAGTTGAGGATCATCAAATCGATTTAGGGCCTAAAATTAGTGTAGGAAAAACAATAAATACAGATTTTAATGGTGATCCCATTAAATTTGAAGTCATTGGGTTTATACAAAATGCAGAAGAAGGAATTCGTGAAGCGCAAAATGGTGATACTTACCTAAAACTTGTTGAATCAGGTGGAGGTGACAGACATGATCACTATCTGAAGTCTGGTGATGTTGCTAATATCCATAATGTTCTTTTTGCTTTTAATAAACAAACTGACGGTGCTATTAATATTACTGGAACAAATGAATCTGGCTTTACAATAGATTCTCCTTTTGATGGTGATTGGATGCGTATGGCAGACCAAGCAAAAGGTCAGCTTGTTAAAGATTCAGTTCAAGAACTCAAAATGCGTTCTCTATACAATGTAGGGAAAATGCAATTTGTTATTCCTGAAAATACAATACAAGGTGTTGAAGATCTTGTGAAAATAGAAAATCCAATAGGGGAAAAACCCGATGGCGTTAAAATAAAGATCACCGCAGCAGGAGAAAATGATACAATCAATCTAATCGGTGGTCAAGGCATGGTTCAAAATTTCAAGAAAACCAATGTTGGCGGTTACGATGTCCACTTGCGTTATGGTAGTCGTGAAATTCAACTTCCATTTTCACTTAAACTCGTTGATTTTATTGCGGAAAAACAACCAGGAACAGCAGACCGCTCAACGCCAAGTTATGCCGCCTTTATTTCTGATGTTGAGGTTATTGATGGAAGCGATTCATATCCTTATAGTATTTATATGAACCATGTTTTAGATCATGGTGGTTACCGATTCTTCCAAGCTTCATTTGACCCAGATGAGTTGGGAACAGTGCTTTCTGTTAATCATGATTGGTGGGGAACTTGGGTCACTTATATTGGTTACTTCTTATTGTATTTAGGTATGATGTTAATAATGTTTGATAAAAATTCTCGTTTTGGAACGCTTAGAAAATCAATTGATAAAGTCAAAAAGAAAAAAGCGAGTTTAACGGCGATTCTTCTTATTTTCTTTAGCCTAACTTCATTTGCTCAGACTGAAAGTGGAAATGTTGTTGAAGAGCAAACAAGACCAGAAACGTCTGTCGATTCTGTTGCTACAAATCAGACTGATGATGGGCATCAACATGATAACTCTAATGCTTCAATGCCTCCAATGAATGATATTGATGAAGTTGTTGCAAAAATTAAAGAATCTGCTGTCCCTAAAGATCACGCTAAGAACTTTGGTAAACTCGTAATTCAAGATTTTGGTGGACGTATGAAGCCTATCAATACATACTCATCTCAGCTTCTGCGTAAGTTAGGTAAACAAGATTCTTATGAAGGCTTAAATGGAGATCAGATTATGATTTCTATGTTAGAAAATCCTATACTTTGGTACACAGCGCCAATCATCAGTCTAAAAGCTGATAACGATAGCATTCATCATATTTTGGGTGTTGAAGATAAAGCTAAATATACTTCTTTAATCAACTTCTTTAATCCTGATGGAAGTTATAAATTGGGTCCTTATTTGGAAGCAGCTTATCGCGCCAAAGTGCCTAACCAATTTCAAAAGGATTTTAAAAATGCTGATGAACGCGTCAATTTACTTTATAATACTTTACAGGGTAAAATGCTTAAAGTTTTCCCTGTCCCAAATCATCACAATAATAAATGGGTTTCTTATTCTGAATTAGATGATGAAACTTATTTTGCTGGAAATGATACTTTATATACTAAAAGTGTTTTGTCATTATACTTACAATCTCTCCAAGAAGCAAAACAAACCGATGATTATACTAAACCAGAAAGTATATTAACGAGTATCAATAACTTCCAACATAAATACGGAAAAGAGGTTTTGCCAGCTGATAAAAAGGTTGAAGTCGAAATTTTATATAATGAAATAGACATATTTAATAGGTTGTTTAAATACTACTTATACGTTGGTGTTTTTATGATTGTTCTCGTTTTGGTTGAAATTTTTAAACCTTCAAAACCTTTACGAATCGCAATTAACGCCAGTAAAATTATTGTTCTCATTCTGTTTTTAGCACATACCGCTGGTTTAATAGCGAGGTGGTATATTTCTGGACACGCACCATGGAGTGATGCATATGAAAGTATGATTTATGTGGCATGGGCAACAATGTTTTTTGGTTTAGCATTTGGCCGTAAAAGTGACCTAACCTTAGCTGCAACAACATTTGTAGGTTCAATTATTTTGATGATTGCACATTGGAATTGGATGGATCCTAGCATTGGTAACCTTGAGCCTGTTTTAGACTCTTATTGGTTAATGATTCACGTTGCTGTTATTGTGGGGAGTTATGGACCATTTGCGCTTAGTACGATCATTGGATTATTATCATTGTTTTTAATGATATTTATGACGAAAAGCAATCAAAAATTATTAAAACTGAACATTAGAGAATTGTCGCTTATTAACGAAGTTTCATTAATTGTTGGTCTTGTGATGTTAACAATTGGTAACTTCTTAGGAGGTCAATGGGCAAATGAAAGCTGGGGTCGCTATTGGGGTTGGGATCCTAAAGAAACTTGGGCATTGATTAGTATTTTTGTTTATGCCTTTGTCATTCATATGCGATTAGTACCAGGACTTAAAGGTGTGTTTGCATTTAATTGGGCAACAGTTATTGCTTTTGCTTCTATTTTAATGACTTATTTCGGTGTTAATTTCTACTTAGCAGGATTACATTCTTACGCAAGTGGTGATCAAATAATAAGCTATAAATTTATTTTAATCAGTTTAGGAGTTTGGCTAGTTCTTGGTTTCTTTGCCTACAGAAAATATAAGAAATTTTACAAATAAGCTCGATATTTTTATTAACTTAATTTTAACGGCTCTTCATTAAACGATGAAGAGCCGTTGTTGTCTTAATGCCAAACTAAAACTAAAAACAAGTGATTTTAAAACTAAAGACCAGCATAGTATTTTTCTTTCTATGTACATTGAGCATCTTCGCTCAAAAAAGTGAATTAAGTGGTAAAGTTGTTGATGCAGATCAAAATTTTCCGCTTGAATACGCAACAATTTCTGTTATTGATGCAGAAACTAAAGAAACCGTAAATGGAGGTGTAACCAATATTCAAGGAGAGTTTAAATTTAAAGTTCCAAAAGGTCTTTACGACTTAAAAGTTGAGTATATTTCTTTTGAAACTAAGATGTTTGAAAACATTGATTTGACATCTAACAAAAACATGGGCACTATTAAGTTAGGTTTTGAAGCAGCAGACTTAGAGGAAGTAGTTGTCACAGCAGAAACAACAACCGTTGATGTGAGACTTGATAAAAAAATCTATAACATAGGTAAAGATTTAACCACTTCAGGTGCGACAATTACTGATGCTTTGGCGAATGTTCCTTCTGTTGATGTTGATGTTGAAGGCGGGATTAGCTTAAGAGGAAATGAAAATGTGAGAATATTAATCAATGGTAAACCATCAGCTATTGCTGGTTTTGGATCTACAGATGTACTTCGACAGTTACCAGCAGACGCCATTGATAAAGTAGAGGTTATTACAAGTCCATCTGCTCGATATGACGCTGAGGGAACAGCTGGAATTCTAAATATCATTTTAAAGCGTGACAAAACTCTAGGCTTTAATGGGTCAGTGCGTGCTTATGTTGGAACACCCTTAAACCAAGGTGTTTCTGTTAATGCAAATGCTAGAACAGACAAGTTCAATATCTTTACTAACCTAGGTTATTCTAAAAGGAAACCAGATGGCAATGCTTATTTTGAAAACGATTACACTTCCAACAATTCAGTTTATGATAATCTTATGGAAGAACGAGAATATAAAAGAAATAGAGAAAATTATAACGCTAACATTGGTTCAACTTATTTTATTAATGATACAACTCAAATTACATTAAGTTATTTTACAAGATTTGGTGATGATGTTGACAAAACCTTTAATGATACATACCGTTACAATGCTGGAAGTTTAAGCAGCCAGACCTTAAGAACTGAAGATGAGCGTGAAGATGAAAATAGTCACCAAGTTTCATTAAACTTTGAAAAGAAATATGATAGAGAAGGGCATAAATTAACTGCTGATATTCAATACTCTATCGATAATGAAAAAACGAGTAATTTTATTGACGAAAATGAACTTTTCGCCAACCAAGACAACATAGTGACTGAGAGTTTGACTGAAAAAACTGATGAAAAGGATTTTCTAGTACAAGCTGATTATGTTTTACCAATGGGTGAAGCGCAATTCGAGGCAGGATTTAGAGGAAATTACAAGAATGAGAAGAATGATTACATATTATATGACGAGAATAATTTAGGTGATTTCGTCTTAAATGATTCAGTTTCTAATGTATTTGAATATGACAGAAATATTACTGCCGTTTATTCTCAATATGGGAATAAATTTGGAGACTTTTCTTTCTTATTAGGTTTGCGTTTTGAACATACACAATTGAAGGGTAAAACAACACCATATGGAGATGTAGCTGATATACCTGGTGATATTGAGTTAGATTTTGATAAAAACTTCAAAGGTTTATTCCCAACTGTTAATTTAACTTATGAATTATCAGAAGATCAAAATGTAACTTTAGGCTACAACAGAAGAATTAACAGACCGCGTTCATGGTATATCAATCCCTTCCCATCGCGCTCAAGTCGAACTAATATATTCCAAGGGAATCCAGGCTTAGAACCTGCGTATTCTGATGCTTTTGATATCGGCTATTTAAAACGTTGGGGCAAAGAATTAACTTTAACAAGTTCCGTCTATTACCAAAAAGAAACTGATTCTTTTGAAAGAGTTCAAGAAGATACTGGGCAAACAACATCTGATGGTATTCCAATAATTAGATCCATACCAATTAACTTATCAAGTAATGAACGTTACGGCGCTGAACTTGGCTTACTTTATAATCCTGCACGTTGGTTAAGATTAAATGGTAGTATTAATTATTATAAATTTGTTACTGAAGGTGATTTTAACGGTGTGAATTATGATGCTGATAACGAAAGCTTCTTTGCGAGATTTAGCTCAAAAGTTGATCTTCCTTGGAGTATTCAATGGCAAACAAATGCTTTTTATAGAGGGGCTAGAGAAAATGCGCAAACGAAAACAGAACCAATTGCTTCATTAAACTTAGCTCTTAGTAAAGATATTTTAAATGATAACGCAACAATATCTCTTAACGTCAGCGATTTGTTTAATTCTCGTAAAAGAGAAAACAGAACAATTACTGATCAGTTTACCTCTTACAGCGAATTTCAATGGAGAGAAAGACAAATTACAGCGACTTTCGTTTATCGATTTAACCAAAATAAACAAATGTCAAGACAGCAAGGCCGAGGTCAAGGCAACGGAGATGGTGGAGAGGGTGAGTTTTAAAATTTGACTTTATAAATCGCTATTTTAATTTTTAAAACTTCTAAAAGCTGTTTCTTAAAATTCTTTAAGAAACAGCTTTTTGTTTTTAATCGAATACCATTCTACATACATTTTGTTTGATTACATTTGCTCAAAATTTCAAATGATGAAACAGTTTTTACTTTTATTTTGCTTTATTTTTAGTGGCTTTGTTGCCAATTCTCAAATTTTGATAAATGAACTTGATTCTGACACGCAAGGTGTCGATGATAAAGAGTTTGTTGAACTGAAAACACCAAATCCAAACACAGCTCTTGATGGTTATGTATTAGTTCTATTCAATGGCTCTTCAAGTGGGGGAGATAGTAGTTATTTTGCCCTAGATTTAGATGGATTTGTCACTGATTTTAATGGTTTGTTTGTAATCGGTGGACCTGAATTAAACCCATCTCCACAATTTTTTGTTCCTACAAATACTTTCCAAAATGGTGCAGATGCAGTTGCTATTTACCAAGGTTCAAGCGCAGATTTCCCTGAATATACTTTAGCAACAACAACTAACTTAGTTGATGCTTTGGTTTATGGTACAAATGACCCTGATGATGTAGGCTTGATGAATTTACTTGGTGTGACTGAGCAAATTGATGAAGATGAAAATAACAATAAAGATTTTGAATCTATTCAGCGTGCTGATGATGGAACTTGGTTTGTAGCTGAGCCAACACCTCGTGAACCTAACGAAGGAGGCGGAATCCAGCCAATATTTATAGATTTAGAAGTATCTGCAGAAACTGTTGATGAAGGTGATGCTTTCGATATGACTTTTACAGCAAGTGAAGTTTTAACAAGTGATTTAGAGTTGAGCTTTACATTGACAAACGGTACTTTTACAACTGATGATTATGTAGGGGATACATCATTAACAGTTTTAGAAAACACGTCTTCTATATCTCAAACAGTTGCTATTGTTGATGATAGCGAAGATGAAGGAGATGAGGTTTTGCTGATTGATGTTGCTGATTTACCAGCGCCTTATGTGCTCAATGCAAATAGAATTGAAATCATTGTTATCGATAATGATTTTGTTGTTGAAAGTTACGGAACACCGACAAATCCAACTTTTGGACTTGTTTCTTCAACAGCGCCAGCAAATTATTACAACGATTTTAATGGTAAAGCTGATCAACAATTAAAAGAAAGTATTACAGCTTTAATATCGGATCCTTCAACGGTTCAAGTTCATACCTATTCTGACATTTATATTATTCTTGATGAGGCAGACAAAAGTCCTTTAAACAGCAATAAGGTTTGGCTTTTATATACTGAACAACAAAAAGCTAAATACCTCAAACAAAGCGGATCAAATAGTGTAGGTCGATGGAATAGAGAACACATCTTTCCTAGATCTAGAGGTGGATTCTTTAGCATTGAAGATGATGATATTGTGACTGGTATAATGCCAGACTGGACAACAAATGCGGATTCACTTCGCCACGGAAACTCTGATGCACATCATTTAAGACCAGCTTTATCTTCTGAAAACAGTAGCCGTGGGAATAAAAACTTTGGTGATTATACTGGGCCTACTGGTAATCAAGGAAGCTTTAAAGGTGACGTTGCTAGAGCAGTTTTCTATATGGCTTTAAGATATAATGATTTGTCGCTCGTAAACGGATTTCCAACAACAGCTGATGCAGGCCAGCTCGGTGATTTACAAACTTTATTAGAGTGGCATGAATTAGATCCACCTGATGATTATGAAATGAACAGAAATAATGTGATTTACAACTGGCAAAATAATAGAAACCCGTTTATTGATATGCCTGATTTGGTTGATTACATTTGGGGTGATATGATTGGTGAAACTTGGAACAATACAATGTCAAATGAAGACTTTAAAACATCTGCGATAAAAGTTTATCCTAATCCGAGTCAAGGTCAATTGAATTTTATGAATTTACCTAAACAAGTTGAGATTCGTATTTTTTCTTTAACAGGGCAGGAGCTTTTTCACCAAAAGGATTTTGATGAGAAAACATTAAATCTTGATTTAGCACAAGGTATTTATATTTTAAAAATGAGTTCTGATCAAGAATCAACTTCCCAGAAAATCATTATCGAATAATTTATGAAAGCGACTTATAAACGCCATGTTTTAGAGTTTAAAAAAGCCTCTGGAACTTCTAGAGGTGTTTTAAAAACAAAAGAAACATGGTTTCTTAAACTTCAAGAAGGCAACCAAGTTGGGATTGGTGAATGCGGAATCTTAAGAGGTTTAAGTGTTGATGACAGACCTGATTATGAAGAAAAATTAAAATGGTTGTGTGGTCATATCAATAAAAACAAAGCTGAATTATTTGCAGAGCTAAAAACTTATCCTTCAATTTTATTTGGCTTGGAAATGGCTTTGAAATCTCTTGAAAGCTCAAATCCTTTTAAATTATTCCAGACTGATTTTGTCAATCAAAACAAGGGAATTCCTATCAATGGATTGATTTGGATGGGAACCAAAGAGTTTATGCTTGAGCAAATCAAAGAGAAAATGAATGCTGGATTTAGGTGTATCAAACTTAAAATTGGCGCGATTGATTTTGAGAAAGAACTAGACTTATTAAAATTTATAAGATCTAATTTTTCAGATGAAGTGTTAGAATTAAGAGTTGACGCCAATGGCGCATTTTCTCCTGAAACAGCAATGGATAAATTAGAGGCTTTGAGTCAATTTAATTTACATAGCATCGAACAACCCATCAAAGCAGGTCAGTTTGAAGAAATGAATAAATTGTGTCAAAAAACAGCTTTACCAATCGCTTTAGATGAAGAATTAATCGGTGTTTTTGAAGAAAAAGATCGCGGTGAATTGCTAGATCAAATACAGCCGCAGTATATTATTTTAAAACCTAGTTTAGTCGGTGGATTTAAAGAAAGTTTAAATTGGATTAAACTCGCAGAAGAAAGAAATATTGGTTGGTGGATAACCAGTGCTTTGGAAAGTAATATTGGTTTAAACGCCATTGCACAATTCACAAGTACGCTAGATACAAAAATGCCTCAAGGTCTTGGGACAGGAAGTCTTTATATAAATAATATAACATCGCCATTAGAGGTGAAAGGTGATCAGATTTTTTATAAGCAAACTCAAAAATGGCAGAAAAATATTCTTTAAAAGAAGCGAACTTCATTACTGAAGCTCAAAACAAAAAGGGTTCGTATTGGAAGTATTTGATTCCGAGTTTTTTGTTTTTTGGATTGATAGGAATTAATCTAGCTGTAATGATTGCTTTTGATATCGATCAATCTGCAATAATCAAAAAGCAAATTGATGAGATTGGCAGAAATATGACTTTTGTCTCTACCATTGCACCATTATCTATTTTTTGTTTATTGATTTTACTTTATGTCAAATTTGTACATAAGCAAAGCATAAGATCGCTAACAACGACAAGACCTAAAATTGATTGGTCGCGTGTTTTCTTTAGTTTTGCATTGATAACAGTTTTTTTAGTGAGCTTAACATTGATTGATTATGCCACAAACCCTGCTGATTACAAACTTAATTTTGAACTGATACCGTTTTTAGGACTGCTCGGTTTAGCAGTTGTTTTGATCCCTTTACAAACGAGTTTTGAAGAATATTTCTTTAGAGCTTATTTGATGCAAGGCATTGGCGGATTTTTTAAAAGTCGATTACTAGCATTAATTTTCACTTCTGTAATTTTTGGCCTTATGCATATTGCCAATCCTGAAATCGGTAAAATCGGTTACGTTTTATTGGTGACTTACATCGGGACAGGTTTTTTATTAGGTATTATGACATTGATGGATGAAGGCATCGAGTTGGCGCTAGGATTTCATGCTGCTAATAATTTGATCACTGTTTTATTGGTGACAACAGATTGGACAGCATTTCAAACGAATTCAATTCTAATTTCTGTTGCTGAACCCAGTGTTGGTCTAGAAATTTTTATTCCTGTATTTGTGATTTATCCACTTTATCTCTTCATATTTTCTAAAAAATATAAGTGGTCAAATTGGAAAGAAAAACTTTTAAGATAAATTGAGCATATTTAATTTATAGACTTCACTTTATTTTTTAAATTCGTTTTACTAACCCACTAGAAATTTAATATGATGAAAAAATCACCTTACAAAGTCCATCCAGATTTTAAACTCAATGGAACGCATTTTAATGCAAAGGAATTGTACTCTGTGGCATACAGCTATATTAAAGAGGGCAATGAGTTTGAAGAACAAGTCGGTAATTTTTTGCTTGACTGGTTTAATGAAGATTATGAAACGATAAAACTGAGAACTTCAGGGTCAACAGGAACGCCAAAGGTCTATTATATCGAAAAAGAAAAAATGATTGCGAGCGCTTTGGCGTCTGACAAGTTTTTTAAATTGAAAAATAAAACAAAGGCGTTGATGTGCATGCCTGCTAATTATATCGCAGGAAGAATGATGCTGGTTCGCGCGCTAACTTTAGGTTGGGACTTGAGAATTATTCAACCAACAACGCATCCGCTGGACTCTATTTTTGAAGAGTTTGATTTTTGTGCAATGACACCACTTCAGTTGAGTTACTCTCTTGAAAGACTTCATTTTGTAAAAAAAATCATTGTAGGCGGAGGAACTGTTTCGCATAGCTTGGTACAACTTATTCAAGGTTTGCCAACTAAAATTTATGAGGTATACGGCATGACTGAAACGATTTCACATGTTGCTGCACGCCGATTAAATCCAAAATCTGGTTTATCTTCTGAAAATGGAGAGTCTTTAAAACCTTTTAAAGCCATGCCTAAAATCAATTTTGGAACTGATGATAGGGGATGTCTAACAATCTCTTCTGACCGTATCTTAGATGAAACTTTGGTAACAAATGACTTAGTTGAGTTGATCAATCCGCAAGAGTTTTATTGGAAAGGTCGCATTGATAATGTTGTGAATACTGGTGGCGTTAAAGTTTTTCCTGAAACGATAGAAAGAAAACTTGAGAACTTGATAACAGACGCATTTTTTGCATCGAGTTTACCAGATGAAAAACTGGGAGAACGTTTGATCTTAGTTGTTCAAGAAAAGCATTCAGAAGAATATTTAAGCGATCTCAGAAGCGCAGTTCAAGCTTGTGAAACGTTAGATAAATTTGAAGTTCCAAAGGACATTTATCTCATCGAAAAATTCGCATACACACCGACAGGTAAAATAAACAGAAAATTGACTTTAACTGAACTTACTGCGAAACTCGCTTAGTTTTGATGTAAAATGATGTCGTGTCAAAGTTTAAATCTTTATTTTTTCTGACTTTTAAATTTGTGTTTGTCCATTGATCCGATGAAATCATAGTTCGATGTTTCTCAGATTTTATAAAGTAGTCTATTGGCATTTGAAAGTCTGTGATAGGCGACTTCCATCTTAACAATAATTCATTGTTTTTTGTTATGCGATATTCTAAAGTAGGAATCTCAGCTAAGCTGAGGTAATGTTCAAAAACTGGAGTGAGGTTTAAATTCAATTTTTCATTAAAAAATTCAATCACCTGATTTTTATCAATCGTTTGATACTGAAAATTAAGATGGAATTCTTTTAATGTTTCCCACCATAACTCATCATTATTAACCACAGATCTGATTGTATGCAACATATTAGCGCCTTTGTAATACATGTCGCTTGAGCCTTCATTGTGAACGCCATAAACGCCTTGAATTGGTGCATCATTTGCGATAAGTGGTCTCAATCCGTTCAGGTATTTGACAGCATCATCATAACCAAATTGGCATTCAACATAAACGCTCTCTGCATAAGTTGTAAAGCTTTCATGAATCCACATATCAGCGATATCTGAAGAAGAAATACTGTTGCCAAACCATTCGTGTGCCGATTCATGGATGATGATAAAATCCCATTTTAAACCCACGCCAGTGTTCGATAAATCTCGCCCTAAATAACCGTTTTTATAGCCATTTCCGTAAGCGACAGCACTTTGATGTTCCATACCCAAATATGGCGTTTCAATGAGTTTGTAACCATCTTCATAAAATGCATAAGCGCCAAATTTCTCTTCAAAACATACGAGCATTGGTTTCACTTGCTGAAATTGCTTTTTCGCTTTTTCTAAATTGTACGACAACACGTAATAGTCTAAATCCAAGTCATTAAATTGATCAGAAAAATGAGCGTAATCAGCGATATTGACAGAAATATTATAGTTGTTAATCGGATTTTTAACTTCCCACGTGTATGCTGTAAAGCCATCTTTCAGCTTTTCAGTATTGGTTAAACGACCATTTGAAACACCGATTAAATCTGATGGGTTGATGATTGTTACAGTGACTTCATCAGGTTCATCAGCGGGATGATCTTTATTTGGAAACCATAAACTTGCGCCTATGCCTTGCACAGCAGTCGCGATGAAGTGATTTCCATTTTTATCTTTGTCAAAAACAAAACCGCCATCCCATGGCGCACGCTTAGCAACAATCGGATAGCCAGAAAAGTAGAGTTTGATGTTTTGCGTTTGATCTGATGCTTTTAATTCACTTTTAAAATTGATAAAAATTGCATGATATTGTCTTTCAAAGTCCAGATGATTTTCTTGATAGACGACAGAATCGAGTTTCATATTTTCAAATAGATCAACTTGAATACGATTGGTGTTTTCTTTAACAATGAAATTCATACTGTTAACACCAGAAATATATTTCTTCTCTGGTTCAACCTTGACTTTTAAATCATATTTTTTAACCTCATAACTTGTGCGTTCTGCTCTCAAACTTCCTCTTAATGAATCTGTTTTAGAAAAATGACTTCTTTTTTTTGTTAAAATTTGACTTTGTACAGAAAAACTAAGGAGTAAAATCGAGATGATACAGTATATTCGAAACATAATTTGAAGCTATGAAGGTTTTTACGAAAATAACATTTTTTTTATTTGTCATGACTTTATTCGCTTGTGGTAAAGAGTCACAAATGATTAAGGGAACAATAACAAATGAGAGTCAGCAACCACTACAAAATGTGATGGTGCAAGTTGTTGGTACTGATTTATATGCAAAATCAAAGGAAGATGGTTCCTTTATGATCAATACAAAAAAAAGAGGCGACGAACTTTTATTTAATTTAGAAGGTTACAAATTGTACTTTCATAAACTAGATAAAAACGCATCACCTCTTGAGATTGAGCTTCAGGAAAAATAAGTTTTATAAAAAACTATAACCTAAAGCTAGTGAGAAGTATTTGTTTTTTGATTTGACATCACCAATGCCATCTATTTCTGACATCGTTTTGGTGAGTCCAAAGTTGTAACGCGCATCAATCCTAAAAGAACCTAAATGAGCACCAACACCTGTTACGAGACTAAAATCAGCATCTTTAGCACTTCCAGAAGGTAAGTTGTCATCAGTTAAAAATCCAAATTGAGGACCAACTTGAACATTGAAAAGTCTTAGAAAGTGAATTTTAGCTAAAACAGGAACTTGAACATAACTTAGCTCGATGTCACCAAATTCAGATTCAGCACCTTGTTCAGAGTACAATAACTCTGCTTGTACTGAAAACATATTAAATCTGACAGCTCCAAATGCACCAGCAGTTAAACCAGTTCTATTACTTAATCCACTTGCATCTGAAAGTTTTGCAAAGTTTGCACCTGCTTTAATACCGAGGTCAATTGATTGCGCTTTCGTGATTTGTGGAGCAAAACATAAAAGCACAAAACTTAATCCGATTAAAATCTTTTTTGAATTCATAGTTAAATAATTTTTGTTAAAATTAAGGTTTTAATTCAGAAGGAGATTCTGATATGTCTTAAGATTATCATAATTGACATTTTTTGCAACGATATTTCCTTGACTATCAATTAAGTAGTTTTGGGGTAAGTTGTAAATTCCCATTTCTGATGTGATTTGACTTGTATAGCCTTGTTCTGTCAATAAATTAACCCACGGCATATTAGACTCTACGACATTTTGAAGCCAAATCCCACGATTTGTATTTAAAGAAATACTAACAACTTCATAAGATTTTGATTTATAAAACCTGTAATTATCTAAAAATTCTTGTGTTTTCATCATAGGTTCATCAGACCAAGTTGACCAAAATTCAACGTAAATTAATTTTGCTTTAATGTCATGAAGTTTAACGGGTTTCTGATGTAAGTTATCAAGCTCAAAATCATAAAAAGCTTCTCCTTTTTTATATTTCTTTCTGATTTTATAAAATCTCTCAAAAAGTTCAGCATCATCTCTCTTAAAATGTGAAGAATTGGCTTGTTGTTTTAAAGACTTCAGATCTTCAAAACTCATTTTATTTTTTTGACTGATATCTGTCAAAATTTCACCAATCACTTGATGATTTGGGTATGATTTTAAAAAGTTACTAAAATCATCGCTAAAATCTTTAAAGGAAAGATCATCTTTTTGATAAGCAGCATAACTTGATTTGATACTGCTTTCAATAATTGGCGTCACTTGAGGAGCAGAGATATTATAAAAATATTGATCTTCAATACTGTCTTTATCAATCATTATATTAACAGTTTGCAAACTGTTTAAAGCAAGATAAAAACGTTGGGATCCATTAGAATCATCAATAAAAAGTTGAGCTGATTTTGCGAAGCTTAATGTGTCTTTAAAGTGAGCCTGACTGTTTTTAACTATAGATGTTAAAGTCATATCGTCAGTTTTTAGATAAACTTCAGAAGGATAATCTCCAGATAAATTAACGGTTAAGTCAAAGTGATGAATCTTTTTTTGCTTTTCTTTTTTTGCTTCTTGACATGAAACTAAAACAGCCATAATTAAAATGGCCGTGTAAATTTTAAAACCTTTAAAATATGAATTAATCATTTGTCGATTCTTAAAAATTGTTGTGTTGTAAATAAGAATCTTGCTTTAGTTTATCCAATTGATGTAACCACCTTCAAGGTCAATCACATGACTAAATCCACGATCAATCATTAATTCAGCTGCTTTCTGGCTTCTGCCACCGCTTTTACAGTAAACATAAACAGTCTCTGATTTAGAATATGTTTCAATTTTTTCAATAAAATCCTGAGACTTAATATCTATATTCTCAGCATCTTTAATGTAACCCTCATTATATTCTTCAGGTGTTCTCACATCGACGAGTTGCACGTCTTTTAAAATTGCTTTTTTGTAATCTTCTTTGCTTAAAATTTCACTTTTATTCATTCTATAATTTTTAAATATTGATAAGTTCTATGCTATTTCTTTTTAATTTAATCATCTTTTCTTTTTCAAGTTGTTTTAAAAGTCTTGAGACCACAACACGAGAAGTATGTAAGTCATAAGCGATATCTTGATGTGTACTTTGGATGATATGATTTCCGTCAAATTTTGACTTTTCTTTGAGATAATGAAGCAGTCGCTGATCCATCTTCTTGAAGGCAATATTATCAACGGTGTCCATAATTTCGTTTAAACGATTATGATATGAACCGAAAATAAAACTTCGCCAACTTGCATATTTTGAAGCCCATTCGTCAAGCTTTTCAACAGGAACCATAATCAAAGTTGAGTCTCTTTCTGCAATTGCCCTGATGGAACTTTTTGCGTCTCCTGTACAACAACTTAGCGTCATAGCACAAGTTTCACCTCTTTCTAAATAATAGAGAAGAAGCTCAAAGCCTTCTTCATCTTCGCGTAAAATTTTGATGGCACCATGAAGTAGTAGCGGCATACTTTTGATGTACTGACCAATTCTGATCAATTCATCGCCTTGATGTACCTCTTTAAAAGTCCCAACATTATTGATCTCTTGAAGTAATTCATCTTCAAAAAGATGCCCATAATTTTCCTTTAATTCTTTTAACATCGAATAAAATGATATTTTTGAAAAGCTAAAAATACAATTAATGCCCAACAATTCAATTCCTGAAGAGAATAATCATCGCTATTTTAAAATTTATAAACCTGATGGCTATCTCAGTCAATTTATTTACAATCAAAAACAACGACAAAAGAAAAAGCTTCTCGGGGAATTAGGTGATTTCCCTGATGAAACGATGGCGGTTGGTCGACTTGATGAACCTTCTGAAGGCCTGTTGTTATTGACAACTGATGGCAAAGCTAGCTATAGAATTACAAGTACGGGTTTGGAGAAAGAGTATCACGTTCAAGTTGATGGCTTAATCACTGATGAAGCTATCAGAAATCTTCAAAAAGGAGTTGAAATCAGTATTTATGGCAAGCCTTATCAAACCAAATCTTGTGTTGTTGAAAAAATCTCAACGCCTACTTATTTGCCTGAGCGCAACAAAAGAATTCGCGATGAACGTCACGGACCCACATCTTGGATTAAAGTGATAATCACAGAAGGAAAATACAGACAAGTCAGGAAAATGACAGCAAAGGTCAATTTCCCAACTTTAAGATTGGTGCGTTACAGAATTGACAACATCAACATTGATGATTTAGACAAAGCTGAAGTGAAAGAAATATCTAGTTTTCGCTAGTTTGTTTTTGAAGTGTGTAGTTTAAATCAGAATTAACTTTGTTGCCTTCTTGATCAAGAAAAACAATTTGATTTTCCTCTATCTTGAAATAATATTTTTGTTTATCGACTTCACTATAAATGCGTAAGCCATCATCAAGCCACTCAAATTCTGAATCTTCTATAAACTCAGTGTCTTTATCTTGATAAACTGATTTGATTTCGATGCTTTGATCTTCGCTGAGTTTAACAGTCATTTCAATCCCAGGGCAATCTGCACATGGTATGACGCCTTGGTAAGTGCCAGCCCAATCTAAACTTGTTTGTGATGTGTGCTTATCAATAATCTCTTCCTGTTTTTCTTGCTTTTCTTCTTTCTGCTCTTGCTTTTTTGTTTTTGTACAAGAGGACAATAGCGTTGCAACTAATATGAACATCAAGATATTTTTCATGATTTTTTATTTAAGAATTGATAGAACTGCTAAGTAATGAAAAAAACAACCAAATAACACGAAAACATGCCAGATAACGTGATTGTACTTCCATTTTTCTTTAGCATAAAATATAACGCCAACTGTGTAGAAAAATCCGCCTAAAGCGATAAACAACAATTGATAAAAGCTCAATAATTCTATAACAGCCTTGATGTCAATCACAATCAACCAGCCCATAATCAGGTAGAGGAGAAGTGATATTTTTTCAAACCTGCCGGTAAAAAACAATTTTAAAAGCGTTCCAATCGCTGCAATTGTCCACACTAAAATAAATAAAAGTTCACCTTTTGATTCTTGTAAAACCGTTAAAACAATTGGTGTGTAAGTTCCTGCTATTAAAAGGTAAATACTGATGTGGTCAAAAACTCGAAAGACTTGTTTGAGCCTAGAGTTGCTGACATAATGATATAAACTTGAAGAAAGAAATAGCAAAAACATGCTACTGCTGTAAATCCAAACAGCATAAGTCGCAAGTGGATAATGATGATCGATATGAAACTGTAAATACCAAAAGCCAAATACAGAAAACAAGAGTCCTAACAAATGGGTTAAAACATTATAAAGCTCTTCTTTTTGGGTCTGTATGCGATTCACATTTTTTTGGCAAAGTTAAGTATATTCTGCTGTAGAGTTGTACCAAAAGCTTCAATGATTTGTTTTAGTTATTTTGAATTTGGCAACTTCAGATTTATTCTTTTTATAAGAAATACCGTATTTACGTTTCAGATATTCTAGATTTTTATTCAGACTTTTTTCTGATTCTAATTCTGCATCAAATTGAATAGTATTTTCTACAGCGGAAAAGTTTTTTTGATAAATATCTTTTAATGATGAAGCTAAAATGCTCAGGCTAATATTTTTAAAAGAATATTGAACTCCATTAACCAAGACATTTGTTTTATTGTTTTTTGATTCAAATTTTTTAATGAGTTTTTTGTCAGCAAAATATAACTCGTAATTGCTTTCTAGTTGTACAAATTCTTCAATCTTTAAATTCAATTTATTTAAAAATTCGTTTAAAAGCTCTTTATTATTTTTATCATTAATAATACCTGAATATTCAATTTCAAAAAACCTTGTATCAATATTTTTAGAAATTATAATATCTTTTTTATTTATGTTAAGTAGAAGAGATGTCAAATTATAAATATCTGCTCCTCTTATTTTAAAGCCATCTTCAGTTACTTTATAACTTACATATTTTGCGCATTGCTCAACATCATCCTCATTTGTTTTTGTTTTAGTTTCAAAAATACGGTATGATGTATTAGGCAATTGTTTTTCTAATATAATTTTCTTGTTGCTCGCTTCATTAGAAGTACAAGAAAATAAATTCATGCTCAGTATTAAAAAAACACTAAGCATGAATAAATTTACATATTTTGGCATTTGATAAAAATAATTAATTTAAAATTATGTAATCATAAGTCTCATTAGATAAGACTTCATATTTACCATCTATTATTATAGGCTTTGAAACTTTAAGTTCATCGAGAATTTCCTTATTATCGATAGTAATTGATGAAGTGAAAATTTTAATTCTTTCATCAAAAAATCTACGACTATCATCAGGATACTTTTGCTTGTTGATAGCTAAAAATAAACCTCTCTCAGTATTAATATACTCGGTATTAATTTTGTAAGCTGGAGAATCTAAATTATCAATGATTGTAGGATTTGTACTAAAACTTTCATTAGATGTAACACTTTGGCTAGAAATCGTACAAGTGCCCAACCATCCTTTGCAAGAAGTTTCTTTTGAGATTATTTTTCCGTCCTTATATTTGATTATTTGGTGGTATCTTCCATCAGCCACTTCAGTTACAGAGGCAACTATTGCTACGATAGCTCCCCATAAACCAGCACCATTTGTAACTATTTCTGGTGAGTTTTCTGTTGTTTGAACATTTTCTGTAAATAAAGAGTCTTCAGTACAAGAACTCAGAACTTATACTAATAATTATTAAAGTACAAATCAAACTAATTCTTTTCATTTTGTATGTTTTTATGATTAATTTACAAATTAAATAATAAATAATGAATAAATAAGCTTTTAGTAGTAATATTTAGTAAATTATTTTCTTGCAATAAGCCTTGTTACATAAGCTTTACCGACGTGGAAATCACCTTCATTGAGGTCAATTTCTTTTTCTTCAGCCTTTATGACTTCTAAATCTTTGAAATCACCAACCAACATGGCTTCATCATAAAGCATATCGACTGTTTTTGGTCCTCCAGATTTATAAGCATCTTCAATCTGTTTAGGATGAAAAACTTCCATCACTAAATAGCCGTCTTTTTTCAGTGCTTTGCTAATTTTTTTGTGCATTACAACGCGTTCTTTAGGCGCTAGATGTGCAAAAATTAAAAAAATAGCATCATATTTTTCAATACCAAAATCAAAATCTTCGGCAGATGATACTTCATAATTAATCATCACATTGTTACGCTCACAGAGTTGAAGTGCTTTGTGTTTACCTTGTTCGGCATAATCAAAAGCATCAACCATAAAATTGTTTTGTGCTGCATAACAAGCATTTCGGCCTTCACCTTCTAAAGGGAAAAGTATTTTTCCTTTAGGTAGTGTTGGTAGTATTTCTCTAACAAAGTCGTTTGGATCGCTTCCGTAAACGTAATTTTTTAAAGTATATCTTTCATTCCAATGTGACGAGGCTTTCATATTTTATAAGTTTTTAATTGTCGTTAATATATCTTTTGATCCAGAGACAAAATTGAAAATTTTGCGGTCTGCATGATTGTCATTTAAACAATACATCAAAGCATGTGCGACATCTTCACGAGGAATCGTTTCGCCTTGCGCTGGCTGATCGGTGAGTTTAATTTTTGATGTTCCTTTTTCGTCACTTAATGAACCAGGTCTTAATATTGAGTAGTTCAAGCCAGACTTTATTAAATGTTCATCAGCTGCTTTTTTAGCTTTTAGGTAAGTTTCTAATGCAGGAACTTGTTCTGGATTCTCAGTTCCCATTGAACTGAGCATCACAAACTTTTTGATGCTGTGTTCTTTGGCATAATCTATCGCTTTTATCGCACCTTTTTTATCGACGGCTTCAGTTTTATCATCACCTGTGTGTCCGCCAGAACCAGCAGCAAAAATAACTTTATCAATCCCTTCAAAACAGGATTTAAAATTTTGCTCTAAATCTCCGAGGCAAGTTTCGATATCTTTCTTTTCAAACAATTCTTTTTGACTTTCTTTTCTGACCATGGCGACAGGTTTATAAAAATCATTTTTAGAAATGATTTCTGATAAAATTCGACCTGTATTTCCATTAGCGCCTATAATAAGTACTTTTTCCATAAATCTTTATTTTAAAGTCAATTTAATGAAATTAAACTCGCAACTTATTTAAGAAAGCATTAAAAAAAATTAAAAAGCGTTAAATTGTTTATGACACTGGAACTTCTATCAACAAGATTTTAGAATTCTCATCACAATCAATCTTGATGGATTCACAATCCCAAACACCTAAAGCATCACGTTTTTCTAAATGGAAACTGCCAACTTTTGCTTGACCTTCTAAAACAAAAACAAAGACACCGTTTGATTTTTGATTCAATAAATACTCTTGAGTCATTTTTTGATTAAAATATCCTAAATGCAACCATGCATTTTGATAAATACTTAAGCCTTCTTTGTCTGAATAAGGTGAGACTAGTTTTTTAAATCTATTAAGAAGTTTGTCGCTATCTATTGATTTTTGAGCGTAAGTTGGCTCAACATTTTTCTTGTTTGGGATAATCCAAATTTGTAAAAAATGAACTTCCTCAGTTTTGCTTGCATTGGCTTCGCTGTGCTGTATGCCTGTGCCAGCACTCATCACTTGTATATCCCCATCCTTAATAATACCTTCGTTGCCCATTGTATCTTTATGTTTCAAACTTCCTTTTAAGGGTATGGATATAATCTCCATATTCTCGTGTGGATGTTTCCCAAAACCCATTTGTGGTGCAACTTCATCATCATTTAAAACTCTTAAACTTCCAAAACTCATGTTTTCAGGATCAAAATAATTTGAAAAACTAAAACTGTGAGCACTTTTTAACCACCCTAAATCAGAGGTTCCGCGTTCATTTGATTTCTTAAAAATTGTTTTCATGATTTTTTAATAGTTTATGAGATTTAGTGAAATGTAAATTTATCAACTTTTATTGCTTTATCAAACTTGTTACAATCACCTGTTGTGACAAAGATTGATAAACTAAAAACTTAAAATAGATAAATAAAAAACGCATCAAGTTGATATGTCCTGATACGTTTTTCTATGAAATATGATGTTTTAATTTATTCCTCAGGAACAACTTCTGCATCTGCTTTTTTAGCCATTTCTCTTTTGTGGTAATCTACAGGACTGCCGATAATTGTTGTCCAAGCTTCTTTAAGACTTTTAGCTCTAAAGATGTCTTTAAAGAAAGCAATCCACTCGTGGAAAATTAAGTAAAGAGGATTGTACGTGTCAACAGGCATTGTAATTCCATATTCTGGTTTTTCTTCTTCAACCTGAAAAGTACCAAACATTCTGTCCCATATAATCAATGTTGATCCATAGTTTTTATCGATATACTTCTCATTTTTTGAGTGATGAACTCTGTGGTGAGAAGGTGTTGTAAAAATATATTCGATAGGTTTAGGTAATTTTTTGATATATTCTGTGTGAATCCAAAATTGATATAAAACAGCCAACTGATGAACCACTAAAAATACGAAAGGGTGGAAGCCCATCAAAATAACAGGCAAAAAGAAAACAATCTTTAAGTTCTGTGTCCACGATAATCTGAAAGAAGTCGATAAATTATAATATTCTGAGTTGTGATGCACCACATGTGTTGACCACCAGAAGCGTTGCTCGTGAGCGAGTCTGTGTGACCAATATCGCATAAAGTCTAAAGCGACAAAACAAATTAAATACGACCACCAAGTTTGTGGTATGCGAAATGGTGAAATATTATAGAAAAATAAGAAAACAGCAAATACGCCAAATTTCATAAAACCATTCAGGATAATGTTTCCTAAGCCAATAGAAAGAGAGGCCATAAAATCTTTACCACCATACAACTTTTTCTTCTGGCGATAGCTGAAATAGGATTCAAGCGCAACTAATAAAAACATCAAAGGTGCGGCAATCCATATAATTGTCGTAAAGTCTAAATCAGCGACATCTTCAAATGTCAAAGTCTTTTTGTCCATAAATTTTAATCAGATTTTGATACAAACATAATATTAATGATTACTTAAGCTACTAAAAAGTTCATAAAAAAAGGGATAAACTATCGAATATCCCTTTTATAAAAATTATTTTGAAATCAATTTAAACATGAATAGCACGGTCGCCAGTGGCAGCCATTGCAGCTTCTTTTACAGCTTCAGCATAAGTTGGGTGTGCATGACTCATACGTGCAATGTCTTCTGCACTTGCTCTAAATTCCATCGCTGTGACAGCTTCCGCAATTAAATCAGCAGCACGTGCACCGACCATATGAACGCCTAAAACTTCATCTGTTTCTTTGTCAGTTAGTATTTTAACAAATCCATCAAGATCGCCACTAGCACGCGAACGGCCTAAAGCTCTCATCGGGAATTGACCAGATTTATACTCTACTTTATCTTCTTTGAGTTGCTCTTCAGTTTTTCCAACAGAAGCAACTTCTGGCCATGTATAAACAACGCCAGGGATAAGGTTATAATCGATATGTGGTTTTTGTCCAGCCAAGATTTCAGCAACCATACTTCCTTCTTCTTCAGCTTTATGCGCCAACATCGCACCTTCTACAACATCACCAATGGCGTAGATATTGTCAACTGATGTTTTTCTTTTTTCATCAACAGGAATCTGACCTTTATCATTGGTATCAATACCTACATTGTCAAGTCCTAGACCTTTAGTATAAGGTTTTCTGCCGACAGAAACCAAGCAATAATCAGCTTTAAACTCAACTTCTTTGCCTTTTTTATCATCAGCTTTGATGATCACTTCATTTCCTTTACGCTCAACAGATTTGACTTTGTGAGAAGTTTTGATTTTGACCTTTTGTTTTTTCAAAACTTTCTGTAATTCCTTACTTTGCGCCTTATCCATCGTTGGGATAATTCTGTCCATATATTCAATAACAGTGACATCAGTGCCTAATCTTTTATAAACTTGACCAAGTTCTAAACCAATCACGCCACCACCAATTACAACAAGGTGCTTTGGGATTTCATTTAAAGACAAAATTTCAGTTGATGTGATGATTCTTTCTTTATCAATTTCTATAAAAGGTAAAGTAGAAGGTTTACTTCCTGTTGCAATGATGCTGTGTTTAGCTTCAATTTCAACAGTTTCTTTATCATTTTTAATTTCGATATGGGTTTTGTCTTTGAAAGAGCCAACACCTTCAAACGAAGTGATGTTGTTTTTGTCCATCAAAAAATCGATACCTTTTGTTGTCTGCTCAACAACCTGACTTTTTCTCTTCATCATATTCTTGATGTTGACTTTGACATCACCAGAGATATCAATTCCATGCTCATCAAAATCTTTCACAGCACTTTCATAGTGATGTGAAGAATCGAGTAAGGCCTTCGAAGGAATACAACCTACATTGAGGCAAGTTCCGCCTTTGACACTATATTTTTCGATAATTGCAGTTTTCATTCCTAATTGTGCGCAACGAATAGCTGCAACATATCCACCAGGTCCTGAGCCGATGACGACTACATCAAAAGAATCCATATTTTTTATTTGTAAGATTTGGATAACAAAATTAATCATATAATAATTAACGACCAATAGAATCTATATAAAAACAAGCTTACAAAGCGACGATTCAACATCTTCTTAAAAGCTTCTGAAAGCATTTTTTGTAATTGTTAATTCAAAATTGTAACATTACAATCAATTTTATATTTATGAGCGAAATGTATGAGTCTGAACAGCAAAACAAGCCTAGCTTAAGTATCCTTGCTGCTGTTATTCCCGTGATTGCATTAATTTTAATGTTAGCCTATAATGTTTTTATATATGGAGATGATTCTTTAGGCGGATCTAACCAGTTCATCTTATTGATGGGAGCGACCGTTGCAGCGATTGTTGGCGCTTTTAATAAAGTGGATTTTGAATATATGGTGGAAGAGGTTTCCAAAAACATCAAAGCCACCACAGGTCCGATTCTTATTCTTTTAATGGTCGGTGCTTTAGCCGGAACTTGGTTGATTAGTGGCGTGATTCCAACCATGATATATTACGGACTTCAAATTTTAAACCCAACCATATTCCTTGCCGCTTGTGTTGTGATTTGTGCAGTGATTTCCATTGCCACAGGTTCTAGTTGGACAACTTCAGCAACTGTTGGTATTGCTTTAATAGGTATTGCAGGTGCACTTAATATCCCTTTGAGTATGACGGCTGGTGCCGTTTTATCCGGCGCTTATTTTGGAGATAAATTATCACCGATGAGTGATACAACGAATTTAGCTCCAGCCATGGCAGGGACAGATTTATTTACACATATCCGTTATATGATGATCACCACTGTGCCAACAATACTAGTCACTTTGGCTGTATTTATTATTATCGGTTTAACCAGAGACACTTCTGGTGTGATTGAAACAGACCAAATTTTAGCGGATATAAAAGCTTCTTTTACAGTGTCACCATGGTTGTTTTTAGTTCCCGTTGTTGTGATTGGTCTGATTGTGAAAAAAACACCGCCTTTAATTGCCTTATTAATCGGAACACTCTTGGCTGCTGTTTTTGCCCTGATTTTTCAACCAGATTTAGTACAAATGATTGGTGGCGGAAAGCAACTTGATGTGCACACAGCTTATCGTGGAATTATCGATTCAATTACAACAGGAATTGTGATTCCAACAGAGAATGAAACTTTAAAAGATTTGTTTGAAGCTGGCGGAATGGGAGGCATGCTCGGAACAATTTGGCTGATTATCTGTGCGATGGTTTTTGGAGGTGTGATGGATGCTATCGGCGCTCTTGAAGCCATTAGTAAAGCTTTATTAGGCTTGTTTAAATCGACTTTTGGACTTTTTTCAAGTACAGTTTTAAGTTGTGTGACTCTTAACGTCACAGCTTCAGATCAATATTTAGCAATTGTTGTGCCTGGTAAAATGTTTGCCAAAGCTTATCGCGATAAAGGTTTAGCGCCAGAAAACCTCAGCCGTACGCTTGAAGATTCGGGGACAGTAACTTCGGTTTTAATTCCTTGGAATACTTGTGGTGCATACCACAGTGGAGTTTTAGGTGTCCCAGTTGTTGATTATTTCTTTTATGCAATGTTTAACTACTTGAGTCCTATCATGACACTTATCTTTGCAGCTATTGGATATAAAATCAGAAAGATTGCAAAATAATAACAAATGAAATTAGATATATTAGCTTTTGGAGCACACCCAGATGATGTTGAACTCAGTTGCTCAGGAACGCTTGCTAAAGAAGTTTCACGCGGTAAAAAAGTGGGCGTTGTCGATTTAACACAAGGCGAACTCGGTACTCGCGGCACAGCAGAAACCCGATATGAGGAAGCGACAGCTGCTGCTGGCATATTAAATTTATCAGCACGAGAAAATCTTAAATTTAGAGATGGTTTTTTTATCAATGATGAAAAACACCAATTAGAAATCATCAAACGCATACGCCACTACAAACCTGAAATCGTCTTTTGTAATGCGATTAAAGATCGACATATCGACCACGGAAAAGGAGGAGAGCTCGTAAGCAATGCTTGTTTTTTAAGCGGTTTAAAAAAGATAGAAACTGTGTTTAATGGCGAAAATCAAGAAGCCTGGCGACCAAAAATCGTTTATCATTATATTCAATGGTTAGAGATTGAACCTGATGTTGTGGTTGATATTTCAGGATTTATGCAAAAAAAAATAACTTCGGTTGAAGCTTATCAAACACAGTTTTTTGATCCGAATTCCAAGGAACCTGAAACACCGATTACAAGTTCAAATTTTTATGACTCAGTGACTTACAGAGCGCGAAATTTAGGACGTATGATTGGCGTTGATCATGCAGAAGGATTTACCGTTGAACGTTATCCTGCAGTTGATTCAATTTTTGATTTAATTTGATGAAAAAAATTTTGTAAAACGATAAAATTAATTAAATTTGCATTCGCAAAATGGTGGTTGTAGCTCAGTTGGTTAGAGTATCGGTTTGTGGATCCGAGGGTCGTGGGTTCGAATCCCACCTGTCACCCAAGAAGCCTTGAAGAAATTCAAGGCTTTTTTTGTTTCCATACTTTTCTTCACTTTTCTTTTGATCACTTTTTTTGAATAAAATGCCGGCGCATGATATAAAGCTTCAGTAACCTATGTTACACTGTACTTGTTTTGATATGCTTAAATTTGTCGTTGAATTGAATAACTCATATTAAATACGATCTAAATGAAAGGCTTTAAAAACTTCATGTTCTTATTTATCCTCATGCTTTCAATGCCGATGATGCTGCAAGCACAAACTGACAGAATTGAGAAAAGCACTGTTGAAACTCTAAACAAGTCAGATAACTTTGCCATAGGTGTTTCAGGTGAGCGTCAACTTAAAAGCGCTTATAGCATGTATCAGAAATTCCAAAATTCTGGCGTTAAACTAAAGCGTTTTGAAATTGTCATTTGGGGAGCTGTTGTCAAGGATTTAAAAAAAGGAACTGAACTTCACGATTACATCAAAGCACAAGAAGTTAAAGGTCTTCAAGTGACTGTTTGCCAAATCGCTTTAGATTATTTTGATGTTTCTAAGGAAGATTTACCTTATGGTATTAAAGTTGTCCCAGATGCGCATGTACGTTTGTTTGAACTTCAAGCTTTAGGTTACAATTTAATTGTGATTTAAAATTTTATAAAAAATAACTTTTAAGCGATAAAACTTAAAAGTCAAGATTAGGGTTAGATGAGGGAAAGTCAAGTGTTTTATAACGCTTGGCTTTTTCTTTTTTATAGAGGTAAATTCTTGCTGAAGCGAAGGCTTTATTTATCTTTAAACTTTCAATGACCTCTTTATAAAATATATGTGAATAGGTTGATTTTATCATTTAAACCGTTGATTCAATAATTCTATATTATAGAAATACCTACAAACCATAGGTAGCAACAGAAAAACAAAAAAACAGAAATAACAGTATTATAATACTACTACTTTAATAAAGAGAAACTAAGATCTGCTAACATATTTAATACTAAAGATTGAAATGAGACTGCTATACTTTTTAAACATAAATGAATTTTATCACCGATTAAACTATATCCATTAAGCCTATAAATATGCTTGATTGAGTACCTTAAATATTAAAGAATTTTCTAAATTTATAGCTATTTATTAATTCAATATTTATAAATGTCTTTACTTCAATCAACCGTTGTTCAAAAATATCTTAAAACACTCAACGAAAAAAAAATAAAACAGAAATGGGAAATTTATAAAACTCATTTCCATGATCCGACTATTCAAGAAAACATTCGGAATGTTAAAGAAGAACAATACCAAGAGGGCTTTTTTCGTGATTTATTTGTTGATGTTTTAGGCTACACACTAAACCCTGAAACTGACTTCAATTTAACGACAGAACTTAAAAATGTCAAGGATAGCAAAAAAGCTGATGGCGGTATTATAGTCAATAATAAAGTTGTAGGTGTTGTTGAATTAAAAGGAACAGATACAACAGATTTATCAAAGGTAGAAAATCAAGCATTTGGTTATAAGAACAATCAATCAGATTGTAATTATGTCATTATTTCAAACTTTGAGAAATTACGCTTCTATATTGATAATGCTATTAACCATATCAAATTCGATTTATTTAAGCTTACAGAAGATGAATTTAGACTTCTATACTTATGCTTAGGTTACGAAAACATCAAGAAAAATATTCCTTTAAAGCTCAAAAAAGAATCTGTTAGTCAAGAGGACATAATAACCAAACAACTTTATGAAGATTATAGTTTATTTAAGCGTGAACTATTTAATAATTTAACGGCACTCAACCCAGCCGTTGAGCCATTGCTACTATTTAAAAAATCGCAAAAATTACTCGATCGCTTTTTGTTTTTATTTTTTGCAGAAGATCGACATTTACTTCCTCCTAATTCTGTTCGATTAATTTTAAAACAATGGAAGCAACTAAAAGAATTAGATGCTTATACACCATTGTTTGACCGTTTTAAAAAATACTTTGGTTATCTCAACACAGGACATAAGGGCGAGCAATACAATGTTTATCCATACAACGGTGGTTTGTTTAAACCTGACGAAGTTTTAGATACCATTGAAATTGACGATGATTTGCTGTATAAACATACGCTGAATTTATCTGAATATGACTTTAATAGTGAGGTAGATGTCAATATACTCGGACATATTTTTGAAAATTCACTGAATGAGATTGAAGAAATTCAAACACAGCTTGAAGAAAATTCAGATGAAATCAAGGTTTCTAAACGTAAAAAAGATGGTGTTTTCTATACACCTAAATACATTACAAAATACATTGTAGAAAATACTGTTGGTAAGCTATGCGAAGAACAAAAAGATAAGCTTGAAATAAATGAAGAAGATTACATTTTAAAACGTCAAAAGAAAACAAAAGAAAAACTACTAAAAAAACTTAAAACTTATCGTTATTGGCTTTTACAGCTTACAATTGTTGATCCTGCATGTGGTTCTGGTGCCTTTTTAAATGAAGCATTAAACTTCTTAATTGCTGAACACCACTACGTCGATGAATTAGAAACCAAACTCATGGGTGGCGGTTTTGTATTTCCGAATGTGGAAAACAGTATTTTAGAAAGTAACCTGTTTGGGGTAGATATTAATAATGAATCGGTAGAAATTGCCAAACTGTCTCTATGGCTTCGTACTGCACAACCCAACCGTAAACTCAACGATTTAAGTAATAACATTAAATGCGGTAATTCTTTAATCGATGATCCTGAGGTTGCAGGTCTTAAAGCCTTTAATTGGGAAACCGAATTTCCGCAGGTGTTTCAAGAAAAAAACAATAAAATTTACCATATCACCACAGCAATTCACGACAGCCGAACTTCACCCCGAATGAAACGCTATAAAGTAAGAGAACGTCGAGACGGCGGAACAAATCCGTACCCGAATGTGGTGTATTTTACCCCAGAAGATGACTATATAGTCACCAAAAGCATTAGCGAGATGGTAGAAGAAGACCAGTTGAAGCTATTGGCCTATAATATTTGTGGCGACCATATACATTTATTAATTGCCTGCGAGATAGAAGAGGTGCCAAGCATTATGCAAAAGCTAAAATCTGTCACATCGCGTAAAGTTAACAAAGCCAGAAAGTCCACAAAGGGTCATGCTACAAGGGGTCATGAAGAATCTACAAGGGGTCATGACCCCTTGCGAGAAGAAAAAAATAAACCATTGTGGCAACAAAAATATTCACAGCCTAAGGAAGTGACATCACACGAGCAGCTGAATAATACCATTAACTATATACAGCGTAACCGCAGTAAGCACGAACTACCCCAACACCCTAGAGCAACCCAAGCCTTGATTAACCAGATGTGTTGCACGATAGACGAAGCCTTTAAAACTGAATTTAAAGGTGGTTTTGATGTTGTGATTGGGAATCCGCCATATGTATTTGCAAGAGAAAATTTTACTAAAGATATTAAACAATATTACTCTAAAATATACAAGGCAGCAGAGTATCAAATCAATCTATATCTGTTATTTATTGAAAAATCAATTAAAATTATAAAAGATGACTCCAATTTTGGTTTGATTGTACCAAACGCATGGTTAATGGTTGATTCAGCAAAAGGACTAAGAAGCTTAATTTTAAAAAGTTGCTCTGTAAATCAAATTATTAACCTATCCGGATATTCTTTTGAAGGTGTAAATGTAGAAACGATAATTATTATCGCAACAAAAAATATTAATCCATTAAATACTATAAAAGTACTACTGAGTGCTAGAGAAGAATTTATATTATCTCATAGTAGGTGTCAACAGGATTTTTCAAAAAACAATGGATTTGAATTTAGGGTTTTTTCTAATGAACAAAGCGTTGAATTAACAAATAAACTAAAACTAAATTCAAAAGTTTTAGATAAGCTTGTTAATATAAGAGCTGGTTTACAAGCTTATGAAAAAAATAAAGGGGAGCCAAAACAGAGTGCTAATGATGTTAAAAACAGACCTTATGATTATGATTATAAATTTGATGAAAATACTCATAAATATCTTGAAGGAAAAGATGTGCAGCGGTATTCAATAAATTGGTCAGGTCAATATTTAGGTTATGGTAAACAGTTAGCTTCTCCCAGAACATTTGATTTATTTAATGGTGAGAAAATTATCATTAGGGAGATTACAGGAAAATTTCCTAATAGTATAATAGCTACATATAATGATGATATATACTTATATAATAGGAGTAATATTGGAATAATAGCCAAACAAGAAAAAAAAATATCACTTAAATATATTGTTTCAATCATTAATAGTAATATGATGTCTTATTACTTTTTGAAAAATACAGCTAAGTCAGTTAGAAAAATGTTCCCAAAAATAATTTTAAATGACTTAAGAAAGTTTCCAATAAAAGATATTTCTCCTTCAAAACAACAGCCCTTTATAGAGAAAGCAGACCAAATGTTGGCTTTAAATAAAGATTTACAAGCTGTATCTTCAAAATATCAACGCTCACTCCAACGCCAATTCCCAGAAGAATTAGAAAAACTCCCTAAAAAACTCCAAAATTGGTATGAATTGAGTTTTGCTGATTTTGTCAAAGAACTTAAAAAGAAAAAAATTAAACTGAGCCTAAGCGAAGCAGCCGAGTGGGAGGATTATTTTCTTGCTGAGCAACAAAAAGCTCTTGATATTAAAGCTAAAATAGACACCACAGACAAAGAAATCGACCAAATGGTGTATGAGTTGTATGGGTTGACAGATGAAGAGATAAAAATTGTGGAAGAATCGTAAATTAAAGTATAGGCCTTAATAATTTTTCATCCACGAGCTCCGCAAAGTAAAATATAAATGAAGCGAGCTAAATTGAGATTGTTGAAAATAGTTAGGTTATGGGAGATAAAAAGGAAATGGTAAATCACTTAGAGACTAATGATATATTTAGAGAACTCAAAAAAGACACACTATTTCGTTTTCATGAATTGTATTATTCACTTAGAATAATTAATGATGGTATAAAACTATTTGATGATGGTAGTCATTATCAACTCAACGTGATATGCGGCCAATTGAGAAGTCTGTTCTTTGAAAATAGTTCAGGATTGAAGCCGTTGTTAATTGAAATTATAAATTTAGTCGATAAGAAGCCATTTATTTATGCCAAAGAAACTGAAGCAGAAAGATTTGTAACAATAAATAAATTAAACCTTTATTTAATCAATTCCTCAATTAATCATCAAAAGGACTATAGGAAATATACTCTAGATGAATTTTTACAACTTAGCGCAGTTACTCTCAATGAGATAAAATTACCTTTATCAAAGGTTGTGTCTAAATATTCAAACACTTTTGGTGGCTCACATTACTCCGATAAAATACCAAAATACATTATTCAATTAATGAGCATTAAATTTAATGGTTTAAATTCTATTGAATATGTAATTGCTAAACAAACAAGAACTCTTTATAACTATGGTTATGAGGTACTTCGTTCAACTATTGATTTAGATTTTTTTATTAACCTGAAATTAAAAGAGAATAATTCTGGAGAAGATTTAAGTATTATAAATTACCTTTTAACAATAACGGCTTTTCAGTTAATCTTTCTTCAAATAATAAGCTTAACGTGGTAATACATGATAGCTTAAACAATTTTTTTGAGTATATGATAGATATGAAAGAGAATTTCAATAAGCATTTACTCTTTAACTTAGAAATTTCGATTAATTCTAGTTTTGAAACCATTATAAAATTATACATAAATAATGAATGCTTGAAGTCTGAAGTTATTAGTAAGCCTATCATTTTTATAAATGAACTTCATAACCATGAATTTTATTTAAATAAAAAACGAAAAGAGCAACCACAAGATTATTCTTTTAAGGCTGGGGATTTATTTTATTTTAATGAAATAAATCACATTGGTAAAAAATCAGACATTTTTGGGCATTGTAAAAATTTAAAATCGATGAAGACAATCCAAGAAAATAATTTTGGGTATAAGAAAGCAAATGACACAAAAATTTATTTTACAAATTCTAATTAAATGAAAGCAAACGAACTACCCATTATAAATTTTTTACAAGCACCTTATGTGCAATTTTTTATACTTGTATACCAACGTAATTATGACTGGACGAATAAAAAGGACTACAGATAACAGCGTATATAGTTTATGGCGGATTTTGTACTATACCAAATTGTAGTATTTTTTTAGAAAATTAAAATCTTAGCCGAAAGGCGAGGGGTTTTTATCCTGCCACCCATATACGCAAACCGCTTACCGTCATTAGTACTGTTTATTATTCTAATCTGTATGCTTTTAATTAGCTTATAACAAAATTCAATAAACTTGATTTTCAATTAAAGCTGTATTTAATTTAATTGACAAAAGATTAAAAACAAATATTTTCGGAATATTCTCGGAATATTATAAACAAAAGAACCTGTAAAGTGTTGAAAATCAACACGATACAGGTTTTACAAGTACTCGGAGCGGGAATTGAACCCGCACGACCGCAATGGTCATTGGATTTTAAGTCCAACGTGTCTACCAATTCCACCATCCGAGCGCGTCTGAGCGAAAGACGGGATTTGAACCCGCGACCCCCACCTTGGCAAGGTGATGCTCTACCCCTGAGCTACTTTCGCAGTATTTTTAAGAACTTTATTGCGGGTGCAAATTTACTGCTTTAATTGAGTTTTCAAAACTTTTTCATGAAAAAAAGATGCTTTTTTTTGAAGTTTTTTATATCTCATTGATTTAAAATCGCTTAGCCTTTTTGTTTGATCATTCTTTTTATTTCATTCAGCTTCATCAAGGCTTCTACTGGGGTGAGCGTGTCAATATCTAATATTGATATCTCATCTCTGATCTGTTCCAATAAAGGATCATCAAGCTGAAAAAAACTGAGTTGATCCGTTTGTTGAGCTTGTTGTTCTAGCTTTTCTTCAATTTCATCTTGTCCATGTGTGGCTTCCAAACGTTTTAAAACCGTATTCGCTTTTGAAATCACATATTGAGGCATGCCGGCCATTTTAGCAACATGAATTCCAAAACTGTGTGCGCTGCCACCTTCTTTTAGTTTTCTAAGAAAGAGAACAGTGTCTTTTAATTCTTTGACAGAAACATTGAAATTTTTGATTCTTTCAAAGTGTGATGTCATTCCATTAAGTTCATGATAATGCGTTGCAAATAATGTTTTTGGCTGATGCGGGTGTTCATGTAAATATTGGCTAATCGCCCAAGCAATCGAAATGCCGTCATAAGTACTTGTCCCACGACCGATTTCATCAAGAATCACCAAACTGCGTTCAGAAATGTTATTCAAAATACTCGCCGTCTCATTCATCTCTACCATAAAGGTGGATTCGCCTTGAGAGATATTATCACTGGCGCCAACTCTTGTAAAGATTTTATCAACAATTCCGATATCAGCAGCTTTTGCAGGAACAAAACAACCGATTTGTGCTAATAGTACAATTAAAGCTGTTTGCCTTAAAATCGCAGATTTACCACTCATGTTTGGCCCAGTTATCATAATGATTTGCTGACTTGCATTGTCCAAATAAATGGAGTTGCTGATGTAACTTTCATCGTGTGGTAATTGTTTTTCAATCACAGGGTGACGTCCATCTTCAATAGAAATAGTTAAACCATCATTTAAGCTTGGTTTTCTGTAGTTTTCAGTTCTTGCTAATTCTGAAAAACTGGCTAAACAATCCAATTGTGCGATGGTTAAAGCATTTTGCTGAATGACTTTAATGTAATCTTGCATTGCAATGACTAAATCAGAAAAAAGTTGCTGTTCTAAGCTTTGTATTTTTTCCTCGGCACCCAATATCTTGGCTTCATACTCCTTGAGTTCCTCAGTAATGTATCGTTCGCTATTCACCAGTGTTTGCTTGCGAATCCATTCCTCAGGGACTTTATCTTTATGTGTGTTTCTGACTTCAATATAATAGCCAAAGACATTATTACTCGAAATTTTCAAGCTCGAAATTCCTGTTTTTTCTGTTTCACGCTTAAGCATTTCATCAAGATATTTTTTTCCGGAATTTGATAAATCTCTGAGTTCATCCAATTCTTCTGAGTAGCCTTGAGCTATCGCTTGACCTTTGATAATATTGACAGGCGCATCTTCCTGAATGGCTTTGCTGATCGTGTTTTTTAAACTTTCACAAGGGTTTAAATTATCTAAAATTGCATTTAAACTCTCGTGTTTATTTTCTTTTAAAAGCTTTTTAATTTCGCCTAAAGCATTGAGCGAATTTTTGAGTTGAACAACTTCACGTGGTGTAATTTTTAAGGTGGCCACTTTTGAAATCAAGCGTTCAAGATCATTGATTTGTTGAAGTTGATTTTTAATATTTTGATGTAAATCTGTTTTATTCTTAAAATAATCAACAACCGCGTGTCGACTTTCAATCGCAGATTTTTGCTTTAAAGGTAAGGCAAGCCATCTCTTTAATAAACGGCTACCCATCGCTGATGAAGTTTTGTCAATCACATCTAAAAGCGTGATGGCTTGTGATGTATTTCCTTGATAAAGTTCAAGATTACGAATGGTGAATTTATCCATCCACACATAATCGTCACGAACAATTCGTGAAATTGAGCTGATGTGTTTTTTGTCAGTATTTCGGGTTTCATTGAGGTAATGAATAATTGTTCCTGCTGCGATCTTCGCTTCATAGAAATCTTCAATCCCAAATCCTTTTAATGATTTTGTTTCAAAGTGCTGATTGAGGATGTCTTGTGTATAATCAATTTTGAAAACCCAATCTTCTAAAAAGAAAGTGTTGAGATGCGGATTAAATTCTTCCTTAAAAGTATTTTTAAGTTTTTTAGAAACTAAAATTTCGCTTGGCTGAAAGTTTTGAATCAGCTTTTCCATATAAGCTTTATCACCTTCAGCAACAAAAAATTCGCCAGTAGAAACATCTAAAAAACCGATGCCGTAATGATTTTTTCGCCAAAAAATCGCTGCTAAAAAGTTATTTGATTTGCTGCTTAAAACATCGTCGTTATAAGAAACACCAGGCGTCACTAATTCCGTTACACCACGTTTGACAATTTTTTTGGTTTGACTCGGATTTTCAAGCTGATCACAAATGGCAACACGTTCGCCAGCTCTGACGAGTTTTGGTAAATAAGTGTTTAATGAATGATGCGGAAAGCCTGCCAACTCAAGTTTTTCATTTCCATTATTTCTGTTGGTCAAAACGATGTTGAGAATATGCGCTGTTTTGATGGCATCTTCTCCAAATGTTTCATAAAAATCGCCTACACGAAACAACAATAAAGCATCAGGATATTTTTCCTTGATTGCGTTATATTGCTTCATTAAAGGTGTTACTTTTGCAGCTTTACTCAAAATCTATTTTTTTGCTAAAATAAGATTTCTAAAGTAATAAAGAACAAAATTGAGCGAGCTTAATACGAAAATGAAGCAGACGAAAATGAGAAAATTAAAGAACAGCGAATTAAACAGATTGAGTGTTGATGATTTCAAAAAAACAGACAAAACACCGATGACTGTTGTATTAGATAATGTTAGAAGTTTAAACAATATCGGTTCTGTATTTAGAACTTCAGATGCTTTTTTGATTGAAGAAATTATGCTTTGTGGTATCACAGCTCAGCCACCACATCGCGATATTACAAAAACGGCTTTGGGTGCGACTGATTCAGTTAGATGGCGATATTTTGAAACGACTTTAGAAGCACTTGAAGAGCTGAAAGATCATCAGATTGTTTCTGTGGAGCAGGCAGAAAATTCAGTGATGCTCAATGACTTTCAACCCGCCAAAGATCAAAAAATAGCTTTGGTTTTCGGGAATGAAGTGAAAGGTGTGCAACAGGAAGTTGTTGATCAAAGTGATGTTGTTTTAGAGATACCTCAGCTTGGGACAAAACATTCTTTCAATATATCGGTGAGTGTTGGTATTTGCCTGTGGGATGTTTTCAACAAACTCAAATCATAAAAAAAGCTCCGATTAGCGGAGCTTTTATAAATTACAGAGAAACTTTTAAATTTCTTCTAAAACTTTTTCAAGTTTATCTCTCACTTCTTTTGCATGTGTTTTAACTTTTTCGTTTTCAATCATTTGCATTGCAACCGACGGATCCATCGCTGCAACTTCAACATCGCCATTATCGAGCTCTCTTAATGTGACATTACAAGGGAGAAGTGTACTGACTTGAGGTTCTAAACTGACAACTTTATCAGCATATTCAGGGCTGCAAGCACCAAGAATGAGATGTGGTAGATAATCTTTATCAATTTTTTTCTTCATTGTGGCTTGAAAATCAATTTCAGTTAAAACGCCAAAACCTTGTGTTTTTAATGCAGCCTCAACCTTTGGACGTAAGTCTTTGACACTTGTATTTTTGAAAATTCGGTTGTTATAATAAGACATGTTTTTATTTTTAAGTTGTTTAAATTTAATGATTTAAGACTTAATTAGGCTTAAAATCATATTAAAAGTCAACTCTTCTAATAAACTTAATCTATAACGTAATACTTTTGAAACCTTTCTTTTGGAGTTGGAAATTATAGAGAATCCCATTTTCGACGATTTCCATTTCTTGAGGTAACTCTGAAGCTTTCACACCAAATTTTTTCATAGAAAAACCACAAGCGAATATTTTGACGTTATAATTTTTCGCTAAATCTAAATAGCTTTTCATTTGTTCATGATCTTTAGTTTCTAAAATTGTTTTTCCGCAAATTACGACGTGGAACTCACCAAAAGTGTTTCCATCTTGTGTCGCTAAATCTTTTGCAGCATAAATGATAGGCTTGAGTTGAGGTACCTTTCTGGTTAAAACGACATAGTTTTCTTTTTCATTATGCGGAAGATGTGAAGTTTTTTGAGCTAATAGGTTTTGAGTTCCTAAAAAACTAAAAAAAGCGAAGGTTATTAAAATTAAATGTTTCATTGTTTTATGATTTTTGTTTTGAAAAATTATTTAAAGCGAAAATTAAAAGTCCTCCTAAAATGGCTACATTTTTAAAAAGAGGCCCTAAACTGCTGACTTGTCCAATTTGAATTGTCAAGGTAATCGGAATTAAAACGATAATTAAAGCGATGGCTGCTAATTTGGTTTTGAAACCAATCAATAAAGCTAAACCCGCTATTAACATAATGATTCCCGAGGTGATTACAGCAACTTCTGGCGGTCCCATCAAGTTGCCAATCATTCCAAATTTTGCAGATTCTATGCGACCTACGGTTTTTTCAAGCTGGAATAGGTGGTTTAAACTGGCAACAATAAAGATTAAACTGAGCATCATTCTTAGGAGAACAATAGAAAGCTGACTGACTTCAATTTTATTAGATTTTAGCATTTTTATATTTTTAATTAATGAAATTGATAATTCGTTCCTGGCAGTTGAGAAAGAACATTCTCGCCTAAATCCAAGGCTTGTGAGCGTCCATCAATTCGAGGTGCTATCGTTCCTTTTTCTTTTAAATGTTCAGCCAAAACATCGTGAACAGTATAGTCATGAATAACAGGATTGATTGCATTTGGCATGCGGCACATCATATGGTCAGGCTCTCCCTCACGACGACAAGCTGAAATGCTATATTCTTTATCAAGTCTGAGAGGTTCACCACCAACAGTGATGGAAACGATGCGTTCTCCTTTTGGTTTTTGTGCATTAAATTTGAGTTCCATACCTGAAAAACGAACTAACCAGCCACCAAAACGTTCAGAAGGGTTAGCTGCAAAAACATTATGTAATTCCTGTTCTAACCAGTCTGTCAGTTGTTGGCCTGTTGCTTTTCCTGTTTTTACATACTCGTTAACAGGGAGCATGCTCCATAGATAAGCTCTGGTAATTTCAGCTAATCCATCTTTTCCAGGATTGAGAGGAGGGCTAAAACGAAAGCCATTTGAAAAAGAAATATCAACACCTGTTTTCTCTCTCATGGCATCTGTAATGAAGTTGTCCATTGGATTTTCAACAACGAAATATCGATAAAGTGGAGTAGATGTATAGCCTAAAATTTTTTTTGTTTCTTTTTCATAAGGTGCAACAGCTTTATCAATGATTTTGACCAACTCAGAATCTGCGGGATATATTTCTGGATCAACTTCCATTAACTCATAATTTTCATCTATGATTTTTCCATCATTAACAATGAGTTCCAATTTTCCAACAAAAGAAGCAAAAGCACCAGGCTCAGTAATTTTAGTATACTTGCCTTGTAAAGGTTGACGAATACGCTCATGAGTGTCGTTACCAAGCAAGTAGTCAACTCTTTCAAAACTTGGGTGGTTGGCTAAATCAAATTGTTTACTAATACCGATATGGGAAACCACAAAAAGAATATCGACACCTTCTTCATCTTTTAGTTTGTCAATTAACATCTTAATATTATCGTGCACCTTATCAAACTTAATCCCTTGGCTAAAAGAGGGATTTTGTCGGACAGGGATTTCAGGATCGTTGTATGAAATAAAGCCTATTTTAACGTCTTTCATTTCTTTGATGAAATAAGGAGGAAATAAATGATCTTCAGTTTCAT
This sequence comes from Psychroflexus halocasei, assembly GCF_900107595.1. Taxonomy (GTDB): domain Bacteria; phylum Bacteroidota; class Bacteroidia; order Flavobacteriales; family Flavobacteriaceae; genus Psychroflexus; species Psychroflexus halocasei. Next base: position 168,843 of record NZ_FNQF01000004.1, on the reverse strand, counting down.
CGTCATACATATTTGCAGCAATGACGGGAGTATTATAAGCTTTAAGAACATCAAGCATCACTTGTTTACCGTAAACAACTTCCCAATTTCCAGGGATGAGAAAATCATAATTCATATTCTTAATAATTGGAGAAAAAGCTGAGCCTTTTGATAAGGCTGCCACAGCACTCCCTTGTATAAGGTCGCCACCATCAATGATGAGTGTTCCTTCAGGATTTTTTTGTCTTTCAGTCTCGAAAAGTGTTTTTACGTGTGCTAAACCTCCTAGGCGCTTAAATTTAATTTCACCATCCTCCCAAAACAATTCGTCATGAGGGAAGATTTGTCCGTGAATATCTGCTGTTTGTAATATTGTAAGCGTATCGTTTTCTAGCTTATCGGATTCTTTTTCTTGTACTTCATTAGCTTTTGTTGTACAAGATATTGTCAGGCCTACTATTAGACCCATAAATAAAATACGTTTCATTATTGTTTATATCTAAAATAAATATGTTTTTTAAAATGATGCTATACTCATAACATCATGAATTCAGTTTTTTGATCTTTTAAATAAAAGTTAACTGATAAAACATCGCATATTTTGGTACAGAATATAAAGCGGAACTGCTTGTAATTTGGGAACTTTTCGGTCAATAATAACCAAAGGAAGTTTGATGATAAGAGGTTTTTGAAAAGATAAATCAGTGTGTACGCCTGCAAAAAGAAATTGCTGATGATTATAAGGCTTAGATTTTGTAACTCTTGTTTTGTTAAAATCAACTCGGCAGCACTTTTGAGCTTGTGTTTTTTGTATTTTGAGTTGACTTGAGGCATTAGATTTATCAAGATTGAGATTAGCCTCTATGGTGTGACGAAGAGAACAATGCGAAAAAATAAGCATCAAACTCATTAAAATGAGTTGAGCTGTCATTATTTTTATAGTCGCATTGTTCTTTATCATGTCACAATAATATACTTAATCTGTGAGTACATCTGTGACATAAGTTACAAATCGATAAGACTTACTTATTTTGTAATTGTTTCAATCTCTAAACCACTTGCAAGCATTTTATGTACTGGGCATTTGTCTGCGATTTGATATAATCTTTGGCGTTGCTTTTCATCGAGATCACCTGTGACTCGCAATGTTTTAATAATGCGGGCATCTTTAAATTTATTTTCAATTAACTCAATATCGGTGTGGACATCTTCCAATGGCCATTCTTTTCTATCGGCATACATTCTTAGTGTTGCACCAGTGCATCCAGCAAGCGCTGCGATTAGAAGTTCTGTTGGCATCATGCCCAAGTTTCCGCCATCGAGATCTTTGGGTTCATCTGAAATGATATGGTGTCCTGTTTCTGATTTAATATCAACCTTGTATTTTTGGTTTGTCCCTATTGATGTGATTTTTGCCATTTTAATTTTGTTTTAATTTTCACTAAAATTATTTAAATCTATTGAGCAATACTTGCTTTAGTTATTAAGATTTTACTAATCTTTTTTAGGACAATAAAAACGCCTTACCAGCTCATGAAAACCAGTAAGGCGACAAACAATAAAACAAATGATCATTGTGGTGTTATCCACAAATCAATCAAACACTAACATTAAGTCTTTTTTCTAATTGAATAGATTTTGGAAACAAAATGTTATTTTCAAGATGGATGTGTTTATGCAAATCCTCTTCAAATTCTTTTAGCATCGCGTAAGTGACGCGGTATGTGTTACAAGCATCAGCTGGTGGTTGGTAACCGCTTGTCTCATTTTCGATGATGCGGAGTAAATCTCCAGCAGTTTCATGCTCGTGCTCCATCATGTCGATAGGGTTTTCAACACTTCCAAAGTGAGGTTTTTCAATTTCTTTATTAGTCAATTCAGCCTGAACCAATTTTTTAATGAAAGGGAAGAGGATAAGTTCTTCTTTCTTCATGTGTGAAGCTAGTTCTTGAGCTAATTCTTTAAAAGCAGTATTGATTTTAAAAAGCTCAGGATGTCTCTCTCCATGCACTTTACAAAGCTTATCTAAAAATTGAAGTAAAGGTTGTGATTTGCTTTCAACATAGCGGTGATGCGTTTTTTCAACATAATCAGCTAATAAGTCTAATGGCCATTGTTTAAAGTCAGGCTCTCCAGTTGATTTAGCGTTTAAAATCGCATCAAGTTCAGCTTCTATTTTTTCTGCATTGATTTTCTTTTTTGTGCAAACTTCATCGATTTGTCTATTTCCTTTACAGCAGAAATCTATTCCGTAATTTGAAAAGATAGCCGCAGTTCTATAGTCTTGTGCGACGAGTTCGCCGATCTGTTTTTGAAGTAATTGTGTCATAATTTTTGTATTTAAGATAAAATTGTCCGGTTTATAATTAAATTTTTTTTTAATTTTTAAAGTTTTAAATATGAAATACCCACCTCTACATCAGTGGCTAAATCATGGAGACTTGTTGTACTTAGAACTGATTTCAGATCATCTCTGATTGATTTGAACTGATAATGCATAGGGCAGGGTCTATTTTTGTTACATTTTTTAAATCCTAAAGCGCATCCATTATAGATCTTGTCTCCATCAATTGCATAAACGATATCTTTAAGTTTAACATTATTATATTTTGTTTCAGATATGTAAAAGCCTCCATGTGCACCTCTTAAGCTTTGTATGATATTTTCTCTTGTGAGTATCTGTAAGACTTTAGCGGTAAATGCTTTAGGGCTGTCAATATTATCGGAGATATCGCCAAGACTAACTCGTTTATTGACAATACTTTGTTGAGTAATAAACACAGCAGCTTTAATTCCGTATTCACAAGCCTTTGAAAACATAATGAAATTATTTACATTGCAAATATATAATATTTAATCAGGACTTATTAGTCTTTATTATGACTTTTGTCATATTTTACATAGATTAGTCTTATTAAGTTTGTACTGTGTTAATCTAAAAATCAAAAACATGAAGAATTATTTGAATTTAGCATTTGTATTGATGCTTTCAATCTTCCTTGTTAACTGTGGTGGTGAGCCTCAGAAAGAGTCTGAAAAAGACAACAAAGTAAGTTTGAAAAAAACAACAAAAAAAGAAAGTAAAAAGTCAGACACTAAAAAGGTAAAAGCCTCTGAAAGAGTTGTGCTTGATAACAAAGGTGTAGGCCCAATTAAAAATGTTGACTTGGCTGATGATGTCAATCAAGAGATGGCTGATAACGGTAAAGCAGTATATGACAAAATGTGTACAGCTTGTCATAAAATCGATAAACGTTTTATCGGTCCAGCACCAACAGGTATTTTAGACAGACGTGCACCTGAATGGGTGATGAATATGATCTTAAATCCTGAAGAAATGGTTCGTAAAGATCCATTAGCTAAAGATTTATTAATGGAGTTTAATGGTTCGCCAATGGCAAATCAAGGTCTTACTGAGGAAGAAGCAAGATCTGTATTAGAATACTTCCGAACACTATAGTAACATAATTTAATCCTAACACAGTATGAACTTAAAAAATTTAGGAATCGGTTTACTATCAATTTTCTTCGCAGTAAGTTGTGGTAAATCAGAGAAAAAAAGCGGAAGCAATGGCGCTTTAAATAAGAGCCATGCTGAGCAAGTTTACGTCGCTCCAGGTGAGCACGATGATTATTATGCATTTATTTCTGGAGGCTATAGCGGTAACCTATTGGTTTACGGTTTACCCTCAGGAAGAATGTTTAAAGAAATCCCAGTTTTTAGCCAATTCCCAACTTCTGGGTATGGTTATTCTGAAGAAACAAAAGCAATGTTAAACACTTCACATGGATTTATTCCTTGGGGAGATTTACACCACCCTGATATTTCTCAAACAGATGGTGTAACTGATGGACGTTGGGTTTTTGTCAACGAAAACAACACACCGCGTATCGCACGTGTTGATCTAGAAACTTTTGAAACTGTTGAGGTTATCGAGGTGCCAAACAGTGCAGGTAACCACAGTTCATCTTTTGTAACAGAAAACACTGAATATGTTGTTGCAGGAACACGTTTCTCGGTTCCATTTCCACAACAAGACATCAGCATTAAAGACTATAAAGGAAAATTTAAAGGTGCTTTATCATTTATTAAAGTAGATCAAGAAACTGGTGCAATGGATATCAATTTCCAATTAATGATGCCTGGTTTTAACTATGATTTATCTCACCCTGGTCGTGGTCAGTCTCACGGATGGTTCTTCTTTACAACTTATAATACAGAAGAAGCAAGCACATTATTAGAGGTTAATGCATCACAAAATGACAAAGACTTTATTGCAGCTGTTAACTGGAAGAAAATTGAGGAGTATGTTGCAAATGGCGGAGGCGAAATGATGCCAGCTGAATATGCACATAACACTTATGATCACCATACTCATGTCGGAAAATCTGAAATGAAAAAAGAGGTTAGAATCGTGAATCCTTCTGATGTACCTGGTGCAGTATTCTTTTTACCAACACCAAAATCACCACACGGTTGTGATATATCTCCTGACGGACAATATATTGTTGGTAATGGTAAATTATCAGCTAACTTAACTGTTCACTCATTCCCTAAAATGATTAAGGCAATTGAAAATGAAAGTTTTGATGGTGAAGCTTATGGTATTCCTATCTTAAACTTTGATGAAACATTAGCCGGTGTTGTTGAAAATCCAGGTTTAGGGCCACTACACACTGAGTTTGATGATAAAGGAAATGCTTATACAACATTCTTTATTACTTCTGAAGTTGTGAAATGGGAGTTAGGTTCATGGGAAATTAAAGACAGAAAACCAACTTACTACTCTGTTGGTCACCTTACAATTCCTGGAGGTAACTCACGTAAGCCAGATGGTAAATATATGTTTGCGATGAACAAGATTACAAAAGACCGTTACTTACCAGTGGGTCCAGAACTTGAGCATTCAGCACAGCTTTATGACATTAGTGGAGATAAGATGGAGTTAATTTCTGACTTCCCAACGCACGGTGAACCTCACTATGCAGCTGCGATTAAAGCAGATAAGGTTGCGCCAAACTCAAGAAAAATTTATAGACTTGACGAGAATGAACATCCTTATGCTGTGAAGAATGAAGGTGAAACAAAAGTTGTAAGAGATGGTAAAACAGTTCATGTTTACATGTCAACAATTCGTAGCCACTTTAATCCAGATAATATAGAAGGAATCAAAGTCGGTGACAAAGTATACTTCCATATCACTAACTTAGAGCAAGACTTTGATGTCCCTCACGGATTTGCAATGATAGGGCAAAATAACTCAGAGTTATTAATTATGCCAGGTCAAACAAAAACAACGACATGGGAGCCAGATAGAGTGGGTGTATGGCCATTCTATTGTACTGACTTCTGCTCTGCACTTCACCAAGAAATGCAAGGTTATATAAGAGTTTCTCCAGCAGATTCTGATATTGAGTTAAGCTGGTCTCTAGGTGAAGAATAACACCTGATCACTGAATTTTAATTATCAAAGGGCGAGTCGATTCACATTGCTCGCCTTTATTACTAAACTAGAGAAGTATGAAAACTGCTAGTACAATAATGATAATAGGCTCTGCTTTATTATTGAGCTTATTCATTTATCCTTTATGGGTTGTTGAACTTGAAGCACCACAATACCCAGACGGATTAGGAATGTTTATTCATTTAAATGGGCTTCAAGGATTTACTGAATTTGATTTACAAAATATTGATGGTTTAAACCATTATATCGGAATGCAAACTTTACCTAAAGCTCACGAAATGTGGGAGTTTAGTGTTTTTCCTATAGTTGTAGGAGGTATGGCAATTTTAGGAATCATTGTCGGGTTTCTAGGATTTATAGGAAAAATATCACATAATTGGTTCTTATATTGGCTAATTTTAATGACAGTTTTAGGCGTCTTAGGTATGTTTGATTTTAATGCATGGATGACTGATTATGGTTCAAATCTAGATCCGAATGCAATCATCAAAGTGACTGAACCAGATGGAACACCATTTAGCTATAAGCCACCACTTTTAGGCTCAAGAGATATTCTTAACTTTACAGCAATCTCTTATCCTGGTACAGGAGGTATATTTTTAACAATAGGAATGTTTTTAACCTTTATTGCCTATTTAGTAGGATTCAAAACAAATAAAAAATAAGCTATGAAAAATGTTTTCACTTTATTGATTATTCTTGCTTTAAGCAGCTGCACAAATGAGAAAAAACCAATTGTTTACGGAAGTGATGCATGTGACTTTTGCAGAATGAATATCGTTGATAAAATTCATGGTGCCGAAATTGTAACCCAAAAAGGAAAGGTTTACAAATTTGATGCTATAGAATGCATGATTAACTTCAAAGACGATATGACAAAAGAAAAAGTCGATATGTTTTTTACAAATCACTACCTAAAGCCAGAGGAACTTATCAGAGCTGAGCAAGCAACATTTTTGATCAGTGAAAATATACCAAGTCCGATGGGTGAGTATATCACTGCTTTCCCCACTAAGGTTGATGCAGAAAAAGTTCAAGCCGATAAAGACGGTGAGCTTTACACTTGGGAAGAATTGCTTAAACAGCAAGCAAACTAAGCTTAGCTATTGTTTTACATACACTTATTTTTTGAATCTATGTTTTCAAAATTTTTTATAAAAATCACTTCTTTCTTGAGCATTTTTTTATTGTTCACGCAATCATTCAATGCTCAAGATATTGAGGTGTGCCAGACTTGTGAAACTAGATCAATTTCTGATGCGATTTCTCAAGCCAAACCTGGAGACAAAATTATTGTGAAAGAAGGTGTTTATAAAGAACACAAAATCATCATTGATAAACCTATCACGCTTATTGGTGAAAACTTACCAATAGTTGATGGAGAAAATAAAGGAGATATTTTTCAGGTATTTGCTGATTCTGTCACAATTGATGGTCTTAAGCTCATCAATGTTGGCTCAAGTTACACATCCGATTTTGCAGCAATACGCTTAAGTCGTGCTAAAAATTTTCTTATTCAAAACTTAGAGTTGAGAAAAATATTTTTCGGTATATATTTAGAAAAATCACATCACGGAACAATCAGGAATAACAACATCCTTGGCGATGCAGTTAATGAACACAATTCAGGAAACGGCATACATTTATGGTATTCTAAAAACGTAAAAATTGAAGACAATCTCATTCAAAAAGTGAGAGATGGTATTTATTTAGAATTTGCTGATGATTGTGTTATTTCTAATAATAAAAGCATTGATAATTTAAGATACGGCTTGCATTTCATGTTCTCAAATGATGATGTTTATCAACATAATATCTTTGAAAATAACGGTGCAGGTGTCGCAGTGATGTTTTCCAAAAGAATTGAAATGATCAGAAATGAATTTAAATACAATTGGGGAACAGCAGCCTACGGACTTCTTTTAAAAGAAATTAATGATGCCACCATTGAAAGTAATATTTTTGAAGAAAACACAACAGGAATTAATGTTGAAGGTTCAAACAGAATTACATACACCAAGAACGATTTTAAGGACAACGGAACAGCAATTAAAGTATTGGGTGCTTGTTACGATAACATTTTTACACTCAATAACTTTCTATATAATTCTTTTGATGTGAGTTTTAACAGTCGATTGAACACCAATCGCTTTCATCAAAATTACTGGAGCGAATATACAGGCTATGATTTAGATGAAGATGGTTATGGAGATGTCCCTTACCGACCTGTTAAGCTCTTTAGCTACGTTGTTAATCAAATTCCAGAAGCGATTATATTAATGAGAAGTCTTTTTGTTGATATTATTGATTTCTCTGAAAAAGTATCACCAGTTTTTACACCCGATAATCTCTTGGATGAAGAACCTTTAATCCGAAAATATAATGATTAAGATAGATAACCTACATAAAAAATTTGGTAAAAATGAAGTCCTCAAAGGTGTTGATCTCAACATACCAGAAAAAGGTATTTTTGCAGTCTTGGGTCCAAATGGATCAGGAAAAACCACCTTGATTAAATCTATTTTAGGCATGGTGGTGCCCGATAAAGGCAAAATATTTATCAAAGGAAAAGAAACTCAACAGAACGGAGCTTATAGATCTGATATAGATTATTTACCTCAAATTGCTAACTTTCCTAACAACTTAGGTGTTAAAGAATTGATTAAAATGATCAAAGATTTGAGAGGTGTTAATGCAGATTATGATGAACTGATCAAGGTTTTTAAACTCGAACCATTTTTGAATAAAAAATTGAATAATCTGTCAGGCGGAACCAAGCAAAAAGTGAATATCGTTCTGACATTTATGTTTGATAGCCAAATCGTTATTCTTGATGAGCCTACAACTGGGCTAGATCCCGTGGCTTTGATTCATTTAAAAAACCTGATTAAAAAAGAAAAAGAGAAAGGAAAAACAATATTAGTGACATCTCATATCATGAGTTTTGTAGAAGAAATTTCAGACGAAATTGTTTTTATCCTTGAAGGAAAAATCTATTTCAAAGGAAATCTTCAAGAACTCCGTGAGAAAACAGGAGAAGCAGATTTTGAACATGCTATTGCTAACCTTTTAATGAAAGACCATGCTTAAGATATTAAAATACAGTTTTTTTGATTTGATTAGAAGCCGATGGAGTTATGTATATTTACTCTTTTACTTGCTTTTAGGCTTTGTGTTGCTTTTCTTAAATGAAGATTTATCAAAAGCAGTCATTACTTTAATGAATGTCATCATTATTCTAGTTCCATTAATCGGAACCATATTTGGCGTGATGTATTATTACGATTCCAAGGAGTTTACAGAACTTTTATTAGCACAACCCGTTAAAAGATCATCAATTTTTATAGGTCAATATCTCGGTGTTTCGCTCTCACTTGTGATGAGTCTAGTGATTGGTTTAGGCTTACCATTTGTTTTTTATGGATTGTTTCAATCATCAGCTATCTTTGATTTTACTTTACTGCTAGTAACAGGAGCCTTATTAACACTTGCGTTTACGGCAATCGCATTTAATATTGCGCTTTATAACGAAAATAAAATTAAAGGTTTTAGTTATGCTATTTTGATGTGGCTTTTTATGGCAGTGATTTATGATGGTTTATTTTTGATGTTTTTAGTGATTTTTGACACTTATCCATTAGACAAATTTTCTCTGATAGCGACCATGCTGAATCCAATTGATTTATCGAGAATTTTAATTTTATTAAAGTTGGATATTGCAGCATTATTAGGTTATACAGGTGCTATTTTTAAAGAGTTTTTTGGTACAAACACTGGCTTATTTTCTGCTTTAGGCGCTTTAATGATTTGGGTTGTTTTACCTGTATTTAATATTTATAGAAAATCGAAGAAAAAAGATTTCTAAGTGAGTTTATCTCTTAAAAAACAAACCAATATTTCTTTAAGCTTTTTTTTAATCGCTGCGGTAATTGGTTTGTTTTTACGTTTTCTTTTTATCGCTGATGTAGAGGTTGATTTTAAATATTTTCTACATGCGCACTCCCATGTTGCTTTGATGGGATGGGTTTATTTAGCAATGCTCGTTTTGATTCGTTTGTGTTTTTTTGACACTAAAAAAAATAAAAAGCAATACAATGGTATTTTTGTTTTTACCTTAATTACTGTTGTTGGTATGTTGTGCAGTTTTCCGTTTCAGGGCTATGCTGCAATTTCAATCACATTTTCAACTTTGTTTTTATTTGCAAGCTATTGGTTTTATTGGTTCTTCATAAAGCATGCATCTAAGCAAACAAGACAACTCCATTCTTATCGCATCCTCAAATACGCTTTAATCTATATGCTCATTTCTAGTATTGGACCGTGGGCAGTTGGCGGAGTGATGGCAACTTTAGGATCAGGTTCTGTTTGGTACCGTATCGCAATTTATTTTTATTTACATTTTCAGTACAATGCTTGGATTATTTTAGGCCTGATAGGCATATTCGTTTATGTTCTTGAACATAAAGGTATTTTGATAGAAAAAAAAGCAATCAAGGTTTTCTTAATGTATTTCAACTCAGGACTTATTCTCACTTTTTTCTTATCAATTTTGTTTATTGAACCACATGGGATTTATTATATTTTATCAATAGCAGGAGGAGCTTTACAGTTAGTGAGTTTGTATTATATCAAAGAAGCTATACCTGATTTAAAGACAAAAGTTAAACAGATATTTTCTCATTTAGAATTTACTCTTCTTAAATGGGTGTCAATTCTTTTGCTGATCAAGTTTGTTATTCAGTTTTTCGCTGGATTCAAACCTATTGCTGATTTAATTACAAATTATAAAAACTTGACAATTGGTTTTTTACACTGGACATTTTTAGGCGTCATCACGTTGAGTCTTTTCGTTTTGTTGAGTTATTTTAAACTCATAAAAATCAATAAAGCAGTCATCTATTTCTATGCTTTAGGTTTTCTTTTAACCGAAGCTTTGATATTTTGGAGACCTATTTCGTTTATTTTTAATCTAGATTTTTCCATACCTCAATATATATTGTTGTTTGTTGCAAGCTTATTGCTTGTTATCGGTATATTGATCATCATGCTAAAACAGTTTACCAAGAAAATTTAGCTTGAAACAAAAGTTTTTATAATGTCTTCGTAATCTTTTTCACTATATAAATTAAAACCAGACTCCTTTAAGTTTAAAAAATCTTTTGATGTTGGTGAGGAAAAATAAGAACCTTCGTTGATATTTTGACGATGAGTTTTTATGAATGAACTATTTTCAATTTGCCTTAAAGCTTGAATTATAAGATCTGTTCCACCACGATAAATGTGTGTAATATGCCATAATAAAGATTTACTTGAATTTGTTTTTAAGAAAGACTGACTAATAATCTCTCCTGTATCTATACCTGAATCTGTTATTTTATGAAAGGTGCATCCAATCTTATCATTCTGATCAATTAAAGCGTGTAAAGTTGCCATGATACCTCTGTAATGTGGAAGTATTCCAGAGTGAAGGTTAAGTAAACCATGCTTAGGAATGGCTATGATGTCATCTTTGAAAATTTGACCAAATCGTATTGAAATGAATATGTCAGGCTGCTCTTTTCTCATGAAATCAACAAATTCTTTTGAATTGACTTTTGGAGCTTTCTTAAATGGGAAGCTATTAAAAGAATCATCTAAAAATTCAAAATTTGAGCATGAATCTTGTGATGCTACTTCATTAAAAAACCTTTCTTTTTCTAAGTATTCAATTTGTTGAAGTATTTCAGATCTTTTAGAAGAATGACCAACTTGATCAGTGTAATAAATTTGAACTTGATGTTTTAAAAGTTCGGGTTTTAATAACTGATATGCAATATTTGCATGCATATCTTTATTGAGAAACAATACAATTTTCATGATATAATGACGATTGATGATTTACAACCAAAACTGATCAGTGGTATTCTCTTCAAATTTAATCTCGTTGTGTATATCTTCTATTTTCTGAAGTTCTTCTGGAGTTGCATCCGATTGGATGGCTTTAAACAATTCACGTTCTTCGTAACGTATATGCGCTTCGAGTTCTTCTTTAATGCTTTTTAAAGAAGCTTCAATGTTCTCTTTTTCATTAAATAGAGAAATCAATCGCTGATGGTCGGCGAGCGCCTTCTTAACCATTGGATGGTTATTTCCTAAAATTGGAAAGATGTACTTTTCTTCTTCTTCGAAATGTTCTAAAATATGATTTTTAAAAAACCAATCAGTATATTTCTTGATGCGTTCTGGTGCGATATCTTTTGAAAATCCCATTTTGATTTTCCAGCCTAATAGTAAGCTGTGGTGGTGTTCTCTGCTAAAAGGAATAAGGGCGCTATGCCTTTTAATAGGTTTTGGTTTTGACATGCTATTTAAAATTAAAGATGTTTTTCTAGTTCTTTGACAATTTTTGATTTTTCGCTATCTGCATAAATACCGTAAGCATTGAGAATCATTCCTTTCACTTGATGCTCATCAGAGCTGATGGCGTAAAGTATCATTTGGTCACCAGGATCAGTTTCACCTTCGAAACGATAGATTTCATCTATTGTAAATTCATCTGCAGATAAGCTTAAGTTTTGTTTATTACAAACGATGCAATCTTCAGCTGCTTTTAAACTAAAGTCTGTTGTATAGCCACGCTTCATTAAATCGTTCATTGCTTCAGAGACAGTGTCGTATGATTTTCTATTTTCCATAATTAATTATTTTCTAAGTACTCTTTAAGAACAACAGCTTGATTAGATTCTTCATTTTTGGCGCCAAACAATAAACAGAGTTGATGATCTTTCCTAATTTTGTTGATGCGTTTAACATCTTCTGAATTTTCTTTGAGTTCTTTTTTGTACTTCACTTTAAACTCATCAAACTTTTCATCATCGTGGTCAAACCACTTTCTCAAATCTGTAGATGGTGCAATTTCTTTATTCCACTCATCTAGATTTGCATCTTCTTTACTCACGCCACGTGGCCAAACTCTATCAATGAGCATGCGATAGCCATCATTTTGACTGGCATCATCGTAAACTCTTTTTAAGATAATTCTTTTCATCAAACTAAAGGATTTGAATTATTCTGTCTATGGTGCTCTATTTTAAATAAAAACATCTGTGCCATTTTATTGGCTCTCCATCGCGCTTCTTCAGCTATCTCACCCTTGAAATGTTCATCAAGAGTTTCTTCAAACAAACTCAACCATCTTTCAAAATGTCTTTTATCAACAGGCAAATGGGCGTGAGGTCTAAAGGGTGCACCATAATAAGTATGTTCATCTAATAAAACTGTTTGCCAAAACTGATACATTTTCTCAAGATGTTTTGGCCAATTATCCTGAATAATTTCATTAAAAATATTGGCCAAAAGTCCGTCATTACGAATTTTTGTATAAAACGAATCCACAAGAAGCTTCACGTCATCAAGATGTGTAATATCTTTCTTCATAGCTTTATTTTTCTCTCAAATTTAAGCTTTTTGAATGATAAAGGATAAGCTTATCCGATTAAATCCTTGAAATTAATGTGGCGTAGAAACCATAATGTGAGCTCTGTGCGTTCCAGGATCCATCAACCATGGCATGCCAGGTGCATGAGGTTTTGCAGGAATTCCTGTTTCTTCAACAGTGGCATAAGGAATGTAAATCACATATCTGAATTTACCATCTTTAAGATGTCCTGTTTCAGGATTAAGATTTTTATCATCACCAGTAAAAACATAAAGCATGCTTGGTTCGTCAGGCATTTGAAGTTTGCCAGCTTCAACTTCTTTTTTTCTGATATCTCTTATTTCTGTGACGCTTTTACCTTCATTTTTGAGGTCACGTCCTCGTGACATAAAAGGTTCAAGTTTCGTGCTATAGCAATCAATTTTAACGCCTTCTTTGTTTGGGTTATCAGCTAGGCAGATCAAGTTGTTTGTCCCTTTTTTTAGAAGAATAAGTTCGCCTTTTTGATCATAGCCATATACAGTTGCATTGGCTTGGCTTTCTTCAGGAGCAACTTGTAAAGCCATTTTGATTTGTACTTCTTTTGGTAAAACTTTTGAGCTTTGCGCAAAAAGAGCTGTTCCAAATAGGAGTAAAAATAATGTTGTGATGTTGGTTTTCATGATGTTAAATTTTGTTTTCATGAAATATACAAAATATCTCACACAAGGTATGAGAGTCATTAAATTACTCTGTGACTGAATCTAATTATCATTTTTTAAAATTTACTTTTAAAAAAATAGTGTCCGAAATTTAAGATAGCTAAACCAATGAGAAGGCAAGGGAAGAGGCCTGAAACAAAACCTTTGGGAAATCCAAAACTAAGAATAACGATAATGAAATAAACGAGATAGCCTGAGCCAAACTTAAGTAGGCGTTCAAAACCGTTCATTTTTTTAGTAAAAATGACAATAAAAAAATGAATTAAAAAACTTAATAAAAAGGCTGCAAAAACACTATTTGGATTGGCATTTGAATCTAAAGTTAGATATCCAAATATGCCCATTAGAATCATGTTTATAACAATTAAGAAGAAGTAATTGATAATTTTGGTACCAATTCGTTTATGATATCTTTGATGATCTCTTGAAAGTATATCTTCAACATTAACTTCTAAAACATCACAAATTAATTGAAGTGTTTGAGTTCTGGGTTCACTTTCAGAATTTTCAATACGTTGTATTGTTCTTAAATTGACTTTGGCTTGCTCAGCTAACTCTTCTTGTGTGAGTCCTTTAATTTTCCTGTGTTCACTTATTTTCTTAGCTAAAAGATTCATGACATTTTTACATTGATTCAATCATAAATATAAAAATAGAAAGTTTTAATTACTATTTATTTATTGACATTCATACGTCATTTGTTTTGTCAACTATTTGTCGTAAGGCTTAATGGTTTTGTGATATTTATTTTGAACTTACGAAGTCAATTCATGAAATAAATCTTCTAAACTTTGATTGATTGCTGTCATGTTCAAAATTTTGAGATTATGTTCTGCAGCATAATCAAAAACTTGACTTCGTTGATCTTCTATTGTGTCAAAAACCAAGTAATAATGATTCTTGTTTTGCGGCTTAACATCAATAAGATGATTTAAATCTTTTAATTGTGAAATCTCTATTTCAGTGTTGAATTCAACATCTATTATTTGCTGATTTGAACTTTGTTGTAAATCAGTTAAAGATTGATCTTTTACAATTTCACCCTTTTTTATAATCACAACACGATTGCAAATGGCTTCAACTTCTTGCATAATATGCGTTGATAAAATAATCGTTTTATCAATAGATATTTTTTTAATCAAAGCTCTGATTTCAACCAATTGATTCGGATCCAAGCCTGTTGTTGGTTCATCTAAAATAAGAATTTTGGGATCATGTAAAAGAGCAGCAGCAATACCAACGCGTTGTTTGTAACCTTTGGAAAGTTGGTGTATTTTCTTATTCGCTTCAGGCGTCAGTTGTGTGAGTTTTATAACTTCCTTAATGCGTTGATTATTAATTTTAAAAATATTAGCATTAAATTTTAAAAATTCGCGCACATACATTTCATCATACAAAGGATTTTGCTCGGGTAAATAACCAAGCTGTTTCTGTATATTGAGCTTATCAGTATTAATATTCTTATCAATTACATGTACTTCGCCTTCATCAGCGGTTGTAAAACCAGTTAATATTTTCATGAGAGTCGATTTTCCTGCCCCATTTGGGCCGAGTAATCCGACTATTTCTCCTGTTTTAACTGAAAGATTGATCCCTTTTAAAACATGTTGATTTTGATATGATTTATGTAAGTTTTGAACTTGAATATCCATCTTTTCAAATTTTAAATCAATGATACTATTTTTTGATTAAATGATAACTAATTAATTTCTAAAAGCTATGATTTGTCTTGGCTTATTGATTTTATAATTTAATTTTGTTGCTACAACAAAACTTATGAAGAACGATACAAGTATTAAAAACTGGCTAAAAGAGTTTCATCTCGATCATCCGCTTGTTATTGCAGGTCCATGTAGTGCTGAAACAGAAGAGCAGGTTTTAAAAATCGCACATGAACTCAAAAACACTGATACAAGCGTGATGCGCGCCGGTATCTGGAAACCAAGAACAAGACCAGGAAATTTTGAAGGTGTTGGCGCAATAGGTTTAGAGTGGCTTAAAAAAGCAAAAGAAGAAACGGGTTTAAAAATTGCGACTGAAGTCGCGAATAAGACTCATGTAGATCTTGCGCTTAAAGCTGATGTTGATGTTTTATGGGTTGGTGCCAGAAGTACAGTAAGTCCTTTTATAGTTCAAGAAATTGCTGATGCTTTGAAAGGTACCGATAAGGTCGTTTTGATCAAAAATCCAGTTAATCCTGATTTAGCTTTGTGGTTAGGCGCTGTTGAGCGTTTTTATAATGCTGATATTCGAAATCTTGGCGTTATTCACCGAGGTTTTTCAACTTATGAAAAAATAAAATATCGTAATAATCCTGAATGGCAAATTGCTGTTGAGTTACAAAAGAATTTTCCTGATTTACCACTCATCGTTGATCCTTCTCATATTGCTGGAAATCGCGATTTGGTTTTTGATATTTGTCAGACTGCGCTAGATCTTAATTATGATGGAATAATGGTTGAAACACATCACACGCCTAACAAAGCTTGGAGTGATGCAGCACAGCAAATTACG
Organism: Psychroflexus halocasei; assembly: GCF_900107595.1. GTDB lineage: Bacteria > Bacteroidota > Bacteroidia > Flavobacteriales > Flavobacteriaceae > Psychroflexus > Psychroflexus halocasei. The sequence goes on along the minus strand of NZ_FNQF01000004.1, from coordinate 152,767 downwards.
CCTGAGATGCTTGATCAGATGACAAAAGATTTGAGAATTAGGAATAAATCTGGTGAGTCTGCTTTTAATGAAGAAATTTTACGCTTGCGTTCTAAGGTTGATGTGGTTGATGATCAAATTTTTGAAGCAATTAGTAAACGTATGAAAATTGTTGATCAGATTGGCGAACTTAAAAAAGAAAACAATGTTGCTATCTTTCAACCAGAACGTTGGAATGCAATTTTGGATAGATTAACGGCCTATGCAAAAGACATAGATTTATCAGAAGATTTTACAAATCGCTTTCTCAAAGCAATTCATCAAGAATCTATTCAGCACCAACATAAGATTATTAATAAAGAAAACAAATAAATGGAAGGTCGTGTTTATAAATCAACAGGAAGCTGGTATTTCATAAAAGATGAAAGTGGAAATTTTGTAAAGGCAAAATTGAAAGGTAAATTCAGAATTAAAGGTCTGAAAAGTACAAATCCAGTTGCTGTCGGTGACCTCGTTAATTTTGAAATAGAGAAAATAGGTGATGAAGCTTTAGGTATCATTGATGAAATTAAGGAGCGTCATAATTACATCATCCGTAAATCTGTCAATTTATCTAAGCAAACCCATATTTTAGCTTCTAATATTGACATGGCTTTTTTATTAATTACATATAACAATCCGCCAACCAGCACAACATTCATCGATAGATTTTTAGTAACAGCTGAAGCTTATCACATCCCAGTTACACTTTTATTCAATAAAGTTGATTCTTATGAATTAGAGGAGTTTGCTGAAATGAAATTTTTGGCTGAGGCTTACAGAGAAATTGGTTACGAATGCATCGGAATTTCTGCTTTAACTGGTAAAAATATCAATCAGGTTAAAGAAATTATGACAGGCAAAACCTCATTGGTTTCTGGCCATAGTGGAACTGGTAAATCAACTTTAATCAATGCTTTAGAGCCAGGCTTAGATTTAAAAACTTCACAAATTTCAGAACAACATTTACAAGGTCAGCACACCACTACTTTTGCTGAAATGTTCGACTTAAGTTTTGATGCACGCATTATTGATACACCAGGAATCAAAGGTTTTGGGGTTGTTGATATTGATAAAAATGAGTTAGGCGATTATTTTCCTGAGTTTTTAGCTCTAAAACAAGAGTGTAAATTCAATAATTGTTTACATATTGACGAACCACATTGCGCCGTAAAAGAAGCTTTAGAAGAAGATGAAATTCATTATTTTAGATATCAAAGCTATTTACAAATTTTAGATAGTGAAGATGATAATTACAGAAAAGATCAATACCAAAATTCAAAATAATGCGAGCAGTTATCCAACGTGTTAAAAATGCTAAAGTAGAAGTTGATCAGAAAATTATAGGAGAAGCCCAACAAGGTTATTTAGTTTATTTAGGTATCACCCATACCGATACAAAAGAGGTTGCTGACCAATTTATTGATAAACTTTTAAAAATCAGATTGTTCCCTTCTGAAGGGAAAGCGATCAATGCCAATATTTCTTCAGTAGAAGGCGAAATACTCGTGGTGAGTCAATTTACTTTATACGCATCCACTAAAAAGGGAAATCGACCAAGTTTTATGGATGCTGCAAAACCAGGTCTTGCTGAAGAATTGTATAACTATGTTGTTGAGCAACTTCAAAATCAATACCATCATAAAGTTTCATCAGGTGTTTTTGGTGCTGACATGCAAGTCAGTTCAATAAATGATGGACCAATAAATATTATACTCGATATTAATTAAATAGAATTTTTATTTGTTAATGAAATCAAAATATCTATTTTTGAGAAAATTAACAAATGAAACTTATTTATTTTCAGTTTTTTCTAATTTTTTTTATCTCTTCGATATGCGCTCAAGATTATTCTCCCTTAACAATTAAGGATACATTAAAAATTGATGCAAATTCTGTTATCAGAGATAAAAATGTTGTGATTACTATTGATGCGATTGATAAAATGTCAATCGATTTCACAAAAATTATAACTGTTTTTAATAGCGAAGGCTTAAAACAAGTTGGCGCTTATGTTTACTATGATGATGTGTCAAAAGTCAAAGATTTAAATCTTTATGTTTACGACTTAATAGGTGAAGAAAAGGAACGTTTTAAAAAGCGTGATTTTATTGATCAAAGCGCTGTTTCTGGAGGTACACTGTATTCTGATAGTCGCGTCTATCACATGGATTATAAACCTAAAAGTTATCCAGTAACATTAAAATTTGAATATACTTTAACAACTTCTAATACGGCTTTTATAAGGCCATTTTATCCAGTAGGGCGGTATTATCAATCGGTAGAGAATTCATCATTTAAGATTATTAATAACACATCAATTAAACTTCGATCTAAAAATCAAAACTTTGAGAATTTTAACATTAAACAAAAATCTGACTTCCATTTTATAGCAGAAAATATTCCTGCGGTTAAGAAAGAATCTTATAGCCCGTCTTTAGAAAATTTCGTTCCATCTGTAAAATTCGCTTTAAATAAGTTCAACCTTGAAGGTGTTCAAGGAGAGGCTCATAATTGGAAAGAGTTTGGACAGTGGCAATATGAAAATTTTCTGAAAGGATATGATGAGCTTCCTGCTAACTTAATTTCAGAGATTGAAAATTTAACTCAAGATGCAGATACTAATCGAGAAAAGGCTGAATTGATTTATCAATTTATGCAGGATAACAGTCGGTACATCAGTGTGCAATTGGGTATTGGCGGCTGGAGACCAATGCCAGCAGAAGATGTTTATGATAAAAAATATGGCGATTGTAAAGCTTTGACCAATTATACAAAAGCAATGTTGAAATCTGTAGGTATTGAATCTAAGTATTGTGTGGTTTACGCAGGCTCTGAAAAACGCGACATTGATCCTGATTTTTTTTCGATGCAAGGAAATCATGTTATTCTAAAAGTTTTAGATGACGATGAAGATTATTGGCTCGAATGCACAAGTCAAACTCAGCCTTTTGGTTTTCTAGGTACTTTTACTGACAACAGAAAAGTTTTGGCAATTGACGAAAATGGCGGAGAAATTATCGAAACTCCAAAATATGTTAATAGTCAAAATTTACAAAAATCTATCGCTCAAATTAATTTTAGTCAGCTTGACATGCATACAGAAATTAAAATTGAGTCTTACGGAACACAATATAATCGTAAACCTGCTCTTGAAAGGCTAAGCCCAAAATATGTGCGTGAATTCTATAAAGAATATTGGTCAAATTTAAATCGTCTTTCAATCAATTCTTATCATTTTGAAAATGATAAGAAAGAAATCAAATTTACTCAGAGCATCAACCTAATCGCTCAAAATTTCCTTCAAAAATTGGGTAATGATATTATATTAACAGCCAATCCTTTTAATCAAAACACTCCATCTATCAAGACATATAATGAAAGGACAAATCCTTTTCAATTGATGCGAGGTTACAAAGATGTAGATCAATACGAATTTTTACTTGGAGATTATAAAGTAGGCTATTTACCTGAAAACGTAACTATAGATTCTAAATTCGGTAAATATGAGCTTCATTTTTCACTTCAAGATGAAAACAAACTTATTGTTAATCGAAATTTAGAAGTTTATAAGAATAATTATGAAAAAGAGGAATATGAAGATTTCGTCAATTTTTTAAATGAAATCTCTAGAAATGATCAATCCAAATTAATTCTAAACTAATCAAATCATGAAAAAATATATCATAATCATTTGTCTTATTGCTTTATCAACAAGTGCATACAGCCAAGTTGAAATGAAAGAGGTGAGTATAGAGGATTTAACACAAAATGTTCATCCCAAAGATTCGACAGCTTCAGCTGCCATACTTTTTGATCAAGGAGATTTGGATTTTAATTATGATAGTGGTTGGAATTACAGACTCGATGTTAAAACGAGAATTAAAATTTATAACCAAGATGGTTATGACCAAGCAAATATTGAAATTCCATATTACAAAGGTAATTCCAATGCAGAAAGCGAATCTATTAGTTATCTCAAAGCTGTCATTTATAACTTAGTAGATGGTGAAATCGTTGAAACTAAAGTTTCGAAAAAGGATATTTTTGAAGAAGAGATCAATGATGTTGTTAACAAGATCAAATTTGCCTTTCCTAAAGTGGAAGACGGTTCTATAATTGAATATTCTTGTAGATACACTTCACCACATGTTAGTACACTGCCAACATGGAATTTTCAACAAGATATTCCTGTAGATTATTCTGTTATAAATTATAATTTTCCTGATAAATTTTTAAATTATAAACCTATTATCAGAGGTTTTCATCATGTTTATACCTCTGAAGAATTTGCATCAGGGAAAGTTGATGCAATTAATTCTGAAACAGCAAGAAGTACAAAAAGAGCTTCTTTTGAAACAAATTTTAAAAAGATTGTTCATCACGCGGAAAATATTCCAAAAATTTCAGGTGAATCTTACGTTAATAACATTAATAATTACTTGACGTCAGTCAAATATGAATTACTTGCTTATCGTGGTTTTGCCCAAAATGCTAAAAGAAACATTCTGAATGTTAATTGGGGGGATGTCACCAAAGCAATCTATAAGTCTAATAATTTTGGAGATCAAATCAGTAAACAAAATTATTTTAAAAGTGATATTGATAAAATTATTTTAAAGTCAGGTTCTGATTATGATAAGATGAATCACATTTTTGAGTTTGTCAAATCAAAAATGGAATGGAATAAAAAAAACCGTTTGTTTACTTCAGATAAAATTCAAAAAGTATATAAAGAAGGAAGAGGTAATTCAGCTGATATCAACATCATGTTAAATGCGATGTTGCAATATGCTAAACTTGATGCAAAGCCTGTTTTGAGTAGTACGATCTCTAATGGGATTCCTTTTTCACCGACAATTTCTGGTCTTAATTATGTCACATCTCTTGTAAGAATTGACGGTCAAACTTACTTATTAGATGCAACGAGTAAATACTCTAAACCTAATCTGTTACCTAGACGTGCTTTAAACTGGAACGGTATTATTATTACAGAATCAGGATTTACAAGCGAGATTGACTTAATGCCAACAAAAGTTTCTAAAATAAATACAATGCTCAGTGCTGATTTATCTACCGAAGGAGAAATTAGTGGTAAAATTAGAAGAGTTTATTTCGACTATTTTGCTTTGAATTATAGATCAAATATTTCAAAAAAATCAATTGAAGACCAGACAGAAACACTCGAAAATAAATATCAAAACACTAAAATATCTAATCTGTCAAATTCCGATGTAGAGGATATTTCAAAACCTGTGATGCAAACATTTGATTTTAAATCTGAATCAAATTATGTTGATATCATCGGCGGAAAATTATATATTTCGCCAATGTTATTTTTAGCACTTGATGAAAATCCTTTTAAAACAAAAACTCGTGATTACCCAATTGACTTTACTTATCCAAGAGAGTCTAAATTGATGTTGACAATTAATATCCCTGAAGGATATATGCCAGATTATGTGCCTGAGCAATCAGTGATAGCTTTACCAAATGATAAAGGAATGTTCAAGTATTTTGCAGCAGCTAATGAAAACAAAATTCAATTAAGTGTCACAACAACAATTAAAGCCAATATTTTACCGGCAGATTTTTATCAGAGTTTAAAAGAGTTTTTCCAAACAATTGTTGAAAAAGAAAATGAAAAAATCGTTCTAAAAAAAGTCTAATTTATGAATATTGAAGATGCCCAAAAAGCAGTTGATCATTGGATTAAAGAACATGGTGTTCGTTATTTTGATGAATTAACAAATATGGCTCAACTCACTGAAGAAGTTGGAGAAGTAGCCAGGATTATTGCAAGACGATATGGTGAGCAAAGCGAAAAAGAAAGCGATAAAAAGAAAGATTTAGGTGAAGAGCTAGCTGATGTTGTTTTTGTTGTACTTTGCTTAGCCAATCAAACAGGAATCGATCTTCAAGATGCTTTTGATAAAAAATTAGATATAAAAACCAAACGTGATCACGATCGCCATCACGCCAATAAAAAATTAAAGTAATGTTTCAAAGAATAGTTAATTACCCAGGATTCTGGAAGTCAGTATTCGCACTAGCGGGCATGTTTTGTGTTGTTTACATGATCATAGATTTCTTTTTTACAAACGATTCTAATTTTGATGTTTACACGATTGAGCACGTTGGTAAATTGATTTTAGGAGGTATTGCAAGTGGTTGCATTTATGGTTTTATTGTCAGCTATTTCAAGTTTAAAGGCAAAATTAAAGAACAAGCACGCAGAGAAGATGATTAGCCTCATGTTGAATCAATTGGTGGATCAGGCCGATATTCAAATTACAGGCTCAAAAAGCGAATCTAATCGTTTATTGGTTCTCAAACATTTATTTAAAAACCTTGAACTTCTTAATTTATCTAATAGTGACGATACGCAACATCTTGAAAGTGCACTAAAACGCTTTGATGATTCTTCAGAAATCATTGAAATTGACGTTGAACATGCTGGGACTGCAATGCGTTTTCTCACTGCATTGTGTGCTGTAACTGATTCTCAAACTTTCATTTTAAAAGGGAGTCAGCGCATGCACAATCGACCTATCTCGGTTTTAGTTGACGCTTTAAGAACTTTAGGCGCTGATATTTCTTATCTCGAAAAAGATGGATTTCCGCCTTTAAAAATTAAGGGCTTAACACTTAAACAAGATAAAGTTTCTATTTCAGGAGCTGTCAGTAGTCAATACATTTCAGCATTAATGCTTATCGCTCCTAAATTAGAGAATGGGTTGCATTTACAAATTGAAGATCAATTGACTTCAAAGCCTTATGTCGAAATGACACTTCAAATCTTGAATAAAATTGGTGTTCAATATGAGAAATCTGGTGACAAGATAAATATCCATCCTTTAAAAGAAGTTAAACCTATAGCATTTCATATTGAATCAGATTGGAGTTCTGCTTCATACTTTTTTAGTTTTGTTGCCATTTCTGATGATTTAAAAATTAAATTATCAAATTACCGTCAACAAAGTTTACAAGGTGATGCTCAACTCATTAAGTTTTATCAAAAATTTGGTGTCGGTGTCGAACAAATAGGAGATAAGCAGCTTATGCTTTATAAGAAGACTAAGGTATATCCTGATTTCTTAAAATTTAATCTTATTGAAACACCAGATCTAGCTCAAACAATAGCTGTGACTTGTCTGGCTTTAGGAATCGATTGTGAATTATCAGGTTTAAAAACTTTAAAGATTAAAGAAACCGATCGTTTAATTGCTTTAAAAAATGAATTAGAAAAATTTGGAGCAGAAGTTGAAATCAATCTTTCTCAGTTAAAAATGAAAACGCCAAGTGTTTTAAATTCTGATGTTGAAGTTTATACTTATCAAGATCACCGCATGGCAATGGCTTTTGCGCCGCTTACATTGTTAATTCCTATAAAAATTAAAGATGAAAATGTGGTTTCAAAATCATATCCTAACTTCTGGAATGACTTGAGAAAACTTGGTATTTCAATAAAAAGTTAAAATTTAATAAAAATATAAGTCAGAATACTTGACAACCGCTATGCGCAAAGCTTATATTTGCAAATTCGAAAAAACACTACTATGGGAATGAAATTATCTCAATTCACTTTTGAATTGGCTGACGACTTATTAGCAGAACATCCAGCGGAGCACCGTGATGAATCTAAATTGATGGTTATTGACAGAAAGACAGGAACCATTGAACACAAGATGTTTAAGGATCTTATCAATTATTTTGATGAAGATGATGTCATGGTTTTCAACGACACAAAAGTTTTTCCCGCACGTTTATACGGGAATAAAGAAAAAACTGGAGCGAGAATTGAAGTTTTTCTGTTAAGAGAGTTAAATCCTGAAACACGTTTATGGGATGTTTTGGTTGACCCAGCTCGTAAAATCAGAATTGGAAATAAACTTTACTTCGGAGAAGATGAGAGTTTAGTTGCTGAAGTTATTGATAATACAACATCTCGTGGTCGTACGTTACGTTTTTTATATGATGGTTCTTACGAAGATTTTAGATCTAAAATGCGTGAGTTAGGAGAGACGCCTTTACCGAAATATATTAAAAGAGATGTTTCACCTGAAGATGAAGAACGTTACCAAACAATTTATGCAAAAAATGAAGGTGCTGTAGCTGCACCAACTGCAGGTTTGCACTTTTCAAAGCATTTGATGAAGCGTTTAGAAATTAAAGGCGTTAATTTTGCAGATGTTACTTTACATATTGGATTAGGAACTTTCAACCCTGTTGAAGTCGAAGATTTATCTAAACATAAAATGGATTCAGAGGAAATCTGTATTGAAAAAGAAGCAACTGAAATTATCAACAGAGGTTTAGATGAAAAAAGAAGAATTTGTGCTGTTGGAACAACTGTTATGCGTACTTTAGAAAGCGCTGTAAGTTCAAATCAACGCTTAAATGAATATGAAGGCTGGACAAATAAATTTATTTTCCCTCCTTATGATTTCAGCATAGCAAACTGCATGGTTACAAACTTCCATATGCCTAAATCTACATTATTAATGATGATTTCTGCTTTCGCTGGCCATGAATTAATGGAGAAAGCTTACAAGGAAGCTGTTAAGGAAAATTATAGATTTTATTCTTATGGTGACGCTATGTTGATTATCTAATCAATTTCAAATAGTCATCAGTTTTAATCATAAAAAAAGGCTCTGAATTTTCAGAGCCTTTTGATTTTATGAAATTTATTAAAAAATTAATCTAATAATTCAGCAACTTTATCTCTTAATTGTTGACCTCTTAGATTCTTAGCAATAATCTTTCCTTCTTCATCGATTAAAAAAGCGCGAGGAATACTCCTAACACCATACAATTTTGCAATAGGATCATTCCAAAATTGAAGGTTAGAAACATGATGCCAGTCTAACTTATCATCTTCAATTGCTTTTAACCAACGGTCTTTTTGATTTGGTCGATCAAGAGAAACTCCAATAACATCAAAACCTTTGTCTTTGTAATCATTGTAAATAGCAACGATATTTGGGTTTTCGACACGGCATGGTCTACACCAAGAAGCCCAAAAATCAATCAATGTGATTTTCCCCATAGCATCTTCTAGGGACAGTGTTCCTCCATCTGGTGTTGGCCCTTCAAATTTAGGAGCAAAAGCACCGATATCAGTCGCCTTTACTGAAGCTAAGTTTTTATTAATGCTGCGACCCATCTCAGTATCTCTGACTTCAGGCGTAAGTGTTGCCAATAATTTTTTAGACTCTTCAACTGGTAAAGATTTTTGATTAAGAAAATCATTGATAATCAACAGACTAACAATTGAGTTAGGATTTGTATTGACAATATGTTTTCTATAAGCTAAATTCTCTTCTTTAAGTTCATTGAATTTTGCCATTTTTTTAGAAAATTCTTCTTGGTTGTTTTGAACTTTAGCTTGTGTGATTTCACCTTGAAGATTATTTGCTTTAGTTGCAAAATCCATTTGTTTATCAAGGTATTTCGTCATTTGCTCAGTTTGTGGACCACCAGTAATTTTTGAATCTCTTAAGTTGTTTTTGTTCAACTCAATTTCCACATCGTGACCTTCATTGATGAAGATTAAGTTTTGTCTGTCAAGCCCTTCAACACTCAAAAGGTAAATTTCTTGATGATTTGGTTCTGGTAATTCTGAAGCAAAACTATTTTGTTTAACTTGAAAAGTATCAACAGCCTGAATACTTTGAGATTTACCTAATTTACTGAGATAGATATTTGTTCCATCACTGAGATCGTTTGCAGTTCCTTTAATTTGGGTATCAGGAGTTTTTTCGCAACTCTGAAATAGAGCGCTTCCGATAAGGCATATTGTTAATAACTTACGCATAAAAATATTTTTTACAAAGTTACATTTATTAAATTATTTTCCTTGTAAAAAAGTTTAATATGGTGTTAATGTAACAGCCTGTGTGAGTGTTCGATTTAAAATTTCGTATTTTCGTGTCTCTGTCTATGATTATGCGAGATTATGAAACAAAATTATCAATTCCCTTTTAAAATTTCGGTTAGCTTTAAAAAAGTTATTCAACTTTATAAAGAACGACTTCGAACCGAAAAAAATCCTATTGCTAAGAATTATATAGAATCTTTGCTAGAATACATAGCGAAGTATCCTGAGCTTGTAGAGGGTGTTGATATTGATAAGAAGCTTAAATTGTATGATGATATCATAAAAGTTGTCCTTGATGATATTTTTCCAAATATGCTCTCGAATAATGAGATTAAAGCGGCCACTGTCCCTTTTATCCCAACAATTTTCTGTAAATCTGATCGGTTAGATAAGATTTTGTCAGAGGCTGGAGATGGTTATGAATTATCGCCAAGGGAATTTAATGTAGAGCTAAATTATATTTTTGCTTGCGTCATAATTTTAAATGAATATTATGGTTGTCAGATAGATTACAGAATTCCTCTTTATTACGATATTCCAGATAAGGATGGAAAAATAAAAACTTATCGTCTTTTTGTTAACTCTGATTTTGTTGAAATAGAACCTTTAGATAAAGCAGTTGAAATAACAGATGAAGATGTTGATTTATTAATGTCAAATCCTAAAGATATTGATTTGTGGGAATCATATTTTCCGAAAAATTCTTGGCATTTTAAGGGATTTACACTCTTTAGTTTTTCAGATGTCACAATTGATGAGCAAGTTTCAAGGCTCAAAACGGTACTCATCAATAATAGTTTGAAAAATGATGTTGTTGTCTACGATCAACTCACTTCTGTTTTTCGCAACATGTTTAATGTGGATGATTTAGAGTTTGGGTTTACACTTTTTAATCAAGATAAAAAGACATTCAACGTCATCGATAGTGAAAAAATTGAAAGTTTTATATTGGGAGATCTGATTTCTGAGAAATGTGAGAATGTTATTTGTCAAGATTCACTTCGAAATTTAGCTGTAAAGGGAGATTATTTCTGTATCTCTGATGTTGAAAAATACAATCAAAATCATAACGACATGAAGCTTTCTGAAAATTTAATTTCAAAAGGTTTTAAATCTGTGATTCTTGCACCCATCTCTAAAGGAGGTAACATTATAGGTATTCTTGAAATAGTTGCTCGTCAAAAAAATCAGTTAAATCAAATTAATGCGATCAAACTTAATGCGGTTTTACCATATTTATACGCTTCTGCTGAACGCAATAAGATTGAGCAACAAAACCGTGTTAAGGCTGTTATACAAAGCAAATGTACTTCAATTCATGAAAGTGTCGAATGGAGGTTTGAGAAAGAAGCACATAAATATATAGAGGCGAAAGATAACGGCAAAAATTATGAGTTTGAGGATATTATTTTTAGTGATGTTTTTCCACTTTATGGTCAAATTGATATTGTCGCTTCATCTGAAGAAAGGAATAAAGCCATCGAATATGATTTGAATAAACAGCTAAATATCATGCTGGATATATTTGAGGACGCTAATAAGTTATCCTCTTTACCCATATATGAACACTCAATTTTTAGAATAAGAGAATATTTAGATAAAATAGAAAATAATTTTACAGCTAATCTTGAGCAGCGTGTTTCAAGTTTAATTTTTAATGAGCTTGACCCAGTTCTTGACCATATTATAGACGAGGAACCTAGTCTTGATAAAAAGATACTTTCCTATAACCAATTGTTAAGTAAAGACAATAATTTAATTTATGAGCGTCGAAAAGAATTTGATCAAACTGTTCACGAAAGTAATGAAAAACTAGCTGAGTATATCGATCAAAAACAACTTGAAGCGCAGAAAATATTTCCACATTACTTTGAACGTTATAAAACTGATGGTGTTGAGCATAACTTATACATAGGCCAAAGTATTTCGAGTTCAAAAAAATTCAGTCATGTATTATTGCAAAACCTGCGTTTATGGCAACTTCAAGTCATGTGTGAAATGGAAAATGAATTTTATAAAATTCAAGATCACGCTGATTTACCACTTCAAGCTGCATCCATGATATTGGTTTTCAATTCCCAGTTGTCTATACGTTATCGTATGGATGAAAAGAAATTTGATGTTGATGGAACCTATAATGCGAGATATGAAGTGATTAAAAAAAGAATTGACAAAGCTTTGATTAAAGGAACTGATGAACGTATCACTCAAAAAGGAAAAATTGCAATTGTTTATACATCATCAGAGATGAAAAACGAGTACAAAAAATATATTTCTTATTTACAAAGTAAAAAATATATTTCTAATCAAGTTGAAGATTTGATACTTGAAGATGTACAAGGTGTTTCAGGCTTAAAGGCTTTGCGTATTGAAGTGTGTTATCACATGGAAGAAAACGAGAAGCAAACAATAAGCTATGATGAGTTGATGAAGCAATTACATTAAATAAAAAGCTATAATAAAACTCATAACAGAAACGATAATTCCTAATAAGAAAACCGTATAGGTGATGCGTAGGAGTTTATATTTTCTCTCTAAAACAATACCGAGGTAGTAGAGATCTTTTGTTAAGGCTTCATAAACATAATCTTTGTCGTCTATAATTTGTTGTATTCCCCAATGGTAATCTTCAAATTTCATTTTATGAAAATTACCAAAAAATAAAATATTGACTTTACGCTCTTTAACTTCCTCCTTATTGAATTCACCTGATGTAACGTTTGGTTTTGTTGACATTATTGATAAAATAATTGCAGCAACGCTAAAAATAACTAAAATTAAGGTTGGTATCATCAAATTAAGGTTGGTATCATCAAATGTTGATTTGATGGATTGTCAAGCTTAGGGATAATGTTTGATAAAGCTAAAGAGATGATAATCGCATTGACAGAAAGTAAAATGTTAGCTTTTGTATCAGCAATATCGCTCAGTTTAAGATGGTTACGAAGTGTGATCCTAAATAATGTTTGAATACTTCTCTCAGGATTTTCGTTTTTATATTTCGCTTTGTACTTTGCTTTAGCTTCTTCTTTTTCATATTTCTTCTTAATCTTGTTTTTCTTTTTAATCAAATTCATTAAGTTATCTTCTTTTTTAGAAGACCATTCTTTGATTGCGTATGATGAGTAAAAATTATGCTTATTGGAGAGCATATCTATGTTTTCCTCACGCCACTCTCTGATGGTGTAGTTTTGCTTACCTAAACGCTTAATTTCTTGTCTAAGAAGTTCAGAAATTTCCTTAAAGTCATCAGAGGCAAAGTGACTACAATCAGCGTCTTTGATAATTTCTTCTTCTAAAGATTTAGGTATAATGTTAACCTTTGTCGCTCTTATACAATTAACAACACGACTAATATAATCTGGCGTTTTATCTATTGATTTTAAAAAGTTTTCGGCAATTTTTACACTTTCTTCTTCATGGCCTTTATCAGTTACAGTGTAGCCTAAATCATGTAACCAAGCTGAAACAATGATAATTTCTTCTACCTCAGAATCAACATTTGTATGTTCTAGTATTTCCTTTGCAGACTCAACAACCCGTCTAGTATGATTTATGTTGTGATATAGATATGCTTCTGAAATATCATATACGAGTAGTTTTTCTGCAAAAGCTTCTGTCTTGTCAATTGTATTCATGAATTAGATTTAATGAGGTATAAAAGTAAAAAAATAATGTCATAAACTTTTAAGATTTTGCTATTTTAGTATCCTTTTTGTAAGCTCAAAAATATGAACAAAATATTACCTCTCATCAGTCTTTTTTTATTGATGTCATGCGCTAATTATCAAATCAAAATTAAGGATGATTCCAAGAATGAGTTTGTTAATTTTGAAGAAAATGAAATTACCAATAGGTTGATATTGATTGGTGATACAGGTAATTCAGTCAAAGGAAGAACCACTGATGGACTTAAAGCTGTTGAGTATTACATTGAAGAAAATGAGCATCGTCATGCTGAAAAAATCATCATTTTAGGTGATAACATTTATCAAAATGGAATGCCGCCTAAAGATCATAAAACCAGAGAAGAAGCTGAAAAAAGACATAAAGCGCAACTTGATGTTTTTCAAAAATTTGATGGTGATGTTATTTTTATTCCTGGAAACCACGATTGGCGTCATAAAATCCCTGGTTTAATTGAGCAAAAAGAGTTTATGGAAAAATACACTGATAATGATCCTAAGTTTCTATGGAAGCCTGATATTGGATGTGGTATTGAAGGTTATGATCTCAGCGATCAACTTTATTTATTGATTCTAGATTCTGAGTGGTTTTTGCAAAATTGGGATGAAAATCCTGATATCAATAAAAATTGTTCAATCATCAAAACAAGAGAGCAATTTATAGAAGAATTTGAAACTGAATTGAAAAAAAATCAAAATAAAACAGTTTTGGTGGCTATGCATCATCCAATTCATTCAAGTGGAATTCATGGTGGGAAATATGAGTTAACTAAGCATTTATTCCCATCAGATAAAAAAATTCCATTGCCATTTCTGGCAACGCTAGCTAATGTTTTGAGAGCTAACGGAGGAATTTCCAAACAAGATATTCAAAATGCATTATACCAGAGTTTAACAAAAAAACTTGAAAGATATGCGGAAAAATACGGGAATGTTATTTTTGCTTCTGGCCATGAACATAATTTACAATATTTAGAAGCAGGAGAGACAAAGCAAATTGTGAGTGGCTCTGGCTCAAAAGTATCTTTTGCTAAATTAGGCCGATACTCAGAGTTTGCATATCCTACACAAGGCTTTGCAGAATTAACAGTCCTTAAAAATGGTGCTTCTTATGTACGTTTTTATAAATATGAAAATGATAAAGCAGTACCTGTTTATCAACAACAAATCAATCCACCGCATTACCTTGATGAAGAAATAGACTATGAAGAATCTAAGGATCAATACGTCACAAAAGCGATTTATGAGGATATTTCCTTAGGAGATTCCAAAACCTATAAAAGCATTTTCGGTGAACATTACAGAGCGCTTTATTTCAAAAAAATGAAGTTTAAAACTGTTGATCTTGACACGCTTTATGGTGGCTTAACGCCGATACAACTCGGTGGCGGCGATCAAACGAATTCACTTCGTATGCAAGATGAAAATGGTAAACAATATAACATTCGTCAAATCAAAAAAGACGCAGTTCAACTTTTACAATCGAATGTTTATGAGGATGAATATTTAAGAGATGAATTTGACCATACATTAATAGAAAATGTTCTTGAAGACTTTATGACGGCTTCACATCCGTTTGCTTTTATGACGGTTCCAGTCATGGCCGAGACCGTGGGTGTTTATCATACTAATCCTGAAATTTATTATATTCCTAAACAAAAGGCTTTAGGGAAATTTAATAAAGAACATGGAGGTTTTATTTATATGATTGAAGAACGGCCGCAAGATGATTGGTTAGGTGCTGATTTTTTTGGTTCACCGAATCATGATATCGTCAGCACCAGAAAATTTTATGACCATCTGAAACGTGATGAAAAATATAGAGTGGATGAGAAGCAATACATCAAATCAAGAGTATTTGACATTTTGATTGGTGATTTTGATAGGCATGCTGATCAATGGCGTTGGGCGGAAACTAAAACTGAAGATAAAACACATATATTCTCACCAATACCAAGAGATAGAGATCAGGTATTTGCAAGTTTTGATGGTGGTATTTTTGATTTGGTTCGTTTAATGGCAAGTTTTCCAAAATCTTATCAAACTTTTTCTGATGATGTGGATTATTATAAATGGTATTCATTTAATTCTAGAAGTCAAGACAGAAATTTATTAAGAAATTCATCTAAGGAAGATTGGATGACAGCTGCAGAGTTTATTCAAGAAAAAATAACTGATGATGTTATTGAAAAAGCTTTTGCTCAAATGCCAAATGAAGTGAAAGGTGAAACCAATGATAAATTGATAGCAACTGTTAAGAAAAGAAGGGATAATCTCGTTCATATTATTTCTCAATTTTATGATGTCATTGCGAAATATCAGGTTGTTATCGCGACAGATAAAGATGATTTTATCGATCTTGAATTTGTTAATGATCGAGAAGTTCAATTAAAAATCTATAGAAATATAAAGGGTGAAAGAGAAGATTTATTTGTTGAAAATACTTACACAGATGAGTTGACTCAGGAACTTTGGATTTATGGTCTTGATGATGATGACATATTTACAGTAACGGGTTCTAATAAATCTAAAATAAAAATCAGGCTAATTGGCGGTCATGGTAAAGACACTTACAATGTTGGTAAACAAAGAAAAGTTATAGTTCATGATTATAAATCTTCAAAAAGTGAATTCTCTGATGATTTTAAAGCAAGAAAGAAATTATCAGATAACTATGAAGAAAATGTTTTTTTAAGAGGAAAAACAATTCATAACACGAGAATGACTGTCCCTAATTTTGGTTACAATCCTGATGATGGTTTTTTGATTGGTGGATTAGCGACTTTTAGGCATAAAGGTTTTTATGGTGAAGATTATACAACGCAACATAAAATTAAAGCAGGCTTTTATTTTGGAACACAAAGTTATAATTTGTCCTACGAAATAGCTCACGCAGATATTATTGGTGATTTTAATGGATTTGCAGGCGTATCATACAAAAGTCCAAGTTTTGCTCATAATTTTTTCGGCTATAGCAATACAAGTATTAATAATGAAAGTGATTTTGGTAAAAAATACAACCGCGTTAGATTAAGAGATTTACAGGCGAGCATTGGTTTAAGAAGAGAATCTAAATATGGTAGTTTTTACGAGTTAAGATTGAATTACAACGCTTTAAAAGTCAAACGATCAGGAGGTCGATTTATCGATGCAATAGGTGATGACTTAGAACTTAGTGATGAAGACTTCTTCTCAAATCAGCATTTTTTAAATGCAGAGACAACTTACCAATATGAAAGTTATGATGACAAACTTGCACCAGCAAAAGGAATGAATTTTGATTTGAACGCTGGCTTCACACAAGACTTAACCAGCTCTGATAACTTTTTTAGCCTAAACCCATCACTTGAATTTTTTAATCCATTATCTCAATCACGTCGCTTGGTTTTAAGAACTCAGGTTCAGTCGCAGTTGAGATTTAAGGAGGATTTTAATTTTTATCAAGCAGCTCACTTAGGTGCGCAATCTGGATTAAGAGGTTATAGAAGAGAAAGGTTTACAGGAAAATCAACACTTGCTGGTAATGCAGATATAAGATATGTTTTTAATGAAATTCGCACATCATTTTTACCTCTTCAATTAGGTGTTTTTGGAGGAGGAGATGTAGGTCGAGTATGGGTTCCAAATGAAGATTCAAACAAATGGCATAATTCTTATGGAGGAGGATTTTGGATAAATGCAGCTCAAATAGCAAGTGGACAATTTAATCTTTTCCACGGAAAAGATGGTTTCCATTTTTCATTTGGTTTGGTGACAAAATTCTAATTGGCATATGTTTTTAAAACTCTTAATTGATGTGAGTAAGTTCGTGTGTCGACATTAAAAATACCAGTGTGGTCAATCCTGTCAACGCGAACTTTTCCATGTGCATGAATAATGTAATTATCACCCATCATGATTCCGACATGGATAATATTTCCTTCTTGGTTATCGAAAAATGCTAAATCTCCAATTTGAGTTTCTTCAATAAATGAAAGTGTTTGTCCCTGAAGTGCTTGTTGAGAAGCATCACGATGAAGCATAATGCCATTAGTTTTATAAACCATTTGAGTCAAACCACTACAATCAATACCAAATGGTGTTTTTCCACCCCAAAGATATGGAGCATTGAGGTAAAGCATCGCTGTATCTAAAAGCTGAGATCTCATGAAGTTTTGACCTGTTTGAAATCTTCCTTCAAAATGGTGATTTAAGATTTGAGAAGCTGCAACATTAGAGCCAGCACAAATGCTGAGGACTTGTTGTTCATTAAGATTAACAATATCGATTAAGTCAGCTGAATAAGCAGCATTATTATGGCAAGCCTCATAAATTTCTTCAGTAATAAATTTAGCTTGTTTCTTGTCAATCCAGCCTTCATAATGATCAAATGCAATACGGATTCTGACCCATTTTTTACGTTCTTCTATAATTTTGAAATGATCACCATAAAGTAATTGTGTTACCATTTCTGAAGCATCATTAGCTTCCGATCTCACAGGAACGATGCTGAGTTCGCAAATTCCGTATTGCATTTGAATATAATTTGAATTAAATAATTAAGCTCTTTCTAAAACGACAGCAGAGGCACCACCACCACCATTACAAATACCAGCGGCACCAAGTTTTGCATTATTTTGCTCTAATACGTTCAGTAAAGTAATAAGAATACGCACACCAGAACATCCAAGTGGGTGACCCAACGAAACAGCGCCACCATTGACATTTACTTTACTTTCATCAATATTAAGAAGTTTTGTGTTAGCAATACCAACGACAGAGAATGCTTCATTAAATTCGAAATACTCAATATCTTCAATTTTTAAATTTGCCTTTTCAATTGCTAAAGGGACAGTTTTTGCAGGAGCGGTTGTGAACCATTTTGGCTCTTGAGCAGCATCAGCATAACTTTTGATAGTAGCTAAAACTTTAAGACCAAGTTCATCAGCTTTTTCACGACTCATTAATACCATTGCACCAGCACCATCATTTATTGTTGATGAGTTTGCAGCAGTAGCAGTTCCTTCTTTAGAAAATGCAGCACGAAGGTTTGGTATTTTATCGAGTTTGATATTTTTATATTCTTCATCTTCTTTGAAAATGATAGGTTCTCCGCGACGTTGAGGAATTTCAACAGGAACAACCTCATTATCAAACTTTCCTTCTTCCCAAGCTTTGGCACTTCTTTTATAAGATTCAATCGCAAAAGCATCTTGATCTTCACGAGAAATATTATGTTCAGTGGCGCATAAGTCAGCGCAGGTTCCCATAGCTTCTTGACTGTAAGCATCTACAAGTCCATCTTTTTGTAAACCATCTACCATTTGAGCAGGACCAAATTTTTTGCCTTTTCTCATAGGTAAATAATGAGGAATCATACTCATGTTTTCCATGCCGCCAGCAACGACAACATCAGCATCACCGAGAGCGATAGACTGAGCAGCTTGCATAACAGCTTTCATTCCGCTTGCACAGACTTTATTCACTGTGGTTGCAGGAACCTTATCAGGAATGCCAGCACCAATAGCAGCTTGACGTGCAGGAGCTTGACCGTTGTTAGCTTGCACAACATTTCCCATTAAAACTTCGTTGACTAATTCTGGTTTTAAATTGATTTTATCTAAAGCACCTTTGATCGCGATTGAGCCAAGTTTTGTAGCGGGAATTGAAGATAAACTTCCTAAAAAACTCCCGATTGGCGTACGCGCAGCGCTTACTATAACGACTTCTTTACTCATGTTTTATTTTTTTACGATTGCTGCTAAATTAATGATTTTTAAAAGAACAAACGAATTATAAATGAAATGACTAATTTTTTTCTAATTTTGAACCACCAAAACAGGCTAAATGAAGTCTAAGCTAGACATACTTTACACAAAACAATCTTTGATTTACAAAATATTTTTGTTCTTAATCAGTGTTTTTTTAATTGTTTATTTCTTTCCGATACAAGGAAAATTTAAGTATGAAATAATCAAAAATAAGCCTTGGCAGTATGAAAATTTATATTCTCCATTTGATTTTGCAATCTTAAAATCTGATCAAGAATTAGAACTTGAAAAAGAGCAAATCAAGGATAATCATATTCCATATTATATATATAATGTTGCTAAAGCAGATTCTATCTGGAAAAACTGGCCGAAAGTCATTTCACCACATCAAGATTCGTTGATTAGCGCAATGGCAGACAGAAGTTTTGTTGATACAATTATTAAAAATGTTTACAACTATGGCATACGCGTTGAAAGTGAAGATTTTGATGAAAAACAACTTGTTTACCTTAAAAAAAATATCAGATTACAAGAAGTAACCCTTGACAAGATTTTAAAACAATCTGATTTAGATCGTTATTTAGATCAAAAACTGTCAAAATTCAGTTATGCTCAGTCAGCAAAATTGAAACCTATTTTTTACGATATTCTTTCTCCTAATGTTGAATATGATAAAGAATTCAATCAACAAGTCTTAGAGGATGCTTATAAAAATATTTCGCCAACGCGTGGAAGTGTTTCTAAAGGGAGTAAAATTATTGCCAAAGGTGAAATCATTGAGGGTGAAAAATTACGAAAACTGAACTCTCTCAAAAACGAATATGAATCACAAGATTTAGACATGACAAGCTATGTCACAATCTTGATTGGTTATTCATTACTTGTTTCCTTGGCATTGCTTATGTTGATGTTGTTTTTGAGTAAATACAGAAATGATATTTATACAAATAACAACAAACTCACCTTTATATTTTTTAATATTCTCTTTATGGTTTTTCTCACCTTAGTTGTGATGAAAATCGGGTATGAGTACATTTATATTGTTCCACTTTGTATTTTACCATTAACATTGAAGGCGTTCTTTGATGCGCGCTTAGGCTTGTTCTCACATGTTGTTACAGTTTTGATTCTCGGCTTTGTAGTGCCTAATAGTTTTGAGTATATGTTTTTGCAAATTGTAACAGGTATTGTTACAATATTGACAGTTTCAGAACTTTATAAAAGAGCAAATCTCTTTATCTCTGTGGCGCAAATTACAGGTGTTTATATTTTTGCTTATATGGCGTTTAGCAT
Source organism: Psychroflexus halocasei (assembly GCF_900107595.1). Taxonomy (GTDB): domain Bacteria; phylum Bacteroidota; class Bacteroidia; order Flavobacteriales; family Flavobacteriaceae; genus Psychroflexus; species Psychroflexus halocasei. The sequence continues at coordinate 132,137 of NZ_FNQF01000004.1, read as the reverse complement.
GATTCAAGATGTTGACTTTGTCGATATCAATTACACAAATATGATTTATTTCATTCTTTGTGGTGTTGGTTTATTATTTGTGCAGCCTTTGATTTATACATATGAAAAAGCTTTTGGTCTAGTATCAGACCTTTCATTATTAGAATTATCGGATACAAACTCTAAATTACTGAAGCAATTGGCTGAAGTTGCACCTGGAACTTTTCATCATTCACTAAATGTTGCAAATTTAGCAGAAGCTGCCGCTAATGAAGTTGGTGCTAATGCTTTACTTGTAAGAGTTGGGGCACTTTATCACGATATAGGTAAGATGAAAAACCCTATTTATTTCGTTGAAAACCAAACAACAGATGTCACCCCTCACGACGAGCTTTCTCCTCATGAAAGTGCTAAACTGATTGTGAACCATAGGTTAGAAGGAATTGAATATGCCAAAAGATATAAACTTCCAGATCGTATAATTGATTTTATAAGAACACATCACGGCACCACAAAGGTTTATTTCTTTTTTAAGCAAGCACAAGAAAATGCGCCTGAAGGTGTGCGTATTGATCCAAAAGATTTTCAATATCCTGGTCCAAAACCTTTCAGTAAAGAAACAGCTATTTTGATGATGTGTGACAGTGTCGAAGCTGCGAGTAAAAGTTTAAAATCTCCAAACACTCGAATTATTGATAATTTCGTAGAAAAAATTATTGATAAACAAATTGAAGATGATCAGTTTGAAAATGCTGATATTACCTTTAAAGATATACAGCAAATCAAAAAGATTTTAAAAGCTAAGCTGAATAACATTTATCATTTACGTATTGAATATCCAGATTAAATTTATGAAAAAAATCACCATTGCCATTGATGGACATTCATCAACAGGGAAAAGTACAGCAGCAAAAGAATTGGCTAAAGCACTGAATTATATTTATGTCGATACAGGAGCAATGTATCGCGCCATGACTTATTTTGCTTTAAAAAATGGTTTTTTTGAGAATGATGTTTTAAATGAAACAAGACTTATTCAATCTTTAGATGATGTTGATTTGAGTTTTGAATATGATCAATCCAAAGAGAAAAGCATCATCTTACTAAATGGTGAAAATGTTGAAAATTTTATTCGTCAAATGGATGTTGCTAACAAAGTTAGTTATGTTGCTAAAATTCCTGAAGTAAGACATAAACTCGTTAAGATTCAACAGAAAATAGGAGAGAAGGGAGGTTTGGTTATGGATGGTCGTGATATTGGAAGTGTAGTTTTCCCTGAAGCTGAACTCAAAATATTTATGACAGCCACAGCAAATGAACGTGCAAAAAGACGTTTTAATGAATTAAAAGGAAGTAGTTCTGATCTAAATTTTGATGAAGTTCTTGCTAATGTTCAAGAACGTGACTTGATAGATTCTTCTCGTGAAACCTCTCCGCTTATACAAACCGATGATGCCGTAAAGCTTGACAATACGAACTTGACAAAAGAAGAGCAAGCTGATGTATTATTGAAATTAGCTATGAAGCAAATCCGCTTACGTAAATTGAATATGCTATAAAGTTATAAAACACTAACTTATCAAAAAAAGAATAGAAGGAAGTGCTACTCAAATTAGCTGAAACCAAAATTCAGGGAAATAATTCGCTTTCATAATTAAATAACCTAATTGTTTGGGTATCAAAATTTAAGTTGTACTTTTGCAAAACTTTTGGGAGTGGTTTGGAGTTTCCTAAAAGTATTGATAAAAATCATTTAACAATCTTTTGTTGGTTGCCACGTAAAAATTCAGAACTGACAAAATACAAATTTTAATCACAGCATATGGCTGAAGATTCAAAAAAAACAGAGCAACAAGACGTTGCAAACACAGAAGCACAACAATCTACAATCGAAGCTTCTGAACAACAAAAAAATCCTAAAGAATTTCTTGAAAACTTCAACTGGCACAAGTATGAAGAAGGAATTGATGAAGTTGCAGATGAGCAGTTAGATCAGTTTGAGAAATTAGTTGAAGAGAATTTTGTTGACACACTTCATAACGAAGTTGTTCAAGGTAAAGTTATCAAAATTACTGACCTTGACGCAATTATTGACATCAACGCAAAAAGTGAAGGTGTTATTTCTTTAAACGAATTTAGATACAACCCAGACCTTAAAGAAGGTGACATGGTTGACGTTCTTATTGACATTCGTGAAGATGAAGAAGGACAATTAATTCTTTCTCATAGAAAAGCTCGTGTTATCAGAGCTTGGGAGCGCGTTAATTTAGCACAAGAAGACGGAACTGTAGTTAACGGTTTAGTTAAGTGCAGAACTAAAGGAGGAATGATCGTTGACGTTTTCGGCATCGAAGCTTTCTTACCAGGTTCTCAAATTGATGTGAAACCTATTCGTGACTACGATGCTTACGTTGGGAAAAACATGGAATTCAAAGTTGTGAAAATCAATCACGAATTTAAAAACGTTGTTGTTTCGCATAAAGCACTTATCGAAGCTGATATTGAAGAGCAGAAGAAAGAAATTATCGGTCAATTAGAAAAAGGACAAGTCCTTGAAGGTGTTGTTAAAAACATTACTTCTTACGGTGTATTTGTTGATCTTGGAGGTGTTGACGGATTAGTTCACATTACTGATTTATCTTGGTCAAGAATCAACCACCCGAACGAGGTTGTTGAGTTAGACCAAACATTAAACGTTGTAATTTTAGACTTTGATGAAGATAAGACAAGAATTCAACTTGGTCTTAAACAATTGAGTAAGCATCCTTGGGAAGCTTTAGATGAAAACATTAAAGTTGGTGATGTTGTGAAAGGTAAAGTCACAGTTATCGCTGATTACGGTGCATTCATCGAAGTTGAAGAAGGTGTTGAAGGTTTAATTCACGTTTCTGAAATGTCTTGGAGTACGCACTTGAGATCTGCACAAGATTTCGTAAATGTTGGTGATGAGATTGAAGCAAAAATCTTAACACTTGACCGTGAAGAGCGTAAAATGTCACTTGGTATTAAACAAATGACACCAGATCCATGGACTGATATTACAACTAAATATCCTGTTGGTTCTAAACACACAGGTGAAGTTAGAAACTTTACAAACTTTGGTGTTTTTGTTGAATTAGAAGAGGGAATTGACGGATTGATTTACATCTCTGATCTTTCTTGGACTAAGAAAATTAAACACCCTTCAGAATTCTGTAAAGTTGGTGATAAGTTAGACGTTGTTGTACTTGAACTAGATGTTGAAGGACGCAAGTTAAGCTTAGGTCATAAGCAAACAGAAGTGAACCCTTGGGATAGATACGCTGAAGAGTTTGCTGTAGGAAGCAAGCACACTGCTGAAATCACTGATATTGTTGATAAAGGTGCAACCATCAAGTTTAACGATGATGTCACTGCATTTGTTCCTTCTCGTCACTTGATTAAAGAAGACGAAAGCAAGTTAACAAAAGGTGAATCAGCTGACTTTGTAATCATTGAATTCAATAAAGAATTTAAGAGAGTTGTTGCTTCGCATACTGCTATTCATAAAGAAGAAGAGCAAAATATTGTTAAGCAAGCTCAGCAAAAAGCTAAAACTGAAGAGAACAAAACTACTCTTGGTGATGCAAATGCTGAATTACAAGCGCTTAAAGATAAAATGGAAGGAAAGTAAGAAGTCCTTTCTAATAGCTAAAAAGCCTCTCAAATTTTTGAGAGGCTTTTTTTGTTAGGCATTTATTGATAGATAAAATTACATTTATTTCCGAAGACGATCTGTAGTCTCAAACTCAATTACTTTATCAGTCTTAGGGATTTTTGCAATATAATAAGGTTGTGTCATCATACTAGTCGCAAGGCCGCGAGGACTCGTTTCTTCAACTTTGATAATGACTTGATTATCCTTTTGAGTGATCTCTTTAATTTTTATGGAATGTCCACCAGAGTTTTTCACTTCACTAAATAACGCGATGATCATTTCATTCTTAAAGTTAACTGGATCCATCTTGATACGTTGATCGTTGATGCTATTCATTTTTTCTTCTAAGGCATTCCAGTCTTCTTGGTTTTCAATCACATGGTAAGAGCCATTAATGCCTTCTTCGCCATTGCCAGTGAGTTCAGATTGATGGATAATTGTCATATTTTCTGTTGATGGGTCTTGATAGCTTTTGCAACTGATGCCTGTTATGACAAGGCTTATTACTATTAATTTCTTTAACATATTTAGTTTTTATAAAAGATTATTGCACTTAAGATAATACAAATCCATGTTTGGGTATCTTAATTCTTACATAAAATTGTAGCTATAAATAAAAAAACCCCGAATGAACGGGGTTTTACACTAAATACACTAAGATTTGAGGCTTAACGGAAACGATCAACAGATTTTACAAGGTCTTCATCCTTTTTAATAGCTTTATTAGCTATCACAATAAAAACGATAGAAATGATAGGAAGAAGAACCCCAATACCCTTCTCAGAAAAACTTGATTCTCCAGGTAGATTTAGCGATCCGTAAACGAAAATGCCTACTAAAACAGCGTTCAATAACATATTTAAACGTCCTAAGACGAATTGTAGTTGTCTATTTTTGTATTTAAAAATACTAATCAGTGCAAGTAATGCACTTGCATAAAATAAAATACTTACAATCATATAAGTGTTATCGCCCAAAATATTATCAAAAATAAAGTCTGAGGCAGGCAGTAAATTAAAAATTACTGCGTTGAGGATAAACACAATTGTAAGATATAAGCTTTGTACTCTCTGTATCATTTGATGCAATTGAAATACAAAAATAGAAGATTATTTGACAAAAAATATTTAAAAATTAATTTTTTGTTGTATAATTGCATAGTCCAATGATTTACTTTGATGTAATTATTTCAAACACATCAATTTAACCCCTATTTTTTCTTCAAAAAAAATATCAAAAAAATAATTTCAATAATAGTCAATGTTAGAAATTAACGAATTAAAGGCGAAAAAACTCCCTGAGTTACAAAATATCGCCAAAGAGTTAGAAGTACCAAAATTTAGAAGTTTAAAAAAGTTAGATCTTATTTATCAAATTTTAGACTATCAAGCGAGCAATCCTGAAAAAGTCAAATCTGTTGTAAATAATGATTTTAATAAGTCTGAGAAAGATTCTTCTAAACCATCAAGTCAACCAAAAAAAGAAGCGCCTAAACGTGTTCGTGTTAGTAAAAAGATGGAAGAGGAAGCTGAGCGTAAAAGTGAAGCAAATCAAACTCACAATGCTAAGTCTGATCATAAATCTAAGTCAGATCATAAGCCAAAGCCGTCTCACAATAAAGACAATCAAAAAAGGCAAAATAAGCCAAAGCCTGATTCTAAGGCTAAGTCTAACGATAAAGCTGATAAGAGAAATCCTAATCAAACTAAGGAATATCAGGAAAAACAACGTCGTGAAGATACCAAAGGAAGAGACAAGAATCAAAATCAAAAATCTTCTAAAAGTTCACAAAGTCATACTCATTCCAACTCTCAGAAAAACGGAAACAAAGACAGCCGTAATAAGTATAAGAAATCAGATTACGAATTTGATGCAATTATTGAGAGTGAAGGCGTTTTAGATATGATGCCTGATGGTTATGGTTTTTTAAGATCGTCAGATTACAATTACTTATCATCACCTGATGATATTTATTTGTCTCAATCTCAAATCAAACTTTTTGGTTTGAAAACTGGCGATACAGTTCTTGGACAAGTTCGTCCTCCTAAAGAAGGAGAGAAGTATTTCCCGCTGATCAAAATTATTCAAATAAATGGCTTAGATCCAAAAGTGGTACGTGATCGTGTTTCTTTTGAGCATTTAACACCATTATTCCCTCAAGAAAAGTTTAATATCGCTGATCGACGTCCTTCAATGTCAACACGTATCATGGATATGTTTGCACCAATAGGTAAAGGTCAGAGAGGTATGATTGTTTCTCAGCCAAAAACTGGTAAAACAATTCTTTTAAAAGAAATAGCGAATGCTATAGCGGCAAATCACCCTGAGGTTTATCAATTGGTTTTATTAATCGATGAGCGCCCAGAAGAGGTGACAGATATGCAGCGCAGTGTGAAAGGTGAAGTTGTTGCTTCTACCTTTGACAAAGAGGCACACGAACACGTCAAAGTTGCAAATATCGTTATCGAAAAAGCAAAACGTTTGGTTGAATGTGGTCACGATGTCGTGATTTTATTAGATTCAATCACGCGTTTAGCAAGAGCATACAACACAGTTCAGCCGGCTAGTGGTAAAGTATTAAGTGGTGGTGTTGATGCAAATGCATTACACAAACCAAAGCGTTTTTTCGGTGCAGCACGTAATATTGAAAATGGCGGATCTTTATCAATTATTGCTACTGCTTTAACGGATACTGGTTCTAAAATGGACGAAGTTATCTTTGAAGAATTTAAAGGAACTGGTAATATGGAATTGCAGCTTGATCGCAAGATTGCAAACCGTCGTATCTTCCCAGCGATTGATTTAACAGCGTCAAGTACAAGACGTGATGATTTACTTCTTGATGAAAATATGATTCAAAAAATGTGGGTGATGCGTAAGTATTTAGCTGATATGAATCCTATTGAAGCGATGGAGTTTATTAGTGATCGCGTTAAAAAGACAAAAACAAATGAAGAGTTTATTGTTTCAATGAATAATTAATTCTATATTAAAATAGTCTCGTTGTTATTCGAGTCAACAAAAAAGGTCTTTCAGTTTTGAAAGACCTTTTTTGTTTTTAAGCGCAAACTTAATTATTGTTTTTCAAGCTTTTGAACTCGTGCAATTGAATCGCAATTTTCAATTTGAAGTTTATATTTATGTGATGCGTATTGAGATTCTAAAATATAAATTTTACAGGAATCTAAATCAGTTTGACTTTCTCCAAAATTTACAGTAGCATCTTGTAAAATGGTTTTATATTGACTTGTATCAATCTGGTATTGACTAAAACTTTGTAGTGCCTCAGATGAGTAACTTGATTTTTTAGTTGAAATGTTTTTGATGACTCTCGCATCTAGACCATAATCACAAGATGTTTTTTTTCCTCCTAAAAAAAATAAAAGAATAATCACTCCAATAACTAAACCAATGGAGTAATAACCTAAGCGTTGAATAAATTTCATATTTAAAAAATAAGTAGATTTGGATCTTTATAATCCATATCAAACCAGTTTGCAACAGATTTGTTTGTTAATATTCCGTGGTACAAATATAATCCATTGCGAAGACCTTTCTCATATCGAAGCGTATTTTCTATGCCGCCTTCTTCAGCAATATGTAATAAGTAGGGTGTGAAAATATTACTAATTGACATTGAGGACGTACGAGGATAGCGAGAAGGAATATTAGGAACGCAATAATGAATTACATCGTAAATCACTTTGGTGGGTTTGTTGTGGTTGGTGATTTCTGATGTCTCAACACAGCCGCCCATGTCAATGCTGACATCGATAATAACAGCTCCTTTTTTCATTTTCTGAACCATTTTTTCAGAAACAATTATTGGGGATCTGTTTTTGCCAGCAACAGCGCCAATCACGACATCAGCCCGACGAAGCGCTTTTGTTAAGCTTTTAGGTTGAATTGTTGAAGTGAAAATATGATGACTCAGGTTTTCTCTTAAATGACGAAGTCTTGTGATAGAACTATCAAAAACTTTAATGGATGCACCTAAACCAATAGCAGATTTTGCTGCAAATTCTCCAACTGTTCCTGCGCCAATAATCACAACTTCTGTTGGTGGGACGCCACTAATGTTACCAAGCATTAATCCATTGGCTTCATCGACTTTAGCCAAAAGCTCGGCTGCGATTAAAATTGATGCTGATCCAGCAATCTCGCTTAAAGTTCTAACTGCTGGGTATGTGCCAAATTCATCTTTAATAAACTCAAAAGCCAAAGCAGTGATGCGTTTTTCAGCAAGTTTTTGAAAATACTTTTTGTTTCTCGTTTTGAGTTGTAATGCAGAAATTAAAGTGGTTTGCGGATGTATGATTTCTAGTTCTTCATCGCATAAAGGCGCCACCTTTAAAATAATGGGACAAGAGAAAATCTTGTTTTTATCATTTGTAATTTCTGCTCCAGCTTCACTGTAATCTTGATCAGAAAATTTGGCGTAATTTCCAGCGCCTTTTTCAATCAAGACGCGATGACCATTTGCTGTTAAAGCGCTCACAGCATCAGGTGTTAAACATACACGTTTTTCTTGATAACTAATTTCCTTTGGGATGCCTATAAAAAGCTGTCCTTTTGTTTTTGATAATTCGAGCATTTCTTCTTGAGGAAGTAATTCAGATTGAGTGAACGGAGATGATGATGTTTGGCTCATAATATCAAAGATAATTAGGTTAAACTTTATTTTAATTCGAGTATGCGTTCGAGTTTTTCATTAAAACTGATGTGAATACAGTGATGACCAAAATCTAAAAGGTTTGGAATTTTCTCTGGCCATTCAATGAAAACCCAAGCTTCTGTATCAATATAATCCTCAAACCCTATGTCGTAAGCTTCTTCTTCATTTTCAATTCTGTAAAAATCAAAGTGAAAGATTTTAGACTTCTCTAATTCATATTCATTGACTAAAGAAAAAGTCGGACTAGAGACTAATTCATCTGAACCTAATTTTTTTACTAAAGCCTTGATTAAGGTTGTTTTGCCAGCACCTAAATCACCTTTAAAAATAATTTTTCGATAAGAAATGTGATTCAGTATTTTTTCTGAAATTCTTTCTAAATCGCCAAGATTGTAATCTATAATTGTCATTGACAAGTTTTAATTCAAACGGTCATAAATTTAATAATATTTCTTAATTAGTTCTTATCATTTGTCAAAATTATCAGAGATTATCTTTATGATCACTAATATGATTTATTAATATTTTAACTGAATATAACTTATATTTGAGTCATTTTAGCTAAAAACATGAGCCATGTCAAAAAGTAAAAGGAAATATAATCAAAAGAAAAGATGGTGATATCCTGAAAACTCTTTGGAAGGTTTTGTCGGTATCTTTAAATTTATTTTGAAAAATCAAGGGACAGATACCGTAGCGACAAAAGTTCCAATTGAAGGTGATTTAAATAAAGTTGACTCGAAAGTTTGGCCAACAATAACTAATATTTTTAAAAATGCTTGGATTAGCGCTTTTACTGAAAGTGTAGATAGCGAAATAGAATTTAAAGATGTTTTAGACAAAGGTAAGGAAGAAGAGAAAAAAGAGAAGAAGTAAATTTATTTAGGAACTATTTTAAAAAAAGCACAAGTCAAATTTAATTTGCTTGTGCTTTTTTGTGTCAATATAGTGTCAATTTTACTCGTAAACAGCAAACGGAATAATCATTTCTTCTAATGAGACGCCGCCGTGTTGATAACTGTTTTTGTAATAATTGACATAGTAATTGTAGTTGTTTGGATAAGCTAAAAAATAGTTGCTTTTTGCAAAAATATAAGAACTTGACATATTGATTTTTGGAAGTTTGAATTTAGATGGATCTTTTGCAACAATCACATCTTTATCTTCGTAAGTCAAGCTTCGGCCAGTTTTATACCTAAGGTTTAAACTCGTATTTTTATCACCAATAACTTTTGAAGGGTTTTTAACGTTGATCGTTCCGTGATCTGTAGTGATAATTGTTTTAAAGCCTAGTGCTTTGGCTTGCTGAATAATTTTTAATAAAGGTGAGTTTTTAAACCAACTTTCAGTCAATGATCTATAAGATTTATCAGTTGATGCGAGTTCTTTAATCACTTCAAGCTCTGTTTTTGAGTGTGAAAGCATATCAACAAAATTATATACCACAACAGATAGGTCTTTATGTTTTTCTTGCTTGAAATTGTCAACAAGTTTTTCACCTTGACTGATATTGGTAATCTTGTGGTAAGAGAAATCTAATGGTTTTCCGAGGCGGTTGAGTTGCGCTTCTAAAAACTCTTTTTCAAATAAATTTTTACCACCATCATCTGTGTCATTTTTCCAATATTCTGGATATATTTTTTCCATATCTTCAGGTGTTAAGCCTGAGAAAATGGCATTTCTTGCATATTGCGTTGCAGTTGGTAGAATGCTGAAAAAAGCTTCTTCTTTTTTCTTTTTAAGATATTTATTCAGTGTCGGTTCAAATGCTTTATATTGATCATATCTTAAATTATCTATAACAACCAGTAATGTCGGTTGCTCTTTAGAGATTTCAGGTAAAATTTTATTTCTAAAAAGCGTGTGAGATAATTCTGGAGCTTTTGTGTTTTTTTCAAACCAAGACGCGTAATTTTTTTCTATAAATTTACCAAACTCAATATTCGCTTCATTTTTCTGGGTTTCTAATATTTCAAACATGCCACCGTCATCTATGTCTCCTAATTCTAACTCCCAATAAACCAATTTTTTGTAAAGCTCTACCCAGGCATCATAAGTGTTGGTTTGCATTAAATCCATTGTGATTTTTCTGAACTCTTGCTGGTAGTTTGATGTTGTTTTTTGTGTGACTAAACGTGAATGATCAAGATTCTTTTTTAAGCTCAATAAAATTTGATTCGGATTGACGGGTTTGATGAGGTAATCTGCAATTTTAGATCCAATGGCTTCTTCCATAATGTATTCTTCTTCGCTTTTCGTGATCATCACAACAGGAAGATTGTCTTGAATGGTTTTGATTTCAGCTAAAGTTTCGATTCCTGTCAGACCAGGCATATTTTCATCCAATAAAACGATGTCGAAATTTTCATTAGGAATGAGTTCAATGGCTTCAGGACCACTTTGGCAAGTTGTCACTTCATAATTCTTTTGTTCAAGAAATAAAACATGAGGTTTCAATAAATCTATTTCATCATCAACCCATAAAACTTTCAGCTTTGTCATATATATGTATCTTTGTTTTTAAATAAATAGTTTGTGAAACAAAATAGTAAACTTAAGATTATTAACGATCCGATTTATGGTTTTATTACCATTCCTAGTCCATTAATTTTCGATATTATCGAGCATCCGTTTTTTCAAAGACTGAGAAGAGTTTCACAAATGGGACTGTCATATTTGGTTTATCCAGGTGCGCATCACACAAGATTTCATCATGCTTTGGGTTGCATCCATTTGATGGATAAAGCCATTAAGGTTTTAAGATTTAAAGGTGTAAAAATTTCCGAAGATGAAGAGGAGGCTTTGTTAATTGCAATTTTGCTTCATGATATTGGTCATGGACCGTTTTCTCATGCTTTGGAACATAGTTTGGTTGGTGGTGTTAATCATGAAGAAATTTCGTTGAAATTTATGCATCAACTCAATGATGAATTTAATGGCAAAATCAGTTTAGCCATTGAAATTTTCACTGATCAATATCCTAAAAAGTTTTTATGCCAATTGCTTTCTAGTCAACTGGACATGGATAGGTTAGATTATTTGAGAAGGGATAGTTTTTATACTGGTGTGGCAGAAGGAAATGTCAATAGCGAGCGTTTAATAAGTATGTTAAATGTAAGAAACGATGAAATTGTTATTGAAGAAAAAGGGATTTATTCTGTTGAAAAATTCCTTGTTGCTCGTCGTTTAATGTATTGGCAAGTTTATTTACATAAAACAGGTTTATGTGCAGAGCAAGTTTTGATTAAAGCAATCAAAAGAGCAAAATATTTGGTACAACAAGGAGAAGATATATTTGGAAGTCAAGCGCTTTTATTTTTCCTTAAAAATGATATCGAGTTAAATAATTTCAACAAGAAAGAACTTGAAACTTTTGCAAAACTTGATGATTTTGATGTTATTTACGCCATTAAAATGTGGATGAACGCTGATGATATTGTCTTAAAAAACTTATCTCGAATGCTGATCAATAGGCAGCTTCCTAAAATTAAGCTAAAAGATAAACCGATTAATAATGCTAAATATCATGTTGAACTTGAAAGTTTTATGAAGGATCATGATATGACAGCAGAAGAAGCAAATTATTTTGTTTTCACAGGTGAAGCGAATAATTTAGCTTATACAACGAGTGATCAGCCGATTAAAATCCTTTATAAAAATGGAAAACTCAAGGATGTTTCTAAGGCTTCAGATCAATTTAACCTGAAAGCTTTGTCAAAAGTTGTGACGAAATATTACTTATGTTACCCAAAAAACAATTATTAACACTTTTTTCCTATTTTTGCAAGAATGAAATTTACAGCGAATCAAATAGCAGAAATTTTAAACGGCGAAATTGTTGGTAATTCTGAAGCGGTTGTTTCTAAATTATCAAAAATTGAAGAGGGTGAGGAAGGCTCACTTACATTTCTGTCTAATCCGAAATATACAAACTATGTACACTCAACAAATGCGAGTGTTTGCATTGTTAATAAAGATTTTGAACCTAAAGAAAACACTTCTGTTACCTTGATAAAAGTTGAAGATTCTTATGAAGCTTTTTCTAAATTATTAGGTTATTACGAAGAATTCAAAAAAACAAAAAAGCTTGGTGTAGAAGATCCACATTTTATGGGAGAAGATGTAAGTTTAGGTGAGGATATTTATATCGGCGCTTTTTCATACATCGGAAATAATGCCAAAATTGGAAATAAGGTTTCAATACATCCAAATTCTTATATTGGTGATAATGTTGAAATAGGTGATAATACTGTTATTTACCCAGGTAGTAAAGTTTTTTCAGACTGTATTATTGGTGAAAATTGTGTTTTACATGGAGGTGTTATCATAGGTGCAGATGGTTTTGGTTTTACGCCAAATGATAAAGGCGTTTTTACAAAAGTTCCACAAACGGGTAATGTTATTATAGAAGATGATGTTGATGTCGGCGCAGGAACTACAATTGATCGCGCAACTTTAGGATCAACAATTATCCGAAAAGGAGTGAAGCTTGATAATCAAATACAAATCGCACATAATGTTGAGATAGGTGAACACACTGCAATTGCTGCTCAAACTGGAATAGCAGGATCAACACGTATAGGAAAACATTGTATTATTGGCGGCCAAGTTGGTATTGTCGGTCATATTAAAATTGGCGATCACGTGCGAATTCAAGCACAAACAGGAGTTGGTAAAAACGTAAAAGATGGTCAAGCCATACAAGGAACGCCAGCACTTGGGTATTCAGACTTTAACAAGTCTTATGTGCATTTTAGAAACTTACCAAAAATAGTTAATCAGCTAAATTCTATAGAGAAAAAAATCAGTAAAGATGAGTAATAGTCCTAAAAAACAAACGACAATTTCTAAGGAAATTAAACTTGAAGGTGTCGGACTTCATACAGGTCAAAATGTGATCTTAACCTTCAAACCAGCAGAAGCAAGCACTGGTTTTATTTTTAGACGAATGGATCTTGAAGGACATCCGATGATTCCAGCTGATGCCAACTTAGTAACAAGCACTGATAGAGGTACAACACTGGAAAAAAATGGTGTTTTGATTCAAACCTCTGAGCATGTCCTCGCTGCGTGTGTTGGTTTAGGTATTGACAATGTGATCATTGAACTCAATGCTTCTGAACCTCCGATAATGGATGGTTCTTCAAAATATTTTGTAGAAGCCTTAGAAAAAGCAGAAGTTATAGAATTAGATGCTGAACGTGAAGAGTTTATCGTGAAAGATGTCATCTCTTTTTCTGATGAAGAAACAGGCTCTGAAATCTTAGTGATGCCAGCGAATGAGTATCAAGTCACAACAATGGTTGATTTTCAAACCAAAGTTTTAGGAACACAAAATGCTTCGATTAAATCTATTACTGAATTTAAAGATCATATTGCAAATTCAAGGACTTTCAGTTTTTTACATGAACTTGAAGCGCTTCTTGAACACGGTTTAATCAAAGGTGGAGACCTGAATAATGCGATTGTTTACGTCGATAAAGAGTTGTCTCCTGAAATAATGAAAAAACTAGAAGTTGCTTTTGATAAAAAAGACATTTCAGTAAAACCTAATGGTATTTTAGATAACTTAACTTTACATCATCCAAATGAAGCAGCAAGGCATAAATTGCTTGATGTTATTGGTGATTTAGCTCTTGTGGGAACACATATACGAGGTAAAGTTATCGCAAATAAACCAGGTCATAAAATAAACACGCAATTTGCTAAAAAACTTGCAAAAGTGATTAAAGCAGAAAAGCGAAATAAAGTTCCACAAATAGATCTGAATTCAAAGCCTCTTTATGATGTTTCTGAAATTATGGATCGTCTACCACATCGACCTCCGTTTTTGTTGGTTGATAAAATATATGAGTTAACAGACTCATCCGTTGTTGGAACGAAAAATGTCACAATGAATGAACCTTTCTTTGTTGGACATTTCCCTGGAAAACCTGTGATGCCTGGTGTTCTTCAAGTTGAAGCGATGGCGCAAACTGGCGGAATTTTAGCTTTGAGCACTGTTCCTGATCCAGAAAATTACTTAACCTTTTTCATGAAAATGAATAATGTGAAGTTTAAACAGCAAGTTGTTCCAGGTGACACACTTATATTTAAATTGGAATTAATTTCTCCTATAAGAAGAGGAATCATTCAAATGCAAGCCTATGCTTACGCTAATGGAAAATTAGCATGTGAAGCAGAGTTAATGGCACAAATAGTAAAATCAAAAGAATAATTATGAATCAACCTTTAGCATACGTCCACCCTGGAGCAAAAATAGCTAAGAATGTTGTCATTGAACCATTTACGACTATTCATAACAATGTCGTTATTGGCGAAGGGTCTTGGATCGGATCTAATGTGACGATTATGGAAGGTGCTCGCATTGGTAAAAATGTCAGTATTTTTCCAGGTGCAGTTATTTCAGCTGTTCCTCAAGATAAAAAGTTTGAAGACGAAGATACAATTACCGAAATAGGCGATAACACAACAATACGCGAATGCGTCACAATCAATCGTGGCACAAGCGATAAAATGAAAACCAAAATTGGTAAAAATTGTTGGATTATGGCTTATTGCCATATTGCTCACGATTGTATAGTAGGTAACAACTGTGTGTTCTCTAACAATTCAACATTGGCAGGACATATTACAGTGGGTGACTATGCGGTTTTAGCAGGCATGACAGCGATACAGCAATTTTGTAGCATTGGGCGGCATGCATTTATCACAGGTGGTTCTCTTGTCAGAAAAGATGTTCCTCCCTATGTAAAAGCAGCGCGCGAACCTTTATCTTATGTCGGTATAAATTCAGTTGGCTTAAGACGAAGAGGTTTTGACACACAAAAAATTAGAGAGATTCAAGATATTTACAGAATCTTATATCAAAAAAATTATAACAATTCTCAAGCACTTTCAATTCTTGAAGCTGAAATGGAGGCAACTTCTGAGCGTGATGAAATCATTCAATTCGTCAAAGACTCGCAGCGTGGAATTATGAAAGGCTATTTTTCAAATTAATACAATATTATGGCTACAACAAGTGATATCAGAAATGGTTTATGTATTAAATACAACCATGACATTTATAAAGTCGTTGAATTTTTACACGTAAAACCAGGAAAAGGTCCAGCTTTCGTCAGAACGAAACTAAAAAGTGTAACCACAGGAAAGACACTTGATAATACTTTTTCAGCAGGACATAAAATTGATGAGGTAAGAGTTGAAACTCACAAATATCAATTTTTATATAAAGAAGGTGAGTTTTATCACTTTATGCATACTGATGATTATACGCAGATTCGTTTAGTAGAAGCTGCATTGGATATGCCAGGTTTATTAAAAGAAGGTGAGGTTGTGACAATCTTGATTAATACCGAAGATGATGCACCTTTATCTGTTGAAATGCCTCCACATGTTGAACTGGAAGTTACTCACACTGAACCAGGTGTTAAAGGAAATACGGCAACAAATGCAACTAAACCTGCAACTGTAGAAACAGGAGCTAGCGTCAATGTTCCTCTTTTTGTCAATGAAGGTGACATGATTAAGATAGAAACAGAAAAAGGACATTACAAAGAACGCGTTAAGTAAGTTTTTATGAAATTTCCTAAACCTTACGCTTTAAAAACGATTGCAGATTTAATTGACGCAGATTTTGTTGGTGATGAAAACTACGAAGTTTTAGGCGCTAATGAAATTCATGTTGTCGAGAAGGGTGATATAGTCTTTGTTGACCATCCTAAATATTACGATAAAGCTTTGCGATCAAAGGCAAGTGTAATTTTAATCAATAAAAAAGTAGATTGCCCAGAAGGGAAGGCGCTTTTAGTTTCAGACGATCCATTTCGAGATTTTAATAAACTAACACACTTTTTTAAACCTTTCGAAAAAGCAACTCAAAATATTTCTGAATCAGCAGAAATACATGATTCTACAATTTTACAACCAGGTGTTTTTATTGGCAATCATGTTAAAATTGGTCAAAATTGTTTGATTCATCCAAACGTCACAATATACGACCATACTGAAATTGGAGACAATGTAACAATCCATGCAGGAGCTGTTATAGGAGCGGATGCTTTTTACTATAAAAACAGACCTGAAGGTTTTGATAAACTCATCTCTGGCGGAAAAGTTGTTATCCAAAACAATGTTGAGATTGGTGCTGCCGCTACAATTGATAGAGGCGTTTCTGGTGAAACTTTTATCAGTGAAGGAACCAAAATTGATAATCATGTTCAAATTGCACACGATACTTTTATCGGCAAAAAATGTTTGATTGCATCTCAAGCTGGTATCGCAGGTTGTTGTGTCATTGAAGATGAAGTTACCATTTGGGGACAAGTTGGTTTAGCCAGTGGTTTGCATATTGGAAAAAAAGCAATTTTATTAGCACAAACAGGAGTTTCAAAAGATTTAGAAGGCGGGAAAACTTATTTTGGAACGCCTGCTGAAGAAGCAAGAAAAAAATATAAAGAGATGGTGTACATCTCAAAATTACCAGAAATCTATAAAAAATTAAAATAGTGTCAAAGAACAAGGAGCTTATTGCTGAATTTTTAGAATCAGATTTTTATAAAAATCTAGATCTCATTGATAAGTACTTTAATGAAAACGCCATTATTGAATGGCATAGCCACGAAGGCCAAATTAAACTTGATAGAGAAGGTTTTAAAAAGATAACTTTAGAAATGGGGAAAACTTTTTTAAACATGACGGCTCAATTTTCACGGCTTTTAGAAGCTGAAGAAAAAGTAGTGACAAACTTCACTTATTTTGTAGAAACTATTGAATCTGAAGACTTAATAGAACTCGCTCATTTTATGGCGATCTTCGAAATTGAATCAAGTCAAATCATCAAAGCTGAAATGATGAGCATTGCAGCTGATGATGCTTAATAAAATCATTGGGATTTTAAGCTGATAAAACTTTTAATCTTCGATTGAATAAATTACATTTGTTGATAAAAATATAACACCGTTATGAGCGTTTTAGTAGATAAAAATTCAAAAATTATTGTACAAGGTTTCACAGGAAGTGAAGGAACTTTCCATGCTGAGCAAATGATTGACTACGGCACAAATATCGTTGGTGGTGTAACACCAGGGAAAGGAGGAACCGAACATTTAGGGAAACCTGTTTTCAACACCGTCTCTGATGCTGTTGAAAAAGCCGGAGCAGATACAACAATCATTTTTGTACCGCCTGCATTTGCTGGTGATGCAATTATGGAAGCTGCAGATGCCGGTATTAAAGTCATTATCACAATTACGGAAGGTATTCCTGTTGCTGATATGATTAAAGTTTCTAACTATATTCAAAATAGAGATTGCCGTTTAATAGGTCCTAACTGTCCAGGTGTGATTACACCAGAAGAAGCTAAAGTTGGTATCATGCCAGGCTTTGTTTTCAAAAAAGGAAAAGTAGGTATCGTTTCTAAGTCAGGAACATTAACTTATGAGGCTGCTGATCAGGTTGTTAAGCAAGGATTAGGAATTACAACTGCTATTGGTATCGGCGGTGACCCAATTATTGGCACAACAACTAAAGATGCTGTTGAGTTACTTGTTAACGATCCAGAAACTGAATGCGTTGTGATGATCGGTGAAATCGGTGGACAACTTGAAGCTGAAGCGGCTCAATGGTATAAAGAAAGCGGTAGCAAAAAACCAGTTGTTGGCTTTATCGCTGGTGAAACTGCACCAGCAGGACGTACAATGGGTCATGCTGGAGCTATTGTAGGTGGTAGTGAAGATACTGCACAAGCTAAAAAGAAAATTTTAAAAGACAGTGGAATTCATGTTGTTGATTCTCCTGCTGAAATAGGAAAGAAAGTTGCTGAGGTGATTGGCTAATTTTCTCAAAAATATTTAAACCTCTTTGAGCATTCCTTAAAGAGGTTTGTTTTTTTACTTAAAAATATTATCTCATGAAATTGTTACAAGATCAAAATGTTATTATTACTGGAGGAAGTAGAGGTATAGGCCGTGGTATAGCGACAACCTTTGCTAAACATGGTGCAAATGTTGCCTTTACTTATAATTCTTCAACGCAAGCTGCAGAAGAATTGGTTAAGGAACTTGAGGGTTTTGGTGTGAAAGCTAAAGCTTATCAATCAGATGCTGCCGATTTTGATAAAGCACAAGAATTAGCAAAGCTTGTTCTTGAAGATTTTGGTCAAATTGATGCTTTGGTCAATAATGCAGGAATCACAAAAGACAATTTATTGATGAGAATGAGTGAAGAAGACTTTGATAAAGTGATTAAAGTTAACCTTAACTCCGTTTTTAATCTAACTAAAGCTGTTTTACGTCCAATGCTAAAGCAACGTAAAGGAAGCATTATTAACATGAGTTCTGTTGTTGGGATTAAAGGAAATGCAGGACAATCAAACTACTCTGCCTCTAAAGCAGGAATCATTGGTTTTTCTAAATCAGTTGCTCTAGAGTTAGGTTCTAGAAATATTCGCTCTAACGTGATTGCTCCTGGCTTTATCGAAACTGAAATGACAGAAAAGCTTGATGAAAATACCGTTCAAGGATGGAGAGATAGTATTCCTTTAAAACGTGGTGGAACTCCTGAAGATATTGCAAATGCTTGTGTTTTTCTAGCAAGTGATATGAGTGCTTATATTACAGGTCAAACATTAAGTGTTGATGGTGGAATGCTAACTTAAAAATATGTCTGGCCAAACGATTTTATTGATTGTTATTAACTTCATACTATCTGTTGGTCTAAGCTATTTTTTATATCAAAAATATTTAAAAGACAAAAACAAATGGATGCTTGCCATCTTTAGGTTTTTGTCTTTTTTTATTATAGGTCTTATCATAATTGATCTCACGGCTGAAAATAAAAGTGTTTTTACAGAAAAACCTCAGTTGCTTTTAGCGATTGACGATTCGCAGTCTATTGCTCATTTAGGTGATACAACTCAGGTGAAATCAGCTTTAAATAATTTTGAAAATCATAAAGAACTCAATGATAAATTTGATTTGAATATGATCAAATTTAGCCAGGAAGTTGATATTCTAGATCGTTTAACTTTTACAGGACAACAAACAGATATCTCGAGTGTTATTGATTTTTATCAATCAGATGATCAAGAAAATACAGCTTTTGTTTTACTCTCAGATGGTCGTCAAACTGTTGGTGTTAATTATGCTTATCAATTAAAAAAATCTAATTCTAAACAAAATTTCGCTTTGGTTGTGGGTGATACTGTACAACATCCTGATTTATCAATCGAAATGTTGAATGTTAATCAATTTGCCTTTTTGAACAACAATTTTCCGATTGAAGTTTTTGTCAATTATAAAGGAGATCAATCCGTTAGCAAAAAACTGATTCTCTATCAAAATGATAAGAGAATTAAATCTAAAGTTTTAGAGTTTAAAGTCAATTCAGCTCTTTCTCATACCTTTTATGTAAATGCTAATCAAGTTGGAAGTCAAAGCTATAAAGTTGAAATAGAAAGCCTATCTGAGGAAAATAATATATCAAATAACCAAAGACTGTTTGGAATTGATGTCATTGATAATCGTTACAAAATCGTGATTGTTTCTGATTTTATTCACCCTGATATCGGAGCCTTAAAATCCTCAATTGAGTCTAATGAACAAAATGAAGTTCAAATTAAATCAACATCTGAAATTTCTTCGCTCGAAGATGTTAATTTGTTTATTTTTTATCAACCTCAAGCTGGAGCAAATTCACTTTTCAAGAAAGTAATTCAAAATGAATCTAATTTTATGTTGTTTTTAGGTACATCAACAGACTATAGTTTGATAAACTCTTTAGATTTAGGCTTTAGAAAATCTGCTTCTGGTGTTGATGAAGATTATTTTGGCAAACTTAATTCAGATTTTTCTTTGTATCAATTTGAAGATTTAAATTTTGAAAGTTTCCCACCCTTAAAATCGGACTTTAGCAATCTTCAAGTGACAGACCAATCTGAAAATATTTTAATGAGTAAAATTCAAAATACTATAACAGATTCTCCATTGTTTTTTGTTATTCAAAAAGGGGAGTATAAGCGCAGTGTTTTTGGTGCTGAAAACATTTGGAAGTGGAAGGCAAAATCATATCGGAATAATTCAGATTTTGAGAAATTCAATACATTTATCAATCAGCATATTCAATTTTTAGCATCAAATGAACCTAAAGAGCGCTTATCACTTACGAGTGAAAGCTTTTATAATCAAGGTTTAGAAAATGAAATCAAAGCAAAATATTATGATGCAAACTTTAAATTTGATTCTAATGCTGATTTAGAATTACAAATTAAAAACAGTGAAACAGATGAAGTTTTTACAAGCCAAATGCTGCTTAAGAATCAAGAATACACATCGAATATTTCACAACTAGCACCTGGAGAGTATCAAGCTAATTTGACTGTTGGTAGTTTTTCAAAAGAAATTCGTTTTCAAATATTAGCTTATAATCCTGAAAAAACTTCAAAAAATGCAGATATCAATTCATTGAAAAATGCATTTGATGAAGCTCATCTTTATCCTGTTGATAAGCATGAAAAATTGATACAAACTTTATTAAATTCAGATCAATTTTATAATGTGGAAAGTCAGCAGACAAAATCCGTTAGCTTAATTGAAATTAAGTATTTATTAATTATATTAGTCTTTTTATTATCAATAGAATGGTTCTTCCGAAAATATCTCGGATTAATCTAAAAATCAAAACTAAATTTTAAAAATCCACGTATGGAAAAATTACCCAAGTCAATCATTCCCATTGTTATTGCGATTATTATTGTCATTATTTTTATTTCAAATTCAACAGTTAACATCAACTCAGGTGAAGCTGGCGTTTTATTTAAACGTTTTGGAGGCGGAGTTGTGACTGACGAACCAGCTTTAGGAGAGGGTTTTCACTTAGTTGCACCCTGGAATGATGTTTTTGTTTATGAAGTAAGACAGCAATCTATCGATGAGAAAATGGTTGTTTTATCATCAAATGGTCTTGACATCAAACTTGATGTGACTATTTGGTATGAGCCAGATTATGATCGTTTAGGTTTATTACACAAAGAAAGAGGTGAAGATTACTTGAGACGTTTAATTCTCCCAGCGGTTCGTTCTGCAACTAGAACTGTTGTTGGACGCTATAAGCCTGAAGAATTATATGCACAAAAAAGAGAATCAATTCAAGAAGAAATGTACGTTGAGTCTGAGCAAATGTTGAAAGATCAGTTTGTTCAAGTTAACCGTATCTTAGTAAGAGACGTTTCTTTACCGCCAACAATTAAGCAAGCGATTGAGCGTAAACTGAAGCAAGAGCAAGAGTCTTTAGAGTATCAATACCGTCTAGAAAAAGCTGAAAAAGAAAAAGAAAGACAGCGTATTGAAGCTGAAGGTAAAGCACGTGCAAACGAAATTTTGAGTGCTTCATTGACAGATAAAATTTTGAGAGAAAAAGGAATTCAAGCGACTATTGAATTATCAACATCTACAAATAGTAAAGTGATTGTTATTGGATCAGGAGATGATGGAATGCCATTAATTCTTGGTGGTAACAATTAATTTAAGGTTTCAAAATCAAACTAAAATGGCTTTAGAGTTTAATTTCTAAAGCCATTTTTTTGTTTTAACTAAACTGAATTATTTTAAATTAAGATTCACCTAAATCATTTTCTTCAATTCTTTCTTTAAAATCATTGATAATTCCACCTTTCACCAGGATATGAATCTGTCTGTCGCTTAAACTGTGTTTCGTTGGGAATCTGACTTTAGATCCATCAGATTTTTTAAGAGTGACTTCAATTGTATTTCTGTTTTCAACGTTTTCACGTAAATTCTTCAAAATGATTTCGTCACCTTGATCGATTTTATCGTAATCTTCTACATTTAAAAATTCAAGTGGAAGAATACCAAAATTGATTAAATTTTGCCAAGCAATTCTGGCATAACTATTTGCAATAACAGCAACTTGGCCAAGATATTTAGGAGCTAAAGCTGCATGCTCACGGCTTGATCCTTGTGCGTAATTATCTTTTGCAACAACGACATGACCACCATGACTTTCTTTCGTTTTCATGGCGCGATCATAAAAAGTATCATCGATCACTGTGTATGAGAACTTGCTTATTTCAGGGAGGTTACTTCTAAATGGAAGGACATCAGCACCAGCTTTTAAAATTTCATCGGTAGAAATATTATCTCCCATTTTAAGTAAAACAGGAACTTGACAAGCATCTTTTAAAGGATCGATATGTGGTAATGAACTAATGTTTGGTCCTTTTTCTAACTTAATGTCCGAACCATCTTCAGGAGGAGCAACCAACATGTCGTCCTTTATAATATGAAATTCGGGATATTTAAATTTCGGATATGTCATTCCATATAAATCTTCTAAATCTCTAGGGTCTGTAATTTTACCTGTTAAAGCTGACGCAGCTGCAGTTTCAGGACTACAAAGATGAACTTGATCGTCTTTAGTTCCAGACCTGTCAGGGAAGTTTCTAGGCATCGTTCTTAAGCTTATCGTACCAGAAGCAGGTGCTTGACCCATACCAATACAACCCATACAACCTGATTGATGAAAGCGAGCCCCAGCTTTTATGAGGTTTCCGAAAGCTTTGTTATCAATCATATTTTGTATGATTTGTCTTGAAGTAGGATTAACATCAAATGAAACATCGTTATGTACTGCTTTATCTTCAACAATTGCACTTGCAATCCAGAAATCTCTTAAACCTGGATTGGCAGATGAACCAATAACAACTTGACTGATTTCTTTGCCTGCGACTTCACTAACAGGAACAACGTTTCCTGGGCTTGTAGGCAACGCGATTAAAGGAACTAAATCATCAAGAATTATTTCTTCGTGAAGATCATATTTTGCATCATCATCTGCTTTTAATTCCTTCCAATCATCTTCTCTTTTTTGTGATTTTAAAAATCTTTTAGTTTCATGGTCACTCGGGAAAACTGTTGTCGTTGCACCAAGCTCAGCTCCCATATTGGCAATAACATGTCTGTCCATTGCGCTGAGATGTTGAAGTCCATCACCATAGTATTCAATAATTTTATCAACACCACCTTTAACGTCATGGCGACGTAACATTTCTAAAATAACGTCTTTTGCACTAACCCAATCTGGCAATTTACCTGTGAGTTTAACACCCCAAACCTCAGGCATTTTAACATAGTAAGGTTGCCCAGCAATCGCAGCAGCAACATCAAGACCACCAGTTCCTATTGCTAGCATTCCTAAAGATCCTGCAGCTGGTGTGTGGCTGTCAGAACCAACCATCGTTTTGCCAGGCTTGCCAAATCTTTCCATGTGTACGGGATGACTTACACCATTTCCTGGGCGGCTGTACCATAAACCAAATTTTTGAGCTGCTGATAGTAAGAAAAGATGATCATCAGCATTTTTGTAATCGGTTTGTAAAAGATTATGATCAACATATTGCACGGCGACTTCAGTTTGAGCTTTTTCTAAACCCATGGCTTCCAGTTCTAATTGAACCAATGTTCCTGTTGCGTCTTGCAATAATGCCTGATCTATTTTTATCCCAATTTCTTGACCAGGAACCATTTCACCTTCAATTAAATGTTCTTTGATGAGTTTCTGTGTAACGTTAAGTTGTTTCATGTTTTTTACTTTCAATTTATTAGTAACATGGCGAATATGTGCCTTGTTTAACAATAAATTAAAATGTATCTATCTAATAACTCATAAAATATGAAGCAACAATTATGTGATTATCGTTAAAGCATTGCTAAAGAATTTTAGTTCTACATTAAAAGCTTTTATCTTCAAGGTATTAACTTTAAAAATTGAAATTATGAGTTTGTTAAACAAAAGTGATATTAAAAATCTGCTGAGTATTCATGGTGAGCCATGTGTTTCTATTTTTATACCCACAGAACGTGCTGGTCAAAATGTCTTAAATGAAAAAAATAAACTTCATCTAAAATCTCAATTGAAGGAAGTTGAGAAAGGCTTAGTCAATCAGAAAGCTTCAAAAGATGTGATTAGTAAAATAAGTGACCCTATTCAGAAATTGATTGATGACACAAATTTTTGGCGACATCAAAGTGATGGATTAGCAGTTTTTGCCTCAGAAAATTTCTTTAAAATATTTACACTTCCAGTTAATTTTGAAGCTTATCACTATGTTTCAAATGAATTCTATATCAAGCCACTGGTTCCAATGCTAAATGATGATGAACGGTTCTATATACTCGCTCTTCAATTGCAAGAGGTTACTTTATATGAAGCAACACGATATACAATTGGAGAGGTTGAAGTTGAAGATTTAATCCCATCAAGACTTGAAGAACGTGTTGGTTTTGATTATAAAGAGAAGCATTTGAGCTTTAGATCACAGAATTCAGGTGGAGAAAAAACAATTTTCCATGGCCACGGTGGTGGAGGCGGTGATGAAAGAAAGGATGAAATAACAAGATATTTTAGAGCGATAGACAAAGGCTTAGAAAGCGTTTTGACTGGAGATAAAGCACCTCTTATTGTGGCAACTCAAGATTATCTATTTCCACTTTATAAAGATGCCAATAATTATAATAACCTCTATGAAGAAGTTTTGCCAGGAAATCCTTCTGAGGGAGATTTATTTGATTTACATGAAAAAGCTTTGAGACTCATTGAGCCATTATTAAGAAAAAAGAGAAATGATAAAGCTGAAGCTTTCAATAAACATAACAAAACTGAGAAAACAGGTACGTCAATTACAGATATTCTTCCTGCAATTCAGCAAGGGAAGGTTGATACATTATTTTTAGAGAACCAAAACGATATTTGGGGACACTACAACAAAAATAACATGAAAACTATCTTGCACGACAAGCAACAAGCTGATAATTATTCTTTGATGAATTGGGCTGCAAAGGAAGTTTTGTCACAAGGTGGCCACGTTTTCTTAACTCCAAAAGCGCAAATGCCAGATACAAGCTCTAAAGTAAATGCATTGTATAGGTTTAGTTAAAAAAACCTGACTTTAAATAAAAAATTAAATCATCTGTTGTGTTATTCAGCAGGTGATTTTTTATTATAAAAACTGTAGACTCGTTTAGTTTAGATAGATCGCAAAGCTTTTTTTCTAAACTTCTTGATTTTTCGACGTGCTTTTCTAATTTTAAACAACATATCATCATAAAATAAACTGACGATTAATATAGCTGCTGCAATGCTTAAGGTTTTCAATTTCAATTCAAAATTGGAGTAAAAAATGTTTCCTATAACTCCTCCAATAAAGAAAAAAGTAATGATATAAATTCTCATTTTAATCCTTGATCTTATTTCTGAAATATGAGGATGTGATTTTGGAAAAAATAATTGTGAGAGTTCAATTCCAAGATCAGTAAACAAACCAGTTAAATGTGTTGTTCTGACAATTGCATCTGAAATTTTTGTAACATATGAGTTTTGTAAACCCATTGAAAACAATAGAACACATGCAATTACATCTGGATAGTCGATCTTTAAGAAATCACCTACCATGGCAACTCCAATTAAGATAAGTGCTTCAATCATAATAGGGATCACATAAACATTAAGTCTCTTGTTTTCTTTAAAAAATTGAATTAAGAGGCCAGAGGTAAATGAACCTAACAAAAATGAATTGATATAAAATAAAAATACAGCTGCTTTTTCAAATTCAAAATTATGGACATCGTACATCATTAATGCAAAATGCCCCGTGACATGAGTCGTTAACTGTAAAATAGCTAAAAAGCCAGTGACATTAACAATTCCTGCAACTAAAGAAAGTATACTTGCAATTTTAAGGTTGTGTCTATATGTTCTACTCTTTCCTTGATGCTTAAACATAAGTTTGCAATATCAATATGTCTTTAATTTAAATTATAAGATAGAAATATAAAATTTACTCATCTTTATCTAAGTAATAATCAATAATGCGCACAGTTTCTTGTTTTTCGGCATGCTCCAATAAAGCGCGATTGACTCTATAAATAAATCTGTTATCATTTTTCGGAAAGGCAAAACCATAACCCTGTTTGTAATATTCAGCTTTGGCCAAGTGTAATTGATTTTCAGTTTCATTTTTTAGATGATAAAGCAATTGTGGTCTATCGTAAACAACTGCATCCACATCATTACTTTTTAATTGATCAAATGCATCATCAAGGCTAGCAACATTACTGACTTTAACCTTGTTTTCACGAAGAAAATTTTCAGATGGCGACCCTTGAACTGTAGCTGCCTTTCGATCAGAAAGTTGTTCAATATTTGTGATTGTTGTCGTCCCTAAAGATGACAAAGTTAAAGTACTGGCAATACCAGCTACCATAGAAGTTGCAGAAATAATGGAAATAACCATCCAAGCACCAGCAATTATGCGTCCAGAAACTGTAATCGGAGCTTTGTCTCCATAGCCCGTTGTACTCATGGTGACAATGGCAAGCCACATGCCTGTTGCAATTCCGTTAATTGGATCATGCGGGAATTGATCAGGAGATTTATTTCGTTCAGCCAGCCATAGAAGTGTTCCTACAATAGCAAGAATAAAAAGAAAAACAGCAACAGCTAATATTAGCTTAATGCTAAAAAGCGGTTTAATAGCATTCCATAAACTAAAATCATCTTCGCGAGAAACAATAGCTAAACTTGAATTGTAGAAAGGTTGAGAGAACTGCATTCTTTCTAAGCGATTAGACGTAATGCTTAAAGGACCGACAACAATATCTAAATCATTTCTGCCAAGTTTTCTCAGAGCTTTATCAGCGCTATCAAATATTTGGTATTCATAATCCCAATTTTCTTCTAAAGCAATATCTTCCCATATCTCAATAGCGATACCACCAGAAACATCACCATCAGTTGTAAAGACAAAAGGTTCATTGCCAGCAACACCAATTTTAAGAATTTTCGTCTTTAAAGTATCAACTTTATTTTCTTGAGCATGAACAAAGTTAAATGTGGTGAGTACGAATATTAAAAATAAAAAGATCTTGTTTTTATCAATAAGAAAACGAGATGAGATCATTATCATTGTAAATTTATGCTTTTATAAAGTACAAAATAAGCTATAAATTTATTGAAAGGATATCATTTTTTACTAAAGTTTAAAAAGTAGCTTCCATAAAAAATTAAAATAGCTGATATCCTAATATGAATGACATGCTGCTGTAATCTGAAGACCAATATTCATAACTATCTAAAATATCCCTATTCGTTTGATATCTGAATTCTAAACTAAACTTTTTGTTGTATTGATAACCAGCTCCAAAAGCGATATTATTCCCTTTTTTAACCTCTATTGTATTTAAATTAGAACCATCTTTTCTTGTGAACTCTACTGACGAACTCATGCTAAAATCCATGACGTAAGCTGCATTTAGATATATAGCTGATTTTTTATTAATGTAAAAATAATGTCTCAATCCAATCGGAATTTCAATAGAACTATAATCGACAATGGCAACGCGTTCGCCACCCACTATGTTGTCAGTCGGTGAAGATGATTCAGATTTGAAACTCTGGTAAGCAGGCTCTAATGTAATCGCCCATTTATTTTTATTAAAAGGTAAGACAAACTCCAAGTCAATGCCAATTCCAAAGCCAGTTTCATCATCAAACTCAATAGGGTCAATGTCTGACAGAGAATTGCCAAATGTTAAAGAAGAGATATTAAGGCGTGGCTTAATGGTTAAATGAAAGAAATCTCTTTTGTCTTTTGCATTAAAATTTATGTAATCACTCTCAACACAATCATTAAATTTAGTGAATTGCTTAACCAAATCTCTTTTGCTGTAATTGATATATTCAAGTTTTTGTTGGTCAAAACCATCACAAGATAAGTCACTCCACAGTTGTTGTCTGTATCTGTTGTTTTCGCTAACATCTCCATTAACAGTTTTATATTTTTTATAAATTAACTGTTTGATTTCTGAATCTTTTAAACTGTAAAAATAACGTAATAAATTACCATCATTATATTCATATAAATTTGCTTGGCCTTCAACAAGTACTTTTAAAAATAAATTCTCCTCGCTGAAAATCGGATTTCTGTTTTGACTTAAGCGATTGATATTTTTACT
This sequence comes from Psychroflexus halocasei, assembly GCF_900107595.1. Lineage (GTDB taxonomy): Bacteria > Bacteroidota > Bacteroidia > Flavobacteriales > Flavobacteriaceae > Psychroflexus > Psychroflexus halocasei. Next base: position 103,777 of record NZ_FNQF01000004.1, on the reverse strand, counting down.
AGATCTATCAATTTCAACCTTGGCTTTGATGTATTTAGAAATCCCATTTATTCCAAACTCATTAAGCGTCTCTATTGATTTGAGTTGTGCTTCGTCGTTTTCTTGAAGTTTATACTCAATTTGTGTCGGTGTATTTTTCCAATCAACATTTTTGATAAGACAAGTTATTTTCTGTCCTGAATTATTAATAAAGTAACCTTCTTCAAAGGTGATTTGAGCATACGAATTGAGGCCAATAATAAAGAGTAAAAGAGAGAGTAATTGCTTTTTCATAGAAAGTAAATATGAATTTGTTTTGATTTTTTTAAAAATCAGTGAGTTGTTGATGAAAAGCCGAAAATATTAAAATTTATTAAATATTTGTCAATGGATATGGTTTTTATTTTTTTGAATTTATAAAGCATCATTTTTTGTTCTGTAAATTAACTTTATAAGTAACAAGAGTTACAAACCAGTATCATTTTCTTAATTATTTTTGATAAAATAATTTTCATGAAAAAAATATTAATCTCAATTTTCGTTTTAGCTTTAACTTTATCGAGCTGCCAGAACAATAAATCTCAAGATCAAACAGATCAAAAGAAAGATGAGTCTGTTCAAGTTGAAAACAAAGAGCAGAAAGATTACAAAAGCATAGGTTTAGAATATGCGATAGGAACCAAAGCAGAGCTTGGTAAAAATTTAATGACCAAAATGAAAGAGGACGGGCCTATTCATGCGTTAGAATTTTGTAATGTTCAAGCGATGCCGATAACCGACTCTATGTCAAGGAAATATAATGCTGATATTAAAAGAGTTTCCAATAAAAATCGTAATTCAGCTAACGCAGCATCAGAAAAAGAAATAGATATTATTAAAGAGTTTTCTGAAGTGATTGCGAAAGGCGAAAAACCTGAACCTATTATTGATGAGCAAGAATCTCAAGTTGCTTTTTATTTTCCTTTAGTTACTAACTCAATGTGTTTAAAATGTCACGGAGAAGTTGGTAAGGATATTTCTAAATCAGATTACGATAAAGTCCTTGAGCTTTATCCTGCAGACAAAGCTATTGGTTATCAAGAGAACGAAGTGAGAGGGATTTGGAGAATATATTTTGACAAATAAACCAAGAAAATAATCTTGAATATATTTTAAATTTCTCATAATTTTATAAAATTAATTGCGAGAAGTAAATACAATATTTATGTTTGCATCACTATGAGAAACATACATTTACATCATCATTTATTGACATCGCTTAAGCGCGATCAATACCTGTTTTGATGTAAATTAAAGATAATCAGCTATTGAAGCCCGTTTAAGCAAAATTGTTTAAACGGGCTTTTTTATTTAAAAATTATAAAAATGAATACACTTAAAATTGCAATTCAAAAATCGGGTCGACTGCATGGTGAATCACTTAAAATTCTTAAAGATTGCGGAATTTCGATCAATAATGGTAAAGGTCAACTCAAAGCTAAAGCCTCAAACTTTCCCCTTGAAATATTCTATCTCAGAAATGGAGATATCCCTAAATATTTAAGAGATGGCGTTGTTGATTTAGCTATTATCGGCGAAAACCTTTGCATTGAAAAAGGAGAGGATTTACCAATTGTCCAGAAACTTGGTTTTTCGAAATGTCGTGTTTCTATCGCGGTTCCAAAGACTATGGATTATCAAAATATCAAAGATTTAGATGGAAAAGAAATTGCCACATCTTATCCAAACACCTTAAAAAGATTTTTAAATCAAAAAAACATTAAGGCCGATATTCATTTAATTAATGGTTCTGTTGAAATAGCACCAAATATTGGCCTTTCGCAAGCCATTTGTGATATTGTTTCTAGCGGAAGTACTTTGTTTAAAAATAATTTAAAGGAAGTTGAAACCATTCTTGAAAGCGAAGCAGTTTTAGTGAGCTCACCACAATTAAATAAAGAAAAACAATCTTTATTAGATCAATTGAGCTTCAGAATTTCTTCTGTCTTAAGAGCTGAAAATTCAAAATATGTCTTATTAAATGCACCTAATAATAAGTTGGACGACATTATTAAAATCCTTCCAGGTATGAAAAGTCCCACAATTATGCCTTTAGCTGATAAAAATTGGAGTTCAGTACATACTGTGATTCATCAAGATCAGTTTTGGGAAATCATTGACGAGCTCAAAACTGCAGGCGCAGAAAGTATTCTTATAAACTCTATAGACAAAATGATATTATGATCAGCACAATAAAAAATCCAATTTCATCAGATTGGCTATCAATTTTAAAAAGACCTACCCAATCTTTTCAGGATTTAGAAAATCAGGCTAAACAAATTTTTAAAGATGTTTTGAATAATGGTGACAAAGCAATTTTAAAATATGCAAAAATTTTTGATAAGTTTGATAATCAACCTTTTACTGTTTTACAAGAAGAAATTAAAGCATCAGAAAAAAATGTTTCTGAAGACTTAAAATCTGCAATACAAAATGCTTATGAAGCCATTTATAAATTTCATAAAGCGCAATTACAACCAGATTTACCAATTGTAGAAACTAAAAAAGGAGTTTTTTGCTGGCAGAAAAAGAAAGCAATTCAAAAAGTTGGACTTTACATTCCTGGTGGAAGTGCGCCATTGTTTTCAACTGTTCTCATGTTAGCGATTCCAGCCCAAATTGCGGGTTGTGAAGATATTGTTTTGTGTACACCACCTTCTAAAGATGGTGAAATTGATCCTGCTATTTTATATACAGCACAACTCTGTGGCGTGACTCAGATTTTCAAAGTTGGAGGTATTCAAGCTATTGCAGGAATGACATTTGGAACAGAAAGTATTCCTAAAGTTTATAAAATCTTTGGCCCTGGCAACCAATATGTGACAATAGCCAAGCAAATCGCAACAACTTATGATGTTGCAATCGATATGCCAGCGGGACCCTCAGAACTATTAGTTTATGCTGATCAAACTTGTGTGCCTGAGTTTGTTGCTGCGGATTTATTAAGTCAGGCGGAACATGGTGAAGATTCGCAAGTGATTCTTGTTGCTGATAATTTAGAGACAATCAATCAGGTAAAAGCTGAACTAAATCTTCAAATAAATTCACTTCCCAGAAAAGAAATTGCAAGAAAAGCGATAGCAAATTCTAAATTTATTTTGATGAAAAATCTAGATTCTGCTTTTGAACTTATTAATTTTTATGCACCAGAGCATTTGATTATTGCAACAGATCAAGCTGATGAGTTCTCAGAGAAAGTGATAAATGCTGGCTCTGTTTTTCTTGGTAATTTGACACCCGAAAGCGCTGGTGATTATGCTTCTGGGACTAATCACACACTGCCTACGAATGCTTTTGCGAAACAATATAGCGGCGTTAATTTAGACGCTTTTATGAAAACATTGACTTACCAAAAACTTGACGAAAATGGCGTTAAATCAATTGGTGAAACTGTTGAAGTGATGGCTGAAGTGGAAGGTTTAACTGCTCACAAAAATGCGATGCGCTTACGTTTAAATGCCCTAAAATTAATCTAATGAATATCAATAAATTAATACGTCCATCTGTTTTAAATCTAAAAAAATACAGTTCGGCGCGAGATGAATTTTCAGATAAAAAAGATGATTTTCAGTTTATGGATGCAAATGAAAATCCTTTTGATACCGAATATAATCGGTATCCTGATCCTTATCAAAAAAGTTTAAAAAAGAAATTAGCTGATCTCAAAATGATCAGTCATGAAAATATTGTTTTAGGGAATGGAAGTGATGAAATTTTAGATATGATTATTCGTGTTTTTTGTGAACCTCAAAAAGATGAAATTTTAAGTCTTTCTCCAAGTTACGGAATGTATGAAGTTCTGGCTCAAATTAATAATGTGACTTACAAAACATGCCGTTTAAACTCAAAATTCCAACTTGATGTCAAAGCACTTTTAAATGAAGTGTCAAAAAATACAAAAATGATTATACTGTGTTCACCTAATAATCCAAGTGGAGCCTTGCTTCAAGTGGCTTCAATCAAGAAAGTACTAGATGATTTTAAAGGAATTGTTGTGATTGATGAAGCTTATATAGATTTTTCTGCAAACAGTTCTTTCATCAACGAGTTAGCACATTATGAAAATTTAATCATCACACAAACATTTTCAAAAGCGGCTGGTCTTGCAGGAATCAGACTTGGCGTTTGCTATGCTTCTCAAGCTATTTGTAAAGCGATCAATAAAATTAAATTACCGTATAATGTTAATACTTTAACGCAACAAAAAGCGATTCAATTTCTTAAAAATATTGACAAAATGAAATCCCAGATAGAGATTATAAAGTCTGAAAGGTCAGTTTTATTTAAGGTTTTAGAATCTTTAAATTATGTTGAAAAAGTTTATCCTAGCGATGCTAATTTTATCTTAGTCAAAGTTGACGATGCCAATAAACGCTATCAAGAATTATTGAATTTTGGTATTGTCGTTCGTAACAGAACCAATGTAGAAATGTGTGAAAATTGTTTGCGCATCAGTGTTGGAAATCCACAAGAAAATCAAAAATTAATTTACGTTTTAAAAGAAATTGACCGATGAAAAAATTACTGATTATAGATAGAGATGGCACTTTAATAAAAGAGCCAAAAGATCAACAGATTGACGATTACGCTAAGCTTGAATTTTTACCTCAAGTCATTTCAGCACTTCGAAAAATAGAAGCTGAACTTGATTATGAGTTGATTATGCTTACAAATCAAGATGGATTAGGCACAAAAGCTTTTCCTGAAAATACTTTTTGGCCTGTTCATAATTTGATGTTGAAAATCTTTGAAAATGAAGATGTTATATTCAAAGAGATTCTGATTGATAAAAGTTTTGCAAAAGAAAAATCACCCAACAGAAAACCTGAAACCGGTTTGCTAAAAACATATATTGAAGGTGATTATGATCTCGAAAACTCTTATGTAATAGGTGATAGGATGACTGATATGAAATTAGCTCAAAACTTAAACTCAAAAGCAATTTATATTTATGATGGTCAAAATTTAGGTGAAAAAGAAGTCAAAAACGAAATTCAAGATCTTCAAGAAACTATCGACCTCAAAACAAATTCTTGGGATGAAATTTACGAATTTCTTAAATATGGCCAACGTCATGCAAAAATTAATAGAAAAACGAAAGAAACCAATATTGAGTTGATGATTAATTTGGATGGAACAGGTGAATCTGAAATTTCAACAGGGATTTCTTTCTTTGATCACATGTTAGATCAAATCGCAAAACACGGCCAAATTGATATTCAACTATCGGTTGAAGGTGACTTGGAGGTTGATGAACATCATACGATTGAAGATACAGCAATTGCTTTAGGTGAAGCTTTTAAAGAAGCTTTAGCTGATAAGTTAGGGATTGAGAGATATGGATTTTGCTTGCCTATGGACGATGCTTTAGCTCAAGTTGCTATTGATTTTGGCGGAAGAAATTGGTTGGAATGGCAAGCCGATTTTAAAAGAGAAATGATTGGTAAAATGCCAACAGAAATGTTTATGCATTTCTTCAAATCTTTTTCTGATGGAGCACAAGCTAACTTGAATATTAAGGCTGAAGGCATCAATGAGCATCACAAAATAGAGGCGATTTTTAAAGCTTTCGCAAAAGCGATCAAAATGGCTGTAAAAAGAGATACTTCAAAAATGATTTTACCAACAACAAAAGGAAAACTCTAATGCTCAAAACAGTAATAATAGATTACGGTGTTGGTAATGTGAAAAGTTTAGAATTTGCAATATTGAGATTAGGATATTCATCAATCTTAACAGATGATATTTCTGAAATTCAATCTGCTGATCGTGTTATTTTTCCTGGTGTTGGTGCAGCTGATTCAGCAATGAAAACTTTAGAGGCAAAAGGCTTGGATAAAGTGATCAAAAATTTAAAACAGCCAGTTTTAGGAATCTGTTTAGGCATGCAACTCATGTGTCGTTTTTCAGAGGAAGGAAACACGAACGGACTAGGGATTTTTGATCTTGATGTTGTTAAGTTTTCATCCAAAAATCTTAAAATTCCGCAAGTTGGCTGGAATCAAATTGCTGATTTAAGGACAGACTTGTTTCAAAATATTTCAGAAAAATCATTTATGTATTTAGTTCATTCATACTATGTAGAGCAAAATGAAAATTCTATAGCCTCATCTGATTATGGTGTGAATTATTGTGTTGCTTTTCAGAAAAACAACTTTTGTGGAGTACAATTTCATCCAGAGAAAAGTTCAGTACAAGGTGAACAATTATTACTCAATTTTATGAATTTAAAAAATTAATTATGCGTCTTATCCCAGCAATAGATATTATCGAAGGAAAATGTGTCAGATTGACGAAAGGTGATTATTCAACCAAAAAAATATATAGTGAAGATCCACTTGAAATCGCCATGGCTTTTGAAGATCATGGCATAGAGAATTTACATCTTGTCGATTTAGATGGCGCGAAAGCTCAGAAGATTATCAATTATAAAGTTCTAGAACGTATTGCCACAAAAACTAACCTCAATATTGATTTTGGTGGCGGTTTAAAAACAAATGAAGATCTTGAAATAGCTTTTAATTCTGGTGCAAAGCAAATTACAGGTGGGAGTATTGCTGTCAATAATCAAGATTTGTTTTTGGAATGGCTAGATAAATATGGCTCAAATAAAATCATTTTAGGAGCTGATGTCATAAAAGGAAAAATAGCAACTTCAGGCTGGACAGAAACTTCTGATATTGAAATTGAGAATTTTATTAAAAACTTTTCCGAAGAAGGGATTAAATATGTTATTTCAACAGATATTTCAAAAGATGGAATGTTACAAGGCCCTTCATTACAACTTTACAAGCAAATACTTGACATTAATCCAGAGCTAAAAGTCATTGCTTCTGGCGGTGTTTCTCAACTTTCTGACTTAGAAAATGTCATGCAAATAGGCTGTGAAGCTGTGATTATCGGAAAAGCGATTTATGAAAATAAAATCAGTTTAAAAGATTTAGAAAATTTCATTTTAAATAATTAAAGATGCTAACAAAAAGAATAATCCCTTGTTTGGATATTAAAAATGGCAGAACAGTGAAAGGCGTCAATTTTGTTGATATCAAAGACGCTGGCGATCCTCTAGAATTAGCTGAATTTTATGCAAAAAATGGCGCAGATGAACTTGTTTTTCTTGACATATCCGCAACTGAAGAAAAGCGTAAAACTCTTGCAAGTTTAGTTAAACAAATTGCTTCACGCATTAATATTCCTTTTACAGTTGGCGGCGGAATTAATTCAATAGAAGATGTTGATGTTTTGCTCAAGTCAGGCGCTGATAAAGTTTCAATCAACACATCAGCTTACTTAAATCCAGAGTTAATTACAGCTATTTCAAAACGTTATGGTTCACAATGTTGCGTTGTTGCTATTGATGCTCGAGTAATTGAAGGTGAATGGAAAGTGCATTTGGTTGGCGGTCAGAAAAGTACAGATGCAGATTTATTTGAATGGGCTAAAAAAGTTGAAAGTTTAGGTGCAGGTGAAATACTTTTTACATCTATGGATCACGATGGGACAAAAAACGGTTTTGCAAACGAGGCTTTGGCAAAGTTATCTGATGAATTATCGATACCCATCATCGCATCAGGTGGTGCAGGAAAAATGTCACATTTTAAAGAGACTTTTAATATTGGAAAAGCTGATGCCGCGCTTGCAGCAAGTGTTTTTCATTACAAAGAAATTGATATCATCGATCTCAAAAAATACCTTCTTAATAATAATATTTTAATGCGATTACAATGATTAAAAAACCCAATTTTTCTAAAAACAAAGATGGCTTGTTGCCGGCGATAATTCAAGATTCTAATACTAAAAATGTTTTGATGTTAGGTTATATGAATAATGAAGCATTTCAGGAAACATTAACCTCAAAAAAAGTTACTTTTTATAGCCGTTCAAAACAAAGATTATGGACAAAAGGTGAAGAAAGTGGTAACTTTTTAGCATATATAAATCATCAAATTGATTGCGATCAGGACGCTATTTTAATGAATGTAAATCCTTCTGGACCAGTTTGCCACAAAGGAACTGACACTTGTTGGGGAAATGCAAACAAGCAAGAATTTGGATTTATAACTGATCTTGAAGAAACTATTTCTAATAGAAGAAATTCAGAAAATACAGATTCCTATGTCAAATCTCTTTTTCATAGCGGCATCAATAAAATAGCACAAAAAGTAGGAGAGGAGGCCGTAGAAGTTGTGATTGAAGCTAAGGACGATAATGATGATTTATTTTTAAATGAATCTGCTGATTTACTTTTTCATTATTTGATATTATTAAATGCAAAAGGCTATGAACTTAATGATGTTGTGAACTTGCTTAAATCCCGTAAAAAGGCTTAATTGCAAACATGAAAAGGAAACGATTTTATTACATCATTAAGTTACAATATTTGGGTTTTCGTTATCATGGTTGGCAAAAACAGCCTGATGTGATTACTGTTGAAAAAATGTTAGACAAAACATTAAATTACGTTTTGGAAGGTCAGAAATTTAAAGTGATGGCAGCAGGAAGAACTGATGCGAAAGTTTCTGTAAATCAAACATTTATTGAGCTTTTTATGTATGATGAAGCTTTAGATTTAGAAGCTTTTTTACCGTATTTAAATGAGAATTTACCTCAGGATATTCGTGCTTTACAAATTCAAGAAACTGATGCTAAATTTAATATCATACAACATGCGAAATTAAAAGAATACCATTATTATTTCTGTTACGGTCAAAAAATGCATCCTTTCGCAGCCCCGTTTATGTTGAACGTCAGAGAAAATCTAGATCTTGAATTGATGCAAATAGCTGCTAAATACTTTGAGGGAGAACATGATTTTTATTCATTTACATTTAGACCAACACCAACAACGAATTTTGATGGGCATATTTTAAGCTGTGAAATTCTAGAAAATGACGTGATTCAGGCAAATTTCTTTCCTGAAAAATCTTATTATTTAAAAGTGATTGGCAAAGGTTTTAAACGTCAACAAATCCGTTTAATGATGGGCGCCTTACTTGATTTAGGACAACATAAAATTTGCTTAGAAGAGTTTATCAAATATATAGATGGCAAAAATCGAATCAAATTAACACATGTTGCACCAGCATCAGGTTTGATTTTGCACAAAGTTGATTTAGATTAAAACCAATTTTTTTTCTTAAAGTAAATAATTAATAAAACAGAAATAATAAACATAACGCCTAACACATAATAATATGCGTTGTGATAGCCAAGTTCAGGCATGTTTTGGAAGTTCATACCATAAACCCCAACGATAAAAGTTAAAGGAATAAATATGGTTGACATGATGGTGAGAACTTTCATCACCTCATTCATTTTATTGCTGATGCTACTCATATACATATCCATCAAGCCCCAAACAATCTCTCTATAAATACCAATATTTTCATTGACTTGAAGAATATGATCGTATAAATCGGCTAAAAACCTTTTTGTTTTTGAACTAAATAATTGATGTTTTGAAAGATGTAATCTATTGATGATCTCTTTAGTTGGTGCAACAGATTTTCTGACACTCAATATTTGTCTTTTTAAAACTTGTATTTCCTCAGGAGAAGCATGATCTGGAGCACTCAAAATTTTATCTTCAAGTTGCTCTGTCTTTTGTTCAATTGCTTCAGAAATATTGTAATAATTATCAATAATGGCATCTGTAATAGCGTAAAAAAGATAATCAGAATCAGAGTTTCGAATACGACCTTTCTTAGTTTCTATACGTTTATGTAAAAAATCAAGAATATCATCTTCTTTGTTTTCTTGAAAGGAAATAACGAAATTTTCACCTAAAATTAATGCATAATGTTCTTTAATGAATTTATCTGAAGCATAAATCATTTTTAAAGTGAGAAAAATATATTCTGAAAACTCATCATATCTAGGCCTTTGTTTTGTATTTGCAATATCTTCCAAAACTAATGGATGTACAGAGAAAAGTTGACCGATTTTTTGAAGTTGATCAACATCAGTTAAACCAGTATAAGTAATCCAATGTACTTGATCTGGATGATCTTTCACCATTTTAAAAGTTTCGTCAATGCTGATGTTTTTAGACCTATTGTAATTTTCTGTATCATAACTTACGACGTCGATTTCAGTATTTTCTTGTGATCGATCGCCCACATAAGTAATTTGACCAGGCATTTCGTTTTTGAACTGTTTTTTTGATTTTAGTTTTAACGACGATAAAGGATGGAGACGTGATTTAGTTTTTCTTTTCAAATGACTTAGTTTTTGATAAACATTATTTCTTAAAGTTTGTGCAAATTAAAAAGCTTTCTCTTTTCAAACCTTTAAATTTAAAATAAAAAATGATAAAAAGTAATAATCCTTACACACAAGAAGAACTTTATAACATTGAAGAACTCAACGAAAAGGAAATTAATCAATCTATTGAAGATGCAGATCAAGCCTTTAAAAGTTGGAAAAAAACTAAATTTTCTGAACGTCAGAAATTGATGCTAAACTTAGCTGAAACATTAGAGTCCGATAAAAAGAAGCTTGCTAAAACCATCACTCAAGAAATGGGGAAACCTTTATCTCAGGCGATTTCAGAAATTGAAAAATGTGCTTGGGTTTGTGAATATTATACAGAAAATGCTGAATCTCAATTAGCTGATAAAATAATAGAAACAGACGCTCAAAAATCTTACGTCAGTTACGAACCAATAGGCGTTGTGCTCGCAGTAATGCCATGGAATTATCCTTATTGGCAAGTCTTCAGGTTTTTGGCTCCACAATTAATGGCTGGAAATGTCGGACTTCTCAAACATGCGAGTAATGTGATGCTTTCTGCAAAAAAAATACAAGAACTTGTTGAAAAAGCAGGTTTTCCGAAAGATGTTTTTATCAATCTACCCATTAAAAGTGATCAAGTCAATAAAGTGATACAGCATCCTAAGGTAAAGGCTGTTACTTTAACAGGTAGTGAAAAAGCAGGAAAAGCAGTGGCAAGTGAAGCAGCAAAGCACATTAAAAAATCTGTTTTAGAACTCGGCGGAAGTAATGCTTTAGTCGTTTTTAAAGATGCAAATATTGATCAAACTTTAGAAACTTGCGTTCAGGCAAGATTTCAGAATACAGGACAAAGCTGTATTGCAGGGAAAAGATTATTAATTCATGAAAGTTTACATGAAGAATTTGTTGATAAACTCATTACCAAAGTAAAAGATTTAAAATCAGGTGATCCTAATGATGAAAATACTTTTATCAGCGTCATGGCAAGAGAAGATTTAGCAGAAGAACTCGAAAAGCAAATGCAAAAATCTGTTGATCAAGGTGCAAAAATCAGAATAGGTGGGAAGCGAGATCAAGCTTATTTCGAACCAACAATTTTGGATGATGTTAAACCAGGAATGCCAGTTTTTGAAGAAGAAACTTTTGGACCACTTCTCGCTGTAACAACTTTTAAAGACGAAAAAGAAGCTATTGATTTAGTCAATCAATCAAATTTTGGTCTTGGTGTTTCATTATTTTCATCTGATATAAAAGCAGCTGAAGATGTGATTGTAAACCTGGAAGATGGTGCAGTTTTTATCAACGAACTTGTAAAAAGTGATCCGAGAATTCCGTTTGGCGGAACTAAAACTTCAGGTTATGGCCGTGAACTTTCAGACGATGGTATCATGGAATTTATCAATAAAAAAACGGTTTATATCAAGTAATTATTGAAATTTATCCACTTTAAGCTACTTAGACTTAAGCTTGAGGTGGATTTTTTTAAATAATTTAAAATCAATTATTTAAATCTTTTGATTCTATTGTTTATAAACTCTTGTTTATTCTCTTTATCTAATAGTCCATCCTTTAATAAATTTGCAAACCATTCAGAATAAACTTTTGCACCTTTATGGTTGATATGATGAAAATCACCGCGTTCTGAAGTTGATAAGGGAAATTTTAAAAAGTCTAAAAACTCAATGTCGGCATAACGTGTGTTTAAAATTTCAAGAAACTTTTCATCATTTTTTAATTCAGGATATTTTTCATGAATCGGACTTCTAACAAAAATAACTCTTTTGTTTTTAGCTTGACAGAATTCAATCATATCATCTAAATAAGATAAGTTCTTTTCTGAAACTTCAATTTCTTCAGTGCTTAAATACTTTACATCAGGAGTCACTTTAATGAGAGAGTCTAATTCATAACGTTTCAAATACCTGAAGCCTCCTAAAGCCTTTTCATAATTATGATTGTGACTTAAAATTCTAGTTATTTTATTGTTTTCAGATAGAGACAATGCATTTATAAAATTAACTGGATTTTTCTTAATCAACATTAATTTTTCATCAAAACTCATAAAGCTGGCGTATTTTTCAAAGCCTCTGAGCATATAATCTTTACCCCAAATCCATTGATCTTTTTCTTTATTGATTTGATTATTTGTGAACTCTATGAACACAACTTCTATTGAGTTATTATCCTCTAAAACCTTTTTGATTTTAATAAAATTATAAAAGTAGGATTCAGCTGTAAATGAAATATTTTTGAAATCTGAAATTATAGTATCATTATAAGCAGATTCTGGTTGAGAGTGACCAGTAATAATGTATTTCGGGTGACTTTTAAAACTAAAATCAGCATTTTTATAATCGATAAAAGTTGTTATACAAATTAAGGCGACAACAGCAATTCCGAGTATAGGTATGAAGTATAATATGGATTTAATAAATCTTTTCATAACTGATTAAAACTGAAAATAGATGAATTCTTGTAAATGACCTTTAAAAACAAAGATTAATATACAGATAAAGATATATAAACTCCACCTCATGTAGCGCTTTTTTAATTGTAAAGCATTTGATAATGCATGCTTATTTTTACGGCCAAACCACTCAATAATCAACATAAAAGAGATCAAAATAATGATTTTTATTGGTAAAACTTCAAGTGAGCTAAATATTGAGTTTGAAAATATTTCTGAAATAATAGAAAATGCATGACTAATGTTTTCTGCTCTAAAAAATATCCATGCGATGACAGTCAAACTAAACGTGAGTAATATTGATAAAAACTCACTTAATTTCGGTAAGCTTCTATTGTAAGCTACAATTTCGAGATTATTTCTATTGCTTTTGGTCAATAAAAGTGGCAGAAAATAAACTGCATTTAAAGCTCCCCAAACAATAAATGTCCAATTGGCGCCGTGCCAGAAACCACTCACAACAAAGATGATAAATATGTTACGAATCTTCATTGAAGTGCCGCCGCGACTACCGCCTAAAGGAATATAAAGATAATCTCTAAACCAAGTTGAAAGCGAAATATGCCAACGTCTCCAAAACTCAGCGATATCTCTTGAAAAATATGGAAAGGCGAAGTTTTGTTTTAAATTAAATCCAAATAGGCGAGAAGTTCCTATGGCGATATCTGAGTAACCTGAAAAATCTCCGTAAATCTGAAATGTAAAAAAAATAGCACCAAGAACGAGTGTACTCCCGGAATAATCATCAGAGTGATTAAAAATATCATTCGCATAACGTGCACAATTATCCGCAATTACAACCTTTTTAAACATTCCCCAAAGTATTTGGCGCATACCATCAATAGCGTTTGCGTAAATAAATTGTCGTTTTTTGTAAAACTGAGGAAGCAGGTTTGTCGCTCTTTCAATAGGCCCCGCAACTAACTGTGGAAAAAAGCTGACAAAGGCCGAGAAAGCAACAATATCTTTTGTGGGCTCAAGTTTTTTCCTGTAAATATCAATGGTGTAGCTTAAAGTTTGAAAGGTGTAAAAGCTAATACCAACAGGCAGAATAATGTTGAGTGAGTTCGCATTGATTTCTGTTCCAAAAAATGAAAAAGCAGAAATGAAGTTTTCAAGAAAAAAATTATAATATTTAAAAAATCCAAGAAAACCTAAATTGACGAGAATACTGATCCATAAAAGTAATTTTCTTTTTGAATGGTTTTTTTGTTTTGAAAGAGTAACACCAATAGTATAATCAACAATTGTACTAAAGGCGATTAAGGACAGGAAACGCCAATCCCACCAACCATAAAAAAGATAACTAGCAGCAACAATTAATAAGTTTTGAAGCTTGAGATGCTTTTGAGTTACAAACCAATAAAGAGCAAAGACTATTGGTAAAAATATGGCAAAGTCAATGGAGTTAAATAGCATATTTTACGATATGTAACATTTATAAATAATATTTTTAAAACTATTCACAAAGGTTTTTAAAACCTAAACGGCATAACATTTTCTTTTCAAAACTCCAGAAAAATTTAAATTGGCCAAAAACTGCACCAGTAATCACTAATAAGACTTGATAGATAGGGAAAATAATCAATATCCTCAACGTGTAATAGAATATGGCACCATAAAAAGCTTCAGGAAAAGCCTCTCTATTGATACTAAAAAAATTAAGGACAGGTCCAGCAACAAACAAAGATGTTGATCCTGTCAAAGAAAAGACAATAAAGATGATAATGAGCTGAAAGTTAGACTCAACATTCCAGCGTTCTTTTAATTTTTTCATGCTGCAAAACTACAATGTTCAACGCAATTTTTGATTGTATTTCTGTTCAAAAAATAAGAAATAATGATAAAGCATATAGTTAACCTCATAACCATAATCAATATGTGGTTGGTAGTCAATTTCTTGAGGATATAAACGCGGTCTTGAATAAACCCGACTATTATAAATAATGACATTATATTGATTGCGTTGTTCTAGATAACTTTTAGAATAATAGCCGCGAGGCTTTTGAGTTTGTAACCAACTTTCGAAGCCTGGTTCAAATACAATAACCTCATATTCAAGACTGTCATTAGCAATCCTAATTGTGTCACCATTAATTTGAGTATCTGATTGACTGGATTGATTATTAACAGTTTTGGAGGTGCTACAACTTGCAACGCCTAAAATCATGAATAAAAATATGATTACAAAAATTCTCATAACAGAATGTTTACCTCAATTTAATCATTTTCCGTCATATCAACGATAAATGCATCAGGATATTTTTTATCAATTTTATCTCTAAATCTTTCGGCGGCCAATCTGTTTTTAAATTCTCCAAGGATTAATGTATAAACTTTAACTTCGTTAAATGCTTTGACTTGTACTGTGACTTCTTTGTTATAGCTCAATTTTAAGTTATCTGCTAAACGAATTAAATTAGCTAATTCTTGAAAACTTCCAATCTGAACTCCAAAAAAATCAGGACTTAATTTTTCAACGGTCAGTTTATAAAATTCTTTACCTTCAAACTTATCAGCTTTAGCTTCATCGCTAGATGAGGAGCTGATTGGCGAGTTTTTGTCTTGAGGAGGAGTTTGAGGAGCTTCTACATCAGCGTCGTCAATATGGTCATCAGAAACAATTGCAGAACTATCTAAGACTTGCATTGTTACATCAGCGACACCAAGCCCTATAAAGTCAAGTTTTTTTGCAGCAGATCTCGATAAATCTATAATTCGACCTCGAATAAAAGGGCCACGGTCATTAATTTCAACAATAACTGACTTGTTATTTGTTAGGTTTGTGACTTTTACTTTTGTGCCAAAAGGGAGTTTTCTGTGCGCTGCTGTCATTTTATGATGACTGTAAATTTCACCACTAGCAGTTTGTCTTCCTTCAAATTTATTAGCATAAAAAGAAGCTTTTCCTGTTTGCGTCTGTGCAAATATGCTCATTGAAAAAAGCATGATTAACGCGAAACTAAAATTTTTCATCAAAATTAATTTTTATCAAAGTTAATAATTTGTTGTGCAATATGAAGTCCGATGCGTTCTTGAGATTCTAATGTTGAGCCTGAAATATGAGGACTTAAAGAAATTTTATCTTGCATTAAAATTTGAATTTCTGGGTGTGGCTCATTTTCAAAAACATCTAAAGCCGCAAAAGCTATCGTGTTGTTATGAAGCGCATTAACGAGCTCAACTTCATCTAAAACTCCGCCAAAAGAGGTGTTGATAACGCCAGCTGTTGGTTTCATTTTTTGAAATTCTTTAGCTGATAAAATCGGTTTTTTCAACCTCGGCGTATGTAATGAAATGATGTCCGATTCGGTTAATAAAGTTTCTAAATCTGTTGTTTCAATTTTAAAACTCAATTTTTGTTGATCAAAAAACTCAAGATTGACTTGAGCTTCATTCACTTTAGGATCGTATGCCAAAATCTTCATACCAAGTGCAATTGCTTTTTGAGCTAGAGTTTGCCCTAATTTTTCAAAACCAATGATTCCTATTGTTTTGCCTTTAAGTTCTTGACCTTTAGCTGCTGCTTTCTGGATTTCAGTAAATCTTTGATCACCTTCTAGAGGCATATCTCTATTTGTGTTTTTCAGATGCCTCATACAACTTAGAGCGTGAGCAATCACAAGTTCTGCAACGCTTTCTGATGATTGATCAGGAGAGTTGAAAACTTTTAAGCCTCGGGTTTTAGCGTAAACAAAATCAATGTTGTTGAGTTCACTTCCTGTTTTTGCAATGATTTTTAAATCAGTACAAGCATCAATAATCTGGCTGTTTATTTTAGTGTCATTTCCAATTATAATTGCTTCAATATGATGCTTATTGATATAGTTAACAAGCTGTGATTGAGCAACTTTAATAGGATAAAGTTTATGGTCTTGGTCTTCTAAAAGCTTAACAGCCGAAGCTGAAAGCCCGTCGTTGATTAATATATTCATTAAATAGTATTTGTGTTTTTTTCAAATTCTTTCATGCAGTTCACAAGCTTTTCTAAGCTTTCAATTCCTAATGCATTATACATTGATGCACGAAATCCACCAAGACTTCGATGACCTTTTATTCCGCTTATTTGATGCTGATTTGCAAAATTCAGAAATTTTTCATCAAATTTCGAATCTACTGAAGTGAAAACGGCATTCATCATTGATCGATCTTGCTTTTTAGCATAAGCTTTAAAAAGAGAGTTTCTGTCTATTTCGTGATAAAGCATTTCAGCTTTTTCTTGATTCCTTTTTTCAATAACTTTTAAACCGCCTTGTCTCACTAACCATTCTAGATTTAACATTGAGACATATATTGAAAAAACAGGAGACGTATTGTAAACACTTTTCGCTTTAATTTGCTTTTGATAATCTAAAATTGAAGGTATTTTCCGAGTAACTTTTCCTAAAATATCTTCTTTCACTAAAACAAGAGTTGCACCAGCAGGACCAATATTTTTTTGAGCACCTGCATAGATTAAATCAAACTGTGAAAAATCTATCTGTCTTGAAAAAATATCACTACTCATGTCGCAAACTAAAGGAACTTCAGTTTGAGGAAAGCTTTTGAACTGTGTTCCATAGATGGTATTGTTGCTCGTGAAATGCAAGTAATCAACATCGCTTGGACACTGGATTTTTTTTGGAATATAGGTGTGATTTTTATCTTTTGAAGAAGCTATAATTTCTGTTTTACCGAAATATTGAGCTTCAGCAATTGCATTTTCTGACCATCTACCTGTCTCTATAAATGCAGCTTTATTTACAAGTAAATTATAGGCTGTCATCATAAACTGAAAGCTCGCGCCACCATGAAGAAATAAAGCGTAATAGTTTTTGTTTTTCAATCCTGACAGCTCTAAAGCTAAACTTTGTGCCTTCTGAATAACTTCAGTAAATGCTTCGCTTCTATGAGAAGTTTCAAGAATTGAGAGTCCTGAGCCATCAAAATTTATCACAGCTTGTGAGGCTTTTTCAAAAATTTCATCTGGCAATGTGCAAGGTCCGGCGCTAAAATTGTGTAACCTTTGCATACTTATAAATCTTTAAGGAAAAGAATTGTATCAACATCATCTGCATAATCCCATAGCTGTGGAGATTGCGTTTCGCCAAAACCGATTTCAGTAAAATCAAGATGCCCAACTTTGCACTGCAACAAATCTCTATCGATATTGAGTTTCTTTTCTATTTGATTTAAATCTTCATAGTGTTCATAAAACAAGCAAGCGATAGGAGAGCTGTATGATTGATCTTCTTTAAGAACTAAAAAGTTATTATCAAACAATTTGATTTCACTCATCAAATAAA
Source organism: Psychroflexus halocasei (assembly GCF_900107595.1). GTDB lineage: Bacteria > Bacteroidota > Bacteroidia > Flavobacteriales > Flavobacteriaceae > Psychroflexus > Psychroflexus halocasei. The sequence goes on along the minus strand of NZ_FNQF01000004.1, from coordinate 85,774 downwards.
CTGCTTTGTTATAATCGTAATTGTTTGCGTATTTATGATGATGAATCAAGTCGCCAAAACCATAAATGGCTTCAAAGAATTTTGAAAAATCATAACCTTTAGGGACAAAGACTTTTGAGACATTTCTGCATCCTAAACCAAAATATTGAAAAATATCATTTCCCAGGTTTTTTAATTCGTCATCGGTTTCATTCCCAGATAAAACGGCAACAGAGTTTCTGTTTTTACGAATAATATTGGGTTTATTTTTGAAATAATATTCAAAATAACGAGAAGTATTGTTGCTTCCAGTAGCGATTACAGCATCAAAATCTGAAAGCTGTCCGTCTGTTACTTCTAGTTTTGAATCAAAATTACCGGTGTTTTGTAAAAATTTTAGAAGGTAAGGAGTTAGGAATTTGTCTTTAGAAGAATATTTTAAAACAAGATCGTGTCCAGTTAAAAATACAGAAAGACAATCATGAAAACCAACAAGCGGAACATTTCCTGCAGATATGATTGCCACTTTCTTTTTGTTGATATTATTTAAATCATAAGGCTTGAGCCAAGTATTGATATTTTCTTCAGACAAAGCCTCTACCCACGAACCAATTGCTTTATGAATATTTTGAACGCTAAACCATGCATTGTGTTGTTTTGATTTGACAACAATATCATTAAATTCTTGATAGCCGTCATGTAAATTATCGTTTTGAAATGCTGATAAATAACTATTAAGAAAACTTTGTAATTGCTTTAATCCTTTTTTTTTAGCTTCTAATGACATAGAATTTGTTTTTCAGGTCGATAGTGAGTAATTTTGAGCAAACTTACGTAAATAATAGAAAAAATGGCTATAATAATAACAGATGAGTGTATAAATTGTGGTGCTTGTGAGCCTGAATGTCCAAACACAGCGATCTACGAAGGTGCTGATGATTGGCGTTATGCTGACGGAACTGATCTGGAAGGCGATGTCGTTTTGCCAGATGGAAAAGAAGTGAATGCTGAAGAATCAAATGAGCCGGTGAGTGACGAATTTTATTTCATTGTGACTGATAAGTGTACTGAATGTATGGGCTTCCACGAAGAACCGCAATGTGCGGCTGTTTGTCCTGTTGACTGCTGTATTCCTGATGAAGATCATGTGGAAACTGAAGAAGAACTACTGGAAAAACAAGCTTTCATGCATAAAAAATAAATGTCTAAATAAGCTTAAAAATGAAAATCGAATCTCATGAGGTTCGATTTTTTTTTTGATTAAAGTTTAAACATAAAACTTTTGATCTCAGAAATATAGTAAAGCTTACAATATGTATATTTGCAGAAATTCATTTTCAAATGTCATTATTTAAGTTTTTATCTAGCAAAGCTTTTTTGAAGCAAATCATCATTGCTATTCTTTTAATTGTTGTTCTCATCTTTGGTGCGACACAATGGCTCTCAGCTACAACAAACCACGGTGAGACAATTAAAGTTCCTGATTTATCAAAACTCTCATTAGATATTGTTGATAAAAAATTGGATGAAGTGAATATGCGCTTTGAAGTACTAGATTCAGCAAATTACAATCCTGATTATCCAGCTTTCTCTGTTATTGAACAAAACCCGAAAGCAGGAGCAATGGTAAAAGATAATAGAAAAATTTACTTAACAGTTAATCCTTCTGATTATATCGATGTTGAAATTCCTGAAAACTTAATTTCAAGAACCTTAAGACAGGTTCAGCCAACTCTTGAAGCGATGGGTTTTAAAATTGTTGAAGTTGTTGAAAAGCCAGGATGGGCAAAAGGTTCAGTACTTGAATTGAAACACGACGATGCAACTTTAGAAGCTGGGGAAATGCTCAAAAAAAATAGTGAAATCATTATTGTTATTAGTGATGGAAGTCTTAGATATAATGAAGAGTTTAGTGAAGAAATAGAATCAGATTCTCTAAAAATAGAAACCAATGAGTGATCAAAAAAGATCAGAACAAGATAATGACGAGTTATACGAGCACCATAGTTTTAAGGCGTCTTCAGGACAAGTTCCTTTACGTGTTGACAAGTTTTTAATGAATTTCATTGAGAATGCTACACGAAATAAAATTCAAGCAGCAGCAAAAGATGGAAACATATTTGTCAATGGAGTTGCAGTTAAGCAAAATTATAAGGTCAAAGCACATGATGAAGTCAAGGTTTTATTAGAGTATCCACCTTATGAAAACCTTTTAACGGCTGAAGATATTCCTCTTGATATTGTTTATGAAGATGATGCTTTATTAGTTGTTAATAAAGAAGCGGGAATGGTTGTACATCCTGGTCACGGTAATTATTCAGGGACATTAATCAATGCATTGGTCTTTCATTTTGATAATTTGCCTAATAATTCTAGCGACAGGCCAGGTCTGGTTCACAGAATTGATAAAGATACAAGCGGACTTTTGGTTGTTGCCAAAACCGAAGAAGCGATGACGCATCTTTCACGTCAATTTTTTCATAAAACAAGTCAACGTGAATACGTGGCGATGGTTTGGGGAAATGTAAAAGAAGATGAAGGTGTTATCGAAGGAAATATCGGTAGAAATCCTAAAAACCGACTGCAATATATGGTTTATGAAGATGATAATGAGTTTGGGAAAGAAGCCATCACACATTATAAAGTCTTGGAACGTTTAGGATATGTCACTTTGGTGACTTGTCGCTTAGAAACTGGTCGGACGCATCAAATACGCGTTCATATGAAATATTTAGGACATACCTTATTTAATGATGAGCGCTATGGTGGTGATAAAATTCTGAAAGGAACAACTTTTACAAAATATAAACAATTTGTTGATAATTGTTTTAAAATATTACCTCGTCAAGCTTTACATGCTAAAACCTTAGGCTTTGAGCACCCGACAACAGGTGAATGGATGAGTTTTAATTCTGAAATACCAAGTGATATTCAGAATTGTATTGAGAAATGGCGAAATTATGCTGTCAATAGTATTAAGGAACAATAAGCTTTTTTATAATGGGATTGATCGATAAAATATTTGGCAAAAAGGAAACTGAAGAATCACAAAATCCGAGTTTGTGGAAGAAATTGACATCTACTGATCAAATTAATGTCATCAAGGATTTATCGAAAGATAAAAAAATTATCATTTTCAAACATTCAACACGCTGCGGTATTAGCGGAATGGTGTGGCGACAATTTCAATCTAAAGTTGAAGATAGAGAAGATGTTCTTTATTTTTACGTTGATATTTTAGCTCACCGAGATGTTTCAGATGCTTTGATGCATGAATTTCAAGTCATTCATCAATCGCCACAATTGATTATTCTTGATAACGAATTGGTTGTTTCACATGCTTCACATAGTGCGATTAACGCTATAGATTTTTAAAAATCCGATGAGTTGAAGGTATTTGTTAAATGATTCGAAATTTAATAATTAGATTTAATTTTCATGATGAGGTAGAATAGCTTTTCAACGATGAATGTTCTTCAATAAGAACAAGCTTTTTATTGTCATGATTGATTGTATTTTCAATAAAAAAGCCTTATTATTCGGTTGATTTTAATAAATTTGAAAGCGATAAATTACGCACACCAAAGTTAGGAGCCAAAACATGACATCATATACAGAAGACAATATTAAATCATTAGACTGGAAAGCGCATATCCGTATGCGACCAGGCATGTACATTGGTAAACTAGGTGATGGCTCGAGCGCCGATGATGGAATTTATATTCTACTAAAAGAAGTTTTAGATAATTCCATTGATGAGTTTGTGATGGGTTCTGGCCGAACAATTGAAGTTTCTGTTCACAATTCACGCGTTATTGTCCGCGACTACGGTCGTGGTATTCCGCTTGGGAAAGTTGTAGATGTTGTTTCTAAAATGAACACTGGTGGAAAATATGATACCAAGGCTTTTAAAAAATCTGTTGGTTTAAATGGTGTTGGTACAAAAGCCGTCAATGCTTTATCAAGTTTTTTTAGAGTTGAATCGACTAGAGATAATAAATCCGTTTCTGCTGAATTTGAACAAGGTGAATTAAAAGATACAGAATCTTTAGATGATACTTCAAGGCGCCGAGGAACTAAAGTCACTTTCACACCTGATCCAGAAATTTTTAAAAAATTCAATTACCGTAAAGAGTACATTGAAAAAATGCTTAAAAATTATGTTTATCTCAACCCGGGATTAACGATAATTTTTAACGGAGAAAAATTTTACTCTGAAGATGGCTTAAAAGATTTATTAGGCGATCGTATTGCAGAAAAAGATCAACTTTTCCCGATTATTCATTTAAAAGGAGAAGATATTGAAGTTGCGCTAACATTCAGTAAAGCTCAGTATAGCGAGGAGTATCATTCATTTGTTAATGGACAACATACGACGCAAGGCGGAACGCATCAATCAGCTTTTAGAGAAGCGATTGTTAAAACGATAAGAGAGTTTTACGGTAAAAATTTTGAGCCAAGTGATGTCAGAAAATCTATTGTTTCGGCGATTAGCATCAAAGTGATGGAACCGATTTTTGAAAGTCAGACAAAAACAAAATTGGGTTCAACTGAAATGGGAGGTAAATTTCCAACAGTACGAACTTATGTTGTTGACTTTGTAAAAACAAAACTTGATAATTACCTTCACAGAAATACTGATGTTGCTGATAACATACACAGAAAAATTCTTCAGGCTGAAAAAGAGCGAAAAGATTTATCTGGTATTAGAAAATTAGCTAAAGAACGCGCTAAAAAAGCGAGTTTACACAATAAAAAACTTCGTGACTGTCGAGTTCACTTGACCGACACTAAAAAAGAAAATTATTTAGACTCTACATTATTCATTACCGAGGGAGACTCGGCGAGTGGAAGTATCACAAAGTCTAGAAATGTCAATACGCAAGCTGTTTTCAGTTTAAGAGGTAAACCTTTGAATTCTTACGGTTTAAGTAAGAAAATTGTTTATGAAAATGAAGAATTTAACTTACTTCAAGCTGCTCTGGATATTGAAGATACTTTAGAAGATTTAAGGTATAACAATATTGTGATTGCGACGGATGCCGATGTTGATGGTATGCACATTCGTTTATTGATTATCACTTTCTTCTTGCAATTTTTTCCTGAACTTATTAAACGTGGTCATTTGTATATATTGCAAACACCACTTTTTAGAGTGAGAGATAAAAAACAAACTTTTTATTGTTATTCTGAACAAGAAAGAAAGGATGCTTTAAAAAAGATAAAGGGCAAACCAGAAATTACCAGGTTTAAAGGTTTAGGTGAAATTTCACCAGATGAATTTGTTAATTTTATTGGTGAAGATATTCGTTTAGATCCAGTGATGCTTGATCGCGATCAAAGTATTGAAGAGTTATTGAAGTTTTATATGGGAAAAAATACGCCACAAAGACAAGATTTTATTATTGATAACCTAAAAGTTGAAGTTGATTTAGCTGAAGAATTACAAGATGAGATTAACTAACTATCGTGCGACAAAAATGATTCCTGGAATCTACTATTTTCTAGTGGTGCTTTTCTTTTTGTTTATTTTTCTAAACCAAGTTTTAGGTGCTCAATTCATCAGATCAAATAAACTTTTCTACGCAATAGAAGCTTTGATTGTTCTTTCAATTTTTTACACATATTATGCAGGACGATATTTTGAATATGACAGTGAAGGAACGCTTTTAAGTATTTATACAAGAGGAATTATTCTTTCGCAAATCACAAATTATCGCGACAAAAGGTATGAAGTCAAAAAAGATAGTATAACTGATTGTAAAGTGATTAATTTTTTGTTTTTTAAAAAATTGGTTATTCATTATAAGAAAAATGATAAAACTAAAAAAATCAGCATTAATGTAACGCTTTTAAGTCCTCGAAAAGTAAGATATCTTAAAAAATCATTAAGCAAATTATTACAACAAAATCAACATCTTCAAACGGCTTCTTAATCTATGAGTGAATTTCCGGATATACCTGAAAACGATGATAAAGACGTTTCAGTAAAAATTAATAGCATGTATCAAGATTGGTTTCTTGATTATGCTTCTTATGTTATTTTAGAACGCGCCGTACCATCTATTGTTGATGGTTTTAAGCCAGTACACCGCCGTATCATGCATTCGATGAAGGATTTAGATGATGGCAGATACAACAAAGTGGCTAATATTGTCGGTCATACCATGCAATATCATCCACATGGTGATGCGAGTATAGCAGACGCAATGGTGCAAATTGGACAAAAAGATTTGCTGATTGATACACAAGGAAACTGGGGAAATATACTAACAGGCGATAGTGCTGCAGCACCTAGATATATTGAAGCACGTTTAACAAAATTTGCTCTAGAGGTTGTTTTTAATCCAAAAACGACTGATTGGCAATTATCTTACGATGGACGAAAAGAAGAACCGATTAATTTACCTGTTAAGTTTCCGATGGTTCTCGCACAAGGTGCAGAAGGTATTGCTGTTGGTTTAAGTACTAAAATTTTACCTCACAACTTCAATGAATTGATCGATGCTTCAATTAAGCATTTAAAAGGAAAAAGATTTAAAATATTTCCTGATTTTCCGACTGCTGGAATCATTGATGTGACAAACTATAATGATGGTTTAAGAGGCGGGAAAGTTCGTGTTCGTGCAAAAATTTCAGCACGAGACAAAAATACGCTTGTCATTTCTGAGATTCCTTACGGAACAAATACATCAAGTTTAATTGATTCCATTCTAAAGGCAAACGATAAAGGAAAAATTAAAATAAAGAAGATAGAAGACAATACTTCTTCTCAAGTTGAAATTTTAGTTCATATCCCAACGTCGATTTCTCCTGATAAAACAATTGATGCACTTTACGCTTTTACAAATTGCGAAATGTCAATTTCTCCTTTGAGTTGCGTTATTGTTGATGATAAACCACAATTTTTAGGTGTCAGTGAACTTCTTAGAATTAGTACAGATAGAACTGTAAGTTTGCTTAAGCTTGAATTAGAAATCAAATTAGGTGAGTTAGAAGCGCAATGGCACTATTCTTCTCTAGAAAAAATATTTATCGAGAACAGAATTTATCGTGATATTGAAGAAGAAGAAACATGGAAAGGCGTAATTCAGGCGATTGACAGAGGCTTGAAGCCTTATACTGGTCATCTTAAAAGAGAAGTCACTGAAGAGGATATCGTTAGGCTGACAGAGATTAAGATCAAGAGAATCTCGAAATTTGATCTTGATAAAGCCCAACAAAAAATTGAAGCTTTAGAAGATGAAGTTGAAGAAGTCAAAAACAATCTTGACAATCTTATTGATTTTTCAATTGATTATTTCAAATCTCTAAAAAAGAAATACGGAAAAGGAAAAGAACGTCAATCTGAAATTAGCATTTTTGAAGATATTGAAGCTTCAAAAGTTGTTATTCGAAATACAAAATTATACGTCAATAGAAAAGAAGGTTTTATAGGAACTGCCTTGAAAAAAGACGAATACGTCACAGATTGTAGCGATATTGATGACATTATCTGTTTTACGGAAAGTGGAACAATGATGGTGACAAAGGTTGACACGAAAACTTTTATTGGTAAAAACATTATTCACGTTGGTATCTTTAAAAGAAAGGACAAAAGAACGATTTATAACTTGATTTACAATGATGGCAAAAACGGTCATAGTTTTATGAAGCGATTTGCGGTTACTTCCGTTACGCGCGATAAAGCCTACGATATGACACGTGGTAAATCAGGTTCGAGAATTTCATATTTTTCATGTAATCCAAATGGTGAAGCCGAAATTGTAAGTGTTCACTTGCGACATAAAAAAGGTCTTAAACGCTTAAAGTTTGATATTGATTTTTCTGAATTAGCGATTAAAGGACGTGGCGTTAAAGGTAATTTAGTCACAAAACTTCCTGTTAAAAAAGTTGAACTCAAAGAAGAAGGCGTTTCGACGCTTAAACCACGTAAAATTTGGTTTGATGATACTGTGAGAAGATTGAATACTGATGAAAGAGGAGAATTACTGGGTGCTTTTAAAGGTGAAGATCGACTATTAGTGATTCGTCAAAATGGTTTTGCAAAAGTTATTATTCCTGAATTGACAACACGCTTTGAAAACGATATTGTTGTTTTAGAAAAATGGAATCCTAAAAAGCCAATCTCAATCGTTTATTGGGAAGGTGAAAAAGAACGTTTTTATGTTAAACGCTTTTTAATTGAACAGCCTGATAAAGATGAATTGATCATTACAGAACATCAAGATTCACAATTAGAGATAGTCAGTACGGATTATAAACCTCAGATAGAAATTGAGTTTGTTAAAGCTAAAGGAAAGGAGAGAAAGCCAAATCAAATTGAGAGTTTAGAGGAGTTCATATCAGTGAAAGGTATCAAAGCTCAGGGCAATCAATTAACCACAGACAAAGTCAAACAAATCGATTTAATTGAATCTTTACCAGCTCCCGAATATGAGGAAGCTGAGGAGGAGATTATTGAAGAAAAGCCAGACTCAGACGAGACGCAAGCAAGTTTGTTTTAATCACTAATCTTGGTTGCCGTACCTTGTTGAGTATTGGTGTCTCCCACGATATTGTACTGAAATGTATAAGTATTTCCGTCAGAGTAGAGAATACGCATCTCAATAGGCTTTTTCTCAGCCATACTTTCAGGATTTAAAGACTTCAAGATGTACTGGCAATCATTGATCCATCTGATCGATGCTGTGTCAGTTTTGCCATTGTAAGTTTCTATTTCAATAGAATCGTTTCTGACAAAAGTTGTTGTCACGACTTCACCATTGATTAAGGCATCAAATTCAAAAGTTCCTGTTCTGAACTTTTCACAATCTCTTTCTGAAGAATAGCAAGCGCTAAAAAGAAGTGGCAATAAAAGAAATTTAAGAATTCTCATCAATTTTTATTTTCTGCAAAAATATCAAATTTGTTCATCAAATACTTCAAAACGACCATCTTTATAAAAAACAATAACTTTAGAAACTTCAGATGATAACTGCTTTTCAGATTGAAGATTTTGATCATTAGAAATCTTATAATTTTGATTTGATTTTTTTTCTGGTTGAGTTTTTTTTGATGGAGGCGTAGTTTCGTTATTTTTAGGAAATTGACCTTTTCCGTTGATCAACCAATACAATTCTACTTCAGAAAATTCCTTTACAATCTTCATAACAAAATCTAGGCTAGGTTTATTTCGACCTGATAGGATATGAGAAATAGAAGCACGACCAACATCAATTTTTTCAGCGAAAGAAGAAGCTGATAAATCGTAATATTTCAAAATTTCTTCTAGACGTTTAGCAAAGGCTTCACTGTTTATCATTGTAAAATATGTTTGTATAATATTGTAACCACACAAAAGTAAACAATTAAAACCTATCATCAAAACGGCTTTCAAGAGCTTATTTTGTTTAAACTTAAAGTTTATATAGTGTGAGTTAACTTATTGATAGTTAAGCAAATAATATAATTTATATAAATCATGATTCCTGAAGGTTGCAAATGTAACTTTACTTGAGGTTTGCTAATGAAAAGCGGTTACAATTGTAAAAAGTTGAGTGTCTTTTCTTGTTTAAAGTTGTAAACAAATACTTTTTTACATTTGTAAACATGGAAGAAGAGCTTAATTTATATCAAGAACTTTACAAAGATTATTCAGATATTAAATCTCCAATTGGAGCTGTGAGATATTTATCTGAACCATTAATCAATAAATTAAATCATCAGATTTCACATCAGCATCAAATTGTTAATGAAGGTAATTCTGTTTTAGATCGTGTTATTTCTTCTTTTGAATTTGGTCAAGGTTCATTCAAAATTTTGATATGGTCACAAATGCATGGTAACGAATCGACAACAACAAAAGCTGTTTATGATTTGATCTACTATTTTTTGAGTTCAAAATTTAAAAATTCTGATGAAGCTGATCTTTTAAATCATTTAAGGATTAAAATTATTCCAGTTCTTAATCCTGATGGTAGTTTTGCATGGACACGAACAAATGCAAATCAAGTTGATTTAAACAGAGATGCAAAAGATCAAAGCCAGCCAGAAACAAAATTATTAATGCGCATTATCGACGATTTTAAACCAGATTTTTGCTTTAATATGCATGATCAGCGTAGTATTTTTGAAGCTGAAGAATCTCAAGCTGCACAACTTTCTTTTCTATCAGCTTCTTATCGTAAAGATAGATCACTTAATGAAACGCGTTTAAAATCAATGCATGTGATTAATTCTATGCATCAAGTACTGCAAAAATTTATTCCAGAACAAATTGGAAGGTATGATGACGCTTTTAATATCAATTGCTTTGGTGACAACCTGCATGCCAGAGCTTTACCAACTGTTTTAGTTGAAGCAGGTCATACAGGGAATGATTATGCAAGAGAAAAAACGCGAAAGTTGTGTTTTATTGGTTTAATTCGCGCATTGATTGAGTTGAAGGATTTTCAAACATCAGAAAATTCAGACATATACTATCATTCAATTCCTGAAAACTCAAAAAACTACACTGATTTATTGATTAAAAATTATTCGGTGTCAGAAACAGAAACTTTAGACATATCTATTAGATATCGCGAGATTCTATCAGAAAAATCGACTCTTATATTTGAGCCTTATATCGATCAAATAGGAAACCTAGATCATATTTTTGGACATCAAACTATGGATGCTGAATTAGAAGATATTCAGATAAATTCAGAAAAAATTGAGTTACAAGCAATTGTGAAATCCTTAACAATTAACGCAAACGTTTTCGTAGTGAAATTTGAAATTTAATGATTTTTTTAACGTATAATTTGCTTTTAATAATTAATTTTGCAGTCAATTCTTTTTAAAAATAAATATAATACAATTTATAAATGGCAAAATTCAAATTAGACGATATTGATCATCAGATACTCAATATGTTAATCGAAAACACGAGAACACCATTTACTGACATCGCTAAGAAATTAAACATTTCGGCTGGAACTGTTCACGTTAGAGTTAGGAAAATGGAAGAAGCTAAGATCATTCAAGGTTCTTCATTGACATTAAATTATAACTCATTGGGTTACAATTTCATCGCTTACGTTGGTATTTTTTTAGAAAAAACATCACAAACCCAGTTCGTGTTAAATAGGTTAGAGGATATTCCAAATATTACTGTTGCTCACGTGACAACTGGCAAGTTTAACCTTTTTGTGAAAATTAGAGCAAAAAACACTGAACATGCTAAAAATGTCATTTTTAAAATTGATGATATCGATGGTGTGAGCCGAACTGAGACGATGATTTCTTTAGAAGAAAGCTTAAATGACAAAACGAGATTAATGAAATCTATTTTTGAAGAAATGTAAACTTTAAGTTTTAGATTTTAATATAAAAAAAGCTTGTTAGTCATTGCTAACAAGCTTTTTTGTGTTTTTAAGCTTAGTTTTGGTCTAATTAATTAGAACTATCCAAGGTGTGATATACATTTTGAACATCATCATCATCGTCAAGCAAATCCAAAAGTTTTTGAACTTCAACTTCTTGTTCTTCTGTTAATTTTTTAGTGACTTGCGGCACTCTCTCAAAACCAGAAGATGAAATTTCGTAGTTTCTGCTTTCGAGTTCTTTTTGTAAACTTCCAAAACTTTCAAAAGGAGCGTCGATGTGAATGCCATCTTCATCTTCAAATAATTCTTCAGCACCAAAATCGATGAGTTCTAATTCTAACTCATCCTTGTCTATATTTTCATTTTTGATAATGAAATTACAGATATGGTCAAACATAAACTCAACAGAACCAGATGTACCTAAATTACCATCACATTTATTAAAATAAGAGCGTACATTTGCTACAGTTCGATTATTGTTATCGGTCGCAGTTTCAACCAAAACAGCGATACCATGCGGTGCATAGCCTTCAAAAAGAACATTTTTGTAGTCACCCAGACTTTTATCAGAAGCGCGTTTAATCGCTCTTTCGATATTGTCTTTGGGCATATTGGCAGTCTTACAGTTTTGTATGACAGCACGCAGTTTAGAGTTTGCTTCAGGATCAGGACCGCCATCTTTAACAGCCATGACAATATCTTTTCCTAAGCGCGTAAAAGTTTTGGCCATAGCAGACCAGCGCTTCATTTTTCTCTCTTTTCTAAACTCAAATGCTCTCCCCATAATCTGTTATTCGGCGAAAGCCTCAAATTTTTCGTTATATTCTCTCAATTCGTCTTCGTTGACTTTTTTATGTTGATTTTTAATCAAATTCATAAAGTAAACAAAGCTTTCAACACCTGTGATTGCATCATCTTCTTCAGTTTCATCAGCATCTTCTTCTGTTTCTAAAGGTTCGTCTTGTGGAATAGGAATAATGAAAACCTCATATTCTTCTATATGTTCATATGCTAAGCGGATAGACTTTGCAACGACAGGAAGCTTTTCATCAACAGCAAAAGGTCTCAACTCTTTAAGTTGGTCGATTGTCGTATCAGTAATGATATTAGCTTCTTGAGTTTCCTTTATGATCTGATCAATGAGTTTTAATGCTTTTTTATTTTCCAATGTTATGTATTTAGTCTGATTTTTTTACAAAAATAAATTTTAGACTGACAAGTTGAAGCTTTCGAACAAAGATTTTTGATTTTTTTTACATGAATTAAATATTTCAAGATACAGGTCTCGAATGAAGTGGTGTAGAATACTCAAAAATTTAAATCATTTTATGAATTATTAAAAATGAATTATTGAAAGGATGTTAATTATGGGCTTTTTCAGGGATTAACACCTAAAACATTTTAGGTTAGCTTTATTTCTGCTTATTTTTGCAAATCTTAAAACTTAAAAATTAATACATTTCGCAAATAATATGGCTGATAAAATTGCTGAAAAAGAACTCTATGATTACCAAGAAGCAGATTTAAAGAAAATCTTTGATAAGTTTGAAAATGCTCCTGATAACTATAATTTACTTTACCAACTTCCAACTGGTGGAGGTAAAACTGTTGTTTTTTCTGAAATCGTAAGACGATACATAGAAAAAACTGGCAAAAAGGTGGTTGTTCTTACGCACAGAATTGAGTTGTGTAAACAAACTTCAAATATGCTGAATGGTTTTGGTGTACGAAACAAAATCATCAATAGTAAGGTTAAAGAAATCTCTGATGATAACGAATATATGTGTTTTGTTGCCATGGTTGAAACCTTGAATAATCGTATCAACGAGGACAAGGTGAACATGAAAAATATTGGTTTAGCCATTATTGATGAAGCGCATTATAACTCATTTACAAAGCTTTTTAAATATCTTGAAAAGGCATTTATTCTTGGTGTGACTGCGACTCCTTTGAGTTCGAATATTAAACTGCCAATGCATCGTAATTATCGTGAATTAATCGTTGGTAATTCAATTACATCATTGATTGATAAAGGTTTTTTAGCAAAGGCAAATATGTTTGCTTATGATGTAGGTTTAGGAACTTTACAAGTTGGAATGACGGGTGATTATACCGTAAAATCCTCTGAAGATCTCTATACTAACCTGGACATGCAGGAAAAATTATTGCAAGCTTACGAGGAGAGATGTAAAGGGAAAAAGACTTTGATTTTTAATAATGGAATCAACACATCTTGGTACGTTTACCAAACTTTTAAAGATGCAGGTTATGAGGTAAAACACCTTGATAACACACACAATAAGAGAGAAAGAAGAGAAATATTAAAATGGTTTAAAGAAAAACCAGATGCGATATTAACGTCGGTAAGTATTTTAACGACTGGTTTTGACGAACCAACTGTTGAAAATATTATTCTAAATCGTGCAACAAAATCATTGACTCTTTACTATCAGATGATTGGTAGAGGCTCAAGAAAACTGCCTAATAAAGATTACTTTAACGTTATTGATTTAGGTAACAATATTGCGCGTTTTGGCCCTTGGGATTCACCTGTCGATTGGCAATTGATTTTTGAAAACCCTGATTACTTCTTAGAAAATATGATTTCTGATGAAGAAATCGAAAGTAGTTTTACATATCAGATGCCAGATGATGTCAGAGAAATGTTTAAAAACTCTGAGGATATTTCATTTGATGTTCATACAAAATATCACGAAGCAGTTAATAATGGTCAAAAATCAAAATTGGTTTTAGAAGAATCGATTGCTCAACATGCTCAAATGTGTATTGAAAACTCTGAAGATGTTTTTGATGCAAGAATTTTGGCAAGAGAATTAAAGGGCGATATCAAAGATCGAATCAAGAAATATTCACGTTGCATTATCAACAATACTAAGAACTACAGAGATTGGTTATATGAAGATTACACGCGTAAATTGCGTGTCAAAATCAACGAAATGTTTATGACATAGGAAACAATTTTAATAAAAATCAAAAAAGCTATCTTTTCGCAGATAGCTTTTTTTGTATATGGATAAATTGATATTTATTATAAAGCTTCAAAAATCATAAAGCCATAAATTCCAAATCTGACTAACCTTAATAATCCAAATAGGAGATAACTTCCAAATGGGAATTTGATGATTCCTGCTGCAATACTGGAAATCGCAAAAGGCAAGGGTAGAAGTGCACCAACAATGATGAGCAAACCTCCCCATTTTCTCATGTTTTTAATATGTTTAGCCATTTTAACTTCCAAATAAACAAATACAGAAGGAATACTAGCGACACCACGACCAAAAAAATACGATAAAACGCCACCAGCATAGGATAAAATGGCTAAAAAACTTAGATAGAGCCAAGGTGACATAGACTGACCTGACCACGCGATAAATATTTCTGGTGGTATGAGTCCTAAAATAGATTCTGATGCGAAAAACACAGCAAAAACAGCGTAATCAGGGAAGTTTTCAGTGACGTAATCCAACATTGTGTAGATGTCCATCACAAAAAAATGTACTGCCAATAAAGCTGCAATAAAAATGAGTATTGGAGGCGTGGCTTTGAGCAAACTACGTCCTAAAAAACTATAAAAACCAGTATAGCTATAGTATTGGTGTAATAAACGCCATCTGGGTTTCTTTCTATTTTTCTGAGAATTTTTCATAAAAGTAACAAAAGTAAACTTTTCAAATTGATGTCAAAATAGTTCTGCTTTTTTTAATTTTTTATTAATAATATTAAGCATTTTAGGCAGGTTCATCTGTTTGATTTAACAAACGACTAAGATCTGATCCACTTGGTTTTTCAAAAATTTCTAAATCAAAATATGAAGTCGCCGCTAAAAGATGATCAAAAATATCTGCGATGATGCGTTCATAATTGGCCCAAACTTTATCTTGACTAAAAGCGTAAATTTCCAGAGGAATTCCTTCAGAAGTTGGCGCAAGCTGTCGCGTCATTGTTGTCATCTCTTTATTGATATCAGGGTTTTGACTTAAATAGTTATCGACATAAATTCTAAATACACCAAAGTTCGTAAGATTTCTACCATTTAATAAAATTGACTTATCAATTTGATTTTCTTTATTGTATAATTTTATTTCACTTTGTCTTTCAGTGATATAGTCTGAAATCAAATCAATCTTTTTTAATTCCTCAATGTCATTATCAGTTAAAAGTTTGACACTATTTGATTTAATAATAAGAGAGCGTTTGATTCTTCGACCTCCAGACGAACTCATACCTCGCCAGTTTTTAAAAGAGTCAGAAATGAGATAATAAGTAGGTATTGTCGTGATTGTTTTATCAAAATTCCTGACTTTAACAGAGGAAAGGTTGATTTCAAAAACATCACCATCTGCACCGTATTTGTCCATAGTAATCCAATCACCAATACGAACAGTATCATTGACAGAAACTTGAATGCTAGCAACAAATCCAAGTATTGTATCTTTAAAAACCAATAAAAGAACAGCAGAAAATGCACCTAAAGCTGTTAAAAATTCTAATAAAGGTTTCCCTGTAATAATTGAGAAAATAATGGTTCCGCTAATGAGCCAAATAACAATCATAAACACCTGAATGTAGCTTTGTATCGGTTTATCTTTAAAAGCATTCAATGTCATTAAAAAGTCTTTGATAGTCAACAAAACACTTCTAATCACCATCACTACTAAAATAATGATAAGGATATCAAACAATCCTTGGGAAAAACCTAAATATTGAGGGAAATCCACAAATATCATCGGCAATAAAACCGAAATTACATTTAGGGTAATCAGGTTTGAAAGGTTAAGGAATGTTTTGTTTTTAATAAGGTAATCATCAAATTGTGTTTTGGAGCGCACAGCAATTTGATGTAATGTTTTCTTGGCGATATATCTTAAAGTTTTAAATAAGATAAAGCCAAAAAGCAATAAAAAAATGAAACTAATGGCGACATTTAAATACTTAGCCATTAAATCGTTGAGATGAAAGTTATCAACTAAGAAATTATAGACTATACGGTCTGAATTTGCTTTGTTCATTAAATTAATTTTACGCAATTTTACAAACTGCAAAGTTAACAGAAAAGTATTATGAATTATAAGAATGGTCTTTTTTTGACTATAGGTCTTATCACTTTAACGATAGGTGTTATCATACTATTGTTAAGGAATAAGTTTATTTTTGAATATAAATCACCTTTTAAGATCAATATAGTTCAAACTTGGTTTTTACCTGATGAACTTAAAGAGATTTCAGGTATTTATCATTTGGGAGATCAAGAAATTGCCTGTATTCAGGATGAAGATGGTATTATTTACATTTATAATTTAGCTTCTGAAAAAGTTACTGATAAGATCAAATTTGGTGAAAAAGGTGACTATGAAGGTATTGCAATCAATAAAGAAATAGCCTACATCTTGAAAAGTAATGGTGAAATTACTGTGATTGAGAATTTTAGAAATGAGAATTTTAAAATTAAATCTCATCAAATTTTTAATAATAAAAAGTTAGACTTTGAAGGGTTGTTTCTGGTGAACGATCGTCAGTTGTTAATGGGAATAAAAGAGCATAAAAAAGAAGAGAATCCTGAATCTATTTTGGTCTATTCTCTTGATATTAACACTATGGAGCTGGATAAAGAGCCTTTGATCAATATTTCAATGGATGATAAAGTATTTGCAGAAATACCGAATTCGCACCCTTCTCGTTATTTTTATCTTTCAGAAATAGCACAGCACCCGATTACTGAAGAATATTATATTTTGGAAGGTCGAACACCTAAGCTTTTGATTCTAAATCCAGATAAATCTACAAAAACACTTATTTATCTCGATAGTACGCTATTTCCCCAACCAGAAGGACTTACTTTTGATGGAGAAGGAAGAGTTTTTATTTCAAATGAAGAAGACAAGAATGAACCACAGAATATTCAATTGATTGAAATTAAAGAAAACAAGCAAAAGAAATAAAAAATTGGATTTATATAATTTAGAAAATACCTAAAAACTTCTTCTTTTTCTTTTCTTCCTCTTTTTTGCTTTCAAACTCTTTTTCATCTTTTTTATTTGAAAACAAACGCTTGAAAAAACCGTCTCTTTTGGTGTCTTCACATGCTAAACTTTTTAAGATATTTTGATTTAAACCTTTAAATTTAGCTCTCGTCATAGCATTATATTCGCTGTTGTTAATCATCTCTGCATAAGATTTTGCAAATATCGGCAAGGCACTGACAGCACCTTGACCTAAACGCGTTGTTTTAAAACCGATTTTTTGATTGTTGTGACCAACCCAGTTTACGTTGATGTAATGCGGAGTGACGCCAACAAACCAGCCATCTTTATTGTCCTGTGTTGTTCCTGTTTTTCCAGCAATAGCTTGCCTTAATCCGTATGTATAGGTGATAGCTCTTCCTGTTCCAGCCTTTACAACGTTTTGAAGCATTGCAAGCATCTGTAATCTTTTAAATTCGTCTAAAGGATTTTCTGAGTGGTGAGTTTTTGGTGCCTCATAAATCACTTTGCCATCAATCGTGGATATGCTTTTAATCAAATTTAATCTGTTAGGTATTTCGTCAGCAACAAAGCCAGAATAGGCGAGGGCAAGCTCTTTAATATTCATGTTAACAGCACCTAAAGCCATTGATGGTTCAGGTTTAATCACAGATTTTATTTTTAATTTCTTTGCAAAATTAATTGTGTTCTGGATACCAGCTTCTTCTAAAACTTTGACAGAAACAACATTTAATGATTGCGTTAAAGCGCTTTTTAAACTATAATTTAAATGCGGATCAATCTCATCTTTTTTAGATGCATTTTTGGGTTTCCAATTATCGTAATTTTTATAACTAATTTCTTTAGCTGATAAATAATCACATGGTTCTAAACCTTGATTTAAAGCTGATGCGTAAACAATTGGTTTAAAAGTTGACCCAACTTGTCTTTTGGCATATCTAATAAAATCATATTGAGATAGATTCTGATCTAAACCACCAACATACGCTAAGATATCACCAGAGTGTGGATCAATTGAAAGACTGGCAGCGTTTAAAAATTTAAGATGATGTTGAATGCTATCGATTGTTGAAGCAGTAACAACTTGATATTGCTCACCATCGTAAAACTCTGTTTTTCTTTTTTTGCTTAATTCTTTTAAAACTTCATCTTCAGATTTATTCTTGATCAGTTTTTGATAGGCTTTTGATCTACGTAATTCAGGTTTCCAAATCGCAGGATTTTCCCAAGGTTTATTGGAAGCATACTGACTTTCAAATTGACTTTGTATCTTCTTTAAATGTTCTTTTAAATTTGATTCTAATATGTCTTGAATTCCTGCATCAATAGTTGTTTTGACAATCAAACCATCTTTCTTAAGCTGAAAATCTTCATCATCTTTCGCATTGATTGAATCGAGTATTTCCTGTGTTTGATCAACTAAATATTCTTTAAGATAATATGAGTTTTTTGAAGTATTTTTAGAGTAATCAATTTCCAAACTTTCAACCATGACGGCATCTGCTTCTTGTTTAGAAATCATTTCATACTTTAGCATTTGAGTGATGACGACATCACGCCTCAATTGACTTCTTTCTGGAAATAAACGTGGATTATAAGAATGATTTGCCTTTAATGTTCCCACCAAAATAGCAGCCTCAGGAAGTTGTAAATCAGCAGCAGATTTATTAAAAAATTTTTGAGAAGCACTTTCAATGCCATAAGTATTTCCGCTAAAAGGAACAGTGTTAAGATATAGTTCTAAAATTTCTCGCTTTGTATAAGCATCTTCAATACGCTGAGCGACAATTGCTTCTTTTGTTTTGTTGATAGGTAAACTTAAAAATGCATAATCTTTTCGACCAAATAGATTCTTTGCTAATTGCAAAGTGATGGTACTTCCGCCACCTGAGGATTCATCTCCAGCCAAAATTGTTTTAAATAAAACGCGCATTAAGCTTCGAGTGTCAATTCCTGAATGTTCGTAAAAACGTGCGTCTTCAGTTGCTATCAAAGCATCTAATAAATGTTGAGGCAATGCGTCAATCGAAATGGATTCTCGATTTAGCTCGTATATTTTCGCAAAAGTTTGATCATTTCTATCAATAAATTTTGAAGCTTGGACTTGATTAAAATCTGCTAATTCTTTTTCTGAAGCGAGCTTCCCGAATAAACCTAAATATATAGATGCGAAAAAGCCAATAAATACAATAGCTATTAAAAGGATAAACCTTAAAGCAATTTTTAAGTATTTGATTTTCGTTTTATTTTTAGACATTTTATTCAAGAATTTAATTTGCAAAAATATTTTAAATCTAATGATTTCACGTTAAATCTTTTAAAAATTAAATTGAAAGTCTTACATGAATTATATTTTTGATTAAAAAGTATTATGGAATTAAAAGATAAAGTTGCCTTTGTAACAGGCGGGAGTAAAGGAATTGGTTACGGTATTGCAAAATCTCTTGCAAAAGAAGGAGTCAAAGTAGCCATCACGAGCCGAAGTCTTGAAAGTGCTGGTGAAGCCGCAATAAAGTTGAATAAGGAAATTGGTCAAGATTTAGCTTTAGGCGTTAAGGCTGATGTCCGTCATTATGATGATTTAACCAAAGCTGTTGAACAAACTATTGACAAATTTGGTCAACTTGATTTTGTAATAGCAAATGCCGGATTGGGTCATTATGCAAACATCCAAGATTTAACGCCAGAACAATGGTCTGAAACAATCGACACTAACTTAACAGGCGTATTTAATACCGCAAAAACAACACTAGATGCTTTAAAGAAAACGAAAGGTTATTTCATTAGCATCTCAAGCTTAGCAGGAACAAATTTCTTTGCAAATGGTTCTGCTTACAACGCGAGTAAATTTGGTGTAACTGGCTTTACACAGGCTTTAATGCTAGATGTTAGAGATTTAGGCGTGAAGGTTTCTACAATTATGCCAGGTTCAGTTGCTTCTCATTTTAACGGAAACAATCCTGGCCCAAAAGATGATTGGAAAATTCAACCAGAAGATATTGGAGAAATGACAGTTGATTTGTTTAAAATGAATCCGCGAACTCTTCCAAGTAAAGTTGAAATGCGTCCATCTCAACCTTCAAAAAAATAAATTTTAATCACTTATTTCGAAATAAGGATAAATTGAAACTAAAAAAGGCTGTTTGAATTTCAAACAGCCTTTTAATATTTCTAGTCAGTTGTGATTAATGTACTGACATTTTTTCTTTCTTTTTCTGAAGTTGTTTTCTCATATCTTCAGTTGCTTCACTAATTGCGGCATCAAAATTTTTGTGATTTGATGATGAAAATAAATTTTGACCAGGCGCACTTACTTTAAATTCACAAATCATTCCTTTTTCAGGATCTGTTGTATTTTCTTTTTTAAAGAAAACTTCAGCTCTTACGATCCAATCGTATCTATTTTTTAATTTCTCTAAATTTTTGTTAGTTAATGCTTCAAGCCTTTCGCTTGCAGAGACGTGCACATAATTAAAATTTACATCCATAATATATGGTTTTTCTGTTAAACAATTTATTCAAATTTATAAAAAAGCTTGTTTAAAAATAATGATATTTGTCATTAATTCTATTTCAAAAAGCCTTTATTCAATATGCTAAATATACAATATAAATGTAGATAAAGCCCTTATGAATGGATATATTTGGTTAAAAATAGCTTAAAATTGAAAACTCTATTTAAAGATTTTACACAAACTTTTGAAGGTGAATTTCTTACCGATGAATTGCATCAAAAATTATATGCAACTGATGCTTCTGTGTATAGGAAAATTCCCTTAGCAGTCGCTATACCTCGACATATAAGTGATGTTAAAAAGTTAATTGGTTTTGCTGACAAACACAAAATTTCTTTAACCTTTAGGGCTGCAGGCACATCTTTAGCTGGACAATGTGTGACTGATGGAATAGTTGTCGATATCAGTCGATATTTTACAGACATATTAAACATTGATGTCAAAAACAAATCTGTTAAAGTTCAACCTGGCGTAATTCGAGATGAGCTAAACCAAGAACTTAAGAAGCATAACTTATTTTTCGGGCCAAACACTTCGACGTCAAATAGGTGTATGATTGGTGGAATGATTGGCAATAATTCTAGTGGAACAACTTCTATAAAATATGGCGTGACCCGTGATAAAATTATCTCATTAAATTGCATTTTATCTGATGGTCAAGAGGTTGAATTTGGCGAATTATCAAAAAGTGAATTCTTCAAAAAATTAGATTTAGAAACTGGTGAAGGAGAAATCTATAGAAAATTATATGCTTTATTAAAAGAAGAAAAACTTCAAAATGAAATTCATTCTCATTTTCC
The DNA here is from genome assembly GCF_900107595.1 of Psychroflexus halocasei. GTDB lineage: Bacteria > Bacteroidota > Bacteroidia > Flavobacteriales > Flavobacteriaceae > Psychroflexus > Psychroflexus halocasei. Next base: position 64,130 of record NZ_FNQF01000004.1, on the reverse strand, counting down.
TAAAAAGGACATCCACCGCAGAAATACAGGTTATGCAATCGATTCTTTATTAGATTCTGAAATTTTTGATCTTACATGCTCAAAACCTATAAATGTTGCGCAACTCATTGCTGGTTCTGAAGGAACTCTCGCAGTCATCACTTCAGCAACTTTAAAACTTGACCCTTTACCACCTCAACATCGATTGATGGTTGTCGCTCATTTTAATAGCATTTCTGATTGCTTGAATGCTGTTAAACCCATCATGCAAGCAGATTTGTTCACTTGTGAAATGATGGATAAACAAATTTTAGACTGCACGAAAGGAAGCTTGAAATATGCGCCTTATCGGTTTTTTATACAGCATGATCCTCAGGCTGTTTTGTTATTGGAGCTCAACTCTGATTCAATTGAAGATTTAGAAAATCAAAAAAATTATTTAATTCATTTGTTGACGACACAAACTAAATCTTATGCAAACTCTCTTTTAGAAGCCGATGATATTCACAAAGCATTAGAACTTCGGAAAGCGGGTTTAGGGCTTTTAGGAAGTTTAAACACAGGCAAAAAAGCAGTCGCATGTATTGAGGATACAGCAGTTTCACTTGATGATTTTGCTGATTATATGCAAGATTTTGAAAACTTGATGCAAACATTTAACCAATCAGCGATTTATTACGCACATGCAGGAGCAGGAGAGTTGCACTTAAGGCCTTTGCTAAATTTAAAAGATTCAAAGGATATTGCTGATTTTGAGAATATGACGAGAGGTGTTGCAAAACTCGTGAAAAAATATAATGGATCATTGAGCGGTGAACATGGCGACGGTATTGTAAGATCTAATTTTATTAAGATGCTAGTCGGAGATGACTGTTATCAAGCCTTAACTGAAATCAAAAATATCTTTGATCCTTCTTCAATTTTTAATCCTGGTAAGATCATCAATCCTTTACCGATGACTGAAAATTTGAGATATCAACCTGATCAAAAAATAGCAGAACTAGAGACTGTATTTGATTTCTCTAAAGAAAATGGAATTTTGAACGCAGTCGAAAATTGTAATGGAAGCGGAGATTGTCGTAAAACAGAGAAATCTGGCGGCACAATGTGTCCGAGTTATCAAGCCACAAAAAATGAAAAAGATAGCACCAGAGGTCGAGCAAATGTTTTAAGAGAATATTTGACAAATTCAACACAACAGAATCCTTTTGACCATCAAGAGTTAAAAGAAGTTTTTGAGCTTTGTATTTCTTGTAAAGCTTGTAAAAAAGAATGTCCAAGTAATGTTGATGTGGCAAGTTATAAAGCTGAATTTTTATACCAATATTACCGTTCAAATTCAAGACATATTTCAGATTACGTGTTTGGTTATAATCACAAAATCAATCAGATTGGTTCTATTTTTCCAAGTTTATTTAATTTTACTTTGACAAATAAATTCACTAAAAATATTTTCACTAAAATATTTAAAGTTCACAAAAATAGAGACTTACCTGTTTTGTCTCAACAAACACTTTATGATGGCATAAAGCTAAAACAGAAAAATAATTCCTCTAAAAAATCATTTATAAAAAAACTTTATTTATTCATAGATGAATTTTCGAATTACAATGATGTTCAAGTTGGATTAGATTCTTATGATCTGTTAACGGCATTAAACTATGATGTTCAAATTATCAAAAATAAAGCTAGTGGTCGCGCTTTAATTTCTAAAGGATTTTTGAAACAGGCTAAGCGACTAGCAAACAAAAATATTGAATTATATAAAGATTTAATTTCAGTTGAAACGCCACTTATAGGTATCGAACCTTCTGCTATATTGAGCTTTAGAGATGATTATTTGCGTTTAGCAGATAACAAAAGAGCTGTTGAAAAATTGTCTCAAAACACTTATCTTATTGAAGAGTTTATCGCAAATGAAATCAAGTTAGGAAATATTAATGCTGATCAATTTTCGAAGGAAGAAAAACAGATTAAAATTCATGCACATTGCCATCAGAAAGCATTATCTCAATCAAAATTTACTTTTGATATGCTGAATTGTCCTGAAAATTTTAAGGTGAGTATCTTATCATCAGGTTGTTGTGGTATGGCAGGAAGTTTTGGCTATGAAGAAGATAATTATGATTTGAGTATGAGTATTGGTGAGCTTCAATTGTTTCCCCATTTAAGAAATATTGAACAAAATGTTATCATATCTGCTAATGGAACGAGTTGTCGCCACCAAATAAAAGATGCTGTACAAATCAATGCACAGCACCCTGTCAGTATTCTAAAAAATGCTTTAATTTAAAAATCACTCAACTTGTAGCGTAAAGTCAGTTAGTTCTTGATCTGAGATAATTAAAATATCTTCCAAAGGCAGTCCAAAATTTGAAAGATCTTCAAACGTTGCTTCAATAGTTGTATCACTATTAATAAGGCCTATTTGAGGTGCAAAATAAAGAGTTGATATTAAAAAGTCTTGTTGCTCTAAAACTGTAACAGGTAAAAAAGCTAGATCAGAGGTGACTTTTGCTTTGACGATGATTTCACTTGAAATAACGTCATTATAAGTTTCTCCATTAACTGTTTTTGAACCAACATTGCCTAAATAATTTGAATAGATTTCTACTTCAATAGTGAACGGAATATTATTAACAGTTTGAGTTATTGCTTCTTCTTTAATATAAAGGTTAGTTCCAGCCGATAATTTCTGATCATACAATTTAAGTCCTTGGATATCTAAATTTATTTCTGGTAAGTTTTCTAATAAGCTAAGATTTAAATCTCCTGTGTAAGAAAGTGACGATTGGTCTTCAGATTCAGAGAGTTTTCCAGAAGTTAACATGGAAGTGACGATCCCTGGTGCTTCAACATTTATACTTTTAAGTTTGTAAAAATCTTTTCCATTTTCAGTTATAAGTTCATCAACGACGAGTGTTTCGCTTCCTTCCTGAGTTAATTGATTTTGAGAACTGTATGTGTTTTGGTATGTCCAAGAATTGCCGACAACTATGTTGAAGTAATTTTGGGTTTCATTAAAAGAAGGAGAATCATCATCAGAGCAAGAAACAAAACTTGCCATCACGATTAATAAAAGAATGTTTGATAAATTAATTTTCATGGTTAAATTTTGAAGTAAAAATAATATTTTAATACAAATTAATTACAAATGTTGAATATATTTTATTTCGGTTATTAATGTTTTGATTAAAATTTATAGATGAATTGATTGTTTCTCATAAATATTCTAGTTTTTTTATTATTTTGACAAAATCAGTTACATTTGCTCAAAACGAAATATGGCAAGGAATTCTTTTGGAAACATACTTCGATTAACGACCTACGGAGAATCACATGGATTTTCAATGGGTGGAATTTTAGATGGAGTTCCTGCGGGTATCGAAATTGATCAAGATCTTATTCAACAAGAATTGGATCGACGTAAACCAGGTCAATCTTCCATTGTGACGCAAAGAAAAGAATCCGATACAATTCAAATTAAATCTGGAATTTTTGAAGGCAAAACTACTGGAATGCCAATTGCTTTTGAAATTATGAATGCTGATCAAAAATCTAAAGATTACAGTCATATCAAAAATGAATTTAGACCAAGTCATGCTGATTTTACTTATGAAAAAAAGTTTGGTCACCGTGACTATAGAGGCGGAGGAAGGTCTAGTGCCAGAGAAACTGTGAGCTGGGTTGCTGCTGGTGCCATCGCCAAACAAATCATTCCTTTTATTAAAATTAAAGCTTTTACATTTTCCGTAGGAAAGTTGAGTTTGGATGAAAATCATGAATATAATTTAGATCAAACTGAATCAAATATTGTGCGTTGTCCTGATCAAAAGCTAGCTGACGAAATGATAGATTATATTAAGAGTATTCGCAAACAAGGAGATACAGTTGGTGGTCAAGTAAAGTGTATTGTTGAAAACGTACCATTAGGTTTAGGTGATCCTGTTTTTGAAAAATTACATGCCAATTTAGCCAAAGCAATGATGAGTATTAATGCCGTCAAAGGCTTTGAATATGGTTCTGGCTTTTCAGGTACGGAAATGTTAGGGAGCAATCATAATGACATATTTGAGAAAGATGGACACACTCAAACGAATTACAGTGGAGGTATTCAAGGAGGTATCAGTAATGGAATGCCAATATATTTTAAAGTCGCTTTTAAACCCGTAGCAACTTTAATGACTTCTCAAAGAAGTATTAATAACATACATGATACTGTAGAAATAACTGGTAAAGGACGACACGATCCATGTGTTGTTCCTAGAGCAATACCTATTGTAGAAGCAATGACAGCATTGGTTTTAGCTGATGCTTATTTATCACATAAAACAACACATATATGAAGAAGTTAGCCTTACATTGGCAAATATTAATTGGAATGGGAGCAGGTATTTTATTTGCGTTAATTCTAACTAATTTTGAATGGGGATCTCAATTCGTCACAGATTGGATCAAACCCTTTGGAACTATTTTTATCAATGCCCTAAAATTAATTGCAGTTCCGCTTATATTGGCTTCACTTATTAAAGGTGTCTCTGACCTAAAAGATATTTCAAGTCTTTCAAAAATGGGAGCACGAACTTTAATCACTTATTTAATAACTACAGTTGTCGCTGTATCTATTGGTCTTGTGATTGTCAATGTGTTTAAACCAGGCAAAACAATCGATGAAGATACGCGAACCGAATTGACAGAAAATTATGGAGGAGAAGTTGAATTAACACGTCAAAGTGCAGCAAAGCAAAAAGAATCAGGACCCTTACAAGCCTTAGAGGATTTAGTCCCAGACAATATTTTTGGCGCAGCATCAGATAATGGAAATATGCTGCAAGTCATCTTTTTTGCTGTATTTTTTGGGATAGGAATGATATTAATACCTGAAAAACAAGCGCGACCTGTCAAAAACTTTTTTGATGCGCTCAATGAAGTTATCTTAAAAATGATTGACTTAATTATGTTAGCTGCGCCTTATGGTGTATTTGCATTATTAGCAGCTTTAATCGTTGAAGCACCTAGTCCTGATTTATTTATGGCATTGCTTTACTATGCAGGATGTGTTGTTTTAGGTTTGGTTTTAATGATAGCCTTTTATGCGCTTATCGTGTGGGTTTTTACGAAAAAATCACCATTATTTTTTATCAACGGAATTTCACCAGCTCAACTTTTAGGTTTATCTACAAGTTCAAGTGCGGCAACCTTACCTGTGACTATGGAACGTGTTGAAGAGCATTTAGGTGTGGATAGACAGGTCTCAAGTTTTGTGTTACCAATAGGAGCAACAATTAATATGGATGGAACAAGTCTTTACCAAGCTGTTGCAGCGGTTTTTATTGCTCAAGCTTTTGGTATGGATTTAAGTCTTGGTGTTCAGTTAGGTATTATCGCAACAGCGACTTTGGCTTCAATAGGTTCAGCAGCTGTACCAGGAGCAGGGATGGTGATGTTGGTTATAGTCTTAGGCCAAGCAGGAATCCCAGAAGCAGGTTTGGCGCTTATTTTTGCAATTGATAGACCTCTTGATATGGTGAGAACTTCAGTAAATGTTACTGGAGATGCTGCTGTTTCAATGCTTGTCGCAAAATCTCAAGATAAGCTTCACGAGCCACATGTTAAAAATTGGGATGATAAATACACCAAAGAAGAAGCAAAATAACTAAATACTATTGATATAGTTAAAAGTAAAATTTTCTCATAAAAAAAGGGCTCGAATTTTCGAGCCCTTTATATTTAACTATAAATTAAAATTACATCAATTCATCTTGATTTCTGAAAATTAATTGATCGTTAATTTCATCTATCAAAATAATACTATCAGTTTTTACTTTCTCTGCTAAAATTTCTTTAGAGAGTTTGTTTAAAACTTGTTTTTGAATCACACGTTTAACAGGTCTTGCACCAAATTGTGGGTCATAACCAATTCTAGCTAAGAAGTTTATTGCTTCCTCAGTTGCATCAATTGTAATTCCTTGTTTATCAAGCATTTTTTTGACCAAGTTCAATTGGAGATTTACAATAGATTTAATATTCTCTTCTGATAAAGGTGTGAACATCACAATGTCATCAATTCTGTTGAGGAACTCTGGCCTAACACTTTGTTTTAATAATCCTAAAACTTCAGTTTTTGCAGCATCCATCGCAGAATCAATATCAACTTCAGAATCAAATTTTTCTTGAATAATATGACTTCCCATGTTTGATGTCATCACGATAATTGCATTTTTAAAATCAGCAACACGTCCTTTGTTATCTGTTAATCGACCTTCATCAAGAACTTGTAACAAAATATTAAAAGTATCAGGATGCGCTTTCTCTATTTCATCTAAAAGAATAACTGAATAAGGTTTCCTTCTCACAGCTTCAGTTAATTGACCACCTTCATCATAACCGACATATCCTGGAGGAGCACCAACTAAACGAGATACTGCATGTCTTTCTTGATACTCACTCATATCAATCCGCGTCATTGCAGATTCATCACTGAATAAATATTCAGCTAGAGCCTTGGCTAACTCAGTTTTCCCAACACCTGTTGTTCCTAGAAATAGAAATGAACCAATAGGTCTGTTTTCATCTTGAAGACCAGCTCTGCTTCGACGAACAGCATCTGATACCGCTTCAATCGCTTCTTCTTGACCAATAACTCTTTTATGAAGTTCATCTTCAAGCCTTAGAAGTTTCTCTCGTTCTGTTTGTAACATTTTTGTAACTGGAATGCCAGTCCACTTTGAAACAACTTCAGCAATATCTTCATACTCAACTTCTTCTTTAATTAAAGAAGTTTCCGACTTTTGCTCTTCAACTTGTTTTTGAAGTTTTTCGAGTTTTTCTTGTGTTTCCTTAATTTTCCCATAGCGTATTTCTGCAACTCTTCCGTAATCACCATCACGTTCAGCACGTTCAGCTTCAAGTTTAAAGTTTTCTAAATCCGTTTTGCATGTTTGAATTTCATCAACAACACTTTTTTCGTTTTTCCACCTTGCATTTAAAGTATTTCGTTCATCTTTTAGATCGGCTAATTCAGCTCTTAAAGATTTAAGTTTTGCTTCATCTTTTTCGCGTTTAATCGCCTCGATTTCAATTTCGAGTTGCATGATTTTACGATCTAAAACATCAAGTTCTTCAGGTTTAGAATTGATCTCCATGCGTAATTTTGCTGCAGATTCATCCATTAAATCAATGGCTTTATCTGGTAAAAAACGATCGGTAATATAGCGCTGAGATAATTCAACAGCACCTATAATTGCTTCATCTTTAATACGAACTTTGTGATGTGTTTCATATTTTTCTTTGATACCTCTTAAAATAGAAATCGCACTTTCTGTATCAGGTTCGTTAACAACGACCTTCTGGAAACGACGTTCTAGAGCCTTATCTTTTTCAAAATACTTTTGATATTCATCTAAAGTTGTTGCACCAATCGCTCTGAGTTCACCACGGGCCAATGCTGGTTTTAAAATGTTAGCAGCGTCCATTGCGCCTTGACCGCCACCTGCGCCAACAAGTGTATGGATTTCATCAATGAATAAAACAATTTCTCCATCACTCGTTGTAACTTCTTTGATCACGGATTTTAAACGCTCTTCAAATTCACCTTTATATTTCGCACCTGCTATTAAGGCACCCATATCTAAGTTATAAATAATCTTTGACTTTAGATTTTCAGGAACATCACCAGCAATGATTCTATGTGCTAAACCTTCAGCAATAGCTGTTTTACCTGTACCAGGCTCACCAACAAGCATTGGGTTATTCTTTGTACGACGAGATAAAATTTGGAGTATTCTTCTGATTTCCTCATCACGACCAATAACGGGATCAAGCTTACCTTCTTCGGCGAGTTTGTTTAAATTTTTAGCGTATTTATCCAAAGCATTATAGTTGTCTTCTGCGCTTTGTGAGTCTACTTTTTCACCTTTACGCAATTCTTCAATAGCAGATTTTAAGCCTTTTTCAGTGACACCTTGATCTTTTAAAATCTGAGATACTTTACTAGAGCTTTTGAAAATCGCTAAGATTAAATGCTCTATGGAAACGTATTCATCTTCCATCTTTTTAGCTAAAATAGATGCTTCATTTAAACTTTTTCCAGCTTCACGAGATAAAACGATCTCGCCCCCTGAAACTTTTGGAAAGCTTTCAAGTGTTTTATCTAAAATTTGCTGAAAAAGATGAGTGTTGACATTCAGTTTTTTAAGTAAAAACGGCGTCACATTCTCATCAACTAATGAAATGGCTTTAAAAATATGCTCATTTTCAATTTGTTGATGTCCTAGCTCTTGAGCCAACTGCTGAGCTTGCTGTATGGCTTCTTGAGATTTGATTGTATAGTTATTAAAATTCATATTCTTTTTTTGATATGATTAAGTCAAAGCTTGTACCAAACACAACTTCTGTCAAAATGACTTATTCAAAGTTGTTTTGTCTGTCAAAAAGGCATAAGTCAAGCTATTCCGAAATCAAAACAGCTTGACTTATATGTATGTTTATTTAAGCTTAAAACTTCATACCGACTCCAAAACCTAGCAACATCGGATTAATTTCTACTTCAGCAGGAATACTTAAGTTGTCTGCTAGATTACTTGCATCAACTTCAACATCTGCTTTTAAGAAAATATATTTAAAGTCAACGTTAAAGAAAAATTTATCAGTAAACATATAATCAAAACCAATTTGTGTTGAAATACCAAATGCATTGTCGTAAGAAACTGACTTGACAGTTGTAAAATCATCAGCATCATAGAAAATTGTGTAATTCACACCAGCACCGATATAAGGTTTAAAGTTTTTAAAAACCTCACGATGGTATTGTAAATTCAGTGTAGGAGGGAGCAACCAAACTTCGCCTAAATCAACATCTGCAATGCCGCCACCAATTGGCGATAAATCCGAACCAACAGTATGAACCTCATGTTTTGTCGTACCTAAAATTAATTCTACCGCAAGATTTTCAGTAAAAAAGTAAGTGAAATCTAGTTCAGGTATAAACGAATCTGAAATATCGACATCGCCACCAATTGCTTCAATTGTAGCACTCGGATCTGGTATAACAGCAACACCACGAACACGAACTTGCCATCTTGAAAAATCTTCTGAGTTATTATCATTTTCTTGTGCTAATAAAACTGAGGGAATTGCTAATAGAGCGATAAAGAATGTGAATACTAATTTTTTCATTCTGAAATTATTTTAATGTGAACTTCAAAAATATTCAGTCTTTGCACAATAAAATATGATACTTGTCATACATTTATTTCTTAATCATTTTTTCTATTTTTTGCATAGAGTCAAAGCATAATTTATCGATGTATTGCATGTCAGGGTGATAAGCAGAAACATTTGATAAAACAACGACAGCGTTTCCTGATTCAGGATTTGTGACTAGGCAACTTGTAAAACCACCAACAGCTCCATTTTGCCAATACCAACGATTGCCAGACTTTGTATTTAATATATGCCAGCCTAGACCAATAGCTTGTCGCTCTGAAATTTGATGTGTTTCTTTTAAACTTAGATTAATTCCGTTATGAGATTTTTGGGTTGTTGCATACAAGAATTTTAGCATATCGCTTGTTGAGGAGAGCACTCCTCCAACACCTTTAAACGCATCAAATGTCCAAAATGCCGTAACATAACCTTCAGCATCAAGAGCCTTGACGCGATTTTGAGCTTTTGAAGGATTTGATGTAGTTTGATTCATACTTAATGGCTTAGCAATTTCTTCTTGTAATAATTCTTCGTAAGATTTTTCAGTTACTTTCTCTAAACTATGTCCTAGTAATCCGTATCCTAAATTTGAATAATTATATTCTTTATTATTGAGTTCAAAATTGCTATTTAAAAATTCATAAAACTCCTTTTGTCCATAATTCATGTATGGATTGCTTTGATTTTTGATTGCGCTTTCAGCAAAATTAGCCGGTAAACGATTTAAACCAGATGTATGATTAGCAAGACTTTTCAGTGTGATTTTATGGTTATAAAGTGTATCGTAAATTTGACTTGTATCCATATTCAAATCAATTTTTCCTTTATTTGCTATGCTTGCCAGAATGCTAGCAGTCATAACTTTTGTGATAGAACCAATTTGGTAAACATCCGTTTCATTTCGAACTTGTTCTAAACCATGTGGTGTTTTTCTAAAACCAATGAATCGTTTTTTGCCATTGATAATCATTCCGATAGCAAACTCAGTTTCTACAGGGAATTTTTCAATAGTTTCTTTTGCTAATTGATGAAATTCAGATTGCGCTTGAACCGAATTTTGAAAAGACATTAAAATTGAAGCTAAACACAATAAAAGAAATTTAGAGTGTGTATTTTGCCAATACTTTTTGAACATCATAAACATTTACTTTTTTATTAAAGGTTTGAATTATACTCGGTTCGTTTTCACTTGAAATCCAGATTTTAAGCTCAGCATCCAAATCAAAAGTGCCGGCTGATTCTATTGAGAATCTTGATATACTTTTATAAGCGACAGATAAATATTCTGTTTTCTTGCCTGTTAATCCTTGAACATTAACCAGTATCAAACGCTTGTTCGTGAAAATTAGTGTGTCTCGAATGAGTTTAAAACCGATATCAATTTGCTCATTATCGATAAGTAATTGACTGTATTTTTCTGATAAATCCTCTGGACTTACAGCACCAGCGTTACCTAATAATGAAGAGAAAAATCCCATAAATGAAAGTTATTTAATTAAAATTTAAAGTTACGAAAGTCAATTAAATATACCTTTGCAAATCGAAATTTTCAAGTTATGAAATCAAAAAAAGTTGGATACTTATTTGTAGGCATTATCGCTTTGATTATTGCTATCATTATTTATAAATTACCTCAAAAAATAGAGACAAACCCTTCTGAAGTTAAATTCCATCAATATAGAGGGGAAGTTTATGGCACTTATTTTTCTATAGATTATCAATCTAATAAAGAGTTTAATAAAGAAGTTGATTCAATATTTAAAGCTATTGATCAAGCCGCAAGTGCTTATTTATCTAATTCTGAAATCAGTCGATTAAATAAGAATAGATTTTTAGAAAATGTTTCACCTTTATTAATTGAACATTTTAATAAAGCGCATGAAATGTATAATTTGACAGAAGGCTATTTTGATCCGACACTTTCATCTTTAATTGAAATTTGGGGTTTTGGAAAAAACACAAAACCAACTGTTGATACAGCTTCTGTTAAAAAATATTTGAGCAAAATAGGTTTTAAAGATGCTTATAAAATTGAAGGAAACAATATCAAATTATTAAAAGATTCAGTTGATGTCAATTTTACGGCTATGGGTGAAGGTTTTGCCATCGATGAAATAGCAGATTATTTTGATTCACAATCGATTCAGAATTATAAAGTTGAAATCGGAGGTGAAATGCGAACCAAAGGGAAAAGTTCTCGTGAAAAATACTGGTTGATAGGTCTACAAAATCCTGCTGCAGAAGATGATCCGAGTTTGGATCAATTAATGGCAAAATTGGAACTTCAAAATGAAGCTTTAAGTACATCTGGTACTTATAGAAAGTTTTTTATTGATGAAAAGGGCGTTAAACGCGGACATATCATCAATCCTAAAACAGGTTTTCCTGTTAAGCATGAATTAGTTTCTGTGAGTATTATTTCAGAATCTGCAATCTTGAGTGATGCTATAGCAACAGCAATGATGGCGATGGGTTTTGAAAAAGCAAAAGCATTTATCAGTGAAAAAAGTAATGTTGAAGCATTTCTGATTTATGAAACTGACGATGGTTTGAAATCTTGGCAAACCGCAAATCTGAGAACCAAAGATTAAGACTTAAATAGAATGTAATAAAGCTTCTTGAAGTTACTTTCACCAAGCATCCAAGAGACCTTTTCAACTTCATCTGATTCTGAATTGCTAGATTTTTGAATTTTCGGTGCTAAAATAAATGTAATTACTGCGGATAAAGAACCTATAATACCGATGCTATCGGTAAATTGAGAAACGATAAACCAAAAAATTATATAAGTGCCAATAAAAAGAATGAGTCCTAATATTTTAGCTTTTTTATAGATCATTTTAAACAAAATTAAAGCGACTACAAATGATTTGTAGTCGCTTTCAAAAGTACAAAAAGGCTTTTTATTATTATGATTCGTTTTTGACAATTTCAATTAAATTATCAATAGTTTCAGGATTAAGTAGAGTAGAAGTATCTCCTAAATTATCAAATTCTTGAGAGGAAACTTTTCTTAAAATACGTCGCATAATTTTGCCGCTTCTTGTTTTAGGTACTGCATCAACAAAATGAATCCGATCAAGCTTAGCAATCGGACCTATTTTATTTGTGATCATTTGATTGATTTCTTTTTGCAAATTATTATGATCACGAGATTCTCCTTCTTCTTTAAGAATGATGAATCCTGCTAAAGCATTTCCTTTAATATCATGCGGATATCCAACAATGGCAGCTTCAGCAACTGCTGGATGCTCATCAATTGCATCTTCAATTGGCGCAGTACCTAAATTATGACCTGAAACAATCACGACATCATCAACGCGACCTGTAATTCTGTAATAGCCAACTTCATCTCTTAAAGCACCATCACCGGTGAAATACATATTTTTATAAGCTGAAAAATAAGTTTCTACATAGCGCTGATGATTGTTATAAACCGTTCTTGCCATACTTGGCCAAGGATACTTAATGCAAAGTCGACCAGAAACAGAATTTTCCGTGATTTCATCGCCATTATCGTCCATTAATGTGGGTTGAATTCCTGGTAATGGGAGCGTGGCGTAAGTAGGTTTTGTTGGCGTGACATAAGGTAATGGAGAAATCATAATAGAACCAGTTTCTGTTTGCCACCATGTGTCAACAATTGGAGATTTCTTTTTACCAATATTATCATTATACCAGTTCCAAGCTTCTTCATTAATTGGTTCACCTACACTACCAAGAACTTTTAGAGAACTTAAGTCATGATTATTAACAAACTTGATAGATTGTTTAGCAAGAGCTCTAATAGCTGTCGGCGCTGTGTAAAGTTGATTGACTTTATGTTTGTCAACAATGTCCCAAAAACGACCATAATCTGGATAAGAAGGAATTCCTTCAAACATTAAAGAAGTTGCTCCATTTAATAAAGGCCCATAAACAATATAGCTATGACCAGTAATCCAGCCGATATCAGCTGTACACCAGTAAACGTCACCTTTTTCATATTGAAAAACATTCTTAAAACTAAAAGCTGTATTCACCATATAACCTGCAGTTGTATGAACCATGCCTTTTGGTGTTCCTGTAGAGCCCGAAGTATATAGAATAAATAAAGGATCTTCAGCATCCATAACTTCAGCTTTACATTCAGAACTTGCAGACTTCAGAAGATCATGCATCCATAAATCACGACCTTCTTTCATGTTTACTTTTTCATGTGTTCTCTTGACAACCAAAGTTTTTTCAATGGTTTCACAATTTTCTAAAGCTTCATCGCAGATGTTTTTAAGATTTAAAGTTTTCTTGCCACGATAAGAGCCATCGGAAGTAATAAGTAATTTACATCCAGAATCATTGATTCTTGAAGCTATTGCAGAAGCAGAAAATCCAGCGAAAACCACAGAATGTATCGCACCAATTCGAGCACAAGCCAAAAGACTAACAGTTAAATCAGGAATCATAGGCAGGTAAATACAAACGCGATCACCTTTGTTGATGCCTTGTTTTTTCAACACATTTGCCATTTTGTTGACTTGTCTGTGTAATTCTTTATAAGTGATGTAAACCGTATCCTCATTGGGGTTGTTGGGTTCCCATATAATTGCATTTGAGTTGGCGTGACGATCTAGATGTCTGTCAATACAATTTTCTGTGATGTTGAGTTTCGCATTTTTAAACCAGCTCACTTTAACATTTTGTTTATCCCAATCTAAAATTTGATCCCATTTTTGATGCCAATCAAAATTGCGTTCAGCAATTGTATGCCAGAAGTTTTCAGGATCGTTTTCTGAAATACGATAAACATCCATATACTTCGCTAAGGAATCTATATTGTAATATGTGTCAGTTAACGCACGTAAAGATTTCGTGACAATATCTTTATCGTAGGCAAAAGCTCCCACTTTTTCTTTCTCAAAAGTTTCGATGATATCATTAATCACCATCGGATCTTCAATGGTAGAAGGGATGCTGTATTTTTTGCCATCAACAATTTTACGGATTGTTTTTCTAAGAATTTTACCACTTCTTGTTTTTGGCAAACGATCAACAACAATCACATTTTTTAATGAAGCAACTGCGCCAACTTTATCACGAACCATTTGAATAATTTCAGATTCTAACTTAAAGTGTTCATAGCTTTCTTCGCCAATTTTGGGAACAACAAGAGCTAGTGGAACTTGGCCTTTCAGGTTATCTTCCATCCCTATAACTGCACATTCAGAAATAACATCATGGCTTGCGATGGCTTCTTCAAGTGCAGCAGTTGATAATCTGTGACCAGAAACATTAATCACATCATCTATACGACCAGTGATAAATATATTTCCTTTGTCATCTTTATAACCACCGTCACCAGAAAAATAATATTCAGGAAACCTGTTTAAGTAACCTGCACGATAACGTTCAATTGAACCCCATAAACCACTCATAAAACCAGGAGGAAGCGGAAGTTTAATGGAAACGTAGCCTTCAGTATTTTCAGAAACCAGTTCACCATCTTCATCTAAAATATCGACTTGATAGCCAGGAACAGGACGACCGACAGATGAGACAGGTTGATCAATAGGTTGATCTGAGTTCATGAAATTTGAAATAATTGGCCAACCAGATTCAGTTTGCCACCAATGATCAACAACAGGAACTTTTAAATGTTTTTTTGTCCAATTCAAGGTTTGCTCATCGCAACGCTCACCAGCAAGAAATTGATATTTTAATGAGCTAATGTCATATTTTTTAATCAATTTTCCTTCAGGATCTTCGCGTTTAATTGCTCGAAAAGCTGTTGGTGCAACAAACATGACATTAACTTGATGCTCTTCAATAACACGCCAAAAAGCACCAGCATCAGGCGTTTTGACAGGCTTACCTTCATATAAAACGGTTTTCGTCCTATTGATTAATGGTGCATAAGTCGTAAAGCTATGTCCAACAGCCCAACCAATATCAGATGCAGCCCAAAATGTTTCATCAGGTTTAGCATCGTAGACATTTGTCATTGAATATTTTAAAGCTACAGCATAACCACCAGTATCCCTCATAATTCCTTTAGGCGAACCTGTTGTGCCAGAAGTGTATAAGACGTAAAGTGGGTGATCAGAATTAAGCGGTAAATATGTTTCAGGCTCTGATTTTTCCACAAAAGTATCATAATCTATATCATAACTTTGTTGAGGGTTTTCAGCACCTAATTTTCGGTTATGAATAATGACGTTATCTGGCTTGTGTTTAGCCATTTTAATAGCTTCATCAACCATTGGTTTATAAGGAATAATTCTATCAACCTCAATCCCAGAAGTTGCTGTTAAGAGAACTTTAGGTTTGATATCATCAATTCGCAAAGCCAATTCTTTTGGAGCAAAACCGCCAAAAACAACAGAATGAGTGATGCCGAGTCTTGCACAAGCTAACATGCTAAAAATGGCGTGTGGAATCATGGGCATATAGATGACAGAGGTGTCTCCTTTTTTAAGCCCCAAACTCTTAAGACCACCTGCCAGTTTTTCAACTTCTTTTTTGAGATCATTATAAGTGTATTTGATGATGTTTTGTCTGACTGCAGAATCGTAAATCAGAGCAACTTCATCACCGTAACCATCTTCAATATGTTGATCGATGCAGAGGTAGCTCATGTTTGTTTTTCCATCAGCAAACCAATGATACATGCCATCATCAGATTGTTCTATGCCTTTTTGAGGAGGCTTTAACCATTTGATTTTGCTTGCTTGATCTAACCAAAATTGTGAAGGATTAGCAATACTTTTTTTGTATTCTTTTTCGTAATTCATAAAAGTTATATTGTGGTAAGTGATTGTATAAGTGATAATCTAAAATCTGATTAGATTATACTCAAATATATATTTAAACTTAAAAATAACTAAACAAACCTATTGTCATTTTTGTTAAAATATTTTTATTTTGTTGAAAATTATAAAAATTAACTAAATCGATTTTATTTCTATTGAAATAGGCTTTAAATCCTTATTTTTACTAAAAATTATTGCAATGAAAATTTTAATATCACCAGCTAAATCACTTGATTTAGAAACAGATTACGATAAACGTTATAATTCAAAACAACAATTTTCTAAAGAAGCTGATAAACTAAATCATATTTTAGCAGAAATGTCTAAAAAAGAAATTTCAGAATTGATGAGCATAAGCGACAAATTAACTGCGCTAAATTATGATCGCTATCAAGATAAAAAATCAGGAAAGACGGAAGATGATAGAGCAGCCATATTTATGTTTGATGGTGATGTTTATGATGGGTTAGATATACAATCTTTTAAAAAAGACGAATATGAAGATTTGCAAGACAAACTTCGTATTCTTTCAGGAATGTACGGCATGCTGAGGCCTTTTGATGTCATTTCACCTTACAGGTTAGAGATGGGTACAAAACTTAAGGTAGATGAAAACAAAAATCTTCATGAGTATTGGAAAGAAAAATTAACTTCAGCACTTGAGGACGAAATGAAAGAAGATGAATTACTCGTAAATCTTGCGAGTCAAGAGTATTTCAAAGCTATTGATAAGAAGAAATTTAAGTCGAGATTGATTTCTCCTGTATTTAAAGATTTTAAAAACGGTAAACTCAAAGTCATTAGTTTTTATGCGAAAAAAGCGAGAGGACAAATGGTAAATCATATTATTAAAAATAAAGTTGATGATTTAGAAGGAATTAAAAACTTTAATATGAACGGCTATAAATTCACTGCCGATGAAACCAAAAAAGATGCAGAACCTGTTTTTATTCGTTAAATAATATTAAACAAATATGATTAAAGACATTAGAACATTTAAATAACTTCTCTAAATTCGCAATTCAAAATATAAGTTTTTAATTATGTTAAACACGCAAGTTGAAGCCAAAAAACTAAATTTAAAAGCGCTTTCAGTTGAAGATTTCGCAAGTCAAACATCAAGTAATAATGTTTATGTTTTGGACACGAGAGATCCTGAAATTTTTAGGGTGTCTTTTATCCCAAATAGTTTAAATTTAGGTATAGGTAATAATTTTGCACCTTGGATGACACGTATTTTTCCTGATAGAAAAACAAAAATAGTTTTAGTTTGTGATGAATCTTGTCTTTCGCAATGTTTAACTCTACTAAATGAATTAGATTATCATAATATTTTAGGTTATTTAGATGGAGGGTTTCAATCGTGGGAAAACTCAAGTAAAAAGACTGACTCAATAGAAAGACTTAATGTTGATGAATTTTCAAAAGCATGTCTTGAAAATAAAAAAGTTGTCGATGTGAGACACAAAGCTGAGTACTATTCACAGCATGTTAAAAATGCTGAAAACATTTCTTTAGATGATATGATAGAGCAGAAGCAGAGCTTTGAAAAAGAACCTTGTATCCTTTATTGTCAAGGCGGTTATAGAAGTATGATTGCTGCATCATTATTAAAAATAAAAGGATTTGATAATGTTAAGGATGTTGAAGGAGGTTTTAGTGAGATTATTGAGCATGATATTGAATTGACACCTTATAGATGTCCAACCAATTTTCAGAAATAAAAAATCATTAATTCTACTGAGATTCTATAAGTGTAACCCACATTCAGTTTTAGGATTGTTATTCCATCGTCCGCTTCGATCTTTACCAGGAACTGTACAATGTGAACATCCTATTGAGTGATAGCCTTTGGCAACTAAAGGATGAAAGGGAAGTTGGTATTTTTCAATGAATGCGTCTCGTTCCTCTTTTGTGATATCTAAAAGTGGATAAAACTTCAAAATTCCATTTCTAACTTCAAAAATGTCCAGAGTTTCTCTGTGATCACTTTGCCATTTCATCAAACCAGAAACCCAAACATTGTAGTGCTCTTTAATTCTCTCTAAAGGCTTCACTTTATTAATTGAGCAACAAAAGTCCGGATTTTTCTTCCAAGTTTCATCTTGGGTCGTGAATTCATGCTCTTCTTTAATAGCACTAATCGATTTTACGTTAAGTCCGTATTTTTCGGTGAGCTGTGCTTTATATTTAAGCGTATCTTCAAAATGATACCCTGTATCAATAAAATAAACAACTTGATTTTTATTAATGTCAGAAAATATTTTTAAAAGAAAAGCAGATGTAGCAGCAAAAGAGCTTGTTAACATCACTTCACTGATGTCAAAGTCTTGATAGAGAGTTTCAATACGTTGGCAAACACTTAGTTTTCTATACTTATTATTTAATTCATCAACATCAGTTGTTGTAAATTTTCTTTTTTCGTCTATAATCATGAATTTGAATATAATGGCAAAAATATAAATACTTTTTACTTCGAAAATAAAAAACAAATATTATTTAGGATAAAACTATCTTAATTAAAACTAAATAGTTCACAGGTCAATTTTATTTAAACCTGTGAACAAGTAATCTGTATATTAAGAATCTAATTCTTGAGATAATTTTGTGATTTTGATGCTCAATTTATCATCATCTTTGATGTGATCCATTAAAATGGAATCACCTTCATCTATATCAGAATTGACAATTTTTTCAGCTAATGCATCTTCTATGTATTTTTGAATAGCTCTGTTTAAAGGCCTTGCGCCATACTGTCTATCATAACCCTTACCGGCAATAAAAGCTATTGCTTCATCAGTTAATTTCAAGTGATATCCAATATTTGCAATGCGTTCAAATAATTGTTCTAGTTCGATAAGAATAATCTTTTCAATGTCTTCTTTTTCAAGCGCATTAAATATAATAACATCATCAACTCTGTTCAAAAATTCTGGTGAGAAGGCTTTTTTAAGAGCACCTTCAATCACTTTTCGGTTATTTTCATCTTTTTGGCTTTGTTGAGCCTTTGTTCCAAAACCAACACCAGTTCCAAAATCTTTGAGTTTTCTTGCACCCACGTTAGATGTCATGATGATAATTGTATTCCTAAAATCAACTTTACGACCTAAACTATCTGTTAAATATCCATCATCTAAAACTTGTAATAACATATTGAAAACATCTGGATGTGCTTTTTCAATTTCATCAAGAAGAACAACTGCATAAGGTTTGCGTCTGATTTTTTCAGTTAATTGTCCACCTTCTTCATAACCGATGTATCCTGGAGGTGCACCGATTAATCTTGAAGTTGCGAATTTCTCCATGTATTCACTCATATCAAGTCTGATCAATGAATCTTCATTGTCAAATAACTCTCTTGCCAGTACTTTTGCAAGTTGCGTTTTACCAACACCAGTTTGTCCTAAAAAGAAAAACGAACCAATTGGTCGGTTAGGGTTTTTAAGTCCTGCGCGATTTCTTTGTATCGCTCTCACAACTTTATTGACAGCCTCTTCTTGACCAATTACTTTACCTTTGATGGTATTTGGTAATTCGGCTAGTTTATTGCTTTCAGTTTTAGCAATTCTATTAACAGGAATGCCAGTCATCATGGAAACAACATCAGCGATATTTTCATCATTAACGTTAATCTTATTTTCTTTTGATTCGCGTTCCCATTCTTCTTGTGCTTCTTTTAAGTTTTGCTCAAGTGTTTTTTCATTATCTCTTAATCGAGCCGCTTCCTCATATTTTTGCTTTTTGACAACAGAATTTTTTTCTTTTCTGATTTCCTCAAGTTCTTTTTCAATCTTGATTAGACGCTCAGGGACATTCATATTAGTAATATGAACACGACTTCCAGCTTCATCTAAAGCATCGATAGCTTTGTCTGGAAGAAAACGATCAGACATATAGCGATTCGTTAATTTCACACAAGCTTCAATGGCTTCATCAGAATATAAAACATTGTGGTGATCTTCATATTTTTCTTTAATGTTATGAAGAATTTCAATAGTTTCTTCGATCGTTGTAGGTTCAACAATAATTTTTTGAAAACGACGCTCTAAAGCACCATCTTTTTCAATATGTTGTCTGTATTCATCAAGTGTTGTTGCACCAATACATTGTATTTCACCACGTGCTAAAGCAGGTTTAAACATATTGCTCGCGTCTAAGCTTCCTGTTGCGCCGCCGGCACCAACAATGGTATGTATTTCATCAATGAAAAGAATAATATCATCATTTTTTTCAAGTTCATTCATGACGGCTTTCATGCGCTCCTCGAATTGTCCTCTATATTTAGTACCAGCTACGAGGCTTGCTAAATCAAGAGTTACAACTCGCTTATCATATAAAATTCGCGAAACTTTTCTACTGATAATTCTGAGTGCAAGACCTTCAGCAATTGCTGATTTACCAACACCAGGCTCACCGATTAAAAGAGGATTATTCTTTTTACGACGACTTAAAATTTGAGAAACACGTTCGATTTCTTTCTCTCGACCAACAACAGGGTCAAGTTTACCTTCTCCAGCCATTTCAGTTAAATCGCGTCCGAAATTATCTAAAACTGGAGTTTTAGATTTTTTAGAAGTTTTAGATTTTTTAGAAGAAACACTTCCTGAAAAAGGGTTTTTACTTGTTTCATCATCAGCTTGTGGTGATTCAGATTTAAATGTCTCATCGTCATTCATGTCTATATAATCCCCATCTTGAGTCAACATCGTTTTAAATTCCTCTTTTACATTCTCGTAATCAACTTTGTATTTATTGAGAAGTTTTGTTGTCGGATCGTTTTCGTTTCTTAAAATACACAATAATAAATGTGCCGTGTTGATCAAAGAGCTTTGAAACAATTTAGCTTCAAGAAAAGTAGTTTTCAATGCACGTTCAGCTTGACGCGTTAAGTGCAAATTTTTCTTTTCATTGCTAAATGCTGTATTTTCATGATCAGAAGGATTGAGTATCTCAACTTTTCTTTTGAGATGCTCTAAATCGATTTGTAGAGTTCCTAATATATTGATCGCTTTGCTTGAAGAATCTTTCAGCAAACCTAGCATTAAATGTTCTGTACCGATGAAATCATGACCTAAGCGAAGCGCTTCTTCTTTGCTTGAGGCAATAACTTCCTTCACCTTTGGAGAAAAATTGTCATCCATAACCTAATTAATTTTGGTTTTAATATATCAATTATAATACCTTATTGTGTAAAAGCCATATTTAATAGCAAATTTAACGAAACATGAAATTTTGTCAGCCTTTAAAAAATCCTTATCACAAGGTTTTATTTGATGTGTATTCATGCTAATTTAGTCAATAATTTATGTAAATTAGCAGCTTTCAAATTTAATTTAATAAATTTTTATATATGGCTGAAGGAGAACAGTTAATCCCCATCAACATAGAAGACGAAATGAAATCTGCTTACATTGATTATTCAATGTCTGTTATTGTTTCAAGAGCGCTTCCAGATGCTAGGGATGGTTTGAAACCTGTGCATAGAAGAGTTTTATTTGGTATGCATGAATTAGGTGTATTGTCAAATAGAGCACATAAAAAATCTGCCAGAATTGTCGGAGAGGTTTTAGGTAAATATCACCCACACGGTGATACCTCTGTTTACGACACGATGGTGCGGATGGCACAAAGTTGGAGTTTGAGATATCAGTTAGTTGATGGCCAAGGTAACTTTGGTTCCGTTGATGGTGATAGTCCTGCAGCAATGCGTTATACTGAAGCTAGAATGCAGAAGATTAGTGAAGAAATGTTATCTGATATTGAAAAAGAAACAGTTGATTTCTCACTTAACTTTGATGATACTTTAGAAGAACCAACCGTTTTACCAACGCGAGTTCCAAATTTATTGGTGAATGGCGCAAGTGGTATTGCTGTTGGTATGGCAACGAATATGGCGCCACACAACCTTTCAGAGGTAATTGATGGTACAATTGCCTATATCGATGATAGAGAGATTGAGGTTGAAGGTTTGATGCAGCATATCAAAGCGCCAGATTTTCCTACTGGTGGTGTTATTTATGGTTACGATGGCGTAAGAGAAGCTTTCAAAACAGGTCGAGGCCGTGTTGTAATGCGTGCTAAAGCAACCTTTGAAGAGGTTAAAGGTAAAGAATGTATTGTCGTTACAGAAATTCCTTATCAAGTCAATAAAGCTGACATGATTAAGAAAACTGCCGACTTAGTCAATGAGAAAAAAATTGATGGTATTTCGTTAATCCGTGACGAATCAGATAGACATGGAATGCGTGTCGTTTACTTTTTAAAGCGTGATGCGGTTCCTAATGTTGTTTTGAACACTTTATTTAAGCATACAGCATTACAATCTTCTTTTAGCGTTAATAACATTGCTTTAGTTAATGGAAAACCTGAACAGTTAAATTTAAAAGACTTAATTGTTCATTTTGTTGATCACAGACATGATGTCGTTATTAGACGTACAAAATATCTTTTACGAAAAGCAGAAGAGCGCGCTCATATTTTAGAAGGTTTAATTATTGCTTCAGATAATATCGATGAAGTGATTGCTTTAATTAGAGGTTCTAAAAATGCAGATGAAGCGAGACAGAAGTTAATCGATAGATTTGAGCTTTCAGAAATTCAAGCAAAAGCAATCGTTGAAATGCGTTTGCGTCAATTGACTGGCCTTGAGCAAGATAAGTTAAGAACTGAATACGATGAGTTGATGGAAACCATCGCTGACTTAAAAGATATTTTGGGCAGTGAGGAACGCAGAATGGAAATCATTAAAAATGAGCTTTTAGAAATAAAAGAAAAGTATGGAGATGAAAGACGTTCTGAAATCAACCTAGCTGGAGGAGACGTTAGTATTGAAGATATGATTCCAGATGAAAGTGTGATTATTACAATATCTCACGCTGGCTATATTAAACGTACACCATTAACAGAATATAAAATTCAAAATAGAGGAGGCGTCGGCCAAAAAGCCTCAACGACTCGTGATGAGGACTTTTTAGAATATATGTTTGCTGGAACAAATCATCAATACATGTTATTCTTTACGCAAAATGGTAAATGTTTCTGGATGCGTGTTTATGAAATTCCAGAAGGTAGCAAAACTTCAAAAGGCCGCGCAATTCAAAATTTAATTAGCATTGATCCTGATGATAGAATTAATGCTTTTATATGTGTTCAAGATCTCACTGATGAAGAATACATCAATAATCATTTTGTTTTAATGGCAACCAAAAAAGGTCAAGTTAAGAAGACTGTTTTAGAACAATATTCTAGACCTAGAAGTAACGGAATTAATGCGATCACTATTAAAGAAGGTGATGAGTTACTCTCAGCGACTTTAACCACCGGAGATAGTGATGTTATGCTTGCTGTAAGAAGCGGTAAGGCTATTCGTTTTGAAGAAGATAAAACGAGACCAATGGGACGAAACGCTTCTGGTGTTCGTGGCATAAAACTTGCAAATGATAATGATGAAGTTATCGGTATGGTTCCAATCAACGATCCTCAGGATGAAACAATTTTAGTTGTCTCTGAAAATGGATATGGGAAACGAACATTTATAGATGACGAAGATGGAGAGGCTGTTTACAGAATTACCAACAGAGGAGGTAAAGGTGTAAAAACGATTTCTATCTCTGAAAAAACAGGTGATTTAGTTGCTATTAAATCTGTTAAGGATGATGATGATTTAATGATTATTAAAAAATCAGGTGTCGCAATTAGAATGTCAGTTTCAGATCTTCGTGTCATGGGTAGAGCAGCGCAAGGCGTCAAATTAATTAATTTAAAAGATGATGATTCTATTGCTGCAGTAGCCAAAATCGTTAACCAAGATAAAGATGAAGACATCGAAATTGATGAGAATGTTGAAAACCAAGCTGATGAAAATCTGAATGACGATAATGTTGATTCAGCTGATAAAAATGAAGAAAACTAAGAAACAAAGAAAAATTATGAAGAAGACAATTTTCAGTTTAGCTCTCTTAGCTACAACTAGTTTATTTGCACAAAAATCAGAGATTAAAGATGCTCAAGATGCAATCGAAAATGAGGATTTCTCAAGTGCAATTAGTTACTTAAAAACTGCAAAAAAATTAAAATCTGATCTTAATGAGAAATGGTTATCCAGATTTTATTTAGCACAAGGACAATCTCATTCAATGCGTGCATTTAGTGGTAACTCTCAAGATATGATGAGTGATATTGATACTGCTGTAAACTCTTATGAAGAGGTTATTAAACTTGGTAGAGATGTTGAAGATGCCAATATTGGAATTTCAAATCTTAAAGACAATCTGGTAAATTCAGCTATTGATGATCAGAAAAAGGGAGAAAATTCTCTTGCAGCTGACAAGCTCTACAAGTCTTATGAAATGAATGAACAGGATACAATGTATCTGTATTACGCTGCTTCATCTGCTGTTAACGCACGCGACTATGACGAAGCTTTAACTTACTATAAGCGTTTAATGGATTTAGAATATACAGGTGTTCGCACAAACTACATTGCAACTGATGTTGAGTCTGGTGAAGAAGTTACTTTTAATTCTAAAGAGGAAAGAGACTTTTCAGTAAAATCTGATCAATACACGAATCCAAAAGACGATGTAACAGAATCTGTTAGAGGTGAAATAGCAAAAAATATTTCATTGATCTATATTCAACAAGAGAAAACAGATGAAGCTTTAATAGCAATTGAAGAAGCAAAAAAAGAAAATCCAAATGATATTGCAATTATTCAAGCTGAAGCTGACCTTCATTATCGTTTAGGAAACCTTGAAAAATATAGCGAGTTAATGAAAAAAGCTGTTGAGCAAGATCCTGATAACGCAGATTTACTCTATAATTTAGGTGTGAGTGCTGAGCAGTTAGGAGACGTCAAAACAGCTCAAAAATATTATAAACAAGCTATAGAGTTAAATCCTGAAATGGAGAATGCATATATTAATATGGCGACAACTACACTTTCTAAAGAACGTGAAATTGTAGAAGAAATGAATTCTTTAGGGACTTCAAAAGCTGATAACAAAAAGTATCAAAAACTAAATGAGGAGAAAAAGCAATACTATTCTGATGCTTTGCCTTATTTAGAAAAAGCTATTGAAATCAACCCACAGAATATCGGTGCGATGCAGACAATGATGAACATCTATTTTCAACTCGGTAAGGATGAAAAAGCAGAAGAAATCAAATCTAGAATTGATGAGATTCGTAAATAAGATTTAATTTTTTTTTAGAATTATACTTAAAGAGCAGTTATTACACTGCTCTTTTTTTATGCTTATAGTTTAATTTTTTCTGAGTGGTTTAAATGATACAATATAAGTTAAAGCGCAATAAGATTGGTGTTCCCGTAATGTAACGAGATTTAATACCTAGAGTTCATAAAGGTTTATAGAATGCTTGAATTAAATGATAAGATTTAAAATTACTTATATCAAATTCTAAGTTTATATTCGTTATTTAAGATGAAACTATTTTGAAATGAAAAAAGATAGAACAGACAAGAAACCATGGCCAACTAAAGAAGCGATGATTCAGATTTATGAGAAAAATTTATGGGGAGGCAATGTTGATTTTTATTCAGGAGAAGGTTCTCATCATCCTTTAATCCTTAATCCATATATGGAGGCTGTCATTTCCATTTTAACTTCTTTTGAAAGCCCAATCCAAGTCTGTGATTTAGGTTGCGGGGATTTTAATGTGGGACGACAGCTTGTCAAACACACAAAAAATTATAAGGCTGTTGATATTGTACCAAGCTTAATTGAGTTTAACAAAAAAAAATATAAAAATTTGAATGTAAAATTTGAGTGTTTAGATATCGCTAAAAATGAATTACCTGAAGCTGATTGTGCGATTCTGAGGCAAGTTTTGCAACATCTTTCTAACTCTGAAATCAAATCTATTCTTGATAAACTTTATCAATATAAGTATCTGATTTTGACTGAACATTTACCTCATGGCAGTTTTACTCCAAATAAAGATATTATATCGGGACAAGGAATTCGTCTTAAGAAAAACAGTGGTATCGATATTTTAGAGAGTCCTTTTAACTTTAAGGTTAAATCTGAAAAACTTTTATCAAACATAGTTTTAGAAAACCAAAAAGGATGTTTAGTCACTAAATTATATCAGATTTAGTCATTTTTAACAAATCTAAATTTTTTATTAATAAATGATCTATTTTATTCAATTTACATTGAAAGCAATACATTAGCATAAAATCTAATTAAATATCAATATCATGAAAAAAGCAATTTTAACACTAAGTCTTTTAGCATTGACGGTTTCTTTTACCTCTTGTACAGAAAAGAAAGAAGAAAAAACTGTTATTAAAGAGGTTGAAAAAGAAGCTCCTGAAAATGAAGGTGCTTTAGAACGTGCCGCTAAAAAAGTTGATGACAAAGTCAATAAAGAAATTGACGAGAAAATTGACGAAATTGATTAAATCAATTAATCTTGATTTAATTCAAATAAAATAAAAAACAGCGAAGATTATGCTTAATCTTCGCTGTTTTTATAATATAAATAGTTTAGATTATCTCTGCTGAAATACCAGCGTCTAATATTTCTAAGCAACGTGGTTTCAGTTCTTCGTAACTCCCAGACTTAACGCCACATTTACCTTTATAGTGAATGATGATTGTGCACTGCTCAGCTTGAGTAGGTGAGTGGTCACATGTTGCAATCAATGTTTCAATAACGTGATCGAACGTGTTGTAATCATCATTAAAAACAACAATTTCATTCTCAGTGACTTCCTGAGTTTTAACCACCGTTTTCTTTTGTGTTTTCTCTTTAGTACTCATTTTCAATTATTTCAAAACGAAAAATACAAATTTATAATGAATGTTTGAATTTTGCGGCAACCCACTTATCTTTTAAATTGTGTTTAACATATTCTAAACCTAGATCAGCAGCAGCATTGATGATTTGATCAAAATCTTCATCATAAAATCCACTAAAGTAAATATCGCCACCTTTATTTAGGTGTTTCACGTATGTTGACATGTCGTTTAAAAGAATATTTCTGTTGATGTTTGCAAAAATAACATCATAAGAATCCTTGATTTGATCAGCGCCACCTAGAAAGCATTGTCCAGATAATTTGTTTTTTTGTAGATTTTCTTTTGTATTATCAATACACCAATCATCAATATCAATAAAGTCTGCTTTTTTAGCATTTTTCATCAAAGCTAAAATTCCTAAAACACCAGTTCCGCAACCCATATCTAAACAAACTTTATTTTGAAAATCATCTTCCAATATAAACTTAAGAATCATGTAAGTTGTGGCGTGATGCCCTGTCCCAAAAGACATTTTAGGCGTAATGACGATATCATAATCCACCTTTTCAGCTTGATGAAACTCAGCTCTGACCATACATTGATCACCAACACGAATTGGGTCAAAACTTGATTCCCAAACAGCATTCCAATTCTGTTCTTCAACATCCTCTGTACGGTAATCAATTTCAAATTCATCTTGATTCAAAACATAAATGTCGGAGAGAATATCATCTCTAACTTGATCTTCCTGAATGTAAGCTGATAAGCCATCTTCTTTATCTTCAAAACTTTCAAAACCCAACTGACCAAGTTCAGCCAACAAGATTTCTCTTGCTGGCTCTAGTGGATTTATTGTAAAGTGGTAAGCTTTATACTTCATTCAAAACTATTTATAATTGCTGTAAAGTCTTCTGCTTTTAAAGCTGCGCCGCCAATAAGACCACCATCAACATCTTTATTTGCAAAGATATCTTTGGCATTTCCTGGTTTTACACTTCCGCCATATAGAATTGAAATCCCATTTGCTATTTCAGAAGAAAATTGATCTGACAATAATTTTCTGATATACGCATGCATTTCTTGTGCTTGCTCTGGCGATGCTGTTTCACCGGTTCCAATAGCCCAAACTGGTTCATATGCAAGGACAATATTTTTCATTTGTTCAGAAGATAAATGAAATAGACTTTCAGAAAGTTGATTTTTCACAACTTTAAAATGATTTTCATCTTTTCTATCTTTCAATTCTTCACCAACACAAAAAATAGGTTTTAAATCATTTTTTAAAGCTTGATCTACTTTAGATTTGAGCAATTCTGAACTTTCTTTATAAATTGCTCGACGTTCACTATGTCCAAGAATCACATAAGTCACACCAACACTTTTAAGCATTTCAGCAGAAACTTCACCGGTAAAAGCACCTCGATCTGATTCATGCATGTTTTGAGAACTCAATTCAATAGAGCTTCCTGTTATCAATTCATTTGCTATAGCTAAGTTAGTATAGCTTGGTGCAATAATGACTTCTGTTGTTTCTGAAAAATCAGATTTTTTAAGATTTTTAATCAATTCAGAAGCAGCATTTGCATTTGCATTCATTTTCCAATTTCCCGCAACAATATTCTTTCTCATTATATAATTTTTTAAAATTTAAATCACTTTAGGGTCTAAAATACGATATATGACATCAACTAAAATATTTATCATAATAAATATTGATGAAATTACAAGTACAGCACCCATAATCACTGGTAAATCAAGTGTGTTTAGTGCGTCAACAATTTCTTTCCCTAGCCCGTTCCAACCAAATATGTATTCCACAAAAACTGCACCTGCTAACATAGAAGCAAACCATCCTGAAATTGCAGTAACAACAGGATTTAATGCGTTTTTAAAAACATGTTTCCTTAAAATATAATTTATTTTTAAGCCTTTTGCTCTCGCTGTTCTCACATAGTCTTTAGAGAGTTCCTCTAAAACAGAGTTCCGCATCAATTGAATAACAACAGCCAAAGGACGGATTCCTAAAACAAAAGCTGGTAAGATCAAATTTTTGAGGACGAGCTGTCTTTCTTCACCAAAATCATCTAGTTCATAGAGGTTTCCTGTCATATTAAGATTGGTGTATTTTTCAAGAACAAACCCGAAAATCCATGCGAACAAAATCGCACTAAAAAAAGAAGGGAGACTCATTCCAAAGGTACTGATCACTTGAATGCCTTTATCAATTGCACGGTTTTCATTTAAAGCTGAAATCATACCTAGCGTCATACCAATGATCAATGCAATTGTAATTGCTGTGATTGCCAAAATAGCTGTATTTGGCAATGTTTCCTGAATAATTGCAGTGACAGGTTTATTTTGTTTTTGAAATGATTGTCTGAGATATGGGAATTTCAAAACAAATTGAGATGTTTCCATTTCAAAAAGTGACAGATAAGAAACTGATTTGTCACCGATATAAGTATAATCATTTTCATCTTTAGAATGTAATGACAAAATCGATAAATCATTTAAATAATAAAGATATTGTTGATGAGTTGGCTGATCAAAACCATATTTATGTCTAAGTTGTTCAACTTGTTCTTGGGTTTGCGTTTGTCCCAACATCATTTTAGTTGGGTCGCCAGGCAAGACATTAAAAAGTATAAAAATAGCTGTCACGACACCAAATAAGGTGAGAATTGCATAAGCAGTTTTGACAGCAAAATTTTTCATTTAATCGTTGCTATATTAAAACTCATCAGCATTTTGCCAATGTAATTTTTGTTGAATAACACCGTTTTTAATCACAACTATACCTGGATTAGATCTTACAATGGCTTTAATTGTAGTTTCATCACAAACATAAAAATCTAAATCGATTTCATGATTTTTTTCTAACTCAGAGATTGATTCACTTCCTGAAGCACTGACACCAATAATGCGATAATTTTCAGCTTTTGCCTTCTCGATAACTTTTTTGATAGCTGGCCAAGCTTGATTCTCTGATCGACTAAGATTGTAAGCAGGGATCATCAATAATTTTTCTTCATTCAATAACTCTTTAGTTTTGTCTTCTCCATTTTTCATCAAAGTGAAATCTTGAATAGGAGGGACATAACCTTCATCGATAATTTCTGTGGTGACATTAACGAATTCGCCATCAACTTCAGGATAAGCGCCATTTGTTTCATAAATCTTTTTCTCACCATCAACTATAAATTCCCACTGAAAAAGAGTAACAGGCTCTTGAGCACCTTCAGGAATACTCATATCTTCTTGAATGTTAACGCCAGTTTTATAAGCTCTAAAATCAACAACAGGAAGATTGATTAAAACATGATAACCTAAATAAAAGCATAAAATTGTTGCGACAAAAACTATCCATTTTAAAGAAGCTTTTGCAAAAAGAGGCTTGATATATCTAGAATTAAAAAAGATAATCATAATCAAGAAACTCAAAATAATATCTTTATAAAATGATTGCCAAGGTGTTAAAGGGATCGCATCTCCAAAACAACCACAATCCGTTACTTTGTTGAAATAGGCAGAATAGAATGTCAGGAAAGTGAAGAAAATCATCATCAAAACAAGTGTCCATTTCGTGACAGTTTTTGCATAACCAATAATGAGAGCAACACCGAGTAAGACTTCTAAAATCACTACAAATATAGCGATGAGTAAAGCATAAGGCTCTAAAAAGGGAAGGTTGAGAACGCCTGAACTAAAATATTCTTCTAGTTTAAAACCAAAACCAATTGGGTCGTTCAATTTTACTAATCCGCTGAAGATAAAGACGATACCGACTAAAAATCTCGCTATTTGTGTAATTTTATTTTGCATTTTTTTGAATTTTGAGATGAATCAAAGCAAAGACCGCGTAATTAATCATATCCTGATAATTCGCATCAATCCCTTCACTGACGAGTGTTTTACCACTATTATTTTCGATTTGCTTGACGCGATGTAATTTTTGTAGTATTAAATCTGTCAGTGAACTGACACGCATATCTCGCCAAGCTTCTCCATAATCATGATTTTTATCAAGCATTAAATTTTTAGATTCAAGCAAGTATTTATCATAAAGTTTTATCGCTTCTTCATGTTCCATATCTGGCTGATTGACAACTCCTTTGTAATATTGAATTAAAGCCATGATTGAATAGTTAATGATGCCGATAAATTCAGCATCTTGTGCTTCATTAACTTTTGAAACTTTATTGACTTGAAGGCTTCTGATGCGTTGCGCTTTGATAAAAATTTGATCTGTCAAAGATGGTAATCTTAAGATGCGCCAAGCACATCCGTAATCTTTCATTTTTTGAAGAAAGAGTGCTCTAGACTCTTCCGTAATTTTATCGTATTGCGCTGAAGTATTTAATTCTGAAAATTGATTCACTTGATTGTTTTTCATTATGTAAATGCTGGTCTTTTATTCTTCTTCCTCTTTTTCTTCTAATTTGAAATCATCATCCTTTTTAGGCTTTTTATCTTTATCGTTATCAAGATAAATTCTTTCTTCTTTTCTAAACTGATCAATGCGATATGAAACTCCAAAGTTGATTCCCCAACGGGTTGGTGTATTTTTAAAATTGGTAAAAGCAGAAATATCAAACTGAAGTTGCTTGGTTAATAAATAAGCCATTCCTCCTCTAAAAATCTCATCACTGTAATAATCGCCAATAATTGTTTGAAACTCTCCAAATAAAGCATAGCGGCCACCCAACGAATGAGTTAGTGTGAAGATTCCTGCGTACGAACTATAATCGGTGGAGATTTTGTCTGCATAAAAGTTAGAAACCAACACCCAACGTCTATAATTGTGTTGAGTAATCACACCGACTTTAGGAGAGTATGAAGGTTCATCTTCATACAAAAATGGATTATCACCAAATGAAAAATTTAAACCAGCGTAAGCTGAAACAGCAGGAATTAAATCACTCCATTGCAGGGTATTGTTTTTCTTCCAACTGATGTAATTAGGTTTTTCTTTCTTTTTTAAACTTCTTAAATAGGGGTCGAACACCAAATACTTAGCACCAATTGTGTTCGATCTAAAATTAGAATAACTTGTACTTTCTGTTGATGAACCTTGAGGGTATGTAAGCTCTGCAGATTCATAAACGCCATCAAGAACAAGCTCTAATCTTTCTAAAACAAAACCATATCTTAATTGGTAATCAAAACCAAACGACTCTGTTTTTGTATCGAGTAAATTGTGTTTATCATTATTGTAAAAACCACCAACTTCTGCCTGAATCACTCCATTCCCAGGAGAGAAGGCACCTTGTGAAGATCCTGGTCGGTTGGTATTAATTGTTTCAGTATATTGAGCTTGCGCAAATTGCACAGCGATAATGCTTAAAGCAACAAAAATTATTTTCCGCATTCGTGTTTTTTTCAAATATAATTGAAATTATCAATATTTTATAAGACTCGACTACTTTTTAAAACAACGAATCAATACATTTGTAGATTGAATTTTTAAGCAACTCTATGGATTTTTTAGAAACCTTATTAATCATACTTCTCGTATTTTTTGCTCTTCGGATACTTCTTAAGTGGGCAGCACCCTACATTTTTAAATTTTTC
This sequence comes from Psychroflexus halocasei, assembly GCF_900107595.1. Classification (GTDB taxonomy): domain Bacteria; phylum Bacteroidota; class Bacteroidia; order Flavobacteriales; family Flavobacteriaceae; genus Psychroflexus; species Psychroflexus halocasei. The sequence continues at coordinate 31,822 of NZ_FNQF01000004.1, read as the reverse complement.
ATGAAGAAGGTTCAAAATAAATTTGAGAATCAATTCAACAATCAGCAACAATCAAGACCTCACCAAAAAAGTGATCAAAATATTATTAATGATGATAAATCATCACGTCGAACCAACGATAAGAAGGTTGGTGAATATATTGATTACGAAGAGATTGAATAAACTTTAATTATGAAGAAAAAATTACCTCAGTTAGCTAAGCATGGACTTGTTGTTCTTGGTTTTATGCTTGTTGCTGTTCTATATTTCAGTCCTGTTTTAAGTAACAAAATTATCTACCAAAGTGATATTGCGCAATATATTGGCATGTCAAAACAACATAAAGACTTCAAGGCAGAAACAGGAGAGGAAAGCTACTGGACAGATGCTGCATTTGGCGGAATGCCAACTTATCAACTCGGTGCTGATTATCCTTATCACTTCATTAAATCTATTGATAGAGGTTTACGCTTTTTACCGCGACCAGCAGATTATCTTTTCCTTTATTTTATTGGGATTTACATTCTTTTCTTGACATTGAAGATAGATTATAGACTTGCAATATTAGGTTCATTGGCTTTTGGGTTTTCAACTTACCTTATTATTATCCTTGGTGTTGGTCACAATGCTAAAGCACATGCGATTGCTTATTTTCCGGTTGTGATTAGCGGGATATTATTGCTTTTTCAGAAAAGGAAAATACTCGGATTTATCACTTTGTTTTTAGGGATGTCATTGGAGTTGGTAGCCAATCATTTCCAGATGACTTATTATTTATTTTTACTGGTTCTTGTTATTGGAATTGTTTATTTAGTTGATGCATATAAAAAGAAAGAGCTTAAACAATACTTTTCAGCGATTGGCTTGATGCTTATTCCTGTTTTATTAGCGATTGGCGTGAATTCTACGAATATTTTGGCGACACAAGAATATACGAAGTTTAGTACAAGAGGCGATACAGGCTTAACGATTAACCCTGATGGAAGACCTAAAGCATCCTCAGCTTTAAGTTATGAATACATTACAGAATACAGTTATGGTATTTTAGAAAGTTTCAACTTATTCATACCAAGATTTATGGGTGGCTCAAGTTCTGAAACTTTAGATTCATCATCAGAATCTTATAAAGAATTAATTCAGTTGGGTGCGTCACCCACGCAAGCGTTAGGTTTTGTTGAAAACGCACCGACATATTGGGGCGATCAAACATTTATAGGCGCGCCAGCTTATATTGGTGCAAGTATAATTTTCCTTTTTGTTTTGGCGCTTTTCTTAGTGAATTCTAAAACTAAAAAATGGATTATTGGCGGTGTTATTTTAAGTTTAGTTTTATCCTGGGGCGGTAATTTTGCTTTTGTAACTAAGTTCTTTATCAATTACGTTCCTCTTTATGATAAATTCAGGGCGGTTTCGTCTATACAAACACTTATCGAATTTGTTGCTCCAGTATTGGGTGTTGTTGGTTTAGCTGCATTTTTTAGTTCTCAAAAATCGAAAAAAGAGAAAGAAAAAGCACTTTATTACTCGGCTGGTATTTTAGGAGGATTAGCACTGATATTTATTCTGTTTAAGAATGTATTATTTGATTTTTCATCACCACGTGATGCACAATTAATTCAGCAATTAGGAGCAAAATTTGTTCGAGCTCTAAAAATTGACAGACAAGATATGTTGGTCAATGATGCCTTAAGATCTTTAGCAATTGTTCTCGTCGCAGCAGGGATTTTATGGCTGTATTTACAAGAAAAAGTAAAGAAAAATCTTGTAATCCTAGGTTTAGGAATTTTGGTTTTAGTCGATTTAATTCCGATCAACAGAAACTATGTTAACGACGATGATTTTGTTGCACAAGTTCAAATGAAACAACCTTTTCAAGCTCAACCATACGATCTTGAAATTATGAAAGATAAATCCCACTATCGTGTTTTTGATTTAAGCGGAAGTCCTTTAAATTCTGCAAGAGCATCATATTTTCATAATTCAATTGGCGGCTATCATGCTGCAAAACCAGGAAGAGTTCAAGACCTTTTCGATTTTCATATTTTTGAAGGAAATCAGGCTGTTTTAAATATGCTCAACGTCAAATATTTGATAGTTAATACAGAAGAAGGTGTGCGAATTCAACAAAATGAATCAGCATTTGGAAATGCATGGTTTGCAGAAAAAGTAAACTTTGTCAAAAATGCCAACGAGGTTATTAAAAGTCTCGACACAGTTGATTTAGCAAGAACTGCAATTGTTGAAAACAAGTACAAACAGCAAATTTCTAAGAAAAATTATCAGCCACAATTTGGAGATCAAATTGAGTTGACAAGTTATACACTCAATGAATTGACTTATGAATATAAATTAAACTCAAAACGTTTAGCTATTTTTTCTGAATTATATTATCCAAAAGGTTGGCAAGCTTATTTAGACGGTGAGAAGATCGATCATTTTGCTGTTGATTATGTGCTTAGAGGCTTGGAACTTCCTGAAGGTGAGCATCAAATTACTTTCAAATTTGAACCTCAAGTCATTTCTCGAGGAAACACAATTACTTTAGCGAGTTATGGTATTTTTATCTTACTTTTGGCAGGCTTGTTTTTTCAAAGAAAAAAGAGAACTAACTAAATGAAGAAAGCCCTCATAATTACTTATTATTGGCCTCCAGCTGGTGGACCAGGTGTGCAACGCTGGTTGAAATTTTCAAAATATTTACCAGAATACGGTATTGAACCAGTCGTTTTTAAACCTAAAAATCCGAGCTACCCAACTTCAGATCGCTCTCTTTTAAATGAAGTCCCTAACGGTTTAGAAATCATTGAAAAGTCAATATTTGAACCTTATACTTTAGCTCAATTATTTTCAAAAAAAGAATCGAATTCATTGAGTAAAGGCATCATAAAATCTAAAGAAAAACAATCTAGACTTCAGCGTTTAATGTTATATGTCAGAGGTAATTTTTTTATTCCAGATGCACGAAAGTTTTGGATTAATCCATCATTTAAAGCGATTTCAAAAATTATTGATTCTCAAGAAATTGATTGTGTTATTACAACGGGACCACCACATAGTTTACATTTAATTGGACATAAATTAAAAAGTAAATTCCCTCAATTGCATTGGATTGCAGATTTTCGAGATCCATGGACAAATATTGGTTATCATAAAGATTTAAAATTAAGCGAAAGTTCAGCTCAGAAACATCTTGATTTAGAAAAAGAAATACTCAATTCAGCAGACGATATTTTGGTGACAAGTTTTGAAACTAAAAATGAATTTGAAATAAAAACGTCTAAGCCAATTCATCTAATTACAAATGGTTTTGATGAAGCTGATCCTGTTGAAGTCGAGCTCGATGAAAATTTCACGCTTTCTCATATAGGTTCTTTAATGAGTCAAAGAAATCCTGAAATTTTATGGCAAGCTTTGTCAGAATTGATTCAAGAAGTTGAGCATTTCAAATCTTTCTTTGAGTTGCGTTTGGTTGGTAATGTCAGCGAACAAATCATTGATTCTATTTATAAAAATGGACTTAAAGAGTATCTCAATCTTACGGGTTATGTCGATCATCAAACGGCTTTAAATTTTCAACATAGCTCACAAGTTCTTTTATTAATAGAAATTAATTCAGAAGAAACCCGTGGTATTATCCCTGGAAAAGTCTTTGAATATTTACGAACTGGAAGACCTATCTTAGCGATTGGACCTAAACATTGGGATGTTGAAAAAATTATTGAAGAAACGCAAACAGGACACTGTATTGACTATAATAGCAAAGAGAATTTGAAAGCATTAATTCTTAGCTATTTCAAATCTTTTTTAAATGGTAAACTAAAAGTGCAGCCCAATAATATCACTCAATACAGCAGACAGAGTTTGACAAAAAAACTATCTGAAGTTATTTTAAAATAATTGTTTAAAACGTCTTAATGTTAAGTAAATCAACTCAACTTCTCTTTTAAAAATTTTCCAGTTAAAGACTCTTTAACCTTGATTATTTCTTCTGGGGTTCCTTCTGCGACTATATGTCCGCCTTTTATTCCTCCTGTTGGTCCAAGATCTATAATGTGATCTGCGCATTTGATTAAATCCATATTATGTTCGATTACAATAACTGAATGTCCTTTTTCAATCAATGCGTTAAAAGATTTCAGTAATTTTTTGATATCATGAAAATGTAAACCAGTTGTTGGTTCATCAAAAATGAAAAGTGTTTTGTTTTTCGTTTGACTTTTAGTTAAAAAAGCAGCTAACTTGATACGTTGCGCTTCACCACCAGAAAGGGTAGAAGAGCTTTGACCTAATTTGACATAACCTAAACCGACATCTAAAAGTGGTTGAAGTTTCCTGGCCACCTTCTCTTCATCATTTTCATTTAAAAAAACAATGGCATCCTCAATAGTCATATTAAGAATATCGTCAATATTTTTATCTGCAAATTTGACCTCTAAAACTTCTTTTTTAAATCTTTTACCTTTACAAGCTTCACATTCTAAATGCACATCCGCCATAAATTGCATTTCAATAGTAACTTCGCCTTCACCTTTACAAGTTTCACAACGTCCAGCATCAACGTTAAAACTAAAGTGCTTTGCTTGAAAATTTCTAATTTTGGCTAATTTTTGACTCGCAAATAAATTACGAATATCATCATAAGCTTTAATATACGTGACAGGATTAGAGCGTGAAGAACGACCAATTGGGTTTTGGTCAACATACTCAACTTGTGTGATATGTTTGAAATTGCCTTCTAAACCATCAAACTGACCAGTTTTAGAACCATAGCCGCCGTTGGCTTTAATCATGGCTGGGTATAAAATATTCTTGACTAAAGTACTTTTCCCGCTTCCAGAAACACCAGTAATGACCGTAAAACAATCTAAAGGAACTGTCACATCAATGTTTTTTAAATTATTTTCTCTTGCTCCTTTGATAATGATACTTTTTCTGGATGTCCTTCTTTTTTGAGGCACTTCAATTTCTAATTTTCCGTTCAAATAATGAGAAGTCAAAGAATCTGATTTGAGAATCTTTTTATAATTTCCTTCAGCAACAACTTCACCACCGTGAGTTCCAGCTTCTGGACCGATATCAATAATATAATCCGCAGCTTTCATGATATCCTCGTCATGTTCCACGACAATCACAGTATTTCCTAAATCACGTAAATTTTTAAGCACTTTTATCAACTTTTCATTATCTTGAGAATGTAAACCAATTGAAGGCTCATCGAGAATGTACATCGAACCAACCAAACTACTTCCAAGTGAGGTTGCTAAATTAATTCTTTGTGACTCACCTCCAGAAAGTGAGTTTGATTTCCTGTTTAAAGTCAAATAATCTAAACCAACATCATGCAAAAAAGTTAGACGAGAATTTATTTCTTTTAAAATGCGTTTTGCAACATCTTCTTGATGCTCGTTTAACTTTAATTTTTTAAAAAAATCACGTAATTCATCAATGGGTAAATCGACTAAGTTAGAAATATTCTGACCGTTTAATTTGACATAATTTGTTTCTGGCTTTAAGCGTTTTCCTTGACAAAGCTTACATTTTGTTTTGCCACGGTAACGAGAAAGTAAAACACGATTCTGTATTTTGTAAGATTTAGATTCTATTTTATTGAAGAAAGGTGTGATGCCTTTGAAGTAAGAGTTGCCATTCCAAACTAAATCTTTCTGCTCATCTGTTAATTCAAAGTAAGGTCGGTGAACAGGGAAATCAAAATAATGTGCATTCTTAATCAAATCTTTTTTATACTTACTTAACTTCTCACCATTCCAAGGAGCGATGGCATTTTCGTATACACTTAAACCCGTATTTGGAATGACTAAGTCTTCATCAATATCGATGACATCACCATAACCATCACATTGCGGACAAGCCCCAAGCGGATTATTGAAGCTGAAAAAATGTTCATTCGGTTCTGTAAAAGTCATGCCATCAAGTTCAAATTTATTATTAAAAATTTTTGAACTACCAGAAGTCATTTCTTCAATAAAAACTTCACCTTTACCTTCATAAAATGCATTTTGAATGGCATCGGCTAAACGATTGAGGAAATCTTCATCATGTTTTACTACAATCCTGTCAACAACTAAATCGAAAGTCGCATCGTCAGCTAAGTTTTCTAAATCAATTTTATCAATACGTTGAACTTTACCATCAATTTTTAATCGGCTAAAACCTTGCTGTTGTAAGACTTTTATTTGCTCAGCGGCTGTTCTTTTCTCGTGAACTGTAATTGGCGCTATGAGAAGAAGTTTTAATTTTTCATCAAATGACTTCACATAATCAATAACATCAGAAACATTGTGTTTCTTGACTTTATCTCCAGAAATAGGAGAGAAGGTCTCACCGATTCTCGCAAAAAGTAGTTTTAAATAGTCATAGATTTCAGTTGAAGTACCAACAGTGGATCTTGGATTTGTTGAGTTAACTTTCTGTTCAATGGCAATTGCAGGTGCAATCCCTTTAATGTAATCAACTTTTGGTTTGTGTAAACGACCTAAAAATTGTCTTGCATAAGCTGACAAACTTTCCACATAACGGCGTTGACCTTCAGCATAGAGTGTATCAAAAGCTAAGGAAGACTTGCCGGAGCCAGACAATCCAGTAATGACAACAAGCTCATGACGTGGTATAGCAACATCGATAGATTTGAGGTTATGTAAAGCTGCGGATTTTATTAAAATGTAGTCTTTAGGACTTAATTTGTCGATATTTTTCATAAAAGATATTCTAAAACAAATATAGCCATAAAGCCCATTTTTATTTAGGTTTACAGTAATTTTCAAGAAAATTTAACCTCATTTAAGCAATATTATCATTTAAAAATGAAAGAGGCCTTAAATTAATTTATTGTGCAGTTTTTAAATTTTGTGAGAAAGCTAAGAAATTAAACCAATAGTGTTAAAATTTTAAGAACATGTATAATCTTATATGATTCTTTATATATTAGCAACTTTAACAAACAAATTTCTTGCCTATTGCATAATACTACTTATTAGTTATTTATTTTTTATACATCCAAACTATAAGACTTAGTGTTATGAGTGAATTAAAAACTATTCCTGAATCTGAACTTGTAAGTGCCTACATCGCTGGTGATGAAAATGCGCTTGTTATGCTTATCAATAGGCATGAACATAAAATTTTTGGCTTTATCTGTTCTAAAGTGATGGATAAATCAATCGCCGAAGATATTTTTCAAGAAACATTTATTAAAGTGATCCGTACTTTAAAACGTGGTAAATACAATGAAGAAGGCAAATTTTTACCATGGATTATGCGAATTGCTCACAACCTCGTTATTGATCATTTTAGAAAGAATAAACGCATGCCAAAATTTGATAGTAAAGGTGATTTTGAAATCTTTGATTTAATTTCAGATGACAGCTTAGATGCAGAAAATAAATTAATTAAAGATCAAATTGAAGGCGATTTGCATGAATTGATTAAAGTATTACCAAAAGATCAGCTTGAAGTTTTACAAATGCGAATTTTTAAGGAGATGAGTTTTAAAGAAATCGCCCTTAAAACTGATGTCAGTATCAACACAGCCTTAGGAAGAATGCGTTACGCTTTGATTAATTTAAGAAAGGAAATAGATGATAAAAATATGACTCTCGTGAATTAGATAATATTTTTTAAGTTCAAACGTTATTATGATGGATATAAACAATAACATCATGATAAAAAATTACTCAAAAAAATCTTCAGAACTTAAAAACAAAAATGATTTGCGACCAAGTCGAGATACAATTCAATTTATTCTAAGCTATTCTCAATCTTTGAGAGTTATAAAAACTTCAAATGGAGAATATGATTCTCTTCAGAATTAGAAGTGGATCAATAAAATCTTTATAGACTGATTTCAATTATTTGAAAACATTATAACACACTGACTAATTGATATTTAGTAACGCGACTTGAACCATTAGTTGAATGTTATATCTTATTAGATTTCTTTTTATAATATTCTTTAATAACAGATTGACGCCCAATAGTTTTTGTAATAATATCTTTTTCTAAATCCCAACCACGTGCTGGTGAATAGTCACGACCATACCAAATGATTTGCAGATGTAAATCATTCCATAACTCAATAGGAAAAAGCCGCTTCGCATCTTTTTCAGTTTGAACGACATTTTTACCTGTACTCAAATTCCAACGATACATCAAGCGATGAATATGTGTATCAACTGGAAAAGTCGGAATTCCAAAAGCTTGTGCTAAAACAACGCTTGCCGTTTTGTGTCCAACCGCTGGAAACTCTTCTAGATCTTCAAAATTTTGCGGGACTAGACCATTATGTTTTTCAATGAGAATTTTCGATAAACCATGAATACCTTTTGACTTCATAGGAGAGAGACCAACTGGTTTAATAATTTCTCTGATCTCTTCTACAGATAAATTGACCATATCATAAGGATTATCAGCTTTTGCAAACAATTGAGGCGTAATTTGATTGACTTTCTTATCAGTACTTTGCGCAGAAAGTAAAACTGCAATAAGTAAAGTGTAAGGATCATGATGATCTAAAGGAACAGGAATACGTGGATAAAGTTCTTTTAGAGTTTTAATAACAAAGTCAACTTTTTCAGTCTTACGCATATTTTGTATTTTTAAACAAAAATACAAAATTATGACATCATTAAATGTAGGAGATAAGGCTCCAAATTTTTCAGCAGAAGATCAAGATGGCAACACACACCAACTTAAAGACTTTGAAGGAAGTAAGCTTGTCGTATTTTTTTACCCTAAAGCAAGCACTCCAGGTTGTACTGCAGAAGCCTGTAATTTAAAGGATAATTGGCAGACTTTTGAAAAACAAGGCTTTAAAATTCTTGGTGTAAGTGCCGATACGAAAAGGCGTCAGCAAAATTTTAAAAAGAAGTATGAATTGCCTTATCCTTTGATTGCTGATGAAGACAAATCAGTCATTGATGCTTTTGGTGTTTGGGGACCAAAAAAGTTTATGGGTAAAGAATATGAAGGCATTCACAGAACAACTTTTATTATTGATGAAAAAGGAATCATCATTGATATCATTAAGAAAGTAAAAACAAAAGCTCACGCAGAACAAATATTAACTGAATAAGGGTTTCGTTAATTTAATAAAAGCAAAAAGGCTCTGAAAATTCAGAGCCTTTTTTATATAACAATTAGATGTTTAATTAATCATCAAGTAATTCAGCATACTGAACAATAGCGTTTTTAATTTGGTTTGCTAAAGCGTTGTTACCGTCCTCATCAATTGGACTGATATCTATTGTACCATCGTTATTTAAATCTTGAGCAGAAGATAAGTCAACAGTATTAATGACAGCTTGCAAGTCGAAGTTAAAAACAACAGAGGCGTCGCTACCTTCTTCAATGACTAGGTTCTGACCAGCATCTTCGTAATCAATTTCAAACTCTTCTTCAAAAGTGTGGTAAAAAGTGAAAGGTTTACCAGAAATAATACCTGTAATCATGATTGATTTTTGATAAAGATCACTAGAAGGATCATTATTGATATCCATTTCAAATTCAATTTCTTCATAAACACCAACTGGAATTTCAACATTGGCGATTGTGACTTCACCTTGACTTAAATCTAATTCAAAAGGTCCAGCTAATTCAATATCATCTTGACTTCCCCAAGCGTTTCCACCCTGGTTTCCATCATCATTACAAGGTTCATCACTCGCTTCAGTTGCGTAAAGTGTAAAATCATCTCTGAAATAAAGTTCAAAGCCACTTTCTAATTCCACTTCGTACATATAAGGACCATCATCTTCAAGTTCAGCTTTACAGAAAGCATCTTCAGGGTAATTATCGTCTAAATAAGATTTAATTTCCTCTGGTAAATCTTCGTAAGCTAGATCATCTTCATCATCCATTGCGCCAACAGAAAAAACTTGATTTTGATCGTTATCGGCAAATTCAAATTCAATTTCTGATAGGTTAATCATGAATTGATTGATCTCAACATCAGATGCTGCGTTGGTGATCTTCTCAGCGGTTCCGTTTAAACCGGATTGGGCTTTAATAGTTAATGATGATTTTGTCATTGGCGGCTGTGGTGCTGCATCATCATCGCTGCTACAGCTGTAAAATGTTAAAGCTGCAACAAAAAGACCTAACATAGGCTTCATAGTTTTCATAAAATTTATTTTTAGGTTATTTGCAAATAAAACCAGTTAAATCAATTTTTATTGTGGCCGAGATTGTTTTTAACTTAGCTTTAGCTTAAAGGGTATACAAAACCTAACAAGTGTTAAAATATTATTTCAAGTGACTTTAAATCACTCATTACCATATCTTTGTTATTATGAAATATTTTCTAATCATATTGCTTTTTTTAGGCCAATTGGCTTATTCTCAAATTGATGCATCGAGATCAGACACTAAGAATAGTGGAGCTGTTTTTAGTCGCGGGAAAATAAATTCAGGTAATAATACCTTAGGAATTCCTAATCGATCTAAAGTTGATAATATTTTTAAGAAACCCGAAAAGGGAATCAATTTTCAGCCTAAGGAGCAAATGACAAATCCTAGCGATTTATACACTAAGAAATTTAATTCAAAACCTGAAAATGAAAACGATCAGAAAATGAAAGAAGAGTTTGGTCGTGATATGCATATAGGTGATTTTGTCACTACTTCTGATAAAATGGTTTTCATGTGTCGAGATCATATGTTGTTTGATGGTGATAGAGTACAGGTTAGGTTGAATGGAAAAGTTGTCATCGAAAACTTACTCCTTGAAAATGCTTATAAAGAAATCACGATTCAACTTGAAGTTGGATTCAATAAAGTTGAATTTATCGCATTGAATCAAGGAGATTCTGGCCCAAATACCGCTGAATTTAAGGCTATTGACAATGGTAAAGTCATTGCACACAATGTTTGGAATTTATTAACAGGGGTCAAGGCATCAACCGTTATTGTTAGAAATCAATAAATTTTACACTTTTAAATAAGCAAGGGCTAATCTTATTTTTCCATATTGTATTTCTCCATCTAAAGCTTCATGAATCGGTTTTAAAGCACCTTCATATTTAATGTCATTCAAAACATTTGAAACTTGATCGATTTCTTTTTTTGTTACAAATTTGAGTAAGTTAACATTTTTACCATCAGCATATAACTTAGCTAAATGTGAAATGATAGTCGTGTCCTTTAAACCTCTATTTTTGCAAATCTCATCAAGACTTAAGCCTTGTTCATAAAGCCTAAAAGTTTTCAAATAGGTCGATCCTTTTGATTTTTTTCTCGTTTTGGTGTGTTGATTAATGATGTTAAGAAACTCTTCAGCAAATCGTTCAGCCTTTCTTTGAGTAACACCTGAAATTGTCATAAATTCTGATAAATCCTTTGGTTTTTGAGTTTCCATTTCTTTTAAGCTCGCATCATTAAAAATCAAGTAAGGCGGTAAGTCTTCTTCTTTTGAAATTTGCATTCTCAACTGTCGCAAGCTTTCAAACAAAGTTTTCTTTTTCCTTGATTTTGTAATCATTTCTCGTTTTTCAACTTTAGGATCAATCGGTTTAGTTAGTGAGACTTGATAGTCTTCAAACAAAACTTTTTTAGATAAACTATTTAGCTTAAGTTTATTTCCATCATGAAAAGCAATATCAAGAACACCTTGATTTATCATTTCTAAAACATAATGTTGCCAATCACGCCAAGCAACATCTTTCCCAGCACCATAAGTTTTTAATTGGTCATAATTTCTGTCTAAAATCTTTTGATTCTTGGCACCTCTCAAAATATCGATAATTACACCAATAGGTTCATTTTGTTGCACTCTCGCAACAGCAGAAATGGTTTTTTGTGCATTGATTTTACCATCCATAAATTGTGGAGGATTTAAGCAAATATCACAATGACCACAATCTTCTTCTAAATACTCACCGAAATAAGCCAATAGAATTTTTCGACGACAAGATTTTGCTTCAGCGAATTGCTTCATTCTATCAAGTTTCGCATACTGAACCTCTTGATTTCCAGAGTTATCAATAAAATTTCTATACTGAATCACATCAGCGTAAGAGTGAAACATCAACGCTTGAGAAGCTAAACCATCGCGACCTGCACGACCGATTTCTTGGTAATAGCTTTCTATATTTTTGGGCATATTATAATGAATCACCCAACGCACATTTGATTTATCGATTCCCATTCCAAAAGCAACTGTAGCACAAACAATTTGAGTTTTGTCATAAATAAAATTCTCCTGTATCTCACTTCTGGTTTCATGGTCTAAGCCTGCATGATAAGCTTCAGCTTGATAACCTAAAGCTTCCAAATCTTGCGCTAATTTTTCGGTTGATTTACGGCTCAAACAATAAACAATACCAGCTTCATCAGGGCGACGGTCAAGAAATTTTTCAATTTGCTGTAATCTTTTATTTGCCATTTTCACATTGAGGAAAATATTTTCTCGATTAAACGAGCTGATAAAAACCTTTGCTTTCGGAATAGAGAGTTGGTTCAAAATATCAACACGAGTTGCCTTGTCAGCCGTTGCTGTTAAAGCAATTATGGGAACATCTGGCATTGATTTCTTGAGAAAACCAAGTTGTTTATATGAAGGCCTAAAATCATGTCCCCAAGATGAAATACAATGCGCTTCATCAACAGCAACACAACTGATGTAATTGGACTTGAGGACATCTTGAAGTCCTGATAAACTTTCAGGAGCTGTGTAGAGAAGCTTGATTTCTTTGCGGCTAATTTTTTCTAAAATTTCTTGTTGTGTTTCAAAATTTTGAGAACTATTAAAAAATTCAGCTGAAATTCCGTTGGCTTTTAAACCATCCACTTGATCTTTCATCAAAGCAATCAGAGGAGAGATGACAAGCGTTAAACCCGAAAATTGTAGCGCTGGTAATTGAAAACATAAAGATTTTCCGCCACCAGTAGGCATAATCACCAAGGCATCTTTTTTATTCAGTAAATTTTGAATGGCCTCCTGTTGTGTTAAACGAAAAGAATCGTAACCAAAATAATGCTTTAAATTTTCTAAAGTTGCCTGCATTTGAAACTAAAAATTGGGATTATAAAAGAATGACAAAAATACAATTTGAATTCTGAAACAAAGCAAACAAAAATGATATCTTTGTGCTGCTATGATTTCAAAAAAGACGAAATACGCCATTAACGCACTAGTTTACCTCGCTAAGCAAGATAATAATAATCCTATTCGTATTAGTGATATTTCTGAATCTCAAAATATTCCTCAGAAATTTTTAGAAGCCATTTTATTAGATCTCAAAAAAGCTGGCATCTTGGCTAGTAAGAAGGGAAAGGGTGGAGGTTACTATATGTTAAAAGCACCTAAAGAAATTAACCTTGCCGAAGTGATGCGATTATTTGATGGTGCAATCGCCTTATTACCTTGTGTGACTTATAATTATTATGAACGCTGTGAGGAGTGTATAGATGAAGAAACTTGCGGTATTCGTGATGTCTTTTACGAAGTGAGAAATAAAACTGTTGAACTTTTGAAAAAGGCTGATTTAGAGCAGATTATAAAACGAGAAGGCAACCTTAAAAATATAATTTAAACTTTTTTTAATTAATTACTCTATACATCCGATAGACTAATTATATTTGAAGCCAGAAAATAGCCAATGACTTCAGCAGCAATCATTACTTTAATTATTATCCTAATTGCCGTTATTTTATTTATAACTGAAATCATTTCAGTTGATTTAATTGCTTTATTAATTGTTGTTTCACTTGTGATAACTGGTGTTTTAACGCCAGAAGAAGGTGTTTTAGGTTTTAGTAATAAAGCAACAATTACAGTTGCTTTTATGTTTATTTTAAGTGCAGCTTTACTCAAAACAGGAGCACTTCAATATTTGGCTCATCGCTTATCTAAAATTTTCAAATACAAATTTGATACAGGTTTATTGATGATGATGCTACTGATCGCAACCATTTCAGCCTTTATCAATAATACGCCAGTTGTGGCAGTTTTTATTCCTGTCGTGATTCAAATTGCTCATAATACAGGTCAAAGTCCATCAAAAATGTTGATTCCACTTTCATTCGCGTCAATTTTTGGTGGGATGTGCACATTGATTGGAACATCAACAAATATATTGGTGAGCGGGATTTCTAAAAATGAAACCGGCCTTGAGATTAATATGTTTGAAATGACGCCAATCGCTCTATGTTTATTGGTTGTTGGGATTTTATATATGCGATTTATCGGCATTAGAATTCTACCAAATAGAAAAAGCGATGAAAATCTTGAAGATAAATTTAAGCTTAAAAACTATTTAACCGATCTTGAAATTCTGGAAGAATCAACTTCTGTTAATCAGAAAATTATGGATTCTGAATTGGTGAAAGATTATGATATGGACATTATTGAAGTCAAAAGAAATGGCTCTCGATTTAATTTGCCACAAGGAGATTTTGTTTTACAGAAAGGAGATTTACTGAAAGTTCGCTGTAATGTTGAAAAAATAAAATCTTTAAAAGATAAAACGAAATCAATTAAGATTTCACCCTTAAAACTAGCCGATAATAATTTAAAAGGAACGAATTCTGTTTTAGTTGAAATGGTGATCACATCTTCATCAATGATTCATAATAAAACCTTGAGAGATATTGATTTTAGAAGGTCTTTTAGAGCTGTTCCTTTGGCTTTAAAACATAGAGAAGAGCTGAAGCATGATCAACTTTATGATGTCACTTTAAAATCTGGTGATATTATCTTGGCAGAAGTTAAAACACATTATATCAAAGAATTAAAGAAGATTGAAGCCAAAGAAGATGCTCCTTTTGTGCTTTTATCAGAAAATCATGTGACTGATTTTAACCGAAAGAAATTTGGAATTGTTGGCGGATTGATTTTAGCGATGGTGATTTTAGCAGCTCTGAACATTATTGATATTATGGTTGGTGCTATTTCTGTTGTTGTGATATTAGCATTAACTAAAGTCTTGGATATCAAACAAATTTATCAATCTGTTAACTGGAAGATTGTATTTCTATTGGCTGGTGCGATCAGTCTAGGAACAGCGATGCAAAAAACAGGTTTAGATCTTTTAATCGCTGATAATCTCATTTCGTCTTTAGGCGCTTATGGACCAATTGCCTTGATTTCTGGTTTATATTTAGCCACTTCATTACTGACGGAAATGATGTCGAATAATGCTTCTGCTGCACTGATGGCTCCGATCGCTATTGCAACAGCACATTCAGCAAATTACGAGTTGATGCCTTTTCTTATCGCTGTGATGCTTGCCGCTTCGGGAACATTTATGACACCGATAGGATACCAAACTAATACCATGGTTTACAGTGCCGGTCAATACAAATTCACAGACTTCTTCAAGGTTGGTTTCGGTTTAAATCTCATCTTTTGGTTGGTTGCTAGTTTTTTGATTCCTTATTACTACGGAATGATTTAAGATGGTTCTTTAATTGTTATGGTTTTAATAATCAAAATTTTAAATGACATTAATTGAACTTCTATTGATATGAATTTCGTATCTTAGTATAAATCATTTATTATGAAAACCAAGCAGAAATGGTATAACAGATATATCCTTGGCTATTTATTGATTCTCGTCCCTCCACTTGGACTTTACGGCGTTTATAAAAGTGAAACCATTCCTTTGAGATGGAAAAAAGTAATTTACGCCGCTCTTGTTTTTGCGATTATTGGCGGTATTGTACTTTATTCTTTATAATATTTTCATATCAATTATTACTGATAAATATAGAATATCTGAAAGAGTAGTAGTCATCATAAAAAGTCTTGAAATCAAGTTTTTGAAGTGTATAAACTTTATGCTGAAACCCTTTTCAAAGCGTTAAAGATATGACAAATGAGAGTTTGAATATTTATACCTTTTGTAAAAATCTTAATTTGCCTCAACAAAAAAAGAATTTATGAAAGTTAAAGCATACGGCGTCGAAACGCCAGAAGAAAATTTAAAACCCTTAAATATTGAGCGTCGTCAGCTCACAGCAAAAGACGTTCACATTAAAATTGAATATTGTGGTGTTTGTCACTCTGATATACATACGGTCAGAAATGATTGGGGCGGATCAAAATATCCTGTGATTCCTGGCCATGAAATTATCGGTCGCGTTGTTGAAGTTGGGAGTGACGTCAAAAACTTTAAACCTGGCCAACGTGTTGGTGTTGGTTGTATGGTTGATTCATGCGGAACTTGCCCATCATGTCAAGATGATTTAGAGCAATTTTGTGAAGAAAGAATGGTTGGTACTTACAACGGAAAAGACAAACATAGCGGCGGACATACTTATGGTGGATATTCTCAAGATATTGTTGTTGATGAACATTTTGTTTTAAACATTCCTGAAAACATTGATCCTAAAGGAACAGCACCTTTATTATGTGCGGGTATTACAACATGGTCACCTCTAAAACACTGGAATATCAAAAAAGGGGACAAGGTTGGCGTCATTGGCTTAGGTGGTTTAGGTCACATGGGAATCAAATTTGCCAATGCACTTGGTGCGCATGTTGTGATGATTACGAGATCCGAAAGTAAATCTAAAGATGCGAAGAGTTTAGGAGCTCATGAAGTTTTGATTTCAACCGATAAAGATGAAATGAAAAAGCACAAAAACAGTTTTGATTTTCTACTAAATACAATTCCTGTAAAACATGATTTAAATCCATATTTGAGCTTATTGAAAAGAGACAAAACAATTTGTTTAGTCGGTGCTATTGAACCTTTGGAGCCAATGCATGGTGGAAGCGTTATTGCTGGGAGAAAACGTGTTTCAGGTTCTTTAATCGGAGGAATTAAAGAGACTCAAGAAATGTTAGATTTCTGTGGAGAACACAATATCACTTGTGATGTTGAGATGATTGATATTCAGAATATTAATACAGCCTATGATCGTGTAACAAGTTCAGATGTAAAGTATAGATTTGTTATTGATATGGAGAGTCTAAATTAAAACATCTATTCTGTATAAAACATTTTTAAAAATTAAATCTGTCTAAATTCAAGTTTAGACAGATTTTTTATAACTTAATATTGAAAATCTAAAACATGAAAAAATCTCTATCATTTATTTTATTCTTCATTCTTATATTCAACTTCCAGAGTTTATTAGCTCAAGAAAATGAGCTAAATGAAAAACTCACACGAGAGCAAGTCAATGATAGTATTCAAAAAATGTCTCGATTTTCGATTTATAAAGACAATTACTTTATCACAGGAATCCCTTTGAATGAAAAGGTCGACCGACAATCTGCTGATGTTAAATATAATGTCAGTTTCAAGCAATTAATTACCAGAAATACTTTACCATGGGACACCTATTTATTTGTCACTTACAGTCAAAAATCTTTCTGGAATATTTATGACGAATCAAGTCCTTTTAAGGAAATTAACTTTAACCCTTCAATTGGTTTAGGCAAACCCATTTACACTAAAAACGACAGACTAACAGGCGTTTTATCATTGATGTTTGAGCACGAATCTAACGGTCGAGATAGTATTTATTCAAGAAGTTGGAACAATTTACATTTGAGTTATCGCACAAGTTTATCAGAAAAATCAAAGTTAAAAGCCAAAGTTTGGTTGCCCTTTCAATATAAAGAAGGAAACCCTGACTTGTTGGAATATATAGGTTTAGCAGAGTTAACCTATTCTCGTATTTTGATTCCAGAAAAATTAGAAGCAGAGGTGATGGTCAGGAAAGGATTAAATTGGGAATGGAAAGGCGCCATCAGAACAAGAATTTATTACACACCGTTTAAAGATAATAATCAAGGATTTATGTTAGAGTTGTTCAATGGTTACTCTGAAAGTTTAATCAATTACACGGATGAAATTCATTCCATTCGTGTTGGCTATGTGATTCGGTCTAAAGATTTAGGTTTACTGAATTAAATCATTCAGGCAATTGATCGATCTTTTTTAAGATTTGGTCAGCCTCATAAGTTTTTTGATCACTCAATTTTCTATTGGTTGTTGAAAGTCGGTGCGCATCTTCAAGCAATTTTTTGTATTCCGCTTGTAATTTTTCTTTCTCTGATTTCTTTTTAAATAGTCCAAACATAATGATAGATTTTTTTCAACACTAAAATAAAAATAGAGTTCATTGATGAATTCATTTGTTATAAAAATTATGAGATTTATCTATTTTGTTTAAAGTTGATTTTATAGTTTATATTTCAAACTAATCATATTTGTCCTATAATTTATATTATGTAAAATAGAAGTTTCTAAAATTGTTTAAACTTAAAATCAATATCCCATCTTCTTTTAGGTATTGATGATGCCGTTCTCTATTTTTTGAATAATCGCTTGAGCTGCAGATTCTCCATTTAGCATTGCGGCATTTAAAGAAGCGTTTGACAAATGATCACCAGCTAAAAAGATGTAATCTGTCAATTGCGTTTCTGTTTTTGGCATCATGTAGTTGACAGAGACCATTTTTGGCAAAGCTTGAGAAATTTTGTAATGCTTCACGCATTCGTTGATGGTAATTCCGGCATGCTTCTCAAATTCATCTTTAATTTTCTCAATCAATTGTGGTTGACTGAAATTATGTTGACGAACAACGCTAACAGACAAAACATCCTCATTTGATGATAAGTTACAATAATTAAAATTATTCACTAACGATTCTTTTGGCATTAAACCGATAAAATTCTTTTTATAAATTCTTTTTTCAACTTTAAAATAAAAGTTTTCAACTTCATACCATTCTACCGCTTGCTTCCTTAAATTTGAAATAAATCGTGATGCATCAGTTGCAATGATGATGTAATCAAAAGACTTCTGATCTCCATTTTCAAAATAAACTGTTTGATTTTTAATTAAGCTAACTTTCTTATTAAACTCAATATTTTCTCTTTTGAGTTTTGCATAAATTTGATTCGGAATCGCTTGAATTCCTTTTTTGGGAATAGCAACATTACCTGAACTAAACATCTTATAGACGAATTCAAAATGTCTTGAAGATGTTTCTAAATCTTCTTCCAAGAAAATACCGCTAAAAAATGGTTTAAAAAAGCGATCGATTATTTCTTTAGAAAAACCATATTCAGTTAGATACTTATATGTTGTTTTCTCTTCAGCTAAAAAAATGTCATCTAAAGATTTCTTTTTGACTTCTTGAGAAAGTTTCAATACTTTGAGTTTATCAGAAAAGCTACCAATATCAGCTGTCAATGTTGGTAATGCCAAGGAAATATCTTGTCTAGGATCACCAATAGTTTCAATTTTTTGATTTTTGAAAATTTTGGCTCCAGAAATAAATTTTTCAAGATTCAATAAATCTAAATCTAAATATTTTTGAACTGCAGGATAAGCTGTCATCAAAATCTGGAAACCATGATCAAATTGCAAACCATCTCTATAATCAGTTTTTAACCTACCTCCTACGCGATCTGTGCTTTCATAAACTGTATAATTGTAGCCTTTTTCTTCTAAGTTTTGAGCAGCAATTAATCCGCTCATTCCAGCTCCAATGATGGCAATTTCTTTTGTATTCATTATTATTTAGATTAAGAAATATAAAATTATATTAATAAAATAGTTTAGCACTAAAATAATTAATAGTTTAAACGAAAAATTAATTAGTATGTCAAACAAAAACAAAGATATGGGAGTTTTATCACAAAACGAGAATTTAATAAAATTATATGTTCATCCTGATAACAGGATGGCAAAACAGAGTATTGCAGTTGCTGAAGCCTCTAAAGCAATCAAAAAAGTGGTTAATTTATCTGAAGTTAAACTGACTGAAACACAATGGGGTGATTTGGCTGATCTTTTGAACTTAGATTCTCCTCAAGATTTAATTAATTTTGATCATGACATTATTAAAGAAAAGTTTGATCATAAAAAACCTGAGATTTATGACAATGAAGCCATGAAATTATTGACTCATAATCAAGAAATACTTAAACACGGTATTGCTGTGCGCGGAAAAAAAGCTGTTTTTATCACAAATGTCAATGATATTATGAAACTTCAAGAGCCAGATACAAATGACATTACGATTCCATAAAATTTTCATAAAGAATTACTTATTTTTGTACAAAATTTAAAATAAATGATCCTTAAAACATTTGATAATGAACCTTCTTTAATGACAGGTTTTTTAAATGAAATTCGAGATAAAAATATACAAAGTGATCGCATGCGCTTTCGCCGTAATATTGAAAGAATCGGTGAAATTATGGCTTATGAAGTCAGTAAGTGTTTGCATTATGAGGAATCTCAGACAGAAACGAGTTTAGGCATTAAGAAAACACATGAACTGCAAGACAAAGTTGTCATTTGCTCAATACTCAGAGCTGGTTTAAGCTTACACCAAGGCGTGATGAATTATTTTGACATGTCAGATAGCGGTTTTATATCTGCAAATCGTGTAAACACTGATAAAGGTGTAAAAGTAGAACTCGCTTACAAATCATTACCTATCATTGATGGGAAAACGCTTTTACTCGTCGACCCTATGCTTGCAACGGGTATTTCAATGTTAGAAAGTATCAAAGAATTACATAAGATTTGCAAACCAGAAAAGTTACATATTCTTGCTGTTGTTGCTGCGCCAGAAGGTGTTGAATATCTTGGACAGCATCTTGACGATGATGTCACTCTATGGGTTGCAACAATGGATGAAGGTTTAAACGAAAAAAAATATATCGTTCCAGGTCTTGGTGATGCTGGCGATTTGGCTTACGGCCCAAAAATTTAAAATTTATGTTGAAAAAAGTTATTGTTTTGTCAGGGTTTGCTTTGCTCTCTGTCAGTTGTGTTTCCAAAAAGAAGTTGACACAAGCTGAAAATAAGTTAGAAATGCGTGATGCTGAAATAGCAAAATTGCAAGAAGAGAACGAAATTTGTGAAGACAATCAAACATCAATGGAAGATGATTTGATGATGTATCAAGCACAAATTGAAAAATTGCAAGATGAGAATGAAAATACTTTACGCTTATCCGAAGATGGATCTTTAGAAAGCCCAAGTACAAGGAATAAAGTCAATCGTATTTTGAGTCAAGTTGATGATTCAAGATTAGCTGAAGCTGAAAATTTTCAAGATTCATTGAACATTGCATTTGAAGAAAACATCAAAGCTTCATTAAGAAATAAATTAGGTGAAAATGCTGAATACGCTGATGATTTAAAAGTGAAAGTTCATCAACCTATGGTTGAAATTTCTATTGGAGAATCTATCTTATTTAAGTCAGGAAGCGCTTTTGTCAATCCTAAAGCTTATCAGCTTTTAAAACATATTTCTAAGATTTTACAATCTGAATCTACTATGATGATTCGTGTTGAAGGACATACAGACAATCAACCTGTGACAACAAATACATATATAAAGGACAATTGGGAATTAAGTTTAAAACGTTCAGCATCAGTCGTCAGAATTTTTCAAGATAAATTTAGTGTTGATGGAAGCAGAATTATAGCCTCAGGACGAAGTCATTTTTCACCTATTTCAGATAATTCTTCTGCTGAAGGTCGCCAGCAAAACAGACGAACAGAGATTAAATTAGCACCTGATTTAAAAACTTTCATGGAGATTTTAGGACGATAGAATAAATATTTCATAATTTTTTTAAGAAAAGCAGTCTTATTTCTTTCGAAAATGTAAAAATATCGGTCTTATTTAAAGATAAATCATCATTAATGAGGATAAACACATTATAAACCATAGTTTTGCGCCAATATTTAATTTGAAAAATATATTTTATGAGTCAAGTAAAAGACAAAGACACAATCAAAGTCCATTACACAGGTAAAATTGCTTCTAATGGTCAAGTATTTGACAGTTCTTTAGAAAGAGAACCATTAGAGTTTACACTTGGTGAAGGAATGTTAATTCCTGGATTTGAAAAAGGTGTTATTGATATGAAAGTTAATGAAAAGAAAACAATCGAAATCGCTAAAGATGATGCTTACGGTGACGTTCGTGATGAGTTGTTTCAAAAAGTTGACAAAGAGCACTTACCAAAAGAAGTTGAACCAAAAGTTGGAATGGGATTAGTTTCTCAAAATCCTGATGGAACTGAAAGACAATTAAGAGTTGCTGAAGTTAAAGATGATCACATTGTAGTTGATGCTAATCACCCACTTGCTGGCCACGATTTAACTTTCGACCTTGAAGTTGTAGAAATTAAATCATAATTTCACAACATCACATAGATTCAAAAGCCGCTTTTCGAGCGGCTTTTTTGTGTTTTAAACATTCGAAAGTTAACGATAAAATAAATTTAAAGTCATTTAAGATGTTGTTTTTGTGTCTCAAAAGCTAATTTTCAGCCAAATTACACCTTGTAACTGTCTGAAAATCAAATAATATTTGGAATACTCGATTAAAATCATTATATTGGCGGGATTCAGTATTAACGGTATTAATATTCTTTTTTAGTATATGAGACAACTTAAAATTACAAAGCAGGTTACAAATAGAGAATCTAAATCTTTAGATAAGTATTTACAAGATATTAGTAAAGTTGATTTAATTACAGCCGATGAAGAGGTTGAATTAGCGCAACGTATTCGTGAAGGTGACCAAGTTGCTCTTGAAAAGTTAACAAACGCAAATTTACGTTTTGTGGTTTCAGTAGCAAAACAATACCAAAATCAAGGTTTAAAACTTCCAGATTTAATCAACGAGGGAAATGTAGGTTTAGTCAAAGCTGCAAAACGTTTTGATGAAACGAGAGGTTTTAAATTTATTTCTTATGCTGTTTGGTGGATCAGACAGTCAATTCTTCAAGCTTTGGCAGAGCAATCTCGTGTTGTGAGGTTGCCATTAAATAAAATTGGTGTTATTAACAAGATTAATAAAACCTTTTCACATCTTGAGCAAATTAATGAACGCCCTCCTTCTCCAACGGAAATTGCAAAGGAACTCGATATGAGTGAAGCGCAAGTAAAAATTGCACTCAAAAACTCAGGTCGTCATTTATCGATGGATGCGCCATTTAAAGAAGGTGAAAATGATTCTAACTTATACGATGTTTTAAGTTCAGCTGAATCACCGACTCCGGATGATCAACTTATGAGAGATTCTTTAAGCGTGGAAATCAATCGCGCTTTAGATACTTTATCTCAAAGAGAAGCTGATGTCATTCGTTTAAACTATGGTATTGGCAATCAGCCTGCGATGACGCTTCAAGAAATCGGTGACACGTTTGATTTAAGTAGAGAACGTGTAAGACAGATTCGTGAAAAAGGGATTCGCAGATTGAAACATCAGTCTAAAAACAAAATTTTAAAGAAATATTTAGGTTAAGCCCTAATTCTACTGGACTTTTAATATAGTTTTAAACTTTACTTGTGAACGATTTAAGTAATGGACAGTTACATTTGTCATGAACAAATAAAAATTTAACTATGAAAAAATTAATGCTAACAGTAGCAATTACAGTTGGAACAATTCTAACATCAAATGCTCAATCGGATTCAAAAGTCGTACAGTTAGGTGCTAAAGGTGGTGTCAACTTTGCCTCTGTCACAGGAGACGATTTTGATAGCCCTGATTCAAGAACAAGTTTTAACGCTGGTATTGTTGCCGAAGTTCCTTATTCTGAACGCTTTTCATTACAAGCAGAAGTGTTTTACTCAGGACAAGGTTTTGAAGTTGAAGACATTAATGTAGCTGGAGTTAACTTCGACACTAATAAGGTTGAATATCAACTAGACTACATTCAAGTGTCTTTGTTAGCTAAAGTTTATTTAATTGAAGGATTAAATGTTTACGCAGGTCCGCAAATTGGATTTAAGGTTAATGAAGAAATTGATTGTGAGTCTGGTGATGTCAACGTTGATGACACAATGCTGCCTGAAGCTCAAGATTTTGATTTTAGCGGTACTGTTGGTGCAGGTTACAAATTCGATAACGGATTTTTCGTAGATGCACGTTACAACTATGGTTTCTCTGACTTGATAAAAGATACTGATTCTCATAATTCAGTTATTCAAGCTGGTGTTGGATTTATGTTTTAAGCAAACAATCACTTTTTATATGATAAAGGAAGACTTTGACAGTCTTCCTTTTTTATGTCAATTCATCAATTATACAGTCTAAGTTCATCTTCTCTAAATATATTCATAATGGGATTTCATGAATTAATTGAGTTTTATAAATTTTAGTATATTGAGAAAAAATTGATTTATGCGGATTTTACTTCTTAGTTTCATGATTATTCTTTTTAATGCATGCCAAAATCCGAATACATCAGCTTCTAAAAACACTGAAATTGAGACTTCAAAATTTCAAAGAAGCTATGAAGACATTAAGAAGGAAGGTGTTTTAAGAGCAATCACAACTTACAGCAGTACAACCTACTTTCTTTATAAAGGACGCCCAATGGGTTTTGAATACGAAATGCTTGAGCGCTTAGCTGAAAGCTTAGATCTTGAACTTGAAATTATTATCGCTGAAGACGAAGATAAACTTATTGAAATGCTTAATCGCGGTGATGCAGATTTATTGGCTTATGGCTTTACAATAACTGAAGATCGTAAGAAAAAAATTTCATTTACAAATGCACTTTACAACTCTTATCAAGTTTTAATACAACGAAAACCTGAGTACTGGCGTCAGATGAAATTGCATGAAATTAAAAATGAACTCATTACCGACCCTATTGAGTTAAGTGGCGATACGATTTCTGTTAAAAAGGAATCATCTTATGCAGATCGTATCAAAAATTTATCGAGTGAGATTGGTGAAGAAATTTATATAGATCCAATTCCAGGGAGCTGGTCAGCCGATAAAATTATCAAAAAAATCGCTGAAGGTGAAATTAAGTATACAGTAGCTGATCAAAATATCGCATTTATCAATGCTTCTTACTATCCTATTTTAGATATCAGTACAAAAGTCAGTTTCTCTCAACGCATAGCTTGGGCAACACGTCAAAACAATCCTGAATTACTTAAAGTTGTTAATGAATGGATTATGAAAGCTAAGAAAACGACAGATTATCATGTGATTTATAATAAATATTTTAAGAATAAACGTTTGTTTAAACGCCGTGTAAAAAGTGATTTTTATAGCTTAAATGAAGGAAAAATTAGTCAATATGATGATTTGATTAAAAAATATGCAAATGACACTCTAAATTGGGATTGGCGTTTATTAGCTTCAGTTATTTATCAAGAGTCAAGGTTTGATCCGCATGAAAAATCATGGGTTGGTGCGCAAGGCTTAATGCAAATTATGCCTAAGACTGCAGAAGAATTAAAAATTACCAATCCGAATGATCCTGATCAAAGTGTGAGAGGTGGCTCAGCTTATTTAACACAAATGATGGCAGCGCATGATAAAATTCAGGATTCCGTTCAGCGCATTAAGTTTGCTTTAGCTTCATATAATGCGGGGCTTTATCATATTAGAGATGCGCAGAAGCTAGCTGAATCATTAGGAGACGATCCACTTATTTGGGATGAAAATGTTGAGGAAGCAGTTCTTAAATTGAGCAGTCCAAAATATTACATCAATAAAGTTGTGAAATATGGCTATGTTAGAGGCTTAGAGCCTTATAATTACGTTAATGAAATTTTTGAAAGATATGAGCATTATCAAAAATTTATTGACAAATAATTCAATATTCTTTCCTTGTTTTCTTTATTAAACAATCTTTTTTTGAAAAAATAACATTTCACACCTTTGATTTACTGCTAATTATTATATTTTTTATTATATTCGTTAGTCTATAAATGTTATCCTATGTTATGTCTTAAAATGTAACTCAGGATGACGAAGTCGTGATAAAATTTTAGTTTTTTGATTTCTTTAAAGAAAATATGGCATCGTGGTGATCATCGTATCGGAATTTTTTTTCCTTATGATGCATACGATACATCAATGAAAAAAAAGCTTAAATCCTTAAATGCACGCTTTAGTAAGTCCAAAAGCTGCTGGTATATATCATATTCTAAGAAAGCTTATCATCAATTTAAACAAGATTTTGACACCTATGATATCAGTATTGACAAGACTATTAATACAGACAAGGCAAGCGCTGAAAAGCGACACACTTTGCCCATAAGCCAAAAGGCTGAACTGCAGTCAGAGAAAACTAAACCTTTGCATTCTGCACATAAATCTGAATATCAGATTGACCCTCGTCTCAAATTAAAAGTACTTGATAATGTTGGTAAATATTGGGTATTACAATGTCAATATGTTTCTAAGTATGTCAAAAAACTCAAAAAAGTTAAAGGCGTTTATTGGAACTCTCATCACAAAGTTTATATGGTCTATCGTCATCCTGAAGCCAAAAAAAATGTAGAAAAGATATTTGGAGTCCCCTTGTTTGGAGATGATTATTTAATTAAAGATAATCATGAAGAAAAGTTACGCATAGAAATCTTTGTTTATAAAGAAGATACACGGTATATGCTGATTAAATTTTCAAATAACTACAGACTTATTGATTGTTTAAAACGATTATCTTATAGTGTTTACAGTAAAACTAAGGACGCCTATTTGTTGCCAGCAACGCCAGAAATGAATGAAGCTCTGCAATTACATACAGATGCTTTAGGAGTTGACATTGAATCTCATTTGCCAAAAAAATATTTAAAAAAATCGAATTTTATTAATTCGAAATCAAAAAAAATCAGTTCAACACGTCAATATATTCTTGATTTAGTTCCTGAGCACGCCAAGCCTTGTGTTGAAGATATGGTTGATATGCTGATGGCAATGAATTACAGCAGTTCAACTTTAAAGAATTATTCAAACGCATTCATTAATTTTCTGAAATACTACAATTACAAAGATCCAGAGGAGTTTACAAAAAAAGATGTTGTGAAGTATTTAGCCTATTACACTGAAATGGGATTATCATCTTCGAGTGGACATTTAGTGGTCAATGCGTTAAAATTTTATTTCAAAAATGTCAAAGAATGGGATGAGGATATGTCATTTATGAAAATGCCTCGCCCTAAGAAGGAGAAAAAATTACCAACAGTATTATCAGAAAGTGAATGTGAGAGAATATTTGAGGCGGTTAATCAGCCAAAACATAAGCTTTTATTGTTAATGGCTTATGGCGCAGGATTGAGAGTAAGTGAAGTATGTCAATTACGATGGAGAGATATTGACGAAGAAAAACATCAGATCATGATTAAATCTGGTAAGGGCAAAAAGGATAGATTAGTGATGCTCCCTTATTCTATTGTTGAATATATAAAAATATACAGATCTTTATATGATACAAAAGACTATGTATTTGAAGGCCGTGTAAAGGGAGAGCCTTATTCAACTGCTAGTGCTGGATCAGTGATGCGGAAAGCTGTTAAAAAGGCCAATATCGATAAAAAGGTTGGTATACATGCATTAAGACACAGTTTCGCAACGCATTTATTAGAAAGCGGGACAGATATTCGATTCATACAGAAATTTTTGGGACATAACAGTATCAAGACCACAACAATTTACACACATGTGAGCAAAGGCAGTCATTCAAAAATTCAAAGTCCATTAGATCGCTTAAAAAACAAAAATAAAGAGATAAATTGAGCAAAAAGTTATATATCTTTGAGGATATATACTAGTTGTAAAACATTTAAAAAATTAAAATATGAAAAAGTATTTAGGTAAAATTATCGGAATTTCACTAATTTTTCTAATCTTAAGTTGTGCATTAGAATCAAAATTTTCATTACCGAATGATGAAAGAATAAAAACCGAATTAATAGGAGAGTGGTCAAACGAAGATGATGAAATATTAAGAATTGAAAAAAATAATGAAAAGACTTATAAGCTGATAACCATACAAAATGGTAAAATGGACGAATCCATTGCTTTTTCAAAAACAATTAATGGATTTAACATATTGAATATAATTAGTGAATATGAGGACAAGAAAACGAATGTATTTTACGGTTTTAATATTGATAACAACACACTAACATACTCAGAGGTAAATGATAAATTGAGAGAAAGTGATTTTAAATCTGAATCAGAATTATTACAATTTTTTCAAAAAAATATTTCTAAAAAGGACTTTTTTGTTGATTCTGTCAAACTGAAAAGAAAATAAAAACGTTTTACAACACTGCATATCGCTCATTGCGGAGTTTGTGATTGAAATCGAAGGTTTGGGACTTTCTGGAAATTAAAATCTATAATTTAAAAATAATTGCTAATTTACCCGCAACGAGTCGATATGCGAGACCGTTATACGCAATTTGAGACAAACTTATCCTCAAATAATCTCGATTCATTATAAAAATCTGAAAACAGAAAAATATTCTGAACTGAAAATCAATACTCTGAATAAAATTGAAATTTGAGCTTTCCAAAGAAAATTGATATTACGAATAAAGACGAGCTTGCCAAAATGTCGGAATTAAGAATCGCTACGGAGAAATGAATTCAGAGCTAGCCAAATGCATTTTAATTGGAGAAAAACGACGAATTAACCGAAATCAACGGTTTTGAAAATTGCTTCGAAAATATGACTTGCGCTAGCCGATTGAATCTATAATTTAATGAAATAAATCTCTATTGGATCCAAAATACTGATAAACCAAGCGCGCCGAAAAATTTCGAAATTTTTGAGGATTTCTAAGGTTTAGATAAGATTAAACTTATGAGATGAATCGAAAAGTAAAAAACTGCGTATAACAATGCATATACTTAATGCTTGGGTTCGGTGATGAAAAAATAAGTTTGAGTATTTTTATAAAAGTCAGTAAATTGAAAACAAAATAAAAGCTAATTAAGGTCGCACTAAGTATATGCGACACCGTTGGCATTAATTTGAAAAAAATCCGAACTAACAAAGAATGATAAGAAAATATTTAAATTCTGATAAACCCAAAATAATTGAATTATTGAGAAAAAATACACCTCAATATTTTGACTCTTCAGAAGAAAAGGATTTTGAATATTACCTTGACAATGAAATAGAAGATTATTTTGTTTGCGAAGTAAACTCTGAAATTATTGGCGCTGGAGGAATTAATTATTTTACGGAACAAAATCTCGCACGAATTTCGTGGGATATGATTGACCCTAACTCGCAAGGAAATGGAATCGGAAAAAAATTAACTCAATACAGAATTAATCATTTAAAAGAAAAAGAAAATATTGAGTTAATAGTTGTTCGGACAACTCAACTTGTTTGTAAGTTTTACGAGAAAATGGGATTTGAACTTGAAAAAGTTGAAAAGGATTTTTGGGCAAAAGGTTTTGACCTTTATCAAATGGAAATGAATATAAAAACTAATGCCAACAATGTATAACCGCAATTACGGCGGATTCGACTACGTCCGAATCCACTCGGAATTGCTAACTTCTGTGCTTAACCAAAAAACAGTAATTTTAAACCCGTAACTGACGGTTATACTAGACCGTTATCACTAAGTTAAGCCGCACATTTAAAATCCTCTATCCTATTTTAAATTTCTAGTATTTTAAGAAAAGAAAATATTGAATTGGAAAAATCACTCTGAAAATAGAAATGAATTCTGTCGCTTGCCAAAAGAAAATAATATTAAGATTGAAGACAAGCTTGCCAAATGTTCGGAATTGAAAATCACTACGGAGAAAATCAGAAAGTTGACCAAACGGATATTTAACTGGTGAATAATGACGAGCTGAACGAAATCAAAGGATTTGAAAATCACTATGGAGAAATGAATTCTGAGCTGCCAAACGGAATTGTATTCTTAGACTAAAGACAAGCTCGCCAAAAGAATTGAAATTGAAAATCGTTATGAAAATATGACTAAAGCTATTCGACCGAATTTATAGTTGGACGAAATCAACCTTTACGAAACCAGAAACGATGAAAACCCAAGCGCGCCAATAAATAATACATTTTTAAAGTATTTTAAGTTGAATAAAAAGTTAAAACCTGAGATCATACGAAAAATAAAAACCTAGTGATAACAAGGTGTAAAAGTAATAACGAAGTCAGTGATGAAAAACGAAAATTAAGTTTTAAATTTATAGCTTAAGAATTGAGAAAAATTTCGAGCTAAAATCTCGCTACTACTCTTACACATAACCGTTACACGCAAGCTAAAAAATGAGCTGCTACCCTATTTGTAATTTAAGTTTTAAAATAAAAATTTTGCTGAAATTAAGCTGAATGGAAAAATGTAAATCTTTAAGCTAACTCGACGAATAAACATTTAGAATAAAGTCAAGCTAAAACGAATTATCGGAATTGTAAATCATTCTGAAAATAGGATTGAATTCTGATCAGCCAAACGGAATCGTATTCTAGGAATAAAGACAAGCTTGCCTAAATGTTGGAATTTGAAAATCGCTACGGAGAAATGACTTCTAAAATTGGAAAGTCCTTTAAAAATCAAAACTGAGCAAAAATAATAAGATGAAATCTCACGACGACGAAAAAATCAATTCTAAGATATTTTAGAAATGAAATTCAAGAATGAAAATACTTTGATTCTATGAATCAAGCCTGCGTGTAACAAGGTGTATAAGTAATAGCGAAGTCGGTGATGAAAAACGAAAATTATGTTATAAATTTATAGCTTTAGAATTGAGAAAAGTTTCGAGCTAAAATCTCGCTACTACTCATACACATAACCGTTAGCGACAAGTTGAGAAGAAAGAGTTCCTCAAAATAATTTCGATTATAAATTAAATTTATAACTCAAAAACAATCAGAAATCGGAAAATCACACTCTGAAAAAAAATTGATAGCTTGCCAAAGAAAATTAACACTAAGAATCAAAACGAGCTCGCCAAAAGTTCCAGAATTGAAAATCACTACGAAAAAATGAATTAGAGCTAACCAAAAGATTTTTCATTTTAGACTTAAAACGAGCTGACCAAAATGTTGGAATTAAAAATCGCTACGTAGAATTGACCACAAATCTGCCAAATAGATATTTAATAAAGATAAATTTCTAGCTGAATGAAAATGAATCTGATCAAATCCCAAACTGGTGAAAAAATTCGAAATTTTTTTGAGGAATTTTAAGGTTGATATTTGATTAAAAAGCGAGCTAAATCGAAAAGAAAAAACCAGTCGCTAACACTATGTATAAGTAATAGCGAAGTCAGTGTTGAAAAACAAAAATAAGTTATAAATTTAAGGCTTTAGAATTGAGAAAAGTTTCGAGCTAAAATCTCGCTACTACTCATACACAAAACCGTTAGCGACAAGTTGAGAAGAAAGAGTTCCTCAAAATAATTTCGATTATAAATTGAATTTTATAACTCAAAAAACAATCAGAAATCGGAAAATCACACTCTGAAAAAAAATTCATAGCTTGCCAAAGAAAATTAACACTAAGAATCAAAACGAGTTCGCCAAAGTTATCAGAATTGAAAATCACTACGAAAAAATGAATTTATAGCTAACCAAAAGATTTTTCATTTTAGACTTAAGACGAGCTTGCCAAAATGTTGGAATTAAAAATCGCTACGTAGAATTGGACACAAATCTGCCAAATAGATATTTAATAAAGATAAGTTTCTAGCTGAATGAAAATGAATCTGATCAAATCCCAAACTGGTGAAAAAGTTCGAAATTTTTTTGAGGAATTTTAAGGTTGATATTTGATTAAAAAGCGAGCTAAATCGAAAAGAAAAAACCAGTCGCTAACACTATGTATAAGTAATAGCGAAGTCTGTGTTGAAAAACAAAAATAAGTTATAAATTTATGGTTTTAGAATTGAGAAAAGTTACGAGCTAAAATCTCGCTACTACTCATACACAAATCCGTTGTAAGTAATGCCGAAAAACCCAGAAACCAAGTGAATAAAACAATATTTGAAATTACCAAAATGGATTGTCCTTCAGAGGAAAATCTTATCCGAATGAAATTGGACGGAATTTCAAGCATTGCGAATTTGGACTTTGATATTCCGAATCGAAAATTGACCGT
>NZ_FNQF01000006.1 GCF_900107595.1 Psychroflexus halocasei | reverse complement strand
CTGAATTCCAGTATTTTATGCAATATAAAGAAGATTAAAATTTACTTTACTTTGTTAAAAATCAAATAGTTAAACAATTTTTGTCGTGTACTAAAGTTTGATTTATAAAATTTGATAAGTGAGTTTCATGTAAAATGAGCGTCCTGGTTTTTGTAAAGCCCAGTTGTCAAAGACTTGCTCATCTGTAATATTTTTGGCGCTTAAGCCTAAGTTTAATTTGTTTTCCATTAAGCTATAATTGATACCAAGACTGTGGACAGCTTGCGTTGGGATGATTGCTTTTCCGCTACTGGCTAAGCTTTCCCAGTTTCTAAAAAACTCATGTGTGTACGAAAAGTTGTAGTTAAAACTTAAGTCGTTTCCTTTTTTAAGAATATTTGGAAATTTATACTCCGCATACGCATTGAGCGTTAAGTAAGGTGCATTTCTTAATCTGTCCTTGTAATAAATATATTCTGATCCAAATTCATCATACTTCAAATTGTAACGTGCGTTGAAATTTGAAAAATTAGTAATGATTTTTAAGCGGCGGTTGTAATTGTAATTTAACTCCAAATCAAAACCAGTACTTCTGACTTTTCCTAAATTTTCAAAACCATATTTATCATCGATTTTGCTACTCACACCACGCACAATCATGTCACTGATATCTCTTAAAAAGAAATTGACATCTGCTTTTAAACTGTGTTTTTTATAAATAAAAGGACCAAAAGAAGCACCTAAATTAACATTCGTGCTTTTTTCAGGATCTAAAGTATAAGTCGGTAAAACATTCTGACTTGTGTTTCCTAGCAACTCAGTCACACCTGGCATTCTGATTGCTTTTTCAGCTGAAGACATCAATAAAACTTTAGGATGAACTTCATAAGAAAGCGCTAAACCATAGCCTTCATTTGAGATTGATTTATCATATTTAGTTGCAATAATATTGTCATTTCTATCTTTCTGAATATCAGTTAACTCGACTTTTTGTTTATAGTATTTGAAAAATAAAGAGGTGCTGAACTTTTCATCAAAGAAAGAAGCGTCATAGCTTAAACTATAAATTTGCTTACTTAAAAAGCGTGTATCCAATAGCTCGTTTTCAGCTTTTGGCAGCATCGGGTCATCAATATCACGCGTAAATCTGTTATAAAAGAAATTCCCTTTAAGGCTATGATTCTCAATAAATTCATAAGCCAAACCAGTTCTATTTGCAAAGTTCTTTTCTTTGTTATTTGCTAAAGTAGCTTGACCACCTTCACCACCAGAATTTCTCCAGTTAATCGGATTTCCGTCAGCGTCACGGATAATTTCACCCAACCAATTATACATATAAGGAATTGTATCAATCACTTTACGATTGGTTTGAGAGAAAGAAGAAAATGTATTAAAATCTAGACCGTCAAGTAGAATATCCGATTTTTTATACTTTAAACTTGCCATTTTCGTGTCGCGTTCACTGCGACGGTTACCGTAAACCACATCCATTGTTGCGCCTGTTTGAATGTCATTATCCATATCGGAGATCAATAAACCCAGTGTTAATTCATCAGCCCAAGATTTATCTCTCACACCAATATCAGCTTTAACGCCTTTTGATTCATAAGCATCATGAAAACGCTCAGCTTTGACATATTTTACTTTTCCAGTTTGCGGATTAACAACATAAACATTGTCGCCATAAACCTCATAATTGTTATCTGTATATGTGTAAAAAGCTGAAAGCTGTGTATTTATTCCTGTTTTTTCATGGTAGAAGTTTCCATTAATATCTGCCTGATGCGTGTTGAAAGAACCGAAAGTATAGGAAGCTGTTAGGTTGGTTTTCTTTTCTTTTTTCAGAACAACATTGATTCCTCCACCCAAAGCATCTTCAGTTAATTCACCTGGCAAAACACCTTTATAAACTTCAATTCGCTCAATCATAGAAGGCGGAATACTGCTTAATGAAAAAGCACGACCGTAATTACGGATCGGGATGCCATCAATAAAAACACGGACAGAATTTCCAGATAATCCATTAAGGTTATAATTGACAGATGAACCTAAACCAGCAGATTGTCTGATTTTCACACCTGCTGACCGGTCTAATATTTCATTCGAGCCTAAACTTTGAAGCGCCAAATCTTTAGTTGTGATCACCTCAACGCTGTAGCCTTTTTCTTTGGTTAAACGCCCTTTAGATTTACTTTCAATAATCACATTATCAAGTTCAAAAGTTTCATCTTCTTCTAATTGAATTTTTAAGAAGTCAGAAGTATTTGTCAAATCCGTTTTTAAACGAATTTCACTTTTACCGAAAGGCTGAACGATGACTTCATAGGCTTTAGACTTCAAGTCAGTAATTGTAAACTGACCTTTTTCATCTGTGTAAGCATGCTTACTACCTTCCTTTATATAAACAAAAGCAGAAATAACTGGGTCACCATTTTTGTAGACAACTTCTCCAGAAAGTGATTTTGAAGATTGCTGAGCAAATGCAACAAACGTTACACTGAGCGATAAGAATAAACTGAAAATAACTTGCTTCATTTAGTCTTTTATTTGTAATAAATCTAAATAAATGCAAATGTATAATTTTAATATAGAACAATTATAAATAAGAAAATAAAAAAGATGCGCATCAACTTTTTAAATAGCCTCAACAATTATTAACTAGCATATTTCATTATTAAATCAATCAAGTAAATGGTGATGGATGATAAAATCATCATCAAAAACCAAATTTTTATGAAATAAATTAAATAATGTTAAAATTTGAAATCATAGGATACTAATATTCATTTTGATTAAATATCTAACATTGACTTTAAAGTTTGAATGTAAGACTCAAGTTCATCTCGCCCAAGCTCTGTCATTCTGCATCGCGTTAAAGGGTAATTATCTTTAAAAGATTTTTCAATTTCAATATAATCAGCAGTCTCTAACTTTTTAAGTTGCACACTTAGATTACCTTTTGAAGCAGAAGTGGCTTCTAGTAATTTATTAAATTCTACCCATTCCACATTTGCTAAAAAACTAATTATACTTAGTCTTAGTTCCTGATGTAATAAAGGATTAAGCTTTTTCATTTTTTTTCGTATATAAACCTGGTATGAAATAGCCACCCATCATTCCTATAGCATAAACAAGGCTCACCCATTTACCTTCAATAAAAAAACCGCTGATAATTGCTGTCACAACAAGAATAATTCCGCCAACGAAAAGGGCTTTATTTTTGGTAATTGCAGCACTAATAAAAGTTGCATTTGCGGCTAAAAGTAATATTAAGGCATGAGGTGGCATTAAAGATTTGACACTATAAATAATGACAAATAATAAACATATACCAAAAGAAATCCAAACATACTTCATTATACGATCAAATACAGTTTCAACCCGAAAATCATTTTTTCTTTGAGATAGAGCTACCAAAGCCCCTCCTATACCACCTGCAATTGGCCAAACAATCCAAGCTGTGTCAATAAGGCCTATCAAAAAAAATTCTACTAAACCAGCAATACCCATCACTGCACCCCAAATAATGAAATAAACTGAATATCGATGAAGCGATTTTCGGCTTTCTCTCATCATTTCTTCAATAATTTTTATGCTTTTAGTTGTTTCCATATTCTAATAATTTTAATCAAAAATAAACTAGTTTATAATATAAACCAAATTTAATTAAAGATAAAAGAATCTTATTCATTTCAGCTTTATTAAATTCAAAAAACCATAAACACCTGATAAACAGAATGTTCAAGTTTTTATTTCTTAATAAATGTTAAAATAAACGGCTTATTTCTATATTCACTATTTAAATCTATTCTAAATTAATACATTTGCTTTTTCAAAAAATTAATAATCATGAAAAAAATATTTTTAGCTATTATTGCGATTTCAATCTTTACTGCTTGTAAAAACGATAACCAGCAAAAAAAATCATCGACAAACGAAAAGTCTCAAGATGAAGAAGTCATGACACTTTATACGCATCGTCATTACAAACCTGACCAAAGTATCATTAAAATGTTTGAAGATGAAACAAACATTAAAGTTAAGGTTGTTAATGCCAGTGCCGATGAACTCATCCAAAAAATGAAAATGGAAGGCAAACAATCTCCCGCTGATGTGATTATCACTGTTGATGCTGGCCGTTTACACCGTGCTAAAGAACAAGATTTATTACAAAGCATTGAATCTGATGTGCTAGAAAAGACAATACCTTCACACCTTCAAGACACGGATAACCAATGGTTTGGCTTCACTAAAAGAGCGAGAATAATCGCTTATGCGAAAGATAGAGTTAAACCTGAAGATCTATCAACTTATGAAGATTTGACAGCAGAAAAATGGAAAAACAAGATCTTAATCAGATCTTCTTCAAACATCTACAACCAATCCCTGATGGCATCAATTATTGCTAATGATGGCGAAGAAGAAGCTAAAGAATGGGCAAAAGGTATTGTAAATAATATGGCACGCGCTCCTAAAGGCTCTGATAGAGACCAAGTGAAAGCTGTTGTCGCTGGCGAAGGTGATTTAGCAATTGTTAACTCTTACTACATCGGTAAAATGCTCAACTCTCCTGACAGCGAAGAAGTTGAAACTGCCAAAAAAATTGGTTTGTTTTTCCCAAATCAAGATGGCAGAGGAACGCATGTGAATGTGAGTGGTGCTGGTGTTACTAAATATGCGCCAAATAAAGAAAATGCAATTAAATTTATTGAATTTTTAGTAAGTGAAAAAGCACAAAAAGAATTCACTAACCTAAACTACGAATACCCAGTGATTGAAAGTGTTGAGCCAACGGCAGACATCAAAGCATGGGGCGATTTTAAAGAAGATAATTTAGAATTGACAAAACTCGGAGAAAATAATAAAAAAGCAGTTTTACTTTTTGATGAAGCAGGCTGGAAATAATAAAAAATCCTCCTTGATCACAAGGTTGAATAGACTTGTACGAGATACAAACAAATGGTCAGTTTTTACGCTGGCCATTGTTCTTTTCTTGGCATTACCTATTCTTTTTATCGGTGTTGAGCTTTTTGCTGGACCTGGTGAATCTTGGAATCATATTACTGAATATTTATTACCCGAGTATATACTCAACTCTTTATATCTGATTGTTTTTTGTAGTCTATTGGTTCTCATTTTTGGTGTTTCCTCCGCATGGTTTGTTTCACGCTTTGAGTTTCCTTTACGCAAACAAATGGAGTGGCTTCTTATTCTTCCTTTAGCAATTCCCTCCTACATTGTCGGTTATGCTTATGCTGGTATATTTGATTACGGTGGAAGTTTAAACCTTATTTTAAGGTACTTTAATCTTGACTTTATTCGCATTGATGTGATGAACAAAGCTGGACTCGCCTTCGTATTAAGCATTTCGCTATTTCCTTATGTTTACGTTAGTGCGAGAGCTTTCTTCCTGAATCAAGCCAACAACCTTCTTGAAGCCTCGAAAATGCTAGGTGTAGGTGAAGCCAAAAGTTTCTTTAAACTCATGCTTCCTCTTGCCCGACCTGCTGTTGTTGCTGGCTTAGTTTTGGTATTAATGGAAGTCCTCAACGATTATGGTGCTGCTAAATATTATGGCGTCAATACGTTTACAACTGGTATATTCAGGTCGTGGTTTTCATTAGAAGAACCTCAGACAGCGGTTTATTTATCAGCAATTTTAGTGGTGATTATCCTTGCTTTAATTCTTTTTGAAAAGTGGCAAGTCAGGAAAATGAAATTTAATTCAGTAAAAACAAACAACACACAACTCGAACGTAAAGAAACAAAGGGCAGTCAAAAATGGTTGATATTTTCTGTGGTCATGCTACCTGTTTTGCTTGGCTTTATTTTACCTGTTGCTCAACTCATCTATTGGGCGACAATCACAGCTTCAACAGTTTTTGACACAGCATTTATCATGCTATCACTGCAAAGCTTTGGTATTGCCATTTCATCAGCAATTATCACAGTTTTCTTTGCACTTTTATTGATTTATTTTTCAAAATGGAGCGCATTAAATTTTATAAAAAATGTCGCTAAGGTGGGTGTTTTAGGTTATGCCATTCCTGGTGCAGTTATCGCAATTGGCATTATGTTACCGACTATAGCCTTTGACAAATGGCTAATTCAAATTTTGGGTCAATTCGGTATTGACTCTGGACTGATTATCAATGGAACGCTGATCGCTTTATTTTATGCTTATGCTGTGAGATTCTTAGCTGTGGCTTATCATCCCATAGATTCCACGGCTTTAAAAGTGAGCGAAAGCATTCCTGACTCATCAAAGGTTTTAGGTGTTGGACATCTCAAAACTTTTAGGAAAATTGAATTTCCTTTAATTAAAACGGGCGTTTTCAGTGCTGTGATTTTGGTTTTTATAGATGTGATGAAAGAATTACCTCTCACGTTAATTCTCAAGCCTTATCATGTAGACACTTTAGCTGTTAAAGCCTTTGAATATGCAAGCGACGAAATGGTTATGGAAGCCTCAATACCATCACTTTTCATTATCTTTACGGCGATGATTCCTGTTATATTTCTTAATAAATTACTGATCAATAAATAAAATGCTAACAATACAATCACTTTCAAAAAGTTACGATAAAGGCAAAAATTTTGCTTTGGATGATGTCACAATTGATCTGAAAGCTGGAGACGTGTGTGCCATTGTGGGCGAAAGCGGTAGCGGAAAAACAACTTTAGTACGTTTGATTGCTGGCTTGGAAAGACCAGATGAAGGCAGTATTTCGCTAAATGGAAAAGTGATTGCTTCTGATAAAAAATTTGTTCAGCCGGAAAAACGAAAAATCGGATTAGTGTTTCAGGAATATGCACTTTTTCCGCATCTGACTATTGAAGAAAACATTTTATACGGAATTTCAAAACTTAAAAACAAGAAGAAAAGAGCGCAAGAAATGCTCGACTTGGTTGGCTTAAGTGATTTAGGCAAACGCTATCCGCATCAACTCTCAGGCGGACAACAACAACGCGTTGCCTTGGCAAGAGCTTTGGCACCTGAACCTTCTTTGTTAATTTTGGATGAACCTTTTAGTAATCTGGATGCAATGCTTCGCATGCAACTTAGAAATGAAGTTTTCGATATCATCAAAAAAACTGGTGTGACCGTTTTATTCGTTACACATGATACGCAAGATGCACTTTCGGTAGCTGATGAAATCATGATTCTCCAAAACGGAAAAGTCATACAAAAAGATGCGGCTGCAAATTTATATGTCAAGCCCAACACTTTATACGTGGCTTCACTGTTTGGCAATACTGTACAGATCAATAAGAACTTGCAAACGGCTTTTAAATGTCCTTTAAATGAAAATTGCTGTCACGCAATCAGGAATGAAAAATTTAAAGTTTTCCCTACTCATGATGGCACTGATCCTAAAAGCATCGATGAATGTGACCACATCACCAAAGCAGATGTGATTAAAAAAGTGGTACTTGGCGATTCGATTCAGCTTTTATTAAAACTAGAATCTGGTGAGCAACTCACCGTGATGACGCAAGACTCCAACATCGCAGATTCCATCTACATCGGTTTTAATTCTAATGATATTTTAGAGTTTAGTGAGGAAAATTAATCATCACTCCTTAATCAACTTCTTAATATAAGTTTTGCCTTCATTTGTTTTCAGGTGAACAAAATAAATACCTTGTGAAAGTTTAGAAACATCTATTGATTTTTGTTTCTCATTCTTCAGTTGATGTTTTTTTATTAATTGCCCTTGGCTGCTATAAATTGTCAACTGCAATGCATTAATATTTTTATGCCAATCAAAATGAAGTTTTCCTTTTGTTGGATTTGGATAAATTAAAATTGGGACTAAGTCTTCTTCATAAGACCTAGTTTGTAATACATTTCCAATATCTAAAGTATAAATATCTGATCTAAAACTCGTCGCAATAATTTTATCTTCTAAAATATGGAAAAGGTTACAACAGTTAGAGTCTTCAATAATAGCACTACTGACTTCTGTCCAGTTCATGCCTGCATCTATTGTTTTGTAAACCTGACCTAAATTTGTCACGCCTAAAGCTGTGTTGGCATCAAAAAAACGGTAAGCCAAAATATAACCTTCAAAACCATGAAGTTCAAAATTCTGACCGCCATCAAAAGTGACATAGTCACCGATGTAAACGGTATTGTCATCAATAATCTCTATTTGTCCGTAAGATGGCGCTGAGAAAGTTAATTCCGTCCAAGTGTCGCCAGCATCAACTGATTTAAAAATTTGATTTACAGAATTGATCAAAAAACCTGTTTGATTATCTTCTGTAAATTTAAGTTGTGTTACATTTCCAACTTCAGCAATATGTGTCCACCCACTACTGTTTTGATAGTGATAAAGGCCGTCACTTGAGAAGAAGTTTCCACCTCCTACGAAAAAATCACTCATCGATGAAATCCATGAAGTCTTCGCGACAAATTGCTGCGTGATAGTTGGCCCAGGAACTGTTGCCCAGGTTTCGCCAAAATCTTGTGATAAGCCAACATAACTGATATTACCACGTGAGGTAATGGCCTGACCGTTAGCTCTCATTTGAACAGTGCTGTATCCACCAGAAACGTTTTTCTTTTCCCAATTCTGCCCGCCATCAGATGTTCTAAACATGACATCGCGAAAAACTGCACTTCCGTTTTGTCCTTTCCCAACAACCAAACCTCGATCTAGATCTGCAAATGACACTTGATTGAGATCACTCATTGTGACGCCTTTAAGGTGAGAAGCCCATGTGTTCAAATCTGAAGATTCAAGTATTTCAGCTTCTGTACCGATGTAAGTTAAATTTGTAGAAGCCGAAACTGTATATAAGTCGTCTGAACCAATAATTTCAGTTGTCCAAGTTAAACCATCATCATCTGAAGTGAGCACTCTACCTGATTGACCTACAGCAATTAAGTTACCGTTATGCGCTTGAGTGACATCGTAGATGATTCTATTTGTCGTTGTGGTGGCTTGTGTCCACGTCTCACCAGCATCATGTGTGTAAAAAATGTATCCGTTTGAGCCAACAATAACGCCTTTTGTTTCTGAGAAAAAATAGATTTTTTCAAAATTCCAGTAAGAATCAATATTTAAAATGATTTCTGTCCAAGTTGTTCCACCATCAATTGTTTTTAGGAAGCTAATATCTTCACCAACAGCAAAACCCGTGAGATCATCGATAAAATAAATGCTTTTTAAATTTTCTGTTGTTGGTGTTGTTTGTTCTGTCCAAT
Organism: Psychroflexus halocasei; assembly: GCF_900107595.1. Classification (GTDB taxonomy): domain Bacteria; phylum Bacteroidota; class Bacteroidia; order Flavobacteriales; family Flavobacteriaceae; genus Psychroflexus; species Psychroflexus halocasei. Next base: position 179,649 of record NZ_FNQF01000006.1, on the reverse strand, counting down.
TTTCGCCTGCATCGTCAGTATGAAAAATAACACCATTATCACCAGTAATAAATCCCTGATTTTCATCTAAGAAGAACAGAGTATTAAAAGCGACGCCAGGTAAATCTTGTGAAGTAATTGTCTGAAAATTGTCATTCGTAAAATAAAGATCATAAGACGATAAAACGAATCCAGAATTGTTAGCGATCATCTGCATATTTCTAGCATCTGGAAATTGATAACGTTGATAGATTGCACCTAAATCAGAACTTGCGTACAAATAATCAAGTGTCGGACTTGCATCCAGAGCATAAATTGAATTATTATCAGTGACTTCTAAAGTCGTGATTTTAGAGATACTTTTTAGTGGGGTTCTCAAAATCCACTCTTGGGCAAATAATTGTGAGCTTAATAATGTAAAAACTAAAAGTAAAATAGATTTATTGTGAAAATATTTATTTTTCATAATGTATTGATCAAATGATTTTTAGGTTATAAAATTACATTTTTTTTAAGAATCATTCATGGCTTTTGTTTATTAGGATTAAAATCCACTAAGAGAAATGGTTTTATTGAAAACAAAAAAACCGAGTTATGATATTATCACAACTCGGCTTCTTTTTTATAAGACTTGTTATTTTATTTTAAACTTGTCTTGTTAATTTAATAAATTAATTCTCCTTCTTTCTTAATCGTCGTACTCCTGCTACAGCTCCTACTGCTATAGCAACTCCAATTAATCCATCTATCGGTGCTGGTGTATCACCAGGACCTTCCTCGCCACCTCCTGGTAATGGTATTTGCGCCATACTTGGTGCCACAATAAGCAATATAAACACTACCAATAATATGCCTTTTACAATGTTTTGATTTTTATTCTTTTTCATTTTTAAAGATTTTATAATTATTACATGATGATGAGTCGCTTCTCAACTTTCTTGTCTTTATTGATTATACTAACCATATATACTCCGCTACTTAAAACAGCCTGTGGTTGTATTTTCACTCTTGTATCGTCAAGGGATAACTTAGTATTGTAAACAGTTTTCCCATACATATCGATCATTCTCACTTCTACATCTTTTCCTTTAAAATCTCCTGTTGTGATGTAAAATGCATCTCCTATCTCTGTTGGATTAGGATATATCTCTATTCCAAAGTCTGCCTCTGGCTGATCTAATCCTAATGTCACTCGCTCAAAGCTTAAACTAAATCTATTCGAAGATATACTTTCTAGAGATAATTCATTGACACTAAAGCCATATAAATTCTCTCCTGATTCTAAAAGAACTGATTCTTCTGTGTAATTATCATTCAAGTAAACTTTTACACCTTCCAATTCGTTAACCTCTAATCGCAACATATAATTTTCATGCGCGTAATTATTAACAAATAAAGAAATCTCCTCGCCAACTTCTGGCAATGCTCTTCGCTCAACACTATAAGCCGACTCAACTGATCCTATACCAATATTCTCAGTAAAGTTAAATGGCTTGACGGCATCATTATTATTCAACTCATTACTATAACTTGAATTAAATAATAATTGGAAACTATCATGTAATGACTCATTATTTGCATGATTTTCTGCAGTAAATAATTGACCTATAATAATTTGGTCTGCATTTAAACTCCCATTACTGAAAGTCGAATTTAAATTTCCAGGTGCTTTAGAGCTTTCATTAAAAACAATTGAAGTAAGTCCATTACTAGCTGTCGCTAATTGAACTGCTTGACCTGGTTGTAAATACTCATTCGCTTGTGAGTTTGATGCATTAGTTCCTGCTGGAAGTGTTACAGTTACATAACCTCCGTAAGTTCCTAAATTAGGATCATAATAATATGCAAAATTCCCGTTTAGGTTTTGAGAATCTGCTATAACTGCATTTAAGTCAACAGTACTTTGGTACGGGTTACCAAACATTACAAATTCACCTGCATTTGTAGTAGCAAAGTTTTGAGTGTTTGTCCCTGTAAACAAACTACCTGTCGCTCTTAACACAGTTTCGTCAGCTTGTGAAACTGGGTCTGCTGTTAAATCAACTGCTCTCGATCCTCGAACATACATTAAATAGCCTTCTCCTGCTGTTAATACATTGACGTCTGTATCTCCAATTGCTTCAAAAGCTTGTGTACTTGCATTAATCATAAACATTGAAGTATTTCCTGTTAATGTCCCATCAAATCCGTTCATTTGGTCCGTTGTACTACCCGTAATATGTGTACCGAAACCTGGGTTTGGATTATCCGTATTACTCGTAGCTCCTTCTTGCCAGTTATCGTGAATAGAAGTTGTGGTTGTTACTGCACTACTTACCATTCTATAAGACCTCTTAGCACTCATACTTCTCTGAACTGTAACTTGTCCTGTAATCGTAGATGTCACAGGCACTGAAGCCAACTCTCCATTTCCGTTTGCAGTACTTATAAACACAAGATCACCATCATTGGTAATATCCCCATTTATCGTTAAAACAGAACCAACATTTAATGTAGCACCACTCATTACGGTAACATCATTAACCTCAATGTTTGAAGTAAAACTAGTTACACCATCCATAACGGTAATATCATCGGTAGCTGTTGCATTGGTGTTCGGATCGCTTGGAGTCCAAACACCGCCTGTATATACAAAGCCAGGGGCGATACATTCAACACCTATAGTAAATTCACCTGTACCAGAGTAATCAAATACCCTAACAGTGTATGTTCCCACTGCTGGAGCGTTAAGTTCAATTTGTTCTGGATTTCCTGTATCAGAGCAATTAAGCTCAGTCAGATTTCCACAAACATCTGAGTAAACAAAAAGTACGCCGTCAAATCCAGAAGTCCCAGCTAATTGATTAAGACTAATCAAGTAATCACTAGATCCATCAGCTTCAAATGTGTAAAATAAGTCGCGTGCATCACTCGACGAAAAACTACCACATTGAGTAGACAATCCAGAAGCAGTAGCATATTCAGTAGAGCCTGTTACAGTCTGACCACATGTTAAAGCGATAGCGCCATTACAATCATTATTTGCCTCAGTTGTGAAAAATTCAAGTGGTCCAACCCAATTACTTAAGTCGTTACCACCACAACTTGCCTGAACGTATGCTTCGAAAGAAGTACCTTCCATTAAAGCAGAAATTTGATAAGTTGGTGTATTATTGACAACATCAGTACCAAGATCATCAGTTCCTGGCGTGTATCCAGATGCTCCCCAAGAAATATTCCAAGCAGTTTCGGTATCACCTGCTGTCCAAGAAACATCGGCAGTAGTTGTAGTTACAGCATCAACTGCCAAAGCAGTTGGCTTTAGACAGGTTGGCATTTCAATTACCGAAATATCATCAATTGCCATATCGCCCGTAAAGCTGGTGCCTTTTACTCCTTCAAATTTTATTTGAATGACTCCACTATAACCTGAAAGTACGATGGACATTTCTTCCCAAGGAGCTGAACCTGAGGTTTGTTGTTGCCCAGATATTGTTCCTTCTAGGTTCCAATTTGTTCCGTCAAAAACGTAAATATTCATATCTCCCATTGAAGCCCCATACATGTGGTAGTAAAAACTCAACGTTGGAGTTGTTAGAGAACTAACGTCAATAAGTGGCGAGATCAATTCAGCAATATCACTTGTTGAACCATTAGAAGATTCAGTAAAGAAAAATTTAGAACCACTATGTGCTGCATTAGGTCCAGTGCTACCAGATAAGGTATTACTGTCGGAAACGTTCCATGCAAATTCACTAGTTGGATTTGCTGTCCAGCATCCATCAACAGCTGCATTTCTATCTGTACCTGTTTGCCCTTCTACATCATCTGTCCAAGGTGTCGTTTCTTCAACACAATCTGTCATAAAGCCAACTGGCCCAGTCCAATCACTTTCATCTCCATTACCACAGTCAGCCTGAATATAAAATTCATAATTAGTATTAGCTGTTAAGTTAGTTATCTGGAATGAAGTAGTATTTGCAATATCAGTTCCTAAATCATCAGTGTCTGGTGTATAGCCAGGAGCACCCCAAGATACATTCCAGGCTGTTTCAGTTTCGCCAGCTGTCCAAGAAACGTCTGCCGTGGTTGTTGTCACTGCATCTTCTGTTAAAGCGGTAGGCTGTAGACATGTTACATTTTGAATTGTAACATTATCAATCATCCAATAATAATCCCAATCTCCAACATAATGAAAGCGAACTTGAGCGTTAGCAGCACCATTGAGTGCTGCGGTAATGTCTAAAGTCATATGAGCGGGATCGGCTGAGCTTGGCTCTTCTATCCCATAAACCTCCACCCAAGAAGTACCGTCAAAAACCTCAACAGCAATCGTACTACCGCAACATGTTCTGTAATAATAATCAAAATCCAATTGAACTGCAGAAGCGGCAGAAACATCAAAGGCTATGGTTTCCAGTGCTGCATCTTGAATCCCACCACTACCGTAATTATCGGAGTCAATGATGGCAAATGGTGCATTAATGGGCATATTTCCAGTCCTGCCTCCAGGATTGTCAAATTCCCAGGTTTGGCCGTTGCCCTGAAGGTCATTATTGGCCCATCCGGAAGGAAGAGCTCCTCCAGAGAAGTCCTCGTCTACATACACCTGTGACCACATAATTGTCGTTATCAAAGATGCAATGCATAAAAACGTAAATTTTTTCATAATAGATAAATTTTAAATTAATAAAACTGACATAATTTTTATTGTCAAAAGAACGTTAAAAGTATTAAAATTATCTAAATATAAAAAATTTATTCAACTAAATATTAATAACATTAAATACATCTATAAATAAATAAAAGTAAATATTTATTAGAAAATATAAAAATATACTTGGAATCAACATTAAAATAAGCATTATTATACAAATTAAATTAATTAACAAAAAATATTATTGTTTATATTTTTAACAAAAATATCGTAAAAACCTTTACCAAAAATTGATCATATTAAATTAAAAATGCCTTGAAAATTTCTTCTCAAGGCATTTGTTCATTTCTAAATAAAAGAAAAATTATTTTTTAATAAATTTTTCTGTGTATGATTTATTTTCTTTTGTTGTGATTTCAAGAATGTATGCGCCTCCTGAAAGTTGATCAACATTTAAAGTTTCAGCAGATGCGCTCTCAAGCAATTGCTGGCCCATCATGTTATAAACTGATAAACGCTCAAGTTCTAAAGATTCTAAACCTTGTATATTTAATTTATTTTCAACCGGATTTGGATAAATATTTATATCAGAAAGTTTTAAAAAATCCTTGTTTGATAAAGTCTCTACTTCAAAAGTTAGCATAGCTGAATCATTTATATCTGAGCTACAATTAGTAATGATGTAAAAGTCATATCTATCTGGATATAAATCATTAATTATCAAGCTATTGATGTCATTTAATAAAACTCCTTGCTTTATAATGTTATTGTCTAAAGGTTGATTTCCTTCAACCACTACAGACCAATAGTAATTTGTGAAGTTAATATCATCTGGGGCAGTCCAGCTAACAAAAATTTCTCCAATAGATAATTGTTCTGCTTCGAGATTTGACGGTAAAGGACAATTAGGGCTATTCCTTATAATAACAGTATAATCTTCTGTTTGACCTGCTAATAAGGTACTATTACAGGCGGATGTGATAACATTGGGTGCATTTGGGTTATTTAAAGCTTCGGTGTTAGTTGCTTTAATAACTCTTAATTTTGTACTGCCTGTGATAGCATTTTCAGGAATAGTCACCTCAGTTGATAATATATTAGTAGATGTTAAATCTGTAGGATCAATTCTTCCTAAATAATAGCTTTCATCTAGGTCATCAAATGAATTATTTTGATTATAATCAATAAACATCATTATATCACTAGGATAATCATTTGAAACTCCAGATACTGAAATTGTATAGGTTGCAGATTTTTGTAATGGAGTTGATTGAGATGTAAAGTCCTCATAAATTAACTCACTATCTGCTGATGAATTGTTATTGATATTTTCAAAAGATACTTGGGTAATAGCCTGCCCTAAAGCACTATTTTCAAAAGTTGGAGTGCAAAAGTTATCTGCAAAATTATTTTTATAGATTGTTGTAAATACATTCATATTAGTATCAAGACCATTAACTACAACATCCATATCACCGTCGTTATCAAAATCAGACCACCTCACTCGACTAATATAAGTATCTTTAAAAACGTTACTAAGATGTAGATTAGTAGAGTAGTTATTGTTGTTGTTTTGGTAAAGCTTAGCATATAACTCGTTATTTGAATCAGTTCCTGTCAAAAAGATATCAAGTTGCCCATCATTGTTAAAATCTACAAAATCTGCGGTCCCAAAATAAACTTGTTGCAACTCTATATCATCTTGTTTTGTATAAACAGCAGTACCATCATTTTTATAAACAGCGGTAAAAACCTCATAATCTTCATTCATACCTGATATTAAGACATCTAAATATCCGTCGTTATCAAAATCACCTGTGCTTAAGCCTGCAAAATATACATTTGCTAAACCTGAATCTGTTTTTTCTGTAAAATTATCATTCCCGTTATTAAGATAGAGTTTAGTTTCTGGAACATAATTATTGCTGTAGCCTGAGATTAAAATATCTGTAAAACCGTCATTATTCGCATCGAAAAAAACTATATCACCATAAGTATTACCAAAAAAACTGAAATCAGATTCTGTAAATCCTCCGTTTCCGTCACCATAATAAAGTACTGTTATAAAATCGGAATTATCAGTCATTCCGCTAATAACAAAATCATCAATTCCATCCTGATTTACATCTCCAACTTTTAGATTACCTGTTTCTACTCCTTGAATTGGTAATAAGTTTTCTTGAAAACTCCCATCAGCCTGTTTAGTGTATAAATAAGTATAGCTTGCATTCTCATCAGTTCCTGTCAGAACAAAGTCCATTAAACCATCTTGATTAGCATCTAACACATCAGCAGAGGCGTGGCCTAAAGCCTTAATTTGATGCGCTACTTCCTGAAATTGACCATCTTGATACTCATAAAGTTTCGATAGATAATTATAATTGATATCAAAACCTACGGTAATTAAATTTTGATATTGCATCTCATCCTGACCTATCCAAAATGATGTTCCATTAGCGACTCCTTCATGTGTTGAAAAGTCTTCAAAGAACTGAGCAGTCATTATTGATGTGAACATTAATGTTGCTAACAGTGTAATTTTTTCCATTATAATATTATTTTTATTTAGACTTACTCAAAACTACGGATTAATTTTAAATTAATTTATAGCCATATAACATGGTTTACATAGCCAAAAACAATGAATAAATATTGGATATTGGCAAACTTAGTTTACAGAAAATCTGAACGAGTTTTTAAGTTCCTTTTTAATTAAAAGTAAAAGTTCTTTTTTTTCAAAAAAACGTGGACTAACAAGTTTTATTGGAAGAGTGACTTTGAGTTGCTGATTAATCATTAAGTGATTAATGTAGTTTTTATCATGTTTATTTATAATTACTGAAGGTAAAATAGTCGTGCCTCCATTAATTTGAATAATTTTACGTATGGTTTCTATAGATCCATTTTGGTATGACAAATCAATGCTGAAGTCTTTGTGAGTTTCAAAACCATTGTAATTAATCTCTTTTAAAATTGATTCAAAATCATATTGTAAAATAAGTTTATGAAAGTGAAAAAAATTTACATCTTTTCTTTCCAGTTGGCAAGTATTTCCTTTTAAACTCGTGTAAGCAAAAAAAGTTTCGTCATATAATTTTGATTCATAATAACCTGATTGATCTTTAAAACTATACGTTATACAGGCATCTAAACTATTGTTATGTAATTTTTTTTGAAGTTGAATTAAATTAAGCTCAAAAATATTGAACCTAATATTTGGGTATTTATCAGCAAATAATTTAAGAAAAAACGGCAAAAAATAAGGAGCTAAACACGTCCAAACACCTAAATTAAAAGTATGATGGTATATGTCATTTTCATCTTTAGCACAATTTTCCAATTCCTTTATTTTGTGTAAAATTTCTTTTGCTATTATTAAGACCTTTTCCCCTTTTGCAGTAGGAACTATTGGAGATCTAGATCTATCAAAGATCATGATATCTAACTCTTTTTCAAGTTTTTGTAACTCACGACTTAATGTAGGTTGTGCAACACAGCATTTATCAGCAGCACGAGTAATATGCTGTTGATCTTTTATCGCTAAAATATATTTTAATTGATTGATATTCAATGTTACTTATTTAGAGTTAATCTAAATAATCACAAATATAAGTTTAATTTTTGAATTAAAAATGCCTTGACAATTTCTTCTCAAGGCATTCATTAGTTTCTAAAGAAAAATTATTTTTTAATAAATTTTTCTGTGAATGATTTATTTTCATTTGTCGTGATTTCAAGAATGTATGCGCCTCCTGAAAGTTGATCAACATTTAAAGTTTCAGCAGTTGTGCTTTCATAACAATGATTTTCTTCAGTCATACTGATAGTGATGTTGTTTTTCTTTAAAAGTTCCAGTAAAACTCAATTAACTTTTTCTACTAAATACTTATCCATAATTGAAAAATCAATTTCAATCAGAGGTATTCTATAATTACGGATAATGGTTCTTTGCTATTTGCAAACTCCTCTATTTAAATATTCAATCCAATAATTTAAACAAACAATCATGAATATGGTTACTATAAAAAAAACACGACCTTTGCATCGTGAAAACAACAACACTCATATTATCTTTGGTCATACTTTTTAAGCCTATAGTACCACTTATGGAATATGCGGCTTTCTATGATTATATAAAAAATGAGCTGTGTGAAAATAAGGATGAGCCAAAACTAGAATGTAATGGAAAGTGTTATTTAAAAAAAGAGTTAGCCAAAGCTTCGGAGTCTGAAAGTGATAAAGAAAAGAAACACATTTCAGCAGAGTCTAATCTTGTATTCTATGAAGAAATAGAAAAGAATTTTTACTTTCAGCCTCCTTTATTATATACCGCTAAATTAAAAACACTTACTAGCAACGGCAATTTATCCTATTCCTATCTGAATACAGATTCTATATTTCGCCCTCCAATAAAATAGTATCTAAAGGTGTTTTTTAGTCTGACAGCTACCCTAATGCTCGCTAATTTGTTTCAAAGACTAAAACCAATACTGCACTTCATCACCAGGAACAATAACATACAACTACACGGTTTTTAATGACTCAAAAACAGTGTGTAGTTTATCTGTTGATCTTTTACATGTTTTAATTCAATATTAAAATTCATTTTAAATGAAATTTCATATTCTTTTTGCAATTACAATCTTATTTGTGATTACAGTATCCTGTACACTTGAAGAAACAGATTACGAAGCTGAGATAGCTACTGAAGTCACTGATTACTACGATTTTGAAGAGGCAACTTCATTTACTAGTAATCAATATATAATTACAATTGAGGCTTTAAATGGATCTTTACATAAAGGGTACAACGAAATTAGATTGGAGATTACCAATACACAAACCAATGAGCATATAAATAACTCAGAAGTCACCTTTTTACCCATATTAACCGATGCTTCAGGCAACAATTCATCCTGTCCGCACAGCTATGAATTGGTTTACAATACAGACGAGAACTATTATTCAGGTTATGCTGTTTTTACTAATAAGAGTGGGGATATAGGAAGCTGGGAGCTGTACATTAGTTTTACAGACAATGACCAAACCTATACGGTTAATCAAAATATTTCAGTTCTAGAACAAACAAATAAAAACTTAAATATGGCATCATTTATTGGAAATGATGATGAAATGTACTTTATCGCATTAATAGCTCCTCAAAAACCAAATGTTTCAGAAAATAATTTAGTGGCAGGAGTTTATAAATACATTCAGCCCACCAATCCTGCAGGAGACTTCCCTGATCCTTCTCAGTTTTTATTTTCTAAAGTGAAGAATCACAAACTGTTGTTGGATCCAAGAATGCCTGAGCCTTCTATGGGAAATCATTCTTCTCCAAACAATCAGGATTTAATACAACTAAACGACGGTCTGTATCACGGGGTAGTAAACTATACCATGACTGGAAATTGGACCTTGAATTTCATTTTTCTGAATGAGAATGATCAAGTCATTAAAGGAACTGAGGTTCCAACAGATTTTACACCAGGAATAGAAGGAGTAAAAAGCGAACTTTATATTGATACTTTATTCTGATGCTATGAAATATATTATAACACTATTGCTTTTTTGGGGAATATGTGCAAATGGACAAAACACAAAGGCAGAAAAGGACAGTACAAAATCAGTAGAATTAGAGGAAGTAGTAATAACTGCTGCTATCAAGAAAAAGATTGAAACCGAAATGAAGATGGCAGTTTCAGTTGATGAGTTTCTAGCATCTTCTGAAGACATTAGCTTTATTAAACGTGGAGCCTACGCTTGGGAACCACTACTCAACAATATGAGCACCGAACGCTCAACAATTACCATTGATGGGATGCATATTTTTGGAGCTTGTACTGACAAAATGGATCCAGTTACTTCATACATAGAGACCAATAATATTTCCGAAATTGATATAAAATCTGGACAAGAGGGTAGTTTGCATGGGGCTACAGTTGCTGGAAGCATTGATTTAAAAAGAAAAAGTACTCCGTTTAATCTTTATAAAAAATGGAGTGGATCTTATCAAACAGGGTTTGAATTAAATAACAAACAATTTTTCAATCTAGGAAATGTTTCCTACTCAAGTGATAAATTTGTAGCAGACGCTAGTATTTCATTTCGAGAAGCGGGTAATTATTCTGATGGGAATAACAAGGAAGTAAACCACTCACAATATAATAAATTCAACACTTCGATAGGATTGGCTTACAAAACAAGCACGCTATCATCAGTTAGAGTAGAAGCCATTTTTGATCAAGCAAATGATGTTGGTTTTCCTGCTCTCCCAATGGATTTATGGCTATCAAGAGCTCTAATTACCTCGGCTTCCTACAAACAATTATTTGAAGAAGGTCTCTTCAAAGTTTGGGATACAAAAGTCTATTTCAATGCTATTGAGCACTATATGGACGACACCACCCGTCCTGAAAACCTGGTTCATATGGATATGCCAGGTTGGAGTACAACCTACGGTTTGGTGTCTAAAGCTACTTTAAAAAACGAGCGGTTTTTTTCAGAAATACAGTTGAATGCCTATAACAATCTATCCATTGCAGAAATGCGTATGTACCCACAAGATAGAAGCGAAAGAACTATGTTTGCTTACAGCTGGCCATCAGTAACAACCACTGTTGCTGGAATATCGATGAATAACACTTGGGAGCTTTCAGAAAGAAGCCAGTTAAACTTTGGTGGTTCTTTGACAATAAACTATAACCATTCAAAATATGTGGAGTTCAATTGGATTTTTCATCCGGGAACTCCTCAAGAAAAAACACGAATTCTACCAAGTTTAAACACGAGTTACCAGCTTGATATAAACAATTTTAACTTCTCAATCGGTACAGGCTACGGCCACAGAGCTCCTTCGGTTTCTGAAGGTTACGGCTACTATATTTACAACAGTTTTGACCGTTATGATTATATAGGAAATCCAAATCTAAAAAACGAAATCTCCTATGAAGGCCATGCAAGCGCAGGTTTTAAAAATGAAAAAGCTAGTGTTCAAGCCAAAGTGAATTACTTCTATATTAAAAACTACATCATTGGTAGGGTTTTAAGTATGGGAAGCCCAATGAACTACCAATCGGTTGGTGTTAAGGGCTACACCTCTCTAGATCACTCAACCCTGTTTAACTTTTCACTCAATACAAGTTACACGCTTTTTGATGATTTACACTGGAAAGGATCGTTAACTTATGCACGAGGAAAAGATGAAAACGAGAAAAATTTACCGTTTATTCGTCCATTAAGTTACCAAACATCGTTAAATTATAACTACGAAAGATTTGGATTCCAGACTTCAGTAAATGGCGATATAGAACAAATTAACTACAGTCCAGAGTACGGAGAAGATCAAACCCCCTCTTATACCATTTGGAACCTCTCTGTAGATTATACCTTTTATATAAAAAATAAAAAAACAGTTCTTCAACTAGGGGCTGAAAATGTGTTAAACGAATATTATAGCACTTATGCCGATTGGGGAAACATCCCAAGAATGGGACGCAATATTTTCACTTCATTAAAATTTAATCTTTAACTATAAAAATAATAATATCTATTAATTTAATAAAAAATGAAAAAAATGAAAAATTACCTTTTACTAGCTGCTATTTCAATAGCTTTTATTTCATGTAGCAATGACGACAGTTTTCCTGTTGCAAACAACGTAACACTAGAGTTCCAAAACACCTTTGGAGAGAATACTATCGTATTAGGAGGAGAATCTTCTTCTTTAGCTTCAGTAAACACTTCAGAAGCTGGTCAAGCACACCGTTTTGCAGAATTAAAATATGTAATTAGCAATATCCGCCTAATTAAAAAAGACGGTTCTGAAATTCCTTACAATATAAACGATCTTGATAATGGAGCAACCGTTATAGACCATTCAAAACCAGAAACATTGAATTATGTTTTGAGCAACATCCCATCAGATGAATACAAGCAAATCAAATTCGGATTGGGAATTAGAAGTGACTTAAATACTTTGGATGAAGTAAGTTTTCCAGAATTCTATAATAATGCTGGAGCAAACGATACCGAAATGATGTGGGAATGGGGAACTGGTTATCGTTTTACAAAAATCGAAGGATTTTATGATACTGACAATAAAGAAATGTCTATACATACAGGAAGTACAATTGAAGATGGTGAAGGAGGTCATGTGCAAGGAGTTGATGCTTACAGAGATATCACTCTCGACCTTTCTACAAATGCTATAGTAGGAAACTCAGCACCCAAAATTACGATTAAAGCAGATTTTGATAAACTGCTAAGTGGAAACTCTTACACAATTACATTATCGTCAGGATCTGGCATGAATGACAATGCCACTCCAAATATCCACACTGCTGTGGAAATGGAGAAATTTGTAGATAATTTGGGTGGAAATAGCTCAAATGACTTTGTTGGAATGTTTTCTGTTATCAATGTAGAAAACTAAATTTATTTTTCAGAGCCGTTTTAACAGGCGGCTCTTTTTATTTCTTTTAACTTTTTTATTGAAAATGAAAAAAACAGTCTTTCTTTTAATAAGCATAATGTGTCTCGCAACATCTTGTAGCAAAGAAGACTACGAACCTGTTTTTTATAACAACCCTGAGGCTTCAATAAATATACCTATTGGGTTTCCGGAAGTGAACAACTCGTATTATACGAACATACCAACAAAATATGGAGTAGAATTAGGAAAAAAACTATTTCACGAAAAACGTCTCAGTGCAGACAATACTATTTCGTGTGCCAGCTGCCATATTCAGTCAAATGCCTTTGCAGATAATAATGCACAGGCAATCGGAATTGAAGGTAGAATTGGGCTTCGCAATACACCACCTATTCAAAATCTTGCTTTTATGAGGTTTTATAATTGGGATGGAAGCAAACTTCAATTAGAGAGTCAGCCAATAGTACCTATCATTACTCACGAGGAAATGGACTCTTCAATCATAGAAAGCATCGGAAAAATTCAAAATGATGTGTCCTACCTAGAGCTTTTTCAAAAAACATTTGGGGATGAAGAAATCACCCCTGAGAGAATTTATAACAGCATTGCTCAATATGAATACACCCTCATTTCTGCCAATAGTAAATATGATAAAGTTATGCGAAATGAAGGAGAAAGTTTTACAGAAAACGAAGCTCAAGGATATCAACTTTTTCAAGAAAAGTGTTCCAGTTGCCACAGCACAGAACTATTTACCGATCAGAGTTTTAGAAACATCGGTTTTCCAATAAATCCTGACAGTAATGAAGCCGGAAGAGCTCGAATTACTGGAATTGATGCCGACTATATGAGCTTTCGAGTGCCTTCATTAAGAAATGTAGAATACACAGCACCCTATGGCAGTTTTGGCCAATTTGAAACACTTATTGATATCCTAGACTATTTTGACGAAGGTGTTTTAGATGCAAACAATCTGGATCCTATTTTCAAAAATAATGGCAATAGAATACCACTCACCGAACAGGAAAAAGCATTTCTAATTTCGTTTATGAAAACGTTGAGTGATACAGATTTTATTGATCAATAATACAAGTGCAAACAAACGAGTGACTTAGAAATCACACTTTAAGTTAAACGTTAAAATAACTATATTGCAGCATGAAAAAGTATGCTTGGATTTTACTCCTAATCATAGCTCTTTCTTGTAAAGAAAAACAAGAGAAATTACCCGTTTTAGGCAATCCTGAAATTAAAGACGGTGAAACCGTATATCCTAAAATAAAAGATTTTTCATTTACAAATCAAGACAGCTTAATAATAACAAACAGTACCTTTGAAGGTAAAGCTTATGTAGCCGATTTTATTTTTCTGTCCTGCCCTACTATTTGTCCTATTATGCACACACACATGAAATCGGTTTATCAACATTATAAAGACAATCCCGATATCTCATTTTTATCGCACACAATAGACCCTGATAGAGATACCGTAAAGCGTTTAAAAAACTTTAGCGAGCGGCAAGAAATTGATGGCAATTGGCATTTTGTAACTGGGAATAGAGACAGTATAATGAACATTGCTATTGAAAGCTATTTCACAACCGCATATCCAGATTCAAATGAACCTGACGGTTTTGTACACGGAGGTGGATTTTTATTAATTGACAAAAACAGACATATTCGAGGTGTCTATGATGGGACAGATCCCATAGATATCGCAAGATTAATTGATGATATTAAAATATTACTGAAAGAATAAATCCATTAATGAATAAAATAATAACATATTTCCTCATCATTTTGTTTGTATTTCAAAGTACAAGCAACTTTTATATTATGTTTTCATTTTATTTAAACAGGGATTACATCGCACAAGAGCTATGTATTAATAGATTTGATAAAATCCCTGTTTGTAAAGGTTCTTGTTATTTAAGTGAAAAATTGTCCGAAAACGAAAAAAAAGAACAAAAAAATACCAGTACTAAGAACAAAGAGGTTCAACTCTATACACAGGTAAATAACGACATAGATTTTAGAATTAAGCTTTCTACTGGTCATCATAAAGCGGTTATTTTCTCAAGAAATGACCTCATAATCTTCACATTTGTACAATCCATTTTCCATCCCCCAAAAAAGCTGGTTAATTTAATTTAGTTTTTCTAATTTTTAATTAATCATAATCATGCAAACAGAACATATTCCTGTATGCAACATGGATTTATTTGATGAAAACTTAAAGCATTTTTGGATAAGCGACTTAAATGGATTGTTGCCTAAATTTCCTTTTTTAGAATATCCTCATACTCATAATTTTTATACCATATTATTTATTGAACAAGCTCAAGGAGAAATAAATATAGACAACAAAAGAATTCTGGTTAATGAGGCTAAAGTTATCATAATTAAACCACATTGCATAAATACGATTAACATAAACAATAAAGCAAATGGAATGATAATATGCTTCCATGAAGCTTTTTTTTCATTAAGATTCAATAACAATATTTTAAATCTATTTACTTTTTTAAACCTGGAATCTAAACCTTTTATTCGCATTTCAGAAAACCAATTGAACAGACTAAAGATTTTCTTGAATCTTCTAAAAGAAGAATATATACTCCAAAAAACAGAAGCAAAAAAAGTAATAAGATCCTATTTAAATATCTTATTATTTGAATTGGAACGCATCTACAAGCCTGTCGGAACTATTAATTACAAAACGCCAAGACAACATAAAGTACAAAGTTTTGAAAAATTGATAGGGCTACATTTTATTTCTAAAAAATTACCTTCAGATTATGCCGAATTACTTAATATAAGTCCTAATTACCTCAATAAACTATGCAAAGAGACAACAGGCATGACGGCTGGAGATTTAATTAGAAAACGTATAACCATAGAAGCTCAAAGGCTTATTCTATATACTCATAATTCTATTAATGAGATAGCTGATAAACTTGGGTTTGAAAACACATCCTATTTTATAACTTTTTTTAAAAAACAAACTGGTAATAGTCCAGAACAATTTAGAAAACTTGAAAAATAATAAATTAAAAATCATGAAAGCAAACACTATTTTACTTTTGGTTATGATGAGCTGTACCTACGGTTTTGCATAACTCTTACAGGAACCCTTAACCTATGCTTGAGATGCTCTTGGACCTTAGGGTCTACATTTAATAAGCACCATAATTTAAATACAAGGGAAAACTATATAGTTTTTGCTCAACAATATGCAAGGAACAATTCAAGAAAGACCCTGAATATTTTTTGCCAAAAATTGAGCACACTATTAAAAATTAAAATTTTAATACTAAAAACTAAAATTAAGAGTCATAAATATTGAAATCAATAACCGTTTTCCCTAACAAAGCAGGAACTATAATCTAAACTTCCTGCTTTATTATTTTTAGAAATATCATTGATCTTAATGAAACTTTGCATAAAAATTCTAAAGACTATGGATTTTCCAATGTTTCATCTCGATTGGCTTAACGACCGCTTTTTAATAGCGGTTATTGCCATACTGCACGTGTTTATTAACCATGGTTTGGCAGTAGGCTTTATCCCATACATCACTTGGCTAGAACAAAAAGGTGTTACAAATGCAAGCAAAGATCAAATAACCGATCTAAACTGGGATAACCTTATCTATAAAAAAATGAAGGTTGCCTTTATCATCACAACCACCATTGGTGCTATGACGGGCGTTGGAATTTGGTTTTCGGTTGCTTTGGTAAGCCCTTCTTCTATAGGGAGCTTAATTAGAGTATTTTATTGGGCTTGGTTTACAGAGTGGTTGGTTTTTGTTACAGAAGTTATTCTTATTTTGATTTATTTCCTCACTTGGAAAAACTCAAATACGTCACTCAAAGCTAAAGTCCGTCATATAAAATTCGGATGGTTTCTATCCATTTTTTCGTGGATTACGATGGCTATAATCGTGGCCATTCTTGGTTTTATGATGGATCCAGGAAACTGGAACAATGAACAGACTTTATTAAATGGTTTTACGAATCCTATCTATTTCCCGCAATTACTATTTAGAACACCGACAGCGATGTTAATTGGAGGTGTATTTGGGATGTTACTCACTACCATTTTCACAAAGAAAGGATGTGACATAAGAGCAAAAGCCGTTAAATATGCAAGTAAATGGATTTTGGTTTGGACACCGCTAGTTATTATTGGCGCTGTTTTTTATTGGAGTGTGATGCCAAGTGCCATGAAAGATAATATGAGTACGGCCGTAGGTAGTATGGAATTTGCCCAATATTATGATCTATTAAAATACTTTATTATTGGAACAGCTTCATTATCTGTACTTCTTGCTCTGTTTGCTTTAATGAAACCTAAAAAAATAAATTTTGCTTTTGTTATTGTTCCTTGCGTTTTAGCCTTTGGTTTTTTGGGGATTTTTGAAAGAGTACGTGAATTTGTCCGTAAACCCTATGTGATTGGAAATTATATGTATTCTAACCTTTTAAGAGAAGAAGATTACCCATTGTATAAAAGAGATGGCATCTTAAAACATGCCACATATACCGCCATAACAGAAATTACGGAAGAAAATAAAATTGAAGCCGGTAGAGATGTTTTTATGAACTTATGTAGTCGTTGTCATACCGTTAACCCGCAAGGTGTCAATTCAATTACTTATGTTTTTGAGCGTATGTATGGTTTTGGTAAACCTTTAGATAAAAATTCAATGGCTGCGTACATTCCGAATATGCATAATGGAAGAACTTACATGCCACCCTTTGCTGGAAATAAAAAAGAGTTGGATGCTCTGGTTGCTTACATCAAACAAGTCCAACAAACGGGAGAAAGTCTAGAAGGCGTACAAACTTCTGGAGTAAAAATAAACCCTTTAAACAGTGTAAAATCGGTTACTGAAAAACTCGAAGAGAATAAAGATTATTCTGAAGATTAATCAACATAATATTAAAATAAATGAAATTACTTCAAGTAAATACCCCTGTTCCTAAAGATATTCCTCTTGATCTCCCCTTACCAGAATGGTTATTGGTTATTTTATTGGTAGTATCATTTTTACTACATATTATTTTCATTAATTTAATGGTTGGCGGAAGTATAATAACACTTTGGGCTCAAATTAAAGGGTTAAAAAATAAAGAATATGATATTTTTGCCCACGAAATAGCCAAAACTATCACCGTAAATAAAAGTATTGCAGTGGTACTTGGGGTAGCACCTCTTTTAAGCATCAACACTCTTTATACCATCTATTTTTATTCGGCAAATGCTTTAACAGGTTTTGTATGGATTATGATTATACCATTGGTTACAATTGCATTTTTGCTTACTTATTTACACAAATACACTTGGAAGAATTTAGAAAAGAACAAACACATCCACATTGCTATAATGGGTTTGGCAGTTGCCATTTTTCTATTTATTCCCCTAATCTTTTTAACCAATGTAAACTTGATGATGTTTCCTGAAAAATGGGGGACTGTTAAAGGTTTTGTGAGTGCTTTAGTATTGCCCAATGTACTTCCTAGATATTTTGAATTTTTAGGAGCTTGTATTGCTGTTACTGGAGTTTTTATTACGTGGTACAACAACCGAAAAACTTATCCAATAGATAAAATTTACAGTTCCTTTACAAGATACCATATTAAAAAAATAGGTTATTCTATAGCAACCGTAGGGTTAGCGCTTCAAATCTTTTTTGGTATTATTGTATTATTTACCCTTCCTTCAAAAGGCTTAGGATATGGTGTTATCAGTATAATGGCTATAGCGGGACTGTTCCTTGCTTATGCCTTGTGGTATTGCTATCAATCTATCATATGCCCTAAAGAAGACATTGATTTACACTTTAAAAAGATAGCCGTATCAATATTAATATTTATGGTATTTTATGGAGGTAGTAGACAAATGTATAGACATACTGCACTGGAAAAACATCAAGAATTAGTCACTGCCCATACCGCTGAATTTCAAAAATTAAGCAAAGAGGCAAGGGAAAACCCTGTAGAAGAAACCACTGATTTAGAAATTGATGAATCGCTAGGAGAAATAGCCAAAGGATCGGCCGTTTTTAATCAATATTGTGCTGCTTGCCATAGAACCACCGAAAAATTAGTAGGTCCACCAATCACAGAAATGGCATCTATTTATGCTACTGATGAAGCAGGTTTAAAAAATTGGATAAAAACACCAGGTAAAAAGCGAGCGGATTACCCTCAAATGCCAGGATTTTCACAATTAACTGATGATGAATTAAAAGAGCTTGCAAAATATATTTTAACCTTTAAATAATTTAATTGTATGACAACTTTCTTGATTTTCACAATACTTGTAATGACTACCTATATCATTAAAGTCTTAATTAAGATAAATAGTCTAGTATTATTTGTAATAAAAAATAAAACCGTAAATGAAGTACCCAACGAATTGGATAAAAACTATCAGTTTATAAAAGGTCTATATTAAATAAAGTCTATTTAACCAGTTGTGCATTTTAAATATTGCTCATTTTTATGTTATTGATGTTTCAAAACCAAAACAAGTTTTTGATTATCAGAAAAATGGATAACTTTTTTTAAAAAAACATAATGCTCAACGAGTTTAAAAAGCCAGATTACTTTTTAATAAAGCAATCTGGCAAACATAAAAAATCAGGCATTCACTCATTAATTTTTTGATCACTATTCAAATGAAGTTCACTTTGAACTGGATTTGGATACATAGATACTTCAATTTGTTCAAAATTATGATTTGATAATGTTTCTACTTCAAAAGTTAGCATAACTGAATCATTTATATCTGAACTACAATCAGTGATGATGTAAAAATCGTATCTTCTAGACTCTAAATCATTAATAAGTACATTGTTGTTCCCTATTGGTAAACTGCCTTGTTTAATGATGTTGTTATCTGATAATTGATAGCCTTTAAATTTATTAAAAAATAATTTTTATCTTTTAATAAATTTTTCTGTGAATGATTTATTTTCTTTTGTCGTGATTTCAAGAATGTATGCGCCTCCTGAAAGTTGATCAACATTTAAAGTTTCAGCAGTTGTGCTCTCAAGCAATTGCTGTCCCATCATGTTGTAAATCGATAAACGTTCTAATTCAAAAGATTCTAAACCTTGAATGTTTAATTCATTTTTGACAGGATTTGGGTAAATACTTAAATCGGCTAACTCAGAAAAATCCTTGTTTGATAAAGTGCCATTTGCATAAACAAAATTATCATAATAAGCATCGCCACCATAATTGTTGTGTAACATATTAAAACCTTCAATATTTTCTGAAGTAAAGTTATCACCCGTATAAATCAAGACATCATCCATATAATATTTAATCTCTGCTGCACTAACCTCTATTTTAATGCTGTACCAAGTATTTGGAATCCATGATGCACCATCAATATAATCTGAGCCATAAGTAATATCAGAAATAACATATACTTGCCCCTGATTTTCCATAGCAAAACCTGCGACTGGCACAAAATCTTCATCAGCATCAATACCATAAAGCGTCAACTCAAAGTCGGCACCCAGTGTTTCTGTCACCATAACATCATAAGAAAATACAAAATCTTCGTAAGATTTTGGTGTGTCAAATGTTTTAGCAGCGCCAAAAATTGGTAGCCATTGCCAATCATAACTTGGCTCAAAAGCATTTTTAAAAGAAAAACTGCCGTCTGAAGCTTCTTCATCTGTCACAACTTGGTTTTGAAGAAAGTTACCATCGCTGTCTACTGTTACTTCCCATCCGTTTTGGGTGTTTAAAGTTGCTAATTGGTAACCTTCACTGGCTTCAAAAGAAATCGTTTCTTGTGCAGAGACAAAACCAAAAAACAAAATCATCAATCCTAATGCGTAATTTTTTATCATTATTTAAATTTTAAAATGATTTGACAATATATCAAATACTTGCAAAGTGTCCGCTTTTCCAATAAACATTAACAATAAAAAGACCACTCCTTTTCAGAAGCGGTCTTTCCAAAAACACAAATTTATAGATTTGAAATCTACTACTGAACAATCAACTTTTTAGTTTGTTGTGTATTGTTTGTTATTATTTGAACAATATATGTGCCACTACTTAAATCTGAAACATCAAGCTTTGTTTGAGCAAATTGAGAAGACACACCTATTTTTTTACTTACCATCAATTGACCTGTTAAGTTGTAAACCTTTACTTCATAATCAGAAGCTTTTGCGTTATCAAACACTAATTCAACTAGACCGTCACGCGTCGGATTTGGATATAACCCAAAGCTAAAACTATTTTCAATTTTCTCTAAGCCTAAAGTTGTTGTGACGTCTTCTGTTGTAAAATCAATATTACCGGTTGAGCTTCCTTCAAAACTTGTAAAGACAAGACGATAAATTGTTTCATCGGCATATTTGACATAAAAAGCTTTGTCAGAATTGACTGTATAACCAGAACCGCCAAAACTCTTCCAATCATATCCAATTGTATTGATCTCTTCACTATAAGTTAAATCTACTGAATTATTTTGGCCATTTGGCTCGTCGCGTTCAGCAACCATCAAGTTAGGATTTTGCAAAACTCCTGTTACCGTATATGGCATCGGCCCTTCACTACTTGGGTATTCAGTTGTAAACTTTGTAAAAGTTAAGTCCCACTGATCTTGTGCTGGAGCAATACTCACAGCTGCATTCGTTTCTAAATTATAATAATTAAAGAAGTTGTTCGGATTTTCAGTGTTATCTAAAGTTACTATTTCATCTGCACTCCAAGTTGCATTTGTGTCGTCCCACGTACTATATTTAAAAGTGTAAGCTCCATAAAAGTTTTCAATAAAGAATTTTCTGAAAGTTCCATCTGCATATTTCAATACAAAAATGATACTTCCTGTCACCTGATGGTTAGCTGAATTATACTCACCCCAACCATAAGTAGCTGATCCCTGCATAAATGCACCATCTGCCCAACTCACTTCTGAGTTGTAAAGAATACTCCATTGGCTTTCATTACTTACATCAATATTACTCCAATCTGAGGCCTGATTCGAAGCTTCATAAACTTCTATGCCTTTTGCGTCGTTTACACGAATTCCCATATCATAAGAACTTGTTCTTAAAAAAGCAAGATCCCAAGCATCTATCGATAAACTTGATTGTTGATCTGTACTGATTTTATAAAAAACCTGATTTGCATAACTTGCGCCCATACTAACTGTTTTCGTCGCTTCTTGTGCCTGAACCTGAATTGCCACCATAAAAATGACAACAAAATGTAATAAATGTTTCATTGTAAAAATTGTTTGAATTGTTTGAATTGAAAATTGTTTTTATTCTAAAAGCTTAAATTCGAATTTTGGATATCCTCTGTCTCCATCTTGGTTAGTTAAACTCAAAAAACGAAGTTTGTAATAGTTCCCATTTGGGTCTTGAACAACATAAAATGGTGATTGAAAAACCTGACCAGAAAAAACATCTCGCCAAGACTCGCCAATGGCTCTTTGATCTACTTTAAAAGCATTCTGATCAATATCATTTAATGAAAATTCGTTATAAGTTAAACTTGAAATTTCATCTGCTTTATATGCTTTTGCTCCAGCCTTCCTATTATGTAATACAAAATCTGAGTAGCCATAACTACCAGCATCTTCAATTAGATTTGTAAAAACTGTAAAATTGATATCCCAACGGTCCTTTTCAGGTTCAACGGAAACAAAATTTTCTGTATCAAAACTGAAAAAATTAAAATTGTAAGATTCGTTTTTAGAAATTGTGATTTCTTGATGAGTGCTTGCATCCAAGTCAGCATATTGTAAAAGATATGCATCGCCAGATTTTAAAATTCTGATTTTTTTCCAACCGCGAGGTTCTCCTGCAATACTTACCGAACCCGAGTTTGCGTCATTTTCTCCTACTTCATAACCAAGATTGAGTAAGTAAACTTTATTTTCATTTGCTTGTAATTTCACTTCATCAATAGCCGTTTTTTCTATATTTCCGTCTGGATGATCAACATAAGCTTCATTCGTTGGGTCGAAAGTACCTACCGCAACTTTTGATTTTAAGTGACTGACACTTTGCTCTGTAACAGCATCAATGTCAGTACTCTCTATAGCTTTTGCAGCCATATAAATTGATGAGTTTATCACAACTCTATCGTGATTGCCGCCATAAAATCCTAAATCCCAGTGGTCACGCTGGACTTTCTTCTGACTTTTGCTGCTCAAATCAATATAAACTTGATAAGCTTCAGCCGGTCCTCCAATATCAGGACTTAAACTTCCGCCCAAAGTTGGAGAAGCATTAACTTGATACTGTATATTGCCTTGTATTTGAGAATTGAGATAATCAATTTGTGTGATTTTAAAGTCTATTTCAGATGTTTCATCAAGGTTTTGATTCAATTTTTGAAAGCGTATTTTCTGTGAGGTTTGCCCTGCTTCAATTGCAACGGAAATCTGACCATTTTCTGCAGAAGGCTGCGTCACAAAATCTTGACCGTAAACAGCATTAAATGTTTGAAGGCTAATTGAAACTTCGCCATCTATTTCTGCAATATCAGAGTAAACCAAGGGAATATCAAACTCACTTCCTGCTTCAAGATGGTTAATAGACAACTCTTCAAAAGCAACCACAAACGGATCTTCAGTTAACGATTTATCATCACTGCAACTTGTAATAAATATTATGACGACGAGTATTTTAAAAAAATTAAAATCTAAAGATATCATGATGTTATAAGTTTAAATTATATTGTAATCTCAAAAAGTATGAGCGACCATAAGCAATACTTTGGGCACTTGGCGCATCTGAATGAGCGCCTCCACTAAAAGCTGTCGTATTAATGGAGTTAACATCTAAAAGATTACGTATGCCGAGTGTTGCCACCCATTGATTATTAAAAAATGATTTTTTAAAAGAAGCATCTAACCAACCATAAGCTTCCGTTTTTCCTTTGTCAAAAACTAAATCTCCGAGATCATTTTCTTTTTGAACAAATTGGTATTGTTGTCCGATATGTTTGAAATAAAGTGTAAAAGCTGCATCGATTTTTGGCAACTCATAATTAAGGTTTGCATTCATCTGAAAATGATATAAGTAATCATCTTTTACATTTTCACTTGAGTCTAATGTTTTAGAAACACCTTGAAGTGATAAGCCTAAATTTAACTGGATATTTTTATAAAAAACTGAGTTTTCGGTATAAATTCCATGTGTTTTAAAAGCATCAATGTTGGTGAATTTATAGGTTAACGGACTTTCACTCGCGATGCTTAATTCAATACGATCTTGAATATCAATATAAGATGCGCTGATTTTTGATTTTAAATTAATCTCATCAGATAATTGAAAATTCTTTTTTAAATGAACAAAAACAGAGTAACCTTTCTCAGGATTCAAATCAGGATTACCTTGCACATCATGATTTACATCTACAAAATAAGTGTAAAGTTCCTTATAAGTTGGTGTTCGGTTTGATGAACCCACAACAGCTCTTAATTGATAATTATTATCAAATTTATACCTTGAGCTTAATGACAACATAAACTGCTCATCAAAAAGATTTGAAGTAGAGATTCTTGCTCCTGGACGTACATAAAAACGCTTAGAAAATTGATGCTCTAAACTTGCAAAAAAGTCGTAATGATTAAGCTCTTGAGAACTTTCTTCATCTGATGATGCGACTGACATCGAAAATGGAGAGCCTTGACCTTTTTCCAAATTAACCTCATAACCTAATTGTAAGCTCGTTGATTTTGTATTTAATATTTTACTGATAAATCCACGTGAAAAGAATACTTCTCGTTCTAGGTATTGTGATTTTTTAACATTCGTTTTTTGATCTTGCCTAATCACATAAGTATAGCGCTCTAAGTCTTTAGTTTGTTTTTGATAAGATGCTGAAAAGCTGAATGGCTTTTCTCCAAATATTTCACCCGAAGCATTGAGATTATGCATCATTCTCAGGTTTGTATAAACCTCATCTAATGCTGTGGGTTGTTGAGTTTGTGTAGCAGGGTTTTCGTTTAAGCTAACCGTTTTGTTATACTTAAAAATATCTTCAGTAAGATAATCAAAACGATAATCTAAATTCAAGTTTTCTAATGGTTTGTAATTTAAAGCTAAACGAAGGTTATGATTAATTTTCGGCAACCATTCATGCCCTCTTTTGTTATCATTTTTATCATAAACTTCCCCTTCTCTGTCATTCCAATAACCTCCAAAGTCATTGCGATTATAGCTTAATGAAGTAGAAAATTTATCAGAAAAACCATGATCTACTTGTACTGATTGTATATGCTTTCCTTGTTTAAACCATTCATACTCACTACCTACACTTTCTTCTTGTGCATAAACACTAATTTTAGTGATATCAGTTGAAGGGTTTTTAGTAATGATGTTTAAAATACCAGATAATGCATTAGCACCATATTGTACACCCATCGCACCTTCAACAAATTCAACCCGTTTAACATTATCGATATTAATGAGTGATAAATCAATATTGTTACCAACGCCCTCTTCATTAATCATTGGGATACCGTCAATCAATATTTTAAAATACTGACCATCTAAACCAAACAAACTTAAACTCGACTTTCCTGTTGATGGATTCGGCTGAATAGTTATATGTAAACTTTGAGATAATAAATCAGCTAAATTAGTTGCTGCTCGTCTTTCAATTTCTTTTTGTGTAATCACTTTAACTTCAAAAACAGACTTATCAACCGCCTGAGGGTTAAGCTGACCTGTAATCACTACATTCTCAAGAGTTTCTGTCCAAATTGAATCTTGCTCTTGTGCAAAAACTTGATTCGAACTGATGATTGATAGAAAAAAAATTAAAGAAAAACCTTTGAAATAGTTTTTATTTAGACTCATTATATTTAATTTTGACGCAAATATATAATTTATATTCAATCTAAATAAATATTAAAAACAAATTTTCATGAAAAAAGTTAGCACTTTTATCCTTATAGTATTCGTGTTTATAGGGACTTCACTTAATGCTCAATCAAAACTCAAAAAAGACAGAGAGGCTATTAAAAGCATGTGCGGATGTTACGAAGTGACTTTTAACTTCGCAGAAACCTTTAATAATAGCGAGGACTCACTTTATCAAGCCTCAGCAAATAAAATTAGCAAAGGTCTAGAATGGGCTGAACTTGTAACAGACAATAAAAAAGAAATTGTTATTCAGCATATCTTACAAGTTGGTAATCCTCAAGATCCGATGATTGTGAAGCACTGGCGCCAAGATTGGCTTTACCAAAACACAGATTTTTACATGTTTGACCATGATAACAAATGGACTTATAAGGAGAAGTCAAAAAAAGATGTGAAAGGACAATGGACGCAAAAAGTCTATCAAGTTGATGACAGTCCGCGTTACGAAGGTACGGGAACTTGGGTTCACGTTGATGATAAAAACTACTGGGAAAGTGTGACTGACGCGCCATTACCAAGACGCGAATACACTAAACGCAGTGATTACAACGTCACAAAGCGTCAAAACAGACATGAAATCACAGATAATGGTTGGGTACACGACCAAGATAACGCAAAAATCATCCGTAAAGATGGTGAAGAAGATGTCATCCTAGCTTATGAAAAAGGTTACAACACTTATGTCAAAGTTGATGATAGCAAATGCCAAGCGGCACGTGATTGGTGGAAAGAAAATAATGAAAAATGGGCAAAAGTTCGTGCAAAATGGGATGAAGTTTTTGAGAGAAATCAAGATTTAAGCCTTAAAGAAAAAGTTGATTTTAAAGTCATGTATAAATACTTATTTGATGATGAAATCAACACAGAGGAAGAAATAAGCACAACGATTGACAAGTTTATCAAATAAATAATACAGTACAAATGAGAATATCAATTCTAACTTTAATTCTATTGACAAGCCTTATAGGTTTTGCTCAAAAAAATCCGTTTACAGAGAGAGATTATTGGACGAAGAATCCGTCTATTAAAAGCATTAAAGCCGATATGGCAAAAGGTCACGATATTTCAACCTTAAGCAGCAATTCATTTGATGCGACAACTTGGGCAATTCTCAATGATGTCGATCTTGAAACAATTTTATTTTTGCTTGAGCAGAAAGGAAATGGTGTTAATAAACTCACGCATGATGGCAGAACATATCTGTTTTGGGCTGCTTATAAAGGCAACATCAAATTGATGGATCACCTTTTAAAAAATGGTGCAAAAACAGATTTAGTTGATGATCATGGAAATATTGTTCAAACTTTTGCAGCAGGTGCAGGTCAAAAAGATCCTAAACTTTATGCCTTTATGCAAAAAAATAATCTGCCAATTAAAGCGACTAATCGCAATGGCGCTAATGTACTTTTATTGTTGATGTCACATCTCGAAAAAGTCAATGAAATTGACTTCTTAATTAAAGCAGGTTTAGATCTAAAATCAACTGATCATGATGGCAATAATGCTTTTATGTATGCTGTGAGAAAAGGAAATATTTCTTTATTAAAAGAATTAATTCAAGAAGGCATCAATCCAAAAGTTGTCAACGAAAAAGGTGAAAATGCCATCTTTATGGCAAGTTATGGCGCAAGAGGTTACAGCAATCCGATTAAAGTTTATCAATTTTTAAATAAACTAAACATAGAGACCAATATTTCAAATTCAGAGAAAACAACACCTTTACACAATATCGCAAGAGGGACAAAAGACACAGAAATTTTTGATTTTTTCATTAACAAAGGTGTTGATGTCAATCAGCAAAACCAAAAAGGTCAAACAGCTTTGATGAATGCCTCAGCTTATAATGATATTTCTGTCATTGAGTATCTTTTAAAGAAGGATGCTGAAATCAATTTAGCCAATCAAAATAAACAAACAGCATTAATGTTAGCTACGCAAAGAAATTCTGCTGAAGTAGTTAAGTTTTTACTAGAAAAAGATGCAAAAATTGATATAAAAGACAAAAAAGGAAACACACTTGTTTACTATTTAATTCAAGCTGAAGGCTCAAAAGCTTTTGATAAGAAATATGATCTTTTAGTGAATAAAATCAATTTTAAAGGTTTACAAGCAAACAGAAATAACCTTTATCATTTAGCAGTTGAAAAGAAAAGTGAAAAGCTTTTAGATTTAGCAAAAAAACATCAAGCTAAAATCAATCAAGTGAACCAAAATGGATTAACACCTTTGCATTTGGCTTCAATGACAGCTCAGAATCCTGAGTTTATCAAAGCAGTTCTTAAACATGGTGCAAAATTAAATATCAAAACCGATTTTGATGAAAGCGCTTATGATTTAGCATCACAAAACGAAATGCTAAAAGGACAGGATATTTCATTTTTAAAATCTTAATATTATTTAGTTATGAAAAAAGCAATTTTCCTTTTCGTCGGTATTCTTACCCTCATGTCTTTTACAAATATAAAAAGCACTGATCCTTATAAATGCCTCATTCAAATGAAAAACTATTCTGGTGAAGGCGCCTACATTGTTATTTCACTTTTAGATGAAAATGATGAATACCTCAAAACAATTCACGTCAGAGGTGAAGATGATGAATGGTATCACGACATCTCAGAATGGTGGAATTTTCAAGGTAAAAACAAAGCAAGTCTAGATGGTATCACTGGTGCAACAATTTCTGGTGGTAGCCGAGCTGTGACAAGTTTAGAAATCAATCCAGATTGGATCGGTAAAAATTACAGCTTAAGGTTTGAAACCGCTGTTGAAGATAAAGCTTATCACCTTGATGATA
This sequence comes from Psychroflexus halocasei, assembly GCF_900107595.1. Classification (GTDB taxonomy): domain Bacteria; phylum Bacteroidota; class Bacteroidia; order Flavobacteriales; family Flavobacteriaceae; genus Psychroflexus; species Psychroflexus halocasei. The sequence goes on along the minus strand of NZ_FNQF01000006.1, from coordinate 150,888 downwards.
TCAAAATTAAATTAACACAAGAATTACTCAAAGGACAAACACTTAAAGGCAGTGGCTTTATCAGGTTCGTCAAAATATTAGCTCAGTAAAAAAATGTTACAAAAAGTTTGGCGACTCTCGCATTTAGCTTTAGCCTTAATTGCGGGTATTTTCATCCTCTTAGCTTCAATAACAGGTTTGGCTCTTGCAACTGAACCTGTTATTGAACATTCTAAGGCAACGAGTTTTCATCATCTTGACGAACTAGATTTGGAAACGGCTTTACTTAATATTAAAGCTGAACATCCTGAAGTCATAAGCATTCATCGTAATGCTTACAACCAAATCAGTATCGAAACCATAGATGAAAATTTTGAAAGTCAAAGTTTTTATATCAATCCTTTTACAGGCAAAAAAATTGCTAATATCAGTGAACGTTCGGCGATTTATGAATTCAATACGGTTTTACACAGATCGCTTTTTCTGAAATCAACAGGCCGATTCATCATTGGTTTAACTGCGATTTTTCTTATTTTGATTGTTATTTCAGGTTTTGCGCTTCTTTTGAAGAGATATGGCAGTTTTAGAAAGATTTTTAGCAAAGAAAAGTATGATGGAACTGCAGCTTATTGGCATAGTTTGGCAAGTAAATATTTTTTAATTCCCTTGTTTATTATTGCGATTAGTGGCGCTTATCTCAGTGTCGATCGTTTTTTGATTGAAAGTCAACCTCAAGATATTTGGGATTTTGAGCAAAATGAAAACACGGCTGAAACTGAAATTTTAGAATTAGAAAATATCAATACTTTTGATAATTTTAAAGTTTCTGAAATCCTACAAATCGACTTTCCTTTTGCTGCTTCACCGGACGAATATTTTTATGTAAAGCTTGTCAATGCTGAGCTTTTGGTCAGTCAGGTTTCTGGTCAAGCCATCAATCGAGTTTCTGAAACGCCTGCTTTAAAAACTAAAAGATGGAGTTTTCATCTTCACACAGGTGATTTCAGCTGGCTGTGGTCAATCATTTTAGGCTTGAGCAGTTTGGTGCTCGTTGGTTTATTTATCAGTGGAATTTTGATTTGGTTAAAAAGAATTATAAAATCAAAAGCTAAAAATAAGTGTCCAAAGGATGAAGCTGAGATCGTAATTTTAGTTGGGTCAGAAACAGGGTCAACATTTGGTTATGCTAGCCGATTGGCCGAAGCATTTATTAAGCTTAAAAAGAAAGTTTATGTCGCGAGTTTAAATCAGTATTCAAAATTTGAATCAGCTCAGCATCTTTTAATCTTAAGCTCAACTTATGGTGATGGTGAAGCGCCTTACAACGCATCTCAGTTTCTTCAAAAACTGAAAAACATCAATCAAAAAGCGCATTATTCTGTTTTAGGTTTCGGCTCAACAGATTATCCAAAATTTTGTGCTTTTGCTGAAAAAGTCAATCAAGAACTGCACAAAAAAGAAGGCTTGCAAGCTTTAACAGCTTACGCAACCGTTAATAAAAACAACGAATCAGAATTTATCAATTGGACTTCTGAACTAAGCCGAGCGCTTGATTTAAATTTAGAAATACAACCGCCGAAGGAAGCACAAACCACTTTAAAAATAAAAGAAATTTCATGCTTAAATTGTGATCAGAATTTTACACTTTGTTTGAAAACAAAAAAGATAAATAACATTCAATCAGGTGATTTATTGGCCATCACGCCAAAAGCTGATGGACGCGAACGCCTCTACTCAATAGCAAAAGTTGATAACAAAGTGCTACTCAGTGTTAAAAAACACGATATGGGTATTTGTTCAACTTATCTCTCTCAATTAGAAAAAAACAAAACATTTAAAGCAAAAATCAGAAAGCATCCTAGCTTTCATTTAGGTAACAAAAAGAATGTCATTTTCATCGCTAACGGAACTGGTATTGCTCCTTTTCTTGGGATGATAGATGAAGCGAAAACAGAAAAAGAAATGCATGTTTTCTTTGGGTTAAGAAAGCCTGAATCCTTTGAGTTATATAAAGATTATTTCAACAGAAATCAATCTAAAATTAAGAGTTTGAATTTAGCTTATTCTCGTCAAGAACAAAACTCACAATACGTGCAACACCTTATCGCGCAACATCCTGAAACAATCATCAAATGTTTGCAAAATGATGGTTGCATTATGCTTTGCGGCTCTTTAGCGATGGAAAAAGAAGTCAAAAAAGAGATTGATAAAATCTTAAAAGCCAAACTCTTAACAAACATTAACAACTACTCTTTACAAATTATTTGTGATTGTTATTGATAATTGCATAATTTTGCAACGTGAAAAAGAAAAAGGCAAAATTATTCTCTAGCTTTTTAGCAAGCCTCTTGCTAACGGTTATTTTATTGCCTTCTGTTCATAGCTTCCATCATGAAGATGCTTTTAAACCTGCACATTGCGATTATGAGCATACACATGTCAGTCAGCTTGAAACACATTGTGGCATTTGTGATTTACAACTTCAGCCAATCACGCCAATTCAATTGTTTTCTTTTGAGCTCATCATTCCTGATTTTATCAAGACTGATGTTCTTTTAATAAAGGAAATCTACTATTCAAAATCAAATTCATTTTTTCGTTTACGTGCACCTCCAGTCGTTTAATCATTTTACAGAATAAGCGATTTATTAATTTTTACAGGTTCACTAAACAATGAAACACAAGCTTTTTATGCTTGCAGCTTTACTGATGTACAGTTTTGCCAGCAACGCACAAAACCTCAAACTTAGAGGCGACGTTCTAGATTTAGACGATCAGCCACTTTACGGAGCGCACATCTATTTAGGCGACAAAACAGAAACAACAAATGATAAAGGTTTTTTTGAATTTAATTCTTTAAAACAGAAACCATATAGACTGACAATCAGCCACATCGGCTTTGAAGTTATAGACACAATTATTGAGTTAAAAAGAGATTTAAAATTAAAATTTAATCTCAAAGAAGATGCTTACGATTTAGAACAAGTTTTAATAACTGCTCAGAAAAATCAACGCCAAACGGCAAATACACAAATTGTTGAAGATGATTATCTGAAACAAGAATACACTGGCTCATTAGCAACTTCCATGAGCAAATTACCCGGCATCAATGCGATGGAAATCGGCGCGGGAACTTCAAAACCCATCATCAGAGGTTTTAGTTTAAACCGTGTTGCTGTTGCCGAAAATGGCGTTAAACAAGAAGGCCAGCAATGGGGCGCCGACCATGGTTTAGAAATTGATGCTTTAGCAATTGACCAAATGGAAATCGTAAAAGGTATTGGTGCCATTGAGTACGGAAGTGATGCTATTGGCGGACTTTTAAAAATTAACAGTTTAAAAGCGCCTAAAGAAAATGGCTTGAAAGCTGACATTTTTGGTATTGCAAAATCAGTAAATCAAACCATAGGAACCTCAGCAGGTTTATCTTATAAAGCTGACAAAATGTTCTATAAAATTCATTTTACAGCGATGGATTTTGGTGATTACAGTTTGCCAACTGATGAGATTAATTATCTGAATTATGACATCCCGATTTATAATGAAAGACTGAAAAACACGGCTGGTCATAAAATGAATTGGTCTGGGCAAGTTGGTTACCAAGGCGAAACTTTTGAAAGCGCGATACACGTCAGTAATGTTTATCAAAAATCAGGATTTTTTCCTGGCTCTCACGGCATTCCTGATATTGAGCGAGTTCAGCCAGATGGCGATAGAAGAAATGTTGGTTTTCCTTATCAAAATGTGAATCACTTTAAAGTTTTGAATGATACACGCATGCGTTTTGAAAATGCTGAACTTCAAGTTTTATTAGGATTTCAGGACAACCACAGACAAGAGTGGAGTTTATTTCACACGCATTACGCATCTCAAGAACCACCTAAAGTCGATCCTGATTTAGAGCTAGATTTCAGACTTAAAACTTATGATGCACAAGCAAAATTAGATTATACTTTTACTGAAAAACATTCAGGAAAAATCGGTGTGCAAACCAAATGGCAAGACAATAAGATTGATGGTTATAATTTTTTATTACCAGCTTATCAAACCAACAGTTTTGCTGCTTTTTACAAACATCAATTTCGTGCGAAAGATAATTTGCTTTTTGATTTTGGCGTTAGATTCGATTATAGCTCTATTGATATTGAGCGTTATTATGATGAAAACCTCTACGATTATTTAATCAATAAAGGGTCAACCTCAGCTGAAGCAAATAAGTATGCGTTGAGAAGTCCAGATTTGGACAGAGATTTCAGTAGTTTTAATGCAATGGCTGGTGTGGCTTATGATTTTGATGATCACTTCAGTATAAAATCAAACTTCGGGACAAACTTCAGGTTGCCAACTGCAATTGAATTAGGCGCAAACGGAATTCATCATGGCTCATTCAGACATGAAAGAGGAAATAAAAATCTTGATGCTGAAAAATCTTTTGTCATCGATTTAGATTTAGAATACAAAACTGATGATTTCATCGCCAAATTGAGTCCGTATGCTTACTATTTCAGCAATTATATTTTCTTAAAACCAACTTTAGAGTTTTCAGTTTTACCGCATTCAGGTCAGATTTATAGCTATGAACAATCTGAAGCTTTATTAAGCGGTATTGAGTTAATGCTTGAAAAGAATTTCGATTTTGGTTTGCGCACTTTAGCTGTGGGTGAATATATCCGAAATCAGCAAATCACAGATTCAGGCAGCAGCGAATATCCTTTACCATTTACACCTGCAAACAATTTGTTTTTAGAAGTAGGCCAGCAAATTTTTAAAGAAAGTCAGAATTTGACTAAAACTGAAATTTATGTCAACTCTAATATCGCGATGAAGCAAGACAGAATTGCGCAAGGTGAGAAAGTTACGCCTGGTTATGAGATTTTTGGACTTGGTGCAAAATCAACTTTGAAAATCAAGAATTTTGAAATGGATGTCAACCTTAGTGTTACAAATCTTTTTAACACAGAATATTATAAACACACGAGTTTTTATAGAAGGTTGGAAATACCTGAATTTGGTAGAAACATTCAAGTGAATTTTAGAATACCTATCATTTAATGTTAGATATCACTAAACATATTTCATTTGCTTTTATCGCCTTAATGGTATGGATGCAAATTGTATTTACAGGACACTTTATTTGGATTGAACACGAATTTGATGCAGATCAACATTCTATCGCGTCTCAATTTATTGATAAGACGTTGGATCATCAATGTTCAGACTTTAACATCTCAAAACATTTGTACCTCGTTTTTTATAATTCTGTTGACTTCAATTTATCAATGGAATTTGTAAGTAAAAATTTATTCAAAAAGCTTGATTTTTATAAAAAGAAAAGATATGAAGCATATCAACTCAGAGCACCACCCTCAACTTAACAATAACTCAACTTTATTAAATAAAATCAATTATAAAAATTTAAATTCAATAAAAAATGAAAAAATACATTTATCAATCAATCGTTTTAAGTATCGCCATTTTATTCACTGCTTGTAGCAGCGATGACGATAATGGACTAGATAATGAAGTGCCAACAATTACAATTAATGTTCCTCAACAAGAACAACATTTTGATCTTGGCGGAAAAATTATGCTCAATATTGAGTTAGAAGATAATGTTTCTTTGGCCGCATATCGTTTAAATATACATCAGGCCTCAGATGGTCATACACATGGCGTTGTTACGATGAGCGAAGCTTGGGAGTATAATGAAAATTTTAATCTTGAAAATTCACCAAAAAACTACTTAGTTGAAAATGAAATCAGTATTCCTGCTGATATTGCAGAAGGTGAGTATCATTTTGGAATTATCGTTTTGGATAGTTCAGGAAATCAATCAGAAGCTTATGTAGATATCGAAATTGGCGACCACAATCACGAGCATTAAAAGTTAAGTTCAGCCGTGTTAGGCGAAAAAAGTCGGTTTGATATTCATCACAACCGGCTTTTTTGTTGTTATGAATTTAATCCATCAAACGTTGAAGGTATCCGTAATAATCTCCCTTTTTACCATCAATCTGAGATTTGAGTTCCGCTTTAGAAATCCATTTTTTTGATAAAGCAATTTCTTCTAAACAAGAAATTTTTAAACCTGTTCGTTTTTCAAGTGCTTTGATGAATTCTGTTGCTTCCGTTAAAGCTTCATGCGTGCCTGTATCAAGCCAAGCAAAACCACGATTAAGTGCTTGTAATTTCAGCTTTTTTTGTTCTAAATATGCAGCATTCACTGAAGTGATTTCAAGTTCACCTCGATGAGAAGGTTCAACCTTTTTGGCAATATCAATCACAGAATTTGGATAGAAGTATAAGCCAACAACAGCGTGATTTCCTTTAGGATATTCTGGTTTTTCCTCAATACTTAAAACATCTTCTTTATCATTTATTTCAGCAACTCCGTAGCGTCTAGGGTTCTCAACATGATAACCAAAAATAACAGCTTCATCGCTGCTTTCAACTTTTTGTTTTGCATCGGCTAAAATGCCTGATAAACCAGCGCCGTAGAAAATATTGTCACCCAAAATCAAACACACATCATCATTTTCAATAAAATCTTCACCAATCACAAATGCTTCTGCTAAGCCTTTAGGTTCTGCTTGTTCTGCATAAGAAAGCTTCATTCCGATATCACTTCCATCACCCAATAAATGTTTAAAATTGGGCAAATCTTTTGGGGTTGAAATAATCAAAACTTCACGAATATTAGCCAACATCAATACGGATAATGGATAATAAATCATCGGTTTATCATAAACGGGTAAAAGTTGTTTTGAAACCGCATGCGTTAAAGGATGTAAGCGCGTGCCTGAGCCGCCGGCTAAAATAATGCCTTTCATAAGATAAGATTTTGGTCTGCACGAAAATAAGAATTTATCCCTATTAATCGAGAATCCGCAAGACTTTATACTTCTGATTAAACTTTTCATCGAATTATAAATCTAAAAGTAAAACTAAATTTATGCGCTTATTAACTTTAGCATTTGTTCTATTTTTCGGAACTATTTATGCACAGGATGACTCATCAGATTCTTCTGATAAATTTGACAAAAAACTTGAAAAACTTAGCTCTCAAAAAGGTATGATTACCACTTATTTTGGTGAGAACAGTGAGCTGTTTTTTGAAATTCCAGAAAATCTTCTCAACAAAGATTTGTTGATGGTGACACGTTTGCGTCAACTACCTGCAAATTATTCTGCTTATAGAAATGCAGGTTCAAAAACTTCTGAACAGATGATTCATTTTCAGAAAAAAGGAAATAGAATTGACATGATTCAAGTCTCGACAACCAATATTGCAGATGATGATGATCCGATTTTAATAAGCGTTCAACAGAACAACTTCAATCCGATTTTAGCAAGTTTTAAAATTGAAAAAGAAGCTAACAATAGTTTTATCATTGATGTTTCAAAATTATATAATGACGATTCTCCTTCATTTAATATCATTGGCGAAAGACAAAAAAAAGAATACAAAATTAGCGGTGTTGATAAATCAAGAAGCCGAATTGATGAAGTAAAATCTTTTCCTAAAAATACCGAAATCATTCATACGCTAACTTATAAAGTTAACAAACCACCACGAGGTAATTCAGCAAATACTTTCACATTTCAGATCAATCACTCAATTATTGAATTGCCTGAAGATCTCATGCCTGTTCGTTATACAGATCCGCGTGTCGGATGGTTTTCTTTAAAGAAATACAATTATAGTTCTGATAAACTCAAATCTGACTCCTACACAATTGCGAAACGTTGGAGACTTGAACCAAAAGACAAAAAAGCTTATGCAAATGGTGAGCTTGTCGAGCCTGTCAAACCTATTGTTTATTATTTAGACCCGGCTACGCCAACCAAATGGATTCCTTATTTCATCAAAGGCATTGAAGACTGGAATAAAGCCTTTAATAAAATCGGTTTTAAAAATGCGATAATCGCTAAAGTTGCGCCAACTAAAGAAGAAGATCCCGACTTTAGTCCTGAAGATGTCCGCTATTCAACTGTGAGATATGTGGCATCAACCACACGAAATGCCGTTGGCCCGAGTGTTGCCGACCCAAGAACTGGCGAAATTATTGAAAGCGACATTATTTGGTATCATAACCATTTACGTTCTTACCGAAACCGTTATTTATTAGAAACTGGTGCTGCCAATCCTAAAGCAAGAACTTTGGATACTCCTGAAGAAGAAATCGGTGAGATGATGCGCCGTGTTATTTCTCACGAAATCGGCCATGCACTTGGTTTACCTCACAATATGAAAGCGAGTTCTGCTTATCCTGTAGATTCTTTACGTTCTGGAAAATTTACTCAGAAAATGGGTATCGCAGCAAGCATTATGGATTATGCACGCTATAATTATGTGGCACAACCTGGTGATGAAAATATTCGTTTTATCAGAAAACTTGGCGAATATGATATGTACACTATTGATTGGGGATACAGGTATTTTGATGGAAAAACACCAGAAGAAATCAAAGCTATTTTAAAAGCGATGGTTGACGGAAAAAGCATGCAAAAAATTTACATGTTTGGCGGCAGAAATAACGACCCAGATTCACAAACCGAGAATATTGGTGACGATCCTATCAAAGCAAGTCAATACGGTTTATCAAACTTAAAAATTGTGACTCAAAACCTTGAGGAGTGGACAACTCCAAAAGGAGAAAATTATGATGAGTTAGAAGAATTATACGGCGAACTTTTGTCGGTTTACAGACGTTACATTTATCATGTTTCATCAATGATTGGCGGTGTTCATGAAACATTATTAAATAAAGGTCAAGACGGAACACCTTACAAAGTTGTGAGTGAAGAAGAGCAGCTTCAAGCTCTTGCATTTTTAAAAGAAAATGTGTGGACAACACAGAATTGGCTAATGCCAGAAGAGTTGGTTTCTAAATTTTCGAGTCGAGGCACTTTAAATCGTGTTGTAGGGATCAATACATCTTTATTAAAACGCCTTTTAAGTACTTCAAAACTCAATGCGATGCTCAACAGCAATGCAACTTTATCTGGCAATGGATTGAATGTCATGAAACTGATGAAGACTTTATCAAAAGACATCATGGCCATCAAAAATCCTGATTTAGCTGAGCGTCAATTACAAGCGGCATTTGTGAATCATCTCATCGATTTAAGTGAAGATAAAAATTTAGCTGCTGAAGCAAAAGCTTATGTTGCAAAACACAAAAAAGATTTAATGAAAGACCTTGAGAGAAAGCAGAAAAACAACAATGATATTTTATCTGCACATTTCCTTTATTTGCATGAAGTCTTAAGAAAAGATGCAGAACAGTAATTTTTAAACTTAATAGTCAACAATATAAGCGAGGATGGAAATTCTCGCTTTTTTATTTTCTAATGAAATGTATTTCCTATTTAATAAATACCTGATAACATGATAGAAATCAGTCATAAAATAAGATTCTATTTATACTTTTAGCCTTTTAATCTTTTTACTATGACAGACTTAGATATTGCAAAATCCGTTCAACCAAAGCAAATTGCTGAAATTGCTAAAAAAGTAAACATCCCTTTTGACGATTTAGAGCTTTACGGTAAGTATAAAGCAAAACTTCCGCACACACTGATCGATGAAAAAAAAGTGAGCAAAAGCAACCTTGTTCTTGTCAGTGCTGTATCGCCAACACCAGCAGGTGAAGGTAAAACCACGATTTCCATCGGCTTAACTGAAGGCTTGGCCAAGATCAAGAAAAAAGCAATTGCTGTTTTGCGTGAACCTTCGTTAGGACCAGTTTTTGGTATCAAAGGTGGTGCAACTGGTGGCGGATATTCACAAGTTCTGCCAATGGAAGATATCAACTTACATTTTACAGGCGATTTTGCCGCGATTGAAAAAGCCCACAACCTTCTGGCTGCAATTATTGATAACAACATTCAAAGTAAAACATATTCGTTAAACATAGATCCGCGTACTGTTAAATGGAAACGTGTGATGGATGTTAACGATCGTGCTTTAAGACAAGTGATTGTTGGTTTAGGTGGAAATACAATGGGAATTCCTAGAGAAACTGGCTTTGATATCACTGCTGCTTCTGAGGTGATGGCGATTTTATGTTTATCAAAAGACCTTGAAGATCTCAAAAAGCGTCTCGGAAATATTTTTGTAGGCTATACTTATGATAAAAAACCAATCTATGCCAAATATCTCAAAGCACAAGGCGCAATGGCCGCGCTTTTAAAAGATGCTTTAAAACCTAACCTTGTCCAAACACTCGAAGGTAACCCTGTCATTATACATGGCGGTCCTTTTGCCAATATTGCGCAAGGAACCAACACTGTTATGGCAACAAAAATGGGAATGAGTTTAGCTGATTACACAGTGACTGAAGCTGGTTTTGGTTTTGACTTGGGTGGTGAGAAATTTTTGGATATCAAATGTCAAAGCGCTGATCTCAAACCTAAAGTTGTTGTGTTAACAGCGACAATTCGTGCACTCAAATATCATGGTGGTGCTCACTTAAAAGAGTTAACTTTTGAAAATTTAGAAGCTTTAAGAAAAGGCTTACCAAACTTAGAAAAGCACCTTGAAAATGTTTTAAAATTCAACTTAAAACCTGTCATTGCAATTAATAAGTTTAAAACTGACACAAATGCTGAAATCAAAATTATAGAGGATTTTGCTAAAGAAAACGGCTATAAAGTCGCCATTGCCGATGTGTGGGCAAAAGGTGGCGAGGGCGCAATTGACCTTGCCAAAGCTGTCACTGAAGTGGTTGAAGACAACAAAACCAACTTCAAACCTTTGTATAAATGGGAAAGACCTGTTGAAGAAAAAATCTTGACTATTGCTAAAGAAATTTATGGCGCATCGGCAGTTGAATACACCGCTAAAGCCAAAAAAGATTTGAGAACAATTACAGATTTACACTTGGATAGATTGCCGATTTGTATGGCAAAAACACAAAAATCTCTAACCGATGATCCTAAGAAAATCGGTCGGCCAAAAGATTTTACAATTACCGTGAGAGAAATAGAAATCGCTGCAGGTGCAGGTTTCTTAATTCCAATTACGGGAACGATGATGCGCATGCCTGGTTTGCCAGCTCATCCAGCATCTGAAAAAATAGATATTGATAAGGACGGCGTAATTACAGGATTGTTTTAGTCAATTGTTTATATATTTAGAAAAGCCATGGTATTTTGACGTCGTGGCTTTTTTATATGAGATTTTTATTGATTTTTTGTAAATTTATCAACCATTTAAATAAAAATGAGCAAAATACTAATCTGAAATCATGAAAAATCTTGTTATAATATTACTTGCTTTTGTTTCTTTTTCATGCTCTTTAGATGATGACAATAGTCCTGTTGAGAATCAAGAATATCTGGATGAATTGTTGGGAAGATACGAACTCAAAGCAGCCTATCTTGAAAACCCAATCGATTTGAATGGTGATGGCATTGAAGGTACCAATCTTTTTCAAGAAGTTGAATATTGTAATATGTCAAAGCACTTAGAATCATACTGGGCAACCATAATTGATAGAAATATTCAATCTTTAAATTTTGATATTCCCTATTCCGATCATTATAACAATTATGAAAACTACACCAATTGTTTGAGGCATAAAGGTGTTTTCAGAGAATTAAACATTGATTCTCAAAATGAAAGTGTAACACTGGTGCCTAATCAATATGAGGAAGACTTTATGCTAGAATTCCAAGCGAAGCTTATTGATTTTTCATGGGAAAACAGAGTCATTTATTTGACTTTAGAAAAAGAGTTTTACACTCCAGAAGGAGAATGGGCAAATGTTATTCTTTATATGGAATATGAATGGGTCAGTGATAAAACTTAAGATAATTTAAGTGACAATCGCTTTAATCGATTGTTTATCTATTCAAAAAAGCCACGATATTCTTACATCGTGGCTTTTTTTATATGAGTTTTTTATTAATTTAAATAGTTACTTCGATTTGGCTTTTGCCATAAATTCTTCTGCTTTTTCAACCATCTTTTTGCTACCACAGAAAAAAGGAACGCGTTGATGCAGCTCAGTCGGATTGATATCTAAAATACGTTGATAACCATCAGAGGCTTCTCCACCTGCTTGCTCTGCAATAAATGCCATTGGATTACATTCATAAAGTAAACGCAACTTCCCATTTTTTGCCTTTGCGGTATTAGGATACATATAGATTCCGCCTTTAATCATATTTCTATGAAAATCAGAAACTAAACTTCCGATGTAGCGTGATGTATAAGGTCTGTTTTCTTCCTCGCATTCTTCTTGGCAATATTTGATATAATCTTTGACGCCTTGCGGAAAATGCACATAATTCCCTTCATTGATGGAGTAAATATTACCATCATCTGGAAACTTCATATCTGGATGTGATAAATAATAAGTTCCAATGGCTGGATTTAACGTAAATCCATTAACACCATGACCTGTGGTGTAAACCAACATTGTTGATGTTCCGTAAATGATGTAGCCTGCCGCGACTTGCTGATTTCCTGGTTGTAGAAAATCATCAATTTCAACAGGTTCTCCTATTGGAGATTTTCTCCTATAAATAGAAAAAATTGTTCCGACAGAAACGTTCACATCAATATTTGAGCTACCATCAAGCGGATCCATGAGCACAACATATTTATTGTCGTGCGCTTTATTTTGACCTTGAATGGTGATATAATCATCGTTTTCTTCAGAAGCAATTCCGCAAACGATTTCGCGATTAATTAAAGTTTCTATAAAACGATTATTAGCGTAAACATCAAGTTTTTGCTGATCTTCGCCTTGAATATTAGTATCACCAGCTTTTCCGGTAATATCGACAAGTCCTGCTTTGTTCACTTCGTGGTTAACAACTTTAGCAGCTAAACGAATGGAGTTGATCAGCCTTGAAAGCTCACCTGAGGTATATTTAAAAGCTTTTTCGTGTTCGATAATAAACTCGCCTAGAGTTTGATTGGTATTAGGTGTCATGAGACAAATGTTGTGATTTGCACAAAAATAGAAAAAAAGCTTATTTAACGTCTCATAAAGAAAGCTATTTATTGAAGTCTTTTATTTTTGTATAAAATCTTATGCCATGGAATTTAAAATTCGCCTTGCTAAAAAATCCGATATGCCAGCAGTTCTTGATTTAATCAACGAACTTGCTGCTTTTGAAAAAGAACCAAATGCCGTTGAAGTGACTGTCGATCATCTTGAGAAATATGGCTTTAGCGAGCATGCACTTTTTAAATGTTTTGTAGCTGAAACGAATGATGAAATTGTTGGTATGGCGTTATTCTATCCACGTTTTTCAACTTGGAAAGGCGAAACCATACATCTTGAAGATTTGATTGTTAAAGAAAAACATCGTGGCAAAGGCATAGGAAAAGCACTATTAAAAGCTGTCATTATGTATGCGCAACGTCATGAAATTAAACGTGTAGAATGGGTGGTTTTAGATTGGAATACAAGCGCGATTAAGTTTTATGAAAATTATGGTGCCATCGTTCATAAAGAATGGCGAACAGTGCAGCTCAACGAAAAAGAAATCAGAAATTTTAAAGCTTAATCATGCAAATATTCAAATTTGGTGGTGCTTCTGTTAAAGATGCTGATGCTGTTAAAAACCTTGTTCAGGTTTTAAAAACAACAGGCACATCTCGAAAAATGCTGGTGATTTCTGCTATGGCAAAAACTACAAACGCACTAGAACGTATTATTGATTTATATTTTAAAAAGGATAAAGATTTAGCACTTGCCATTAGCAACCTCAAAACTTTTCATCTTAAGATTTGTCAAGATTTGTTTCCTTCAAATTCACATCCTGTTTACCAGAAAATTGATTCTTTTTTTGAAGATTTAGCTGTTTTTTTGGAACACAATAAATCGCCAAATTATGATTATGTGTATGATCAAATCGTTTGTTTAGGCGAGCTTGTGAGCTCAACAATTGTCAGTGAATATCTCAATGAAGTTGGCTGTACCAATACCTGGCACGATTGCCGAAATTTGATTAAAACCAATGAAGAATTCCGTGATGCTGAAGTAAATTGGGAGGAAACTCAGCAAAACATTACAACTTACATCAACACTGATTTACTCAATATTTCTCAAGGTTTCATCGCTTCTGATCATGATAATTTCACAACAACTTTAGGCAGAGAAGGTAGTGATTACTCGGCTGCTATTTTTGCCTATTGCCTCAACGCAGAATCTTTAACCATCTGGAAAGATGTACCTGGCGTGCTTAATGGCGATCCTCGCGTTTTTGAAAACACAACTTTGCTCGATCAAATTTCTTATGAAGAAGCGATAGAACTTGCTTTTTATGGCGCATCAGTGATTCATCCGAAAACATTGCAACCACTTCAAAGAAAGGAAATCCCTCTATACGTGAAAGCTTTTTCAAATCCTGAAAGAAAAGGAACTTGCGTCAGAAAAGGTGAAAAACTGATTCCGAAAACGCCTTGTTTTATCGTGAAGAATGATTTGATTTTACTCTCTTTGGCGAGTTTAGATTTTTCTTTTTTCGTCGAAAAAAACATCGCTGAAATTTTTGCATTGTTTGATCAATATCAAATAAAAGTCGATTTAATTCAAAATTCTGCGATCAGCTTTTCTGTTTGTGTAAGTAATAAATTCAACACCATTGATGAACTCATTTCTGTTTTAAAAGCCAAATTTAAAGTTACTTATAACAAAAATGTGTCTTTATTCACCATCAGACATTTTGATGATGCTGCCGTCAAAGCCATTGAAAAAGACAAAGAGATTTTGCTGAAACAATATACCAGAGAAACGGTTCAGCTTGTTGTAAAATAAATTTTTAAGTAAGTTGGAATTACTTCTTAGATGATTTTTCAGTCTTTGGAAAAGCTTTTTTATTAAAAACCAGTAGCAAACCAAAACCTGTGCTAATTGCCATATCGGCTATATTAAAAACGGGTTCGAAAAACACAAAACGCTCGCCACCCCAAATCGGAATCCAATTTGGCAAAATACCATCATAAAGTGGAAAATAAAGCATATCAACCACTTTTCCCTTTAACCATTCGCCATAAGGTTCATCAGCAAAAAGAGTCGCCACTTGACCGTAGCTATCATTAAAAATCACACCATAAAAAACCGAGTCGATGATATTACCTAAAGCACCAGCGAAAATAAGTGCAATGGCCCAAAGCAAAACTTTTGGCGCTTTCTTTTGCACAGAACTCCATAACCAGTAGCCAATACCAACAATAGCAACAAGTCTAAAAACCGTCAGAATCAATTTGCCATGTGTGCCAGGGATTTTTGCGCCCCAAGCCATGCCTTCGTTTTCGATAAATAAAATTTTAAACCATGAAAAAACTTCAACGGCTTCACCCAATTGAAAATTTGTTTTGATATAAATTTTCGAAATCTGATCAACCAGAAGAATCAAAATAATGATAAAGCCTGCTTTTTTTAAGCTCATTTTTTAAAATTTACCTGCAAATGTAAGCTAAAAATTTAAATTTTATGATGTTGACTTCTTGAAGTGATTCGCCACTTTATCAACAATAGTTTGGGCGAGTTTGTATTTGCTTTCTTGCGTCCACCCTGCAATATGTGGTGTCAAAATCACTTGCTGTGATTGCGTGAGGTATTTAAAATCTTCTGGGAGTTCTTGTTCAGTAAAAAAATTTTCAAAAGATGATTTTTCAAACTCTAAAACATCTAAACCTGCTCCTAAAATTTTTCCTGATTTTAAAGCCTTAACCAAATCTTTGGTGACAACAGATTTTCCTCTTGCAGTGTTGATAAACCAAAAATTCTTTTTAAAAGCAGCGATAAATTCAGCATTGACCATGTTTTTAGCAAGTTCTGTCAGTGGCGTGTGCAAACTCAATACATCAGCTTTATCTTGTAAAGTTTGGAGGTTGACTTGTGCGGCATTATCGTCGGCAATGTTTTCTTTGAGATCATAAAAAATCACTTCACAATCAAAACCGCTGAGGACTTTTGCAAAAGCTTTTCCCATATTGCCATAACCGATGAGACCGATGGTTTTTCCTTCAATTTCTAAACCTCTATTAGCTTCGCGTTTCCAAACTCCTTGCCTCACCTCTTGATCTGAAATCCTGATGCGATTAAATAAATTTAAAAGCAAACCCAAACTGTGTTCACCCACTGCATTTCTATTGCCTTCTGGCGCATTAAAACATTCAATACCGAGCTCTGCCGCCGCAGAAAGATCTATGTTTTCTAAACCAGCGCCAACACGACCAATAAATTTGAGTTGTGTAGCTTTTTGTAAAATAGTAGCATCTAAAGGAAACCGACTACGAATAATCAAGCCTTGATAATCTTGTATTTTGGCTTCAATCTCTGTTTTGGAGCTTTTATAATCCATGTGGTTTTTAAAACCGAGTTGAGCTAAACCTTCAGCTAATGCAGGATGATTCTCATCGAGATGTAAAACTTTCATAAACGCTATTTTTAGCAAATATAAGAGCTTCGCTTTTGAAAAATGAAAACTGTTTATAAAATTAAATTACTACTTCCTAACTAGCAAAGTGATAAGGTCGAATTTTAGTAAATTAGAACTCAAGTCGTGTAACTAAGTTCTCTATAACGATGAAACTTGTTAAAGCTTGATTTTTAGCGAAATCTACGTATCTTTGCGCCTTAAAATTTTGAGTAATGCAATTGACAGAACAAGAACAGATTCGTCGCGATAAGCTAAAAGCTTTACGCCAGAAAAACATCAACCCTTATCCTGCTGAGGAGTTTAAATACACGCATACATCAGAAAAGATTAAAGCCGATTTTGAAGAAGGAAAAAAGGTGGTGATCGCTGGTCGTTTAATGTCAAGACGTATTCAAGGAAAAGCATCATTTGCAGAGCTTCAAGATGCTGAGGGTCGCATTCAGGTTTATTTCAACAGAGATGAAATCTGCCCTGATGAAGACAAATCACAATACAACGACATCTATAAAAAGTTGCTTGATATCGGTGATTTCATTGGGATTGAAGGTGAACTTTTTACCACTCAAGTGGGTGAAAAAACTGTGATGGTCAAAGATTTTACACTTTTAAGCAAAGCTTTAAAACCTTTACCACTTCCTAAAAAAGACAAAGAAGGTAATGAATATGATGGCTTTCATGATCCTGAACAACGCTACCGTCAGCGTTATGCCGATTTGATTGTCAATAAAGAAGTGAAAGACATTTTTATTAAACGCACAAAGCTTTTTACAGCCATGCGAAACTTCTTTAACGATAAAGGTTATATGGAAGTTGAAACACCAATTTTACAATCCATTCCTGGTGGCGCCGCGGCACGACCTTTTGTGACGCATCACAATGCTCTGGATATTCCTTTATATCTCAGAATTGCCAATGAATTATACCTGAAAAGATTAATTGTTGGCGGATTTGATGGTGTGTATGAATTTTCTAAAAACTTCAGAAATGAAGGCATGGACAGAACCCACAATCCTGAATTTACTTGCATGGAAATTTACGTGGCATACAAGGATTACAACTGGATGATGGATTTTACTGAAAAATTAATCGAACATTGCGCCATTGCTGTTAATGGGACGACAAAAGCACAGTTTAAAGAACATAGCATCGATTTTAAAGCGCCTTATAAACGCATTACAATGACGGATGCGATTAAGGAATATACAGATTTTGATATAACAGGAAAATCTGAAGATGAACTTCGTCAAGCGGCAACAAAAATGGGACTTGAGGTTGATGATACCATGGGGAAAGGAAAACTCATCGATGAAATTTTTGGAGAAAAATGTGAACCGCATTTCATACAGCCAACTTTCATTACAGATTACCCAAAAGAAATGAGTCCGTTAAGTAAAGAACATCGCGACAATCCTGAATTAACAGAGCGTTTTGAGCTGATGGTTTGTGGGAAAGAAATCGCAAATGCATATTCTGAGCTGAACGACCCAATTGATCAGCGCGAGCGTTTTGAAGACCAAATGAGATTGGCTCAAAAAGGTGATGATGAAGCGACAGAATTTATAGATTACGATTTTTTACGTGCGCTTGAATACGGCATGCCACCAACATCTGGACTTGGTATTGGCATTGACAGATTAATCATGTTTATGACAAACAATCCGTCTATTCAAGAAGTGCTTTTCTTCCCACAGATGAAACCTGAAAAGAAAAAAGTAGAACTCAACGATGAAGAAAAAGCTGTGATTGATATCTTGAAAAAAGAATCGCCACAAGAGCTTGATGCCGTTAAAAGCGAATCAGGTTTAAGCAATAAGAAATGGGATAAAACAACAAAATCTCTTCGTAAAAAATCATTGATTAATATTGATAAAACTGACGAAGGCTTATTTATCGCTTTAGCGTAAAAATTCTTTATTTATCAAAAATTAAGAAATCATGAAGACATATACGCTTGATGAAGTCAAGGATAAATATCTTGGAAAAAAAGGAACTAAAGAAAGAGATATTTATGAAAATGAATTACGTCTTGACTTAATTGGTGAAGCCATCAAACAAGCTCGAAAAGAACGACAATTAACTCAAACTCAACTTGGCGAATTGATAGGCGTAAAAAAAGCTCAAATTTCAAAAATAGAAAATAACTTAACTGACGCTAGGTTTGAAACTATTTTAAAAGTTTTTAAAGCATTGAATGCTAAAATTAGTTTTAATGTTGAACTATTAAATCACAAAGTAGACTTAGCGACAGAATAAAACATTGAACGAATTTTATTTTTTGCAAATTGATATTTAAATCCGTTTTTGACATCTTGTTGAAAACGGATTTTTTTATACTTTAAATTTAAAAAAGCTGTTCTAAAATTTCTTTAGATTTCGGTTTGTAAAAAGACTGCAAATGCAACTCGTAGTAATAAATAATAAAGTCGAGAAAATCTTGTCGTTTTTTTTGATTTAAACCTAAATTTTGAAATAAATCTGTTTTCTGTTGATTTAAAATCCGTTCAAGAATGTCAACATTTGAATTTTGAACTGTATAAATCGAAGAATCTTCAGCTTCAAAACGACCTTCAATCATATTGAAGTAAGCTAAGTTTTGATGATTCATTTCAGGATAAAAACCTAAAAACCGTGTCAATTCTACTAAGAAAAGCAAGTGAAAGTTTGAAAATTTTTCAGCTTCATCTAAAGCTATTAAGGCGTTTTCTATAAAAAGATACAGCTCTAAATTCCTTTCTTCTTCACGAATACAAGCTTTTAAAACCTCAGCCAAAAACATGGCAATACAGGATTTATAAATATTTTGATGTAAGCTTTTATAAGGAATGGCAACTTTTGCATCTTTCAGAAATTGCAAATTCTTTTGATCTCGATGCATAAAATCTAGATCGAGGCAACTCAAACTTTGAAAAAAAGAACTTTTAAACTTACCGCGTTTTGATTTACGAATGCCACGCATAAAAAATGAAACCAAACCAACTTCTTTTGTAAAGCATGTGACAATCAAGTCAGCTTCGCCATATTTTACGCTAGATAAAACGATGGCATTTGTTTTAATAGACGTCATCGGATAATCATGATTTTTGCAATTTGTGTCTCCTGCTGGTCGGCACCAGTTATCAAAACCAAATAAACACCTGAAGACACTTTATGCTTCCCAAAAGCACGTGTATCCCATTGCACACTCCCGCCGCTAACAGTTTCTTCGTAGACTAAATTTCCTGAAATATCTGTTATTTTCACGTTCGCTCTATCTGTTAATCCATCAATTGTGACGCGACCATTAAAACCAGGTCGCACAGGATTGGGGTAAGCGCGCACATTTTCTAAATCATCTTGTGCACCAGTGATTTTACTATTAAAAGAAACCAAACCTCTTGTCGTCCCGAAGTAAACGATACCTGTCGCTGGGTCAACATCGACAGAACTAACAGAGTTTGTGGGTAATGGCGAATTACTTACCGTGAATTGATTGAGCACATCTTGCCCATTTGCAGAGACTTGCACAACGCCAGCATCAGCGGTTGAAATCCATTTATTATTTGCGCCATCAACTGCGATATCAGTGATAAATTGTTTAAACAAGAGTTCTTGCGGCAAGCCATCAACATCTTCAATAATAATTGGAGAAACAGAAACATTTGCATTGTTTTCAAAAATTGAACTCGGATTAAACATTACTCGCAAACCATCAGAAGTCCCTATCCATAAACGTGAACTCAAATCAGTTTTTAAAGCGGTAATCCGTGGATTTTCATAATAGACTTCAGGAAAATCAACACCTTGTATGTCACTGCTAATCATTTTAGGCGTGTTGGTTGAAGGCTGATAAGCAATAATTCCTTTTTTAAAAGTTGCTGCATAAACATTTCCAGATTTGTCAGCTTCAATCTTTGCGACTGAATTCTTATCACTTTCAAAGAAAATATCAGACACATCAATGATGGAAACTTGTCCGTTGGTATTCATTTTCTTTAAAGGATTAGGAGACAACGAATTTGTAAAATATAAATCACCTTGTTGCGTAAAAACACTCCCACCCACTCTCACATCATTAGCATTGCTTGGTACACCTTCCATATTAGAGTTTTGAGAATCATAATGATTGAGAAGTTCATTATCAACAAATTCTAAAATTCCATCAAAATAACTACTGATCATCACGCGATTTGAGTTTTGAGGATCGACAGCGATATGGCTTAATTCGCGTGCATTATCCAATTCTTCAAGCTGAAAATTGTACCATTCTTCATCAAAAAAATGACTAGCACGACGCTTTGTTAATGGATATGGATTCCAGAATTGATCATACTCACCATAAACCACCCAAAGTTCATCAGGAAGTACTTTTAAATCGAAAACACTATTTAAGATAGGTCCATCCGGACTCACACTTTCATACGCTGACTGATTAGATTCTTTTACTTTTAAAACACCTAAATTTCTATCACCAATAAAAAGATTTTCATCTTTATAAACAGCGGTTGAAATATCCAAAACAACATCCATAAAACCATCAACATAAAAAGCGAGATTAAAATTCGCATCGCGAACTTCAACTTTAGATTTTAAACTAATTGTTAATCGATTTTCATTTGCAATGATATCATTAACTTTTTCTGAATAAGACTGAATAAGGTTTTGGGACGTCCCGTTAATTTGAAATAAGCGATTAGAATTCTGCAACGCGTAAAGTTGATTGTTAAAAACCTCAATGGCGCGCCAATTGGCTTGACCAATATTTTGCCATACTTGGTAATCAACCAAATCAGGATTATCAAAAGCAGCATAACGAATTCCCCCACCTTGCGTGGCTGCATATATGTTTCCGTTAAAAACGGTGGTTTGTTTAATGTCGAGTTCAGAGGCATTATCACCAATGAAAAACGAATCACCAAATTCTAAATTTTCTAAATCATAAACTGCGATTCCAAATTTGGTAGAAATCAGTATTTTCCCTTCGTGTTCATGAAAATGATTGATACGTTTTTGAGGTGGCGAGATGGTTTGCTTATTCTTGATATCAACCACGGTAAAAACTTTCTGATTGTTATCCATCACAATTTGCATCAATCCATTCTCATAACCCACTAGAGTTAAAGCGTAAGTATCTGAATGATAAATTGCTGATATTTCCTCACCTGACAAACCTTGTATTGAAGAAAATTTCTCAATAGTTTGTGAATTTAAATCATAAGAAAAAAAGGCATTTTCAGCAGCAGCATAAACACGATCAGTCGAAGTTGACATTGCTCTGATATCAAAATACGAGAAATAGCCATTCCACTGTTGCGTAAAATCTTGCGCATGAGAGTGTGTCACAAACAAGAGTAAAATAAAAGAAATAGATAACTTGAATTGCTTTTTCATAAAACTAAAACTCAAAAGTATCTTTATTATTATTTATGAAAGAGACACATTGACCTCAATATTGAAATACTTCATGAAGATGTCAAATTTACTAAACTTTAATAATTTTTTACCATTCGCTGATAATTCTTCCTTTACATTTACATGAATGATGAAGTTTAAAGATGAGTATTTCTAAAAAAGCACATGTCATTAATAATTTGAACATCAATTATTATAAAAAGTGTTTTCATTGATAAAAATCAGTCTTGAATAGAAAATCTTTAATACTTTTGTCTAGAATACGTTAACTAAATTTAGTTCATAATTTTCAATTATAATTTCAATCAAATCATTTTTTTATGAAAGCAAAAACAATGTATGATAATGTGATGGAGCAATTTAATCAAGTTGCTGATCGCATCGATCTTAATGAGAATATCAGAAAAATACTTGCGATCACCAACAATGAGATTATTGTTCACTTCCCTGTCAAAATGGATAACGGTGAGGTGAAAATCTTTACGGGATATCGTGTACAGCATAATAATTCTTTAGGGCCATACAAAGGTGGTTTGAGATTTCACCCAAGTATTGATGTTGATGATGCTAAAGCTTTAGCAATGTGGATGACATGGAAAACTTCTCTTGCAGGTTTACCTTACGGTGGTGCAAAAGGCGGTTTGCAACTTGATCCTAGAGATCACTCAATTGAAGAATTAGAGAGAATTACAAGAAGATTTACTTTTGCATTAGGCGATAGCATTGGACCTGAGCAAGATATTCCTGCACCAGATGTCAATACCAATCCACAAACTATGGCTTGGATTCTTGATACATATATGCAAACGAAGCCACCAGCAGATCGTTCAAAAAACCAACACGTTGTGACTGGTAAGCCAACAGGAGCTGGAGGTCTTGAGGGCAGAGACCGTGCAACAGGTTACGGCGTTTACCTGACTACTAAACTAATGGTAGAGAGTAAAGGCGAAAAGCTTGATGGCAAAACATTTATCTTACAAGGTTTTGGTAACGTTGGCCAATGGGCGTCTCGTTTCTTAACTGAAGATGGCGCTAAGTTATTGTCTGTTCAAGATGCACATGCAACTTTATACAACAAAGACGGAATCAATGTTGATGACCTTGCTGATCATTCAAAACCACGCAAAGGATCAATTAAAGATTTTGAAGGTGCTGAAGAAATTGACCCATCTAAATTCTTTGGTTTAGAATGTGATATTTTAATTCCTGCAGCTTTAGGTAACCAAATCACAGCTGATAATGCAGGTGATATTAAAGCTAAAATTGTTGCTGAAGGTGCAAACGGACCAACAACGAATGATGGCGAAAAGATTTTGTTAAAAAATGGAGTGATAATCGTTCCAGATATCTTATGTAACTCTGGTGGTGTAACTGCAAGTTATTTTGAGTGGTTACAAAACAGAAGCGGAGAAATCTACCAACTTGATGAAGTGATGGAAAGACTAACTAAAAAGTTAACTCAAACTTTTAGAAAGGTCGAAGATGCAGCTGAAAAAAACCAAACTGATTGGAGAACTGCTGCATATATTATTGCAATTAAGCGTATAGAAGAAGCTTACGTACAAAGAGGCATCTTCCCTTAAGAAGAAAATAAATACAAGCTTTTTAAAAGTGTCATGCAAATGGCGAGTTTCTCAACTCGCCATTTCATCTTTAATAATTCTTGATACTTTTTAAATTATAGAAATTATGAAATACGAAACTATTATTATAGAAGAAGATGAGCTGAACATACTCAAGCGCATCATGTCAATGAGTAGATACCTCAACGACAAGTCATACAAGGCTTCCATTTCTCATTTATACGCTGAACTTGAAAAAGTAAAAGTTGTGAACGAAGAAGATATGCCAAAAGATGTGATTAGATTCAATTCAATTGTTACTTTTGAAACACCTTTTAGCAAAAATCAAAGTTATCAAATTGTAACTCCTGAAAAGAGTGATATTAAAAACAATAAGATTTCTGTTTTAGCACCGATGGGCTTGGCTCTTTTCGGCTATGCTAAAGGAGATGAACTCACTTGGGAATTTCCTTCAGGTGAAAACACTATTAAAATAACAGATGTAAAACAACCTTAAAAAAACATTGCCATGTCAAACGAAATAGAAAAACATTACGATGATGAAGATATTCAGCGTATTAACCTTGACCGCGACATTAAACTCTGGAAAACAGAAATTGATTTTTTAGTTGAAGAACTTGATTTTTATGTTAAATTTTTAGAGTCAGCTCTTGTCAAAGAAAAAAATAATCAAGATCTCAAGCAGTTACATGAAAAAGTTGAGAAGCTTGCAGATATTACAAAAGAATATAGCGATAAAGTTATTGAGTTTGATCATGAAGCAGAAGGCATTATTGAATGTGACGACTTGAGTTGTGAGGTTTTCTTTCTCAATGCTCATTTACGTATGAAGGATAAACTCAATGAACATTTGAAGGTTTCTCGTGATCTTAAAAAAGAGATTTTCAGGCAACTTTCATCTACTTTTATTAAGGAGTAAGTTTTAAGGTCAACTACTTTACATTTAATATATCCTACTCTTTTAATAAAATTTACACTTTAATATCAACAATATAAATTGACATTAAGATTTTATTTATTTAATTTATTTTAAAAGCTCAAATTATTTTATATTTTTGTATAACAATCCTTTCCTTATGAAAACCAATTTATCTGTTTTAACAATTATACTTTTCTTGTTTTTTTCATCTTCCAACGTACAAGCTCAAATCAGCAGTGAAGTTGGTATATTTGCTGGCCCTGTAAGCTTCAGAGGCGACTATGGTGAGAAAGGAGATTCGGAAACGAATTTTGGAAACACAGGTTTGGGAATCGGGATTAATCATTATGCCAACTTTGCATACTCAGGTAGAAGCAGATCTTATTTTAACCAACATTTTAAAGTAAGGTCTCAGTTTTTATACCATACAACAAATTTAGAGCACTATGGCAGGTATGTCGATGGTGGTAGCTCGCAGGCTTTTAAGCTAAAAGCTATGACAGGTAAAGCCAGTGTTATTGAGTTAGGGACAGGTTTAGAATGGTATTATGGTAGAATACGTGATTTTGAAAGAAACATCGGTGAAATTATGCCTTATGCAGGTTTTGGATTTAACGTTGTTTTTGCTTCACCTAAAAATGAAACCAGTTTACCTGGAGAATTAGGTTCGTCTGATAACACATGGCCAAGTTTTTTATGGAAGCCAGGAGAAGACCCTAGAGTTTCAAGTGAAGCCGAGACAACTTTTGGGTTAAACTTCCAAGCTGGAATCAAATATAAATTATCCAGAAGCGGAGAATTGCAGCTTGAAGCAAGATGGCACACATATTTTAGCGATATGGTTGACGGATTAAATCCAAGTTCTGGAAATAAAAGCAATGATTGGATGGCAATGTTAGCTATAGGTTACATTTACTACTTATAAATATTTTAAAATATATTCTATCTTTTTTGTAGAGCTTTAAACCTTTTATGATTTATATTGTCTTACAATAAATCATAAAATATCTCACATGATCAAAAAGGTACTTTATTTTCCTTTAATCGCAGGATTGATGCTTTCTATTGGCTCTTGTTCTGTTTTTGAAGACAAAAAGGCGAATACTAAATCTGGTACATCGCAACAACAAAAATCAAAGAAAGGTCCTAAACCCTACACTAAAGTCATCACCAAATCAGCTAAAACTGATGAAGGACTTTTTAAGGTTCATCATGTTGACCAAAAATATTACTACGAAATTCCTGACTCTCTTTTTAATAGAGAAATGTTGATGGTTACACGTATAGCTAAAACTGCCAAGGGTATTGGTTTTGGCGGTGGTAAGCAAAACGAGCAAGTTCTTCGTTGGCAGAAAAAAGGTGACCGTGTTAATTTAAGAGTAGTCTCTCACGAAATTTCAGCAGCTGACTCTCTTCCTGTTCATGAAGCGGTTGTCAATTCAAACTTTGAACCTATTCTTTATAGTTTTAAAGTTGAAGCTTATAAAAAGGATTCAGTTAGTAACAACACAGTTATTGAAGTCACTGATTTATTTAATAAAGATGTTAAAGCAATTGGTCTTCAACAAAGCCGTCGTGGTAGCTACAAAATTTCTCGTTTAGACGGATCGCGTTCTTACATAGATACGATTAGAAGTTACCCGAAAAATATTGAAGTTAGACACGTCAAAACATATAATGCAGGAAAACCACCATCAAATTCAAGTAATGGCTCAATTAGTTTAGAGTTTTCAAACTCAATGATTCTACTTGACAAAGAACCAATGCAGCGTCGTTATTTTGACCAACGTGTAGGCTGGTTTACAAGTCGCCAAACAGATTACGGTCTTGAAGATCATAAATCTAAAACTGTAGAATATCTTGATCGTTGGAGACTTGAAGTTAAAGATGAAGACATTGAGAAATTTAAAAAAGGTGAGCTCGTTGAGCCTAAAAAACAAATCGTTTATTATATAGACAGAGCAACACCTAAAAAATGGAGAAAGTACATCAAGCAAGGTATTGAAGATTGGCAAGTTGCTTTTGAAGCAGCAGGATTTAAAAACGCCATTATTGCAAAAAATCCACCTTCAGTTGAAGAAGATCCTGATTGGAGCCCAGAAGATGCACGTTATTCAGTTGTACGTTATTTAGCATCTCCAATTCCAAATGCAAATGGTCCTCACGTGAGCGACCCACGTTCTGGAGAAATTATTGAAAGTGATATCAACTGGTATCATAATGTGATGACGCTTCTTAAAAATTGGTTCTTTGTACAAACCGCAGCGATCAACCCTGATGCTCAAAAAATGAATTTTGATGATGAAGTGATGGGACGTTTAATTCGTTTTGTTTCTTCTCACGAAGTTGGTCATACTTTAGGTCTACCTCATAACATGGGAAGCAGTGTTGCTTACAAAGTTGAAGATTTACGTGATCCTGAATTTACAAAAAAATACGGAACCGCTCCATCTATTATGGATTATGCACGTTTTAACTACATCGCGCAACCAGGTGATGGCGATGTCGCTTTAATGCCGAATATTGGACCTTATGATAAATACTCAATCAATTGGGGTTACCGTCCTATTTTAGGCAAAACAGCAAAAGAAGAAAAAGAAATTCTAGACCAATGGATTTTAGAGAAAGCTGGCGATCCAAAATATAGATTTGGAAAACAACAAATCGGCGGCTTAATCGATCCTAGCTCACAAACAGAAGATTTAGGTGATGACTCTATGTTGGCTTCTGAATATGGTATCAAAAACCTTAAAAGAATTGTTCCTAATCTAACAAAATGGACTGCTGAAGATGGGAAAAACTATGATGATCTTGATCAAATGTACAACCAAGTTTTAAGTCAGTTTAACCGTTATATGGGTCATGTGACAGCTAATATTGGTGGAGTTTATGAATATTACAAAACTTACGATCAAGAGGGGGCAGTTTACGTTCACACACCAAGAGATAAGCAAATTCGCGCTATGCAGTTTTTGGATAAACAATTGTTTGATACACCTGAATGGTTATTAGATCACGAAATTTTTAATAAAATAGAATCTGACGGACATTTAGATCGTTTGAAATCTTACCACGAACGCACAATCAATAATCTATTGGACTTTGGTCGTTTTGCTCGTATGATGGAAAACGAAGAAATGAATGACGATGCTTACACACCTATCGAAATGATGGAAGATTTAAGGTCATCATTATTTAAAGAATTAAGAAGAGGACAAGAAATATCAAGAACGCGTCGTAACCTACAACGTGTTTACATTTCTCGCATGGGCGAATTAATGACAGAGAAGCAATCAAGTTTACCTGCACGTTACCGTTCATACATCAGTAGAAGTAACATCGATGTTGAAAACAGTGACATCAGAGCATTAGTAAGAGGCGAATTAGTGACTTTGCAACGTGATTTAAAAACGGCTGCGAGAAGAACACGCGACACCATGACTCAATATCACATCAATGATGCGATTGAAAGAATAGAAATGATTTTAAACCCGAATGGGAAATAATTATTCATGATTATTTGATTGTTAAAAATCCCGACTTCCAAATGAGAAAGTCGGGATTTTTTATTTTAGGCTAAAACCATTTGATCCTTCCATTCTTTTTTAAGTTGTTGCAAACTCTCAAATAACTGCTCATAAGAGTCAATTACAAAGTAATCTTCTTGCATTACATCAGTTCTGAATTCTTTTTGCAAAATTGTATCCATTTCAAAAGGATGAAAATTAGCTTTCAACTCGGCAATTTGATTGGTCTCTCCAAAAGAAGATAAGATTCCTGCACCATAAGATTTGATGATTCCGTTTTCTTTAATCACACCAAACTCAATGGTAAACCAATACAGGCGTTGAAGTTGTTTTATTTTCTCTTTATCATTGATAAAATCACAGCCTAATTGTGCAAATTCTTGCATAAAAGCTGAAAAAATAGAATTACTCAATAATGGTACATGACCAAAAATATCATGAAACATATCAGGCTCTTCCAAATAATCTAAAGAGTCTTTACTGCGCAACCACGTCGATGAACAAAATTTCTTTTGAGCTAGGAGTTTGAAGAAATCCTCGACTTCTATCAAGCCTGGGACAACTTCTAAAGACCATGAAGTTGAATCTTTAAACCACTCTCCAAGCTTGCTAAAATCTGGTAATTCATCCGCATTTAAAACTGGTTTCATCACATCAACTGCTTCAAGATATGTTTCACTTGCTTTGTTTGGAATGTTTTCTAATTGACGCTGGAAGAGTTTGTTCCAAACCCATAAATCATCAGCTGTGTAAGTGTTCATGTCTTGTATCATAACTATTGTAAATAAAAAAATCCCGATTCGTTATGAATCGGGATTTGGTGAATATATTTTTAAATTTATTGTACTACCTACCGACTCTGGATTTCAGAATTGAAGAATAGTAATAATATGTCATTGTAAAATTTGTCATTGCTTAAGCAAATGTAGAATTATTTTTGAATAAAAAAATAAAATTGATTAAATCTTTTCTTCAACAAGTTTTTCAGTCGTTAGTTCGTAATTTTTAATCACGTCCTCAAGTTTATCAATCACGTAGCTTTGAAAGTAACGTTTATTTCTGTTTTGAGTATTGCTTAATGTAATCACAACTAAGTCTTCATCAGGGACAAATGTTAAGCCATTTCTGTAACCATCCCATATACCGTTGTGATAAATAATTCTTTTATCTTGATCTTTTTTAGTGCGGTAACCAATGCCATACTTGTAAAAATCAAACTCATCAGAGTTGAACATTAAATCAACAGTTTCTGGCTTTAAAATTTCTGCATTTTTAATTGCTTTAAACCATCTCCACAAGTTATCAGCAGATGCATAAACACCTTTATCACCAACAGCTCCATTATGGAAACTAGGCGCTAATTTAACATAACCACGCCCATAAGCTTGATAAGCCTTCGCTACATTATCCAAATCTCTATTCTCAAGTCCAACATAAGTTTCATTAATGTTGAGCGGTTTAAAGAATTCTTCTTCTAAATAATCTTCAAAATTTGTTCCTGAAACACTTTCAACAATAGCTGCTAAAAGCACATAATTGGTATTGTTATACTTAAATCTAGAACCTGGTCTAAAACTCAAACTCGTTTGGTGCTGATTGACAAGCTTAACAACATCAAAATTGTTAGGCGCTTTATCTTTTTTCCAATAAGCTTCAGTCATATACATATAATTCCATAAGCCAGATCTATGTTTCAATAAATCTTTAACGGTTAATTCAGGAAATTTAAACCCAGACAAATAAGTTGTTACACTTTCATTTAAGTCTAATAATTCATCATCATAAAGCTTCATTATGGCTGCTGCAGTAAATTGTTTACTCACTGATGCTAACTCAAATGATGTTGATGAATCTATTTCTGTTTTATTAATCGGATCTTTATACCCATAAGATGAGTCAAAAATAACTTGATCTTTATAAGCGATCAACAAAGAGCCGTTAAACCTCAACCGATTCGCTTTAGTTTTCAGTTTCTCAGAAACCTGAGCAATATCAACAGCAAGCTCTTCTTTATAACTTACTTTAGATTTTTCAACTTTTACAGATTTAGCAATATCTGCAATTGCAACAGAATCTACGTCTGTATGCATCACAGTAAAACTGTTATTTTCTGAAGAAGGATGACTTGAAAACGCGTAATTAATAATAACAAAAAAGCCGACAACAAGCGATACTGTAAACAGCTTTTTTGAGCTTAAAAAACCTAAACTCATAGACAATTTTTTCTTTAAGAGAAGCCAAATATAGTTAATGTGTATAAAATACAATCTTAAAACGCTTCAAAATTAAGCTTTTATAAGTTTCAAAATAATTGCCCATATATATCGATTTGCTAAATTTGCATGACTGGAATTTTTGGTAAACTAAAATTTATCAATTCATTATTAGAAATTAATAGACAAAACATGTTAGAAGTTAAAAACATTAAAGCCAACAAAGACGCTTATTGCGAGGCGCTTAAGAAAAGAAATTTTGACGCGAAAGAAATTTTTGACGACATTCTTCGTCTAGATGAAGAAAGACGTTCAACGCAAGTTCAACTTGATGAAATTCTGTCACAATCTAACAATTTGTCCAAACAAATCGGTCAACTTTTTAAAGAAGGTGAAACTGAAAAAGCTAATCAACTGAAAGAAAAAACAACTCAATTAAAAGATGATTCTAAAGTGTTGTCTCAACAAATGAGCGAAATTTCTGAAGATTTACAAGAGTTACTTTACCAAGTGCCCAACGTTCCTCATGATTCTGTTCCAGCTGGTCAAGATGAAGAAGATAATGTTGAGATTTTTAAAGAAGGTAAAGTTCCTGAATTGTCTAAAAAAGCACTTCCGCATTGGGAGTTGGCCAAAAAATATGACTTAATTGATTTTGAGCTTGGTAATAAAATTACCGGTGCTGGTTTTCCTGTTTTTAAAGGAAAAGGCGCGCGTTTACAAAGAGCTTTAATCAGTTATTTCCTCGATAAAAACACCGAAGCTGGCTACAGCGAACTACAAGTTCCGCTTTTAGTTAACGAAGAATCTGGTTACGGAACTGGACAGCTTCCTGACAAAGAAGGACAAATGTATCATGTTACAGGGGACGATTTATACCTTATCCCAACTTCTGAGGTGCCGCTGACAAATATTTACCGTAATGATTTGCTTGAAGAAAAAAAGCTACCTATACAAATGACAACCTACACACCTTGCTTTAGAAGAGAAGCTGGAAGCTATGGTGCACACGTTAGAGGACTTAACAGACTTCACCAATTTGACAAAGTTGAACTCGTAAATGTAGTAAAACCTGAAAATTCTTACAAAGTTTTAGATGAAATGGTTGAACACGTTAAAGGCATTTTGAAAGAGCTTAAATTACCTTATCGTATTTTAAGGTTATGTGGAGGCGACCTAGGTTTTACATCTGCTTTAACCTATGATTTTGAATTATATTCAACAGCCCAAGAGCGTTGGTTGGAGATTTCTTCTGTTTCAAATTTCGAAACTTTTCAAGCAAACCGTTTAAAAATTAGATATAAAAATAAAGACAAGAAAAAAGAATTAGTCCATACACTTAACGGAAGCTCACTCGCATTACCACGAGTTATTGCAGGGCTTCTAGAAAATTGTCAAACTGATGAAGGTATCAAAATACCTGAAGTATTAGTGCCTTATACAGGTTTTGAATGGATTAAATAATCTTCTTGTAAAAATACAGAAAACAAAAAGCTGTCTTTTCAATTAAAAAAAGACAGCTTTTTTGTTTGACAATAAATCTTAAAAATCGTTTTCAATATAGTTTTGATAAGCGTCAAAAGAAAAAGCACCGCTAAATAATTTAATTGATTTCTTTAAAATTTCAGAAGCTTGAACATCGCTATAACCAAGGCCAATTGCATAACGTCTAATCAATAAGGCTTCAACTTCATCCATCGTTCCATCAACATAAATAACTTTTAGCAAATCATATAAATACTCTAATCTCTGATCTTTTGAACCGATTGAAAGAATAGAATAGCCTGAAGGATCTTTCATAATCTTCTCATAATCTGAATCACTGATGCTAAGCTTTCGCTTAAAGCGGCGCAATAAATTTTCTTCAAGTTCTGTGATTTGACCATCTGAGGCAGCAAGACTTACTAAATTTGCGAAATGATAAAAGCGCATTTTAGCAGAGTCTGATGTATATAAATCTTTTGTCATGAATTTTGAATTTTTTATTTTAAAGATAATATTTATTTTAAATTCTGTCTTACATTTGATTTTGTAATTTGCAATATGGCTAAAAAAATAATCGGCAGAAAAGATATCGCCAACTTTCCAGAATTAGGTTTACAACAAGTCGCGATCAAGATTGACACAGGTGCTTATACGTCTTCAATACATTGCGATGATTTTAAAGAAATCAACGGTCAATTGCATTGTAGATTTATTGACTCTAAAAATAAAAAAATAAATTATCAATCTCTTGTCATTAATAATTATAAAAAAATAAAGGTAAAAAGCAGTAATGGTGGTGTAGAAGAACGCTATCAAATCAAATCAAAAATAGAATTATTTCAGAAAACATATCAAATTTCTCTTTCATTAACAGATCGTTCAACGATGAAAAATCCTGTTTTGATTGGTAGAAAATTCCTTAATAAGAAATTTATCGTTGATACAGATTTAAACAATCTCTCATTTAAAGCCCAAGCATGAATATTAAAATTTTATCAAGAAACCAGAATTTATATTCGACAAGACGTTTAGTTGAAGCAGCCGAAAAACGCAAACACAATGTTCAAGTCATTGATCACCTTAAATGTGATTTAGTGATCGAAAAGCGCAAACCAAATATTTATTATAAAGGTGATTACATCACTGATACTGATGCGATAATTCCGCGTATTGGAGCATCGGTCACTTACTTCGGTACAGCAGTTGTCAGACAGTTTGAAATGATGGGCGCTTTTTCAACAACCGATTCTGAGGCACTTGTGAGAAGTAGAGATAAATTGAGAAGCTTGCAAGTCTTGTCACGTGCTAAAATTGGTTTACCAAAAACGGTTTTCACCAATTACTCTCGTGATGTTGAAGGTTTGATTGATCATGTTGGCGGAACACCTTTAGTTGTGAAGTTACTTGAAGGCACACAAGGTTTGGGTGTGGTGTTAGCAGAAACAAAAAATGCAGCTAAATCTGTCATTGAAGCCTTTAATGGTTTAAAAGCAAGAGTGATAGTTCAAGAGTTTATTGAAGAAGCAAAAGGTGCTGACATTCGTGTTTTTGTTGTTGATGGTCACGTGGTTGGTGCGATGAAGCGACAGGGAAAAGAAGGTGAGTTCAGATCAAATTTACATCAGGGTGGTTCTGCTGAAGTCGTTGAACTTTCAGATGAAGAAGAAATTGCTGCTATCCGAGCTGCGAAAGCCATGCGTTTGGCGGTTGCTGGAGTTGATCTTATTCAAAGTTCACGTGGTCCTTTAATTCTTGAAGTTAATTCTTCGCCAGGACTTGAAGGCATTGAGAAAGCGACTGGAAAAGATATTGCAAAAAGCATTATCCAGTACATAGAAAAGAATGTGTAAATATGCCATACATTGACGAGCATAATATCTTGCATATTTTAGATCATGAAATATTGCCTGGTCAAAAAGCCAGAATAAATTTTAACACAGCTAAACTTTACACAAACACTGCCGTTGAAGTTCCCGTCATCATTCATCGTGCTAAGCGAAAAGGCCCTGTTGTTCTTATCACTGCTGGTATTCACGGCGATGAAATTAATGGTGTTGAAGTTGTCAGACAGGTTGTTGCAAAGGGTATCAACAAACCAAAATGCGGTACAATTATTTGTTTGCCAGTCATCAATGTTTTTGGTTTTCTAAATTTGTCACGCCAATTTCCTGATGGTCGCGATCTTAATCGTATGTTTCCAGGAACTAAAAAAGGCGCTTTAGCAAGTCGTTTAGCTTTTAGATTTTCAGAAGATATTTTACCCATTGCCGACTATTGTTTAGATTTTCATACAGGTGGCGCAAGTCGATTTAACGCAGCTCAAATCCGAATTACAGAAAACAATCCGCAGTTTGATGAGCTTGCGTCTATTTTCAACGCACCTTTCACAGTTTATTCTAAAACACTAAAAAATTCATACCGAGCAATGTGTGAGAAAAAAAATATTCCTATTCTACTTTTTGAGGGAGGAAAATCTTTAGATAGAAATAAAGAAATCACAGCACATGGTGTTGAAGGTGTCAAACGAATTTTGAATCACCTGAATATGTTAAGTCTGAAAATTGAGGCGCCAAATCAAGAAGAAAAAAGTAAATTCATCACAAAAACAAAATGGATCCGTGCTAAATACAGCGGTCTTTTTCATCCAGAAATCGCTGTTGGTGAATATGTTGACAAAGGTCAGATTATTGCCTATATTACAGATGCTTATGGCAGTTTACAACATAAAGTTAGAGCCACAAACAATGGCTACCTCATCAATGTTAATCAAGCACCGATTGTTTATCAAGGTGACGCCATTTTTCATATTTCAACACAAATAAAATGACTAAAAACGAATTAAGGATAAAATATAAAGCCAAAAGAAAAGAACTCTCTGAACACGAGATTGACCAGCTTAGCCTTGATATTGCTAATCAATGTCTAAATTTAGATATTTGGAATCACAGATTGTATCACATTTTTCTAAGCATCACAAGGCACCAAGAAATCAACACTGAACACTTGCTACATGCCATTCAAGGGAAAGACAAAGATGTTGTCATCTCTAAAACACAGAAGGATTTAGAGATGGCGCACTATCTTTTAACCGACTCGACACCGATTAAACATAACAAATACGGAATTCCAGAACCTCAAGATGGTATTTCAATCAAAGCTGAAGATCTTGATGTGGTGTTTATTCCGCTTTTAGCATTCGATCAGCAAGGAAATAGAGTTGGTTATGGCAAAGGTTATTATGACGTTTTTCTTGATCAATGCCGAAAAAACGTGATAAAAGTGGGTTTATCATTCTTTTCTGCTGAAAAGGAAATCGAAGCTCAAGCACATGATCAACAGTTAAATTATTGCGTCACTCCTTCAAAAATTTATGAATTTGAGAATTAAGGCGCTCAGAATAATTTTGAAATGAATTAGTTTTATATTTGCAAAAAATCAACCTCACTCATGAGTAAACTCTTAATTGTTGGAACAGTTGCCTTTGATGAAATTGAAACACCTTTCGGAAAAACAGATAAAATTCTCGGTGGCGCTGCGACATACATCGGATTGAGTGCCGCTAACTTTAATACAGAAAGTGCAATTGTATCAGTTGTTGGGCAAGATTTCCCAGAGAAACACCTCAACTTGTTTAGAGAACAAAACATTAATCTTGACGGACTTCAGGTTGTAGCAGACGGACGAACTTTCTTTTGGAAAGGTCGCTATCATAACGACATGAACACACGAGATACACTTGAAACACAACTCAATGTGCTAGCAGATTTTGAACCAAAAGTCCCAGATCACTTTTTAGATTCAGACATAATCATGCTCGGCAATTTGCATCCTGCAGTTCAAATGTCTGTCATCGAGCAAGTCAAAGCTCCAAAACTGATTATCCTTGACACGATGAATTTTTGGATGGATACAACTTTGGATCTCTTGAAAGAGGTGATTGCAAAAATTGACGTGATTACGATTAACGACGAAGAAGCGCGACAGCTTTCTGGTGAATATTCATTAGTCAAAGCTGCCAAAAAAATACATGAAATGGGTCCCAAATATGTAGTTATCAAAAAGGGAGAACACGGCGCTTTGCTTTTTCATGATGATGAAATTTTCTTTGCTCCTGCCTTGCCTTTAGAAGAGGTTTTTGATCCAACAGGTGCAGGCGATACATTTGCGGGAGGATTTGCAGGATATTTAGCTGAAACAAAAGATACGTCTTTTGAAAATATGAAAAAAGCCATTGTTTATGGCTCGAACTTAGCTTCCTTTTGTGTTGAAAAATTTGGCACAGAAAGAATGAAAAATCTTGATATTGAAGAAATCAATGGGCGATTAAAAGAATTTAAATCGCTAACACAATTTGAAATAAATCTTACTTAAATAATTTAAGCCCTGAAATTTCGGGGCTTTTTTGTGCAGCTATGAGCGAACTAATAAAACATGAATGTGGAATTGCGCAACTCAGATTGCTCAAACCACTCAGCTATTACAAGGAGAAATACGGAACAGCATTTTATGGTATCAATAAAATGTATTTGATGATGGAAAAGCAGCACAATCGTGGTCAAGATGGTGCAGGTTTAGCCAGCATTAAGCTTGATGTCGAACCTGGCAATCGTTACATCAGCCGTGTCCGATCAAACGCTGCGCAACCGATTCAAGATATTTTTGAGAAAGTCAATAACCGCATCAATCAAGGTTTAAAAGAAAATCCTGAATGGCTAAAAAGTGCTGAATTACAAAAAGAAAATCTACCTTATCTCGGCGAACTTTATTTAGGCCATGTGAGATACGGAACTTTTGGGAAAAATAGCATCGAAAATGTTCATCCGTTTTTAAGACAAAATAACTGGATGCACAGAAACCTTATCGTTGCTGGGAATTTTAACCTCACCAATGTTAATGAACTTTTTGATAAACTTGTTAGCCTTGGCCAACATCCTAAAGAAAAAGCCGATACCATTACTGTGATGGAAAAAATCGGTCATTTTCTAGATAGTGAAGTTGAAAAACTTTATAAGAAATTAAAATCAAAAGGCTTTAACAAGCAACAAGCTTCACCGCATATTGTTGAGCAAATTAAAGTCCATAAAATTTTACGAAAAGCATCAAAAGATTGGGATGGCGGCTATGTTATGGCAGGCATGCTTGGGCATGGCGATGCTTTTGTTTTGCGTGATCCAAATGGCATCAGGCCAGCTTACTATTATATGGATGATGAAATTGTTGTAACAGCTTCAGAGCGCCCTGTAATACAAACAGCTTTTAATGTAGCTTATGATGATGTTAAAGAATTAAAGCCAGGACAAGCCATTATTACTCAAAAAAATGGTGAAGTTTACTTTAAACAAATCATCGAAGCTAAAGAAAGAAAAGCTTGTTCCTTTGAACGTATTTATTTCTCACGCGGAAGCGATGCTGAAATTTATACTGAAAGAAAAAAACTAGGATCATTATTAATGCCTGAAGTTTTAAAAGCGATAGATTTTGACACCATCAATTCAGTGTTTTCATTTATTCCAAATACAGCCGAAACATCATTTTATGGCATGGTTGAAGCTGCTCAAGATGAGCTTAACCGCCAGAAGAATCAAGCGATTTTAAAAGAAAAAGAAAATCTGACTGATGAGCGATTATCTGAAATATTAGCCCATCGTTTGCGCACAGAAAAAATTGCTGTTAAAGATGCTAAGCTCCGCACATTTATCACAGAAGATAGCAGTCGTGACGATTTGGTTGCTCATGTTTATGACGTGACTTATGGTGTTGTTAAACCAACAGATAATTTAGTAGTGATTGATGACAGTATCGTTCGTGGAACGACATTAAAGAAAAGTATTTTGAAAATGTTGGATCGATTAAATCCTAAAAAAATCATTATCGTTTCTTCGGCGCCACAAATTCGTTACCCTGATTGTTACGGAATTGATATGGCACGTATCGATGATTTTGTTGCCTTTAAAGCTGCAAAAGCATTGCACAGAGAACGTGGCACTTATGAAGAAGTTATTGAGTCAATTTACAAAAAATGTGTGGCTCAAAAAGATTTACCAAGCGCTGAGGTTGAAAATCATGTGAAAGAATTTTATCAATATTTCTCTGCCTCAGAAATTTCGAGTAAGATTGCAACTTTATTAAGCGATGATAGTATTTCAACAGAAGTTGAAGTCATTTATCAAAGTGTAGAAAACTTGCATGAAGCTTGCCCTAAGAATTTAGGTGACTGGTATTTCACAGGTAATTACCCAACGCCAGGAGGCAATAAGGTTGTGAATCGAGCGTTTATGAATTTCTATGAAGGTAAAGAAGACCGCGCTTACTAATTAAGTTGTAACTCAAAAGATGAAAAAACGTATCCAAAAAATATTGGGCGACACCGACCAAAAAGAAATCCTGTCAAAGGGATTTTCTTTTTTAGTGTTTAGAATTCTTGGAGCGGTCGTTGGTTATTTATTTATATTTTACGTTTCAAATACTTACGGAGCTGACATTTATGGATTAATCGCATTAGGCTTATCCATGTTTTTGATTATCAGCGAATTTGGACGTTTAGGTTTAGATACAAATATTGTTAAGTTTTTTTCACAAGATAAACATGATTCAGAAGCAGGAATTTTTTTTAAATCTTTAGGGATTTCATTTTTTGCAAGCTCATTTCTTGCATGGGTTGTTTACTACTTTAGTGATGTCATCGTTTTAAAATTTTATCAAGAACCTAAACCTGAATTACTAGAATATTTACCATGGATTTTATTCGCAATTCCTTTTTGGAATATTGCAATGATAAGTGCAAGCTTCCTTAGAGCAAAAAAAAGAAATAATGCATTCGCTTTTCTTAATAATCCAAGTCGTTTTTTATTCAGTTTATTACTTGTGATTTTTATTTCATACTTCTTTGAAAAAATCCCTTTAAATATTGTCAAGGCTCACTTCTGGGGTGTCATCATATCCGCAATTATAGGACTATCAATGGTTTTTAAAAGTATTTCTGGTATTGAAATTAAAAGCAAAACAAAATCAATAGCATTTGTTAAAGAGTCTTTTCCGATGCTGTTATCTTCTTCTATTTTAATTTTATTAGGCTTAACTGACACTCAAGTTTTAGGTGTTTATGAATCAAATACAGAAATTGGGATTTATAATGTGAGTTTAAAATTAGCAGCCTTAACAACTTTTAGTTTACAAGCCATAAACTCTATTTTAGCACCAAAAATAGCCAGAAGCTATGCTGACAATGATGAAACTAATTATAAAAAGCTCATTGCTTTTTCTACAAAATTGAATTTCATCATCAGCACAATTATTGTTATCGTTATGTTGACTTTCCATAAGTATTTGCTAAGTTTATTTGGTGAAGATTTTGAAACAGGTAGCCAAATACTCATTATTTTTTGTGTTGGTCAGTTTGTTAATTCTTTTTCAGGCTCTGTGGGAATTATCTTACAAATGATTGGCAAGCAAAAAGTACTTCAAAATTTTGTTTTTATTGCTTTTATCATAAATTTAATATTAACTTTCGCTCTTACGCCACGCTATGGAGGATTGGGTGCTGCAACTGCAACAGTAATTAGTATGTTGTTCTGGAATATTGGCAGTGCTATATATTTAAAAAAGCGAATGAATATAACATCGTATTACACCTTTAAATAATTTATTATTAAATGCAACTAAGTATTTGTTTCATCTGTGATGAGTACCCGCCCGTTAGTCATGGCGGTATTGGTTCAGCAGTTAAAATTTTGGCCGAAGAGTTGGTGAAAAAAAAACACAATGTTTATGTTGTTGGTATAAATGCAAAATCTTTAGGTGGAAAAGAATATGAAAAAATTAATGGTGTTGAAATATGGAGATTTAAACATGGTATTAAACTTCCTTTTTTAAACAGAGAATCATTAATTTATAAAGGAATTAATAAACTCATGAAGATTGATTTCTGGGGTGTTAAGAAGGTGTGGCAAAATCATAATTTGTTTTTAGAACAATTAATTGAAGAAAAAAAAATAAATGTTATTGAATTTCCAGATTTTAGATTTGCTTACTCTCACATTAACTTTCAAAAGCTTAAAAAAGTTTGGCCACAGACCAATATCTTTAAAGTTGAAAAACTTCATGGAAGCATCAATTTCCTTAGATTAGAACGTTGTAAAAGTTTATCAAAAAATGAATTTCAATTTGAACAAAGTTTGCTCGATTATTCTGATCAAATTATTTCACTAAGCCCTCACACAACCAGTAAAATAAAGAAATATTACGATTTAGACTTGAATAAGACTACTGAAATATTCAACGGATTAAAAATTCTTAACACCAAAAAATTAAACACAAATAAGGAAAACTTTGCCATATTTTCAGGGTCTTTAGTTGAAAATAAGGGAATAGAAACATTATTAAAATCATGGAATTCTGTGTGTGATAGCCATGATGATATTGTATTGAAAATTTGTGGAAAAGGTATCAAGCAAAAATTTACTAGATTTATTAAAAGCAAATATAAAAACAGAATTGTTTTTACTGGACATTTGACCCAAACAGAATTATTTGAAAATTACCGTAAAGCTAAAGTTGCTATCTTCCCATCACATACTGAAACTTTTGGATTAGCGCCTGTTGAGTCAATGATGTTAGGTTGCCCAACTATTGGAAGTGAGATTTTTACCAAAACTTGGTATAGCGAAAATAAAAAAATAACTGAAGCTCCTATTTTAATTCATAAAAAGAAAGATTTTGAGCAGCTTGCTGAATTGATTTTAAAAGTTTTAAAAGATGAGACCTTACAATCTAATCTTTCCAAGAACGGTATTAATTATGTTAAAGATAAATTTGATATCAATATAATAGCAAAACAACATATTGAGTTTTACAAACAAAGCATTACGAAAGAATGAATTTAAAGCAAATAATATTTTTTTTTGTATTACTTGGCATATTCTTTATCCCTTTTAATTCTTGGGGTGGTCTTCCTTTTTTAGGAGAGTTTGCCAAAGAATCATCAACGATATTCTTTTTAATAGCTAGTGGAATTTTCTTTTTTAAAATTACTCTGAAAGGGCGGTTAGTGGTTCCTTATAGAAATCCGATATTTTGGTCTTTACTCCTTGTTTTAATTTGGTTTATTCTTTCAACTGTTATAAATCTACCCAATATATTGGACTATAAATTCAAAGGCCTTAATGGGGTTATGCGATTTATTCGGCAGTATGGTGCGCTAGTGATGTCAGCTATCATATTCTTGCTAACCTTTTATAACGCATTTCATAAGAAAGATAACAAAAGGCTTTTTTTAAATATTAGAAAAGTTTTTTTTATTAGTTTTTGTTTTGTTTCAGTCTATGCTTTTTTAGAAATCGCTTACATAAAACTCGGCATATCTCAATTTAAACCCATTTTAAATTTTTTCGACTATTTACCTTTTGTTAATGTTATTATTGATACAACTAACTTAAGAATTTCATCTCTGACACACGAGCCTCCTGCTTTTTCTTCTTTTCTTCTTACAACTGCTGGCTGGATGTTCAGTTACATACTAACAGGAAAAGGTTTTAAAAAATACATTCCTGCCCTATTAGTACTCGTGTTTGCTTTGTTTTCTGATTCAAGATCTGCATTGGTAATCATTTTCACTCAAGCTTTTATATTTTTACTCTTTTTAGCACATAAAAAAAACTTCCAGCATATTTTAATTCGTATCGGTATTGTTGGCCTTGTTGCCGTAATGGCAATTGGTGTTTATAAAGGTCAAGAAATTTCTGAATATATTGTTGAGAAGGCAACTTCATTTGGTGTTAATGACGGCACACACAGTATTTCTAATAAAACTAGATTTGGTATCCAATATGCTTTAGGTCAAGTTTTTTTAGAAAATCCTGTTAGCGGTGTCGGTTTTGGGCAACAGGCTTATGAGTCTCGAAGGCATTACCCAAGTTGGGCTGTAGAAGATAATTGGGAATTTAGATTAATGTACCTGAACCCAGACCATCCTAACTTTCCGCCAGGTTATAATTTATATTTAAGATTACTTGCTGAAACGGGTATTGTTGGTTTTTTATTATTTTCCAGCTTTTTATGCTTAATCATTTTCACGTGTATTAAACTGATTCGACAAAAAAACGAAAATCAAATTATCGGGATGGTGATCCTTATATCAATGGTTGGTCTTATCATCAACTGGGTGCAAATTGATACTTTTAGAGTATTTGGTTTCTGGATTAATTTGGCACTGCTACTTTATGTGACCAGAAATAAATTCACTTTTCTAAAACTAAATAAGATAAAATCTAAAGAGGAAGAGTAAATGTCTAGTTCTTTATTTCAATTTACTTTTTAAAACATTTAATGTTTTGCGAGGGATAATAAGCAATATGAAACTTCGTATTAATCCCATGATTGGATAATATCCAAAATAGAAATTGTCTAAAATAACTTGAATTCTGCTTAGCACTTGTTTCTTTCTTTGTTTACCAGAGATCCCATCTGGATCGACAACGCACTCAACTAAATATTCGGGAATATTTGCAACTCTATTGTTTTTTATCACATTAAAGAAAAAAGCATAATCTTCTGCGGCCTTCCTGTTTACTGGATAAAGCCCAGATTGATCTAAAACTTCTTTTCTAAAAAAAATAGCTGGATGAATAAACATCGCATTGAAATACATTTTCTTCTTGATTTTTGCATTAGTGATTGGTAATTTTAAATTGAAAATAAGTTGTCGATTAAGATTAACAAACTTAACATAAGAACCTATAAAATCAATTTCTTGATGACTTTCTAAATACTGATATTGTTTTTCAAATCTATTATTAACACAAATATCATCACAGTCTAAACGTGAGATGTATTTAATATGAGCTAAATTATTTTGAATATAATTTAAACCATAGTTTAAAGCATTTTCAATACCTGAATTTGCTTTGAGATACAAAAAATTAACTTTAGCGCTTGTGCAAGCTAATATCTGGCTTTCATCTATTTGGCTTTTTGTGCTACCATCATCTACGATTAAAATCAAGACCTTATTCTCAAAATCATCAACTGATTCAACACTCCTCAAAAGTCCATTTGGGTTATTGTAATGCGGTATTAAAACAACAATATCTTGTGTATAACTCATTTTAAATCGTTGATATTTATCTTTAAATTGTTATTGTAGTAAAGCTCTTTTGAGAAAGTATCACTACTCAAGTGGCAATATTAATTAGATAATTCATTAAATAAAATGTAATTTTGATTTTTGTGAGAAAATGGTTAAAAAACATAAAAGCAATTCGTTTTTTTGATAATAATTCAATTGCTGTTTTATTAATCTCAACTCTTTTATTATCAACCGCACTACCCAATATATTACTAATTCCTTTTATACTCTCTATAGTTTTTCATAAAAAGGATATAAGCTTTATCAAATCACCATTTTTTATTTTTTTTGCTGCCGCTGTTACTGTCATCATATTATCTGCGATTTCTCAAGGGACTATTATCTCTGATTTTAATAAGTTATCTAAGCATTTTTTAGTTTTAGTCTTATTCATCCTATTCTATCAAGTCAGCAAAATTAAACAAGCGGAAAATGCATTTTTATTAGGTTCAAGCATAACTTTATTAATCACGTGTTTGATTATTTTATTTGAATATTTTGATAATCCTGATTTCTCTTTAGCCAATGGAGAACTCGTTAATGAATTATTGATATTAGAGCGACCTTACTTAGGCTTTGCATTTGCTTTAGCCACTTT
This sequence comes from Psychroflexus halocasei, assembly GCF_900107595.1. Classification (GTDB taxonomy): domain Bacteria; phylum Bacteroidota; class Bacteroidia; order Flavobacteriales; family Flavobacteriaceae; genus Psychroflexus; species Psychroflexus halocasei. Next base: position 107,664 of record NZ_FNQF01000006.1, on the reverse strand, counting down.
TATCGCCTTAAAAAAAGCTGCTATAAAACCAAAATATTATTTGTTAGCTATTTGTTTCACAGCTTTTAATATTTACGTTTCAGCAAGGCTGGCCATCATTCTTTGCATGCTTTTGTTCTTTATTTATGCGATTAAAAACAGTCCTTTTGGCTTTAAAAAATCTTTAGGAATTGGACTTGTTTTAGTGATCATTTTAGGCTTTTTTCTTAGCTTAAGTGATAATTTTATGAAGCGAATACATCTTGATAAAGATTATGATAAGCTTATGATTCGTGTTAAAGCATACGAACCGCGTTTTATTATTTGGCCATGTACCTACAACATTATTGAAGAAAATATTTTATGGGGAACACCAAGTTTTGATATAACTGAAAACAAGCTTAAAAACTGTTATGCTAACGAAATTGAGCAAGATGATAAACGCAATTATTATATTAATGAAGGTTTTAATACACACAATCAGTTTTTAGATTATTTGATGTTGGGTGGTATTTTTTCAGTTATATTTTTAATTCTTAGTTTTTTAATTCCTTTATTGCTTAAAAACATTAGTTTTGAGATGAAAATAATCTTAATCATGTTTTTAGCATTTTTCATAGTTGAAAATGTAATACATCGACAATTAGGTCGTTATTTTTTCGCTATTTTTGCAGCTTTATATTCAAAACCCAGAAATGAGTAAAGTCAAAATCTTACATGTTTTACATTCAGTAGGCGGCGTTGATGTTTCATTACGTTTAATTCTTTCAAACTTAGACCCTAATAAGTTTGAATCTGTTGTCGTTAAAGGAAAAACAGACACTGATAGGGCTTTTTACGATGCAAACCATGCTAAGATTAAAACATATAACTGTACAATTATTAGAAATATAAGTCCTTTAAATGATTTAAAAGCATTAAAGGATCTTCAAAAAATTGTAAAAGAAGAGAAACCAGATTTAATTCACGCACACAGTGCTAAAGGTGGTATTTTAGGTAAATTGGTCGGACATTTCAAAAAAATACCTATTTTACACACGCCTCAAGCCTACTCTTTTTTAAGTGTTAATTCTAAAATTAAAAAAAGTGCTTTTTTAACTATTGAAAAGGTATTTTCAAAACTTAATAATAAAATATTAGCTTCTTCTACTTCTGAGCAAAATAGAGCGATTAATGAAGTTGGCTATGAAACAGAAAAAGCTTTAATTTTTAATAATTCAATTAAGCCTATTGATGAAATCAAGCCTTTAAGTATTCGTAAAACATGGCCAGATGAATATATTTGTTCGGTAGGACGACCATCATTTCAGAAAAATATTGAGTTGATGATTGAAATTTTAGCTGAATTAAAAAAGAAAAATTCTCAAATTCATCTTGTTTTAATGGGAGTCGGTTTCCACTCTCCCAACCTTGAGACCATTAAAAAATTGATCAAGAAATATAATTTATCAAAAAACATCAGTCTTTTAGAATGGACTGAAAGAGAGGATATATTTCACATTATTAAAAAGTCACAGCTCTATATATCAACGGCTCGTTATGAAGGTTTGCCTTACTCTATTATTGAGGCGCTCGCTCTTAAAAAAGCATGTGTAGTGACTGATGCTGACGGTAATCGTGATTTGATTAAAGATAATCATAATGGATTTGTTATTTTTGACAACAATATCAAAGAGTTCAATCAGAAAATAGAACTTCTTTTAAGCGACAACGAATTAAAAAAACAATTTGAAGAAAACGCATATCAACGTTTTAATTCAAATTTTAATATTAATAATACAATTCAATCTTTAGAAAGAATTTACCTAAATAACCTTAAAAAATGAAAATAACTGTTGTAGGTACTGGCTATGTTGGCCTTGTTACAGGAACTTGTCTCGCTGAAAATGGAAACGATGTCATATGTGTTGACATCGACCAAAAGAAAGTTGAACGCATGAAAAATGGCGAAATCCCGATTTATGAACCTCAACTCGATGTACTTTTTGATCGAAATATTGACGCTGGCAGATTAAGCTTCACAACTTCACTTCACGAAGGTCTTGACCATGGCGAAATTATATTTTTGGCATTACCTACACCTGAAGATGAAGATGGTTCTGCAGATCTTAAATACGTTTTGGGCGTTGCTGAAGATATCGGTAAATATATTAAAGACTATAAAGTAATTGTTGATAAAAGTACTGTCCCTGTTGGCACTGCTGAAAAAGTTGAACAAACAATTTCAAAATTTTGTTCTTCAGAGTTTGATGTGGTTTCAAATCCTGAATTTTTACGTGAAGGTTATGCCGTTGAAGATTTCTTGAAACCTGAACGCATCGTCATTGGGACATCAAGTAAAAAAGCGGAAGACTTGATGCACAGACTTTACAAACCTTTTGTACGATCTGGCAATCCAATTATCTTTATGGATGAAAAGTCAGCCGAACTTACAAAATATGCTTCCAACTCATTCTTGGCTACTAAAATTACGTTCATGAATGAGATTGCCAATTACTGCCAAATTGTGGGTGCTGATGTTGATAAAGTGCGTATCGGGATGGGAACTGATTCTCGTATCGGAAAAAGGTTTTTATTTCCAGGCATTGGTTACGGCGGTTCATGTTTTCCTAAAGATGTCAAAGCTTTACATAAATCAGGACAAGATGTTAACCATCAGTTCAAAATATTAGATGCTGTCGTTCAAGTGAATGAAGCTCAAAAAACAATTCTTTTCCCAGAAATGAAAAATCACTTTATGGGTGATCTTAAAGGAAAGAAAATCGGACTTTGGGGCTTATCATTTAAACCAGAAACTGATGATATCAGGGAAGCGCCTTCTTTATATATGATTGATAAACTCACTGAAGCTGGTGCTGAGGTTACAGCTTTCGATCCTGAAGCGATGCCAAATGTGAAATCTCAAATTGGTGATCAGATTTCTTACTGTGAAGGCATGTATGAAGCTTCAAAAGATGTTGATGCCCTTTTGATTTGTACAGAATGGAGCATTTTTAGAACACCAGATTTCAAAAAACTCAAGGCTGAAATGAAATCTCCTGTTATCTTTGATGGGCGAAACTTATATGAAATTGAAGAAATGACGGAAGCTGGATTTAGATACAGCTCTATAGGTAGAAAACACGTTTAGATGAAAAAGAAAATTTTAATCACGGGTGCTGCAGGATTTTTAGGCTCTCACCTGTGTGATCGTTTTATAAAAGAAGGTTATCACGTCATTGCGATGGATAACCTGATTACTGGAAACATCAAAAATATTGAGCATTTATTTCCGCTTGAAAATTTTGAATTTCATAATCACGATGTCACAAAGTTTGTACATGTTGCCGGTGATTTAGATTACATCCTGCATTTTGCTTCTCCTGCAAGTCCGATTGATTATCTCAAAATTCCGATTCAAACTTTAAAAGTAGGATCTTTAGGAACACATAATTTATTGGGCCTCGCTAAACAAAAAGACGCTAGAATCTTAATTGCAAGTACTTCTGAAGTTTATGGCGATCCGCTTGTGCATCCACAAACTGAGGATTATTACGGTAATGTCAACACCATTGGCCCACGTGGTGTTTACGATGAAGCTAAGCGTTTTCAGGAATCTATCACAATGGCTTACAATCGTTTTCATGGATTAGAGACTCGCATTGTCCGTATTTTTAATACTTATGGCCCACGCATGCGATTGAATGATGGTCGTGTGATTCCTGCATTCATTGGTCAAGCTTTACGTGGCGAAGACTTAACAGTTTTTGGCGATGGCTCTCAAACACGTTCATTCTGTTTTGTTGACGATCAGGTTGAAGGCATTTATAGGTTACTATTAAGTGATTATGTAGAACCTGTGAATATTGGAAACCCACATGAAATCACAATTTCTGATTTCGCACAAGAAATTATCAAACTAACTGGGACTGATCAAAAAGTAATCTATAAGGATTTACCCGTCAATGATCCTCAACAAAGACAACCTGATATTAGCTTAGCTAAAGAAATTCTAGATTGGGAACCAAAAGTTGATCGTGCTGATGGCATGCAAAAAACCTATGAATACTTCAAATCTTTATCAAAGGAAGATCTTGAAAAAAGCGAACACAAAGATTTCTCAGACCACATTAGACGTTAAGTAAATGAGAAATCGAATCGGCAGATATTCTGGTTACTTAAGACCCATTTCATATACAATTGATATCGGGATTACTATTTTATTCGCCTTTTTTATCAATTTAAAATTAAGTGATTTTTTTGCCCTTTCAATTTATTTAATCATTGCCTGGTTATTTATTTCATTACGCACTGGATTTTATGAGATTTATCGTTTTACTAAAGTGACTAAGATATTATCCTTAAGTATTTTACAAGCTTTAATTTTCACCCTCGCTGTTTTTGCATTTTTTGGTTACAAAAACCAAATAGACATCAAGCCTCGTGATATTTTCAACTATGCTGGCTTTACAATGTTAATCATTTTGATCGTCAAACTTTCTATTCACTACCTTCTTAAGAAATATAGAAGAAACTTAGGTGGAAATCACAGACGAACCATCATTATTGGTCAAACATTTAGAACACATCAGCTATATAAATTCTTCCAAGACAATCCAGATTATGGCTATCATTGTCAAAAGGTTTTTCAAGTGAATGAAAAAACGGAAATGAGTGAAATTTTCGAGTATGTTCTCAATCACGACATTGATGAACTGTATGCCTCAATCTCAAAACTTTCTGATGATAACATCAATGAACTCATAGATTTTGCAGATAATAATTTACGTGTTTTAAAATTTATACCTGATAACAAAGAGGTTTACAGTAAACAAATTAAATATGATTATTATGGTGTTTTGCCTATTATTTCATTAAGGAAAATCCCTATTGACGAATCTTTTAACCGCGTCACAAAAAGAGTCTTTGATCTTATTTTAAGTGTTTTTGTTCTCGTATTTATTTTATCTTGGTTGACGCCTTTATTAGCTATTTTGATTAAATTAGAATCAAAAGGCCCTGTTTTCTTTAAACAAAAAAGAAATGGCCGTAACTACCAAGAATTTTATTGCTATAAATACCGCTCAATGAGACCTAACTTAGAGGCAGATATCCATCAGGTCCGTAAAAATGATAAGCGTATTACAAAAATCGGAAAGTTTATGCGTAAAACCAGTATAGATGAACTTCCCCAATTTTACAATGTTTTGTTAGGCGATATGAGTGTTGTTGGCCCTCGTCCCCACATGGTGAGCCATACCAATATGTATGCCGAGCGTGTCGATAAATTTATGGTAAGGCATTTTATCAAACCAGGAATTACTGGCCTAGCACAAGTAAGTGGCTACAGAGGTGAGGTTGAAACAGAGCATGACATCATCAATCGTGTAAAATATGATATTTATTATCTCGAAAACTGGTCTTTATTAATCGATATTAAGGTGATTTTCCTCACTGTTTTTAATGCCTTAAAAGGTGATAAGAAAGCTTATTAATTTAGACAATTTCTATCAAAATCATTAAACTGCTTTTCTAAATTAAAATGATGTTCAGCTATTTCAAGAACTTCTTTCTTAGAAGGCAAAACCTCCTTTTGGTTTAGTATTTTTATGAATTGGTTTTCTAATAATTGATAATTAATTTCTCTAATAGCTACACCTAAATTTAAATCTTCAACAATATTTGCTCCCTCTCCATCGGAAAAATAAATTATAGGTAAGCCTAATTTTGCATACTCAAAAATTTTTGAAGGAACTGATCCAAATATTCTATTCTTAAGAGGAATCAAAGTAGCATCATAAGTCATTAATATATGATGAAGTTCTTCTCGTTTTAAGCTACCGTGATAAAAAATATTTTCTTTATTATTAATGTACTCTTTTAAATCTTGAGTCATTGGGCCATCTCCATAAATATGAAACTCCATTTGAGAAGGAAAATTAACTTCTTTGCAAATAGTTTCAATGCCTTGTGCAACGCCTATTAATCCAGCATAAACAATTCTAAACCGAGTAGAACTTGTATGGCTTGAAGAAACAAGTTCAGGTCTTTTAAATTGAGGAAAATTTCTATATAAAAATAAGAACTTATCATCGCAATTAGCCGTTCTCTTAATATGTGACAAAATCTCATTCGATTGTCCAATTATTTTTTTTGAATTTTTATAAATGAAAGATTCCATTTTTTGGAGTATGCGATAATAGAAACCATCGTTTAATATTCCCATTTCCAAACCCGCTAAAGGCCACAAATCAGAAACATTTAAGATGATTTCTTTATTTTTCAGTTTACATGCTAGTACGGCAAGAAAGCCAACAAAAAGCGGTGAACACTGAATAATAAATCGATTTGGAGTCTTAGCAAAAAGGATATAAAAAAATAATGTGATTGCGAAACTCAAAGAAGAAAGTAACCTGATTATTTTATTGCTAGATTTACTCGCAACAACAAAAAGCCTAGTTACGTCAATACTTTTAAAAGTTTCTTTAACTTTAAATTTACCTCGATAAGTTTTCAAAACTTTACCATGTGGATAGTTAGGTAAAGGAGAGATTACTTTTACATTATATTGATGCTTAGAAAGCTTTTCCGCCAAAGAAAAAATACGATTTGAGGCAGCGCCTGTCTCTGGCGGAAAATAATTTGAAACTATTAAAATATCTTTATTTTTACTTCCCATAAATCTTCAACACATCCTTAACGATTCTTTCTGCTGCTTCACCATCCCATAACGCTGGTGCTGAGGCTTGCTTCCATTTTCCTGAATTCAGTCGCTCAAATGCTTTTTCTATTTTAGAAATATCTGAACCAACCAGCTCATTTGAGCCAATTTCACATGTTTCAGGTCTTTCAGTCGAATCTCTAAACGTCATACAAGGCACATTAAGCATTGTTGTTTCTTCAGTAATTCCACCAGAATCTGTCAGCACCGCAAAAGCATTTTTAATTAAATAAATAAAGTTTAAATAACCTTGTGGCTCGACATAATGCAGGTTTTCAAAATTAAGCTCTAAGTTTTGTAATAGCTTTTTTGTTCTCGGATGTACAGGAAATATAATCGGCTTGCCTTCAGACTTTTCAACGATTTTAGAAATTAAGGATCTTAACTGTTCTTCCTCATCAACATTTGATGGTCTGTGCAAAGTCATCACATAATATGATTTTTCATCTAAGCCAAGTTCATCCCAAAATTTTGGTTTTTCAAGTCTATTTAAGTTCTTAAATAAAGTATCTATCATCACGTTACCCACCAAGAATAATTGTGATTTAGATTTACCTGATGACAATAAATTTTCGTTAGCCAAATCTGTTGTTGTAAAGAAATAATCAGTAATACTATCGGTCACAATTCGGTTCACCTCTTCTGGCATTTTCATATCTCCAGAGCGAATACCGCCTTCAACGTGAGCGACATCAACATGCATTTTTTTGGCCACAATTGCACATGCCATAGTTGATGTGACATCACCAACAACAAGCACTAAATCAGCTGGATTCTTGGTTAATTCAGCTTCAAACTTTGTCATGATTTGTGCTGTTTGCTCAGCTTGTGTTCCGCTTTTAACCTCAAGGTTAATGTCTGGATGCGGAATATTGAGTTCTTCAAAAAAAGTATCGCTCAGTTTTTTATCATAATGCTGACCTGTGTGCACAAGTCGATAATCGATTTGTTTACCTTTGTTTTTAGCGTTTTTAATAGCTTCTATAATCGGTGCAATTTTCATGAAGTTTGGTCTTGCACCTGCGATAATTGTGATTTTAAGCATGTTGGTTATGTTTAGGATTTTTTTAAATTCTTTTTTCAATAATTTGTGGTTTTCCAGATTTCATTGCCGAAATCTTTTCGACTCTTTCAAAATCAATTTTCATCGAGTTTTGCGTGAGTTTATCTAATTTCTTCTTTATCTCTTTAATGATTAAATCAATTTGTTCTTCAGAGATGTATTCAATCAAAAGATTTTCTTTAGTCGTTTGTATAACTTTAAATTGTACAATTTCTTCGTAATACTCAAAAATTCCGGTAAAGCTATGTACTGTTAAACTAATATTTGTTGGTGTATGTATAGCATCTGTTTCTCTACCTACAATTTTTTTCAATAATGGATAATTGAATTGAGGTGATTCAGGATATTCATTTTTTGGTAATCTAACAGCTAAATCTCCGAGTTTATATCTCAAAAACGGCTGTGCATAATTGGTTAAGGAAGTTAGTAAAACATGTCCCATTTCGCCATCTTTAACTTCGTTCCCTTCATCATCAACAATCTCGACAACAACATGAGGCGAACTTATATAATAATAAGGATGATCTAACCTTGCTGCTATTAAAAAGCCTTCTGCACATCCGTAAGTATCCATAACTAAAGGCTTATTAAAAACATCTTGAAACAATTTCTCGTAATGTGAAAATAATTTATCACCTAATGAAATAATCGATTTAATCTGATGTTTTTTATCGTTTTCTTTCATCCATTTAGCCAGCTGATAAATAGCTGAAGGATAACCAATCATGAATTGTATTTTCTTCTTTTTTAATTTTAAATAAAGCTGTTTACAATCTTCTTCAGAAATAGAAAAAGCATTGACATATGTGGCATTAAAGAAAATATCTTTTAGTTTTTTGACTAATGTGCGCTGTGGCGAAATACCAAACTGCATTACAGGGTCACCTTGGCGGTAACCTGTCCATAAAAACCAATGTCTTTGTATAGCTTGATTTAAAAAAACATCTTTTGGTAATGAGTAACTATAAGACTGAACACCTGTGCTCCCACTACTGAAGTTTTTTGAAAGTTCATCTTCTGAAAACTGATCTGAAACAAGCTCTTCTCTTTTTTCAGTCAACAAAGTTTTACTTAATACAGGTAATTTTTTTAAAGTTTGATATGGATCTGTAAAGCTTTTATCAATTTTATTTTTATAAAAAGGAACTGTCTCATGAGCATGTGTCAAAATTTCAGAAAGTCGCGCCCTTTGTATTTCAGCCAGCTCATCAGAGCTTTTTAAATCAAACTGATTCCATTCCTTTAGATGCTTTATATAATCACCACCAAAGGCTTTATCGCCAATTGGCAAGATGATATTATTAAGCAACTTGATATAAGTTTCAGAAAGGATATTTGACATAAATAAACAGAGAATTTTCTCATCAATTGATTAGTTTGGCAATTTACAAACAATTATTTTTGAAGCTGTAATCTTAGTCAATAAAAATCATGAATATTCTACTTTTAGGAAGCGGTGGTCGAGAACACACAATTGCACAAAAACTTTATGAAAGTCCCCGTTGCAACGCATTATTTGTTGCACCTGGTAATGCTGGCACAACTCAAATTGCTACAAATATCAATTGTGATGTTAATGATTTTGAAGCCATTGCTGAGCACATCAAGAAGCATCAAATCAATATGTTAATCGTTGGCCCAGAAGCGCCACTTGTGAATGGCATTAAAGATTTTTTTGACGCCAAACCTGAATTCAAAGATTTAATGATTATCGGCCCTTCCAAAAGAGGTGCTTTGCTTGAAGGCAGTAAAGAACGCGCTAAAGAGTTTATGTTTAGCCACAAAATTCCAACAGCTGCTTATCAAAGTTTTTCTAAAGAAAGTTTAGCGGCTGGTAAAGATTTTCTGGAAACTTTAAAACCGCCTTTTGTTTTAAAAGCTGATGGATTGGCTGGCGGAAAAGGTGTGTTGATTATTGATGATCTCAAAACAGCGCAAGATGAACTCGAGCAAATGCTCACACATGATAAATTTGGAAAAGCTTCAGAAAAAGTAGTGATTGAAGAATTTCTGGATGGTATCGAACTCAGCGTTTTTGTTTTGACGGACGGCAAAAATTACATCACGCTCCCAAATGCAAAAGATTACAAACGTATTGGCGAAAATGATACTGGCCTTAATACTGGCGGTATGGGTGCCATTTCTCCTGTTCCTTTTGCTGATAAGGATTTTATGCAGAAGGTGGAAAACAGAATTATAAAACCAACGATTGATGGTTTAGCAAAAGAAGAAATAGATTACAAAGGTTTTGTATTTATCGGCTTAATGAAAGTTGATGATGAGCCTTACGTGATTGAATATAATGTAAGAATGGGCGACCCTGAAACTGAAGTCGTTATTCCTCGTTTAAAATCAGATTTAGTTGAACTTTTAGAGAAAACAAGTTCTGAAGAATTATCTACTGTTAATCTGGAAGTTAGTTCTCAAAGTGCTGCAACTGTTATGTTAGTTTCTGGTGGTTATCCTGAAGCTTACGAAAAAGGAAAAGAAATAAATGGTTTAGATAAAATTGATGATGAGGATGTTTTTATCTGTCATGCTGGAACAAAGCAAGAAGGAGATTCGATCTTGACTAATGGTGGCCGTGTGATTGCAGTAACTGCTTTTGATAATGACTTTAAAAAAGCCATAAAAAAATCTTATCGAGCAACTGAAAAAATCAGTTTCGATAAGATGTTTTATAGAAAAGATATCGGGAAAGATTTAATCTAACTCGGCATTTTTACCTAAGAAAGGATGTGCTTTCACATCTTTTCTTTCCTCTTTTGTATCGTCATAATCGCGAAGTTTCATCATCCAATAAACAAATGCAACAGCAGTGATTAAAATAAAAAGCCAGTTAATCGCATTTGCCCCCCACCAAGTAGAAGCCTCAAGTGTTCTTAAAGCGTCAAATGGTAAAAAAAGTACATCTTCAAATAAAGATTGTATTGCCTCAAAAAAATCTTTCATGATCAGTTGATATTAAATTATATTGCAAAAATAACAATTTGAACTATGCTAACAAGGTTTTTTAAGCAATCTAAACCAATTCCTCTTTTTTTAACGCTAATTCTACTTGTTGCGTATTACATTTCACAGCATTTTCTGACAGATAATTTGCCAGAAATGGGTATTGCTAATTTGGCTTTAAACCTTGCCATTATTGTGTTCAACATCTTTTTGATGAGGTTTATTATTCATAAAAATAACTTTCAAAAGTCGAGTAATTACAGTATTTTTTGTTTATTACTTTATTTGATGATTTTTCCTGAAACACTATCAAACATCAATATGAGCTTAGCATTAATGTTTAATTTATTTGCTTTTAGAAGAATGCTGAGCATGCACTCAAATATCGATTTGAAAAAAAAAGTTTTTGATGTTGGTTTCTGGTGTTTCTTTAGCAGCCTATTTTGGCCACCGAGCATCTTGGTTTTGATCTTAGCGATTATAGCTGTACTTTTCTATGCTTCAGATAATTTCAGGTTTTATATTTTACCATTTTTAGGGTTTACTGCTGCTTTAGTTTTACATTACACTTTTAAGATGTTGGTGTTTTCAACGTCTGAGAGCTACATTAGCAGACTTCCAGATTTTGTATTACAACCTGAGCTTAATTATAGCTCGCATGAACAAATCAGGATTTATTTCTTAATTATTCTGAGTTTGTTTCTGTTATTTTTCCTTCCAAAAATTTACACAGGATTAAAACTCAATATGCAAAGAAGCCTTTCGCTTTTTGCTGTTGCTTATGCACTATTTGCCTTTGCTTTAATTTTTAATGTTAACGAAAATTTCTCTCAGTCGTTTTTCCTAATCATGCCACTGGCAGTTATTACAGGTAATTTTTTAGAGCTCAAACAGCTCAAAACTTTATGGAAAGAAATTTTTATTTGGTTGCTAATTCTTGCAGCTATTGGCTTACATTTTATTTAGACATCAAATCAATAGATCCGCCTAACTTCGTTTTTTGATCAACTTTTTTAGGATTTCCATATATTTCTATCTCACCACCAGCAGTCGTTTTTGCTTTACAAGAATGAGTTGCATAAACTTCAGCTGTTCCCCCATAACTCACTTTGACATCTGTTTTTTCTGTTTTAAAAGATTTCCCTATAAAAATTCCTCCCGTTTTAACAGTGACATATTGATTTTTAGATTCTCCGTAAACATGCATTTCAGATCCGGTTACAGCCTTTAATCTTGCTGTTTTAACATCTAAATCCGCAGATAAAAAACTACCTTCTGAGGCTTCAAGCGAAATTTCCTTTTGTTTAATTTGAGATGTTATTTCAACATCAGCACCATTGTTAAGATTTAAGCTCGTAAAATCTTTAATATAAAGTTTTATTTTGGTGTCAGAGTCAGAAAAAACTTCATCGATAGGCAGTTTTACAACAAGTTCGCCTTGTTTAACCTTAATGATAACCTCATCAGCATCATAACCCGAAATTTCAATTTTATTCTCACTTGCGTAAGGAACAAGATCAACGTCAACCTTGTTCGCGATTTTTATTTTATTAAAACTCCCCTCGATTGTTTCTGTTCTGTCTTGCGCTGAGACAATGCTTGCCACAAAAAGGCAGATATATAAAAAATGTGCTTTCATGTTTTTTCTAACAAAGATATGAGAGTAGATAAGGAGATTGACTTCTTTTAGAATTTTTTTAGCTTTATAAAATTGAAAGTGAATGATTCAACTTTGTTTTTAAAATTTGTAAAACAAAAGTTTTGCTTTCAGTATATTTGACAATTGATTTTGAACTATGCAAATTCCTGAAGGAAAGAAAATATATTTTGCGTCTGATAATCATTTGGGCGCTCCTACACATGAAGAAAGCTTAATTCGCGAAAAGAAATTTGTTTCTTTTTTAGATGAAGCCAAAAAAGACGCGGCTGCCATATTTCTGTTGGGTGACTTGTTTGACTTTTGGTTTGAATATAAAGAAGTTGTTCCAAAAGGATTTACAAGAACATTAGGTAAGCTTGCTGAAATAGCTGATAGCGGAATTCCTATTTTCTTTTTTGTTGGTAATCATGATTTATGGATGGATGACTACTTTCAAAAAGAACTTGGCATTGAAGTTTTTCATAAACCACAAGAGTTTTTATATAACAACAAAAGATTTTTAATAGGTCACGGCGATGGTTTGGGACCCGGCGATATTGGTTACAAGCGAATGAAAAAAGTATTTACAAATCCTTTTTCAAAATGGCTTTACCGTTGGCTTCATCCTGACATTGGTGTCAGACTTGCTAAACACCTTTCTGTTAAAAACAAACTCATTTCTGGGGATGAAGATGCTAAGTTTTTAGGAGAAGAAAACGAGTGGCTTGCGCTTTATGCAAAACGTAAATTAGAAGAAAAGCATTATGACTATTTCATATTTGGTCATCGCCACTTACCCATGAAAATTGAAATTGGTCAAAACTCAGTTTACCATAATCTTGGTGACTGGATTGTGCATTACACTTACGGCGTTTTTGATGGTGAAAGCTTTGAGCTTAAAAATTGGAAATAAAAAAACCTAAGCCGATAAGACTTAGGTTTATATCATATTCCGCTTTGGGAATTTCTCTTTTATTTCAAAGTTTTCGAACCATCATCTGATCCCTTTTCATCATCTTTAGAAGCGTCTTTAAATTCTTTAATTCCACTTCCTAAACCTCTCATTAATTCAGGGATTTTTTTGCCACCGAAAAGTAATAAAATCGCGATGCCAATAATCACCCATTGCCAAGGTCCGACCATTCCTAAAATAACATGTAACATATGCATTGGTTAAAATTCTAATGCAAAATTAATAATAAAAATATAAAACAAGGGTTTAGACAACAAAAACTATCATAAATTTGCTTGATGCTATCTAGAGTAAGTAGAAGTTGTTATGGCAAAAAAGAAAAAGACAGAAAGAAAGTTATCTCAAAAGCTGATTCATAAGTACCGATTGGTCATTTTAAATGAAAACACTTTTGAAGAAAAAATCTCTTTTAAGCTCACAAGGCTCAATGTTATTAGCTTAACAGCTTTATCAACTTTTCTACTTATTACTTTAACAATCCTATTAATCGCTTTCACACCATTACGAGAATATATTCCTGGTTATTCATCAAGTGCTTTAAAAGAGAAAGCGACGCGTTTGACAATGCAAGTTGATTCTTTAGAAAGCGTTGTTGATCGCAATAATGCTTATTATAAATCCATCAGGAAAGTACTGACAGGTGAAGTGAGTGATATTGATCAACAGAGTGACACGATTTTAAATACAAACAATATCTCACCTGATAATGTTGACTTTTCTGCTTCACAAGAAGAAAAGGAATTAAGAGATGAAGTTGAAAAGAAAGATAAGTTTAATTTACTAGAAAGCGCAGTCAGACAAACACAAATGAATCTTTTTCCGCCAGTTAATGGTCGGATTTCAGCTGAATATGATGTTGATATCAAGCATTACGCTGTTGATATTGTGACAGAAAAAGATACACCAATTAAAGCGACTGCAGACGGCACAGTCATTTTCTCCGACTGGACGCCAAATACGGGTTATGTACTGATTATTGAACACAGTTTCGGATTGATTTCCGCCTATAAACACAATGCAGAACTTTTAAAATCACAAGGTGACTTAGTGAAAACTGGTGAGGTCATTGCTATTGCTGGAAATACCGGCGAACTGACCACGGGAACACATTTACATTTTGAATTATGGGTTGACGGTTACCCTGTCAATCCGCGTGATTATATAACATTTGAAGATTAAAGTATGTCCTTAAAATCCTTTGCCGCCAAAATATTTGCAAAATATACAAGAAACAAAATGCAAAAATGGATTGACAAACCTGTCAAGACACAGCAAGATGTTTTTAATAATTTAATCTCTAAAGCTAAAAATACTGTTTTCGGAAAAGACCATCAATTTGATAGAATTCAAAACTTTAAAGATTTTCAAGAGCGTGTTCCTATTCGTGATTACGAAGCTTTAAAAACTTATGTGGATCGCATGGTCGCAGGTGAAGAATCTATACTTTGGCCAGGAAAACCTTTGTACTTTGCCAAAACATCAGGCACAACAAGCGGTGCTAAATATATACCACTCACCAAAGAATCGATGCCAACGCATATCGATGCAGCCAGAAATGCGATTTTATGCTATATTGCTGAAACTGGCAGTTCTAGATTTGTTGACGGTAAAATGATTTTTCTACAAGGCAGTCCAAAACTAGAAGAAAAAAACGGTGTTAAGCTTGGTAGATTATCAGGAATTTCAGCTCATTTTGTCCCTAATTATTTACAACGTAATCGTTTACCGAGCTGGGAAACAAATTGCATTGAAGATTGGGAAACCAAATTGCAGAAAGTCATTGATGAAACCGTTGATCAAGATATGACGGTGATGGGTGGAATTCCTTCTTGGGTTCAAAATTATTTTGAAAAACTGGAAGAACAAACAGGGAAAAAAATCGGTGAATTATATCCTAACCTAGAACTTTTTATCTATGGTGGTGTTAATTATGAACCCTATCGCTCAAAATTTGAAGCCTTAATCGGCAGAAAAATATCAAGTATCGAGTTATATCCTGCATCTGAAGGTTTTTTTGCATTTCAAGATTCACAAGAAGCAAATGGAATGCTACTTCAACTTGATTCTGGTATTTTTTATGAATTTATCAAAGCAGATGAGTTCTTTGACGAATCACCAAAAATTTACACCATTAAAGATGTTGAAATTGATGTCAATTACGTCATGATTATTTCAACAACAGCTGGTTTATGGCGCTATAATCTAGGTGATACTGTTATGTTCACAAACACATCACCTTACAGAGTTATTGTTTCTGGTCGTATTAAACATTTTACTTCAGCCTTTGGAGAACACGTCATAGCTAAAGAAGTTGAGCACGCTTTAAAAGAAGCACAAAAAGATTTTAATATACAAATTACTGAATTTACAGTAGCACCTCAATTACATCCAAAAGAAGGTTTGGCACATCATGAATGGCTGATAGAGTTTGATCAAAATCCAACAAATCTTAATAAATTTGCTGAAACTATCGATCAAAATTTACAAAAGCAAAACTCATATTATAAAGATTTAAGAGAAGGACAAATGCTGGCTTGCTTAAAGATAACTTGTTTACCTAAAAATAGTTTTTCAAAATATATGAAAAGTTTAGGTAAATTGGGCGGTCAAAACAAAGTTCCACGCTTGTCTAACGATAGAAACATTGCAGATAAGTTATAATTGAATCAGATTTTAATTCTTTACTTTTACCAATTAAAAATATAATGAGAAATATCATACATACAGGAAGAAATAGAGCACAAGAGAGTACAAATGCAATTGAGCGCATGTATATCACAATGCGTCATCTTTTTATCAGAGGTTTTTATAAACCTATGGGAGTTTCGGGGGAAACGCTTCGCGAAGCACTTTTGACTTTAAGACCAGAAATTTACGGAACAATTGCCGAAGATAAAATTGAACTCAATGGACTTCTATATGTTATTGAACGTTTACCTGAAGGTATTGAAGAGTGTCGCTTCATTAACTTAACCAGTGATGAAGGCTATACTGATTCTCACTTTAAAGCAATCATACCTGCTAAAAGGCGCCGTAATTGTTATCGTATTGACGATGAGCAAATGAATATAGAAATTACAAGAGGACGCTCTGAAATATATGATATTTTAACGCATCTCACTTTCTTATTCATTGAGTCGCACAAAATCATGAAATACATTATCATTGATAAAGAATCAAATGTTTCACGTGATTGGCGCAAGCTTGAAAGTTTTATAAAAGATGGAGACCCACTGAGTCAGAAAGATAGAGAAATTGCAATTACGCATACAGGCAATATTTTAGGTCGCACATTTGAAGAGTTGATGAATGTTTATGATAAATTTGCAACACCTTCAAATCCTGATAAATTTTTGCATCTTATTTATAATCTTGGTCGGCTAGCCTTACGCGAAATCATTCAAGAGGAAAAAAGAACAATTACGTTTAGTCCAGTTTTAAGAGAGCGATTAGGTCATCACATTCATGGTGAAGTCTGGGCACAGAAAATAAAAAGTACACTTTGGGAAAAGGGTCTATTTGATAGACCGATCCACATCATCAGTGCGAATATGCATAGTGTGATGAACACACTTTTTGCACCAATTGCGTTAAAAGAAATGTGCAAAAAAAAGAAACGCTTTGAGGTTTACGAAGCTTTGAGTAATGATGATAACCAAGACATAAGAAATCAAGTTCACAAAGAAGCTTCATCAAAAGGTGCATATTATTTGAAAGATACTAGTGGAACAAACATCAATGTCCAAGTTTTCGATACAGCTAAAATCAATCACCCAGAAGATAATTTCAAAATAGGTTCAACTGAAAATGCACCCGTTATTATTGTGATGGATTATGCTTTTGGTGAGCAAGCCTATGAAACAATAGATGAGCTTTTAAAACCATACACCGCTGAAGATGAAAAAACATATCACATGAATGTTGATTCAGTTTCTCTGATGGGAAAAGCAGGTATTTTAGAAGGAGGAAAAGGAGATATTATGATACCAAATGCACACCTATTTGAAGGAACAGCAGATAATTATCCTTTTAAAAATGAGCTTTTAAAATCAGATTTAGAAGGCCAAGGTTTAAAGGTGTTTGATGGTGCAATGATTACAGTTTTAGGAACTTCATTACAAAATAAAGATCTTTTAAAATTTTTCCACGATTCAACATGGAGAGTGATTGGCCTCGAAATGGAAGGTGCTCATTACCAAAAAGCAATACAAGCTGCTTCAAAATTAAGAGGCAATATTAAAAGAGATGTAAAAGTAAGATACGCTTATTACGCAAGTGATAACCCTCTTGAAACTGGATCAACATTAGCTTCAGGTGGCTTAGGCACAACAGGTGTTAAACCAACATATTTAATTACTGAGAAAATACTTAACCAAATTTTTAAAGATGCAAGAGAATAGTTACAACAATAACCAAAGCGAAGAGATTGACTTGGGTGACCTTTTCAAGCTTATAAAAAGAGGTTTTAATAAAATAGGAGAGCTATTTTTAATGCTCATTGTTTTTCTTAAAAGAAATGCAATCATACTAATCTCTCTAATTGTCATTGGAGCTGTTATTGGATATTTCCTTCAAAGTTCTTCTAAGAAATATAATGAGTCATCTGTCACTTTACATAGCTTTTATGGCAGTCAAGATTACCTTTACAAATCTGTCAATGAAGTCAACTGGGAAATTAAAAATAGATTTGAAATCCTTGCCAAAGAATTCAAAATAGATGCTGATACCTTAAAAATGATCAGCTTAGAGGTAAAACCTTTAGAACGGGTGACCAACCTATCTAATGAAGAAAAAGAATACATCACGCTTTTAAAAGAAGAAGGCGCATACTCACAAGAAGACTTAATGCAAATCGTATTGAGAAGTTCTGAATTACACAAGATAAAGATCAAACATCCCGAAGGTTTTGATGTGACTCATTTTTTTGAAGCTTTTAGAGAAAGACTCTTAGAGAATAAATCCTATGCGGAAATTCACCAAACTGAAATTAAAAATATAAAAGAATCTATTCAATCTAATAGAGAAAGTATACAACAAATCGATACAATTTTAAAATCTTACAACACCAATCTCAATCAAAAGAACCCAGGAAATTCTACTTTCTATAGCTCAGAAAACAACCTAAATGTTGGTCAAATTTTATCTGAAAAAAAAGAACTTAGATACGCAATCAACAGATTAGAAGAAAGATTAACGAAGCAAAAAGACTTCATTTCTCCTATCGATGAGCCTAAAACTGCTGAATTTGAAGAGCCAACACTATCAAAAGAAATAATCACAATTCCTGTTTTACTTATCTTTTTATACTTAGGGATTAGATTTGTAATTTACCTTAACAGAAAAGCAAAACATTACGAAAATGAAAGATAACATCCTTGTCACAGGCGGAGCTGGTTTTATTGGGAGCAATTTTATCAACACATTTGTCCCTCTTGGAAAATATCATTTCGTTAATTTAGATAAGCTTACTTACGCTGGTAATCAAAAAAATATTAAAATTTCTGATCATGAAAATTACACTTTTATTGAAGGTGATATTTGTGACAAAAATTTATTAAATCAGCTTTTTGAAAAATATGAATTTACGCAAGTGATTCATTTTGCTGCGGAGTCACATGTAGATAACTCGATTACAAATCCTACAGCGTTTATTGACACAAACATTACAGGAACCTTTAATTTATTAAACGAAGCTTACCAATTGTGGATGGAGGGTCCTGATCAATTGAAACCTAATTTCAAAAATGCAAGGTTTTTACATGTTTCTACCGATGAAGTTTACGGCACTTTAGGTGATGAAGGTTTGTTTGAAGAAACAACTCCCTACGCTCCAAACAGTCCATATAGTGCGTCAAAAGCTTCTTCAGATTTTTTGGTCAGAAGTTATTACCACACCTACAACATGCCTGTTGTGACAACAAATTGTTCAAATAATTACGGTCCTAATCAACATGATGAAAAGTTAATACCAACAATTATTCGTAAAGCTCTAAATAATGAAGTCATCCCTATTTATGGTGATGGTCAAAACATCAGAGATTGGCTTTATGTCACTGACCATTGCAAAGGGATTCAGCTTGTAATTGACAAAGGAGAACTTGGAGAAACTTATAATATTGGCGGAAGAAACGAGAGAAATAACCTCTATATCGCTAACGAAATTTGTGAAATTTTAGACGACATTTTCCCTAAAGAAAACAATAAGTCTTATAAAGATCAAATCGAGTTTGTCAACGACAGACCTGGCCACGATTTTAGATATGCCATCGATGCCTCGAAAATAGAAAATCAATTAGGCTGGAAGGCTGAAGAGAATTTTGAATCTGGCATAAAAAAAACAATTGAGTGGTATCTCAAAAAATATAGAACTTCATGATTATTGAAAGAACAAAATTAAAAGATTGTTTAATCATTAAGCCAAGAATTTTTAAAGATGACCGCGGATCTTTTATGGAAACTTTCAGGTTAAACATCCTTGAGGAAGTGCTGGAACAAGAAATTAATTTCGTTCAAGACAATCAATCAACCTCTTACTACGGATCCATCAGAGGTTTACATTTTCAAATTGGAGAAAAGTCACAAGCCAAACTAGTCAGAGTTGTCAAAGGCGAAGTCCTAGATGTTGTCGTTGATTTACGTCCCGACTCTCCTACTTTTAAGCAAAAATTTAGCTATCTTTTAAACGATGAAAACAATCATCAGCTTTTTGTCCCAAAAGGTTGTGCGCATGGTTTTTCTTGCCTTTCAGAAGAGGTTATTTTTGCCTATAAATGTGATACCTACTACGATAAAAATGCTGAACGCGGAATTTATTTTGCTGATAAAGACCTCAACATCGATTGGCAAATTCCTGAAAAAGATCGTATCATTTCAGAAAAAGATGCTTCAAACCCGAGTTTATCTGAATTTTTAGAAGAAATATGAAAGTTCTCGTCACAGGTGCCAACGGTCAATTGGGGCAAGTTTTTCAAAAGAAAGAAAAACAAATCAAGGCTGATTTCATTTTTCAAAATTCATCAAGTTTAGATTTAACAAATCACGCTGCTGTTGAATCTTTCTTTCAAGAAAATGAATTTGATTATTGCATCAACTGCGCAGCTTACACGAATGTTGAAGCTGCTGAAACAGAAATTGAGAAAGCGTTTTTAGTCAATGCAAGAGCTGCTGAAAATTTAGCTAAAGTTTGCCAGAAAAATCAAGTCGTTTTAATTCATCCTTCAACGGATTATGTTTTTGATGGAGAAAAAGAAACTGCTTATCTTGAGGTAGATGAGACACAACCAATAAATGTTTATGGTGCATCAAAATTAAAAGGAGAAGAGCTGATTAAAAAATCTTTAAAAGAGCACTTTATCATCAGGACTTCATGGTTATATTCTGAATTTGGAAAGAATTTTTTCACATTTATCAAGTCTCAAATTGACCAAAACGCTGAAGAAGTCAAAATTACCACTGAACAAAAAGGCACACCGACAAATGCCAATGATTTGGCAGATTTTATTTTATGGCTTATTTCAAATAAATCTAAAGCTTATGGTGTTTATCACTTCAGCAACTTAGGAAGCTTAACCTGGTATGATTTTACTCTAGAAATCAAATCACTTTATCATTCTGATATCCAAGTTTCAGCTGTCGATCATTTTAAAACAAAAGCCAAAAGACCTCAAAACTCAACGCTTGATAAATCTAAATTGATCAAGAATTTTAATTATCAAATCAAAAGTTGGGACAAAAGTTTAGCCAACCTCATTACTGAAATTGGCTAAAATTTAAACCTATAATGCCTGTTTATAATTAAGCTGTTTCAGCTGGCATTGATTTATATTTCAATACAGGTGAACGG
The DNA here is from genome assembly GCF_900107595.1 of Psychroflexus halocasei. Taxonomy (GTDB): domain Bacteria; phylum Bacteroidota; class Bacteroidia; order Flavobacteriales; family Flavobacteriaceae; genus Psychroflexus; species Psychroflexus halocasei. The sequence goes on along the minus strand of NZ_FNQF01000006.1, from coordinate 86,515 downwards.
CCTTTTTTAAAGATTTTATTGCTATTCTTTTTGCCTGCACGAAGTCTTTTTTGTTCTTCATAAGGCAATTGAATTACTTCTTGGCAAGCTTCAGAGCAACAATTTTCCATTTTTTCTGCGCAGCTTTTACATTGTATAAAAAGCAAATGACAAGCTTCATTTGCACAATTCACATGTGTATCACAAGCTTCACCACATTGGTGACATTTGGCAATAACTTCATTAGAAATCTGTTCGCTTCGTCTATGATCAAAAACAAAATTTTTGCCTAAAAATTTATTTTCTAAGCCTTTATTTTCAATTTGTCGGGCATATTCAATAATCCCACCTTCTAACTGAAAAACATTTTTAAAGCCTTTATGTTTATAATAAGCACTAGCTTTTTCACAACGAATACCTCCTGTGCAATACATCACAAGGTTTTTGTCTTCTTTATGCTCACTTAAGTCAGCTTCAATTATATCGAGAGAATCTCTAAACGTATCAACATCAGGTGTGACTGCATTTTTGAAATGACCGATTTCACTTTCATAGTGATTTCGCATATCAACCAAAACAGTGTTTGGGTCTTCAATCAATTCATTAAAACGATCAGCATCAACGTGAACGCCTTTGTCAGTCACATCAAAAGTGTCATCATTCAAACCATCAGCAACAATTTTCGGTCTCACTTTGAGTTTTAATTTCAAAAAGGACTTATCATCTTGCTCAATCGCAATATTGAGTCTCACATTTTCTAGAAAATAAATGCTATCTAAAAAGGACTTGAATTTTTCAAATTTTTTGGCAGGCACAGAAAGTTGAGCATTGATGCCTTCGTGAGCAACATAAATTCTGCCCAACACATCAAGTGCATCCCACGCGATAAAAAGATAGTTTCTGAAAAGTTGCGGATTGCCAATTTTCGCATATTTATAAAAGGAAAGTGTTAAGCGTTCTTCGCCAGCTTCATCAAGAAGAGCTTCCCTTTCTTTGGCACTTAGTTTATTGTACAGTTGCATGCTATACTAATTTAAAAGTTAAAAGAAAGTTTTAATAAAGTGCAAAGATAAACACTTCTGAATAAAAAAATATAAAAATGAAAAAAGTCCTGATCTTCAGGACTTTTTCTAGTGGCTAACTCGTTATTGGATAATAACATATACTTGCTTAGTTTTTAGTGTTTTCAAAAACTAGCCAACCGTCTACCAAAATAAATTGGTTCCCATGGTGAGCAATTAAGTAAGGTTTGAACTGCCCACCTAGAAGATGAGTCTATCTCAAAATGGTTGCGTTAAAATAAAATATTATTGAATTAAATAGTATTTTTACATCAAAAGAAAGAATTATGGCAAAGGAAAATAATGAAAAGGAAGCTAAGCTAAAAGCATTAAAGCTCACTTTAGATAAGTTAGACAAGACATACGGAAAAGGAACTGTGATGAAGATGAGCGATCAAGCCGTTGAGGATATTGACGCAATTTCTTCAGGATCACTTGGTTTAGATTTGGCTTTAGGCGTTGGCGGCTATCCACGTGGACGAGTGATTGAGATTTTCGGCCCTGAATCTTCAGGTAAAACAACTTTAACTTTACACGCAATCGCTGAGGCACAAAAAGCTGGTGGAATTGCAGCTTTCATTGACGCTGAGCATGCATTTGATCGCACTTATGCTCAAAAACTTGGTGTTGATATAGATGATTTAATAATCTCTCAACCTGATCATGGTGAGCAAGCTTTAGAGATTGCTGATAACTTGATTCGCTCAGGTGCTATTGATATTGTGGTTGTTGACTCCGTTGCTGCACTGACACCTAAAAGTGAAATTGAGGGTGAAATGGGTGATTCAAAAATGGGGTTACATGCAAGATTAATGTCTCAAGCACTCCGTAAATTAACAGCGTCAATTAGTAAATCAAAATGTACAGTGATTTTCATTAACCAATTGAGAGAAAAAATTGGTGTGATGTTCGGTAACCCGGAAACTACAACTGGTGGTAACGCATTGAAATTTTACTCTTCAGTAAGATTAGACATTCGTCGATCTACACAAATAAAAAATAGCAACAGCGAAGTTATGGGGAATAAAACCCGTGTAAAAGTTGTTAAAAATAAAGTTGCACCACCTTTCAAAATGTCAGAGTTTGACATTATGTACGGAGAAGGAATTTCAAAAGTTGGTGAGATCATTGATATTGGCGTTGATTACGAGATCGTAAAAAAAGCAGGTTCTTGGTTCAGTTATGGTGACACAAAACTAGGGCAAGGTCGTGATGCTGTCAAAATGCTTTTAAAGGACAACCCTGAATTGATGGATGAACTTGAAGCTAAAATTTTAGAAGCGATTAAAATTTCAAAAGAAGAATCTTAATAAGGTTTGACGCAACCTTTAGTCTTGTTCATTATCTAGTAGTTAAGATTATCTGATTTTTTTATCATATCTTTAAGAAATAAGCACTTCTCAATTCTATATCTGAAAAGTGCGGGTATATCAATTATTGACTGTGAACATCTAAAATGCTACTCAAAAAACTTATTAAAAAGTGCAAGAATCATAATACTGAAGCTCAAAAAGAGCTTTATAATATTTATGCGCCTAAGTTTTTTGGAATTGCTTTAAAGTACTCCCGCAATTATCCTGAAGCTCAGGATAATTTGCAGGATGCTTTTATCAATATATTTGAAAAAATACATCAATATAAATTTAAAGGCTCTTTTGAAGGTTGGATGAAACGTATATTGATCAACACAGCCTTGCAGAAATACAAAAAGCAAAAGGTTTATGAGCTCATCCACACAAATATTCCTGATGAGAAAAAATCAAATGTTGATGATAAAAATCTAAATTTAGATGAACTCCTTAGTTGTATTCAAAATTTGCCAAACCGATATAGATTAGTTTTCAATCTTTATGTTTTAGACGGTTACTCACATCAAGAAGTTGCTGATGAATTGGATATCAGTATTGGAACTTCAAAATCTAATTTATCTCGTGCCAGAGAAATTTTGAGAAAAGATGTTGAAAACAAACAAAACTTAAAATCTCAAAAACAAGCTTGATGAGTGAGTCAAAAAAACATATCGATCGTGTTTTTCAAGAGGCTTTTCAAGATTTTGAAGCTCAACCTCCCCATTCAACATGGCATCAGATTGAAAAGAAATTGACAACCAAAAAGAAAAGATTCTTCCCTTTCTTGGTTTTATTAAAATATGCGGCTGTTGTCACTTCAGGACTTATCATTTTTGGTTTAGGCGCTTTTTATCAAAATTTCAAAACATCATCTTCTGCTTTTACAGAAAACAAATATGGCACGCAGAGTAAGATCATTTATAAAAATGATCAATATTTTTGGAAAAATCATTTTATTGATAATTCTGAAACCGATTATTCATCAGCGCTTTGGCAAGATTTAAGCTTGATTTTCGATGATTTTTCAAATCAAACTTCCTCTGAAATTGCAAATTTTGCCAGCACAAAGGAAAAAAATACTAATACCGATTTTTTAAATTACAAATCAGCATCAATCATTCAGAACTCTTTTGATTTTGAGACATCAATGCTATTGTTTGATCATTATCATCTTCATAAAAAACAAAAATCAGAAAACTCCCCTGAAATTAAAAACCCTTGGATGGTAAATCCGCAAATTGCACCTATCTATGCAAGTTCACTTAATGGTTCTAATACATTAAATCAAAAATATGAGGCTCACACAAGTGATATCAATATGTCTTATGGCGTTAAGCTTGCCTATCAAGTCACTCCGAAATTAAGTGTTAGAACAGGCATCAATCAAGTGAATATGAATTATAAAACTGAAGATATTGTTCAAACTTATAATATGTCAAGCTATAACAAAACGAATCTTCAAAATACAGTTGCTTCTCAACAAAAATATGTCACATCTTATGATGCAAAAAGAGCAAATTATGAAGAGTATTCATCTGGAAATGTAACATCTGGATATCTCAGCCAAGACATGGGCTTTATTGAAATACCACTTGAGGTTGAATATAAATTAATCGATAAGGAAATCGGTTTTCATATCATGGCTGGAACGAGTACGCTTTTGCTTAATCAAAATCAAGTGAGCTATCACTCAGAAGCATTAAATAGTTATGTCGGGAAAACTGCAAACATTAATAAAACTAGCTTCTCCGCCAATATAGGCTTTGGGGTTGATTATAATTTTTCTGATAAATGGTCTTTAAATTTAGAGCCTAATTTCAAATACCAAATCAATACATTTGAGGTAGAAACCACAAATGTTCAACCTTATTATTTCGGGCTTTTTTCTGGGGTGAAATTTAGATTTTAAAAAAATATCATCAACAAATTTTTATAAGATTTAAATAAGCTTATTTTTGTTTCTATGAGAATCGAAGACTACATCATTGAACTTTTATACACGCATGATTGTGTGATTATCCCTGATTTTGGCGCTTTTTTGACAAAAAGAGAATCTGCCGTCATCAATACTGAAATACATCATATTGAACCGCCTAAAAGAAGTCTTCAGTTCAATGCCCAAATCAAAAACAATGATGGTTTACTTGCAAAACATATTGCTTTTAAAGAAAAGATAACATATCAAAAAGCTGTTTCAAAAATGAACTTCTTCGTTGATGATCTTAAATTAGCCTTACATGAAGGTAAAGTGGTTTCGTTAGATCGTCTAGGAACTTTCAGACAAGATGAACAAATCTCTTTCCAAGCTGATAAAGGTCAAAACTTCCTGCTCGATGCCTTTGGATTAGAGCGTATGACAATCAAAGCTTTTGAAAAGCAAAAAACCGAAGCTTCTCGAGATCAAAATGAGATTAAGCAAATTAAACCTGAGCGTCAATCAAAAACTTCTGGATATTTAAAGTACGCAGCAATTGGTTTTATCGGTTTAGGGATTGCTTCAATCTTAGGTCTTAGTTACTATGAAACCCAAGTTGAAACACATAATATTGCCGAGCAACAAAAAGCTGAAAAAATATTACAAGAAGAAATTCAAGAAGCTAGTTTTAGCTTAAAAAGTGCCTTCCAACCCATAATTGTTGAAAACGAAGTTGAAGAAAATAATTCTCAAAACAACAAAGATTTTAAACAAGAAATTAGTACGAGTAAATATCATGTCATTGCTGGTGCTTTTCGTGTGGAGGCAAACGCACATAAGAAAATAAAACAACTCAAAAAACAAAACCACGCAGCAACTTACGTTGGAATAAATAAATATCAGCTTCACCAGATTGCATATGCAAGCTTTAACAGCAGAGCAAAAGCTAATAGCTTTTTAAGAAAAATCAAACAAGAAAATCCATCCGCTTGGCTACTCGTAAAATAAAGATTTTAGTATTCTCTTAATAAAACAAGACTTATCTTTGTCGAAAATCAAAATTAAATGAGATATCCTGAAGATTCTAAAGCTGTGATGACGGACTTGGTGCTTCCTAGTGAAACCAATCCATTAAACAATTTGTTTGGCGGTGAACTTCTAGCAAGAATGGATCGTGCGGCGAGTATTGCAGCACGAAGACACTCAAGACGAATTGTTGTTACAGCATCTGTTAACCACGTTGCTTTTAATAAAGCTATTCCTTTGGGAAGTGTTGTAACCGTTGAAGCTAAAGTCTCTCGAGCTTTTAAAACATCTTTAGAAATTGTTATTGATGTTTGGATTGAAGACAGAGAAAGTGGAAGACGCACTAAGGCAAATGATGCAATTTACACATTTGTTGCTGTAGATGATCTTGGAAATCCAGTTCCAGTTCCAAAAATAGAACCTCAAACCGATTTAGAAAAAGAGCGTTTTGAAGGTGCATTGAGACGTAAACAACTCAGTTTAGTGTTGGCCGGAAAAATGAATCCTAAAGATGCTACAGAATTAAAAGCTATATTCGAATAATAATAATCAACAAAAACTAAAAAATGTCAGAAGCTATTAAAATACTCCATTCATATTGGGCCTATTTGGTACTCTTAATCTTAATATTGGCAACCTTTAACGCCATTATTAAAACACTTTCTAAAAGCCCTTATGGCGCTAAAGATTTCAGAATTTCACTATTTACATTGATTGTTTCACACATTCAATTATTAATAGGTATTGTTCTTTACTTTGTCTCTCCATATTTTTCAGCATTTTCTGAACAAGGTATGGGAGAAGTGATGAAAAATTCTGGATTAAGATTATACCTTGTTGAACATCCGCTTACAATGATTATTGCCATCGTTTTGATTACAATGGGATATAGCAAGCACAAGAAAAAATTATCTTCAACTAAGAAATTTAGAATGATTGCTATATTTTACGCATTAGCGCTTATTCTGATGTTGTCTAGAATTCCTTGGAGCGTATGGTTTTAAGAAATTAATGGATCATAAATTTTATAAAAATGCCTTTCATATGAAAGGCATTTTTTGTTTATAAAATTTGGTTTGATTTAAAATCAGAACGAATTTCAAGAAATGAAATGATAAAAAAAGCCTGATGAAAATTTCATCAGGCTTTTTAAAAATTATATAAGTGCGCTTTTTAAGCCTCAAAAGGCTCAATAGAAACATAAGATTTATCACCTTTTGTTTTTGTAAACTGCACAATTCCATCAACTTTAGCGTGTAAAGTGTGATCTTTTCCTAAGTAAACGTTAGTTCCAGGTCTGTGTTTAGTCCCTCTTTGTCTAACGATGATGTTTCCTGCAACAGCAGCTTGACCACCAAATATCTTTACGCCTAATCTTTTCGATTCTGATTCTCTTCCGTTCTTCGAACTACCTACACCTTTCTTATGTGCCATCTCTAAAAGTTTTTAAATTATTTGCTTAAAGCTTCAATTAATTCTGCTTTCTTCAATGAAGAATAACCTTCTAAACCTTGAGCCTTAGCCATTTCCTTTAATTCAGCAACGGTATTTTTACTCAAGTCTTGTTTTCCGTCATCTTTTTTAGCTTCTTCCTTTTTTGGCTCAGCTTTCTTTGATGATGATTTTGATCCACTTCCGAAAAGACCTTCAATCTGAATCTCAGTCAAATATTGTCTGTGACCGTTTTTCTTTTTGTAACCTTTTCTTCTTTTCTTTTTGAAGACAATAACTTTGTCTCCTTTCAAGTGCTTAAGGACTTTTGCGTCAACTTTTGCACCATCTATAGCTGGGGCGCCAAGAGTCGTTGTGCTGCCATCGTTAAATAAAAGAACTTTATCAAAGCTAATTGAAGCTCCTTCATCTTCTTTTAAACGATGTACAAACACTTTTTGGTCTTTAGTTACTTTGAACTGTTGCCCTGCTATCTCTACGATTGCGTACATAGTGTTTATGTTTAAATTTTAAAATGCTTGCAAATATACGCCTTTTAAAATAAACACAAAGAATTTTTATTTTTTATGAATAGATTTTTTGAAAAGCTGCATAAAAGTTAAAGTCATCACGACTGTTGTCGCAAAGCCCATAATGGCAACTACAAATGAAAACATCAATGGATTAACATCTAAATTTTTGGACATCATTCCTGTTAAGTTGTCTAAAAAATCAGGATTTAACTCCGAAGTGTAAATACTCATAAAAACAGTAAATAAGATTGTACCAAAAATACCTGTGATCAATCCTGAAACAACTCCATTTTCATATTTAAAATTTTCTCGAAGCTCGTGTTTGCGCGAACGTATTGAGTCATAAATCGCAAAGGCCGTAATCACCATATTAAATGTACTAAAACCTGCTTGCGTGTGTGCATCAAATAAACTTAATATTAAGAAATACGCAATAAGTGATGCTGCGAGTGCAGTTCCGTATCTGATTGAAATAGAAATTCTGTTCATCGTTTAATTTTTATGTTAAATTACAAAAATTAATGTAAAACATATTCAAATATCTTGTTAAGACATAAAAATTATAGATTTAAGATGTCTTTAGCAGGTTAGTTCAAAATTAAACATAGATATTTGTAACATATCTAAAATTTTATCAACTTATAGTTTACATTTAAAATTATTTAAAAATGAAAAGAACATTTAATTTACTGTTGCTTTTTTGTATGAGTATACCTGTTTTCGCTCAGCAAGTAGAGTTTACAGAGTATGATTTAGACAATGGCTTACATGTCATTTTACATCAAGACAATACTGTTCCTGTTGCAACAGTTGGTGTTATGTACCACGTTGGCTCAAAAGACGAAACAGAAGGACGTACAGGTTTTGCCCATTTTTTTGAGCACCTTTTATTTGAAGGAACAAAAAATATTGAACGTGGTGAGTGGTTCAACATCGTTGCAGCCAACGGTGGTAGCAACAATGCAAACACATCACAAGACAGAACTTTCTACTACGAAACTTTCCCTTCTAACGCTATTGAAATTGGTTTATGGATGGAATCTGAGCGTATGCTCCACCCAATCATTAATCAAATTGGTGTTGACACACAAAATGAAGTCGTTAAAGAAGAAAAACGTTCTAGAATTGACAACGCTCCTTATGGTAAAGTTGCATATGCAACAGGTATTAATAAGCATTTGTTTAAAAAACACCCCTACAAAAACTCTGTTATCGGTACGATGGATGATTTAAATGCTGCTCAACTCGATGAATTTATAGCATTTTTTGAAAAATTCTACGGCCCAAATAATGCAACATTAGTTGTCGCTGGTAATTTCGAAAAGAACGAAATGAAAAAAATGGTTCAAGACTATTTTGGTTCTATCAAAAGCAAACCAGAGGTCAAAAGAGTTAATATTAAGGAAGACCCAATTAAGGAGACAATCGTTAAAACTGAATACGATAGCAATATCCAAATTCCTTTAAAAGTTCATGTTTACAGAATTCCTGGTATGAGCCACCGTGATTCTTACGTTATGAGCATGATTTCTTCAATTTTGACAGACGGTAAAAGTTCACGTTTATATAAAAGAATGGTTGACGATGAAAAAGTAGCATTACAAGTTTTAGCTTTCCCAAGACCAATGGAAGATTACGGAACATACGTTATGGGTGCTTTACCTATGGGAGATACTCCTTTAGACAAGCTTGCTGAAATTATGGATGATGAAGTTGAGAAACTGAGAACTGAACTTATTTCAGAAAGAGAATTTCAGAAGTTACAAAACAAATTTGAAAATAGATTTGTAAGTTCTAATTCAAGCATTCAAGGAATCGCAAGTTCATTAGCAACTTACAATGTATTATATGGTGATACAGATTTAATCAATGAAGAAATTGAAATCTACAGAAGTATTACGCGTGAAGAAATTCAAGAAGTAGCTCAGAAATACTTACAAGAAAACAAGCGTTTAGACTTAGACTATTTACCTGAATCAGATAAAGAACAAAAATAAAAGACATGAAATTTAAAATTTTAACCCTATTTATAGTTTGTCTGATCGCAACAAATGCGACTGCACAAATCGATAGATCGACAATGCCTAAACCAGGACCAGCTCCAAAAATTAATCTTGGAGAGCCTGATCAATTCTCGTTAAGCAACGGGCTTGAAGTATTAGTTGTTGAAAACAACAAGCTACCAAGAGTTTCTGTGCGATTAATGATAGACAACAAACCTTACACTGCTGATAAACCTGGAACAGCGAGCCTGGTTTCTAGCTTACTTGGTACTGGTACTAAAAACATTTCTAAAGACGAATTCAATGAAGAGATAGATTTTCTTGGCGCTTCAGTTGGCTTCGGATCTGAAAGTGCTTACGCGAGTTCTTTATCAAAATTCTTCCCTCGTGTGATGGAATTAATGGCTGAAGGTGCTTTAAATCCAGTTTTTTCTCAAGAAGAATTTGAATCTGAAAAAGCAAAACTTATTGAAGGTTTAAAAAGCAATGAAAAAAACGTAGAAGCTATTGGTAGTCGTGTATCATCTGCTTTAGCTTATGGGAAAAATCATCCTTACGGACAATTTACAACACCAGAATCTGTTGAGTCTATTACTTTAGCTGATGTTAAAAACATGTACCGTAACTACTTCTCTCCAAAAAATGCATATATGGTTGTTGTTGGAGATATTTCTAAAAAAGAAGTAAAGAAGTTAGTAAAAGAACATTTCAAGAACTGGAAAGAAGAAACACCTCCAAGTGAGAGTCTTCCTGCAGTTCGTGATGCGCAATACACGCAAATCAACTTTGTTGATATGCCAAATGCTGTTCAAAGTCAAATTATCGTTCAAAACACTGTTGACTTAAAGATGAGTGATGCTGACTATTTCCCAGTTATTGTTGCTAACCAAATCCTTGGCGGTAGTTTCGGAAGTTACCTAAACATGAATCTTAGAGAAGATAAAGGTTACACCTACGGCGCAAGATCAAGCATTGGCAGTAGCAGATATGCTGCACGCTTTAGAGCTTCAGCTGGTGTAAGAAATGCGGTAACTGACAGTTCAGTTGTTGAATTTGTTAAAGAAATCAAACGTATCAGAACTGAAGACGTTGATAAAGATAAGTTAGAAGACGTTAAGAAAAAGTTTGCTGGTAGCTTTGTGATGCAATTAGAAAACCCTTCAACTGTGGCTAACTACGCACTTAATATTAAAACTAAAAAGCTTCCTGAAGATTTTTATGAAACTTTCTTAGAGAAGATTAATGCTGTAACTGTTGCTGACATTAAAAGAGTCGCAAATAAATATCTTAAAGTTGATAACTTAAGAATTATTGTGACTGGTAAAGGTTCTGAAGTTGTTGAAAACTTAGAAAAAGTAACTGTTGATGGCAAGCGTGTCCCAGTATTGTACTATGATAAGAAAGCGAATAAAATTGATAAACCAGAGTTCACTAAGCCAATTCCAGAAGGTGTTGATGCAGCTAGTGTTTACCAAAATTACATCAAAGCAATTGGAGGAAAAGACAAAGCCGAAAACGTAAACACAGTTTACTTAAAAGGTGATGCAACTGTACCAGGTGCAACTTTTCAATACCAAGAAAAAAGAACCAAATCAGGGAAATCTAGTGTAGAGCTTAAAATGGGCGGAAACACAGTACAGAAAATGATTTTTGATGGTGAAAAAGGTTACCAAGTTGCTCAAGGTCAACGTATGGATTACACTGAAGAGCAAAATATGGCAAACAAAAAAATTGCTGGTGCTGTTCGTGAATTAAATGTCGCTGATGGTGTTGAACTTGTAGCAATTGAAAGCATTGATGGACAAGATGCATATGCTGTAAAAATCAACGAAACAACTAAAGAGTTTTATAGTGTTGAAACTGGTTTAAAAATCCAAACTGCAACAACAGTTGAGCAAATGGGGCAAACAGCGACAACAACAATTGACTACTCTGACTACAAGGAAGTTAAAGGGATTAAGTTTCCATTTAAATTAACTCAAAAAGTAGGACCAATGGAGATTGAAATCAACATTGAAGAAGTTAAAGTTAACGAAGGTGTTTCTGATAAAGATTTCGAATAAATCTGAAATCCTTTAAATAATTCAGCTGCTCTAAATTAATTTTTAGAGCAGCTTTTTTTATGCTAAAAATTAAGCTCTATTTTTAAGTCGCTTCTTTTTATTGGCAAGATAAACACCTAATAAAATGATTAAGCCTGCACCAAATTGCATCATATTAAATTGCTCTCCATCTAAAAACCCCCAAGACAAAGCGATGATTGGTATTAAGTAAGTCACTGAAGTTGTAAAAACAGGATTCGAAATCTGTATTAAACGATTAAAAATAATCTTTGCGAAAGCAGTCCCTAAAACAGCTAAAATGCTTACATAAATAAGCGCTTGATGCGTCTCAGGAGATTTCAACTTTTCAGCAGTAAAAAAATCAGTTGCAAATAAAACAATAATTGAAACAGGAATTAAAATTAAAAAGGATCCCGTTGCAATACCTAAAGCTGATACATTTTGAAGATATTTTTTAATAATATTTGCATTAAAAGCATACATCACAGAAGCGATAATAGGTAAAATTGAAAACCAATAATTCTGATCAGGATTAAGTGATGCGCCAGCAAAAATGAGCAATACAGAACCTATTAAACCGATGAAAACACCAATAAATTGTTTCCTGATAAAAGCTGCTCCAAAAAAGCTCAACCCAACAATAAGCGCTAATAAAGGGACAGTTGAATTTAATATTGAAGCAATTGCACTGTCAATTTCTGTTTCTGCATAAGCAAATAAAATACTTGGAAAAAACGTCCCTATAAAGCCTGATAAACCTACCCAAAACCATTGTTGCTTATTGAGCTGTTTGAGCTTCCTAAAGCCAAATAGAATTAGCACTATACCAGTGATTAATACACGAACTGCTCCCAATTGTATTGGAGTTAAACCTAATAAAGATTTTTTAATAAGAATAAATGAGCTTCCCCAAAGCAAAGATAATGTGATGAGGAAAAACCATTTTAGATATTGATTTGGCACTTTGAAATTTTTGTGCAAAAATCAATTTAATTATTCAGCTTTCCTTATAAAAGTTGACTAAAATTTAAAGGCTTATTTCGTCCACCTTAAGCTCTCAACCATTCGTTTTAAATCCTTTTTGAGATAAGCTGCAGCTGGCAAAATGGAATCATAATTGGGACGTGTTTTGAAATAAATAGAAGCTGTCACAAAGTGGTTGACACTGTCAGTTAAATAAAATTGAGCTTGAGAAGCTGCGTCACCCTCAACTTCATAAAAGTTTCCATAGGTATTTGTTTCATCGTTTGAGTAAACATCAACCTCTATCGCATCTGCTTTAATCGTGTGTTTTAAGGGAAGCTTTTGAGCATCAGACAATAATTCTCTCAAATTATTATTGACTTTTTTATAAGAGAAAAATATGGTCGCGTCCATTTGAGGATAAACGATATCAAATGAGCATTGATCGTAATTTTTGGATTGATCAATCTTCACTAACTCATTAACATCAAAGTAAAAATGACAGTTTGTATTAAGCTGTTTATAACTATTATCAGGATAATTTAAATCCAGAAAAGCCTTGGCTTTAGGTTGCACATCCGTTTGACAACTCATCGTCAAAAAAACGAACAATAATAAGAAAGAGACAAGCTTAAGATTCATTTCGTTTCACTTTAATTTGTTTAATACGCCTATTATCAACAACTTCAATTGTAAAAGTAAATTGTAAAAACTGAATGGTTTGATTTTTCTTGGGTAAACTTTTTGAAATTTCAAGAACAAAACCCGCTAAGGTTTCTGACTCACCCTTCTCTGTTTCAAATTCGGTTTGCGTATTTTCATCAAAATCAAAGATACGGTAGAAATCCTTCAGAGAAGTTTTACCTTCAAAAACAAAAGTATGATTATCAATTTTAGAAAAAACCAAATCTTCATCATCAAACTCATCACTGATATCCCCGACTATTTCTTCAATAATATCTTCAAGAGAAATCAATCCGCTTGTGCCTCCGTACTCGTCAACAACAATTGCTAAGTGATTTTTCTGAGACTTAAAATCGTTTAATAAATCATCAAGTTTTTTGTTTTCAGGAACAAAGTAAGGTTCTCTCAGCAAGCTCTGCCATTCAAAATCATCATGATCTCGGTAAGGCAACAAATCTTTCACATAAAGAATCCCGATAATATTGTCAACATCTTCTTTATAAACTGGAATTCGAGAATAACCATTTTCAACAATTTGATTCAAAACAACTTGGTAATCCGTATCAGAACTCAAAGCAAAAACATCAAGTCTTGGTTTCATGACTTGCTTAGCATCGGTATTTCCAAAAGAAACAATGCCTTGCAAAATCTTTTTTTCATCAACAGTTGTCTCTTCTTCGTTGGTTAGCTCAAGCGCTTGGGATAGTTGATCAACACTTAAGTGAGATTTTTGTTTACCAAACTTCTGGTGAATTTTCAAGGTTACTGAGCGCATTGGCATGCTTAAAGGTGAAAATATTTTATCTAAAACAGCTAATGGATAAGCCATAAAATGTGCAAACTCTACACTATTTCTGTTGGCATAAACTTTAGGCAAGATTTCACCAAAAAGCAAAATCAGGAAAGTCACAATCCCGATATCAATTATCAATTTAAGATTAATGCCAAACCAGCTGATGTTGGTACTTTGCATTAAGTCGTCACTAAACGAACTGTAAAGCAAAACAATAGCAATATTGATAAAGTTATTAGCAATAAGTATTGTTGCTAAAAGTTTTTTTGGTCTATCGATAAGATTGATCAAAATTTGATCTTTAGCCGATATATTTTCGTAATCAAAATCAGTCGGCTTAAGAGAAAACAAAGCTACTTCTGATCCAGAAACCAAAGCTGAGCATATCAATAATATAAAAAAGAGAACAAGCTGAAATATACCGCCAGCATCTAGGGCTAAACTTATAAACAAACTCGAGGGGTCAGGTTCCAAATTACGTGTGATTTAAATTGAACTAAAAGGGCAGATCGTCTTCTTCTTCAACCTTCGTTTCTTTAGTAGGTTGTGAAGCTGGTTTCTGCTGGTTAGGTTGAGTGGCTGGAGCTGAAGAGCTTTGATCGCTCTCTCCTTTAGGCGTCAAGAATGTAAATTCTGAACAATGAATTTCTGTTGAATATCTGTCCATGCCTTTATCATCTTGCCATTTTCTGGTTTTGATGCGACCTTCAATATAAACCTTATCACCTTTTTTGAGGTATTTTTCACAAATCTCGGCTGCTTTATTACGAACAACAACATTGTGCCATTCCGTATTGCTAACACGCTCATTTGTTGCTTTATTAACATATTCTTCATTGGTAGCTAACGGAAATCTTCCGATAGAATTACCGCCTTCAAAATAATGCATTTTAACGTCATCTCCTGTGTGTCCGATAAGCATAACTTTATTGAGTGTCCCAGCCATAATAATTGATTTTAAATGTAAATGTAATAAAAAAGATTTATCCTTTAAAAAAGTGTTTCTGAATATAATTAGCAATCAAAACTGGGACTGCATAATCCAGAAGTTCTTCTTTGGTGACAACCTCATAATCTTCTAGTAAATTTGGGTATGTTTTAAAAGATTCGCTCAAGTCTAACTTCCAAAAATGAACAAACAAGCTTTGATGCGTTAATTGATGTTTAATAGGCTGATCAGTTAAGCGTATTAAATTTTCAGTTGGCAAAGTTAAATTAAAACTTTGAGTTGTCGCTTGATTAAGATTATTTTGAGATTCATAAAGAGGAAACTCAAACATATTTTGCCAAATATCTTTTTCAGTTCGTTTTTGAAGTAAAAAATGTTCTTTCTGATCTTGAAGTATCACATAATTAAGGTACCGCTTTCTAACTTTCACTTTTTTTAGTTTTACAGGAAGTTCATTCACTTTATTTTGTTGATATGCGACGCAATCAATTTGTAAAGGACATGAATCACACTTAGGTTTCTTTGGTTTACAATGCAATGCACCAAACTCCATAATGGCCTGATTGTGATCTGCTGGTCTATCTTTATCCAAAAGTTGTTTTGCTTTTTCCTTAAATAGCTTGACACCTTCAGTGGAGTTTATGGGTAAATCAATTCCTAAATATCTAGCTAACACACGATAAACATTACCATCTAGCACTGCCTGAGCTTCACCAAAAGCAAAAGACGAAATAGCAGCAGCCGTATAATCACCTATGCCTTTTAATTTTTTAAGTTCTTTGTAAGTATCAGGGAATTCTCCATTGTTTTCACTCACTGTTTGAGCTGTTTTGTGCAAGTTTCTTGCTCTGGAGTAATACCCTAAACCTTGCCACATTTTCAGGACTTCATCTTCACTAGCCCTTGATAAATCGTGAACGGTTGGATATTTTTCTAAAAAATTGCGATAATAGTCAAGCACTTTTATAACTTGCGTTTGTTGAAGCATAATCTCTGACAACCAAATATTGTAAGCAGCCGTTGTATGACGCCATGGCAAGTCTCTGTGATGCGTATGATACCAGTTAATGAGCGCTTTAGAAAAGTTCAAATTTTTATTTTCGAACAAAAATATGGCTTATATCACTACTATTTAGCGTTTTGTATTTATTTATTGTTATTTAATTCTGTATATTTGCAAACTCAAATTTAATAAACACTTTTAAATATAAAGACTATGACAAAAGCAGATATTGTAGCTAATATTTCAGATAAGTTAGGCTTAGAGAAAGCTGAAGTACAGGCTACTGTTGAAACTTTTATGGCTGAAGTAAAGGATTCTTTAGAGAGCGGAGACAATGTGTACTTGAGAGGTTTCGGAAGTTTTGTTGTCAAGAAAAGAGCAGAAAAAACTGGTCGTAACATCTCTAAGAACACAACAATTAAGATACCAGCACACAACATTCCTGCTTTTAAACCTGCAAAGGTTTTCATAGAAGGTGTAAAAACTAAAGTTGAAGTAAAATAAATTATTAATCAATAAAAAAACACAGCTTATGCCAAGTGGTAAAAAAAGAAAAAGACATAAGGTAGCAACTCACAAAAGAAAAAAGAGAAACAGAGCTAACCGTCACAAGAAAAAGTAGTTTTCAATAACTACTTTTTCTACTTTTATCAACACGTTCTTTGACATCGAAGTTTAAAACCTAAACTTCTACATCCTTACAATAATTGTTTAATTTTTCTAAGCAGAACAGCTTAGAAACAAAATTTAAAAGCGTGAACAAGGAATTAATTATAAGATCAAGTTCCGGCGCTGTAGATTTTGCCTTGCTTAAAGAGGGAAGATTAATCGAACTGCACAAAGAGTCTAGTGACAATAATATTGCAGTTGGTGACATTTACCTCGCCAAAGTCAGAAAAGCACTTTCTGGCCTCAATGCCGCATTCGTCAATGTTGGCTATGAAAAAGATGGATTTTTACACTACCATGATTTAGGTCCACAAATCAAAACATTACTTAAATTTGTTAAGAAAGCAAGCTCGCCAAAATTTAAAGATTACACCTTCAAAAATTTTAACTTTGAAGAAGATATTGACAAAGATGGTGTGATTACAGATGTACTGAATCCAAATCAATCTGTACTCGTACAAGTTGTTAAAGAACCAATTTCAAGCAAAGGTCCTCGCCTTAGTAGTGAACTCTCATTAGCAGGTCGCTATATTGTACTGGTTCCTTTCTCAGATAGAGTTTCTATCTCACAAAAGATAGAAGATAAAGAAGAGAAAAACAGACTTAAACGTCTTGTTAAAAGCATTAAACCGAAAGGCTTTAGCGTTATTATTCGTACAGTAGCCGAAGGTAAAAAAGTTGCCGATATTGATAAAGATTTACAGAATCTACTCAATCGCTGGCAAAGCATGTGTAAAAAAATACAACGTGTACAACCTCCTAATAAAGTTCTTGGCGAACTCAATAAAGCATCATCAATGTTAAGAGATCTGTTTAACGACTCATTTACTTCTATTGTTGTTGATGATGAAAGCTTATACTCACAAATTAAAGATTACGTTGGTGAAATATCACCAGAGAAAGAATCAATCGTTTCTCATTACAACTCTAAAGTACCTGTTTACGAAAAATATAATGTTGAAAGACAGATTAAAACCTCTTTTGGAGAAACTGTCACAATGAAAAAAGGTGCTTATCTCGTTATAGAGCATACAGAGGCTATGCACGTTATTGACGTGAATAGTGGTAATAGAAGCAACAAGGCAAAAAATCAAGCAGATACAGCTTTAGAAGTTAACCTCATTAGTGCTACCGAAATCGCACGCCAACTCAGGCTACGTGATATGGGAGGTATTATTGTTGTTGACTTTATTGACATGATCAATGCAGAACATCGTAAAAAACTTTACGATCATTTAAGAGCTGAAATGAGTGATGATAGAGCTAAACACAAAATCTTACCGCCTAGTAAATTTGGATTAATCCAAATTACCAGACAGCGTGTCAGACCAGAACTCGCGATTAAAACGCGTGAAAAAAATCCGAATAGAGACGGAGAAGTTGAAGCGCCTATCGTTATCATCAATAAAATAAATACAGATTTACAAAAGATAATTGCTAAAGGTTACAAAAAAGTAACTCTAACAGCACATCCTTTCGTTGCGGCATACCTTGTTAAAGGAACGCCATCAATGCGAACAAAATGGTTTCTTGATTTCAAAAAATGGATCAAAATACAACCACGTGATGCACATCAATATTTAGAGTATCACTTTGTCGATAAGGATGGAAATCCTATTAAATACTAAATAAAAGCCCATTTGCTATATGCAACTGGGCTTTTTTTATGCCCAAAAAAGAAAAAACTTATCTTTGAGAATTCTATGAAGAAAGAACAATCTTTAACCGTTGATGAAGCACTTGCCAAAGCAATGCAATATTGTGCTTACCAAGATCGCTGCCACCAAGAAGTCGAGAAAAAACTCGATCAGTTAGGCATGTATGAGACGGCAAAAGCACACATTATTAATGAGTTGATTAAACATGATTTTTTAAATGAAGAACGTTTTTCTCAAAGTTTTGCAAGAGGAAAATTTCGAATAAAAAAATGGGGACGTCTCAGAATTACACGTGAACTTAAATTCAGAAAAATTTCACATTTTAATATCAAAACGGCCTTAAAAGAAATCAACGATCAAGACTATATTGCAACACTTAATCAACTTGCAGAACAGAAATACAAGCAACTCAATCAAGATTGTTCACGAAAAAGTCGTCAGAAAATATATCAATACCTTGCCTATCGCGGTTATGAAAACACATTAATTTACGAAACAATCAACAGGCTTTGTCAAGCTTCATGAGCCCGAATAAGCTCATGAAATAAGAAAAATTTAGTGATAAGAAAGCTAAAAAAATCTGCCCTGACAATATTTTAATATCTTTACCGATTATTATTATACTAACAAAACGCTGAGGCATAACGCCAAAAAGCTCTAAATATATAAACATATGGGATGTAGCAGTTGTGCTAGCAAAAGTGATGGTTTGCCCAAAGGATGCAAGAGTAATGGAAATTGTGGAGTAGATTCTTGCAATAAATTGACAGTTTTTGACTGGTTATCAGATGTAGAACTTCCAGCAGGTTCTGAACCTTTTGACGCTGTTGAAGTTCGCTTTAAAAACGGACGTAAAGAGTTTTTTAGAAATACAGATAAACTCACATTATCAATTGGCGATATCGTCGCTACAGAAACATCACCAGGTCACGATATTGGCATTGTCACGCTTACAGGAGAACTTGTAAAAGTGCAAATGCGTAAGAAAAAAGAAGATCCTTACAAGCCTGATTTAGCAAAAATATACAGAAAAGCTAACCAAAAAGATATAGATATCTGGCAAAAAGCCAGAGAAAGAGAGGACGCAGTTAAGGTGCGTGCAAGAGAAATTGCCATCAGACTTAACCTTAAAATGAAAATTAGTGACGTTGAATTTCAAGGTGATGCATCAAAAGCTATTTTTTATTACACTGCCGAAGACAGAGTTGATTTTAGACAGCTGATCAAGGAGTTTGCTTACGAATTTAAGATTCGAATTGAAATGAAGCAAATTGGCTTTAGACAAGAAGCTGCAAGACTTGGCGGTATCGGTTCTTGTGGCCGCGAGCTATGTTGCTCAACTTGGTTAACTGATTTTAGAACAGTTAAAACAGCAGCTGCGCGTTACCAACAGTTATCTTTAAATCCATTGAAATTAGCTGGGCAATGTGGAAAATTAAAGTGCTGTTTAAATTATGAATTAGATTCATATTTAGATGCTTTAAAAGATTTCCCAAGACAAGACAAAAAATTAGTCACTAAAAAAGGAGAAGCAGTTTGCCAGAAAATAGATATTTTCAAATTCAAATTATGGTACGCTTATGAAGGCGAGTATAACAACTGGATTGAAATAGACACCAAAGCTGTTCAGGAAATTATTAAAGCTGAGAAAGAGGGTAAACCCGTCGCAAGCTTGGAAGAATTTGTTGATGATACGCCAGAAATATCGACAAATTTCGAAAATTCAGTTGATCAAGATAGTTTAACACGTTTTGATAAGCCTAAACGCAGACCAAAGAAAAGATCAAATAAGAAAAAACCAGCTTCTCAAAAATCAAGAGGTCAAAAAAACCAAAAGAAATCGAATCCGCAAAAGTCAAATAAAGACAATAAAAGCCAAGGTTCACGTCACAGAAAACCTAAAAAACAAAACAAACCTAAGTCAAATAATGAAAAGCAATAGATTTTTATTCGCATCTATTTTAATGATGATTTTCATATTTAACGCATGCCAATCAAATGATACTTTTTATTCAAAGGTCAAATCTTATGATGATGGATGGCCAACTGAACAAACTGCTGAATTTGAAGTTGAGGTTTCTGATACAGTCAATCATTATGATTTGTTTTTTAACATCAGAAATAATCAAGACTATAAATTCAGTAATTTATTTGTCATCGCAGATATCAATTTCCCTAATGGAAAAGTTATCGTCGATACACTTGAGTACGAGATGGCTTACCCTAATGGAGAGTTTATGGGAGAAGGTTTTAGCAGTATCAAATCAAGTAAATTGTGGTATAAACAAAATGTGAAATTCACAGAAATTGGTGAATACAAAATTAATATCAAGCAAGCCATGCGTGCTTTTGGAGAAGTTAAAGGACTCGAAAATTTAAAAGGAATTACCGATGTGGGTTTAAGCATCGAAAAACACAAGCAAGAAAATGACAGATAAAAAAAATAATAATTTCAAAAAATACATCTTGTGGTTCTGGGCTATTTTTACTGCTGGAATTCTGTGTGTTGTCTTCGTCTTTCTTTTTGCAGGTTGGGGCTTTTTTGGTGAAATGCCAACCTTTGAAGAATTAGAAAATCCTGAAACTAACTTAGCTACTGAAGTTCTTTCAGCAGATGGAAAAACATTAGGTAAATATTACGAAGAAAACAGAACGCCAGTTAAGTATGAAGATATCCCTCCTCACTTGATTCAAGCGTTAATTGCAACTGAAGATGAGCGATTTTACTCTCACTCAGGTATTGATGCTAAAGGAACTCTAAGAGCCGTCGCTTACCTAGGAACAAAAGGTGGCGCAAGCACAATTACCCAGCAATTAGCAAAGTTGCTTTTCTCTGATGTAACAAATAAAAACAAATTTGAACGTGGTGTTCAGAAAATAAAAGAATGGGTTATCGCTGTTAGGCTTGAAGAGCAATACACCAAAGAGGAAATTATCACGATGTACCTCAACAAATTTGATTTCTTATATCAAGCTGTTGGGGTGAGATCTGCAGCGCGAATTTATTTCAGCAAAGAACCACAAGAGTTGACAGTTGAGGAGTCGGCTGTGTTGGTCGCAATGCTCAAAAATCCGATATCTCATAATCCGCTTCGCGAAACCTTCAAAGAAAATGCTTTAAATAGAAGAAATACCGTTTTTGGGCAAATGGAAAAAAACGGCTTTATCACTGAAAAAGAAAGAGATTCTTTACGTCAGTTAGAGCTTGTTACTGATTATTCACCAGAGCAACATGATGATGGTATCGCAACTTATTTCAGAGAGCACGTCCGTGATTTCTTAAAAAATTGGATCAATGATGAAGAAAATTTTAAGCCAGATGACACGAAGTATAATATTTACAGTGATGGTTTAAAAATATACACAACCATTGATTACCGCATGCAAGAATATGCTGAAATAGCTGTTGATAGACATTTAGAAAAACTTCAAAAAGAATTTAATAGACAGAATAAAAACAATAAGACATCACCCTTTAGAAGCGTTAATAAAGAAGAAATCAAACGCATTATCAATAGAGGAATCAAAAATTCACCTCGTTACAAAGAGATGAAAAAGAAAGATTTCAACGAGGAAGAAATACTTGCAAGCTTTGATAAAAAGCGTGAAATGAAAGTTTTCTCATGGGAAGGCGCTATCGATACTTTGATGACACCAAGAGATTCCATTCGTTATTATAAATCATTCCTTAACGCTGGGATGATGTCAATGCGCCCACAAACCGGTGCTGTAAAAGCTTGGGTTGGCGGTATTAATTACAAATACTTTAAATACGAACACGTTAAGCAAGCGCGCCGACAAGTTGGGTCAACATTTAAACCATTTGTTTATGCAACAGCCATTGATCAACTTCATTATTCGCCATGCTTAGAAATGCCAAATACAAAATACACCATTCCAAAAGGAAGACATGGCGTAACAAAAGATTGGACACCAAGAAATGCAGGTAATGAATATGGAGGAGTCAAGACTTTAAAACGAGCTTTAGCTGAGTCAATCAACACAATTACAGCAAGAATGATTGACAGAACTGGACCTGAAAATGTCATCAGTTTATTAAATAAACTCGGTATTGATACCCGAAATATTGACCCTGTAGCCGCAATTGCTTTAGGTTCTGCTGATATTTCAGTTTACGAAATGGTTTCTGCTTACAGTACTTTTGCTAACAAAGGTGTTTACGTTGAGCCTTTTTTAATAGAAAGAATAGAAGATAAAAACGGGACTATACTTTATCAACACACACCTGAAACACGTGATGTCCTTAATGAAGAATCAGCTTATGTTACTGTCAACTTACTTGAAGGTGTGACGCGTTTTGGTTCTGGACGTCGTTTACGTTCAAATTTCGATTATATTAAAAAGTTACCGCACTATCAACGTGCAGTCACTGGTTATCCTTACGATTTTAAAAATGCGATTGCAGGAAAAACAGGAACAACACAAAACCAAAGTGATGGTTGGTTTATCGGGATGGTTCCTGACTTAGCAACTGGCGTTTGGGTTGGTGGTGAAGATAGATCAGTTCGTTTCCCGACAATTACTTATGGTCAAGGTGCAACAATGGCTTTGCCAATTTGGGGAATGTACATGAAATCTTTGTATAAAGATGAAGACATTATTGTCTCTGATGATGATTTTGAAAAACCTGATAACCTCAGCATCAAAATTGATTGCGATGATCTTGAAAAAGAAGATGAAGAAGGAGAAGAAAATGAATTTGAAGAAGTCAAGATTGATTTTTAAATACACAAAAGCCGAGATTCAAATTTGATCTCGGCTTTTTAGTTTAAGTACTTTATAATTCAATCAAGCCTCAAAATTATCCTGAATTTCTTTTGCTAACTTTTTAAATTCCTCTTCAAAAAGTGAGACTTTTTTATCAAACCTCGTGTCTTCCATTTTGTGTAAAGGAATTAAATGGACATGGACGTGTGGCACTTCAAGTCCAATGACTGACATGCCGATGCGCTTGCATTCAACCGTTTTGCGTAAAGCCAAAGCGACTTTTCTAGAGAATGTCATCAACGCATTGTAAGTGTCTTCATCAAGGTCAAAAATTTTATCAACTTCTTTTTTGGGAATACAAAGTGTGTGACCTTTTGTATTAGGATTGATGTCTAAAAAGGCTAAAAAATCATCATTTTCAGCAACTTTATAGGCTGGTAAATCTCCGTTTATAATCTTTGTGAAAATTGACATATTATTTTTCTTTATTTTGTTGTTCAAGTTCTGCTTGAAATTCTTCTAAAACTGGTTTGACGGTGCTTTCTGGTAAATCTGATATTCTGATATACATTAAGCCATCTACTGAGTTATTAAACATCGGATCGACGTTAAAAGCGACAACTTTTGCATTTTGTTTGATGTATTTCTTAATCAAAACGGGTAAGCGTAAATTGTCTGGTTCAATTTCATCAATAATTTTATCAAACTTGTTCAAGTTAGCTTTTGTCGCATCGAAAACAAAATCTTTGTCCGCATCTTTTAGCTTAACTTTAAACTCTTTCTTAGGTCGAATAAATTGCGCAACATAAGGATCGTAATAATTTGATTTCATAAACTCAATCATCATTGATTTTGAGAAGTTTGAAAATTTATTACTAATACTCACGCCTCCTATTAAATATTTATGATCAGGAAAGCGCAATGTACAATGCACTATACCACGCCAAAGCAAAAACAAAGGCATTGGTTTTTGCTGATAATCTTTAATGATGTAAGCGCGTCCCATTTCAATAGACTCGCTCATTAATTTGTAAAGCTCAGGCTCAAAACGAAATAATTCATTTAAGTAAAAACCATCAATTCCGTGATTTTTATAAATTTCTTTCCCAAAACCCATGCGATAAGCACCTGCAATACGCTCTGCTTTATTATCCCACAAAAACATGTGATGATAATATTCATCATATTTATCGAGATCAATAGATTTGTTTGTCCCTTCACCTACTGACCTAAAAGTGATTTCTCTTTGACGCCCAATTTCTCTAATGATATTCGGGATGTGATCCGTTCTTGAAAGAAAAACTTCATAATTATTGCTTTGTAATAAACGGTCACTTTTATTTCTACATTTTTCTATTTCTTCTAAAATACAGTCTTTGCCGACTTCCTCAATAATATTTTGTGGAGCTCTCGGAAGCTTGATCTGAGTTGGGATTTGACTAATTAATTTCTTTTTCTCAAAAGCATTCGCGAGCATATATGTTTTGCGACGCATGTAATTTGTGAAATCTTCTAGATCTTCATATTCTTGATAATCTTTGGGCGAAATAGGATTGCCAATACGCACGTTAATCGGTCTGTTTTTAGGACGAGACAACATTTCGCTTGGTAATTTGGCAGTTCGTAAATTAGGATTGATTTTCGCTAATTTATAAAAGACAGGACTGTTTTTAGCGTGGAAATATACAGGAACAACAGGTACATTTGCCCTTTGTATAAGTTTCATTGCCTCTGGCATCCAAGGTTTATCAACTATTTTTTTATCTTCTTTAAAAGTAGAAACTTCACCTGCTGGGAAAACACCAAATGGCTTGCCTTCTTTGATGTGTTTTAGGGCTTCACGCAGACCTGAAACACTTGATTTTACGTCCTTCCTATCTTCAAAAGGGTTAACAGGCATGACGTAAGGCTTTAAAGGATCTAGTTTTTGTAATAAAAAATTTGCTACAACTTTATAATCTGGTCTTTGTTCAAGCATTATTTTAAGCAAAATAAGGCCATCAATCGCACCAAGCGGATGGTTTGAAACCGTGATAAAAGGGCCTTCTTTTGGAATTCTTTTAAAATCTTTTTCTGGAATGTGAAATTCTGCTCCAACTTCTAACAGTATAGCATCAATAAACTCAACACCATCAAGCTCACGGTATTTATCATAAATATCGTTAAGCTTATTGAGTTTTGTAAGTTGTAAAACGACATTGCCAAGCACTTGACCGAAATAACCGAATCGGTTAAAATTTAATGCTTCTGAAATATCCTTTGAACTGATGATTGCCATAGAGTGTAAATTGCAATTTGTAAAGATAAAACTTTATTTTTTTGTATATTTCTATAAGTGACTGAAAAGTAATTATTCAAATTTGACTCTTTGAATGAGCAAATTAAGAAGTCATCTAAAAATGACTTTAATCATGTAACTTACTAATTTATTATCAGAAATTTACATTAATAATCTTAACAACATAACCATGGAAGCAACAGACAAAATCTCCAAAATAATGACAGATAATTTAATTAAATTAAATGTCAATGACAGCTTAAGCAAAGCTGAATCGCTCTTTAAGAAAAACAAAATCAGACATATCCCTGTTGTTAAAAACGACAAAATTATCGGGATGTTGAGTTACACTGATTTGATGCGCATCTCTTTTGCTGATGCCACTGATGATGACGGCCAAGAGATTGAAACAACGGTTTACGAAATGTTCACTTTAGAACAAGTAATGACCAAAAATGTTGAAGTTGTGACTGAACACACGACAATAAAAGAAGCTGCTGAAATATTTGCCAAAAAAGAATTTCACGCACTTCCTGTCATTAAATATGATAAAATTGTTGGAATAGTAACCACAACGGACATCATCAAATATTTACTTGAACAATATTAAAAAACCTCAATCGCCTGAAATATGGCGATTGACTTTTTATGCTTCAAGAGCTTGCTTTAAATCCGCGATCAAGTCTTCCTCATCTTCAATGCCAACGCTTAATCTGATTAAGGAATCGACAACACCCGTTTTTTCACGCTCTTCTTTTGGTATGGACGCATGCGTCATACTTGCGGGATGACCAGCTAAAGACTCAACGCCTCCAAGAGATTCAGCTAAAGTGAAGACTTTTAAATTCTCTACAAACTGAACTGCATCACTTTGTTTATTTCCTTTTGTGGTAAATGAAACCATGCCACCAAAATCTTTCATTTGTTTTTTAGCAATATCATAGTTTGGGTGAGTTTCAAAACCTGGCCAATAAACTTTGTCAACTTTTGGATGCTGAGCTAAATATTCTGCCACAGCGCGACCATTTTCGCAATGACGTTGCATTCTGACGTGAAGTGTTTTTAAACCTCTCAACACCAAAAAACTATCCATTGGTCCTGCAATTCCGCCACTTGAGTTTTGTATAAAGTAAAGCTTTTCGGCAAGTTCATCATCTTTTACAGCCAAAGTTCCCATCACAACATCACTGTGACCGCCAAGGTATTTTGTAGCGCTATGCATCACGATATCTGCACCCAAATCAAGAGGTTGTTGTAAATAAGCTGTAGCAAAAGTATTATCGACAACGAGCTTGAGATTATGCTTTTTTGAAATTTGAGCAACACTTTCAATATCGATAATATTCATCATCGGATTAGTCGGTGTTTCTGTCCAAATCATTTTTGTATTTGTGTTGATATAACTTTCAATCTCATCGGGATTTGACATACCAATAAAGTGAAACTTGATACCAAAATTTTTAAAAATGCTATTAAAAAGACGGTAAGTTCCGCCGTATAAATCGTTGGTAGATATAACCTCATCACCTGGTTTTAATAGCTTCATCACGGCATCGATCGCTGCTAAACCTGAGCCAAAAGCCAGACCATGTTTTCCATTTTCAAGAGAAGCAATGGCTTTTTCTAAAGCTGTCCGCGTTGGGTTGGCGCTTCGTGAATATTCATAACCCTGATGCTCACCAGGAGATCTTTGTTTATATGTTGAGGTTTGATAAATCGGTGGCATTACTGAACCATAAGCAGGATCAATATCTTCTTGACCACCATGAATTGTTTTCGTATTAAATTTCATGTTCTTAATTTTCATCAAATTAAGAAATCAAAAATATCTCAATTCATATTTTGCTTTAATTCTGTTTCGTTTAACAGAATATTAAAAATAAGAAACACCTTTCTCTTTAAGCTCAGCTTTCTGTTTCTCAAAAGTCACAGGTTCTAAAGCTTTTGTAGCTTGTTCAATCACATTCACTTTAAAGCCTTCATCTAAAGCATCTTTAATGGTAAAATAAACGCAAATATCTCCTGCCAAACCACAAACATCGAATTCGCTCACGCCTTTCTCTTTGAGATAACCTGCCAAACCTGTTGATTTTTCATGCATATTATCATAAAAACCGCTGTAACTATCAAGTTCAGGATTTGTTCCTTTTCTGAAAATTGTTTCTATATAGCTTTGTTTTAAATCAGGATGAAAAGCAGCACCTTCAGTATTTTGAACACAGTGATTTGGCCATAAAGTTTGCTTGCTTCCTTTAAAATCAATGCTATCAAAAGGATTTTTATCAACATGATTAGAAGCAAAACTCATATGGTTTTCAGGATGCCAATCAACAGTAGCGACAACTAAATCATAGTTTTGAATAATTTTATTGATTTCGCTGACAATTTGATCTCCTTCTTTCACTTCAAGCGAACCGCCTGGCATAAAATCATTTTGAACATCGACCAATACAAGTGTTTTCATCATTTATTTCTTTAAAGTTTCTCTTAATTTTTCTCTGGTTTCTAAAAGTTCAGTTGAAACACCAATTTTATAAATATGCGGATTTGAAAATCGTTTATATTCTTCAGGAAGTTCATTTAAACGCTCGGCTGCGTAAGCCTTAATTTTAGCTAAAGATTTTTTCTTTTCATAACGTTTTCCGTCCTTCATCACAGTTTTTAAAAGCGGTTCAAGAATGTGGCTATGATAAGTCGTAGATTTTGTCAAATCAAACGGGTGATGCATTTTTTCGATATTTGTTTCATCAACTTGTGTGATAATATCGGCACCTAGCATTTCATTTTTCTGATTTCGAATGCGGTAAACTTGTTTTTCACTTGGTAAAGTTGATTTTGCAACATTTTCGGATAACTTGATGCGTGGTTTTCCATCAGCAAAAGCTAATTTATAAACGCCATCAAGCGCTGCATCTGGATTTCCGATCACTAAATTGGTACCGACGCCATAGACATCAATTGAAGCATTTTGATCTTTTAAACTCTTAATCACATGTTCATCCAACTGATTTGAAGCTGCGATTTTCACATAGCTCAATCCTTCTTGATCTAGCATTTTGCGACATCTTTTAGAGAGATAAGATAAATCTCCGCTATCTAAACGAATGGCTTTTAACTTGTGTCCCTTTGCTTCTAATTCTTTAGCGATTTTTATAGCATTAGGCAAACCACTTCTCAAAGTATCATAAGTATCTATCAGTAACACACAATTATCAGGATGCACCTCAGCAAAATCACGGAAAGCATCAAGCTCATTTTCATAAGATTGTATAAAAGCATGCGCCATTGTTCCTGAGACGGGAATGCCAAAATCTGTTGCAGCTTTCACATTACTCGTTGCATCAAAGCCACCAATGTAGGCAGCTCGACTGGCATAATAAGCACCAGTAGCTTGTGCACGTCTCATTCCGAAATCGATTAAAGTATCATGCGGAGCTGCTAACCTGATACGACTTGCTTTTGTTGCTATTAAAGTTTGAAAATTTAAAATATTAAGCACAAGTGTTTCTATTATTTGTGCTTCAATAATTGTTGCTTTCACTTGTAAAACTGGTCGTGTTGGGAAAATGAGATCACCTTCCTGAACACTTTTTATTTCACCATTAAACTGAAAATCAGATAAATAATTGATGAAATCTTTATGGAAACCTTGTTTTTCTAAAAACTGAAGTTCTTCAGGTGTAAATTTAAAATCTTCTAAAATATCGATCAAAACTTCAAGGCCAGAAAAGATAGCATAACCACTATGGAAAGGGAGTTTTCTAAAAAAATAATCAAAAACAGATTGATCTTCATGGTTTTGATTTAAAAAATAGACTTGTGCCATTGTGAGCTGGTAAAAGTCGGTGTAAGATGCTGTTATTTTCTGCATTAGATATCTGTGTTAAGAATGTAAAAATAAAAGATTTATAAAGATATAAACAGAGTTTAAATGAAATTTAGGGATCACTTCAACAATATCTCAACTAGGAAGTCTTATCTTAGGTTTTCATCTTATAAAACATATATTTTGAATTACAAATTTAAGAATGCCGACATAGAGCTACATCATACAGGCTCAATTTATGACGAAAAACAAAAAGCTTTGATAATTCCTAACTTCGAATTTTATCAATCTTCAATTTCTGAAGATAAACGCTTAGCTGATTTTGGTAAACTCAAAATAATAATTCAATTAGAAGCTTGTATTAAAAATTATAAACCCAAACAAATTATATTTCTTGGTGGATTAAGATTTCACATCAACGAAGCGCTTGAAAATCTCAAAGAGTTTAAAAGCAAATTTGAAAAGGCGCATTTCTTTTACATCTCATCTGAAGAAAATGCGTTCTTAGAAGATTTTAAACATATTGGTATAGAGTGTTTAAGTGAATTGAATTTTAAAGATTTTAAAGTCACCTATCGCCATGATAAATCT
Organism: Psychroflexus halocasei; assembly: GCF_900107595.1. Taxonomy (GTDB): domain Bacteria; phylum Bacteroidota; class Bacteroidia; order Flavobacteriales; family Flavobacteriaceae; genus Psychroflexus; species Psychroflexus halocasei. The sequence goes on along the minus strand of NZ_FNQF01000006.1, from coordinate 57,013 downwards.
GACGAAACAGTTATTTTTTCGGCTGATAATTTCATCGAAATTAATCAAGAAAATTTGCCTTGCTTCTGTGAAACCAAAACAGGTTTCAGCTTACCTACTTTTGCAACTAATAATGTATCAAATAAGATTGAAGCAAAGGATTATCAATCTGTTTTTGCCATTAAAAATGACCAAATATTAAGCGATCATTAATCATTTATTAAATTAAGTCTTTATTAAAGCGAAGATTGTATTTTTGTTCAAAATCGTTAATAAATGTCAAACTTTCATACAATCAAAGTTAAAGGAATAAAAAGACAAACACCAAAAGCTGTTGAACTAACGCTTGATATTCCTGAAAATCTAAAAGAAGAATTTAAACATAAAGCAGGTCAGTATTTAACATTTGAAAAAACATTAAACGGCAACACAGAGCGCCGCTCCTACTCCATTAGCTCTCATAATACTGAAAATAAATCAGTAGTGGTGAAAGCCATTGAAAATGGTGTTTTTTCAAATTACGTTAATTCAGAACTTAAAGCTGGTGACACTTTAGATGTGCACCCGCCAGAAGGCTTCTTTAAATTACCCGATAATTCAGAAAGTAAAAACTTCATTGCTTTTGCAGCAGGCAGCGGCATCACGCCAATTATGTCGATGATAAAACATAGCTTAAAAGACAATGATGACACTAAATTTGTTTTGGTATATGGTAATAAATCACCAGAAAGTACTATTTACATCAATGAACTTTTAGAACTTCAAAAAAAGTATAATGAACGTTTTTTCATTGAGTTTGTGTACAGCGAAACTAAAGAAGACAATGCAACTTTTGGCCGTATTGAAAAACCAACCATCAATTATGTGGTGAAAAACAAATACAAGTCAATTGACTTTAGTAACTACTTTTTATGCGGTCCTGAAGAAATGATTGATCAAGTCAAAAATGTTTTATTAGAAAATGATATCGCCGAAGAAAAAATAAACTTCGAGCTTTTCTTTTCATCTGAAGATGCCAAACCAACTGAAGCACACGATGGCGCAACACAAATAAAAGTTATACTTGATGATGAAGAGTTTGAATTTACAATGCAAAAAGATGAGCGTGTGCTAAATGCCGTTTTAGATCAAGATATTGATGCACCTTATTCATGCAAAGGCGGTATTTGCAGTAGTTGTGTTGCTAAAATAACAGAAGGTGAAGTTGAAATGGTTAAAAATCAAATTCTTACGGATGAAGATTTAGATGAAGGATTAGTCTTAACTTGTCAATCTTTACCAAAAACTGGTAAAATCACGATTGATTATGATGATATATAAATTAAAAAGTCATTAAAAAGTTTAATTTCTAATAAAAATTATCATGGCTGGACATAGTAAGTGGGCGAATATCAAACACAGAAAAGGCGCCCAAGACAAAAAAAGAGCTAAAGAATTTACACGTGCGATTAAAGAAATATCCGTTGCAGTTAAAGATTTTGGTGGACCAGATCCAGATACAAACCCAACTTTACGTAACGCGATCGCTAATGCCAAGGGCGTTAATATGCCTAAAGACACTATTCAGCGCGCCGTCAAAAAAGCTTCTGGCGCTGATGCTGATCATTACGAAATCGTTTCTTTTGAAGGTTATGGCCCTCATGGCATCGCTATTTTTGTGGAATGTACAACTGATAATACCAACAGAACTGTAGCTTCCGTTAGATCTATTTTTTCTAAAAACGGAGGGAATTTAGGAACAAATGGTTCTTTAGAATTTCTTTTTGAACGCCAAGGTGTTTTTACCATAGAGAAAGAAAATTTAGAACATGATCTTGAAGAGTTAGAGCTCGAACTCATCGATGGTGGCGCAACAGCATTTGAAAATGAAGATGAATTCCTGATGGTTTACTCTGAATTTACAGATTTTGGAAAAATGTCACAAAAACTTGAAGAACTCAACATCGAACCTAAAAAAGCTGAATTGGAACGCATTCCTTTAAACACAACAGAATTAGCTGTTGATGATGCCATCCAAATCATGAACCTCATCGAGAAATTTGAAGATGATGACGATGTTCAAAACGTTTATCATACACTTGAAATCACCGATGAATTGATTGAAAAACTAGAAGAAGAAGATTAATTTTTTTAAATAAAAATGCTTTTACCAAATTAATGAACTCTCGATGGCAGCACGCGTTTTGTCTTCGAGAGTTTTTTTTGAGGCTGTGTCTAACGGCATTCCTTCTGTCTCTACCAAAGGATGAACTACAGCTCTTAACTTTCCTGGGCGACCTGTTAAAAATTGATAACGAAATTTTGTTTTATTATCTAAAAAACTAATCGGGACAATCGGAATTTGATGTTCAAGCGCTAATCGGAAAGCGCCTTTTTTAAAACGATCTAGCTTAATTGAAACATCATCAGGAACGCCACCTTCAGGAAAAATACAAATACTTGTGCCTTGACTTAGTCTTCGTTCAGCCTCTTTAAAAGCTTGATGTCTGCTTTTTGCGTTTTTTCTATCCACCAAAATACAGCTGCGTTTATAGAAGAATCCGAAAACTGGAAAACGTGCTAATTCTTTTTTTCCAACAAAAACAAAAGGATATTTTGAAAGGTAAAACATCATCATAATATCTATCATACTGGTATGATTAGCCGTTAGCATATAACTTTTGCCTTTTTCTAATTGCGTTTTATGCGTCACTTTTGGTATAAATCCCATACCAAATAGCACAATTTTTGCCCACAAGCGCGCAATAGCGTAAACATATTTATAATATTTTTCTCTGGCTGTCGTAACAAGTAAAGCAGGCATCATAATGATGATGGGGACAATCACCAAAATATAAAACCACAAACGCCATAAAATAACAAAAGGAATTTTGATCCATTTCATAGATGCCAAATTTAGTAAACTATATGAATTAGAATGCGAAAAATTTTACCTTTGCTGTATATAAAAATTCATACAAATGTCAAGAATTCTTACAGGTGTCCAAAGTACAGGCACGCCTCACTTAGGTAATTTATTAGGTGCGATTATACCTGCTATCGAAATGGCAAACAAATCAAAGGAAGATTCATTTTTGTTTATTGCAAATCTTCACACCCTAACACTAATTAAAGATGCAGAAACATTAAGAAACAATACTTATGCAACTGCAGCAACTTGGCTCGCTTTCGGTTTAGATGTTGATAAATCAACCTTTTACAGACAAAGCGATGTCCCTCAAGTGACAGAATTAACTTGGTACCTCAACTGCATGTTTCCTTATCAGCGCTTAACTTTAGCGCATTCTTTTAAAGATAAAGCGGATAGACTTAAAGATGTTAACGCTGGATTATTTACTTACCCAATGTTGATGGCTGCAGATATTTTGCTCTACGATGCCAAAATAATTCCTGTTGGGAAAGATCAATTACAGCATATAGAAATGGCAAGAGATGTGGCTGAACGCTTTCACGCACATTATGGAGAAACTTTTGTTTTACCTGAAGCCGGAATTACTGAAAACGTCAAATACGTGCCTGGAACTGATGGTGCAAAAATGAGTAAATCTAAAGGGAATTACATCGATATTTTTCAAAGTGATAAAAAATTACGCAAACAAGTGATGAGTATCGAAACGGATAGCACGCCACTTGAAGAGCCAAAGAACCCTGAAACTTGCAATGTTTTTAATATTTATAAACTCATCGCGACAGAAGCTCAAACAGAAACTTTAAAACAAAAATACCTCGCTGGGAACTTTGGTTACGGCCATGCCAAGCAAGAATTGTTTGAGTTAATTACAACAACTTATGAAGTTGAACGCGCTTTATTTGAACGTTACATCAATGATAAGCCAGAAATAGACAGGCTTCTACAAATCGGCGCTGATAAAGCGCAAGAAACTGGTTCGGAAGTTTTACAACGCGTCCGCCAGAAGATCGGTTATTAAATCATAAAATATTTGATATAAGTTTTATAAATCTAAGTTTAAAAGTCACTTTTATGCATCAACATGAAGTGACTTTTTTCTTTTTATGCTATCTTACAGAAGTTAATTAATTGTATTTATGACAACCTTAAAAGAGCTTGCCAAATTACTTAATGTCTCTATTTCTACAGTTTCAAAAGCTTTAAGCGACAGCAATGATATTGGCGCTAAAACCAAAAAGAGAGTCAAAGAAGCTGCAGAATTATATAATTATAAGCCAAACCAAATGGCGTTGGGTTTAAAAAACAATCAGACGAAAACCATCGGTGTGATTATCCCAAATATTCTCAATCACTTTTTTGCAAAAGTTCTTTTTGGTATCGAAAAAGCAGCAAGACAACAATCTTACGACACCATTGTTTGCATCAGTCATGAAAAATATGCCAATGAAGTCAGCAGTTTAGAAGTTTTAACCAACGGTCGTGTGGACGGATTCATCATGTCTTTGTCTGCAGAAACCTTGGCTAAAGAACATGTCAACCACATCAAAACCTTAAAAAGAGCAGATCAACCTATTGTGTTATTTGATAGAGTGACAGAAAAACTCGACTGTGATAAAATTATCATTGACGATCAGCATTCGATGTATGAAGCCACAAAACAATTGATTGAAAACGGTCGAAAAAATATTGCTTTTGTCAGTAATATCACAAATTTAGAAATTGGTCAATTGCGCTTATCAGGCTACCAAAAAGCTTTAAAAGAAAGCGATATCAGTTTTGATGAAAACAAAATTCTCAAACTTACCTCGATTGAAAATCCACATCAGTCGATGATTAAATTTTTGTTGTCCCAGAAGATTGATGCAATCGTCTCTGCTGATAATACATCTGGCATCATGATGATCAACGCTGCTAAAGATCTCGGTTTTAAAGTGCCAAAAGATATTGCTGTTATTGGTTTTGGTGATAAAGAAACCTCTTATTTAACCTATCCACAATTATCTTATATTGATCAAAACCCTGAGGAAATCGGCAAAACAGCCACTGAAATTTTGATTGAGCGAATTGAAGACAAAAACCAAAAACACAAATACAGAACCATTAAATTGTCAACCTCATTAACTCTAAAAGCGACGAGTTAAAATCTCATCAAAAACAAAAAAGCCCTTTATTTAAAAAGGGCTTTTAAGATTTTATAACAAATTTTAATCTATTGGTTTGAAGCAGAGGTCATCACAATTTCTTGGCAATTGACTTCAGTGATGTAGCGTTTTTCGCCCTCTTTAGTTTCGTAACTTCTGTTTGAGAGTTTTCCTCTCACGATTACCTCTTTGCCTTTAGTGACGTATTTTTCGATAATCTCTGCTGTTTTTCCCCAAGCAACAACTTGATGCCAATCTGTTGTGGTGACTTTCTCACCATCTTTTTTGGTGTAATTGTCATTTGTAGCCAGCGAAAACTTAACGAGTTTTTTGCCTGAATCTAAATTTAAAACTTCTGGATCTTTTCCTAAATGACCCATTAACTGTACTGAATTTTTTAAAGTGCTCATAACGATAAATATTAAATAAAAATAAATTAAAGACTCAGACTTTCTGAATCTGCCACGGTTTAGTTGTTAAGTGACATGGCAAAGATGAAACACAAAGCAAGTTATAATCGTCTAAAAAATAGTTAATTACGTTTAAATACGTTTGTAAACGTTTATTAGTGATAAATAGATAAGATTTATGTTAACATTTGATGAATATAGTATTTAACAAAATATTGTATATTTGGAAGATAGGGGCTAATTATATGCGATTTTAAAAATTACTTCAAAACTTAAAATAAAGTTAAATTTGCCTTTTGAATATTTAAATAAGAAGTCTTAATGATCAGTAGTTTTAAAAGCCAAAATGGCAAAGTATATACTTTAAACAAAGAATGTATAATAGATTTACACAACTTATTATCTCAGAGCACTCATCTCCTTGAAGAAATGGATCCGGTTGAACCACCAGGTGTTAAAAACGAAGGAATGTTGGAAAGTGCAGTAGAACGCCAAAACACCGGTTTTGGAGATTTTAATAAATACCCCGATTATCATTCAAATTGTGCCACACTTGTTTATGGAATTATAAAAAATCATTCTTTCCATAATGGAAATAAAAGAGCTGGATTGTTGGCGTTGATTAAACATTTATATGTTAATGGTTATGTTTTAAATCCCCAGCTTAACTCTGATGAAATATACGAGTTTCTTATTGCAATTGCTGACTCTAATATCAGGGGTTTCAGCAAAAAGTATAGAAAAAAGTATTCTTTTATTAGATCTAAAACTGAAAAGAAAAATAATGAAAATTGGGAATTAAATACAGTTATTAGGTATATAGGCTTTTGGATTAAAAAAAACTCAAAACCAAAACAGACTACTCTTAAAGGAGAAGTGAAAATATCCGATTTAAAAAAAATACTTGTAAATAAAGGCATTAAATTAAATTTAAATGGATCTAACCTAGAAGTTTACATCGAAAAAGAAAATAAATTTTTAGGTTTTAAATTGTCTCCAAAAATTGTGAATAAAAAGAAATACTCTATAGGAAATAATAGATCTTCGATAGGTAAAGGAACATTAAAGGCTTTAAGAAGAGATTTCAAATTAACAAAAGCTGATGGAGTTGATAATACATTCTTTTATAACGAAGACTCTTTTTTGGATTTTGAAATAAAAACATTTAAAAAACTAATTTATAGACTTTCAAAAACGTAGAAAAAATATTTGCCAACAGTGAATATCAGTAATGTTGGCTTAAATGTCTGAGTTTGATTGCGGACACCGCCTAATCTTTTTGATTTAGCTTTAGAATAAAAAAGATAAAAGAATAAATTCTTTCACTGCCGGTTCCCAGCATGAGCGTTTATTGAAGGAAATCGAAGGTTTCATCAAAATGTCCTGATTTTGCCGCTAAAGCCTCACACCGGCACGAGTTCGACAACAAGCTGGGAGTGTGCCCACACTGTTCCCACCTTAATAACAGTTATCGCTACCCAGGTCAGGAAGTCCGGGATTGACCTTAGCATGGCGTGGCCATTCATGGACGGATAGGAAAAAACGAAATTGACCAGGCCATTGGAATGCAGTGACTCCCACCATAATTGCAAGGGCTTCGCCAAAGATGCCGAAGTAGGATTTTGCCCTATAAATGTTTCCAAGGCCGAAAGAGTCAGGGGGTGCATTTCACGTCCAGCATTTAAATTCAACGCATAACAGGATTAAAAAATGGATTGACAGCACCTTCTGGAGCGTCTCAACCAAATACCTACAGCAATACTTGAACTGCCATTTGCTAAAAGAAAAGATAAAACCAAGATGAGGCAACCTTATTGTCTTTATACAGCAGACAATGGGCTCAGGGCTTCTAAAGCATTTTGCTGAAATCCAGTCCTACTATGAAAAATTAATAACAACGCAATTATAAACTATAACCTTGTTCTATTCAGGGATGGGACGAATTATGACATTTAAGAATTTTAAACAAATAGCATAACCATTTATTTTGGTTTGGTTACATTCGCAAATTAAAAATTTAAAATATTAGAAATGAAAAATGTTTATTCGAGGTTATTTTATGCTTGCATTACAATTTTTTTAATTTCATGCAGCACTAGTGATGATGAAGCTACTGATAATACTACACTTGCTAAAGGCTCTCTACAGGTAGAGGGTGGCGTAGTTCAAGATTTAAGATCGGCTGTTCTTGAACCTTACGAGGATGAACCTGAGGAGAATGGACTCTATAATAATTACCTTAAATTTTTCACAACAGAACTAAAGCAGGAGAATGGAAACATTATTCCAGAAGACTTCGATTTTTCTATGATTACTTTTCAAATAGTTTCTAGTAGTTTTGCTGATGTGTCTGTAGGTTCATATAATCAAAATGACGAGCCGTATACTGATCCTCGAATATTTACATATTTTGGATCTGGTTTCATTATCAGATCTGATGATGCAAGTAGCAACAGTGAAACTTTAAAATCTGGAACTCTGCACGTTTCTAAAGATGAAGGAGATTATGTGTTTTCGTTTGAAGGAATTACAACTACTGGGAAGAATTTTTCATTTGAGTATAAGGGAGATCTAATTTTAGAATAATTAAAAAGATTATATTTTTTAGTAAAAGAGGAAAGTTTTTAAAAGCTTTCCCCTTTTTGTTAACAGAATTTACCGTTTTTCTATAAATTTTATTGGTTTCAAGTTAAGGTTTTAAACCCTACAATTATATTGCAGCACTTTAATAATATTAGAACGTTTGGTTGAAGAAATGGGCGAGCAATTAAAGTAACACCTCTAAGACCAAAACTAAGTGCAAATCAAGTTGCATAACTGGCATGTACTAACAGAAGGACGTTATATTCCATCGAGAAAAGTAAAAGTTCTGTTAGTATTGGTATTTATGTTAAAGTTTTAAATGTACTCGGTTTAGAAAAGGACAGTCTAGGTGGAGTGTTTAGTTTAGAAAGTAGTTGTTTTACTTGACAATGACAGACCAGTTCCAAATACAGGAACTGCAAAGATGTGAATTATATGCAATCAAATGAGATCACATCACTACGATAGAATAAAAATTGGAATGAAAGGCTATTTTAGAGAAGGAGCTACATATTCGGTAGATTGTGAGATGATTGAAATATTAGACTTAAAAATCAATCCAACAAAGAATAAATTAAAAACAAAATGCGACGTTTTGGCTCAGAGCAAAACTGATAGTTTATCGCTTTCTACTGATCTACTTGTCATATACTAATCGTTATCCTATATTTTTTCAAAAATGAAGTTAATAACTATTCAATTTTGTATTTTTCTGACAGAAAAAGTACTTGATATAGAAGTTAAAATACCGACAAGAAATTTAAATCCCTTGATGAAAAAGAAACCAAAACAACTCATGAAAATATTTTTACTGATCATCACAGTGCTTTTTGTTTTTGAGGGAAATGCTCAAAGAAAGCTAAAACCAGAAAAACTTAAAGAAGATTTTGATATTCTCGTCACAGAGTTAAAATTAGAGCATCAAGGACTTTATCAATATACAGATCAAAATCAAACAAATGCAAAAATTGATAGCGTTCGAAATACTTTAAATACACCTCACACCAAATTAGAGTTTTACCAAAAGTTAAGATACCTCATCAGCCTAACAAATGAAGGACATACATCCATCATAATTCCTAAATGGTCGAGGATAAAATTGGGACTTTCAAAATCTTTTTTACCATTGACAGTAAAAGTTTTAGAAGGAAACCTGATTATAACCCAGAACTACGGAAAAGACATAGGTAAACTCAAAAAAGGTTCTAAAATCATTTCCGTTAATCATAAAAAAGTAAATCATATTCTTGATCGATTATATCCTTTGATTACGACAGACGGATTTAATGAAACTTCAAAAAAGGAATGGATTGGCGGAATAAATTTTTCCTTACTTTATAGATTGGTTTACGGCAAAGAGAAAGAGTTTGAACTTCAAGTTCAGGAGTTCGGGAGTGATAAAATACAGACGATTAAGATTCCTGCAGTTCGCTACGCAAAATTTAAAAGGAAAAACGCAAAGCTCAAATCAATAACTTTTGATTATGTTCAATTCAAATTCGAGCACATCCAGGATTCCATTGCTTATTTGAGCATTCCGAGTTTTAGCGATCATGATGACAAGTATGAAAAGTTCCTTCAATCGAATTTTAAAAAAATAGATTCCCTAAATATCAAGCATCTCATTATTGATATTCAAGCCAATGGTGGAGGAACAGAAGGAAACGGAAATTTACTTTTCAGTTACTTATCAGAAGAAGTGATTCAGAAATACAAGCAAGTCACAATGCTTCCTAAGCCTTATCACAAAAACAAGGAAGATGGTGGTTATATTGAAGATCAATGGCGCATTCAAGACAGAATTGCCAAAAGAGGAGATTTGACATTATACAGCGATTACTATTCAGATTTAGGCTATCGGAAACCTTTAAAAGACCTGATTTATAAAGAAAATTTATATGTTCTCACAAGTGGTCGAACATTCTCTGGCGGAGCAGAATTTGCCAGTATGGTAAAAATGACCAACAGAGGATTATTTATCGGAGAAGAAACCGGCGGAACTTATGAAGGAAACGTGAGTGGATATTCTGAATATTTAAAGTTGCCAAATTCAAAAATTAAGATTAAAATTCCTATTGTGCATTTTCAAATGAATGTTTCTCCAGAAATAAAAGGGCGAGGAGTTATGCCAGATCATGAAGTTCCACAAACTTGGGACGCTTATTTAAAAGGAAAAAACGCTAAAAAAGAATTTACTATTAAAAATATAATTGAGTAATCTCTATCGACAAAATGATGCTAATTTCAAGCAGATTAAAACTTGAAAGTGAATCTCCACCATCAACTAATACCCCATATTTTAATCACACTCAATAATCTTATAATCACCTTTTGGAGACTGAATGTCAAAGCTTAATATAAAAGTTTGATCAGAAAAGCGTTGACAAAAATGCTCTAAAAGCAAAACAAGGCTTCTTTCATCTAACGGAATGGGAACGTTTAATTCATTATACGACCAATTCGTAACGCGTATGCTTTCCTTATTATTGAAGTCTTTCACAATCTGACAAGATTTGATAAAATCATCAGATTCTTCTAAAAATTCTGATTCATCTTTAATGATATAAAGGCTTTTTCCTTGTCCAGAATAGAGATGGAAAGAAAAATAATAAGGCCATTTCTCAATCTTATTCAGCAGCGGTAATGTGATCACGAGTAATGCTAAAACGGGTAATAAATATTCAGATTTTGATTTATTAGTAAATTTAAAAAAGTTGATATCTCCTTTATAAAAGCAGAAATAACAAAAATAAATCATCGCTATATTCATTGGAAAAATAATCCAATTAGAGTCTCTATACATCGGAGAAAGCCAAAGAATAATCAAAAGGTGAGTAAAAATAGCAGAGTAAAATGATAGCTTTCGTGTTGATTTAAATAGAAAACCAATCGCAATTAAAATTTCTGCAATAGGAATAAAATAAGCCACAAATTGATAACGACTAAGATTAATGTTGAAAAGATCAATCATCATCGGATGAAAAATCAAATCAAAAAAATGAGGATTTAATTTATGTACACCTCCCCAAAAATAAACGCCAATTAATAAAATAGCTATAAAGATAGTCAGATCTTGCTTTCTCAATTTAGCATATAAAAAAGGGACAATCATCAAGCTATGCAAATAGACCCAGATTTGCCAACGCATTTGATCTTGCAACAAAAGCAAAACAATGAAACTTAATGTGAGTAATGCAAGAATAGGTTTAGGGTAAAAAATAAGAGCAACCAAGCAGCCAAAAAGTAAGCTAACCAATAAATAGCCGTTAAGCACTTCAAAAGAAAGTAAGCTCTCAAAAACAGGAATCACTGGAAAATCGCGTTGCGTCGTCCATAGTTTAAATGACATGAGAATGCTGATGATCAACGAAAGATTATTGATCGCCAAAAGAGATTTGACTTGATAATTATTTTTCAAATTATTCTTTTAGAAGATGTAGAATATCAATTTACGGACTTATAAAAATAAACATCTTAAGCATCACCAGTCATATTTCATTGAAGTTATTCGCCTGAAAAATTCCACTCTTCATAAAATTGCCCAAGAAAATTCATCATAAAATCATGTCTTTCTTTTGCCATTTCAAAGCCTGTTTTGGTATTCATTTTGTCTTTTAAAAGTAGAAGCTTCTCGTAAAAATGATTGATTGTTGGTGCAGTTGATTTTTTATATTCAGCCTTGGTTTGATTTGGTTGCGGTGGAATATCTGGATTGTAAATTTCTCTGTTTTTATAACCTCCATAATTAAAAGTTCGCGCAATGCCTATCGCTCCAATGGCATCAAGTCTGTCAGCATCTTGTAGTATCTTTAAGGCTTTTGAAGCGTAATCTTGAGATGCGTTTTTAAAAGAAATATGTTTGATAATCAAGGCGATTTCATCAATCAATTCTTGATTTACATTTTGTTTTTGAAGAAATTCTCGTGCTATTTTGGGTCCTATTTCCTCATCGCCATCATGAAATTTAGCATCAGCAATATCATGTAATAATGCGCCGAGTTTAATCAATAATAAATCTGAGTAATTTTCTTGTTTAGCAATATGTAAAGCCAAATGATAGACGCGTTTGATGTGATGCCAATCATGGCCAGATTCAGCTTGAGACAGTTGTATTTTAACGAATTCTCGTGTTTCTTTTAATAAATTTTCTTCACTCATTCTTCTCTTTCGTAATGCATTTCTATATGTGGAATGTCATCTTCAAGATAGCCTTCTCCCACAGTTTGAAAACCGTGTTGTGCATAGAAATCTATCAGATATTGTTGTGCGGATATTTTTATCAAAGAAGAGGAATAATTTTCTTTGATAAAAGTTAGACAAGTCTGTATCAAATCATGTCCTAAATGCTTTTGACGATGTGTTTTTTTAACTAAAAAACGACCTATACTTATGCTATCAAAAGTAGTTCCGGCTGGTAATATTCTAGCGTAAGCCACCAATTCACCTTTTTTATAAAAACAGACATGTTGCGCCTCTTGATCTAAATTGTCAATATCTTGGTAAGGGCAGTTTTGTTCTACAACAAATACTTCAGATCGCAAAGCTAAAATAGTATAAAGCTGAGCAGAACTTAAGTGGTTAAAATCTTTGATTTTTATCGTCATAATTAGTCTTGTACAATTAAATTTTTATCATCGTCTTTCTCAAATTCTGGTTGAATCGTCACATGATTAATCGCATAATCTTCATTCAATAATTTTTCTATTTTTTCCAAGATAACTTCAAATTCACTCAATTTTAAATCTTTATCAAAATCAATTTCAGCTTCTAAGTGTGTTTCTTCTTCATTGAGTTGCCATACATGCACATGATGCATTTTTTTGACGTGATCAAAATTATCAATACGTTCAACAATTTCCTTGATTTCAACAGCATTTGGCGTAAATAACATCAAAACGTTGAATGAATCTTTAAAAAGCTTGTATCCCACAATAATTAAATAAATCGCGATGGCAAATGTCAGCACGCTATCAACCCAATAAATTTGATAATATTTCATTAAAACTCCACCAATCAAAACGGCAACTGAAGCCATCATATCTGTAAACAGATGCTCAAAAGCTGAAGTGATATTCATATTTTGCTTTCTATCTTTTAGCAATAAAATCACACTAAAACCATTTCCTAAAATTGCCAAAATCGACATATAAATAACGAGCGTAGATTCGATGACTTGCGGATTGATAAATCTTTCGATAGAATGATAAATCAAAATAAAAGCAACAACAATTAATGTTGAAGCATTGATAAAAGCAGCGATAATTTCGGCACGTTTATAGCCAAAAGTATATTTTAATGTCGCTTTCTTTTTACTAAATTTTGAAGCAGAATAACTGATAATTAATGAAATCACATCAGTAAAATTATGCAGCGCATCTGAAAGTAATGATAAACTTCCGCTGATCAATCCACCAATAATTTGAGCCACAGTAATCCCGATGTTCAAAAATATGGTAAGCATCAGATTTTTAGTAATCCGCTGATGCGTATGATGGTGGTGATGTGACATAATAGTTAGTCTTTTATTGGCAAGCGATTTTGTCAACACGATTTTGGTGACGGCCGCCTTCAAAATCTGTTTCTAAAAAAACTTTGACAAAGTCAATGGCTTGATTTTCTGAAACAAATCTTGCCGGAATGCTCAACACATTGGCATTGTTATGTTGTCTCGCTAAAGCAACAATTTCTTTATTCCAACATAAAGCTGATCTGATATCTTGGTGTTTATTTGCTGTCATATTTGCACCATTTCCGCTACCACAAATAATGATGCCGAAATCAGCTTTTTTGTTGCTCACATCTGAAGCAACAGGATGAACAAAATCAGGATAATCGACACTGTCATCACTATTTGTTCCGTGATTAATAACTTTTATCCCTTGTTTTTCAAGATATGTGACAACTTCATTTTTATAAGTTGTTCCTGCGTGATCATTACCAATTGCAATTGTCATGTTGTTTTGTTTTATGTTGTTAGACAAAAATACGAAGTTATATTTATAATCAACCACGAATCATAATATCTATAAAGATGAACAAATAAACAGTTTAAATAATTGATTATCAAATTATTAAATAATATAAAAATAAGCTGTGAATAACTCAATAACGAAGATTGATTTTCAAGCAGTTAACTTTCAACAAGACTGTGAATAACTTTAAAGTAAAAAACAATAAGATTCTTTTGATAAATGAAATAGAATTCTATCAGCAATTTTTTTCTTCAAAAGCAAATGATAACTCATGTATTTAGTAAAAAGTTTTCAGCAGTTATTGACAGTTTATCAACAGCTTTCAAGCTGAAATTTTCTAACAAAAACATCTAAAATCAAAAAGCCTATTTGTTGATAAATTCATCTAAAGCATTCAAAATCAACAAGAAGATATTAACATTTTATTAATAAATGTCATCCTATAAATGAAGAATTGAAAAAACAAAATAAATAGCAAATGAATTATAAGGATTTCAACACGCAATAATCATCACTATTTAGTTTTTTAAAAATTTAAAGAAGAAAAATAATTATATATAAGTTGTTGATAAGTGTAAAGAAAAGTAAAAGAAGTCTGATCTCTAGAAATTTCTTAAAATCAAATTTGAAAAGAAAATTACTCGATGATATCTAAATTTGACTTAGATTTGTACCGTTCTATAATCTCCTTAGCTTCTAAAACATCTTCTGGATGCACTTTAAGGAAAATACCACCCATTGCGTTTGAGTAAAAAGGCAAGACGCCTAAAACTGTTTCGTTTTGAAAATAAAATCGAATGGATTCTTGCTCTAACAAATGTTGCAGAATGCTGTATTCATGCGCATAAGTGAACGTCGCAATTTTAATGTAATTTAGCATGCCTAAAAATAATACTTTTTAAGCAATTAATAATTTGCTTTATATATCTTATAAGAAGTCAGTTCTTCAGCAGATTTAATCATATTATCACTTCCAACTGGCGCATTCAACATGAAGTTAATGTACAAGAAAACCACCACAAAACCAATGATTGTGATGATGATGAGAAACAATATGATTGATTTTGACTTGAACATAGAAGTTGATTACTTAGGCAAGATAATAAAAACTTAACAAATATTTATGTTAAAAATAAATATAATTTCGCTTGTAATTGAATCTTTGTTTTAACAATATTTAACAAGACTTACAAGTTTTACATAAATTTAATTTTAATAATTACCGATGAATGATTTAAATAGTACATTTATCCAAGATTTTAATATGACACATGAGTAAAAACAAAAAGAGTAAAACAAAAAAAAATAAAGGCAAAAGACGCCAACCCAACATAAATTTTAAGAAAAGAGTCTTAGAAGTTTTTCAAAAGAATAAAGATAAAACATACACTTTTAAGCAAATTGCCGAAATTTTAGAGTTGAAAGACACGAAGACCAGAAATCGTTTGATCAGATTATTAGGACAAATGACTGCTAAAAATGAGTTGATTCAAAAGGACGAATATCATTTCAAATTCAACACCGCTGATTCAATTTTTACTGGTAAAGTTGATATGACCACACGTGGCGATGCTTATGTTGTCGTTGAAGAACTTGATGATGACATTTTTGTTGAAAATAAGAATCTTAATCACGCTTTAGATGGCGATCAAGTTGAGATTTTCGTGTTTAAAAAGCGTGAAAAGAAATCCGAAGGAGAAGTCACTTCCATCATTGAACGTTTTAAAGATGAATACATTGGAGTGCTTCAAAAACAAGAAAAATTTGGATTTGTCGTTGTCCAGAATCCTAAAATGTACACAGACATCTTTGTCTCAAAAGATGATTTTAATGGGGCAGACGATGGTTTAATGGTTAAAGTTCGATTGACGAAATGGTCCAAAAATTCTGATTCACCTAATGGTGAAATCGTCGAAGTCTTAGGTGTTCCTGGTGAACATAATACTGAAATGCACGCTATTTTAGCTGAATATAATTTGCCAGAGCATTTTTCAGCTGAAGTTGAAGAATACGCAAACCAAATCGATACGAAAATTTCAGAAAAAGAAATTAAGAAACGTCGTGACATGCGTGATGTTTTGACTTTTACAATCGATCCAGCCTCGGCTAAAGATTTTGATGATGCTCTGAGTTTTCAGAAATTAGAAAACGGAAATTTTGAAGTTGGTGTTCACATCGCTGATGTTTCACACTATTTACAACCTGATACTATTTTAGATGAAGAAGCTTACAACCGTGCAACATCTATTTATTTAGTCGATCGTGTTGTTCCGATGCTACCAGAAATTCTATCTAATAATGCGTGTTCACTTCGTCCAAACGAAGAAAAATATACTTTTTCAGCTGTTTTCGAACTTGATAAAAACGCCAAAGTTGTCAACGAATGGTTTGGTAGAACTGTGACGGAATCTAACGCAAGGTTTGCTTATGAAGAAGCGCAACATTTAATCACGACCAAAGACAAAACAATTCCTGCTGATGTTTCTTTAACTAAAAAAGCTTATCCTGTTTCAGACGACATACTTGAAGCAACTCTGGAACTTGACAGGCTTGCTAAAATTATGCGAAATGAACGCATGCAAAAAGGCGCTTTGTCCTTTGATAAAGTTGAAGTCAATTTTAACCTTGATGAAGACAACAACCCTCTAGGGGTTTATTTTAAAACTTCTGAAGATGCCAATAAATTGATTGAAGAGTTTATGCTTTTAGCTAACAGAAAAGTTGCTGAATTTATTGGTAAACAAAAACCTGAAAAGACTTTTGTTTATCGTTGTCATGATGAACCTAACGAAGAAAAATTAGAAACTTTAAACACAGTCGTTTCTAAATTTGGTTACTCATTAAATTTTAAAAATCAGAAGCAAGTTTCCAAATCTTTAAATAAGCTTCTTGAAGATGTTAAAGGTAAAAAGGAACAAAACCTTGTTGACACATTAACTATTAGAACGATGAGCAAAGCTTATTATTCTACAGAAAATATAGGTCACTACGGTTTATCATTCGATTATTATTCTCACTTCACCTCTCCTATTCGTCGTTATCCAGATGTGATGACGCACAGATTGTTACAACACTATCTTGATGGCCAAAAATCTGCTAGCGCAACTGATTATGAAGTGAAATGTAAACATTCTAGCGAAATGGAGAATTTAGCAACAAATGCTGAACGTGATTCTATTAAATACATGCAGGTTAAATTTATTCAAAATCATGAAGATTCTGAATTTTTAGGAGTGATAAGTGGTGTAACTGATTTTGGTATTTTTGTTGAAATTATTGAAAACAAATGTGAAGGAATGGTCAGATTACGTGATATTCCTGGTGATCATTATCTTTTTAATGAAGAGCATTACGCTGTAATTGGTAAGCGTACAAAAACAATGTATCAACTTGGTGATGAAGTTTATGTACGTGTTAAAAAAGCAGACTTAATCAAAAGAAATATTGATTTTGAACTTTTAGGAGCTGCTGATGAAATTCAGATCGACTAACTTTCTTTTTATTTTTCAATGCTTAAAATTGCTTTTCATCCAAGCTATCAACATCCGCTGAAAGAAAATCATAGGTTTCCAATGGAAAAATATGATTTGATACCAAAGCAACTTTTGCTGGAAGGAATCTGTGACCAAGAAAATTTTTTTGAACCTGAAATCAAAGATTCTACAGAAAAATACATTCGGATGTCACATACAGATGCTTATCTCGATGCGATGTATGCGGTAGAACTCGACAGAAAAGCTGTTCGTAAAATTGGTTTTCCTTTATCTGAAGCTTTAGTCAAACGTGAGCGATTAATAACCAATGGTACAGTTCAAGCCACAAAATATGCACTTCAAAATGGCGTTGGTATGAACATCGCCGGCGGAACGCATCATGCCTTTACAAGTCATGGTGAAGGCTTTTGTATGATTAACGACCAAGCCACAGCTGCTTATTATTTGCTTGAAGAAACTGATATTGAACAAATATTAGTTGTTGATCTTGATGTGCATCAAGGAAACGGAACCGCAAAAATTTTTCAGAATGATCCACGGGTTTTTATTTTTTCAATGCACGGAAAAAGTAATTATCCTTTTAAAAAAGAAGAATCTGATCTTGATATTCCGCTTGAAAATGATTGTGACGATGCAACCTATTTATCCATTCTTAAAGAAACATTGCCGCGATTGGTAGAAGATATCAAACCTGATTTTATATTTTATCTATCAGGTGTTGATATTTTAAAAACAGATAAACTCGGTAAATTAGGCTGTACAATTGATGGTTGTAAAGCTCGTGATGAATTTGTGCTTGATGTCATTAAAACGCATCAATTACCAGTACAAATCAGTATGGGCGGTGGATATTCAAAAGACATCAAAGACATAATCAATGCGCACACAAATACTTATAGATTAGTTCAAGATATTTTCTTTTAAAATTAAATTTAAGAATCGTGTTTCCAACTGTAACCTTTCAGCATTAATGCAGTTCTTAAAACATCTTTTTGACTCACGATACCTAAAATTTTATCGTTTTCAACCACTGGGAAACGCCTGTGTTTTGATGTGATAAATTTTTGAGCTGCATCAAATAAGTTTGTGTCTGGCGAAATTGTATCAATGCCTTTCGTCATATAATCCTCAATTAATGTGAGTTCCATAGGCATATTATAATAACGACTATCAGAAATTTGTTTGATACAATCTCCTTCAGAAATAACACCGATAAGTTTATCATTTTCATCAACAACAGGTCCGCCTGAAATTCTGTATCGCATAATAGTTTCTACAACTTCAATAATGCTTTGCCCTTTTTGAAACAAAATAATATTTTTCGACATGCAATCTCTTACTTTTATTTCTTCAGCTTTTTCATTAACATCACCAACATGATTTCCTTTAAAATTCTTAATAGCCATGATTTATATTTTAAATATTAAACATAATTTTATTAAAATAGTAAATTTATTTATAATAAAATAACTTTTAATTACAAATATATATTTAGCTTATTTTTTGAAAAGCTTAAGTCTTTTAATTATTATGAAAGTCTAACTTTGTAACCGAATTAGGATAAACGATTTATGGCTAAGCGAAAAAAAGACAACGATCTTCCAAAAGTTAAACTAACGAGTTCAAATCTTAAACGTTCCCTCCGACTCTTTAATTACATCGGACCTCATAAATGGAAACTCATTATTGGTGTCATTTTTTTAGCCTTAACAGGTGTAACAGCTTTATTGTTTCCTAAACTGATGGGCGATTTAATTGAAACTGCTGATTTCTCTTCGGAAGAAATAAACAAAATGGGACTTTTGCTTTTAGTCTTATTTACAGCACAAGCTATTTTTTCATTTTTTAGAGTTGTTTTGTTTGTTAATGTCACTGAAAATATGCTTTCAGCCATTCGGCAAGACACGTATAATAATTTGATTAAAATGCCGATGCAGTTTTTTTCTAATCGTCAAGTGAATGAACTCAATTCGCGTGTGGCTGCAGATATTTCTCAAATTCAAGATACATTTACCACAGGTTTAGCTGAATTTTTACGCCAAACGATTATCATTATCGGCGGAATTGCAGCTTTGTTTTTTACCTCTGTCAAGCTTTCATTATTAATGATCGCAACCATTCCTGTGTTTGCTATTGTCGCTGTTTTTTTTGGACGTTTCATTAAAAAATTATCTAAGCAAGCGCAAGATAAAGTTGCTGATTCAAACACAATTGTTGGCGAAACTTTACATGGTATTGCGAATGTCAAAGCTTTTACAAACGAACTTTTTGAAATTTTACGTTATGAAAAAGCCGTTAATTCTATAAAAAAGATAGCGATTAAAGGCGGTTTGGCCAGGGGCGCTTTTTCATCGTTTATCATCTTTTGTATTTTTGGAGCCATTGTTTTACTAGTCTGGTATGCCGTTAAACTTCAGAATGTTGGTGAATTGACGCAGTCAGAGCTGATTACTTTTATTTTATATACAATTTTTGTCGGTGCTTCAATTGGTGGTTTACCGATTCAGTATGCGCAAATACAAAAAGCAATTGGTGCGACTGAACGTGTTTTTGATTTAATTGATGAGTATCCTGAAGAGATTGAAGAAAAAGAAATTCAACAAAAATTATCAGGAGAATTGGCTTTTAAAAATGTTAATTTCTCTTATCCATCAAGACCAGATTTTCAGGTTTTAAAAAATATTAATTTTGAAGCTAAAAAAGGAGAAACTGTTGCGATTGCAGGTCCGAGTGGCTCAGGAAAATCAACCATGGCTGCTTTGGTTTTAAATTTTTATCAGCCTAATTCAGGTCAAGTTTTATTTGATCAAAAAGCATCAGAGAATTTTGATTTATATGAGCTCAGATCTCAAATGGCTGTTGTGCCGCAAGATGTTTTTTTATTTGGCGGAAGCATTTTAGAAAACATTGCTTATGGAAGACCAGATGCCACAAAAGAAGAAATTATTGATGCTGCTAAAAAAGCTAATGCACACGATTTTATCATGTCTTTCCCTGATGATTATGGCACTTTAGTTGGCGAACGTGGCGTTCAGTTATCTGGCGGACAAAGACAGCGTGTTGCGATTGCAAGAGCTGTCCTTAAAAATCCTAAAATCTTGATCCTTGATGAAGCAACGAGTTCTTTAGATTCTGAATCAGAAAAATTGGTACAAGATGCACTTGATGAATTGATGAAAAACAGAACTTCAATTGTCATAGCTCACCGTTTATCAACCATCAAAAATGCAGACCAGATTATTGTTGTTGACCAAGGTGAAATCATCGAAAAAGGAACACATCAAGATCTACTTACTAAAGATAATGGTTTGTACAGAAAGCTTAATCAATTACAGATTGAGCGTTAATCAACGTGTTTTAAGCCAACCTGTTATACTAAGACGCTTTTCGTTTTTTAAAACAGGTTTAACTTCATGTTCTAAAAGTTGACTCTCAAAAATGACTAATCTTCCTGGTAAAGGAATGATGGTTTCAGCTTTATTTTCTTTAGTGTAAATCACGAGTTCTCCACCATTATCAATTGTCCAATTTTCGTCATTCAAATAGAGAACCATAGATAATTTGCGGCGTTGATCATTCTGAAATGTATCTAAATGTCTTTGATAAAAAGTTCCTTTAGGATAAACTGCGTAATGAAACTCTTTGTGTAAAATACCCATAAAACAAGTTCTATTAAGGTAAGTCACAAAGTCATTTATTTTATCAAAATATTCTTTTTCAATATCATTCACATTATTTTCATTAATCCATTGAATGAAATCTCCACGAATTTCTTTTTCAATAATTTCATTTGTTTTATTCCCAATAGCTGCTTTTTTTAAATCATCAGCTTGGTATTTTATCAAAATTTCTTTTTGTAATGAAATGATGAGATGTGAAGGGAAGAAATGATCTACAACACTAAAGTGCTTGTTTTGCAGATCTTCAATTATTGTTTCATAGGTCTGATTATACCCAGCAAAGATATCATCAGAAATTAATCTTTCTTGCATTTTTTTGACAAGCCAATTGTTTTGAAAGGCATGCAAAATTACATCTAATTTTAATATGATTTTCAATTAAATGATCAAAATCAGTTTTTAAACTTTCAATATATATTGCATAATTTCTCAGAAGCAATTTTCATATCTTTGCAGCAGAATTTAGAACAATGGCAAAAATCAGAATTACAAAGCAATTCACTTTCGAAACTGCGCATGCTTTATATGGTTATGATGGTAAGTGCAAAAACATTCACGGACATAGTTATAAGCTCGATGTTTGTGTGATTGGCGAACCAATTACTGACACTTCAAATGTTAAATGCGGAATGGTGATTGATTTTGGCGATCTTAAAAAAATTGTCAAAAAAGAAGTTGTTGATGTTCTTGATCATGCCATTATGCTCAATAAAAATACGCCGCATATTGAGCTTGCTCAAGATTTGAAAAAAGCAAATCATAATGTCGTTTTGGTTGATTATCAGCCAACAAGCGAAAATATGGTGATTGATTTTGCTGATAAAATAAAATCAAAACTTGATTCAAATTTAGAACTCCACAGCTTAAAATTGCGCGAAACAGGAACTGCTTTTGCGGAATGGTATGCAGCTGATAATGCTTAATTTTTTCTTTCTTTTTAAAATTTCGTAATTTCATAGGCAAAACAAAGCTTTATGAAAATTACATTTTATGGACATGCAAGTTTAGGCTTGCAAATGCAAGATATTCATATTCTTGTCGATCCTTTTATTACAGGAAACGAAAAGGCTTCTCATATCAATATTGATGAGCTAAAAGCAGATTATATCTTGCTAACGCATGCACATCAAGATCATATTTTGGATGTTGAAGCCATTGAAAAACGCACAAATGCAGTGATTGTTTCTAATTTTGAAATCGCAAATTACTACGAAGAAAAAGGATTTGAAGTTCACCTGATGAATCATGGTGGTTCATGGAATTTTGACTTTGGAAAAGTGAAATATGTAAACGCTATTCATACATCATCTTTTCCAGATGGAAGCTATGGCGGACAACCAGGAGGTTTTGTCATTGAAGGCGAACACAAAAATATCTACATCGCTGGTGATACAGCTTTAACAATGGATATGAAATTGATACCGCTGCACACAAAACTTGATTTAGCCATTTTACCTATTGGCGATAACTTTACAATGAATGTGGATGATGCCATCATTGCAAGTGATTTTGTAAATTGTGATAAAATACTAGGTTATCACTATGATACATTTGGTTTTATTGAAATTGACCATGATGAAGCTAAACGTAAATTTTATGAAAAAGATAAAGATTTAATGCTTCTTGAGATCGGTGAAACTTTAGATTTTTAACTTCCACTTAAGTTGAAAC
Source organism: Psychroflexus halocasei (assembly GCF_900107595.1). Classification (GTDB taxonomy): domain Bacteria; phylum Bacteroidota; class Bacteroidia; order Flavobacteriales; family Flavobacteriaceae; genus Psychroflexus; species Psychroflexus halocasei. The sequence continues at coordinate 34,172 of NZ_FNQF01000006.1, read as the reverse complement.
AGAATCAAAAAACGCTCTTGAATTCAAGAGCGTTTTTTGATTATCTATTTTAAAATATTTTGATATGCTTTCTGATTATTTAAAATTTCTTTGGCTTTAGAAATACTTTCACCATTTTTGATAAGATACTCAAAAACGCCTTCTTTATAAGTATAACGTTTAATGATTTCTTTGGTTAAACTCAATTTTAATTGAGCTTGTGATTGATTGAATAAAGTTTCTTCAGCTTTATTCATTTGTTTTTTTAAAGCTTCAAAATCATTAGTGATACTTTGATAAATCTTTTCTTTTTCAGCAATAACTTTTAGTTTCTGAAGTTCTTTTTCTGTTTCAGATTCAAATTTGAAATCGCTGTTTTTGACTAAACTTTTGAAGTCAGATATCAAATTTTTATTTTGAAATTGATTGATTTTGATGTCTGTATTTTTCGCATAAAATTGATTTGCAAAACCGAATATTAAATTATTTTTTTCCAATTCTTCAGTCAAAGCGTTTGTTGATTCACTTTTAATCAAAATATCTGGTAAGATTCCACCTCCGCTATAAACTTCTCTCCCATTTCTGGTTTTGAATTTTTGATATGAATTTTCGCTCTTTCTTACAGCAACACCGTCTACATAATCGAGTGCCTGGATGCTTCTTCCACTTGGTGTATAGTAGCGTGAAATCGTTATTTTAGCTTGTGTTCCGTAGTTTAATTTCTTTGGTCTTTGTACAAGACCTTTTCCAAAACTTCTACCGCCAATCACAACAGCTCGGTCTAAATCTTGTAAGCTTCCTGAAACAATTTCGCTTGCCGAAGCACTTTTATGGTTTATGAGAACAACTAATGGAATTTCAGTGTCTAAAGCTTTATTTTGAGTCACATAAGTTTTGTTATACTTTTCAATCACAGATTTTGTAGTCACGATAGTTGTGCCTTTATCAACAAAAATATTTGTGATGTTTATCGCCTCAGACAATAAACCGCCTGGATTGTTTCTTAAATCTAAAATAATTTGTGTTGCGCCTTCTCTTTTGAGTTCTTTAAAAGCTTTAATAACCTCTGCTGAAGCTGTTTTCGTAAACTGATCTAAGACGATATAGCCTGACTTATCTTCTAAAAGTTGATGAAATATAACTGCATTTTTTTCATGTTTTTCTCTTTCTAAAACAGTCGATTGCTTTTGTCCGTTTCTTGTAAAAGTAATTTCAACTTCTGAACCCGTTTCACCTTGTAAAAGCTGGCCTGCATCTTCGCTGTATTCTGAAATATTGATATCATCTATCTTTATAATTTCGTCACCTATTTTCAAATTTGCTTTATCTGCAGGAGAATTTTTTTCTAAACTTTTGATTAAAATTTTATCAGCATAACTTTCAATATGAGCGCCAATACCTGCGTAATCACCTTGATTGCGAATTCGGCCTTCTATCACTTGTTGCTCATTCCAATAAACGGTATAAGGATCTAAATCTGCTAACATTGCTGTAATCGCAGTGTTCATAAGCTCTGACGGACTCACTTCGTCCACATAATTCATGTTGATTTCCTTATACAAATTTGTAAAAATCTCTATTTGTTTAGCGATTTCAAAAAAGTCATTTTTAACTGACTTAAAAGCCAAACTCCCTATAACGACAAGTGTTAAACTACTTAATATGATTTTCTTTTTCATCTGCTTTTACTTTTAATTTCGTCAAACATTTTAAAACACAAGCTTCTATTTCTTGAAAAGATAATGGTTTTTTACCAATCAAAACAAACATCATATTTTGAGGTGGAAGTTTTTCGATATGATGTTTTTGCAAGCGATAAGCTTCCCGTAATTGACGTTTAATCTTGTTGCGACTTACCGCTAAACGAATCAATCTTTTAGGAACAACAAAACCAACTTTATGCGATTCTTCTTCATTTTGATGAAACATTAAACGAATCGGATAGCCTTTGACAGAATGTTTTTTAAGAAACAATTCATCAATCGCTTTTTTTGATTTAAGATGTTCTGATTTTGGAAAACCTTGTGTGGACATAGTTATTTATCTCTGACAAAGATGCTAAGAAAATTTTAAGTTGTTGTTGAACGACTTTAAAAAATTAAAGCCCGATCAATTGACCGAGCTTTATCAAATATTTTAAATGTTTTAATTATTTTAAAGCTTCAATCCCAGGTAAAGACTTGCCTTCAAGCATTTCAAGCATCGCGCCTCCACCAGTGGATACGTAACTCATTTTATCTGCTAAGTCAAATTTCTTGGCAGCAGCAACGCTATCTCCACCTCCGACAAGAGAAAAAGAACCGTTTTCAGTGGCTTCACCAATCGCTTGACCGATTGAAATTGTTCCTTCTTTAAAGTTATCCATTTCAAAAACACCTAACGGACCATTCCATAAAATGATTTTTGATTCTTTAATAACTTCAGCAAAGAGTTTATTGGTTTCTGGACCCACATCAAGTCCCATTCTATCATCAGAAATTGCATTGCTTTTTTCGACTTGCGTTTCAGCATCATTATTAAAATCTGTTGTTGAAATCACATCAACTGGTAAATGTAGTTCTACATTTTCAGCTTTTGCCTTGTCGATAATTTTTAACGCTAAATCTAATTTATCATCCTCAACTAAAGATTTTCCAATCTTTCCACCTTGTGCCTTGATGAAAGTAAAACTCATTCCGCCGCCAATAATTAAATGATCAATTTTTGGTAGAATGTTTTCTATCACAGTTATTTTCGATGAAACCTTTGCACCACCAATAATGGCTGTGACAGGTTTTTCATTAGAATGAAGAACTTTATCTAAACTATCTATTTCTTTTTGTAAAAGTTTTCCAACAATTTTGTCTTCAAAAAATTGTGCGATGACAGTCGTTGAAGCATGCGCTCTATGAGCTGTCCCAAATGCATCGTTGATATAAACATCAGCAAGTTTAGCTAATCTTTGAGCAAATTCTTTATCTCCAGCTTTTTCTTCATCATGAAAACGTAGATTTTCGAGCATCAAGACTTCACCACTTTTAAGTTCTGCTGCAGCTTGTTCTACTTGATCTCCAATACAATTTTTTACAAATTTGACTTTGACACCAATCACATCAGAAACTGTGTTAACGATGTTTTCAAGAGAAAATTTATCTTCAACACCTTTTGGTCTTCCTAAATGCGACATTAAAATTGCTGATCCACCATCTTCTAAAACTTTGATAATTGTTGGTTTTGCAGCTTCGATTCTACTTATATCTGTTACCTCTAAGTCTTTATTTAATGGAACATTAAAATCAACGCGAATAATCGCTTTTTTACCATCAAAATTATAGTCTTCTGTTGTTTTCATATACAAATGTGTTGTTTTCTCAAAAATAATTATTTAATTCATTTTGCGCGCTATTCAGCCGAATTTAAACGCAATTTTAATATTTTAGCGCTATGAATTTTGATGAAATTTTAGGGCTTGAGCATATCAAGCATCACTTGGTAAACTCTATTGAAAATAGACGTGTTGCACATGCACAATTATTTGTTGGTGAGCATGGATATGGAACATTACCAATGGCTTTGGCGTATGCAAGGCTTTTGATTGAAAACTCACAAAAGAATTCTCAAAAAGTAAATGTTCTTGAGCATCCAGATGTTCATTTTGTTTATCCGATCAATAGTGTTTCAAAGTCTTCTAAAAAACCATTAAGTAAAGATTTATTACCGCAATGGAGAGATTTTATTCAAGTTTCACCTTATGGAAATTTGTTTGATTGGTATAAGCATATTGGTATTGAAAAAAAGCAAGGCTTAATTAATGTAGATGAAGCCACACAGATAACGAAAGACTTATCTTTAAAAGCTTTTAACGGTGGAGCAAAAGTGATGATTATTTGGTGTGCGGATCGTTTAAATACACAAGCTGCTAACAAGTTGTTGAAATTGATTGAGGAACCACCTCAAAATACTTTTTTTATCTTGATAACAAATCAAGAAGATCAAATTCTTGATACGATAAAATCGCGATGTCAACGCTTGAATTTTCCACCTTTAAGTGAAGCTGATATTTCCTCTGCTTTGCAAAATAACTTTAATTTAGAAGCAACTAAAGCTTCTTCTATTGCACATCAAGCTGATGGAGATTATACTGCTGCTATACATTTATCACAACAAAGTGATGATGAGCAAAGATTTGAAACTCTTTTTATCCGTTGGGTGAGATCTGCCTTTAGGGCTAAAGGGAATAAATATGTTGTTAAAGATTTGATCGATTGGTCTGATGAATTGGCTTCAGAAAATAGAGAAACACAGAAACGTTTTTTACAATATTGTATTCAATTTTTCAGGCAAGCTTTGTTATTTAATTATGATGCTAAAGATTTGGTTTACTTGAAAGTTGATGATCCTAAATTTAAATTTTCAGGTTTTGCACAGTTTATAGGAGGACACAACATTAATGACATTTTTAAGGCTCTTGAAGATGCGCTTTATTATGTTGAGAGAAACGGTTCTGGTAAAATGATTTTTTCAGATTTATCATTTGAACTCACGCGTTTATTACACAAAAAAAAGTAGCTTTCATATTTATAAAAACTACTTTTTTTAGTATTGATTTGTCAGTCTCTTTTTATTTTAAAGAGTCTTCTGCATTTAAAGATTTTAAAACTTCATCAGTAATATCAAGCCCTTTTTTAGCATACATAATATTTGCTGATTCATTTGAACCAAAAATATAAGTATAGCCATTTTCTTCACCGTAATTTGAAACGTAAGTTTTGACATCATCAATGATTTCATTGATAGCAGCATCACTTTCTTGTCGCATCTGCTCACTTTTTTGTTGCTGTTGTTGCTGTAACATTTGTTGCTTTTGCATCAATTCGTTTTGTCTCTTTTCAAGATTAGCTTTACTCATTGAATTTGCTTTAGCTTGAAATTCTTGAACCTCTTTTTGAAATTCTTGAGCTACAGCATCTAATTCGTCTGAGAGTTCTTTATTTTTCTTTTCAAATTTAGCCTCAGTTTTTTCCATTTTGTGATAATCTTGAACTAATCTTGAATTATCAACGTAAGCTGTTTTCATGCTTTCTGTTTGGCAAGATATTAAGCTTGCAGCAATGAGAGCTGTAAAAAGTAATTTTTTCATGTTTTTGATTTTGCGCAAATGTATCATTTATTCATTAAAATATATGAATAAGATTTAATTATAGATATTTTATTATTAATAATTATTACTTATTACAAAAATGCTTTATAAATTGTGTTTTAAGCGATTTATTTAAAATTGAATCTATATGACTATGATTATAGATAATTAGCTCTTAGATCGCTTTATAAAGGCTTAAATTTCTTTTTTGAAGATAAAAATGTGAGATGACCATGATTTTGTCTTTAATGCATGTAAATTGGCATATAAACCATTCAAAATCCCTTTGATAGAATTTCCTTGTTTATATTTTTCAGAAACTATTGAAATATAAATTGCATCAAAAAATAAAGGTTTCACTGAAATTAACTTCAGTGAATATGATTTTATTTTTCTTATCAAACTACTTTTTGAAAAATGCCAAACGTGTCGAGGCACATCCCAAGCAGCCCAAAATTCTTTATAAATTTTTGCATCTTTAGATTCATGATTTGGAACTGCTATGATCAAGATTCCATTTTCATTTAGTTTTTGTTTTAAGCTTTTAATTAAAAAATCAATATCCTCAACATGTTCTAAAACATGAAATAAGGTGATAACATCAAATTTTCCAATGATTGAATTGATATCTGAATGCATCTTTAAATTTTTTCTAGAAGCAATCTCATTGGCTTTTTGTGTAGGTTCAAAACCTTCTACTTTATATTTTTTTTGATTTAAATAATCTAAGAAATCACCAGTTCCGCATCCGTAATCTAAAACCTTCGGATTCTCATTTGAGTATTTTTTAATGAGATTCAATTTTTGGTAAAACATGAATTTTTTCACTACATCATAGACTCTCCCAATTATTCCTTTTTTACTTTCATCATGAGAAATGTATTCTTCGAAATCATAATAAGGGTCAAGATTTTGAGGAAGATTTTGTGTTTTATATAAACCTTCCTCTACTCTTTTTAGTTTAAATTCTTCTTTTGTATGTGCGAAATCCTTTATCTTCATTCTCATTTATTTCATGTTCCACGTGGAACATTAGCGTCCCATGTGAACTAACAAGACTGAAATATCACTCGGATTGACTCCTGAAACTCTTGAGGCTTGTGACACTGTTCGTGGTTGAATTTCGTTGAGTTTTTCTCTAGCTTCAAAAGACATTGACTTTAATTGTGAATAATCAAAGTTTTGCGGAATCTTGATGTTTTCTAAGCGATTGAGTTTATCTGCGTTTTGTTTTTCTTTAGCGATATAACCTGAATATTTAACTTGGATTTCGACTTGTTCTAATGTTTCAGAATCTAATTCGTGATTATCAACATAATCTTTTACACTGTCAATTTGAAGCATATCATCCATCGTGATATTTGGACGTGCAAAAATTTTAAACATCTTGCCTTGTTGATCAACTTTTTGTGACTTGTTCTTTTCGAGAATCGGATTTATTTCTGCTGTCGTGACACTCGTATTTTTAAAGAATTCAACAAATCTTTCTGACTGAATCTTTTTCTTTTCCATTTTATGAAGTCTTTCTTCAGAAGCTAAACCTATTTGATACGCTTTTTCTGTCAATCTAAAATCAGCATTATCTTGTCGTAATAAGGTTCTGTATTCAGCTCTTGATGTAAACATTCTATAAGGTTCTTCTGTTCCTTTTGTTATTAAATCATCAATTAAAACGCCTATATATGCTTCATTTCTTTGAAGAATAAATTCTTCTTTTTCTTGAATTTTAAGCGCAGCATTTATTCCTGCCATCATACCTTGAGAAGCCGCTTCCTCGTAACCAGTTGTTCCATTTATTTGTCCTGCGAAATATAAGTTATCGATCAATTTTGTTTCTAAAGTATGCTTAAGCTGTGTTGGTGGAAAATAATCGTATTCAATTGCATAACCAGGTCTGAAAAATTTCACATTCTCAAATCCTTTGACTGATTTTAAAGCTTTGAACTGAATATCTTCCGGTAATGATGTTGAGAAGCCGTTCACATAATATTCAACTGTGTTCCAACCTTCAGGTTCTATGAACATTTGATGTCTATCTTTATCTGCAAATCTATGTATTTTGTCTTCAATGCTTGGACAATATCTTGGCCCTGTGCTCTCAATTGAACCATTGAACATTGGTGATCTGTCAAAACCTTGTCTTAATAATTCATGTACTTCTGGCGAAGTATAAGTCATATGACAAGAACGCTGTTTTATTAAAGGTTTTGTCTCATCTGAGAATGAAAATTTAGAAGGGATTTCATCGCCAGGCTGTTCAATCATCTTAGAGAAATCTAAAGATCTTCCATCAACTCTTGGAGGCGTTCCTGTTTTCATTCTTCCAGCTTCAAAACCTAAATCTATAAGATCTTTTGTGATACCAGTTGAGGCTCTTTCTCCTGCTCTTCCTCCTCCGAAATTTTTGGTTCCAATGTGGATTAATCCATTTAAAAAAGTTCCGTTGGTTAGGATCACGCTTTTCGCTTTGACATCTAATCCCAATGATGTTCTCACTCCTATTAACTTATTGTTTTCTATAATTAAGCCGCTGACCATTTCTTGATAAAAATCTAGATTTTTAGTTTGCTCAAGTTTTAATCTCCAATGCTCTGCAAACATCATTCTATCACTTTGCACTCGTGGACTCCACATCGCTGGACCTTTTGATTTGTTAAGCATTTTGAATTGAATTGCGCTAGTATCAGAAACAATTCCGCTATAACCGCCCATCGCATCAATCTCTCTTAATATTTGTCCTTTTGCGATTCCTCCCATTGCTGGATTGCATGACATTTGTGCTATGTTTTGCAAATTCATTGTGATTAATAATGTTTTGCAACCCATGTTAGCAGCACTTGCTGCTGCTTCGCTTCCTGCATGTCCGCCACCTACAACGATCACATCGTACTCTTTGTTAAACATCTTTTTTAATTTTGTTCCACGTGGAACATTTGCAATTTTTCATTTTCTTTCTGGCGCATTTTGCGCTTCTCTTCATCTGTATGGTCATCGATTTTCATGCAATGAAGCACGCCGTGAACCATCACTCTTCTCAATTCTTCAGTGAATTTATTACCAAATTTAATCGCATTTTCATCAACGCGTTCTGTACTGATATAAATTTCAGCAGCAACTGACAGACCAAAACTATTGTCAAAAGTGATGATGTCTGTCAGAGTATCATGTTTTAAAAACTCTTGATTAATCTTTAAAAGGTAATTATCATCACAAAAAATATAAGTGATTTCTTCAAGCTTAAAGCCTTCAGAATTAATTACGTTTTCAATCCAAATTTGATGCTTTTCTTTTTCATCTAAAGAGAAATTGTTCTCACTGTAAAATTCAATCATATAAATTATTGAAATAAGCTTTAATCAGCTCTTTATATTTAGTTTGCAAAGGTAATTGTTGTCTATTTAATATTTCAGTACTCTGAAAATATTCTTTAGATTTTTTCTTCCACTGTTCAGATTGCTTGTCGTAAGTTTTTGTGTTTGCTTCAGCTTGACGCTTCTCTTCTTTTGACTGTTGGTTAGCTGCTTTTTTAAGTTTCAAGAGTTGATGTTGTACATCTTCCATTTGTTTTAAAAGTTTGTTGCTGTAACCATTCATTAGAAGTTCATTTTCTAATTCATCTAAGCTTTTTTCTAATTCTTTGCTATTATCTTCTAGACCTAAACGCTCAATTCTGTTTTCTAATTCTTGCCTAAGCTCTTGCTGTCTTTTAAAGATTTCATAAATTTCTGAACTCATCTGTTCAGCATTTCCTTTCTGCTTTCCATTTTTGCCTTCTCCTTCACTTCCCTCTTTTTCACCACCAGATTGGTTGCCTTTACTTTCAGAACCCTGTTGATCACCACTTTTCTCACCACTTTTTCCTTCTTTACCTTCGCCTTCTTTTTGGCCTTCCTGTTGTCCTTTTTGCATTTCTTTTTTCAGCTCTTCGTGAGATTTAATGATGTCTGAAAGCTGATCTCCTTGACTTTCGCCTTGTTGTGGCTTTCCTTGCCCAGAGCCTGAGCCAGACATCTTGTCCTGCATTTGATCAAGTGCGTTGGCTAGAAGATTCGCCAAGCTATTAGCATCTTTCATCACGTATTGCTGGTTTGCAGTCCCTCGACGAACTTTATTGTCAGCTAAGCGCTCAAGTGCTTTTTCTGTGTTGAAGTTAATGTCTTCTATCTTGTTATTGACAGATTCAGTAATCATAATGTTACGTTGAGATAAAGCAAATAAACTATCATCAATATGCTTGAAATTTTCTCTTAATTCCGATTGTCGTCTTAAATGTTTAGCGAAATAAGGATTTGAGTTTTCAATGTTTCGAAATTCTTCCATCAAGTTTTCTTGTTGTAATGAAAAAATAATCAGATTGTTCAAGATCTGTCTCAACATTTCTGCATCTTCTGCTTCTTGTTCCATTTGCATACTGCTCATGGATTTTTGCATTTTCTGAGACATTTGCTGCATTTTCTCAGCTGCATTTTTTTGTTTTTCAGAAGCTTTTTGCTTTTCTTTTTTAGAATTTTCTTCCTCGCCAGATTCTTCTGAAAATTCAGATTTTTCTAAGTTTTCTTCTGCATCTTTTTGATCTTCTTTCACCTCTTCCTCTATAGCTTCATCATTGCCTAATTCCATGGGTGATTTTAAGTCTTGATTTTGCTTTTCTAATTCATCAAGTTCTTCTGTAAGCTTCTCAAATTTCTCAGATAAATCTTTTTGCTTTTCAGTATTATTTTCTTCAGATTCAGATAATTCTTTTTGTTCTTCAGACAATTTTTTAAGCTTATCTGCTAATTGTTTTTGCTTTTCCTCAACATAAAAACGCTTAGTTAACTCAAGAAGTTGCTCAAGGTTTTTCTCTTGCTTTTGTTTTGATTGGTCAAATTCTTCAAGCTTTTTATCGAGATCTTCAGTTCTAATTTTGTCCTTTATTTTATCGAGCTCGTCTAATAGCTTTTGATTTTTCTCAAGTTGTTCTTGATTGCTCTCTAATCTCTCTTCAAGTTTTTGTTTTTGATCAGAGTTATTATCTAGATTTTGAAGATCTTCTTTCAGTTTTTCACTGAACTTTTTCATCTGCTCTTGCTGCTGTTTTTGTCTCTGTAAAAATTGCTTGATCTTCTCTTTATCGTTATAATTAAGCTGGCTTTTTTCTTTATTAAGTTGCTGTAATTCCTTTAATGTTTTCTGCTCTTCTTTTGATTTTTCCAGTGATTTATTAATTTCAGAAAACGATTCTTTTTGACGCTTTAGATTGTCTTCCTTTTCTTCGTCTTGAGTTAATTTTCTGAATTGAAAACTCTTTGATCTTCTCGACTTCGATCCATTAACAGCATCATTATCATATACTTTAAAGTAGTAAGAATAAGCGTGTCCGCCTTGAAGTTTTAAATCGATATTTGGAAATGCATAAGTAAAATCTGCATAAGTGTTTCGTGAGATTTTAATGTTTTTTTGAAAAACTGAATCTGTTTTGAGATCTCTATAAACCAATTCCAATTTTTGAATACCGTAATCGTCATTCAGTTGTCCATAGAAATAAGATTGTTTTTCATCTAAGCTATCCTTCTTTTTTTGAACTTTAATTTCAGGGAATTCATCCTTAATAACATTGATTTTATATGATAATCGCTCGTGATTTTTAAACAAAGGGTTTGACGTGGTCATTGCATAATCAAAATCATTTGATGCAGTTTTTTGATACTCAAAAAGCTTTTGATTTTTTGAAAAATTCAAAGTTGTATCATTGGTTTCAAAGTTTACATGATCAGTAAACTCAGTTTGCACCTCCCACTTGATGCGCGTCCCTTCAGGTAATTGAGCGTGGCCAGTTCCACTTTGTTTTTCATCAGCTTTATTTAGATATTTTGGATACTGAAAATACATGTCAAAGCTTGTTATTTGGGGTGTTTTCAAGACTTTAATTCGATGTTTCTGTGAAATAACTTCGTTGGCTTCTAAATAGAAATCTGTCATTTCACTCACAGAATTTAAGACAAATTCGAATTGATTAGCATCAGTTTTATTCATCTGGAAATCCTTTCCATTCATGTTGATAAACATCTTTTCAGGAACACTTTTACCTTCAGTTTTTACTTTAACAAGAAAATCTTCTCCAGCGATAACTTCTAACTTTTCGTTTAAAATGTCAATTCTAAAAGCAGCTGGCGGCGTATAAACCTTATCGTAATTTAGAATTCGGGTGTAGCTTTCGCTGAAAGCCTCTCCTTGCCCTGAAATCCAAATGGCAATAAATATCAGAATTGGAATAATCGCGAATTTGGCGTATTTCAGATTTGTTTTAAAATCGACAGCTAATTGAAATTTGATCGGTTTCAGTTCTAGTGATTTCTGTTCAATGCTTGCTGCGATAAAAGCATTTGAAACATTTTGATTTTTTAATTGCAGAATGTTTGTTAGCTTATCATTGACTTCATTAAAATGTTGACCAATTATTTCCGAGGCTTTTTCATAATCAATTCCTTTTGAAATTTTGAAAAGCTTTAAAATTGGAATTAAAATTAACGGAACTGCAATCCCAACTAAAATACCAAGAGCACACCAGAAAAGAAAAAGTCTGAAGCCTGTGCCCGACCACAAAAAATATTCGAGTCCGAGTAAAATGAGGAGAAATAATAAACTTATACTTAAAAATAAAATGCTTCCACGCAGCAATTGATTCAAATAATATTTCTTGATAAATTGCTCTAACTTTTCCTCTATAAGTTTGTAATTCTGCATTTTATGGATTGAATTGCGAATGTATAAATTCAATTTCTATTGTCTTGAAAAGCTTCTTAAGTTTAACATGATTAGAATTAAATCTATTTTTATAAAAATATCAATAAATTTTGAACTAAAAAGCTAAAGTATAAGCCTGGATGATTTTATTACATCGCATAAATTTTATCTTTGTAAAAAAAAGAGCATCATGTCAACATCAGTACGCGTCAGATTTGCGCCAAGCCCTACGGGACCTTTACATATTGGCGGTTTAAGAACAGCTTTGTATAATTATTTATTTGCAAAAAAGCATCAAGGTACTTTTGTTTTGCGCATTGAAGATACAGATCAAAATCGATTTGTGGAAGGCGCCGAAGATTATATTGTTGAAAGCTTGAACTGGAGCGGAATCCCTTACGATGAAGGTCCAGGAAAAGAAGGTGAATTTGGTCCTTATAAACAAAGTTTACGTAAAGACATTTATAAAAATTATGTTGATGAACTCATCAATAATGGCAGAGCTTATTATGCTTTCGATACAACTGAAAGTCTTCAAAAATTAAGAGAAGAGGCTGAAGCAAATGGAGAAAAATTCGCTTATGGTCCGCAAAATAGACTGAGTCTTGACAATTCATTGAAGCTTTCTAGTGAAGATTTACAAAAACGTTTAGATGCAAATGAGGCTTACGTTATTCGGTTTAAAACATCACCAGCTCAAAAATTATTTTTGAAAGATGAAATTCGTGGTCATATTGAAGTTGACACTTCAGTATTAGATGATAAAATTCTTTTTAAAGCGGATGGATTACCAACTTATCACATGGCAAACATTGTTGATGATCATTTAATGGAAATCACGCACGTGATCCGTGGTGAAGAATGGTTGCCTTCTCTTCCACTTCATGTTGCCTTATACGAAGCATTTGGCTGGGAGCCACCAAAATTTGCGCATTTGCCTTTAATCTTAAAACCAAATGGTAAAGGTAAATTAAGTAAACGTGATGGTGATAAACTCGGAATTCCTGTTTTTCCATTAGAATGGAAAGATCCGAAAACTGGTTCAGAAGCCGCGGGCTACCGTGAAGGTGGCTACTTACCAGAAACGCTTATTAATACTTTAGCTCTTTTAGGTTGGAATGATGCGACTGAAAAGGAGTTTTATAAAATAGAAGAGCTCATTGACAGGTTTGAGTTAAAACGCGTCCATAAATCTGGTGCTAAATTCGATCCTGAAAAACTAAAATGGTTTCAGCAACATTATTTACAAGAAGCTGATTTGGATTTTTTAGTGAAAGAATATGAAGAAATTTTAAAAGAAAAAAACCTTCAAACAGAGACAGAATACGTTAAGGAGGTTGTTTCAACGATTAGAGAACGCGCAGTTTTTGTTGATGATTTTTGGGAATTATCTTCTTTTTACTTTGTAGCTCCTAGCGAGTTTAATAAAAAATCTTCTAAAAAAGCTTGGAAGACAACAACTTCAGAACTAATGACTGAGTTTGCCGAGTTTTTATCAGGTTTAAAAGATTTTTCTGAAGAAAATCTTGAAAAAGAAATAAAAAACTGGATTACATCACATGAGTTAGGTTTTGGTAAAGTGATGCAGCCGCTCAGACTTTCTTTGGTCGGCGCTATGCAAGGTCCTAGTGTTTTTCATATAGCAACATCTATTGGTCAAGAAGAAACGCTTAAACGTCTTAAAACAGCGATAAACCACTTTTCATAATAAATTATATTTGTCTCATATCTTCTTGTTTTTTATCTTATTTTTAGAAAAATAAAAACAGAAATTATGGGACAAGTAATTACCGTTGCGATTATTATTTTTATTGTATTTATCATCCTCTCAGGGATATTTACAGTAAAGCAACAAACCTCAGCCGTCGTTGAACGCTTTGGCCGATTTAATAGTATCAGAAATTCAGGCTTACAAATTAAAATTCCTATTATTGACAGAATTGCTGGCCGAATTAATTTAAAAATTCAGCAACTTGATGTGATTGTAGAAACAAAAACCAAAGACGATGTTTTTGTTCATCTTAAAGTTTCTGTGCAATATCAAGTGATGGCATCTAATGTTTATGATGCTTTTTATAAATTGGAAAGTCCGGGTGCGCAAATTACATCTTATGTATTTGATGTTGTAAGAGCTGAAGTGCCTAAAATGAAGCTTGATAACGTTTTTGAAAGAAAAGATGATGTTGCTAATGCAGTAAAAGCAGAATTAAATGATGCGATGCTTGATTATGGCTATGATATCATAAAAACACTTGTCACTGATATTGACCCTGATGAAAAGGTTAAAGAATCAATGAACAGAATTAATGCGTCTGAACGTGAGAAAGTGGCAGCTGAGTATGAAGCCGAAGCTGATAGAATCAAGATTGTTGCTAAGGCACGTGCTGAAGCGGAAAGCAAGCGTTTACAAGGACAAGGTATTGCAGATCAAAGACGTGAAATTGCACGTGGTTTAGAAGAAAGTGTAGATGTACTGAATAATGTGGGAATCAACTCACAAGAAGCCTCTGCTTTAATTGTGGTGACGCAGCATTATGATACCCTACAATCGATTGGTGAGAAGAATAATTCAAACTTGATATTGATGCCAAATTCTCCAGAAGCGGGAAGTGAAATGCTTAACCAAATGATTACATCATTTAGAGCTTCAAGCCAAATTGGCGAGGAAATGAAAAGACAAAATAGAGAGCAAAAAGCTTTGGATGAAAAAAATAAGGAATCTTAATTTACTTTAAGATTCCTAGTTTGTAAAGAAGTTTAAAACCAGCTTTTTTATAAACGTATTTTTGCCCAAAAATAGCCATCAGCTCTGACAATAAATTTGTAAAACTCAAGCCTTTTTTCAAATACGTTAAGTTAAGATTAGCTTTATGTTTATGAATATCGGCTTCGAGTTTTTTAATTTTTAAATCTCGATTAATTTCTTCAAATGATGTATAGTTCTTCATGATTGTGAAATTATGCTTTTTCGTTTGGTTTCTCTTCGTCTAATGAACTTTTAATATCAATTTCATCATGACTATTCATCAATCTAACCATGTAGCCTAAAACGACTTTGTCAATAAATTTCTGACCGAAAAGCAAAGAAATAATTAAGAAAACTAAATAGGCTCCTCCAACGATAAAAAAACCATTAGAGACACTATCTAATTCTTTACCAATGAGAAAAGCTAAACCGATGGATAAAAATAAAAGTAAAAGCAAAATAATGCCACCTACAATGAATAAATGCATTGAGGTGGACAAACTTTTGCTTAATTTTTTGAAAGCATCTAACTTGTAATATTCAATTAACTTTTGAATATAAAGCTTAGTGTCTTCTGAAAGCTCACTAAAATGATGACCTATGTTTACTTTCATAAAATTTTACTTCAATTTTTTCTGTAAATCAGCATTTTTCTTTCTCAAATCTTTAAGATCACTTTCTAGGTTAGCAATAACTTCATCAGTCTTAGAATTTGCTGATTTTAAAGTAGAATTGATTTGAGCTTCAATTTTCTTTTTTGTTTCTTCAGTAAAATCAGAAAGGTGATTAGTGACAGATTCATATTGATCTCCCAAACTTTTCTTTAATTCACCAGCATCATCTTTAAGTTGCTTGCGTGTTTCTTTACCACTTTTCGGTGCGTAAAGAAGCCCTAATCCAGCACCTATAGTTGCACCAGTTAATAAAGCGATTATCGTGTTTCCTGTGTTGTTTGACATTTTTTAAATATTTAGGTTTGTTCTACTCAAATTTAAGAATAGATTGCCTTAATTCTGTTAATACAGGGTTAATAATAGAATCTGTTTTTAAATATTTAACATTTAAACCCAGTTTTTTGGATTTTTTAAAACTTCAATAAGCTTGGCTTCTTCTGAGCCTTCTTCAACTTGATAATCATATTGCCACTGCACATGAGGAGGTAAACTCATCAAGATACTTTCAATACGGCCATTTGTTTTTAAACCAAATAAAGTGCCTTTATCATGAACCAAGTTAAACTCAACATAACGGCCACGTCTAATTTCTTGCCAATCGCGTTGTTTTTGAGTGTATTCAATTTCTTTTCTCTTCTTGACAATAGGTAAATATGTGTCGATAAATGAATTGCCTACTTCTGTGACAAAATTATACCAATCATGAATTGATTTTCCTGAAACAGGTTTAAGATAATCAAAAAATAAACCTCCTATCCCTCTGGCTTCATCTCTATGGCTGTTCCAAAAATAAGAATCACATTTTTCTTTATAAAGCTTATAAAACTCTGTATCGTGTTTGTCGCAGGCATCTTTACAAACCTGATGAAAGTGCTTTGCATCTTCTTCAAATAAATAATAAGGCGTTAAATCTTGACCACCACCAAACCACTGATCAATCAATTCTCCTTTTTTGTTATACATCTCAAAATAGCGCCAATTGGCATGCACTGTCGGCACCATTGGACTTTTAGGATGAATGACTAAACTTAAGCCACATGCGTAAAAATCGCAGTCTGAAACATTGAAATACTTTTGCATAGACTGAGGTAATTCGCCGTGAACAGCAGAAATATTAACGCCTCCTTTTTCGAAAACATCACCGTTTTCTATGACACGTGTTCGACCGCCACCGCCGCCTTTTCTTTCCCATAAATCTTCCTGAAAATTGGCTTTTCCATCTATTTCCTCAAGGCTTGATGTAATCTTATCTTGTAAGTTTTGGATGTAATTATAAAACTCATCTTTCTTAGAGGATATATCTTTTTTTTTAGTCATGAATTTTGTTTTGGATGATTAATGGCTGATGTAATTTGGTTTTCAATTTTATCGATAAGCACTTCATGTGAAGAATAATCTTCTATTTTTAAAGGTTGATGAACTTTAAATTTCAAGTTGACAAAAATACCAAGCGGAAACATGCCCCACTTTTGCATCAACCATGAGTTGTTTATAGTTACTGGTACAACCACAGCTTCAGGGCAACTTTTAAAAAGTGTTCTTAAACCATTTCTTGAAAACTCTTTAGGCAATCCTGTTTTGGTTCGTGTGCCTTCAGGAAAAATAACAGCTGAGTTTTTTGTTTCATTCAAGTATTCACAAAACTGAGAAATTGCTTTTAACGCTTGTTCTGAATCATTTCTGTCAATTAAAACTGAACCTCCATGTTTAAGGTTAAATGAAATACCTGGAATACCTTGACCCAGTTCTTTTTTACTGATAAATTTCGGATGTAATTTCTGTAAATACCAAATTAAAGGAGGAATATCAAACATGCTTTGGTGGTTGGCAATGATTAGATGAGGCCTGTCTTTTGTAAACTGATAAGGATTATCAAAAGAGACATAATTTCCTAAAAACTTTAAGCAAGCAAGCAGGAAGAAATTAAAAACATCAACACTTTTTTTATGCGCTTGATAACCGAATTTGAGACATATCCATTGAATACCTTGAAATACGACTAAGGTTAGACCAAAAAAAAGGTAAAAAATAACTGATAAAAAATAAGCGATAATCTTCATAAGCTAAACCTAAATAAAAAGCTGTTTCAAAAGACTTCAAACGTATCTAAAATCTCAATGAAAAAAGATATATACTTTGTTTTTTCTGAAGCTTCAGAAAATAAAGTTGAAGTTTTGAAACAGCTTTTAGTACAATAATTGAGACAATGCTAGTGTTTAGCAATGCTCTTCATAAGCACTTTTAAGGTTATCAGCAATCATTTCAGCTGGTCGTCCTTCAATGTGATGTCTTTCTAACATGTGAACAAGTTCACCGTCTTTAAACAAAGCAATAGATGGAGAACTTGGTGGAAATGGAACCATTTGAGAACGTGCCTCATCAGTTGCTTCTTTATCAACTCCAGCAAAAACAGTTGTTAAATGGTCAGGGCTTTTAGCATTCTCGATTGACATTTTTGCACCTGGACGTGCATTTGCTGCTGCACAACCGCATACTGAGTTCACGAGAACTAATGTTGTTCCTTTTTGAGATAAGGCTTGAGTTACATCATCCTTAGATTTTAATTCTTTAAAGCCAACGCTAGTTAATTCTTCTTGCATTGGTTTAACCAGTTCTGGTGGATACATATCTTGATAATTTTATGTTCAACAATTTTTTACAAATATAAAATAAAATGAAGAGACAAAGAATGCATTAACTTTTATTAAGGAGTGCTATGTCCTTTATCAGTAAGAAAATGATCATTTACTTTTTATAAGTAGTTGTCCAATAAGTAAATCAAACTAGAGATACTTGCTGCACCAAGGTGTAGTTCACGTTTATTAACCGTTTCAAAAACATCATTTGCGTTATGGTGAATTTCAAAATAACGCTGACTATCAGGGACAAAACCGAAAAGCGCAATGTCTTTAAATTCAGATTTAAGTGGTGTGATATCAACACCGCCATAGCCTTCTTCAAGTTGCTGTAAAAGGTAAGGTTCAAAAAGCTTTGTAAAAGAAAGTAACAATTTTAATTGTCTATCATTTCCATCAAGGCTGAAACCTCTGGGTGTAAATCCACCACGGTCACTTTCAATCGCTGCAATGTGTTTTTCATTGCTTTGTCCCATTAATTCAGCATAGGTTTTGCCACCCATATTTCCGTTTTCTTCATTCATAAAAAAGACGACACGAATTGTGTTTTTAGGTTGATAATTTAAAGCCATTAAGGTTCTCGCCGCTTCCATTGAATGAACGATTCCGGCACCATCATCATGTGCACCTTCACCTACATCCCATGAGTCAAGGTGGCCTCCAACGGTGATAATATGATTTGGGTTTTCACTTCCCGTAATTTCCGCAATAACGTTATGTGACTTTTTTGGAGGAAAAGTTTTACAATTCATCTCAATCATCAATTTTGTAACGCCACGTGTTGTTATCATGTGTTTTTCCAATGCTGTTGCGTCCATTGTCGAAATTGCTGCGGCAGGAATTTTAGTCACACCATCTTCATATTGCATCGTTCCTGTATGTGGATGTGGATGTTCGCTTAAACTTAAAGAACGAATAATAACAGCTTTCGCGCTCTTATTGGCGGCATCAATAGCCCCCAATCCTCTTATAGGGTAGCAAGCACCGTAAGCATCAAAAGTTTCAATCATTTTCTGATCCATCGGCTGCGAGATGAAAACGATTTTACCTTTGACATCCTTCTTTTTAGCATTCTGTAAATCTTCTCGTGTTTTAAAGTGAATTAATTCAGCTTGTAAAGGTCCTTCAGTTGCAACAGAACCACCTAAAGCTAAAATATTGAGCTGATGGATATTACCATCAGTATCGGTGTACCAAGCTTTTTCAGTTGTGCCTCTCTCCCAATGCGGGACTTCGATTTCTTGTTTATAGACTTTATCAAAACCATAAGAATTAAGTTTATTATAACCCCATTCTACAGCCATATCAGCACTTGCAGAACCGGCCAATCTTGCGCCGATATCTTTGGTTAAACTTCTTAAATCTTCATAAGCTCTTCCATTTTCAAGTGTTTCATCAAAAATTTGACGCAGCATTGTACTGTCTTTTTGAAAATTAGTTTGGTTTTGACTAAAAACTGAGAGCTGTGTTGTTAAAATAATAATTGCTGAGAGTGTTATTTGGGGAATTCGCATGATTTATGATTTTTTGTGCTGAAAATTACAAAATTATTTCAACCACAAATGATAAATATTGATATAATGAATAAGTTGATGTGTTTTTAACCAAATAGAATCACATGATCTTGAAATTCAGATGACTGAAAAAGTAAAACCTTTGATTTTTCAAAAATAATATATAAATTTAAAGATGATAAATCAATTTGTAGATTTCTTATTTCCAAGGTTTTGTGCTTCATGTGAGCACCAGCTTATAGAAGCTGAAAATGTTCTGTGTACTTACTGTATTCACAACTTGGCAATTTATCCTGAAGAATTACAGAAATCTGCTTTTGAAAGTACTTTCTACGGTCGGGTGAATTATAAATTTGCAAAAACACTTTTTTATTTTCAAAAAGGAACTTCTGCACAACAGCTTATTCATAATTTAAAATATAGAGGTCAAAAATATATTGGAAATTTTGTAGGTCAATGGATGGCGCAATTGCTTTTATCACAGAAAGCATCATACGATTTTGATTGTATTGTTCCAGTTCCATTGCATCCGCAACGTATGCGTCAACGCGGTTACAATCAAATTGCCGGCTTTGGTCAAGTCATTTCAGAAAAACTAAATCTCAATTATGTAGATGATGTTTTATACCGACAATCCAACTCTGCGTCTCAAGTTTTTAAAAATAGATTGGCAAGAATTGAAATGATCGAAGGTGGTTTTTACCTTAAAAATATTGAGAAGCTAGCCAATAAACATGTTGTTTTGGTTGATGATTTAATCACAACAGGCTCCACGATTGAATCTTGCTATTTGGCTTTAAACAGAATCAAAAACTTAAAATTGAGCATCCTTACGATCTGCTTAGCTAGATAAAGAAAATGTTGTTTCTTTGCATTAAATATCAGAGTTTTGAAAGATTTACAACGTTTTATATTTTGTCTCGGCATCACTGTTTTAGTTTTATCATGCGCTCAGCGTGGTCGTCCAGATGGTGGTCCTGAAGATTTTGATCCGCCAGTGTTTGTAGGTTCTTCTCCTGCAAATTACAGTGTTAACTATAATAAAAACGAAATCAGAATTAATTTTGATGAGTTCGTCAAACTTGACAATCCGCGCCAGCAAGTCATCTTTTCACCTCCTATTGAGCCACGCCCAACTATTATGCCGATGAGTATGGCAAGCAAGAGTTTTACGATTGATATGCCTGTTGATTCACTTCAAAAAGAAACAACATACACCATCAACTTTGGCTTAAGCGTTCAGGATAATAATGAAGGCAACATTTTACCTTATTTTAAATATGTTTTTTCTACTGGAGATCAGCTTGATTCGCTTCAGGTCAAAGGTCATGTGAGAGACGCTTTTGAGCGTGAGCCTGACGAAAATATTTCAGTGCTTCTCTATCAAATTGATGGCACTTTTAATGATTCTATCATTTATAATGAATTACCAACTTATATTGCTTATACAGATTCTGTTTCTAATTTTAATGTAGAAAACATCAAAGAAGGCCGTTATAAACTCATTGCTATTTCCGATAAAAATAACAACTATCTCTTTAATCCAAAATCAGATAAAATTGATTTTTTAGAAAAGGAAATCGACTTGCCAACTGAAGAAGAGTTTGAATTATCTGTCTTCAAATCAGAAATTGATTTTTCAGCTAATCGGCCAAAACAAGTTTCTCAATTACACTTTGAATTTGGCTATGAAGGCAAGCTCGATAGCACCCAAATCGATTTGATATCGGATGCGCCTGCTGATTATGAATACCGTGTTTATAAAGATTTTGAAAAAGATACTTTACACTATTGGTATAAACCTTTTGTAGAAAAAGATTCTTTACTTTTTGAAATCACTAACAAAAATTATCGCGACACTTTAGAAATAAGACCTAAACAAATAGAGGAAGATTCTTTGAGTTTGGTAGCCAATCCAACTGGAGGAATTGGTTTTTTTGAAGATTTTACTTTACGCGCCAATACGCCTATTGAAGAAATTGACACGACTAAATTTTCTATGCTAACGAGAGATTCAATTCCTGTTGACCTGAAAATTGATCTTGATCAAACACTTAATCAATTAAAAGTGAGCTTTGATAAAGATGAAAAACAACGCTATCAATTAAGGCTTTTACCTGCCGCAATTACTGATTTTTATGGAAAAACAAATGATACTTTAGATTACAATTTCAAAACAAGATCATATTCAGATTTTGGAAATATAGATTTAACAGTGAATAATATAGCCCGTTTTCCAGTGATTGTAGAAATGGTTGACGAAAATGGTTTCGTAGAGCAAAGTCTCTACCATGAAGAGGCTAATTTATTTAAATTCAAATTCATTAAACCTGGCGAATATTATTTCCGAGTGATTTATGATGATAATGAAAATGGTAAATGGGATTCAGGAAATTACCTAAAAAAGCAAAAACCTGAAGAGCTTATTTATGTCAAAAAATCACTAAAAGTGAGAGCCTTTTTTGATTATGTTGAAAAAATTAATTTAGAATAAAATCATCACGATCTTTAAGAAAACCAAATTTCTCTCTAGCTTCTTGAAGTTTGTTTTTGTTAAGTGTACAATGTTCTACAACATGCGGATTTTCAAGCTCGTGTGTGCTAATTCTTTCGCCTAAATAATCATAAACTGCTGAATGCCCAACGTAAGGAAAATCATTATTATCTTTTCCTGTTCGGTTAACGCCAACAACGTAAGCCATGTTTTCAATCGCTCGCGCTTTTAATAAAGCGTCCCAAGCCGTGATTCTTTTTTCGGGCCAATTGGCAACGTAAAGCAAAAGATCATAATCTTCAAGATTGCGAGACCAAGCCGGAAAACGCAAATCATAACAAATTAACGGACAAATTTTCCAGCCTTTGTATTCGACAATCAATTTTTTGCTTCCCGCTGTATAGGCGCGTTCTTCTTTTGCTAAACTGAACAAATGCTTTTTATCATATTGATGCGTTTCACCATCAGATTTCACAAAATAAAGACGATTGTAATAGTTCTTTTTTTCTTTAAGCATCACACTTCCTGTGATCGCAACATCATGTTTTTGAGCCAAATTTTGAAGCCATGATAATGTCGGTCCTACTTCTTCAGCAATACCTTCGGGATGCATAGAAAAACCAGTTGTAAACATTTCTTGAAGCACAATTAAATTTGTTTTGGCAGCTTCTTCAGCAATATATTTTTCAAATTTCTGACGATTTTCTTCAGGTGATTCCCAAATCAAATCTGTTTGTAAATAACTCACGGCTAAGGTTGACATAAACTTCAAATTTTGTTAATCAAAGATGACATTTTTATTCTTCAATATCAAATACTGATGAAATTATGTAACTTTAAACTATGAAAACAAAACGACTCGCAGTATTCAATTTTTTGAGTGTTATTTTTGCAATTGCAACCAGCTATTACACACAAGCATTTAAGCTCAATGGCAATACAATTGGGAGCTTAAGTAAAGAACCTGAATATCAAAATCTTTTTACGCCAGCACCTTATGCATTTGCGATTTGGGGTTTAATTTACATTGCTTTAATTCTGATGACTGTCTATCAGCTTTATCAAGCATTTTATAAAAAATCAGATTTAGATTTTGTAAAAAAAATGAAGTATTGGCTTGTTAGCGCTAATTTGTTGACCTCATTTTGGGTGATCGCATGGCTATATGAATACACAGGTTTATCAGTCATTTTTATGTTTTTGGCTTTATTTTCATTGCTTAGAATTATTGTCAATACAAACATGGAACGCTGGGACGCACCAGTTAAATTTGCAGCTTTTAATTGGTGGCCGATTTGTTTTTATTCAGGATGGTTAACTGTTGCTAGCATTGCAAACACAGCAGCTTTTTTAACCAAATCGGGATTTCGTGACTTTATTTTTTCAGAGCAAAACTGGACGATCATCATGATTGTTATCGCAACACTTATCAATGTTGGGATGGTTTATTACAGAAATATGCGAGAGTATGCAGCCATTGGTGTTTGGGCGCTTTTTGCAATCTATATCAGACATCAAAACGCTGAAGGAACACTAGCAATTACAGCTTTGGTTTGTGCGATTATTGTTGGTTTTGCAATTTCATACCATGCATTTGTGAACAGAAGAACATGACCAGGAATTCGGAAGTTTTATGAATAAAACACCTTCACTTTTTCAAGTTATTAATCTCTAACTTAAAGTCTATCTTTGCGAAAAATTGTAAGCTGTTTCAAAAAGTAAATTTTGTCAATCTTCTTCGAGACTTCGTTGATTTTGAGATTGTTTTTTATATTTTGAACTGTCATTTTCTATGAAAAAAAATAAAGATTCTGTTTTTCGTAAGTTCACCAACGATGTTCATTTGTGGCTTGGCATCGCAAGTGGTCTCATTCTTTTTTTGATTTGTCTGAGCGGAACAATTTTGGTTTTTGATAAAGAAATTAGAGCTTTTTTTCAAGAAGAACTTGTCATTGAAAACACTGATCAAAAGAAGATTTCACTAGACAATTTGTCTTCAAAGTTGGAAAAATTTGGAGAAGTTCAGAGTGCGAAAATTCCCGAATCTGATGATAAAGCTTACGAATTCCGTATCAAAACTTCACCAGAAAAACGCCGCGGCGAAATTTTTAAAGTGAATCCTTACACGGCTGAAGTTTTAAAGCCACAAAAAACTTTCGCAGACGCTGTGATGTTGTTTTTCTTTAAGATGCACCGCTGGCTTCTATTCGACTCTTCTATAGGTCGACCAATTGTTGGGATTGCAACTCTCATTTTTTTAATACTGACTTTCAGCGGATTGATTCTTTGGTTTCCTAAAAAACGCATCAGATGGAAATCACTAAAACGCGGTTTAAAAATAAAATACAAAGGCAAAAGTTCACGTTTAAACCATGATTTGCATAACACTTTAGGTTTTTACGCAAGTCTATTTTTGATCATTATGGCGCTCACAGGATTGAATTGGTCTTTCGAATGGTGCCGAGATTTAAACAGCTTTGTTTTAGGTGAAAAAGTGTTTAATAGAAATGCGTTATCAGCTTATAAAACAACTTCACTTAAAGATGAAGCAGTCAGTTTTGATGAAATTTATCAACAATCAAAAACAGAATTTCCTTTTCCAGGCGATGTTGATATCAATTTTCCTTCAACTGAAAATGATGTATTTAAAATCAGAAAATACCATGCAGAAAGTTTATCTCCAGTGTTTTACGACCAATTAATCATTGATCAAAATGCTGAGGTTCTTTATAAACAAGCTTTTAAAGATCATGCTTTAAATGTCCAAATCGCTTCTCACATCAAAGCTTTGCATACAGGTGAAATTTATGGTTGGCTTTCAAAATGGATTTACTTTTTGGCTTGTCTCATCGCCACAAGCTTGCCGATCACGGGATCTATTATTTTTGCAAACAAGCTTAAACTTAAACGCCAGAAAATGTTGAAGCAAAATCTAAAAGTGAATTGGCATAGGAAGTTTTAACTTTATATATCTAAGAATACCACAATAATAAATTGGATAAATTCAAATTATTTGCTGATATTTAGAATAAATTCCAAGAAAAATGGCGACAATAGATAATTTAAAAAACGAATTGATTGACAAAATTATGTCTATTGAAAATAAAGATTTTTTAGTAGCTCTTGATCAACTTATTTCCTCTAATTCATCAAATCCTGAAATTATCGAATTATCTCAAGAGCAAAAAGCCATGTTAGAATTGAGCGAAAGAGATATCGAAAATGAAAGATTGATTTCTCAAGAAAAGATGGATATAAGAGATCTGGAATGGATCAACGAACTGTAAAGTGGACACGTACAGCGGATATTCAATAAGTTGGAATCCTTGAATATTGGGTCAAGCACAATAAATCTAAATCTTTCTCAAAAAAACTGATTAGAATTGTAGCTGAACGAACGAAACAAATAGCAACTTCACCTTTTATTTATAAAAAGACCGACTTTAAAGAGACTCGTGTTGCATCATTAGGGAATTTTAGCATTTATTACAAAATATCTGAAAAGCATATTTTAATCACTGCTTTTTGGGATAATAGGCAAGATCCTAAAATGTTATTGAAAGTGTTGGCTTAATTCTAATTAAAAGATGTCTTAATTACTTTGATTTTTACTTGACCACCAAACGAATAGTTTCTTTGTTTTCATTACTCATAATTTCTATAAAATAAACACCAGTAGCAAGGTTTAACTCTAATTTTTGGTAAAGCTTTGCAGCGTTAAATGTTTTAACTAGCCTTGCTGTACTTGTGTAAACATTTATCTTTAAATCACCAGTATTGTTGCCACCAATTTGAAAGTATTTTTCAGCTGGATTGGGATAGATTGAAAAAGCCTTAACTTGGTTTGAAGGTGTGCTCAGGGTTTTTGGAACAAACTTAGCTAAATACACATTTTGTGGATTATTACCAGCTCCTATATTTGGTTGGTAAGCGCTTTCTGTAGCAATTCCTGTAGTACTCATACTGTGACCAGCTAAGTAAAAATTATCTCCTTGGTTTGCAATAAAATTGGTTTCTCTTTTTTCGCCACCATAATAACTTCCCCATAAGCGTTGACCATTCTCATCAAATTTTGCAAAAAAAGCATCTTTATCACCACCGCCATAACTTTCTTGATGCGCACCAAGACTAGCAATACCATTGGTGGCATTAGTTTCTCCAGAAATCCAAATGCTGTTGTCTGAATAAGAAACTGACTTGGCAATTGTTAAGGAATTGGCACCCTGGCTACCCATATAAGTGCCCCAACTTGGATTACCATCCAAATCCATTTTAAGCAGAAATGCATCGTTGGGTGCTGTTAAGTTTTCGTGGTGAACACCTGTGGTGGCAATATTAGTTGAGCTTGCAGTATATCCGGTAATATAAAGATGGTTGTTGGCAATAACTATATCTTTTGGAGTGTCATTTTCTTCGCCACCATAATAGGTACACCATATTTTGTCTCCATTTTCATTAAATTTAGTTACCATTAAGTCACCTTCCCCATTATTTACAGTTTGGTAGGCACCTGCGGTTGTAAGGTAAGCGGCAGTAGGTCTTGCGCGCCCTACAACATAAATATTGTTATTGGCATCTATGCCAACAGCATTCGCTCCCAAACTATCTACAAACTGACCATGATAAGTGCTCCATATAAGGTCACCATCTAAACTAAATTTAGCGATGAACGGTACTGTGTATAGAATACTTCCGGGTGGTTGCGGATTTACAGTTGATTGATAGCTACCAGGAGTGGCTATGTTGGTACTAGATTGTGTAACACCAACTACATAAAAAAATCCATCTTTTAGGCTTATGCTTTGAATTTTCTCTAAATTTTCGCCACCAAAATAGGTTGCCCAAACCAAGTTACCATTCGTGTCAAATTTTGCAATATAACAATCGCCGTTTCCATTGTTAACAGGAGAAGAGTTGTTAATGCTTTCTTGGTGAGCCCCTGGCGTAGCAATATTCGTGTTACTCTTAGTGTAGCCTGTTATATATATGTTGTTTTCTTCGTCCATGACCAGTTCACCAGCCTCATGTTCACCATCTGGTCCTCCAAAATAAGTGGACCATACAAGGTTACCAGCAGTATCAAATTTTGTAAGCATGTCATCTTGCATGCCAGCAAAATTAGGTTGATGGGTGCCAGGCGTTCCCGTCAAACCATTTGGAGCGGTTACGTTGGATCGTATGTATATATTCTCACGGGAATCTACCGCTATCCCAAAAGACCAAAGCCAGTAGCCACCATAGTAGGTCGCCCACTCTCTGTCGTAGGGGAAAGGTAGATTTTCTTGGGCAAAAGAAGGTGAGTTAAATATGATAGCTAAAAATAATATAAAATATGAAAAAAGCGGACGATTGGTTATTCTTTTTGGTTTCATAATAGTTTGTTATATAGAGTATTATGTGATGAATTTAAAGAAAATTTAGGATAAATTATAAAGAATCTTGATTTTCTTAAAAAAGAATTTATTTATCACTATCTAACTTCTTAAAAGCATTTGCTCATTTCTTTATCAAGTTCATCTTCGCTTAACACTTTATTATTTTCAGATTGTTGATTTTCTTTAATAAGTCTTTGTCATATTTTCATCAACGATGATGATGTAATCGGCTAAGTTTTTGTTCTTTTCATCCAGCCTTTTGAGTTGCTCCTGCTCTACTGTTGTGATTGTTTTGATGCGAACTTCTTTTCTGTATTGTTTTAAATACCAAAAAATCCCTTCAAAATAATTAGAATGATAACTGCCGTTAAAATGAATAAAAACTTCATTAGGCAGAAGATCTGTTAGTGTAAAATGCGCCATTGTTGCATCTTTAATCGCTTGCGCTTTCACGATATCAACGCCGCCGTGATCACCCATCATTTTGAGCATATCTTGGTAAGATCGCAACTCAATATCAAAAGGAACTGGTAAAGGTGCAATCCATGATTTTTGTTTTGAACTTAATTCGTCTAAGGCTTTAAATCCGCCTTTTTTGTAAACATCACTTGCAAATCTTCTCGGAATGTTTGTTGCGATAAATTCTAAAGAATTCGTTTTAGCAAAATCAACTAAAGGTTTATAATCTGTTTTATAATTCGGCCATAATTTAATGGAATCTTGCAGCTGTTTAGCAGAAAATTCATCTGATAAATAAGCATTTAAAGCTTCTTGCTGATCAGCTTCAAACATTTCTGCGCCAAGCTTGATATTGATTTTTTCGTCATGCAGACTTTTCACAACTTCATATTGTAACCAATGCGAAATTGGGTTGTCGTGAAACTCACCAAACAAAACGACATCAACATCTTCCAAAACTTCAATCATATCTTGGAAAGCGATTTCTTTTCCAGTTTGATCAACGAGTTTGTAGGCCGCTTTATGTTGTGCAAAAGAAGATATCGAAAAAAAGAGGCTTAATATTAAACACAAACGAAGTTTTAAAGTCATAACTAAAAGTTTCTAATAAGGTGAAAAGATTAGCTAAATTAGCGATTTTACGTAGGACATAAAACAATTACTTGATGAAGACAAAACAATTATTTTTGAGTTTAACTTTCTTCTTGTCATTTTTAGGTTTCGCACAATCTGAATTGACAGTCGAAAAAATTATGCAAGACCCAAATTGGATGGGAACCTTCCCTTCAAATATCCAATGGAATGAACAATCTGATGTGATTTACTTTCAGTACAATCCTGAAAAAAACATTTCAGATTCGCTTTATAAAATCAGTTTAAAAAAGAAGAATCACATTGAAAAAGTCAGCTTAAATGAGAAGCGACATCTCATTCCTCAAAGCGGCGATTATAATTCAAAGAAGCGTGAAAAAGTTTATACAAAAAATGGTCAATTGATGCTTTATGGCGTTCGTCGTGGAGAATCAAAAATGTTATTGAATTTAGGGAAATCTATTATTTCGCCTCAATTTATATCAGACGAGCGTATTTCATTTATGATGGATTCCAATCTTTATGTTTACAATTTAAAAACAGCGCAAATCAATCAGTTGAGTTTTATACAGAAAGGGAAAAAATCAAGCGATAAAAATAATTTAAGCGAAAGAGAAGAATGGTTGAAAAATGAAAATCTGGAGCTTTTGGCTGAGGTTAATAAAGCAGAAGAAAGAAAGGAAAAACAAAAAGAGTATCGCGATAATTTTGATGAAAATCAAAAGAAATTTTATTTAGGAAAAGCAAGAGCTTACAATTTTAATGTCAGCAATAAGGCTGATTATTTAAGCTTTCAAACCTATAATCCAACAGGTTCAGATTATACTGGCGTTCCAAATTATGCTGATGCTTCTGGTTACACCAAAAATTTAAATGCACGCTCAAAAGTTGGCGATCAAGAACGCAAAACAACACTTTACTTATACAACACAGCAAATGATTCTGTGATGAAAATCGATCCGACAAATCTTCCAGAAATCGATAGATTACCAGCTTACACAAAGGATTATCCAGACAGAGATTGGAAAAAAGAACCAAGAGCTGTCACTTATTCTGAAGTTTATTTCTCTCCAAATGACAAACATGCGGTTGTTGATGTGCGCTCACAAGACAATAAAGACCGTTGGATTTGTGAAATTGATTTAACTTCAGGTGAATTAAAAACAATCAGTCATCAACATGATGAGGCGTGGATTGGTGGCCCAGGCATTAATGGATATTACAACGGCGGAACTTTAGGTTGGGTTGATTCTCAAACAATCTACTACCAATCAGAACAAACAGGTTATTCTCATCTTTATACTTATCATGTTTCTTCAAAAAAAGAAAAAGCTTTAACCTCAGGAGAGTTTGAAGTTTTTAATCCGCAACTTTCAAATGATAAGAAGCATTGGTATTTCACATCATCAGAAGTTCATCCTGGTGAACGTCATTTTTATAAAATGCCAATTTCTGGTGGAAATAAAATAAAGCTAACTTCAATGGAAGGAAATAATGAAGTGACTTTATCGCCTGATGAAAAATACTTAGCGATTCGTTTTTCTTCAAAAAATCAACCTTGGGAACTTTACTTAAAGCGCAATAAAAAAAATGCAAAAGCAGAGCAATTAACAGACGGGAAATCTAAAGAATTTCAAGCTTATAACTGGAGAAAACCTGAATTGATTCAGTTTGAAGCCAGCGATGGCGAAAAACCTTATGCAAGATTGTATAAACCAGATGCAGATAAAGATATGCATGCGGCTGTTATTTTTGTACATGGCGCAGGTTATTTACAAAATGCGCACAAATGGTGGTCAACTTACTTCAGAGAATATATGTTTCATAATTTGCTAACAGATTTAGGCTACACCGTTTTAGATATTGATTACCGTGGCAGCGCAGGTTATGGCCGCGATTGGCGAACTGCAATTTACAGACAAATGGGCGGAAAAGATTTGTCTGACCAAATTGACGCAGCTGATTTTCTTGTGCAAGAACATGGCATCAACCCTGATAAACTTGGTATTTATGGCGGAAGTTATGGCGGTTTTATCACTTTAATGGCAATGTTCAATTCGCCAGACACTTTTCAAGCTGGTGCGGCTTTGCGTTCTGTGACAGATTGGGCGCATTACAATCATGCTTACACATCAAATATTTTGAACGAGCCACATCTCGATCCGATTGCATACCGTCGCTCCTCACCTATTTATTTTGCTGAAGGTTTAAAGAATCGTTTACTGATTGCTCATGGTATTGTTGATACAAACGTGCATTTTCAAGATGTTGTACGTTTATCTCAGCGTTTAATTGAACTCGGAAAAGACGATTGGGAAATGGCCGTTTATCCAGTTGAAGGACACGGATTTACTCAGCCAAGCAGTTGGACGGATGAGTATAAACGCATCTTAAAACTCTTTCAAGAAACTATCGGTAAAAAAGATTAAGTTTACAGTCGATTTTTTAAAACTCGCATTCACCTCAAAAGGTGTTCGCAACATCTTTAAATTTTATATTTTTGCACTATGGCAAAAGAACAAGACAAATTCAAACAAGTAATTTCCCATGCTAAGGAATATGGGTACATATTTTCATCAAGTGAAATATATGATGGTTTAAGCGCGGTTTATGACTACGGTCAAAATGGTGTTGAACTCAAAAATAATATCAAAAACTATTGGTGGAAATCAATGGTGCAAATGCATGAAGAAATTGTGGGACTTGATGCTGCAATTTTGATGCACCCAAAAACTTGGGAAGCTTCAGGACATGTTGACGCATTTAACGATCCGTTGATTGATAACAAAGATTCTAAAAAGCGTTATCGCGCTGATGTTTTGGTGGAAGATTATGTTGAAAAACTAGAGCAAAAAGCGCAAAAAGAAATCAAAAAAGCCGAAAAACGTTTTGGAGATAAATTTGACGAGCAAGAATTTGTTTCAACACATCCACGTGTGGTGAAGTATCGTCAACAATCTAAAGAAATACTAGAACGCCTTGGCGAATCGCTCAACAATGGTGATTTAGTCGATGTCAGAAACTTGATTGACGAACTTGAAATCGCTTGTCCCGCTAGCGGTTCACGAGATTGGACAGATGTGAAGCAGTTCAACTTAATGTTCGGAACAAAGTTAGGCGCATCGGCAGAATCAGCTTCAGATTTATATTTACGTCCAGAAACGGCACAAGGTATTTTTGTGAATTTTGCAAACGTTCAGAAAACAAGCCGACACAAAATTCCTTTCGGAATTGCGCAAATCGGGAAGGCGTTCCGTAATGAAATTGTGGCAAGACAATTTATTTTCCGTCAGCGTGAATTTGAACAGATGGAAATGCAATATTTCGTGAGACCAGGTGAAGAGCTAAAATGGTTTGAACACTGGAAGGAAACACGTTACAAATGGCATCAATCATTAGGTTTAGGTGAAGAGAATTACAGATTTCACGATCACGAAAACTTAGCACATTACGCCAACGCAGCGACGGATATTGAGTTTAAATTTCCATTCGGATTTAAAGAACTTGAAGGCATTCACTCACGTACGGACTTTGATTTAAAAGCGCACGAAGAATTATCAGGAAAGAAACTTCAGTTTTACGATCCTGAGTTAAAAGAAAACTATACGCCTTTTGTTGTTGAAACTTCAATCGGTTTAGACAGAATGTTTTTGGCGGTATTTTCAGCAGCACTTCAAGATGAAGATTTAGGCGATGGAAAGAGCAGAACCGTTTTGAAAATTCCTCCGATTTTAGCACCGCATAAAGCAGCGATTTTCCCATTACTGAAGCGAGATGGTTTACCAGAAATTGCTAAAGAGATTATGAAAGAATTGCAGTGGGATTTTAATGTGATTTATGATGAAAAAGATGCAGTAGGTCGTCGTTATCGTCGTCAAGACGCAGCGGGAACACCTTTCTGTATCACAGTTGACCACGACACAAAAGAAGATGGCACAGTGACCATCAGACATCGCGATAGCATGGAGCAACAACGCGTGAAGATAGAAGATTTAAAAGCAATTATTCAAAAAGAAGTTGATTTTAGAACTGTTTTAGAGTCTTAAAAACAGACTATTTTACATTAAAAAAAAAATCCCTCAAGAGTTAAGCTATTGAGGGATTT
Source organism: Psychroflexus halocasei (assembly GCF_900107595.1). Taxonomy (GTDB): domain Bacteria; phylum Bacteroidota; class Bacteroidia; order Flavobacteriales; family Flavobacteriaceae; genus Psychroflexus; species Psychroflexus halocasei. The sequence goes on along the minus strand of NZ_FNQF01000006.1, from coordinate 1,754 downwards.
TTTTGTTGGGTTTATTGCGTGATGAATTTACTGGTATATGTTTTGATGTTATGTTAATTCAATGAAAAATAATGGCATAACCTATGAAAACTATATTTGTAATGATTAACGCATTGATTTTTCTAACAAACTCATTTATTGTTCAAAACACTAGTCAAGAAGAATTAATGATAAATCTAATTACTCATAAAGAAATATCACTTTATGTAGACGCTCCTTTAATTTATAAAAATGAATTAAGTGAAAACTTTCAAAATATAGCTTTGACAGCTGATAAAGAATATCGAGATATTTTAGTGCTCAGAGCTTTAAAGAAAATAAAATCCAATAAAGAACTTTACAAAGTAGGTGTTTTTATACCTTTTGAAAATGTTTACATAGAGTTTGAATGTTTAGAAGATATCAACGGTTGTTGGGATATCAAGATATTGAGTTCAGTAGAATACTAATTAAGCTTTGCAACAGTATATTTTTACAACGACAAATAATTGTCCTAATTAGTTTTCTTTTACTTGGAGGTTTTAAGGGCTTTGCTCAGGAAATTGTTATCCCGAAGGATACCTTATATCTCGATTATTCTTACTATTTCAAAAATTGTCAACATTCAGATATTTTAGACAAACTAAAATGGAAAAAAGAAAATGGCATACAGTTCAATTTATGTGGAGAAGCAATTTTATTTTATCCTCATAAAGGAGATTCTGAAACTTTAGAAATTAGAGATTTGCAGGATTATCATTTTACCGAGTTAAAACATCTAGATAGTCTGGGGAGACAATGGTATAGAAAAAATTTGAATTTACTTCAAAAAAAATGGGGTAAAATCTTCCCGCCTCATGATAAGAACGGCAAGTACGTAACCTATTTAATTGAAGAGCAGGAAAGTTATTTTAAGCGTATCAGTTAATACAAAAGAAAACATCTACATCTCATTTACTTGAATCGGAGAGATCTTACAATGTTTATATAGATATTATTAATCAAGAATATAATAATCCAAGTCAACAATGTTAATAACTAAAATTTACTTCAGTATTTGTATCATTTTCCTAATAAGTTGTCAAAATGATAAGAAAATAAAAGACTCTTCATGTAATGATAAGATTGATTCGATAATGGAAATACCAAAGTTTAAACTTGTCAACATTATTACACAATCAGACAGTATAGATATTGAAAAACTAAAAAGTTTAGATTTAACAAATTCTCATCTTCAAGAAATTAAATTTAATCTTATAAAGAGTAAAAATATAAATAAAATACAAGAAGATTTTTTAACTAATTATATGGGTCATTATGATGCACAAAACACAAAAAATCAAAGATTAAAGAGTTTTACTCTTAAAAAGGATAGCATTGAAATGATGATAAATAATAGGGTAGAGTTATTCAAATATAATTTATATCATTCTTATAGTTATAGAGATGAAGATTATTTTAAAGTTAAGGCAGGTCAGTATTTTTTAAATTTTACACCTTCAAATATTGTGTTTGTAAATGATAATTTGTGTATGGATTGCCCTGAAATGGTTTTTATTAAAAAGTAGAATCACAGAGATTTAATTAACATTTAAGCGTAGCTTATCATTTTACATTAAATAAAAATCCCTCAAGAGTCAAGCTGTTGAGGGATTTTTTTGTTGGTTATTTGAAAATAATTTATTTATTTGTGCTTTTTTAACAAAATTTGCTATATATTTATTTTTTATTAACAATTTAAATAATACTGTCAATGTTTAATTTACACACACACA
>NZ_FNQF01000008.1 GCF_900107595.1 Psychroflexus halocasei | reverse complement strand
CTTCAGATATGGATTAGACTATATCTCAAAATGCTTGTTATCAGGAACTAATAAATATGACCTTAATCTAATTCAATTTTTGTCGTGTACTTAACACTTACATAATCTAAACTTTTAATATCATTCGTTTTCGTGATTAATTTATCATCTTCAAATTTTGAAAAACTTTCTGATTTTAACTCATTTTCAGAATCATAGCCTTTAACCATAATTTGATTATTGTTTTGATCATAGGCATAAATGTTTTTATAGGTCATTACATCATCGATATATTTCACTCTTTCAATCATATTACCATGAACATCATTTTGATATGTTGTTTTTTTATGTTTTTGACTTGAAGGTATGAATACAGTTTTCTCTATTTTAAACTCATTCCCATCATATTTCCATGTTTTTATAGCAGTTAATTCTCCAGATGAATTGTAAGTTTCTTCCTTAACTTTTTTTCTATCGTTATTGTATTTATATTTAAAAATACTTTTAGTCAAATTGTTATCACCTATATATTTTGTTTTCACCTTATTGCCACGATTATCATATTCATAAAGAGCTTTTGAGTTAATTTCACCATTGGAGTTATAAGAAATTGATGCAGATACTTTATCATTTTCGTAAAAAGTCTCTCTTCTATAGATAAGTAAAGTGTCTGATTTGAACCATTTTTCTTCGATTATTTTATTTTTTAAATTGTACTTGGCCAGAAAAGAATTTTCTACTTTACAATCAGAGTTATATTGAATTTCTCTAATAAGCTTCCCGTTTTGATTATAGTCATAAGTGGTTTTAGAAATCAAGCTATCTTTACTGTTTAATCTAATGTCGGCTATTCTATTATTATTTTTATCATAAATGGTATTCCAAGTATTTTTAATTTCACCATTAACTTTATAATTTTTTTTTGAAATCTGGTTACCGTTTCTGTCGAATTCTAGGTATGAACTAAACCAAGGATCTCTCTTTTTTCTTAATTTGCCAATGTTGTCTGAAAAAACATTTTCAACTTCATATTGCGTCGTGGTTACTGACTTTACAGGTCCACTTAATTTCATTCTTTCAAGATCACTTTTAACTTTGATATCTTGAGCTTGATTTTGAAGAGAAATGAGAATGAAAATAATTGATAAATATATATTTTTCAGATGCATCATTTATTGATTAAGTAAGGATTTTAAATATAATAAAAATACGACTTGATATTCAGTTAATTATCGACTTTGTGTATAAAAAGATGAATTCATAAAAACAAAAATCCCTGCGTGATGTGCAGGGATTTTTTATCAACTTATTTAAAAGCAAGAAGATTTTACTTTAAACCTTACCTAAAGTATATAATTTTTCTAATGTTGGTGTTTTACTTCCGCCAGCAGGCTCTAAAGTAATCCCGAATGCTTCAGCAGTTGGCGCTTGTGCAACGCGGAATAACTTGGAATCATTATCTGTAAACTCCTCTAAAAGCCCAACACTGGTTGGCGTTAACGGGTCTAATTTCAGTGACCAAACTTGATAAACCATGCCTTCTGGAGGTTTTGGTAAACCTTTGGCGTCAATCATCACTTCTTTGGAGTCTTTGTTATAATAAGCTTTTGCATAAGCCTGAGAGAAATTCTCCTGACCATCGAGCTTGATGATTTCTGTATTTTCATCACTTAAAAATGTCATGATAGTTGCGTAACTGTCTTGAACTTCTTCTAAATGTGTGTTTTCTTTTTCAAGCTTTTCATTTTCTTGATTCACCACCTGAATCTCATTTTGAGTGCTGTTGTATTGTTGATAAAGAACGCCAGAGGCAATCAGTAAAAGGATAGCCGCAGCCCAACCTATGTATGTCATTGCTGAGGTTTTTGAGAGTTCCCTTACTTTGGTTTCTTTCTTAAATAAATTCTGTTTAATACGTTCATAATTAACAGAAGGCAAATATGGCGAGGCGCTGTTTGATAGCCTGATGATGGCTTCTTCAATGGCTTCAACTTCTTTTTTAACTTCAGGATGTTTTGTCATCATTTCATTCACCTCTTTCTCTTCTTCCGCTGATAAAGAACCGTAAACATACAGCTCTAAAATACCCGAATCTATATATTCTTGTGTGCTCATTTGATGTCTAATAAAGTTCTTAATTCATTGATACAAGCTCTATTTCTTGTTTTTAAAGTGCCTAAAGGAATGCTTAAATTTTCTGCAGCTTCTTTATGTGTAAAACCTTTATAAAAAAGCAAATCAATAATTTTAATACACTTTGGTTTTAGTTTTTCTTTAAAAGCTTTTATGCCAATTGCATTTGTCAGTTTTCCTAAATTGTAAGAGCCTTCTATAACATCTACGAAATTATTTGTACTTAGGTTTTCTCTTTCTTTTTTATAAGCTTTAGATCTGTATTTATCAATAGCTGCATTGCGAGCAATATTAACAATCCAGGTGTAAAATCGCCCTTTACTAGCATCGTAAGTGTCAATTTTTTGCCAGATTTTGACCATCACTTCCTGCAAAACATCTTCAGCTTGCGCCTTGTTTTTGACAAAGGCATGTATCACACCAAAAAGACTTTGGGCATACATGTCATATAAACAATCAAAAGATTTTTCATCTTTCTTTTGAAGAAGTTCAAGAAGTTGGTCTTGTTATATAAATTTAGTTTTGTTTACAGAAATGCAAAAATTGAATTTTGAATAGTTTTTTAAGCTGTTTATTTTGATAAATTAAATAAAAGTATTAAATTAAATTGTTTTTTAGTGAATATTAAGCCTAAGATGTGTCGTATTAATATTATTCCAGTTTTTTTAAAAATGAAATTTTACTTTTTAACGCCTCTAACTTTTATAAATAATTACTAATAAATCCAAATAAAAATTTTTTAATGTCTATGCACATATAAAAAATTATATCTGTGAATATATATTAGTTATGTAAAATTTAAAAATATAATGGTTAAAAATGGGCTAACCACTCAAAGTCGAAATGATTTTGAAACGACATAAAAAATTATAGATTTATTTAGTGTTATGAGCATTAATTTGAAAATCGAAACATTAAAATTTATTATTATGAAAGTAATTGTTAGAAATTTAATACCAGTACTAGTATTGATGTTGCTTTTTTCTTGTAGTGCTGATGAAAATACAATGGCAGATAAATACAATTTTTTGTCTAAAAAAATTGAAAATAATGAAATTAAAAATATTAAAGCCAATTATCAAAATTCTATTTTTCTAAAAGGGAAATTTAAAATTGTTAAGCCTACAAGAAATCAGTTAGTAATTTATACAGAAACTGATGAAGCAAGACATGTGTTTCTATTTGATGAAGTGGATGAATCCTTTGATATTAATATAAACATTGAAAAATTATCTTATTTAAAAAATGGAATATTATTAAATGATGATTTATTTCTTGGAGTAGAAGGAAATGTAAATGAAATTATTAATACAGATTTAAAAACCTTGACTAATAATAATAGTATTCAAAGGATTGATAATTTTAAAATATTAATTCATAAATGGTTTGATAAAGAAGATGCAAATTTTAATGAATTATCAGTTGACAATTTAATAAATGAGGCATCAAGAAGTGCTGTTCTAACACATAAAGGAGATTGTGATGCCGGAGGTGAAGGCTCCACGGGTTGTAGTATTGGAGGTGGTTCTTCAGGTTGTTCCGTTTCTTGTGGTTCAGGGTATTATGCCTGTTGTAATATTACAACAATGGATCTAAATGATTGTCATTGTGATAAGGGAAAAAAACATGACATAACAATATATAAACGTAATAGCGGTATAGGTTGAGACTTGAACCGCTATTTCATTTAAAATTACAATTAAACACAAAAAGTAGCTGAATTTGTAAAAAAAGCTATTAAAGAATAAGATAAACCTAAAAAGTTTCCTATGAATTTTTTTAGAGAGAGTTTCTTAATGAAAGTATTCTTATCGGAACTCGCCTAATCAAAAACTTCTAAAACTGTTTAAATATATACTCGATGAATTATAGAAAAAACCAAAAAGTTATTCTTTAACTTACTTGAAAATAGATCATAAAAGCAAAACCCTTGAAATCATTGATTTCAAGGGTTTTGTGGTCCCACCTGGGCTCGAACCAGGGACTTTTTGATTATGAGTCAAATACTCTAACCAGCTGAGTTATAGGACCAATTTGCATAAATGCAAACTTTTAAGGATTGCAAAAATAAACAATACTTGATTACAAACCAAAAATAATTTTCAACTTAAAATTATTAATCGCGCTCTTGGCATAATTCAACCAAAACGCCGTGGTTAGATTTTGGGTGTAAAAATGCAATTAACTTATTGTCAGCGCCATGTTTAGGCTCTTTATTAATCAGTTGATAACCTTCTTCTTCAAGGCGTGTTATTTCAGCATAAATATCATCAACCGCAAAAGCGATGTGATGAATGCCTTCTCCTTTTTTGGCAATATATTTGGCAATCGGGCTGTCTTCAGAGGTGGCAGCAAGTAATTCTATTTTGCTTTCACCAGATTTAAAAAACAAAGTCGAAACGCCTTCACTTTCAACGGCTTCTTCTTTGTAAGGTTTTTCTTGCATTAAAACTTCATAAGTTCGCGCCGCTTCTTCTAAGTTTTTAACCGCAATCCCGATGTGTTCAATTTTTTTCATAAGAAATCGTTTTTTGGATATGACAAAAGTATAAATACTTCTGATTACCTTTGCATTATGGAAGAGACAAATAGACAGAAAAAAATAGCTGGCCTGATTCAGAAAGATTTGGCCGATGTTATACGCCTAACACTTAAAAATGCAGGTGTTGATAACATCATTATTTCAGTAACAAAAGTAAGAGTAACGCCAGATTTGCTTCAGGCAAAAGCTTATTTAAGTGTTTTTCCGAGTGAAAAAGCACACGGAATTTTAAAAGATATTGACCAGTATAGACCAAAAATAAAACACGAAATCGCGCAGCGTACAAAACATCAATTGCGTCGTATGCCAGATTTATTGCTTTATCACGATGATTCTATTGAGTACATCAATGATCTTGAAAATGCTTTTAAAGGAAAAGACAACCCGATTAAGGATCCTGATATTTTAGATAAGCGTAAGAAAAGGTGAGATTTTCGCTCTACATCGCAAAGCGTTATTTGTTTTCCAAAAGTGACAACAATGCCATTAACATCATCAGCATCATCGCTGCTTTAGGTGTTATTGCTGCAACATTCGCACTTTTTGTGGTGTTATCTGTTTTTTCAGGCTTAAAAGATTTCAGCCTTTCGTTTACCAATGCTTATGATCCAGATTTGAAAGTTTTGCCTGCCAAGGGCAAAAAAATCACCTTAAATGATCAGCAATATCATGAAGTTCTTGAAATTTCTGGTGTCAAAAAAGCGTCTCAGGTTATCGAAGAAAAAGTTCTTTTACAATTTAAAGACAAGAGTTCGCCTGCCATTTTTAAGGCTGTTGATTCTAATTTTTTAAAAACAAACCAGCTTAATAAACAATTGGTTTATGGCGAATGGTTTGGCGATGGCTTGTACCAAGTTGTGATGGGTTCGCGTTTGCAAAGAGATTTGTCGGTTGGTATTAGAGATTATTCTGGCTTGCTCAATATTTATGTACCAAAACCAGGAAAAGGACAAATTTTGGATATTTCAAGTGCTTTTGAAAAAGCCAGCACAAGTGTCGTTGGTATTTTTAGTGTGAATGATGAACTCGACCAAAATTATGTAATTGGTGATATAAATATTGCACGTGAATTACTCACTTTTAAAGATCATCACATTAGCGCAATTGAACTGAAACTCGATGAAAAAGCAGATATTGAAGCTATAACAACTTCTTTAAATGAAATTATTGAAGAAGATATTATCGTTAAAGACAGAATTGCTCTAAACGATAGTTTATACAAAATGTTGAATACTGAAAACTTGGCGGTTTATCTCATTTTTACGTTGGTATTGATCATCGCATTGTTTAATGTGATTGGCTCAATTACCATGGCAATTCTCGATAAACGTCACGATTTAAAATTGCTCAAAAATATTGGCGCAACAAAAAATCAAATTGTTTCAATCTTCTTTTTACAAGGGAGCTTGATGAGTATTTTAGGCGGATTCATCGGACTCATTCTAGGCTTTATTCTTGTGCTCTTGCAGCTTAAATTCAGCTTTATCATGTTCACTGAGCGATTGCCTTATCCTGTTAAAATAGAATGGCAAAATTTTGTTCTCGTCATCATCACTATCACTGTTCTCGGTGCTTTAGCATCTCGAATTGCAGCTGCTAGAGTCAAAAAATTACTTTAGAAATTTTAGTTTTAATCTCAGCCTTGAGCTTCTGAAAAATTAAAATCTCCAAATTTCTCTTCAACTTCATCAAAGGTTTTAAAAACATCTTTAGATTCGTCTGAAGTCACCATTTTCATGCGATACTCTTTGAAATGCGGAATGCCTTTAAAGTAAGTTGTGTAATGGCGGCGCGTTTCAAAAACACCAAGCTTTTCACCTTTCCAATCAATTGCCATTTGTAAATGACGTCGTGCTGTATCGATGCGTTCTTGAAAAGTGGCAGGAGCAATTTTTTCACCAGTTTCTAAATAATGTTTCACTTCTCTAAAAAACCAAGGATAGCCAATACTTGCTCTGCCAATCATTGCGCCATCAAGGCCATAATCGTCACGCATTTCTTTGGCGCGTTCAGGTGTGTTGACATCACCGTTGCCAAAAACAGGAATATGCATTCGCGGATTATTTTTGACGGCTGCAATAGGTTTCCAATCGGCATCACCTTTATACATTTGCGCACGTGTGCGACCGTGAATTGAAATGGCTTTGCAACCCACATCTTGCAAGCGCTCGGCAACTTCTAAAATTTTAATAGAATCGTGATCCCAGCCTAAACGCGTTTTGACGGTAATTGGTAAATCTGTGTGTTTTACCATAGCTTCGGTGAGTTTCACCATCAAATCGACATCTTTTAAGATGCCAGCGCCAGCACCTTTTGAAACGACTTTTTTTACAGGACAACCAAAGTTGATGTCAATAATATCAGGTTTAGTTTTCTCGACAATTTCAACAGATTGCAGCATTGATTCCAAATTGGCACCAAAAATCTGAATGCCAACAGGTCTTTCTTTTTCATAAATATCAAGCTTCATGGTGCTTTTCGCCGCATCACGAATCAAACCTTCTGAAGAAATAAACTCTGTGTAAACAACATCAGCGCCGTTTTCTTTACACAAAGCTCTAAATGGCGGATCGCTCACATCTTCCATCGGTGCGAGTAGCAATGGAAATTCACCTACATCAATATCGCCTATTTTTGCCAAAGTCGTCTTTTTAAAATTATGTTTGCAAAATTAATAAATAAAGAACACATATTTTTAAAGTTTATAAGAGAGCTTAAAGAGAATTGTTCTTGGTTGTATATAAACCTTGCGATCGGTGATCATAAATTGATCAATGCTATTACTGTTTTTATGTTGCACATCAAAAGCATTATTAATATCAATTTCATAGCCCCACGGACTACCTTCTTTATTGTAGTATATGGAAAAGTTACCGATGTCAAATTTATTGACTTGTGAGCTGTTTTTATTTTTGTAATAATTATAGGTATAATCTGTCTTTGCAATAAAATCATTTAAAAAATTCCATTCCAAAATGGCATAAGGTTCGATACGTGTAAATTGACTTTGCTGCATTTCTGATTTAAAATTACTGAAATTTTGTTTCCAACCTATTTCTAAATTTGGCCATTTCTTAAAATGTGTTTCTACTTTGAGCGTGTATTGATAGTTATTTGCTTTGTAAGCACTCAACTTTTCATTGATTATTCTTGAGTAATCTGAAAAACTCATCATTCCACGTGCTGTGAATCTGTATTTTGAAATTTTCTTAGAAAAAGAACTACTGACTGTGTAAGTGTTTTCGGGTAAATCTGAATAAACAGAAGTGTTGACCTGATCTATGCCTTCAATTTTCGTGCTATTCCGAATACTCTTCTCTTTTTTCTTATAAGTAAAATTGGCAAATAGGAAGATGCCTTTATACATATTGAAATTGCGATAGTTCAAAGACATTTGTTGGTAAAGTTCATTTTCCAAATTTTTATTACCGCGGTACAATTGATTAAAACTAACTAAGCGCAATCTGTTGGCATACTGTTGCGCATTGCCAAAGCTCGTTTGTAGGCGATAATCTAATTTAAGATTTTCTGCAGAAGAAATCTTGTAATCAATTTTTAATTCAGGAAGTAAAAAGTTTTTCTGCTGATGAGCAATTTTCTTGTCATATTGATCTACATTCCAAATATATGTGTGATACATTAAACCTGGTTTGAACATAAAGTCACCGAGCTTTACTTTGTATTGAAAACCGAAATAGCTATCAGTTAATTCCAGTTTTGTGTCATTGTTAAAACCTTTTTCATCAAAACTGTTAATGCTGCCATCTTGTAATAATTGGCTGTCTAAAGAAGTAAAACTTTCATTGAAAAAAGAAAAGCCAACACGCGGATAAATATGGTTGGTATTATTGAGTACCCAGTAGTGTTTTAAATCCAGCTGCGCTTCATTTGTAATTGATGAGCTTTGTTGTAATAAGTTATAAAAGTCACCATCATCTTCAAAAGGGATCAAATCTGTAAATACTGGTTGATTAAACAACCAATCATTGTTGTTACTTTGATCGCTGTATTTATAATGTGCGCTCAGGGTAGACGTGTGTTCATAAGAAAATTGTTTGCTATAACTCAACTCCTGAAGGATGGAAATATTTTTGGGCTGTTGTGAAATCTGTGTTAGCGTTGTATCAGTTGTGGTGTATGAATCAAGGTTCTGTACGGCATCACCATTTGAGGTTTTAATAGAAGCCTGATAAGCCAAATCATTTTCGTCGTCAGGTTTGTAACGTAGTTTTAATTTATTCAAACTAAAAGTTAAACTGTTTTTTTGTTTATTTTCTCTCAACTCATCCAGATTTTCTTCTGTGAGATACGAAATTTCGTTTGTACTTCTTGTTTTGGTCTTGCCCTTGTTGATAATGGTAAAAGCCTCTAATCGTAAGTCAGTCGTGATTTCTTGTGAAATACTTCCTGCACCAAAATCATTTTTTTGGCTTGAGATTTAATCTTACCTATTCAATTTTTTGTTTAATTCAGAAATTAATTTTTCATATTCTTTTTGAGATAAAGCATCTTTAACACTTACTTTTTTGATTTCGAGCTTTTGAGATTCTTCAATTGTTTCTGCTGTAATTACTGCTTTAGGTAATTCTAATTCTAAAATTAAGCCAGGTAATCCATTATATATATCTGGTCCCGTTTTAATAGGGATTGATGGAGCAAACCAAGCAATAATTTCATAACTATTTCCAGTAATAGGATTGTAATAGACGCCTTCAGCTTTTTTTGTTGAAAGCCCTAAAATAAATTGAGATGCTTTCTTTATTTGCCACTTAAAATCGTAAAAATCTCTTTTAACAACGAGTTCTTGACCTGCTAAATTTTGTTTAAATACAATTTCGGAGTCTTGATTGTTTGAATATAACTTTTCATGAAACCCCGTAAATCGATTTGCACCTTCTTTAAAGATTTTTTCATAAGGATTTCTATCGCCTTTGGACATCATCTCCTCTTTTCTGAAAGAAGCTTCTTTTTGATTTGTAACTAGAGTATATTTTGTTTTTTTAGCCTGATCAATAATTTCATTGACAATGGTTTTCATTTGTTCAGATTTGCCATCTAAGGAACCTTGTAAAATAGGTTCTGTTTTGTAAGTAATTTTGAAAGTGGCTTCAGACTGTGCGGTAATATTCAGAATATAAAATAAACAGAAAATAAAAATAAATTTCTTTTGCATTAAGGTGATTTTTTAAAGAAAGTCTTCAACTAAGTTTTTTATAAATATAAACTATAAATGAATTTTTTAAAATTTACAATCATATACTCTAAAAATATGATAATTTTAATCGATTGCTAGACAGATGATAATCAAAACAATTAAAGCTTATACTTTCTGTCTTAAAAACCTATATTTGCAACTCTTAAACACGAGAAAAAGAGAATGAAACATATCCGAAATTTTTGCATAATTGCGCATATTGATCACGGGAAAAGTACACTTGCCGACCGTTTGCTTGATGCAACCGAAAGTGTCACTGAACGTGAAAAACAATCACAATTACTCGACAGCATGGATCTGGAACGAGAACGTGGCATTACCATTAAAAGTCACGCTGTTCAAATGGTGCATCATCATGAAGGGCAAGAATATGTGTTCAACCTTATTGATACGCCTGGTCACGTGGATTTCTCTTATGAAGTATCGCGATCTATTGCAGCCTGTGAAGGCGCTTTATTGATTGTTGATGCGGCGCAAAGCATTCAGGCACAAACCATTTCAAACCTTTACTTAGCTTTAGAAAATGATTTAGAAATCATTCCTGTTCTTAATAAAGTTGATTTGCCAAGTGCAAATCCTGAGGAAGTGACAGATGATATTGTTGATCTTTTAGGCTGTGATCGTGAAGATGTCATTCCTGCGAGTGCAAAAACAGGTTTAGGAATTCAAGAAATTCTTGAAGCAATCGTGAAACGTGTTCCTTCACCAAAAGGCGATCCTGATGCGCCGTTGAGAGCTTTGATTTTCGACTCTGTTTACAACCCATTTCGTGGTGTTGAAACTTACTTTAGAGTTTTCGATGGGTCGATTAAAAAGAATCAAAAAATTAAATTTGTCGCAACAGATAATCAATATTCAGCTGATGAAATCGGTACTCTAAAATTAATTCAAATTCCTAAAAAAGAAATATCAGCTGGCGATGTAGGCTACGTTATCACAGGAATTAAGGAAGCGCGCGAAGTTAAAGTGGGTGATACCATTACTGATGCCGAAACGCCAACACAAAATGCTGTTTCAGGATTTGAAGATGTCAAGCCTATGGTTTTTGCAGGAATTTATCCTGTTGATACCGAAGATTATGAGGAACTGAGAGCTTCTATGGAAAAACTTCAGTTGAATGATGCCTCTTTGGTATTCCAACCAGAAAGTTCTGCCGCTCTTGGTTTTGGTTTCCGTTGCGGTTTCTTAGGTATGCTTCACCTTGAAATTATTCAGGAAAGATTAGAGCGTGAGTTTGATATGACGGTAATCACAACCGTGCCTAACGTTTCTTATTTAGCCTACACGCTGAAAGATCCTAATGAAGCATTGCCTGTCAGTAACCCTTCAGATTTGCCAGATCCTTCTGTTATAGATCGTGTTGAAGAGCCTTACATTAAAGCAAGTATCATTACAAAAGCTGATTATGTTGGTCCTGTGATGTCGCTTTGTATTGAAAAAAGAGGAGAAATTACAAATCAAATTTACCTGACTGAAGATCGTGTTGAACTGAGTTTTGATATGCCTTTGGCTGAAATTGTTTTCGATTTTTATGATCGTTTAAAAACAGTTTCTAAAGGTTATGCTTCTTTTGATTATTCGCCAATTGGCATGCGAACTTCTAAACTTGTGAAGGTTGATGTTCTGCTTAACGGAAATAAAGTTGATGCATTATCAGCTTTACTTCACGCCGATAATGCTTATGATATCGGTAAGAAAATGTGTATTAAATTAAAAGAATTAATACCACGTCAACAATTTGATATTCCGATTCAGGCTGCAATTGGTGCAAAAATTATTTCGAGAGAAACTGTGAAAGCTTTACGTAAAGATGTAACTGCAAAATGTTATGGTGGTGATATTTCTCGTAAAAGAAAACTTTTAGAAAAACAGAAAAAAGGTAAGAAGAAAATGCGTGCTGTTGGTAATGTGGAAATTCCACAAGAAGCATTTATGGCTGTCCTGAAATTGAACGATTAATAAAATCTCAGTCTGAATTGAGCATAGATACTCAATGAACTTTTAGAGAAAATATAAATTTAAAAAACGCTTTTATCAGATCTGATAAAAGCGTTTTTTTATGAGGACATCAATCCCAGATCTTTTTGAATCTGTTGATTGATATTTTTCCAAAAACGATAAAGTGACTCTAATTCTTCATGAGGGAAGTCAGCTTCAGCATCATATAATTTTGTTCGGATGAATTCCATATCAACTTCTTCTTTGACTTCAACTTGTCCAAATCTAGAAGTTAATCGATGAATAGCGTCACGGCAAATGTCAGATTCTTTTTCTTGAATTCCTTTTTTGAGTTTGTTGAGGTCGGTTTCGTTTTCATCAATTAAGGATTGGGTGAGTTCTATAAGTGCTGACATTTCATCACCGGCATAGGCTTTTAAAGTTTCTAAACTGTATTTTCTCTCAGAAATTTCAACGGAATTCCTCTCGGTTTGCGTTTGATGAGTTTGCTTAATATTCAGTAAATCACAAACGGTGTCAATAAGTTTTTTGGTTTTAAGAGGTTTAAAAATTTTAGCATCAAAAGCTGAAATATGAGATTTTTCTTCATCGCTCAGCATTGTGTTTGCTGTCGAAATAATGGCAGGAGGTAAATCAGGGTATTTTGCCTTTAACTTCTGTAAAAGTTCGTAGCCTGTCATTTCTGGCATTTTGTAATCAAAAATAAATAAGTCGATATAATCAATATTTTCTAAGGCGTTCAATGCTTCTTGCGGATTTGAGAACGAAGTGATTTTAGCGCCATATGAAGTCAGCACTTTTGTCAATAATTTTAGAATCAATTCATCATCTTCAACAAGACAAATATGTTTGTTTTGAAGCAAACTCTTGTTAGGTTGTAACGCATTCGTTTGTTCTTCTTTAATATTTTCTAAACGTTTTAAATGAAACTCCAATCTGAAATATGTGCCTTTATCAATGTTGCTTTTGATGTACATTTTGCCTTCCAGATTTTGGACAAGCTTTTTGACAATGCCTAAGCCTAAACCAGTTCCTTTCAATTTGTTTTTATGAGTTCCTGCTTGTTGGTAATCTTTAAAAATACTGTCAATCTCAACATCAGTCATGCCGACACCAGTATCTTTAATCTCAAGAATAAAATAATCTGGGTTATCAACATCTGCAAAAGCATGAAAACTGATTTTTCCTTTTTCAGTAAACTTCATCGCATTATGCAATAGATTATAGAGAATGTGTTGTAATAATTGAAGATCAGTTTCAACATAAATATTCTCTTCAGGAATTCTATATTCAAAAGCTAAACCTTTTGTTTTTATAGGTCTCGAGAAGCTTTGCACAATCGCATCAAGCCCTTTTGTGAAGTTGACGGGTTTTTTATTGACATCGATAATTCCGGCTTTGATTTTAGCGATATCCAGTATTTCGTTTGTCATTTCATAAAGATAATCTGAAGCAGATTTTAAAGCCAAAACATTTTCATTATCGTGATCCAAAAGATCGATATAACCAATAATTGAAGTCAGCGGCGTTCTTAATTCGTGACTCATTGTTGAGAGAAATTTCTGTTCTTCTTCAGCTTCTCTTCTTGCTTTAGCTTCGTTTTCTTTTAGTTTCTTTTGGTAAAAAATATTCTTGTTAATATCCTTAAATATAATCAGCATGCTGATGAGAATAATCAGAATAAGCAAGCCAACAATAAAAGCGATAATGTAAAGTTTCTTCTGAGCATTTTCCTGAAGCTTAACAATTGAGTTTTGTTGATTTTGGTATTCAGTAAAAATGATATCGTTCAATATTTTCTCAACATCATTATAAATCTCCATATTACTTTTGAATATATCACGCTCTCTTTGATTAAGCTGTCGCAAAAGTCTCATGCGTCTCGTTTGGAACATCTGCATGGATGGTTCGATATCAAAAAGTAGACTATCCGAGCTTTTTGAGGCTAAGGTGTCAATTTTTTGGTTGATCAATGTATCCATCACTTTGATGTCTTTTTTCTTGGGTTTTGGTTTCTCACCGCCAAATAATCTTTGAAAAAAGTTACGAGAATCCTCTTCGCTTACTTCTGTTGAGTCAATGCCTTCTAGTGAGCGCTCATAAATTTCTGAGTTAATATGCTTTACAATCATCACAGAATCTGATGATTGTGTGGCTTGCGTGAGCAATTCATCTTCTAAAAAAACTTTAAATTCTTTATAGAGCTTTTCTTGTTGAAGATCACTGTTTTTTTCTAAAGCTGCATAATCATCTCTAATTTGTTCCAGCAGAAAAGGGATGGTGTCAAGCTTGTCAATTTTGTGTTTTTGACTGTTTAAATTAAGCTGAATCGAATCAATTCTTGACGTAATTTTATCAATCAAACTGTCTGACATTTGCTTGTTTGAATTATTTTCTCTGACAAGATACAGACTGTTGAATTTGTTGAGGTCAAGCATAATTTGCTTGATGTGAGCTGAGTTTTTATCTGGTGCCAAAGCACTTTCAACATCTTTATTGATACTTCCCAAACTTTGATAGAAATAAACACTTAATCCCATCAAGCCGATAAGAATCAGTGTGAAAATCCAAAGCATTTTACCTTTTAGCTTAAACATCGCTTTTATTTATAGAGACTTTTAAAGGCACAAGATGTACCAAATTTACTTTTTTTAAAAATAGAGGAATTCTTTTGCCTAAATGCTGCTTTTTCACAAAAAATATGAAGTTAAAAAGTGTTGATTTACGTTTTGTTTTTCTACAAAGTGTAGAATCATTTCTACAGATTTTTAAATCTATTTAAAACTTCATTATTTTAAAATTCTGATTTTCAGCTATTTAATCATTTATTTTATTCTGGTCTCAATATTGAATATTAGCTAAATGAATTTGAAACAATAATCAAATTAAAATGATTGCTATGAAAAAGATGATTTTTACAGTTGCATTTGCAGCAGCTACAATAGGAATGAAAGCGACAGTTAGTCAAAGTCAATTTGAAGTTTTAGAAATTCAAACAGAAGTGAATTATGAAAAAAATATTCAATTTAAAGATTTACCAGCTGCGGTTCGGGATGCTTTTAAAGCTGACGGACATGAAGAGAAAGATGTTTTGAAAATTGTCAAAACTAAAATTGATAAAAGATTTACAGAGTTTAAGTTTTTAGTCAAAGAAGAAGGTCAAGAAACCGAAATCTCTTATAAGGCTAAACTCAAGGAATAAAAAAATGCTAAAGAATTTAGCATCAGAAATACACAACACACATTAAAAAAATTGTTATGAAAAAGTTAGTTTTTACTGCTGTTTTAGCAGCCGCTTCGATCGGCTTGTCTCAAGCGAATACTATTGTAGATCACGCTGAAACGACTCAAGAAGCAACACTTCAAAACGAGAAAGAAATTAAGTTTAGCGAAGTTCCAGAAGCCGTCCAAAATGCTTTTATGCAAGATGGGTACAAAGAAGAAGACGTTCTCAAGGTTTGGGAAATTGATTCTGGCGAAGGCTTAACGGAGTACAAATTTTTATTAGAAGTTGACGGACAGAAATCAGAGATTTCTTACAAAGCTCAAACAAAGTAATGTTAATGAGCTGTTAGTATAGCTCATTTTCAACAACTTACTCACAACACACATTAAAAATTATTAATTATGAAAAAGATCATTTTAACTGCAGTTTTTGCAGCCGCAACAATAGGAGTCGCCAATGCAAATACATTAACTCAACCAGTTGATGTTACAATTGAATCGACTTTTCAAAATGAGAAAAAAGTAGAATTTAAAGATGTTCCTCAAAATGTCAAAGATGCTTTTAAAGCTGATGGCTTGAAGGAGGATCAAATCAAAGAAATCACTGCCGTAAAAACAGGTAGAGGTTTAACAGAGTACAAGTTCCTTTTAGAAATTGAAGGAAAAGAAGTTGAGAAGTCTTATGATGCCTTGACGAAAGATTAAAAAAGCTGATTGATTTCAGCGCACAACAAAAGAAACCACAACAACCTATTTAACCTATAAATCCTATTATTATGAAAAAATTAGTCCTTACTGCATTTTTTGCAGCCATTACTATCGGAATTAGCCATGCAAACACTGCAACAGAAGTGCCGACCAACTCTTATGAAAACTTTATCCAAAATCAAAGAGTTATTGAGTTAAACGAAGTTCCGCAAATTGTACAAGATGCCTTCAAGGCTGACGGTTATACTGAGGAAAGCATTGTTGAAATCCATGAAATTACAACAGGCGAAGCTCAGATAGAGTATAAGTTTATTCTTGAAGTTGAAGATCAACAAGCAGAAGTAACTTATAACGCTAAAGGCGAAAAACAATAAGCTTAATTTAGTTTTGGTTCCCTAGGGGCTGTCACTTGTGACAGTCCCTTTTTTTGTTAACGAAGTTTTGTGTGTCTTAATTCATCACTTTGTTTAAATTTGTCTAAAATCCTGTTTGTGAAACATATTCTCCTCATTGATGATGATGCTTTTTTTATCAAAACATTAAGCAACTACTTAAAGCGTTTTAATTATGAAGTTTCAACAGAAACCAATGCTGAATCGGCATTGAAATTAATTGATCAAACAACTTTTGATCTCGTGATCACTGATTATAAATTACCAAACTCTGATGGGTTAACCGTTATTGAAAATCTTAAAAAAAACCATCCTGAAGTTCCTGTTATTCTTATCACAAACTACTCAGACATTCGTACGGCTGTAAAGTCTATTAAACTTGGCGCTTTTGAGTTTATTTCGAAACCGATTATCCCTGACGAATTTAAAATTGTGATTCAAAAAGCTTTGGAGAATAAAGAAAAAGAGTCGCAATCAAATTTTAAAAAAGAAAACACACAGAAAGAAAAAGAGCAGACGCAGCAATCAGCTGATGAAACTTCTTTGATTAAAGGTGTCAATGCGAAAGCGATTCAATTATGGCAATTTGCAAAACAAGTCGCGCCAACAACAATGTCTGTTCTTATTACGGGTGAAAGCGGAACTGGTAAAGAATATGTTGCACAATATATTCACGATCATTCTGAGCGCGCCAATAAAAAGTTTGTTGCCGTCGATTGTGGTGCTTTACCAGAAAATATCGCTTCAAGTGAATTGTTTGGTCATGTGAAGGGTGCTTTTACAGGCGCAACGCATGATAAAGTTGGTCAGTTTGAATATGCAAATGGAGGAACTTTGTTTCTAGATGAAATCGGAAACTTAGCCTACGAAACACAAGTGAAACTTTTAAGAGTTTTACAAGAACAAAGCATCAGACGAGTTGGTGATACTAAAGACATCAAGATTGATGTGCGTGTTATTGCAGCAACCAACGAAATGCTTCAATCCGCGATAGATGATAATATTTTTCGATTAGATTTATATCACCGCCTTAATGAATTTGAACTCACAACACCATCTTTGAGAAATCGACCTGAAGATTTCGAAGAATTTGTTAAGTTCTTTATCAAAATTGCAAGTCAAGAATTAAACAAAGCTATTCCTCGAATTTCTATTAAACTCATAGAAAGATTGTCTTATTACGATTGGCCAGGAAATTTACGTGAACTCAAAAACTTAATGAAGCGTGCAGTTCTTTTAGCACAAGATGGTGAAATTCTTGAAGCGCATCTACCACAAGCTATTTTGGAAAAAGAACAGCCAAAAGTCAACCTCAAAGATGCAAAGGAGCATCAAGAGAAACAGCTGATTTTAGAAGAGCTAGAAAAACAACGCTACAACAAATCTAAAGTTGCCAAAGCACTGGATATCGATAGATCAACGCTTTACAATAAATTAAAACAATACGATATTAAGTTGTGATTAATAACGCCATTTGTTGGCTAACCATACTAGCGATAGCATCACCGGAACTTCAATTAAGATGCCGACAACCGTGGCTAAAGAAGCGCCCGAATTAAGCCCAAATAATGAAATAGCCACAGCTACAGCAAGTTCAAAAAAGTTGCTCGCACCAATTAAAGCAGAGGGTGCACAAATCTGATGTTTTAACTTCATAAAGCGACCTGCAAACCAAGCCAAGAAAAAGATAAAATAAGTCTGAAGCGTCAGCGGAACTGCAATCAGTAAAATATGGAATGGTTTTGCGATAATTCTTTCTCCTTGAAAAGCAAAAAGTAAAATTAATGTTGTGAGAAGTGCCAGAATTGAAACTGGTTTTAGCTTTGGTAAAAACCTTTTCTCAAACCATTCTTTTCCATATTTCTGAATCAATAATTTATTTGATAAATAACCAGATAAAAGCGGAATAACTACAAAAATAAAGACCGAGTACAACAAAGTATCATAAGGAATTTCTACATCAGTAACACCAAGCAAAAACTTAACAATTGGTATAAAAGCCACCACTAAAATTAAGTCGTTGAGCGAAACTTGAACTAAAGTATAATTGGCGTCACCTTTGGTTAAATACGACCACACAAAAACCATTGCGGTACATGGCGCAGCTCCAAGTATAATGGCTCCTGCAATGTATTCAGAAGCTTCAGTTGGCGAGAGAAAAGCTTGAAAGATTTGATCTAAAAATAACCATGCAAAGAAAGCCATGCTAAAAGGCTTAATCAGCCAATTCACAACCAAGGTTAAGCCTATACCTTTTGCATTTTTGGTCACATTTTTAAGTGAGGAAAAATCAATTTGAACCATCATTGGGTAAATCATCATCCAAACCAAAATCGCAACAGG
The DNA here is from genome assembly GCF_900107595.1 of Psychroflexus halocasei. Taxonomy (GTDB): domain Bacteria; phylum Bacteroidota; class Bacteroidia; order Flavobacteriales; family Flavobacteriaceae; genus Psychroflexus; species Psychroflexus halocasei. Next base: position 115,467 of record NZ_FNQF01000008.1, on the reverse strand, counting down.
CAAATTAACCTTTGCAACTTCTAGATCACTCAAAAAGGCAATAGAATCACCTGCTAAATAGCCTAAAAAAATCCCAATCGCAATGCAAGCTAAAACCCAAAGGCTTAAATATTTTTCAAACTTTCCCATAAAATAAATTTAGCAGCAACCAGAATTTGGATCACATGCATTTTCAGGTTGAAGTTCAGGAATGCCGCATTTGTCTTTTGCTAAACAGTCAGTTAAAGTTGATTTTAAATGAAAAAATTCTCCATCAAACTCAAGACTGTAGATTCCAATCGTGTCACCTTGGTACTCAACCTTGACTTCTAAAGTATCATCGATGCTCAATTGGCGTTTGGCAAGCTTGATAATGTTTCTCAGTTTTTTGGGTTGCAAGCGATGCTCAACATCCTCAGCGCTCCATAATTGGAAATTCACATGTTTTTCATCTCTTAAAGTGCCACCACAATCGATAAATTTTCTATTGATTTCTCCTATTTCAGTGACATGAAAATGTTCAGGAACAATTTTCCCGTCAGGACGTTTAAAAATAAGTTGATCTATTTTTTCTAAATTCTGTTTAACTTCTGATAATGTCATCTTTCTATATTTTTGTTTTTAACAGCAATTTTTCTCTGCAGTTGAAGGATATTTATCAAATAAGGCGATAAATAAATTCTTGGTTTCTTCCCATTTTTTTGGTTCGATGCAATAGCAAACCGATGTGCCTTCAATTGTGCCTTGTATAATGCCAGTTTTTTTTAACTCGCGTAAATGTTGACTGATTGTTGCTTGTGCTAGGCCAAGTTCTTCAACCAAATCGCCACAAATACAAGTTTTGGTTTCTAATAAATATTCAATAATTGCCAAACGCGCTGGATGTCCAAAAACTTTGGCAATTTGCGCAAACTCATTTTGATGTTTTGTAAATAAATCTTTCTTGGTAATTCCCATCATTAAATTATATATTGCAATATTACGATGAATAAATAAAATGACAATTTGATTCTTTTAATTTTTATAAAAAATTTCTTTATCTCATTTGAACTGAAGTCATAAAAGTGCTGTATTCGGTTAAATTAAAGTATTTTCGTGCAAAAATAAATCGAGCTGTGGAAACAAGTGCTGCTTTACTTTCAGTAGAAAATATTGATAAATCATACGGAACATTGGTTTTGTTTGAGAATTTATCTTTTGGAATTAATCAAGGTCAGAAAATGGCTTTAATTGCTAAAAATGGAACTGGTAAAACCTCCCTTTTAGAAATTATAGCAGGAGCTGATCAACCCGATGCTGGTCAGGTTGTTAAAAGAAATGATGTTAAAGTAGGTTACTTACCTCAAGAACCAAATTTAGATCCTCAGCTAACAGTTGAAGAAAGTATTTTTGCTGCTGATAACGAGACTTTACAAGTGATTAACCGTTATGAAAAAGCATTAAATAACCCTGAAGATACTGAAGTTTATCAAAAAGCTTTTGACCAAATGGAGGCTTTGCAAGCTTGGGATTTTGAAACGACTTACAAGCAAATTTTAAGCAAATTAAAACTTGATGATCTTTCTCAAAAAGTCAGTGATTTATCTGGAGGCCAACGTAAAAGATTGGCTTTAACAAATTTGATTCTGGATAGGCCAGATTTGTTAATTCTTGATGAGCCAACTAACCACCTGGATTTGGAGATGATTGAGTGGTTAGAAGATTATTTAAAATCAGAAAACCTGACGCTTTTTATGGTGACTCACGACCGTTATTTCCTTGATCGTGTTTGTAATCATATTATTGAATTGGACGATCAAAAACTCTACTCTTATAAAGGAAATTACGCTTATTACGTGGAGCATCGCGCTAATCGTATGGAAACTGAAGCGACGAACTTAGCAAAAGCAAAGCAACTTTATAAATCTGAACTTGACTGGATGCGTCGTCAGCCAAAAGCGAGAACGACCAAATCAAAATCACGAATAGAAAATTTTGATGATATCAAGGAACGTGCAACTAACCGTCGCAAAGAACACAAAGTCAGTCTCGAAATTAATATGGAACGTCTTGGCTCAAAAGTGATTGAACTTCACAAAATTTCAAAAGCTTATGGCGAAAAAGAGCTCTTTTCAAATTTTGAATATGTTTTTAAGCGCCAAGAACGCATCGGTATTATTGGTAAAAATGGAACTGGAAAATCAACTTTTCTAAACATCTTGACGGGTCAGGAAGAGCCAGATTCAGGGAAAGTTATCATTGGCGAAACCATCAAAATTGGTTATTACACACAAGGCGGCATCAAGATCAAGCCAGAGCAAAAAGTAATTGATGTTATCCGTGAATTCGGTGATTATATTCCGCTCAAGAAAGGACAAAAAATTTCTGCTCAACAACTTTTAGAACGTTTTCTTTTTGATCGTAAAAAGCAATATGATTTTGTTGAGAAGTTAAGTGGAGGTGAACGTAAACGTCTTTATTTATGTACGGTTTTAATTCAGAATCCGAATTTTTTAATTCTCGATGAGCCAACCAATGATTTAGATATTATTACACTTAATGTTCTTGAACAATTCTTGCTCGATTTCCCAGGTTGTTTGATCGTTGTGTCTCACGACCGTTACTTTATGGACAAGATTGTGGATCACCTTTTTGTTTTTGAAAATGAAGATATTTCTGATTTTCCAGGGAATTATTCTGATTATCGTGCTTATAAAAAACTTGAACAAGAAGAAGCTTATGCAAAGCCAAAAGCTGAAAAGAAAGTTCAAGAAAAACCAAAAACCACTGAAGTCACTTTAACTTATCAGGAACAAAAACAATACAAGCGATTAGAAAGTGATATCAAAAAACTGGAAAGTCAAAAAGCTAAGCTTGAAGCTAAATTCCTAGAAGATCTCAATCCAGAAAAAATCAAAGAATTATCAATCGATTTACAGAAAATTGAATCAGACATTGAAGAAAAAACCGAAAAATGGTTTGAGCTGTCAATGAAGTCTGAGAGTTAAAACAAAAAGCACCAACTCTCTACTAAAAGTTGGTGCTAAAAAAAATCCTATTATCATGAAATATAATGCGAACTACACATTATGCGTTAAGCGAATTGCTTTCTTCTTTTTCTTGTAATTCTTTTTCGCGTTGTTCTTTTTTAATGCTATTATTAATAAAAATTAAAACAGCTGCAACAAGTCCGATGATGACAAGTCCAAAAACGACTGTCATTATAAAAGCACCATTGCTCCAATTCACGAATAAAGTTAATAAGTTAGGTATCATAGCTTTTGAATTACAAGACAAAAATAAGACCCAAGTTCGCATTATAAAATGACCAATGTCAGTTTTCGAGTTTTATTTTAATTTATCTTTGATGAATGATAAAAATAACAAATTTTAATAGTTTTCCTAATTCAAACTCTTGATTAATGATTCATCAGGCCAAAGCTTATTTAAAATTCATTCGATGTTCCAAGAATCAACATGGCATACATTCGCCATTTGTATATCAGTTGATCACGAAATGTTTTTATCATAAAAAAAAACGCAAAGCTTATCAACTCTGGAAGCAAGCTAAAAAATCACTTTTAAATGATAAATCTTTTATTGAAGTTGAAGATTTTGGTGCTGGCTCAAAGGTTTTTAAGTCAAGCAAACGTCAAGTCAAAAAAGTTGCTGCCAGAGTAGGTGCTTCTTATAAAAGAGCCAGATTATTAAATCGTTTTGTCTATTATTTAAATTCCAAAACAGCGCTTGAATTAGGCACATCTTTAGGTTTAGGAAGTTTAGCAATAAGTTTAGAAAACAATCTTCAATTAACCACACTTGAAGCTTGTCCAAACACACTAAATAGGGCAAAACAACTATTTAAAAAAATGGATTGTCAAGATAAAATAAAATCCGTGAATGCAGATTTTCAATCTTATATCAATGAACTTTCTGGCGAACAAAAATTTGATTTAATTTTCATTGATGGTCATCATAATTATGAAGCAACTATCAGCTATTTCAACCAGCTTTTAAAGCATAAGCACAACGATTCTGTTTTTATTTTTGACGATATCCATTGGTCAAAAGGCATGGAAAAAGCTTGGGATGAAATTTGTCAATCAAAGGAAGTGACAGTTAGCATAGATACTTTTCAGTGGGGTTTTGTTTTTTTTAGAAAAGAACAAGCAAAAGAACATTTTACAATAAGAGTCTGAGCATTTTTTGTATTTTAGAGCAAAAATTATCTTGAAATGTTAGAGGATTTTTCACCGACAATGCAATTCGTTATTGTCATTATTATTTTAGCTGTTTTATTTCTTTTGGTTATTTTGAATAACAAGAGAAATAAAAGCAAACGTGATCGCAGGTCAAAACGAAATTTTAGAGAAAACATTTCTGAAAAACGCAAAGAAAAAGAATCATGAAAATTTATACAAAAACTGGTGATAAAGGAACAACAGCTCTTTTTGGCGGCTCGCGTGTTCCAAAACATCATATCAGAATAGAAAGTTACGGTACCGTAGATGAGCTGAATGCCAACTTAGGCATGTTGCGTGATTGTGAAGTGAATGCACAGATCAAAAAAGATATTGAACTCATTCAAGATAAGCTTTTTACCTTAGGCGCAATCTTGGCAACCGATCCCAAAAAAGCAAAATTAAAAAGCGGAAAAGATCGTTTAAACATCCCGCGCATCACAGCAAAGGATATCGAATATCTTGAAAAACGCATTGATGAAATGAATGAAACTTTACCACCAATGACGCATTTTGTTTTGCCAGGTGGACACAAAGCCGTTTCTCAAAGTCATATTGCGCGATGTGTTTGTCGTCGTGCTGAACGAAATGCCGCAGCTTTGCATGAGATTGAAGCTTTTGATGAAGAGGTTTTACAGTATCTCAACCGTTTGTCAGATTATATTTTTGTGGTTTCACGAAAAACAGCAGACGATCTTAACGTCAAAGAAACACAATGGATACCCGAAAAACTTGATTCTTAAAAAAGAGATAACAAGTTAAGCTTTGTGATTTAGTACTTTTTTGAAGTTAAAGCATCAACTCTAATTTCCTGATAATCAAAGAAGAAATAAAGAGTAAAATGTTTGCTTGTTACAATAAAAAAATTACATTTGCAAAAATTTAAAACGACTTAAAAGATGTATTGGACATTAGAATTAGCATCGTACTTGAGTGACGCGCCTTGGCCAGCAACCAAAGATGAATTGATTGATTACGCTATCAGAACTGGCGCACCTTTGGAGGTTGTAGAAAATCTTCAATCAATCGAAGATGAAGGTGATACTTACGACTCAATCGAAGAAATATGGCCTGATTATCCCACAGACGAAGATTACCTGTGGAATGAAGATGAATATTAACAGTATTTTTCATATAAAAGCACTAAAAGTCTCCTAAAGGGACTTTTTTTTTTCACTACCTTTGAATTATTAATTTTTTAAACAAGTTATGGGTGTATTAGACTCTGTATTAAAAATATTTGTTGGTGATAAGACGAAAAAAGATCTGAAAAGCATCACGCCTATCGTCAACAAAATTAAATCCCTCGAAAAAGAATATGAAGCGCTGACTTTAGATGAGCTGAGAGGAAAAACAATTGAATTTAAAGGGAAAATAAAAGAAGCTTTAGCTGAAAATACTGCCAGGCAAGATGAGCTGAAAAAGCAGGCTGAGGCTGAAGAAGATATCGATGATAAAGAAAGCTTTTTTAGTCAAATTGATCAACTGAAAGATGAGGCTTATAAAATTTCTGAAGAGGTTTTAAACGAAATTCTACCTGAAGCTTTTGCGACTGTCAAAGAAACTGCAAAAAGATTTTGTGATAACGAAACTTTAAAAGTCACTGCTTCTGAATTCGATAGAGCATTATCTGCTCAAAAAGATTATATAACCTTAGATGGAGATGATGCCATGTGGAGCAACTCTTGGGATGCTGCTGGTAAACCAGTAACTTGGGATATGGTTCACTATGATGTGCAGCTCATCGGTGGTATTGCAATGCATCAGGGCAAAATTGCAGAGATGCAAACAGGTGAAGGTAAAACCTTAGTGGCAACATTACCGATGTATCTGAATGCTTTAACCGGAAATGGCGTTCACCTTGTCACAGTCAACGATTATTTGGCGAAACGTGATAGCGCATGGATGGCACCAATTTTCGAATTTCATGGCTTAAGTGTTGCTTGTATTGATTATTACAGACCAAATTCAGAAGAGCGTCGTCAGGCTTATAATGCAGATATCGCTTACGGAACAAACAACGAATTTGGTTTTGATTATTTACGTGACAACATGAGTCACTCGCCAGATGATTTGGTTCAGCGTCCGCACAACTTTGCGATTGTCGATGAGGTCGACTCCGTTTTAGTCGATGAAGCAAGAACACCTTTAATTATTTCTGGACCTGTGCCAAAAGGTGATGTTCACGAATTTGATAATTTAAAACCTCCAGTTGCTAAAATTGTTGAAGCGCAACGCCAACATTTGATTAAAGTCTTAGCTGATGCAAAAAAATTAATCAAAGCTGGTGAAACTAAAGAAGGCGGATTTTTGTTACTCCGTGTATTCAGAGGTTTACCGAAAAATAAAGCACTGATTAAGTTTTTGAGTGAAGAAGGTGTAAAGCAACTTCTTCAGAAAACTGAAAATCATTACATGCAAGATAACAATCGTGAGATGCATAAAGTTGATGCAGATTTATATTTCACGATTGAAGAAAAGTCAAATCAAATTGACTTAACAGATAAAGGAATCGATTACCTATCTGGCGGAGATGATGATAACTTCTTTGTGATGCCAGAAATAGGAATGGAAATCGCAAAAATTGAAAGCGAAGGCCTTTCTAAAGAAGAAGAAGCAGAAAAGAAAGAAGAACTCTACCGCGATTTCAGTATTAAAAGTGAGCGTATTCACACGATGAATCAGCTTTTAAAAGCCTACACTTTATTTGAAAAAGATACAGAATACGTTGTCATGGACAATAAAGTTAAGATTGTCGATGAGCAAACAGGTCGTATCATGGATGGCCGTCGTTACTCTGATGGTTTGCACCAGGCAATCGAGGCAAAAGAAAATGTCAAAATTGAAGATGCAACACAAACCTTCGCAACAGTTACACTTCAGAATTACTTCAGAATGTACAACAAACTTTCTGGTATGACAGGTACCGCCGTGACTGAAGCTGGTGAGTTCTGGGAAATTTATGAGTTAGATGTTGTTGAGATTCCAACAAATAGACCTATCGCTCGTGACGACAGACAAGACAAAGTTTATAAAACAATAAGAGAAAAATATAACGCAATCATTGAAGAGGTTGTTAACTTATCAGAGCAAGGGAGACCTGTTTTGATCGGGACAACATCAGTTGAAATTTCTGAATTACTCAGTCGAATGCTGAAAATCAGAAATGTGAAACACAATGTCCTGAATGCGAAATTACATAAAAGAGAAGCTGATGTTGTTGCTGAAGCTGGTAACAGTGGTGTTGTCACAATTGCAACAAACATGGCTGGTCGTGGTACCGATATTAAACTTTCTAAAGAAGTTAAAGATGCAGGTGGTTTAGCAATTATTGGTACTGAACGTCACGATTCGCGTCGTGTTGACAGACAGTTGAGAGGTCGTGCTGGTCGTCAAGGTGATCCAGGAAGTTCACAGTTTTACGTTTCTCTTGAAGATAGTCTTATGCGTAAATTTGGTAGTGAGCGTATTGCCAAATTGATGGATAGAATGGGCTTAGAAGAAGGCGAGGTGATTCAGCATTCGATGATTTCAAAATCTATTGAGCGTGCTCAACGTAAAGTTGAAGAAAATAACTTCGGTATTCGTAAGCGTTTACTAGAATATGATGATGTGATGAACGCGCAACGTGAAGTGATCTACAAGCGTCGTTACAATGCATTATTTGGTGATCGTCTAAGAATTGATGTTGCAAACATGATTTACGACACCACTGAAGCGATTGTGAATTCAAACAAAATGCAAAATGACTTTAGTAATTTTGAGTTTGAATTAATCAGATTTTTCTCTCTAAGTTCTTCAATTACAGAAAAAGAATTTGAAAAAGAGTCGACTCAAAAGTTAATTGCTAAAATATACAAAGAAGCTTACGCTCATTACCAAGATAAAATGTCGCGTAATGCTGAAGAAGCTTTCCCTGTGATCAAGCAAGTTCATGAAAATGAAGGTCAGAAGTTTGAGCGTATAGCTGTGCCATTTACCGATGGTCAGAAAACACTTCAAGTTGTCACAAATCTTGAGAAATCTTATGAAACAGAAGGAAAAGAACTGATTAAAGATTTTGAAAAAAATATCAGTTTAGCGATTATTGATGAAGCTTGGAAAAACCATTTGCGTAAAATGGATGAGCTTAAGCAAAGCGTTCAATTAGCTGTTCACGAGCAAAAAGATCCACTTCTCATTTACAAGTTTGAAGCTTTAGAGCTTTTTAAAATGATGATCGAAGATGTCAATAAAGAAGTGATTAGCTTCTTATTTAAAGGAGAAATTCCGCAAGGAAATCCAGAAAAGAACATTCAGGAAGCTAAAGAGCAAAAGCCAAAACAAAAGCTAAAAACACAAAAAGATGATGTTCAGAACCTGAATCAGCAGGCGTCACAAAACAGACAAGCTGGCGAGCAAGCAAGTCAGCGTCAACCTGTGACTGAAACGATTACGCGTGACCAACCTAAGATAGGAAGAAATGAAAGGGTAACGATCAAGAATGTTGTTAATGGCGAAGAAAAAACAGTTAAATACAAACAAGCAGAACCATTGCTTTCGCGTGGTGAGTGGGTTTTAAAAAACCATTAAAATTTATAAAATTGAAAAATTTTAGAATAGAATTCAAATGGGCAATGTTTTATACATTGCTCAATTTTCTTTGGTTATATGCAGAGAAAGCCTTTGGGTGGCACTCAAGTGGTGCTTCTCGTTATGCGGTTTACAGCATGATTATGGTTGTTCCTCAAGTTGCTGTCACTTATTTTAATATGAGAGAAAAAAGCGAAAAGTTTTTTGATGGCAATATCGAGTGGCGTAAAGCTTTTTTCTCAGGTGTTGTTCTTTCTGTTCTTATCGCAGCTTTATCACCTGTGATTGTTTACGCATTAACGGAATTCGTTTCGCCAGATTTTGTAACAACTGCAATTGAACAAGGTGTCGGCAAAGGCATGGAAGAAGATTCTGCAAAAAGTTTGTATAACATGAATTCATTATCAAAGCAAGCCATGTTTGGCAATTTAGCAACAGGCGTGTTTTGGTCAGCAATACTCGCTTTATTCTTTAAGAAAAAGTAAATTTCACTTCTTCTTATTTTTCTCTTCTATCCATCTAGACATGTATTTTGTGCTTTGATGGCTGTGGTGCATCAACATTTGTCCAACAAAATTCTCTTGCCTGTTTTGACTAAGCTCTTTCTCAAGCTTGTTTAAACGTTTAAAAAAGATACTTTTAAAAGTGCTTGCTTTAAAACGTTTTTCAAGAATCTGGAATCCATTTTTTTGAGCTAAAGTCCATCTTTTTTTATTTGTATAAAGTTTGACAGCTTGTTCAGCAATCAGTTGAGGTTCATTCGCTATTTCGCCACACCATGGCAAGTCTCCGCAAATACCTTCTGCACCAATAATTGTCGTGATTGCTGGCGTTCCTGCACGCATCCCATCAATAAATTTTCCTTTTAAACCAGCACCAAAGCGTAATGGAGCAAGTAAAACGCGTGATTCTCTAATGACGCCAACGGCATCTGCAGCGCGTCCCATAATGTAAAAATCATCTTTAGGTTGATGGAGTTGTTCGACTTTTTGTGATGTATAAGCGCCGTAAATAAAGAGTCTTGCTTCTGGTAATTTCTTCTTGATTAATGGCCAGATTTCTTCTTTTAAGAATTTTGTTTTATCAAAATTAGGCGGATGTAAAAAGTTACCGATACTTACAAAATCTTGACGCTCTTCAAAAGCAGGAAGATTTTCTTTTTGTATCAATTTCTGATCAACCAGAAAAGGAAGATAGAGGAGGAGTTTTTTGTCTATTTTGAAATGCTTGATAAGAAGTTGCATTTCAGTTTGAGAAATAATCAAACTTAAATCTGATCTATACATCGACGCAATTTCTCTTTTGGCTTCATCTGTTAATAATGAAGATTTGACGAAATTTTGTTTTTGCTCATAAGCCCGTTGACGTGCTTTTCTGAAGAAATGTAAATCTTGTGTGTCTAAAATCCGAATAGCATCTGGGCAATTTTCAGCGATTCGCCAACCGAATTGTTCCTCCATCATAAAACGATCAAAAAGAACATGACTAGGATTGAGTTTTTTTATATAATCATCAAAATCAGAGTTGTTAGCTGAAATCTGTTGTGTTTGAATTTTATAATCCGATAAGTCTTCAGCGTGTACAGAATCTTTAGCGGGAGAAGCATAAATAATTTCAAATTTTTTAGATAAAAAAAGACGAATCAACTGCATCATCCGACTTCCTGCAGCTGAAGAGTTTGGTTCAGGCCAAACAAAACCGATAATTAACAACTTTTTCCCTGTCATATACTTTATTTTAAATGTGAAGAAAAGCTGAGATCAACTCAATTTTCAAAAGTACGGTTAAAAGCTTGTAAGCTTCAAATAAAAGGATGGTTTTAATGAAATTTTACATAAAGAAATTCCAGACGATTCCAAAGCGTATCGCAAAATCACGGTATGGATGTCGAGGTGCAGCAAAGTTGTTATTGCCTTCCAATAATGTTGTGAAGTTTTCTAATTTAAAATACAGTCGTGCAGTTCTCACTTTAGCATTAAAAAAGAAATCAAGTGTGTAAAAACTTTTAAAATCTTGATTCGTAACAAAAAATTCAGCTAAAATGGGATCATATCCATCTGATTTAAAATCAGTGAAATAATTAAAAGTAAAACCAGTTTGTAGGTATAAAGCTTTTTGGAACCAATAATCTTTATAATAGATTGATTGTCTCGTCACGAATTCAGGTACATGAAAAGCACTTTCGCCAGATAAAACATTTTGGTAAATCACATCGTTGGCCAATGCAAACTTGCCAAGCTCAAAATCTTTAGAAGCTTGAAGTTTAAAGTAGCGCACTTCTTTCCCGCTTTGCATAGGTTTTACCAATGAATCAATAGAAGAAGAAGTATCTGGATTATCGATTAAACCAAAATATGTGTAGTTATTAATTTGCGTTAAACTTGCTTTATAATCTCCGAATTTCTCGCTATTAATCGATGCTGAAAGGCTTTGTGTTTCAATATTAGAAAAATCAGGATTATGCCAATTGTAATTTTTATAATCGTTTTGAAATAGTAAAGTATTGAAGTTTGGTCTAGCAGAATTTAATTTAATTCCGGCTTGTACGCTGTTTAGAGAATCGATTTTGTAAGCTGCATTAGCTTTTAAATCGTAACCTTCAAAGCTGTCGCTAAGGTTGTAAACAGCTTGAGCTTTAAGCTTAATCCCAGCAATTTGATTTTGATATTTTCCACCAATACCAACAACATCTTCTTTAATTCTGTTTGGGATGATTTCATTGTCTTTTAAAACCACAGATTGATAGCCATAATTATAATCAGTATGTTCGATAAAACCTTCTAAAGTCCCTAAATCTGGCTGAAAGTAGCTGGCGCCAACTTGGTTTTTAATATATTGGTATTCAACTTCGTTGTAGAGATCTTTATTTTCATAAGTTTCTCCATAAATATTAGTGGCTTGTTTCTGCTGGAAACGGTATTCTTTATCAGAAAAATTAAGGCGATGATTAATTCTTATCTCGTATCGACTTAATGAATCTCCTGCTTTTAATTTGTAAAAATGATCAAGATAAAAGCGCTTGCCATCTAATTGATTTTCTGCATTTTGATATTGTACAGCAACTGATGAACGCTCATCATATTCTGGAATTTCTTCTATATATAGACGTTCACCTTCAGCGGTTAAACCACCGTTTTCTTGGTTCATCAAATCTTGAGCAACAAAATGCGTTTTGGCATAATAGCGCTCATTTTTTGTGTTGTAATTTAAAGTCATTCGTAAATTACCTGTGCTCGTGAGAGAATTTTGGTAATTTCCTAAAGAGCGCAAACCTTTGTAAGCTATAGATAAATTGACATTTGGTTTAATGTTAGTTGTGAAAAATGCATCAACATTCTGACCTTGTTCGAAAACTGTTTTAAAGTAAAGCTCAGTAAAAGGCGTTGGCACACGATAATAATTAATGTCTTTGGCTTCCATGAAATTGAAATGTCTGGCGCGTGCTCCAAATTTCGGCGAATTTGATAGGTCATCAAAATCGTAAGTAAGACGATTGAAAGTTTGTCCGATATTCTGAAAAGCTAACAAACCAAAATCATCACGCCTTAAATAGTTGTATTTGTAAGCTTTCTGAATTGTTAGGCTTGTATCAACGTAGGTTGTATCATTTTCAATAGAAATGATTTTATAGCTTTCCACTTCTGTTTCTACATCCTTGGTTTTCTTTTTGTTATCTTCTTCGTTATTATTTTTGCCACCAAGTCTCGTATCTGGCAAGCTAGTACCAGTAAGCTTGCGTTGTGCAGATGCGCTTAATGCAAAAAGGAATAAAAACGTTATAAGGACTAATCTCATCTTTCTATTTACAAGCGCAAAAGTATCATTTTTTCATGAAAGCCGTTTCTAAAAATAACTTAAAGACAACCAATACTTTCTGAAATGTTTACATTTGTGAGATGCTTAAATTACAATTTCAAAATCAGTTAATAGAATGCGGCACAGATGAAGCAGGCAGAGGTTGCTTATCGGGACCAGTAACGGCGGCAGCTGTGATTTTGCCAGTCAATTTTAAAAATGATTTACTCAATGATTCTAAACAATTAAGTGAGAAAAAAAGATTGATTTTGCGAGAAATTATTCAGAGAGAAGCTGTTGTTTATGCTATAGCTCATGTGATGATGGATGAAATTGATGAAATTAATATTCTGAATGCGTCAATTTTAGCAATGCACAAAGCTGTTGAAAAATTAAAACCACAACCTGAGTTTATTGCTGTTGATGGAAATAAATTTAAACCTTATAAAGATTTAAAACACCAATGCGTCGTTAAAGGAGATGCAAAATACATGAATATTGCTGCGGCTTCAGTTTTAGCTAAAACGGCTAGAGATGATTTTATGCAGAGAATTTCAGAAGAGTTTCCTGTTTATGATTGGCATAAAAACAAAGGTTATCCGACACAAGCTCACAGAAAAGCAATTCTTGAATACGGTTCCACAAAGTATCACAGGCAGAGTTTTAAATTATTACCTGAGCAATTAAAAATGGAACTTTAAAAATTCATTTTATTATCTTTATAAATCTTGAGTTTGTTAACTTTGCTCATCGTAAAGGTGTCTATGCTATGAAGAAAATATTAATTCTATTTCTTGTTCTAATTGTTGCTTCTTGTCAAGATTCTTCACAGTCAACTTCATCGGATTCCTATCATTTATTGCCGCTTAAAAGTATTTTGGTTTTTGATATTCAATCGCTAGAAGATTTAAATGAAAACTTAAATCAGAATGAATTTTTGGCTTCAAATATGGAGTCAAAACTTATTGTTGACCTCAAAGATAAATTCGATTTACTTCAATCTGTTGATCCGAAGTTATCTGGTTTGTTAAGTATTTCTGCTATTGGTACAAAAGATTTTGCTTTTACATTTATTGTTAACACGACTTCTGAATTTTTTAAAGCTGGTGTCATTGAACAAAAATCTTCTGAAACTTATGATGGTATAGCTATTCAAAAAGTTCAAATTGATCAAAAGGATTTTTATTTATCAGAATTATCAGGTCACCAAGTGATCAGTACTTCAAAGTTGACACTTGAAAATATTATTCGAAATTCTAAAAACAATTTAGACCTTGGTTCAGCTTTTTTTAAAGCCAAAAAAGCAAGTCGTTCTCGAGATTTAAGTATCTATGTGAGTCTTGATCATGTTGACTTATTGGCTAAATCTCATTTTCAATCGCTGGATTTCGATTATGAAAATTATGGGAAATGGATGGTTTTAGATACAGATCTTGAAACTCAAAAGATTTGGTCTAGCGGCGTTGTTATTTCACAAGAAAATAAACATTCAAAGTTTGAAACCCTTGAAGGGAATACAACTGAAAATTCAAATTTTGCAGAAATTGTCCCTTTAAACGCAAGCTATTTTGTAAACTTTTCAGTTAAAAGCTTTAAAAATTTACAACAAAAGAGAAGACAGCTAGGTTATACAGACGATATTATTAAGCATCGCATAGGTCAATATCCTGCTGAATTTGGTATCATTAAAATTGATAATTATTACCTGATAGATTTTAAACCTGATGATGTGCTTGGCTTTGAAGAAGAGTTTTTGCAAACAGAAACTCAAGTTGAAGAGTTTAGAGGAGAAAATATTTATCAACTTGATAATTTTGATGGATTTCAGCATTTTTCTCCTTTATTGCCTAAGCTTAAAACCAACTATGTTGTTAATCATCAAGGACATTTTGTTTTTGCTGAAAAGCTAGATCAATTAGAATCACTTTTAGTCAACTTGAAGAATAATTCTATATTATCAAAAACCTCCTATTATAAAGAAACAGCCGATGATTTACGTTCTTCATACAGTGTTCAAATTGGTTTTTTAAACGAAAATCTCAAATCTCATTTGTCTGGTAAATCAACTGATGCTTATCAAAAATCTTGGAAGACGTTAAAAACTGAATCTTTTAAGTTTGGTTTGGCTCAATTGACCAATGACAAGGGTTTTACACATGTCAATTTCAGTTTTGGTTCTACTGAAAATGGTTCTTCTTCCAATCTGAAAGTCAATAGAATCAAGTTTGAAAAAGACTTGATCACATCGCCGTCGTATTTTATTAATTGGCGAACAAGACAGCGTGATATCGCGGTTCAGGATGAAGATTATCAATTGCATTTGGTGAGTTCAAAAGGTCAAAAAATATGGACTAAACAATTGGATAGCAAAATTGTTGGTGATATTCAATGGCTTGATATTTACAAAAACACCAGAATTCAAATGGCTTTTGTGACACAAAATAAACTTTACATTTTAGATAAAAACGGAAAGGACGTCGGCCATTTTCCTTTGTCTTTTAATGACATCATCACACAAGGTTTGCAGATTTACGATTATGCCAACAATGGAAAATATCGCTTTGTTGTGACGCAAAACAACAATATGTTGATGTATGATAAGGAAGGGAAAAACGTCAAAGGATTTAAATATCACGCGAGTGATGACAAAATTATAAATCCACCCAAACATATACGCATTAGCAATAAAGATTACATTCTTGTACAAACAGAAAGTGATGTTTATATTTTGAATCGCGTGGGAGATATTAGGGTTAAAAAAGATAGATTAATTGAATCTTCACAAAACGAATTTTTCAGATATGATGATCAATTTGCAGGGACGAATACTGAAGGACAATTAGTGACTGTTTCAGAAGAAGGAAAAGTGAATTTCAATGATGAAGATTGGTATGATGGTCACCATTTTGCAGCTAATAATCGCAATTACGTCGTTCTTTCTGAAAATACATTACATATTAATGATAAAAAACTGAAGCTAGATTATGGCTTATATTTAACGCCTCAATTACATCAATTTAATGAACAACTTTTCATTTCTGTGGTTGATGAACAAAGCCAGAACATTTATTTATTTAATGAAGACGCTGAACTGATCAATGCTTTTCCTGTTTTTGGGAGTTCAGAAATTCAGATTTTAGAAATTGAGCCTGGCCGTTATGAAATTCTCACCAAAGGAGATAACAATTCTGTTTTGGTTTATCAATTATCACTTTAGTTTTAAAATAAAGAGTTTTTAAACGAATTTAGCTTCAAAAAGCTTCTCAAAGTTAGCTTTGATTTTAGTTTTAAGTTCATTTTCGTTAACCTTATGACCAAGTTCGACCTGTAACGAAGTCACAGCCTTGTCTTTAATGCCGCAAGGAACGATATGATCAAAGTAGCCTAAATCTGTATTGACATTGAGTGCAAAACCATGCATGGTCACCCAGCGAGAAGCTCTGACGCCCATCGCACAAATTTTTCTAGCAAAAGGAGTGCCGACATCAAGCCAAACGCCAGTTTCGCCTTCGCTTCTTTCTGGCTTTAAACCATAATCTTTAAGTGTCAAAATAATGACTTCTTCTAAAGTTCTAAGATAACGATGGATATCAGTAAAAAAGTTTTCGAGATCTAAAATAGGATAACCAATAATTTGTCCTGGACCGTGATAAGTAATGTCGCCACCACGATTGATCGGGTAGAAACTAGCATTTTTTTCTTTAAGCTGATCTTCAGAAAGCAGCAAATTCTTGATGTCACCATTTTTACCTAAGGTGTAAACGTGTGGATGCTCAACAAATAAAAAGTGATTTTGTGTATTTATTGAAGTTTCTTCACGTCTGTTTTTAATTTTTGTATCAAGGATTTCTTGGAATAAGTCTTCTTGTAAGTCCCAAGTTTCTTTATAATCTCTTAGACCTAATTCTTGTAAATGCAGCTTTTTATTCATTATCTTATTTGTGGAAACAAATGTAAAAAAAGCCTTTTAATTGAATTGACATAAAGTGCAATAGCTGATCATATTTTAAGAAAAAATCAAGCTTTTTTGGATTAAGAATTTAAAAACCTAAAATCAATTTGGCAATTGTAAAGTAGATCAATATACCACAAATATCATTACTTGTTGTGATAAATGGGCCTGTTGCTAACGCAGGATCTATGCCGTATTTGTGTAAAGTAATGGGTACAAAAGTGCCAATAATTGAAGCGATGATCATTACAGAAATGAGTGATACAGAAACCGTGATCCCAATGCTGTAAGGATGTCCGAGTAAAAAGTGAGTTCCGATTAGTAAAATGAGAGCTAATGCAAGTCCATTTAAGATGCTTAATCCCATTTCTTTAAGAACTCTTTTAAATAGAGAACCTTTTAATGTATTATTAGCAATACCTTGCACCATAATCGCTGAAGATTGCACACCAACGTTTCCAGCCATCGCTGCGATGAGAGGCGTAAAGAAAAATAATACACCAAATTTAGTCATCGCACTTTCAAAAGTTCCAGCAACATGTACGGCTACAAAACCACCTAAAAGCGCCAAGATTAACCATGGCAAACGCGCTTTAATCATGTCGAGCATACTTGCATCTGCTTCAACATCATCAGAAATACCAGCTGCCATTTGGTAATCACGATCGGCTTCTTCACGAATAAAATCAACAATATCATCAATCGTAATCCTTCCGACCAATCTGTTGAGTTCATCAACTACAGGAATCGCTTCAAGGTCATACTTCTGCATTATTCTAGCCACTTCTTCTCCTTTTGTATGGACATTCACATAATCAACTTTTGTGATATAGATGTCAACAATCTGAGCATCTTTTGATGCGGTAATCAAGTCTTTAAGTGATAAACGGCCTTTAAGTCTATCTTTATTATCTACGACATAAATGGAATGCACACGTGTGACATTTTCGCCTTGAGCTCGCATTTCCTCCATGCAGCCTGTTACAC
Organism: Psychroflexus halocasei; assembly: GCF_900107595.1. GTDB lineage: Bacteria > Bacteroidota > Bacteroidia > Flavobacteriales > Flavobacteriaceae > Psychroflexus > Psychroflexus halocasei. The sequence continues at coordinate 97,962 of NZ_FNQF01000008.1, read as the reverse complement.
TCCAGTTTTCATTAACACGTATGAGTTCTTTTGCCATTAAACCACCTGCGGAATCTTCAGGATAATTTAAAAGCTCGATAATGTCTTCAGCATGTTCGCGATCAGACATTTTACCAATGACCTCTTTTCTTAAATCGATACTGAGTTCTCCGATAATATCGGCAGCATCATCGGTATCCATTTCTTCAACTTCGTCTGCAATCTCTTGTGCATCTAGGTTTTGAAGTATTTTCTCTCTATCGTCTTCAGTAATTTCCATCAAAACTTCAGCAGTTTTATCACTGTCTAATAGTTTGATGATATAGGTTGCTTCGTCGAGTTGTAACTCGTCTAAAATTTCGGCAATATCAGCGTGGTGAAGTTCCTCAAGATGCGTTAATAATTCACGATCATTTTTTTCTTCAATTAATCGTTCTATTTTCTCAATGAAATTCTTACTGATTCTAAACCGCATCGGCATCAATTTTTTGAGTTAATACTATAAATTCTGAAACGCTGAGTTGTTCAGGTCTTTTTGAGAAAATCTCATCAGTTGTGAGATCTTTTGAAAGATTCAGGCTTTTCAAACTGTTTCGAATTGTTTTCCGGCGTTGATTAAAGGCCGTTTTAACAACTTTAAAAAATAGTTTTTCATCACAATCCAGACTGAAATTCTCACGTCGTGTTAATCTTAAAACACCACTTTCTACTTTTGGAGGCGGATTGAAAACTTCTGGTTTAACGGTAAAAAGATATTCAGCTTTATAAAATGCTTGTGTTAAAACGGAAGTAATGCCATAAACTTTACTACCAGGATCTGCGCAAATTCGCTTGGCAACCTCTTTCTGAAACATACCAGCAAACTCAGGAACATAAGCTCTGTTTTCAAGAGTTTTAAAAACGATTTGCGTTGAGATGTTATAAGGGAAATTTCCGATCACAGCAAATTGTTGTTGATCTACAATTTTGAGCACATCTTCTTTTAAAAAGTCGGCTTCAACCACTTCAAAATTTTTGAGGGTTTCGTTTTTAGTAAACTGTGCACGAAAACTTGTGTTGAGGTATTCGATGGATTCTTTATCGATATCCATCGCGATAAGTTTAGCAGGTTTGTCAAGTAAATATTTCGTTAGCACGCCCATTCCTGGACCAATTTCGATAATTGTATCGCAGTGATCAAGACTCAAAGTATCAGCAATTTTTTTGGCGATATTTTCATCTTTTAAAAAATGTTGTCCTAAATGTTTTTTTGCTCTAACCTGCATAATTATTAATGTTCTGAAACAACTTTTAAAACAGAGCTGAAGAAAACAACTTTGCCTTTAAATTGTTGAAATTTTGATTCAACTTTTGGTTTGTGTACTTGCTGAAAAGCTTCTAAATGACTTTCTGTAGGCGCTGTAAATTGAATAGAATAAGTGATTCCACCCATTTCTTCATTCACCATCACTTGAGTGATAAGGGCTTTTGAGAATTTTTTAGTATTGAGCATACTTGGTATATAACTCTCGTCTAACCACTGCTTCCATTTTAAGTGAATGCTTTCATCTACATTCATTGTCATATTATATATCAGCATTTTCTTTTATTTTGTCTCCTCTTAATTCTCTAAAATAGCGTCTTGCGGCTACAAAGAAAATACTATCTGAATAATTAAAGATGATAGATTCAAAATAAGTTTGTGCTTTTTTGGGTTGATTTAATTTGTTCATATAAATCAGTCCAAGCTCAAAGTTGGCATTATCCGCTAAAATACTTTCAGGGTGATCATCTATTAATTTTTGATAATAAGTTGAGGCTTGTTCTAAATCTTGATTTTCGTTGTGTATTTGCGCTAAGCGATAAAGCGTTTTGTCGATAATTTCCTCTGTTTTATAATCTTCTAGAACCTGCTCTAAAACCTGAATTGCCTCAGTATTTTTATTTTGAAATTTCAGAAAATCAGCTTTTGCAACTTTTTTTAAATCGGTTTGTGTGCTATCTTGATATGCATTGTCTTTGATATGTAATGCCAATTCCATCGCATCATTAGCAATGAGTTCTGATACTGAGTTTTTTAAGACATCAAGTTGAGATAAAGCCCATTTGAAGTCTCCTTTAAAATAACTGGCTTGTGCTGTTTTAAATTTTGATTCGCGTGACAAATCAGAGTTAGGCACTAAACGTTCAACTTGAGCGTAAAGTAATAATGCTTGGTTAAATTGCTCGTCTTTAAGCAAAATATCAGCTTTTAATGTTTTGAGTTCGGCTTCTTGTGTTTTCCTGATTTCAGCATCTGCTGCATCATCTAAAAGCTGAAGTGCAGCGGTTTTATCATTGTTTTGAAAAGCTTTAAATCTTGCCCAATTCAATAGAATAGGTGAAGTATATTCGTTAACATCTTCATTATCAAAAAATGTTTGGTAGGCTTCTTCGACTTCAATTTTTTTGATGTCTTCTCTTTTTTCTAAAATCAGTAATAAGTGTTGTGCTGATTCGTAAAACAAACTTTGATAATTTGTTTTGTCTTGGACTTCTAAAAATATTTTTTCAGCTAAAGAAAAATCTTCTTCTTCAAAAACGATTTTAGCCAAATCAAATAGGCGTTTTGCGTTCTTTTCTTCACTTCTGGCATAAATGGCTTTTTCTTGAATAAAAGCCATGTTATAATCTTTTTGTTGTGTAAATAACCAACTTAAAGTTTCGTTATAAATCAACTTCGGTTCTTCTTGATTGCGTTTGAGAAGTGTCTTTTTAAGCGCTAAATTTGCTTCATTTTGAGGATCTTCAGTAATAAATTCATTAAAAATCTGATTTAGCATTTTGAAGTAACGTTCATTTTTTTCAATAAGATCAACATACATTTCAAACATTTGATCAAATTTAGATTGCTCACCGTAAATCTGCGCTAGCTGGATCAAGAAATTTGTGCTTGGCCTGAGTTCTTGCGCTTTCTCATAAGTTTGCTGCGCGTAACTAAGTAAACCATACTTCTGAAAAGCTTTACCGATTGCATAAGCGTAAACAGGTCTGATTTCAACTTTGCTAATAGCTGAATTGTAAAGGCTTTCAGCTTTTTTTAATTGTTGATCTTGCTGGTATAAGTAACCTAATTCAACTTCAATATGCGGATAATCGCCAGGTCTTTTTAAGAACTCAACTAGCACATCTTCAGCTTGATGTATACTGTCAAGGTTTTTATACGTATCGACCAGATCAACTAAAAATGTTTGAGAGTTTGGGTTTTGCTGATAAAGCTCTTTGTAAATCACTAAAGCTTTTGCATACTCGCCTTGTTCAGCATAATTTTCAGCTAAACTTTTGTTTTGGGCTTCTGAAATGCCCAAGCACAGAAAACAGAGGATGATCAGAATTTTTTGCATCTCGCTAAGTTAGTGATTTTAAAGAAAAAACATCTTGAATTAAGATAAGCCTAAGCATAAAAAAATCGGTTATCTTCATAAAAACAACCGATTTTAAATTAAAAAATATTTAGATTTTAATCTCTTCCTAAGTAAATACTTAAGAAATAGAGCAGTGTAGCTAATGAACCAATTGCAGCAACAACATAAGTTCTGGCAGCCCATTTGAGCGCATCTTCAGAGCCTTTATATTCTTCAGCAGTCACAATATTTCTATCTTTCAACCAAGCCAAAGCTCTGTTACTTGCATCATATTCAACTGGTAAAGTGATAAAACTAAAAAGCGTTCCCATCCCGAACATGATAATTCCGGCTAAAAGGACAGCTTGACCAACGCCAACAGAAACCATCCCCATTAAAATTAAGCCTCCGAAAATAACCCATTGCGAAAACTGTGAAGCCACACTTACAATTGGCACAAGTTGACTTCTCATCTCTAACCATTTATAGGCTTTAGCGTGTTGTACAGCGTGGCCAACTTCGTGAGCAGCAACTGCAGCCGCAGCAGCATTTCGTTGGTTATAAACGCTTTCGCTGAGGTTTACTGTTTTCTTTGTTGGGTGGTAATGATCGGTTAATCGGCCAGGTGTCGAAATCACTTCAACATCTGTGATATGGTGATCGGCAAGCATTTGGCGAGCAATCTCTGCTCCGCTCATGCCATTTTGTAAATGAACTTTGGAGTATTTCTTAAATTTAGATTTAAGCTTGTTACTCACAAGCCAACTCACTAAAAGAATTCCTCCGATTAAAATATAATAACTCATTTTTTATCGTCTTTAAAAATCAAAAAATAATAGGTCAAATTTAGCACCAAAGTCTAATCAACTGACAAAGTTTACTTTTATTTATGAAAATAGATAAATTAACCGACAATATTGACAATTTTGCCTGGTACAATAATCACTTTTTTAGGTGTTCTGCCATCAAGTTGTTTCTGGGTTCTTTCATCGGCCATCACAATTTTTTCAATTTCATCTTTGCTAAGGTCTAGAGATAAATCTAGTTTAAAACGCATTTTTCCATTGAAAGAAATCGGATAAGTTTTTGTGTCTTCTACTAAAAACTTCTCTTCAAAAACAGGGAATTTTGCTTGTGAAATACTTTCAGTATGTCCGAGTTTCTCCCATAATTCTTCAGCAATGTGCGGCGCAAAAGGCGAAATTAAAATCGCTAAAGGTTCGAGAACTTCACGTGAATTACACTTTTCAGAAAGTAAAGTATTCACGCAAATCATAAAACTAGAAACACTTGTGTTAAAGCTGAAGTTTTCGATGTCTTCTGTCAGTTTTTTTATGGTTTGATGCAAGGCTTTTAAAGCTTCTTTAGAAGCTGGATTTTCGCTCACTTCAAAATCATCGCCTTTATGATAAAGTTTCCATAGCTTCTTCATAAAACTAGAAACACCAGAAAGTCCTGCAGTATTCCAAGGTTTTGATTGATCAATCGGGCCTAAAAACATCTCGAATAAACGCAGGCTGTCAGCGCCATATTCATCACAAACATCATCAGGATTGACGACATTAAATTTTGATTTCGACATTTTTTCAACTTCTCGAGAAACCAAAACTTTCCCATCATCATTTTTGATGAATTCTGCATTTTCAAACTCAGGTCTCCACTTTTTAAAAGCTTCAATATCTAATTCATTTGACGTGTTGACAAAAGAAACATCAACGTGAATTTTCAGTGCTTCTTTTTCAGTTTTTAAATCTGAAGAAATGTAAGTGTTGGCATCAATTCTATGCACAAAAGCACTTTCACCTAAAATCATGCCTTGGTTAATCAGTTTTTTAAAAGGTTCATCAACTTTTATGAATCCTCTATCTTTCAGAAATTTTGTCCAAAATCGTGAATAGAGTAAATGGCCAGTTGCATGTTCGCTTCCGCCGATATATAAATCAACATTTTCCCAATAATCGAGAGCTTCTTCAGAAGCAAAACACTTGTCACGATTTTCGGTTTCCATGTATCTGAATAAATACCACGAGCTGCCAGCCCAACCAGGCATTGTGTTAAGCTCTAGTGGGAAAACTGTTTTGTGGTCGATTTCTGAATTATGAACAACCTCATTTGTTGTTGTATTCCAAGCCCATTTGTTAGCGCGACCTAAAGGAGGTGCGCCATCTTCAGTTGGTAAATACTTTTCAACCTCAGGAAGCTCAAGAGGTAAATATTTTGTCTCGATGATTTTTGGTAATCCATTGACGTAATAAACTGGGAAGGGTTCGCCCCAGTATCTTTGTCTAGAAAAAACAGCATCACGCAAACGATAATTGATTTTTGCATAACCTGATTTTTTATTCTCTAAAGCTTCAATTGCTTTTCTGATGGCTTTTTGAGGTTCTAAATCATTTAGAAATTCAGAATTTGCAATCACTGTATTGTCTTGTTCTGTATGTGCTTTTTCAGAAATATCAATGTTTTTAAAAACATTTGGAATCGGTAAATCGAAATGTCTTGCAAAATCATGGTCACGCTGATCACCAGATGGAACTGCCATCACAGCGCCAGTGCCGTAACCTGCTAAAACATAATCGCCTATCCAGATCGGGATTGGTTCATTTGTAAGTGGATGTTCAGCGTAAGATCCTGTGAAAACACCTGTAATTGTTTTAACGTCGGCCATACGTTCACGTTCGCTGCGTTTTGAAGTTTGAGTGATATAATTATCAACAGCTTCTTTTTGCTCAGGAGTTGTGATTTTTTGAACCAAATCATGCTCAGGCGCAAGCGTTAAAAATGAAGCGCCGAAAATTGTATCAGGTCGCGTTGTAAAAACTTCAATTTTTTGGTCTTGATCTTTTAAGTTGAAAAAAACTTGCGCACCAATCGATTTTCCAATCCAGTTGCGTTGAGATTCTTTCAGGCTATCTGTCCAGTCAAGCTTATTTAAACCTTGAAGTAAACGCTCTGCATAAGCTGAAATACGCATGCTCCATTGTTTCATTTTTTTACGAACAACTGGATGCGAACCACGCTCTGAAACGCCGTTGATGATTTCGTCGTTTGCTAAAACAGTACCAAGAGCAGGACACCAATTGACTTCAGTTTCGGCAAGATATGTTAAACGATAGTCAAGTAAAATTTCTTCTTTTTTCTCATTTGAAAAAGCATTCCACTCATCAGCAGAAAAGTTTTCAACATTTTCATCACAGGCAACATTGATATTGATATTTCCTTCTTTAGAAAAAATCTTGATGATTTCATCAATAGGTTTGGCTTGGTCAGCTTTATGACAATAATATGAATTGAACAATTCGCTAAAAATCCATTGTGTCCATTTATAATATTCAGGTGAGCTTGTTCTGACTTCACGATCCCAATCAAAAGAAAAACCAATTCTGTCGAGCTGTTCACGGTAGCGTTTGATATTATCTTCTGTTGTTTTTGCAGGGTGTTGGCCTGTTTGTATGGCATATTGCTCAGCAGGCAAACCAAAAGAATCATAACCTTGCGGATGCAAAACATTAAAACCTTGATGACGTTTGTAACGCGCAAAAATATCACTTGCGATATAACCTAACGGATGACCAACGTGCAAGCCTGCGCCTGATGGGTAAGGGAACATATCGAGAACGTAGTAAGGCGGTTTTGCTTTCTCTTTAAAATCTTGAGGTTGCTGAGCAGCGAAAGTTTTGTTATCTGCCCATTTTTTCTGCCATTTGGCTTCGATTTCTTTAAAATTATATGCCATGATTTTTTGCTAAAATTCAATTTTGGCAAAAATACTATTTATGTGCTAAAAAGGTGTGAAACTTGAGAGTTAAAAGTTTACTGATTGCTTTTAAGCATAATGTAGGCTTGTTCGTCTTGTTGAAGCTTGGTTCTGATTTTATGCGAATTGTTTTTATCGCGTAAAATTAAACTGACGGTGTTTGGCGCTTTTTGACCGATATTGTTGGCAATAACTGTCACGCTAACATCAGAATTACTAAATGGTATTTTGATAATTTTCTTTTGATTTTTGATTTCAAAATTTTCTAAAACTATTTTTTGGTTGATGAAAAGATCAATTTTATCGCCATCTTCAAGCTCTTCATCCCACAATTCCAAAAAAACTTCGCTTGAATCGTCAATATATAAAGAGATAACATCTTCGTTTTCTAATAGATTTTTAGCAAGCTTCTTTTTGAAAGTTGACGTTTTTAAATTCGCTTTTGTGACGCTATCGATCTTTTTAACACGACTAATCTTTCTATTAAGTTTTTCCATGCGTTTATAGAAAAATTCAGAACCAACAAGAATAAGTTCGCCTTCCACGCAATTTTCTCCATCAGGAAATTTGCCTTGAAAGCTTCCTTTAATTGAGCTTTTTCTGTTTTTGAGATTAAAATCTGCATTTGTCAAGTGGATATAGCAAAAATTTTCTTCATCATAATCTGATTTTGTTGATAGATTTTTCACTTCTGCGTAAGATATTCTGTCATTTTCATAATCAATTCGTCCTTTGATTTCTGAGGTTGTTCTATGATCACCAGAAAAATCTGTGATCGATTTACCTTCAATCATGCCTTTGCCAATATCAGTAAATTTTAGTTTGTAAGAAATGGTGCTATTGTCCTCTAATTTAAGGGAACCAATAAACTCGAATTCTTTAATGTTTTGACTATTTGAGACAAAAAAAAGTGAAGAAAAAATTATCGTAAAAAGTATTTTTAACATAAAATTTATATATTGTGAGCCTAACTTAAAATTTCAAAATTATGAAAAATTTATTATTACTTGTTTTTATTTTCACCTCATCTTTGATGTTTGCTTCTTTTCCAGTGAATAGAGAGAAAATGAGTAATGATCTCGTTGTTCATGAAAATCTTGACACTGATAATTACAAAGATTTTTCAGTTGCAGAAGTTTCTGAAACTGTTAAAAAGGAAGAGGCTTTAACACCAATAGTTGCTTCTGGCTATGATAAATGGGTTGCTGCAGCGCTTTGGTTTATTTTATGGCCTTTTGCAGCGCACCGTTGGTACGCTGGAAAACCTGTTTGGGTGAATATTCTCTTTATTGTAACTTTAGGAGGTTTAGGTATTTGGGCTATTATTGATATCATCAACATATTGACAGATAATTTTTAATAAAAACTTTATCTTAATTATTTTTAAGATTACCATCTTTTAAGCAGCTTCATAAAGTGAAAATCTCTTTTGAAGCTGTTTTATTTTATGCTATAAGGTATTAAAGAAAATATTTAACAGGAAGAGGCGTTAGATGTAGAGAGTTTTATATTTTTACGAAAATTAAATTTGTGGCATCATCATTTGAAAAATACCAAAAAAGACGCTTAATCACCTCATACTTTTCTGTTGTGATCAGTATTGCGTTGGTTCTTTTTTTAGTAGGTTTATTAGGTATTTTAGTTTTAAATACTAAAAAAGTTGCTGATCATTTCAAAGAGCAAATTGCGCTCACTATATATTTAGATGATACGGCAAAAGAAGTGGAGATTGATCAATTACAGAAATCTCTTGCTTTGGCGGAGTATACTAAATCTGTGAATTTTGTTTCTAAAGAAGATGCTGCCAAAAAATATAGTGAAGAAATCGGTGAAGATTTCATGGAGTTTTTAGGGTATAATCCGCTTCAGAATTCTATTGATATTTATTTTAATGCAGATTATGTTTCTGAAGTTAAGCTAGCTGAAATTACAAGAGATATCAACGAAAATAAATTTGTTGACGAGATTGTTTACGATAAGCCTTTGATTGCTTTATTGAATGATAATATCAAGAAATTAAGTTTGTGGATTATCATTATCAGCGTTGTCTTTACATTTATTGCGGTTTTACTCATCAATAGTTCGATAAGATTATCGGTGTATTCAAAACGATTTACAATCAAAACTATGCAAATGGTTGGTGCGACTAAATCATTTATTCGTCGCCCTTTCATATGGAAGAGCATCAAGTTAGGTTTGATAGGTTCATTTTTGTCCCTAGCAGGGATGGCTGCTGTTTTATATTATTTAAATGAAAGTTTTCCTGAACTGAATTTCCTCTCAGACAGACTTATTTTATTAGCTTTGTTCGCAGCAATATTATTGCTTGGTATTTTGATCACTTGGTTGAGTACCTTTTTTGCAACACAGCGTTTTCTTAATTTAAAAACTGACGAACTTTACTACTAATTCAATCTAAATTCAAAAATCTCAATATTATGGGAGAGAAAAAACGTAGACAGGAAAGCGAAATTGATAAAAACTTTGTTTTTGAAAAAAAGAACTACAAGTTTATGTTGATTGGCTTGGCCGTGATCGCTTTAGGTTTTATCCTGATGGCTGGCGGTGGAAGTGATGATCCTGAAGTTTTTAATCCTGAAATTTATAATTGGCAACGTATTCGTTTAGCTCCGACTCTTATTCTGATTGGTTTCGCAATTGAGGTTTACGCCATACTACTTAAGCCTTCAGGTGATTAATGGATATTTTAGATGCTAGTATTTTAGGGGTTATTCAGGGTTTAACTGAGTTCCTGCCAGTTTCGTCAAGCGGACATTTAGAGCTTGGGAAAGCGCTTTTAGGTGACCATAGTTTGCCAAAAGAATCTATGCTTTTTACAGTTGTACTGCACTTTGCAACAGCATTGAGCACCGTTGTTATTTTCAGAAAAGATATTTTAGAAATCATCAAAGGTTTGTTTCAGTTTCAATGGAATGAATCTTCTCGTTTTTCTTTAAAAATTATCATTTCGATGATTCCTGCAGCTTTAGTGGGTTATTTTTTTGAAAGCCAAATGGAAGTCTTGTTTGGTGATAATATTGTGCTAGTTGGTTTTATGTTAATTGTAACAGCGCTTTTATTATGGCTAACCGATAAAGCGAAAAGCACACCTAAAAAAGTAAGTTATGGAAATGCTTTCGTGATTGGTGTTGCACAGGCGATAGCAATTTTGCCAGGAATTTCGAGAAGCGGCTCTACAATTGCAACATCAGTTTTGTTAGGAAATGATAAAACACAAGCAGCGCGTTTTTCTTTTTTAATGGTTGTGCCTTTAATTTTTGGAAAAATAGCCAAGGATTTACTTGATGGAAATGTTTTTCAAAGTCAGGTAGATTTTATGAGTTTGAGTGTAGGATTTCTGGCTGCATTCCTCACAGGCTTATTCGCTTGTACATGGATGATTAGTCTTGTTAAAAAAAGCAAGCTTAAATATTTCTCAATTTACTGTTTTGTTGTTGGTGTGATTGCAATTATTTTAACTCAAGTATGATGCGTGACTTAACTTTAGAAGATTTTAAAGAAGGACAATTAATCTGCTTTGATAAGCCTTTAGGGTGGACTTCATTTCAGGTAGTCAATAAAGTGAGATGGTTGATTAAAAGGAAGTTTGGCATTAAGAAAATAAAAGTTGGACATGCAGGAACTTTAGATCCTTTAGCAACAGGTTTGGTGATTTTGTGCACTGGCAAATACACAAAGCAAATCGAAAGCTTGATGGGGCAAACTAAAGTTTACATAGGTGAAATAACACTAGGTGCGACACGTCCGTCGTACGATATGGAGACAGAAATCGATCAGACTTTTGAAACTAAACATATCACTTCAGATTTATTAGAAGAAGTCCGTCAAGAATTTTTGGGAGAAATTATGCAACAGCCACCAATTTTTTCTGCCTTAAAGAAAGATGGAAAAAAACTGTATGAGTATGCGAGAAAAGGAGAGGAGGTTGAGATTCCGAAACGCCAAGTTCTAATAGATGACTTTCAGCTAACAAAATTTGATTTGCCAAAGTTTGAATTTAAAGTCACTTGTAGTAAAGGAACATATATCAGAAGTTTAGCTCATGATTATGGAATGGCTGTCAAATCAGGCGCCTACTTAAGTGCTTTAAAAAGAACTCAAATAGGCGACTATAAAATTTCAAATGCGTTAAGCATTGAAGGTTTTGAAGATATGATGAAAGCCTAATTAAGCTTTATTATTCTCTTCTAAAAGTTTGATAAGGTCTTCAATTATATTTTGTCCTTTGTCCTTATTATACCATTGTTGTAAAACAGTTTTGGAGTCGGCTGTAAATTTGCCGTCATTTTTGGCCTTTTCTTCTTCAACAAGTTTCGTTGCTGCTGCAGAACGAGGTCCCCATGTGTAAAGAATCTTTTCCTCTGAAGAATCAATAGCAATGAGTTTAGGGATAGATTGCCCGCCGTTAGTCAAGAAAGCATTGATTAAATCTTGGTATTCATCCCTTAAAATGACTTTTAATGTGATCAAAGAGTTAAGGGAGCTTATTTTTTCCATTACAGGAAGTGCTGTCGCTGCATCACCACACCAGCCTTCAGCAATAACTAGCCATGTTTGAGGTTTAGAAATGTTAATGATTCTTTCCTTTTGTTCATCATTAATCTTGACTGTTTTCTCCCAGCGTTTCATTCTTTGAACGCCGAGTTTCGAAAATTCTAAATAAGTTTCATCTTGAGTATTTCCTGTAGCTTGACCTTTTTCTAACAATTCGTTTACAAGAGCTTTGTAGTCATTGTAGCTCATTGATTGATCAAGGTGTTTTTTGACGATTTTATATGAATCCATAATTAATTTTGAATATAATTTCAACAAAGTTACAACTCAAAAATCACTAAAAGGCTGATTTAAATCATCTTTAGGAATTTGAAAACCTTCATGAAATTTTTGTTATACGCTAACCACTCAAGTATAAGCCAATTGGCTTATACCGAATCTTATCAATATGCGTAATTTAAATTTTTAAATCAATACTATTTAAGGCCATAAATGATTTAGGATTTAAAAATTTAACGTTTTTAAGTTTTTATTAGTTGTTTTTTGCTTAGTTTTACAATTCATTAACTTAAAAATCATAACAATATGAAAAAAATTACATTTTTAATGATGTCATTTATGATGTTTGCTTTCGGGTATGCACAAGATGCCATCATTACAGGTTATGTTGATTCTCCTTGCCCTGGTGCAGATGGAAGAACAATAGAAATTTACGTTAACGGAACGGTTGATTTTACAGACTGGAATCTTGCAAGACAATCTAATGGAGGTGGTTTTACAACAAATGTTGATTTAACTTCATTAGGAAGCTTAACAGATGAATTTGCTTATGTTACAAACGATGAAGCAACTTTGGATGTTGAATTTACGATTAACTCCACAACACACAACGTAATTGAGAATTCGGTTATTAGCAGTAATGGAGATGATGCTTTTCAAATTACTGATGCTGGTGATGTTGTCGTGGATAGATTTGGAGAAGAAAACGTAGATGGAACGGGAACTGCTTGGGAGCATGTCGATACTTATTATTATCGTAACGATGGAGCAACAGCTAATGCAGGTGCTTTTGATCCTGCTAACTGGACTTTTGGAACGCAAGATGCGCTTGATGGTTTAGGTTTGTGCAACTCTTCAACACCATTGAGTGATACAGTTCCATTTGGGTCATATATGTCGACTGTATCTAATCCGGGTGAGTCTTGTGCAAATCCTATAGCAATTACTGGTTTACCTTACACTACATCTGATGATACTGCTAATTATGGTGATAATTATGATAATGTTGATAGTCCATGTAGTTCTCTTTATTTAAGTGGTGATGAGGCAATTTATGCTTTTACACCGGCAAATAATATGGCTGTCAATATTAGTTTTTATAATGTTTCCGTCGATTACTCTGCAATTCATGTTTTAGATGCTTGTTTAGATGATAGCCCAAATTGTGTGGCTTTTGAAGGAAATTCTAACTCAATTGATAGAAATTTAGAGGGTGTATATTTGACAGGTGGACAAACCTATTATATTGTTATTTCAACATGGGCTACGCCACAAAGTGTGCAATATGAATTAAGTATAGAAGAAATTACTTGTCCTGCTCCTGCTGATGTTGTGTTTAGTAATATCACACAGACTTCTGCTGATGTTTCATGGACATCTTTTGGATCAGAAACCGAATGGGAGATTCTTTATGGTGAAACAGGCTTTGATCCATTAGTTGATGGAACTTCAGTTGCAGATAATGATGGAACTTTAGGTGAAACTTTATCAGGTTTAACTTTAGGTACTACTTATGATGTCTATGTTAGAGCAATGTGTTCTGCAACAGATATGAGTGATTGGACGGCTGTGGAGACTTTTTCAACAGCTTGTGATATCATAAATACAGCTTATACTGAAGATTTTGAATCTGTATCAAGTTTACCAGCTTGTTGGTCAGTTATTAATCAAGGTGGAGCGAATGAGTGGGTGTTTGAATCAAGTCCAGATGGTGGCGCTCAAAGCGGAGATAATGTGATGAAAATTAGATATAATTCTTCTGCTCATGATGATTACTTAATTATGCCAGCAACTGAAGTTATTGCAGGAACTACAGATATGGTTTCTTTTTCTTTAAGATCAAGAGCTTCTAGTCTTTTAGAACCTTTTGAAGTTGTTTTATCTACAACTGATAATATGTCGGACACATCTTTTGATGAAGTTCTTCAAGCTGAAATGGATGCTCCAGATACTTGGACGCAATACGAGTTCGATTTATCGGCTTATGCAGGTCAAACTGTTTATGTTGCGATTAGAGCGACTGGTACTGATGAATTTGAATTATATGCTGACGACTTTGCGTTTGGAACAAATACAGTTTGTGCAGCTCCAACCGATGTGATGTTTACAAATATAGATGACACCTCTGCTGATGTTGCTTGGTTAGAAAACGGAACAGCAACTGAATGGGAAATTCTTTACGGAGAGGCAGGATTTGATCCTCTTGTAGATGGAACGTCTATCATTGATAATGATGGAACATTAGGTGAGACACTAACAGGTTTAACTGCAGCGACAGATTATGATGTTTATGTTCGTGCGCTTTGCGGACCAAGCGATGAAAGCAGTTGGTTTGGGCCTGCGGCTTTCACAACAACGACTTTAGGTTTAGAATCTGTAGGTTTCGATAATTTTTCTTATTATCCTAACCCTGTGAAAAACGAGTTAGTTTTAAAAGCAGGTCAAGTAATTGATCAGATAGATATCTATAATTTGAGAGGTCAAGTTCTAATGTCGGAAAATGTTGAAAGTATTAATGCAAAAATTAATTTACAAAAACTTCAGTCAGGTATTTACTTGATGAAGGTAAAAATTAACAATGCAACTAAGACATTTAAGTTGATCAGAGAATAAATAAACGAAAGTTTCTTTTTGTTAAAGCAAGCTATGTAAATAGCTTGCTTTTTTGTTTTTAAGAGTTTTTAGTACAATATACCTATGTTTTTGAGAATGATGTTCAATGATGTCTTAAACATACATTGAATGAGTCTCAATTGATTAAAATTAAAAAAGATGATTTTGATAACATCATTGGGTAAGCTTGCCTATGCTGCAATAAGCGTGTTATTTATTAACATAATAAATGTTAAAAAGTTAAACAATTAACCTAATATGGATTTTAGGCTTTGTTTTTAACATATAATTTATATATTCGTTCTATAACTTAAAAAACCTTACTCATGAACAAAGTCAAAAACACAGTCTTGTTATTGTTCACCTTGTTAAGTGCAGGAATGTTTGCACAACAAGTGACGGTGACAGGTGCTGTTAAAGATGCAGACGGGATTCCTTTACCAGGTGTAAATATTTTGGTAAAAGGAACGTCAAATGGTACTCAGACTGACTTCGATGGTCAGTTTACCATTCAAGCAGAAACAGGTGAAACACTTGTTTTTTCTTATCTAGGCATGAAAACTCAAGAGATTGGAGTTTCAGGTGATGCCGAAATTGAAGTCGTTTTAGAAAGCGACGCAAACAAACTAGATGAAGTAGTTGTTACTGCTCTCGGTATCAAACGAGAAAAGAAATCACTTGGTTACGCAACACAAGAAGTTGGTGGTGAAGAGGTTTCTGATGTGGCAACACAAAACTTTACAAATGCACTTTCAGGTAAAGTGGCAGGATTAAAGGTTAAATCTTCAGGTACAATGGGTGGTTCTACCAACGTTGTGATTAGAGGTAATGCTTCATTAACAGGTAACAACCAAGCTTTATTTGTTGTTGATGGTACGCCGATCATTAACCAGAACTCAAACACTGGAGACCAACAAACAGGTCGTGGTGGTTATGACTACGGTAATGCTGCTTCTGATATTAACCCAGACAATATTGAGTCAATCAATATTTTAAGAGGTGCTGCGGCAACTGCACTTTATGGTGAAAGAGCTGCCAACGGTGCGATTGTTATTGAAACAAAAAAAGGAGCACGAAACAAAGGAATGGGCGTAAGCATTCGTTCATCTGTCACTTTTGCTGATGTTAACAAAGAGACCTTGCCTAAATATCAAAAAAAGTATGGAGCTGGTTATGCACCAACTTATGATACAGGAGATGGTTTTTGGTTAACTGACTTAGATGGTGATGGTATCGACGAAGAAACAACAGTGTTTACAGCAGATGCTTCTTATGGTGCTAGATTTGATCCAAATAGAATGATTTACCAATGGAATTCTATTTATCCTGAATTAGATACGTATTTACAAGCAACACCTTGGACTGCGGCTAAGCATACACCTAATGATATTTGGGAGACTGGCCACACAACAATCAACTCAGTTGCTTTGGATGGAGGTAATGAAGATGGGAATTTTAGAATTTCTTACACAAATTTAAATCAAAAAGGAACTTTACCGAACAGTAGAATCAAGAGAGATAATATTAAATTCTCAGGATCTCATGATTTAACTGATCGTCTGACAGCTGCTGCAAATGTAACTTTTATTAAAACTGATGGTAAAGGTCGTTTCGGTACGGGTTATGATGGTCAGAACTTAATGCAGACTTTCAGACAGTGGCATCAAATGAATGTTGATCTTTATGATCAAAGAGATGCATATTTCAGCACTCGCAAAAACATCACTTGGAACCCGAATAGTGCTTTTAATAGAACGCCTATTTATACTGACAACCCTTACTGGGTAAGATATGAAAATTATCAAACGGATACGAGAAACAGATACTACGGTAATGTTAATTTGAATTACAAAATTAGTGATGTCTTTAGTGTTTTAGGGCGTTTTACTTTTGATACTTATAGTGAGTTGCAAGAAGAGCGAATCAATGTAGGTTCTGCGGCGGTATCTAGTTATTCTAGATTTGATAATCGTGTTGCGGAGTATAACTATGATTTGATTCTTAACTTTAATAAAGACTTGACTTCTGATTTAAATCTTGATGGTAACATCGGTTTTAACTTAAGAAGAAATGAACAAACCTTTATCAGAGCTGCAACTAATGGTGGTTTAAATGCGCCTGGTTTTTATGCTCTAAGTAACAGTAAAGATCCAATTAATCCACCTTTAGAGTATGAGGCAGACGAAATGGTTGATGGTATTTTTGCAAGAGCAAGTCTTGGCTATTTAAGCACATATTATTTAGAAGCAACAATCCGTCGTGATCGCTCTTCGACTTTACCAAGTTCTGACAATACTTATTATTATCCTTCAGTATCAACAAGTATTTTATTATCAAATATTATTAATGAAGACTGGTTAGGTTTTGCGAAGTTACGAGCTAACTTTGCACAAGTTGGTAGTGCAACAAATCCATATGAGGTCTTTAATACTTATGTGGTGAGTACGCCATTTAATGGTCAAGGCTCTGCAAGTTTAAGTAGTACTTTAAACAACTTGAATCTTAAATCTGAAACATCAACTTCTTACGAGGTAGGTTTAGAGTCTAGCTTTATCGATGATCGTGTAAACTTTGATATTTCTTACTACCGTACACGTACAGAAGATCAAATTACGCCAGTGCCAATTTCTACTGCAACAGGTTATTCAAGAAAATTATTGAATGCTGGTGAGATAGAAAACAAAGGTGTTGAAGTTTTAGTTGGTTTAGTGCCAGTGAGAACTGAAGATTTTAGCTGGAATATGAATGTGAACTGGTCTAAAAATGAAAATGAAGTGATCAGTTTAAGAGATGGTATTAACAACCTTCAATTGGCAAGTTTCCAAGGAGGTGTTTCAATAAACGCAGCGCCTGGTCAGCCTTATGGAGCTATCAGAGGTACTGACTATGTTTACGATAATCAGGGTAACAAAATTGTTGGTGCTGATGGATACTACGAAGTAACATCAAATAATAATGAAATTATTGGTAATATTCAGCCTGACTGGAATGCTGGTATT
Source organism: Psychroflexus halocasei (assembly GCF_900107595.1). Classification (GTDB taxonomy): domain Bacteria; phylum Bacteroidota; class Bacteroidia; order Flavobacteriales; family Flavobacteriaceae; genus Psychroflexus; species Psychroflexus halocasei. Next base: position 80,458 of record NZ_FNQF01000008.1, on the reverse strand, counting down.
ACAAACACGTTCAAATATAAAAACTTATCATTTAGTTTCTTGATTGATATTCAGGAAGGTGGAGATATTTTCTCTCTTGATACATGGTATGGTATGGCAACTGGTTTGTATGATGTGACTGCAGGTCTTAATGATTTAGGCAACGAAATGCGTGCGCCAATTGCTGATGGCGGTGGAGTTATTCTACCAGGTGTTGATGCAAGTGGAAACCAAAATACAGTGAGAATCCCTGCTGGCTCAACATCAGACAGTCCTTATGGTTACTCTAATGATGCTAACAGAGGTCATGTTTATGATGCATCTTTTATCAAATTAAGAGAGATGAGTTTAACTTACAGTTTAGACGATAAGTTAGTAGAAAAGCTACCATTTACTGGAGCTTCATTATCTTTAATTGGTCGTAACTTATGGATTATTGATAAAAATATGCCTTACTCTGACCCAGAAGCAGGTTTAAGTTCAGGTAACATCCAAGGTTACCAATCAGGTGCTTACCCTTCTGCTAGAGAATATGGTGTGAATGTTAAACTTAAATTTTAAAAAATAATAGGATGAAAAAATATATAATAACATTCATAGTTGTCTCTTTATTCATCGGCTGTGCTGATGACGACAAGTATGAAAGATTAAATGAAGATCCTAAAAACCCTACAACGGTGAGTGAAGATTTTCTCTTCACAAGTGCTGTTGTAAGTTTAGGGGATTTGTTAGCGAGTCCAAATGTTAATACGAATATTTACAGATTTGTTTCTCAGTATTTAACATCTACGGAATATTTAGATGAGCCAAACTATAAGTTGGTTTCAAGAAACGTTCCTCAAACACAATGGTCTGAAACATACCGTGATGTGTTGTTGGATTTAGATGATGCAAAATCATATATCGAAGAAAAAGAAAATTTAACGCAAGCAGAAAAAGATGCGAGATTAGGGCAAATAGAAGTCATTCAAGTTTATGCATGGCAAATGCTTGTGGATACTTTCGGAGATGTCCCTTACACTGAAGCATTGAGAGCTCAAGAAATCACAAACCCAGTTTATGATGATGCTTCTGGTATCTATGAAGATTTATTGACAAGAATCCAAGCGGCAAGAACTATGCTTCAAGCAGGTCAAGGTTTTTCAGGTCCAGATGTGATTTACATGGGAGACATGGCAAAATGGGAGAAGTTTGCTAATTCATTACAATTAAGATTAGCTTTAAGAGTTGCTGACGTTTCTGGTATGCAATCTATGGCGCAGACTGCTGCTGAAGATGCAATCAGTTCTAGTGCAGGCGTAATGGCAAGTAATGCTGATAATGCTGTGATTCAATATCAGAGTTCACCTCCGAACACAAACCCATTGTGGGAAGATTTAGTTCAGTCAGGTCGTTCTGATTATGTTTCTGCAAACACAATTGTAGATATTATGAATGACTTAGATGATCCACGTCGTTCTTATTACTTTGATGATAACTTAGGTGCTGGTGTATTTGATGGTGGGACTTATGGTGGTTCTAACACATATGCTAATTACACGCACATTGGTGACGCTTTTAAAGACCCTACACATCCAGGTATCTATATGGATTATGCTGAGGTTTCATTTTTATTAGCTGAAGCTGCAGCAAGAACTTATGCAACACCATCAACAGCTGATGTTCATTATGAAGATGGAATCACTGCTTCTATGAATTATGCTGGAATTACGAATGCTGCTGATATTTCAGCTTATATAGCGCAACCAGATGTTGCTTATGACGCAACAAACTGGAGAGAAAGCATTGGAGAGCAATTCTGGATTGCAATGTTTGATAATCCTTTCCAAGGATGGGCTGTATGGAGAAAGTTTGATGCACCTACATTTAACTTGCCAGAAGACACAAACAACCCAGTTCCGTTGAGATATACATATCCTGTGAGCGAGCAAAACCTGAATGAAAGTAATTATAATGCTGCTTCAAGTGCAATTGGAGGAGATGAGCAACAAACTGCTTTATTCTGGGATACGATGCAATAAATATTTGAATTAGTTTTTTAAACTAGATTTATAAGCGGCTGGACTTAGTGTTCAGCCGCTTTTTTTATAAATTTATAGAATGAAAAAGAAAAAATGTGACTGGTGTTTAGAAAGTCAACTTTATGAAGATTACCACGATAATGAGTGGGGTAAGCCACTACATGATGATCAGAAGTTATTTGAATTTCTTGTATTAGAAAGTTTTCAAGCAGGTTTAAGTTGGTTGACTATTCTCAAAAAAAGAGAAAATTTTCGACAAGCATTTAACGACTTTGAAATAGATGAAGTTGCTGATTATACCGATGATAAAATTGAAGAATTATCCAAAAATGCTGGAATTGTAAGAAATAAGCTAAAAATTAAAGCTGCGATTAACAACGCAAAGTGCGTCAAAAAAGTTCAAAAGGAACACGGTAGCTTCAATGATTTTTTATGGTCTTATGTTGATTATAAACCTTTACAAACCAATTTTATGACCATTAATGATGTCCCTTCTCAAACAGAATTGAGTCAGAAAATCTGTAAAGATCTCAAGAAAAAGGGTTTCAAGTTTCTCGGTCCAACCATTATTTACGCCTTTATGCAAGCAACAAGCATGACAAACGATCACCTTTTAGAGTGTCCTTCACGTTAAAATACACAAGATTTTCTCAATGGAAAATTATAGGAAACTAAGAAATATGACATAAATAATTTTTTCTGAAGAGTCTATGTTTACGACCTATAACTTCTTACTTTTGCAAATCGATTTACAATAGAAAAAAAATGTACAGAACGCACGATAACAACACGTTAAACTTAAAGAATTTAGGCGAAAAAGTAAAGCTCTCAGGTTGGGCACAAACAATTAGAGATAAGGGTTTTATCATCTGGATTGATATCCGTGATCGGTACGGAATGACGCAACTTGTCTTTGATGCTGAGCGAACGCCAGAAGCTGTTGTTAAAAAAGCGAGAGAAATCGGAAGAGAGTATGTGATTCAAATTGAAGGAGAAGTCATTGAAAGAGAGTCAAAAAATAAAAATATTTCGACTGGTGAAATTGAGATTTTAGTTGAGGATTTAAAGATTTTAAACGCATCTAAAACACCACCATTCACAATTGAAGATGAGACTGATGGAGGCGAAGATTTACGAATGAAATACAGATATCTTGATTTAAGACGTTCTCCTGTTAAAAATAAATTGCTTTTCAGAAGTAAAGTCTCAATGGCAATCAGAAACTACTTGAGCCAAAAAGACTTTGTAGATGTAGAAACACCTTATTTGATTAAATCGACTCCAGAAGGTGCTCGAGATTTTGTTGTGCCAAGCCGTATGAACGAAGGTCAATTTTACGCATTGCCTCAATCTCCGCAAACATTTAAGCAGTTGTTGATGGTTGGCGGACTTGATAAGTATTTTCAAATTGTCAAATGTTTTAGAGATGAAGATTTAAGAGCAGATAGGCAACCAGAATTTACGCAAATTGACTGCGAAATGTCTTTTGTTGATCAAGAAGAAATTTTAGAAACTTTTGAAGATTTAACTAAACATTTATTGAAAGAAATCAATGGTGTTGAAATAGAGAAATTTCCAAGAATGACTTATGCTGATGCCATGCGTAAGTATGGAAATGACAAACCAGATATCCGTTTTGGGATGGAGTTTGGTGAACTCAATGAAGTGACTCAACATAAAGAATTTAAAGTTTTTAATGAAGCTGAGCTTGTCGTTGGTATAGCAATCTCTGGAGGGGCAAGCTATTCAAGAAAAGAGATCGATAAACTTATCGATTGGGTCAGAAGACCTCAAGTGGGAGCTAAAGGTATGGTTTACGTTAAATGTAATGATGATGGCAGTTTTAAGTCTTCAGTTGATAAGTTTTACGATCAAGATGATTTAAAAGCTTGGGCTGAAAAAACCGGCGCTCAACCTGGCGATTTAATCGCTGTTTTGTCTGGAGATGTCAATGAAACAAGAGCACAACTGAGTGCTTTAAGAATGGAAATGGCAACGCGTTTAGGCCTAAGAAAAGCTGATGAATTTGCACCATTATGGGTCGTCGATTTTCCATTGTTAGAATGGGATGAAGACTCAAAACGTTTTCACGCGATGCATCATCCGTTCACTTCACCAAAAACCGAAGATCTTGATAAACTTAAATCAAACCCAGGTGAGGTAAGAGCAAACGCTTATGATTTGGTTTTAAACGGAAACGAAATCGGTGGCGGTTCTATACGTATTCATGATAAGGAAACGCAATCTAAAATGTTTGACTATCTTGGTTTTTCTGAAGAAGAGGCAAGAGCACAATTTGGTTTCTTGATGGATGCTTTTGAATATGGAGCACCTCCACACGGCGGAATCGCTTTTGGTTTAGATCGATTAGTGGCTATTTTAGGCGGCCAAGAAAGTATACGTGATTTTATTGCTTTCCCTAAAAATAACTCTGGACGTGATATCATGATAGATGCGCCAGCTCAATTAAGCACTGATCAACTCAAAGAACTCAATATCGAGGTGAAACTCTCTCTTGATTAAGTTTTTACTGAGTTTAAAAGGAATTTAAAACAAAGCTTTTAAAATGAAATCTTTTAAACAAGTATCGGTTTTGCAGAAGTTTTTGCTTTGGAAGACTAAACATCTTTCTGAGCAGCAATTCACGCTTATACTCAGCGCGATTATAGGTTTTACTGCTGGTCTTGGAGCAGTCGCGATTAAGAACTTGACGCACTTTATGCAAGAGTTGCTTGAAGGTGAGTTTATTGTTAATTATCACCATGCGTTTTATTTTATTTTCCCAGTGATAGGTTTAGCGATTGTCTATTTTATTATAAAATATTTAATCAGAAAACCTTTGGGTCACGGAATTCCTTCAACTTTATATGCTATTTCAAAGAAGAAAGGCATTATGGAGCGCTTTCAGATGTACGCTTCCTTAATTACTGCACCTATTACTGTTGGTTTTGGTGGTTCTGTTGGTTTAGAGGGACCGACAGTAGCGACAGGTGCATCATTGGGTTCTAATATTTCGAGAATGTTCCGCATGAACCAAAGTATGCGTACACTTTTGATTGGTTGTGCAGCTGCAGGAGCAATGTCTTCAATTTTTAAAGCGCCCATCGCAGCGATTATTTTTGCTATAGAAGTCTTCAGTCTCGACTTAACCTTGGTGAGTATGCTGCCGCTCTTGACGGCATCGGTTTCAGCTATTTTAACTTCTTATTTCTTTTTTGGCTCAGATACAATTATTCCTTTTGTTTTAGAGGATGATTTCACCATTTCACAAGTGCCATTTTATGTTGTTTTAGGATGCATTTCAGCCTTGGGTTCTATTTATTTTACAAGTGTTTATTTCAAGGTACAGAAGCTTTTTCTGTCTATTAAGAATTCTTTTTTAAGATTAATTTTGGCGGGTTTAGGCTTGGGAATTATCCTGTATTTTATACCTCCACTTTATGGTGAGGGCTATGGAGTCATCAATAGTTTGCTCGCTGAAAATTATCAAGAAGCCTTACAGACAAATTTTTTCGATGCTTTTCTTGATAATATTTGGGTCGTTATTATTTTGCTAGCAGGCTTGGTTGTCTTTAAAATTTTTGCAACCTCCTTAACTTTTGCCGCAGGTGGAGTTGGAGGTATTTTCGCTCCTGTTCTTTTTATGGGCAGTGCTTTAGGGCACTGTTTTGCTTTGTTAGTAAATCATTTGGGCTTTCTTAATAAACCGATATCAGTTGGAAGTTTTACAATGGTTGGTATGGCAGGTTTAATGGCTGGCGTGCTTCATGCGCCTTTAACAGCAATCTTCTTAATTGCTGAATTAACTGGAGGCTATGCTCTTTTTGTACCTCTGATGATTACAGCCTTAATTTCATATTTGATCACACATGCATTTCAGCCACATTCGGTTTATACAATGGAATTGGCGCAAAGAGGAGAATTGTTGACGCATGATAAAGATAAAACAATATTAACTTTACTTGAGATAAGAAAAGTGATTGAAAAAAACTTTCAAGTGCTTACAGAGAATATGACTTTAGGTGATATTGTAAAAGAAGGTGTTGTTAAATCATCCAGAAATATTTTTCCAGTTGTTGATGAAGATTATAACTTTAAGGGAATAATTTTATTAGATAATATCAGGACGATCATGTTTGATCAGAAGATGTATGAGAAAGTCAAAGTCTATGATTTAATGCAAAATGCACCTGATGTTATTGATTTGAAGGATTCTAGAATGCAGACAATTATGAATAAATTTCAAAAAACAGATGCTTGGAATTTACCAGTTGTCAAGGACGGAAAATATATCGGATTTATTTCTAAATCGAAATTATTAACAGCTTATCGACAAAAGTTGATTGAAGTGACAGTATAAATTAAATTATGAGAACACTTATTATAATCGTATTCATCATTATTGCTCTTAGTTTTGGTGTGGGTTTCTACATCAAGCTATATGATGATGCAAAAATGGGCGAAGTTATTATCGGTTTGTCTGTGCTGGCAAGCTCGTTCATTTTGATGCCTTTATTTCTTTATCATAGATGGAAAGGCAAGAGGTTAGAGGATTACACACTGACAAAGGAAAAAATGGATAAGATGAAAGGCAAAGATTTGTAAGCTATTCTTTCTTAATTCTTTATAAATAAAAAAAAATCAAATAAAATGTGTTTTATTTAATTCTCTATCATTTTTATTATGTAGTTTTGTGCAATTATTAATTATTATTATATTATGCAAGGTAAAGTAAAATTTTTCAATGAGTCAAAAGGTTACGGATTCATTACAAACGACGAAACAGGAGAAGACATTTTTGTACACGTCACAAGTTTAGACGGCGAATCTTTAAATGAAGGTGACGCTGTAGAGTACACAGAAGAAGAAGGCAGAAAAGGAATGAACGCAGCTAACGTGCGTTTGATCTAATCAAATAAAACATTTTTTTTCAATTTCCAAAGGCTACTTTCGAGTAGCCTTTTTTATGCTTAATACTTTTTTATCTAATAAAAAAGCAAGAGCGGTAACCTGACTTCAGTTATTGTCTTGCTATTGCCTCTTAAATAAGAACCAACAAAAAAACTCTTCCATAAAGATGAAAGAGTGCATTTTATGAGAAGAAAGTTGAAACTATTCTACAGCTTCTACCTCTTCAGTATTGTCGATAAGAACTTTACCTCTGTAATAAAGTTTTCCTTCATGCCAGTGTGCTCTGTGGTATAAGTGAGCTTCACCAGTTGTTGAATCTGTTGCGATTTGAGGCGTAGCAGCTTTTAAATGTGTACGTCTTTTATCTCTTCTTGTTTTTGAGGTCTTTCTCTTTGGATGTGCCATTACTCAACTATTTATTCGTTTAATAATTTTTTTAAATCTTCCCATCTTGGGTCAATCTCTTCTTCGTCTTTATTATCGTTCTCAGCTTCGGGCTGATAATCTTCTAATCTATCTAAAATCTCTGAGTTTAATGTTCCGTCTTCTACACCAGGATGAATCCTTTTCTGAGGGATTGCTAACACAATTGCCTCGTAGATGTATTGCTTGACATCGATTTCATACTCAGACCACGGTAAGATTAAAACATCTTCATGATCGTCGTTGTATTCTTCGCCAAACTTGACAACAAGCTCTAGTCTGTTTTGAATTTTTTGATCATAAGCTTCTGTTGAAACATCACAATCTAAATTCATAACGCCAGTCAAATCAAAAGTGAACTCAAGCATATTTGCTTTTTTATTGAGCTCAATATTAGCTTTAACATCAGCTGTATTGAAATCGTCATACTCAAAAAACTCAAAGAACTCGTCTTTAATATGGTAATCAAACTGGTGCTTTCCTTCCTTTAGGCCTACAAATTTTATGGTGTAAGCATTTTTCTCTTCCATCATAACATCAGTTTTGAGCGTGCAAATATATAAAAATTTTCTAAGAAACTATTTTATTTTCTATTATTATGAGATGTTTTTTGAGGCTCTAATGCATTCTTTTTGAGATTGATATATTCCATCCTATTTTTATAGATTTTGATAGAAGTAAATATCGCTTCATTAAAAGAGTTTGCATTGGCCTTTCCTTTCCCTGCAATGTCAAATGCTGTTCCGTGGTCAGGAGACGTACGAACTCTATTTAAACCAGCGGTATAATTAACGCCTTCGCCAAATGATAATGTTTTAAAAGGAATTAAACCTTGGTCGTGATAGGCTGCGAGTATCGCATCAAATTTTTTATGTTGTTTTGTACCAAAAAAGCTATCGGCTGCATAGGGTCCAAAGACAAATTTACCAGCATCAACGAATTTTTTTAGCGCAGGCTTGATGATTTCTTCATCTTCCAGACCGATAACACCATTATCTCCGCTGTGTGGATTGACACCTAAAACTGCAATTTTTGGCGTTTCGACACCGAAATCCATCTTTAATGAATTATGTATCGCATTCACTTTGTCTTGAAGACTTTTAGTCGTGATGTGATTAGAGATGTCTTTAATAGGAACGTGATCTGTTAATAAACCAACTTTAATAGATTCAGAAACCATGAACATGAGGCTTTCACCTTTCAGTTCTTGCGCTAAATAATCTGTATGTCCAGGAAAGTTGAATTTATCAGATTGTATTGAGTTTTTATTGATGGGTGCTGTGACTAAGGTTTGTACATCATTTTTTATCAAAGCTTGAGTCGCCGCTTCTAAAGACTTCACGGCGTATTCACCTATCAGCTTGTCTTCTTCGCCAAAGTTAATTTTCACGCCTTCCTTCCAAACATTAACAACGTTTATTTTTCCATCTATGGCTTTATCAGCAGAAGGGATGCCGTTAAATTGAACTTTTGTTTTAAAATGTTTAGAAAAGAAAGACATCATTTTTGAATTTGCAAAAATGACTGGTGTAAACAACTCTAGCATGCGTTTGTCTTCCAAAGATTTTAAGATAATTTCTGGACCAATACCATTCATATCTCCAATACTTATTCCGACCTTTATAATTGATTGATTTCTCATGAAATTCGTCTATTTTTGTACTCACAAAGGTAAATAAATAATCTACAACTATGTTTACAGGCATCATTGAAACCTTAGGAGAGGTTAAGAATATCCAGAAAAATAATTCAAATATTGATTTTACTTTTAAATCTGATTTTACACAAGAATTGAAAATCGACCAAAGTGTGGCGCATAACGGTGTTTGTTTAACTGTTGTTTCCATTGAGGATGACAATTATACGGTAACAGCGATTCAGGAAACTTTAGATAAAACGAATCTGGGCAATCTTAAAACTGGCGATCTTATTAACCTTGAACGCGGCATGCGTATGAATGCACATTTAGATGGACATATTGTGCAAGGCCATGTTGATCAAACTGCTGTTTGCGAAAAAATAGAAGACCAAGATGGAAGCTGGAAATTTACTTTTAGATATAGCCCTGAACAAAAAAATGTGACTATCGAAAAAGGCTCAATCACGATTAATGGTGTGAGTTTAACAGTGGTTGATTCTGAGTTAGATGCTTTTAGTGTTGCGATTATCCCATTTACTTATGAGCATACAACTTTTAAGTATATTAAAGTAGGCGATACTGTCAATTTAGAATTTGATGTGATTGGAAAATATGTTAAGCGATTAATGCAGTTGTCTTAATCTTTCTTCCCTTTAATTCCGTTATAAAAACTTCTGATTTCTAGCATATCTTTTTCAATATCACCAGTGGTATAAAATGGAGGTGCAATTTTGACGATTCTGTTTTTATAATCTAATGCCATTCTGACGATAGGCACTTTTGCTTGATGAGCGATATGGTAAAATCCTGTTTTCCAAGTATCCACTTTTTGTCGTGTGCCTTCAGGAGCAATGGCTAATCTGAATATTTTCTTTTCTTCAAAAAGGCGAACGGTTTGCTCAACTGTTTTTCCTTTTTTTGAACGGTCGATTGGTGCGCCGCCCATCCAACGAAAGTAAGCTCCAAAAGGCCATTTAAAAAGTTCTTTTTTGGCTACATAATTAATTTCAACACCTGTAGCACTTCTGATGTAAGCACCCAAAAAGAAGTCATGCCAACTTGTATGTGGCGCGGCTGTGATGATGCATTTTTTGATTTCAGGAGGTATGTTGCCTTCAATTTTCCACCCTAAAATGCTTTGAAATATGAATTTATACAAAATTTATTTGCGTCAAAATGAAATACGAAAATAAGCTTTCTTGTTGATATTACTGCGTTTTCATCTCAGCTAAACTGTAGATAATTCTGTTTTGCGCATTGGGTTGAGACCCGAAAATACTTTGCGTGATGTTTAAACTCTTGTCGATGAGTAGCCAATGCGGTGTGCCTTCACATTGAAATTGATCGTAAGCATAGTGATTTTCATCAATAAAAACGTCTAAAGGAAGTTCAGGTGTGGAGAAGATGCTTTCGATATCTATTCTATTGACGCTAAAACTAAAGTTAGAATGTATCAATATCACTTGAATGCCATATTCTTCTTTAAGCTCATAAGCAAAAGGAATTGCACGACCTGTGCAGCCTAAGCAATCATTGTTGTAAAATAATACCAATGTTGTTTTTCCTTTAAAGAATTCTGCTTCTAAAGGATGTTTATTTAAGTCAACATCTTTAATGTTCTCGAAGTTTTTTAACCAATCTGCCATAATTCAAAAATATAAAAAAAACCCTGAATAAATCAGGGTTTTCTTACAGCTAATTTTCAATATAAATTTTAGAAATTTAATTCTATACCAACTAAAAAGTTAATGCCAGCTTGCGGATAGTATCCTGCACCTCCCATGGTTTCTGTATTGCCATTTGAAGTAACATCATAAGTGTAGAAGAATCCGTTAGACTCATATTCAATATCAAAAATATTGTTGACTAAACCTGTGAAAACAACACTTTCGAAAATTGGTGAATTTGTCCAGTTGTAAACCAAATTAATGTCATTGACGAAGTAATCACTTAAAATTGATTTTTCAGCATCAATATTTCCCATGTATTGCTCACCAACATATTTACTGAGCAAAGAAACTTGAAATTTATCATTTGGATGATAAATAAATTGGTTTCCTGCAATAATTTCAGGTGAAAAAGAAATATTTGTGTCTCCTAAATTTTGCAATGAGCCATCAAGCTTTGCATAAAAATCTAGGTTTTTATTTCTGCTGATTGCCACATTAGGTCTGATGCTGAAATTAGAGCTGAGCAGAATTGAGGCATCAACCTCCAAACCTAAACGGTAACTTTTACCGCTTGTTTCTCTAATTGGCGAGCCAACATCATCAAGTGCGCCAGTAAGAACCATTTGGTTGTTGTAATGCATATAGTAGAGGTTTGTGTTGATTTGAAGTTTGTCGTTATTTAATCTCCAGCCTAATTCAAAATCATCGAGTTCTTCTGCTTTAGTAATACCGTTTTCAAAATCTGACCTTCTAGGCTCGCGATGTGCTTTTCCGTAAGATGCGTAAAATTGATTCATGTGATTTAACTGATAACTCAAACCTGCTTTTGGGTTAAAAAACTCATAGTTTTGATCGACATCTAAAGGTATTTTATCTGATGATAAACCATCTGTTTTGTAAGTGATAAATCGACCTTGCAAATCAAGAAATGCTTGCCACTGATCACTAAATTTGTAAGTTGCTTTGCTGAAAATAGTGTACTCATTCTTTGTTCCGTTACTGTCGTAATAATGATCATAAATTTCAGAATCGCCAGCATATTCACTCCAAATCACTTCACCAAAATGATCGTTTGTGTAATAGCTGTAAAAAAGACCTGTTGTAATATTAAGGTTATTTGATTTGTAGCTAGCATCCGAACTGACAACAAAATAATCATTGTCTAGCCAACGCCTTCTGATAAGGTCAGCTTCATTAACGGGTGCATTTTCAATATCATGAAAGTCTAAATCAGCGTCTTCTTTATATTGTTCAAAGAAACCTCTTCCGTTGGTATAATTCAAACTGAGTTTACTTGACCAATTTGAGTTATAATCCTGATGCCAATGCAGTTGATAATGATCTTGTTTGTAAGAATCTATTTCGTTTTCATAGAATTTGATATTTCCATTTTTATCGGTGTATTCTCCAGCTGAATTGTATGTTCTGTCATCTTTTAATTGATCGCCTTCAATTCCATTCCAAGCTTGGTAAGTTTCTTGTTCGCCGCCAAATGTCAAAGCTTTAATGTAAGTGTTTTCATAAGAATAAACACCTTGTACGAAATAAGATTTAAGGTCGGAAGTTGCTCTGTCGATATAACCATCAGACTTGATTTGTGATAAACGCCCCGAGATTTCAATATTAGAATCTAACATGCCTGTACTGTATTTCAAAGTATGCTTTCTTGTATTGAAAGAACCATAAGAATTTGCAAGTGAGCCGCTTGCTTTAGATGAAGCAGCTTCAGTTAAAATGTTAAGACTGGCACCAAAAGCACCAGAACCATTTGTTGAAGTTCCAACACCACGCTGAAGCTGAAGGTTTTGTGTTGTTGAGGCAAAATCTGGTAAATTAACCCAAAAAGTCCCTTGACTTTCTTGATCATTATAAGGAATTCCATTAATTGTGACGTTCACACGTGAAGCATCACTACCACGAACACGAATCCCAGAATATCCAACGCCATTTCCTGCGTCAGTTGTTGTGACAACCGAAGGAATATAGTTCATCAAACTCGGTATATCTTGACCTAAATTACGTTGTTTGATTTCCTTTTTATTTAAGTTGGAATGTGTGATTGGAGAGTCAGCTTTCACTCTTACCGAGCTTACCAGAACCTCGTTGAGTTCTTCAATTGTTGACTCCCATTGAAGGTTGATGGTTTTGTTTTCAGTAAGTTTTAAATCGATTTCTTTTTTGTTGCCATAAGCAAATACTAATGTGTATTCGCCCTTAGGTATTTTGAGTTCATAGTTTCCATTCGGCCCAGTAAAAGTGTGATGATTTTCGTTTTTTGTGTAAACATCAACAGCTTCTATACCTTGATTGTTCAATGTTACTTGACCTTTGATTGTGAATTCTTGAGCGTAGCTCATGAGGCTTGCAAGAAGGCAGACCTTCATAAATAATAATGTTTTCATCCGTAAAAAATTCTACGAATAAAAGGGGTTATTATTCAATTGTTTTAAGTGTTAAAATAAAAAATCCTGAGAACCACTTTGGTCGTCAGGAGTGTTGCGCGCAATCTTAAGCCTTTCGGCTTTTTCAATTTTCCCTTGGCAGCATTATCCGCCCAGGTTCATTGGGTATAATCTCAGTCTTGCTTTCACAAAACACCCCTTTGAGATGTGCTGCAAAGATATGATAAATTTAATGTGTAAAAAAATGCTTTGAGAGACTTTTCTTACACATTAAATTTTTTAAAATGCTGTGTTGAATGAGAGCGATAGGCCAGAACTTTCTGGGACATATCGGCAAACGCCACCGACACAAACTAATCCACCTCTTTGTCTTCCGTAATTTAAAGCAATTCGAGAAGCACCGCGTCTATAGGAGCCGCCAAAGTTGTAATAATGAATTTGTTTATCAGGATCATCATTGCCATAGTTCCACATGTCAGAAACATAAAAGGATAAATTTTCATTCACGTTAAATTCTGCTGTTCCTGCAGCCCAATCCTTTCTGTCTTCCGTTGCCCACATGTGTTCAAGCTCTAATCTTATAGAACGAGAATTTGTAAAGTTGTAGGTTGCTTCCCCAACCACAACATTTGCTTTAACTAAATCGCCACCGCCCATAAAGCGTTGGTCATAATACTGATTGATATAATCAAAACCTAAATGCCATGTTTCGTTTACTTTTTTCTTGATAGAAAGATTGTAATCTGAAAAGTATTTTTTTCCTCTTCCTAAGAAATCTGTATCATAATCAGGAGGGTTGAATGTGTATGTGCCAGGTAAATTGCTCCACATAGATCCGTTAAGGGAGATGTTCGTTCCGTATTTACCACCTAAAGAAGTTCCTTTTTTAAATGTATAATATAAATCGATTTGTCCACCAGTTTCACCAGCTTTCATGATTGCAGCGTCTTCAAAGAGAACAGCGTTTTGAGCTTGGTACACATAGATGTTAGCTAATTGTGAGTGATGTTGTTTTGTCAAAGCTGGTGTAAAATTGACAACTTTGTCTAAATAATCAATGCTTGTCGTGATTTCACCGTTAGATGCTGTGTATATTGAAGGTTGTCGTTCAGAATAAAAACTCATATTTTCTAAACGACGTAATGAAACATCAATACCTAAACCTGATTTAGAATAACCAAAATTCAATCTTGCGGCGTGGCCAGGTTTTGCAAAGTCTGGACTTAGTTTATTTTGCACGTCAAGTAAGCCATCTTTTGTCTTGTAATTTAATTCTGTATTGATGTAAAAAGAATTAATCATATAATCTGCTCTAAACGAAAAAGCATTTGTCAATTCTTCATAATCAGCATTGTCAAAAGGCAACTCTTCATATCGGCCGACATAACTCAACCCAATTGATAAGTCTTGGTTTTTTTCGTATAAATTTAAAGTTTCGCCTAAAAGAAACTCGGCATTGAAGCCAAAAATATCTCCTTTGGCGACATCAAATCCTGAGCGTTGTCTGCCGTACAAAATTGTAAATTCTGTGTTGTATGTAGGGGAGTATTTAACACGCGCGCCACGTAAAGCTGTATTGATCCCTAAAGCGCGGTCTTCCCAAGCTCTTAGAATCATGCCGCTTCCAAATTGCTCGTAAAAATGACCTAGCGTAAAATCAAATTTTTCTGTTTTGTAATTCACAAAGTAAGTTCCTAAATCAATGCCTTCAAATTGTGGGTTATAATTTAAAAGAGCATTTTCCTCATAAGCTTCTAATTGTCCGCCTATGGTTAAACCGCCTATCGCGTAATTAAGTGAAAGGTATGAGTTAGATCTTAGTGGGTCGTTGGGTTCTTGAGTGCCAAGGCCATCGTCTTCAAAGTATCTTTGGATATTGGTTTCTAAGCCTCCGTAAACTCTTCCCCAATCTTTTTTGTTTTTACTTAAGGTGTCTTCTTGAGCAAAAGTAGAAATTGTGCTCAAAACCAGGAGTAAAGTAAATATTCTCATTCTTAAAGCGTCTTGATTGTTTCGAATAACTCAGCTTCTGCACCTTGGCTATAACCGTTAACAATTTTTACAATTTTATGATTTTTTACAATTATTGTATAGGGAATATTAACAATTGAGAGTGCGCGTTTTAATTCTTGGTTATCATCAATTAAGACTTTGTATGGCCAACCTCTCCCGTTAAGAAGGGGTCTGATTCTGCGTTGAGTTCTAGCATCGTCAATTGAAATTGCAATAAGTTCCATGTTGACTTCGTCCGTCCATTCATCGTAATTTTCACTAATAGCTTCTAGTTCTCTGATGCATGGAGCACACCAAGTTGCCCAAAATGAAAACACGTAAACCTTGTCTTTTTCGCCATAATTTTTTGAAATATTGACAGGTTTATTTTTTAAATCTTTAATCGTGATGTTTGGCATTTTTTCTTGGGCCGATAGGCCAATACTTACAAAAAATAATAGGTAAAAGAATGATCTCATTAATAATTTATTTATCTGTTTAATTTATCGCTAAAAATAAAATAATATTTTTAATATTAACTAAATTTTAATAAAACATCTTTTTATATATTTGAAGCGAATTAAAAATATACCTCATGAAACATTATTTACTCTTTACATTATTTGCTTTTAGTGTCTTTACTGCATCTGCACAAATAGCTGATGGCTCTGTTGCTCCAGATTTTACTGCAACTGATATTGATGGAAACACTCACTCACTTTCAGATTATTTAGCAGAAGGAAAAACTGTGATCTTGAACGTCTCTGCGACTTGGTGTGGACCTTGTTGGAATTATAAATCTCAAGGTCACTTATCAAATATTTACGAAACTTATGGGCCTAATGGGTCAGATGAAGTTGTGGTACTTTACGTTGAAGGTGATCCTTCAACTGGAATGAATGAACTCAATGGAATTGGGAATACAGTTGGTAATTGGGTTGAAAACACACCTTTTCCTATCATTGATAATGCTGCAATTGCAAATAGCTATCAAATTTCTTATTACCCAACTGTTTTCAGAATTTGTCCTGATGGCTTAGTTTACGAAGCAGGGCAATTAACTGGTTCTCAATTTGAAAGTATTATTCAATCTTCATTTGGTTGTGATATGGCATTAACTGGTATTTCAGAAAAAGCTTTAGCTTCAGTTGATGATGTTAATCTATGCGACGATAATACAGCAGCTGATTTGAGTGTGACAGTTAATAATTACGGTATAAACCCTATTACGTCTGTTACTTTAGGAATAAATGATGGATCACAAATCACTCAAATTACAGAGTCAGTTTCTATACCTAAATGGGGTAATGCACCTGTAACTATCAATACTGTACTATCAAATGCTAATGATTATTCTGTTTCAATTACAGGAATTAATGGCAATGCTATGGCTGCAGAAAATATTATGACACAAGATTTTGAGGTGAATTCTGCTGTTCAAGCTCTTGAGAACATTGAAATTCATATCCATACAGATTTTTATCCAGCTGAGGCTTCATGGAAATTATACGACAGTAATGATGTTGAGATTGCTGCAGGCGGCCCTTATCAGGCGGGAACAGCAGATCAGTTTGGAGGTGGTGGTCCAGATGCGAATACAACAATTGTACACAATGTTCAATTACCAATGGTTGATGAGTGTTATAGACTAGAGTTATCTGATTCTTTTGGTGACGGATGGGGAAATACCCCAAGTAATCATGAGGCAGGTGCTTCTATATTTTTTGACAATGCAGAAATTTACAATATTGTTGTCGGTAATTTTGGGGGTAGTTTATCTATTGATAATATCGTCAAAAGAGTTCAATCTCTTGGAAATGAATCGATGGTTTTTGAGCAATTTGCAATGTATCCTAACCCGTCTGAAGGTCAGGTGAATTTCAAATCAGACGACAATTTTTCTTTAAAAATTTATGCTTTAAATGGTCAATTGGTTTATGAGAGTTTAGAAATGCAAAAGCAATCTCAAATCGATTTATCTCAACTTGCTAAAGGAATTTATTTAACCAAAGTAACTATTGGAAATCACACAAAAACAGAAAAATTAATTTTAAAATAACAACATGTTAAAAAAACCACTTTACTTAATCTTAGCTTTATTCATAGGTGTGCATTCTTACGCTCAACTTGACTTATCAACTCTACAAGGAGATCCAATTCAGGATGGTGATGTATTTGATTTCGATCAATTAGGAACAGCCGATCCATCTTCAAGTTCAGGGAAAATTAAATTTGTTATTGCGAATTCATCAGATACTGAGTCGATTAATGTACTTGTAGAAGTCACTTCTCTTACAAACACAGATGGTTCTAGCTCTCAATTATGTGTTCAGCCATTATGTTTTTATGCTGTAAGTGTAGGAACAACGATACCTAATTCACCAATTATTTTGGCGCCAGGAGCTAATAATGGTCCAAGTGATTATTTTTTCAATACTGATGGTGGTGATGGTCAAAATTACCCAATTACTTACGGGTTAAAGTTTTTTACTGTTGATGATCAAGGTGTTGAAACTGGTGAAAGCATTAACGTCACTTATAATTATACACCTGAAACATTTTCTAATGCAAAATTCGATATGTCAGATATCGGTGTTACAGTCGTTAACACAATGGTGAAAGACGTTTTAGATTTTTCAAATGAAGATGCTGTTGATTTTACAATTTACTCTGTCAATGGTCGTCAAATGCATTCATCATCTTATAAAGCTGGTCAACATAGAATTGATTTTTCTGGTTTCGCAACTGGAATTTATTTGTTGAATGTTAAGAATGAAGCAGGACAAACTGCAAATCTCAAATTGATTAAAGAATAATTTTTATAATGAAAAAAAAGAGTTTTGTCGTTTTCACAAGTTTTCTAATTGTTTGCTTGAGTTTCCTTTATTCATGTGAGGAGAAATATGAAATCCAAGAAAGTATCACAGGTATTTACTTGGTTGCAAATGAAAATTCAAGAATCGTAGGGCAAACACTTGAGCTCAATGTGAATACTGATGCTGGAGAAAATGTCACTGATCAATCTTCTATTTTTGTCAATGGAGAACTTCTCGAAGGCAATACTTTTACAACTGATGAAGTTGGTATTGTAAGCGTTCGTGCTGAATATTTGAACTTAAGCTCTGAAGTTTTAGAAGTAGAATTTAGCGATGGCTCTGAAGTTAATTTCAGAAAACGCGCGCTTGTTGAAGATTATACAGGGACATGGTGTGGCTGGTGCCCACGAGTGGCAAAAGCAATTGAATTAGTTGATGAACAATCAGACGATATTGTATTTGTTGCCATACATCGTTCACCGTCAGGTACACAAGATCCTTATGTTTATGGGGAAGCTGATGCTTTAGAAAATCTCATTAACACTCCTGGTTATCCTAAAGGTTTTATCAACAGAATGACCCAATGGGATTTTCCTGAACCTGATAATGTCGGTCAAGTGTTGAGTTTTACTCAAGGTGCAAATCCTAAATTGGGCCTAGCTATTTCATCTGAAATAAGTGGTAATCAGGTTGATTTAGATGTTGATATTCAGTTTAGTCAAGATTTTCAGAACTTAAGAATTGTCGTTTATTTATTAGAAAATGCTTTAGTTCACCCTCAGGTCAATTATACTGCTTATTATGGTGGTGTAAATCCTGTTGAAAACTATGTGCACGATCATACATTAAGGGCGACAATGACAAATATTTTAGGCGACCCGATATCAAATGAAGAAAGCTTAACAGGTAGTATAAGTACGCAATCTTATAGTTTTAATTTACCTTCTGAAATTGAAAATGCTGAAAATATAGAATTTGTAGCTTTCGTTATTGATGAAAATGATGAAGTTATTAATGTAAGAAAGTCAGAGATCAATGCATCTCAAACTTTTGAAATCTTAGAGTAAATAGTTTTTAAATTTATGATTTGATGGAAAAGGTCTGATGAAAATCAGACCTTTTTTTATTTTTAATAAGAAGAATGTTTAGGTTTGTTTTTCAAAATTAAATTATGGCACAAGAAATAGAACGTAAGTTTTTAGTGAAAAATAAATCTTTTATTGAGCTATCATCACATCATGAAAGTTTTAAACAAGCATACCTTAACTCCAACCCTGAAAGATGCGTGCGAATAAGAATTACTGATTCTAAATCTTTTATAACAATTAAAGGAAAATCAACAGATGATGGTTTGTCACGCTTTGAATGGGAAAAAGAAATTCCAACAGATGAAGCGGAGCAACTCATGTTATTATGTGAAGATTTTTCAATTGAGAAAAAAAGATATGACGTTAAAAATGGGAAACACACCGTTGAAGTTGATGTTTTTGAAGGTGCTAATAAAGGCTTAATTCTTGCTGAAATTGAACTCTCTTCAGTTGATGAAACCTATGAAAAACCTGATTGGCTAGGTGAGGAGGTGACAGGACAAAAGCAATATTATAATGCTGCGTTGAGTAATTTTCCTTTTAGTCAATGGTCATAAAAAAATCGTCTTAAAATTTGAAGCTTATTGTCTAACCTCAAGCTTTAAGACGATTTCATGATTTTGAATAGATATTATTTCTGCTGATTCTTAGCTTCAATGCTCAATGTCGCGTGAGGAACTAATTTTAATCTTTCTTTCTGGATTAATTTTCCTGTCACACGGCAAATACCAAAAGTTTTGTTTTCAATACGTACCAAAGCGTTTTTAAGATCTCTGATAAACTTCTCCTGACGAATAGCCAATTGAGAGTTTGCTTCCTTGCTTAAAGTGCTACTGCCTTCATCAAAAGATTTAAACGTCGGTGAAGTGTCTTCAGTATCGTTTGAACTTCCATTTTTGTAAGCATCGACATAAAGCTCTAGCTGATGCTGTGCATTTTCGATTTTATTAAGGATAAGGCTTTTGAATTCTGCTAAATCTTCATCAGAATATCTCTCTTTTGTTGTTGATTCGCTCATAATTAATTGATTTTAGATATGCTTAAAACGGTTTTGACGTCATCAAATTCAATTTCAGTTCCGTTTTTAACACTCTCGTTAATATATAAATTTTCTGTCAAAGTTTCTAATTTTATGTAATCAAAATTAGCTTCAACAGCTTTTTCTATTTTTTCTGTTTTTTGTAACTCAATTGTAATTTTATCAGTCACTTCAAAACCTGAATCTTTTCGCATATTTTGTATGCGGTTGACAAGCTCTCTTGCGATTCCTTCATTGATGAGTTCTTCAGTTAAACTCACATCAAGTGCAACTGTCACGCCATTTGATGAAGCGACAAGCCAACCTTCAATATCTTGAGAAATGATCTCAACTTCATCTATTGAGATGTTTGTTTTTTCACCATTGATATCAATTTCTAAACTTTTTTCTTGCTCAATTTTAGAAATATCAGCCGCTTCAAGTTTTTGAATAGCTTGAACAGCATGCTTCATTTCTTTACCAAATCTTGGACCAAGAACTTTAAAGTTAGGTTTGATTTCTTTGATTAAAATTCCTGATGTATCATCTAAAAACTCAACAGATTTGACGTTAATTTCAGATTTAATCAAGTCTGAAACTTCTGAAATTTCATCTTTGATGTTTTCATCTAAAACAGGAATCATAATACGTTTGAGAGGTTGTCTCACTTTAATCATTTCCTTTTTACGTAACGATAAAGCTAATGAAGAAATTGTTTGTGCCATTTGCATTTTATGCTCAAGCTTTTCATCAATCATGCTTTCGTCAGCTTTTGGGAATTCTGATAAATGCACACTTTCAGAGAAATCTCCTTTAATGTGTGTTGTCAAGTCTTTATAAAGTCTGTCGCTAAAGAATGGTGCTACAGGCGCTGAAAGCTCTGCAATCACTCTTAAGCATTGATGTAATGTTTGGTAAGCCGAAATTTTATCGGTTTTATAATCGCCCTTCCAGAAACGTCTTCTGCTGAGACGAACATACCAATTACTTAGATTTTCCTGAACAAATTCTGAGATTGCTCTTGTCGCCTTCGTCGGTTCGTATTCAGCGTAAAAAGTGTCAACGGTTTTGATTAAACTATTGAGCTCAGAAAGAATCCATCTGTCAATTTCTGGTCTGTCTTCTCTTGCAATGTCTTTTTCTGAGTAATCAAACTCATCGAGATTTGCATAAAGTGAGAAGAACGAATATGTGTTGTAAAGCGTTCCGAATAATTTACGTTGCACTTCGCCAATGCCTTCTAAATCGAACTTAAGGTTATCCCAAGGATTTGCATTCGAAATCATATACCAACGTGTGGCATCAGGTCCATATTTCTTAAGTGTTTCAAAAGGATCAACAGCATTGCCAAGTCGTTTCGACATTTTTTGTCCGTTTTTATCTAAAACAAGTCCGTTTGAAACAACATTTTTATAGGCAACGTCATCAAAAATCATTGTAGCGATAGCATGCAATGTGTAAAACCAACCACGCGTTTGATCAACACCTTCAGCGATAAAATCAGCTTGTCGCCATGTATTTTCAACTTCTTCTTTTTTCTCAAAAGGATAATGCCATTGTGCGTAAGGCATTGAACCTGAATCAAACCAAACATCAATCAAATCAGCTTCACGCTTCATTGGTTTTCCTGTTTTTGAAACTAAAATAATGTCATCAACAATATCTTTATGCAAGTCAACTTTATTATAGTTTTCATCAGATAAATCTTCTGTATCAAAATCAGCATAAGGATTGTCAGACATGTAGCCTGCAACCATTGATTTATCGATTTCTTCTTTTAATGTTTTGACAGAATCCATGACTTTCACCTCTTGTCCATCTTCTGTTCTCCAGATCGGAAGCGGGATTCCCCAGTAACGTGAACGTGATAAATTCCAATCATTTGCATTGGCTAACCAATTTCCAAAACGACCTTCTCCAGTTGATTTTGGCTTCCAGTTGATGTTTTTATTCAGCTCATGCATTCTGTCCTTAAATTCGGTCACTTTAATGAACCAAGAATCTAAAGGGTAGTAGAGAATAGGTTTATCTGTTCGCCAGCAATTTGGGTAACTGTGAACATATTTTTCAACAATAAAAGCTTTGTTTTCTTCTTTGAGTTTGATGGCAATTTCAACATCAACAGATTTCCCTGGAGCTTCACCATCAGCGTAATATTCGTTTTTGACATACTTGCCTGCGAGTTCGCCCATTTCTGGTCTGAACTTTCCTTTGAGGTTCACAAGCGGCACTAAATTTCCGTTTTCATCTTTTACCAACATGCCTGGCACTTCAGGGTTGGCTTGTTTTGCCACTAAGGCATCATCAGCACCAAAAGTTGGCGCTGTGTGTACGATTCCTGTTCCATCTTCAGTTGTCACAAAGTCTCCAGCGATGATGCGGAAAGCGTTTTCTGGTGTATGGTATGGTTTCGTATAATCTAAAAGTTGCTCGTATTTTGCGTCAACCAATTCATTTCCTTTAAATTCTGAAGAAACGAAATAAGGTATTTTTTTATCGCCAGCATTGTAATTGTCAAGCTCAGCAACATCTTCAACTTTCTTAAATTTCTTTTTAAATAAGTTTGAAACCAAAGCTTTGGCAGCAATGATATTGATGGGTTTGTGTGTGTACTGATTGAAAGATTTGACAAGCACATAATCAATCTTTTTTCCTACAGTTAAAGCTGTGTTACTCGGAAGCGTCCAAGGCGTTGTTGTCCATGCAAGAAAATGAATATCACCATCAACATCTTGCAGATGCTGAGGTAAAGTTTCTTTTATGGCTTTAAACTGTGCTGTCACCGTTGTGTCAGAAACATCTTGATAGGTCCCTGGCTGATTAAGCTCATGCGAGCTCAGGCCGGTTCCTGCTTTTGGTGAATATGGCTGAATTGTGTAGCCTTTATAAATCAGGTCTTTATCATAAATCTGAGAAAGCAACCACCATACACTTTCCATATATTTTGACGTATAGGTGATGTATGGGTCGTTCATATCAACCCAATACCCGATTTTTTTGGTCAAATCATTCCAAACATCTGTATAACGCATTACAGCATTTTTACAGGCTTTGTTATAATCTTCGACCGAAATTTTAGTTCCGATATCTTCTTTGGTAATACCAAGTTCTTTTTCAACACCTAATTCAACAGGAAGACCATGTGTGTCCCAACCTGCTTTACGCTTTACTTGGTAACCTTTTTGTGTTTTATAACGACAAAAAATATCCTTGATTGAGCGCGCCATCACGTGGTGAATGCCAGGTAAGCCATTTGCAGATGGTGGTCCTTCAAAGAAAACAAAAGGCTCTTGACCTTCTCTTGAAGTCACGCTTTTATCAAAAATTTGGTTTTCTTCCCAGAACGCTAGAATTTCTTCTGCGACTTTTGGCAAGTTTAAACCTTTGTATTGCGGAAATTTTTTGCTCATTTTAACTATTGATTTCAAATGATTCGCGAAAATAATGATTTTTACTTAACTCAATATGAGAATGTAAAGTGATATTTGAAATATGTATAAAATTAATTTCAGTTTAGAATTAAAAGCTTGATATTCATTTGTTTTTTATCTTTTATAAATGCCTAGAAATAGTCGTTTCAAAGCTTTTGTAGTCTTGTTTTAAAAAAGTTGATTTTCTTCTTTTTTGCTAAATTAAATTTATCATAAATGAAATTGATTTCTTTGTTTAAGAAGATTTTGTGTATGGGAAAAACTCTTTATTCAAAAACCAGAATCGTGTTTGTTTTTTTCGGCGTGATAACCAGTAAGATAGACAGCTCTGATTTTGTAGGTTGTATATGTTCATGTTTTGGTATGCATAAGTAATAATTTAAGTACTTTTGAACATCAAATTTAAGTAATTCAAGCAAATATTTATGCCGATTTACAAGAGACTATCGATTGATGAACAAACGACTGTATTGATATGGAAGATTGAAGAATCACTCGAAGAGCTAAAGGAAAACATCACATTATCACCTTATTGCGCTTCTCGTTATGACGCAATGAAATCCGAAATTCATAAAAAAGGTTTTATGAGTATTCGGCATTTACTAGCTGAATTTAGATATACAGATTCAGATTTGATTTATGATGAAAAAGGAAAACCACATTTAAAAGACGATAAAGAAATCTCGATTACACATTCTTTTGAATTTACGGCGGTTATTGTTTCTGATAAACCTGTTGGCATTGATATAGAAAAACAACGAGATAAAATAAAAATCATCGCCCCGAGATTTACGCCTGTTGATGAATATAATGCTTTAGGGCCAAAAGATTTAATTAAAAAATTAACCATTGTTTGGGGAGCAAAAGAATCGCTTTATAAGCTTTATGGTAAAAAAGGTCTGCGGTTTTATGAAGATATTTTTGTGCATGATTTTGATTTCACTGCAGGAACGACAAATGCAGAAGTGAATCATCATGGATTAGAAACACATTACACATTGAATTTTCTTGATTTTGAAGGGTTTATTTGTGTTTACGCAATCGCTTTATCATGAGTCGTATCAATCAATCCATTTTTAAAAAAATAAAAAATCAGAAGTCACTCGCTATTTTGATTGATCCTGATAAGTTTGAAGGCTCTTCAGTTAATCAACTTGTTGAAATGCTTCCTAAAGAAATCAGCTTTATTTTGGTTGGCGGAAGCACGGTTGATGATGGTGATGCCGAAAATTGTGTCAGAGCTTTAAAAAAGGCAACTGATTTGCCAATTGTTTTATTCCCAGGGTCATATCGCCAAATCACTAAACATGCAGATGCTTTGTTTTTTATGAGCTTATTATCAGGTGATAATTCAGAATACTTGATACATCAGCAACGCAAATCTATTGATTGTATTTTGGCATCTAAACTTGAAATTATACCCACGGCTTATATTTTAATCGATGGTGGTAAAATAACTTCCGTAGAAAGAATAAGTCAAACAAATGCGATTCCGCAAGATGATTTAAAGTACATTTTAGATACAGTGATGGCTGGTGAATTTATGGGGAAATCATGTGTATATTTGGAAGCTGGTAGTGGTGCTGAATTTCCAGTTTCTACAGAAATTGTGAGAGCAGTTAAAGCCATAAGCTCAATGATCATAATTGTTGGCGGTGGTATCAGAACTCAAAAACAACAAAAAGAATTATATGAAGCAGGTGCCGACGTTATCGTTATCGGAACTGCTTTTGAACAAAAAATGAATAAATTATGAGAATTTCAGTCGAGTTAACCCTGACACCAATTCAGGACGATTATGAACCTGCGATTATTCAGTTGATCAAAAACTTGAGAAAATCAGGTTTACGAGTGCTTGAAAATCCTTTAAGTACGCAAGTTTACGGTGATTATGATAAAGTGATGGAAGTCCTGAATGAAGAAATCAAAACAGCCATGGAAGGCATGGAACGCGGATTGATTTATATGAAGATTGTAAAAAGTGATCGCCAGAATTATGAGCCACATTTTTGATTGGTTGCTGTCACAATACGACGGTGCAGAAACCTACCTTATTGTTTTAGAAAGTATTGCTGTTGTCTTTGGATTTCTAAGTGTTTGGTATTCAAAACAAGATAATCTTCTTGTCTTTCCGACAGGAATTATCAGTACAGGAATCTTCGTTTATATCCTAAATATCTTCGGACTTTTAGGGGATATGCTCATCAATGCTTACTATTTCAGTATGAGTATTTATGGTTGGTATATGTGGACGAGAAAGGTTGATGACACTCATTTTATCCCAATTAAAAGAATCAATGCTAAAGAGAAAAAGCAATCTGTTTTTCTTTTTATTGGCGCCATCGTTTTTGTCGGTTTAGTTTACACTTATTTTGAAAAATGGAACGACTGGACAGCTTATGTTGATACATTTACCACAGCTTTATTTTTTATAGGGATGTGGCTAATGGCTAAGAAAAAATTGGAGAATTGGATTTACTGGATCATCGCTGATATAATTTCAATTCCACTTTATTTTTATAAAGGTTTAGGGATAACAGCTTTGCAATACATTTTATTTACTATTGTTGCGATTTACGGTTATAGAGCATGGAAAAAAGAACTGAACAAACCCAAAGAGACATTGTTAGAATAGTCTTGTTTGGGCCTGAATCGACAGGAAAAACAAGTCTTGCTAAAGCTTTAGCAAAACACTATAAAACAAAATGGGTGCCTGAGTTTGCCCGCGATTATTTGCAAAATAAGTACGACGAATCAGGACTCATTTGTGAAACTAAGGATATCACACCTATTGCTGAAGGTCAGTTAAAAATTGAGAACAAAGTCGCTAAAGACGTAAATAATTTGTTATTTTGTGATACAAATGCATTGCAAACTTTAGTTTATACTGAAGCTTACTATGACAATTACGAAAATGAAAGGCTCAATCAGCTTGTTCGTGATCTTAATTATGACTATTATTTTTTAACCTATTATGATACGCCATGGGAAGACGACGATTTAAGAGATAAGCCAAATGAACGCGAAGCTATGTTTAACAGATTTCATCAAAAACTCATCCTACACAATCAACCTTTTAGTATTCTAAAAGGCGATGAAGCTGTGCGTTTAAAGCAGGCGACGCAAATTATTGACCAACTATTTTAAAAAACAATTAATCATGTCTAAATTTTATCCTGAAGATTTAAGTCATATTCATTCGCATGAATTAACGCCAGAAAAAGTGAATGCAGATGTTAACTGCTTTAAAAACGGTTTTGAAACATTACAAATTATCAAGCCAGCCACTTTGAATGATGGCATCTTGAAATTAAATCAAGCTGACATTAAAAAATATTGTCAAGCTTACGATCAGGCTGAAATTGATGTGACGAAATTTGTTCCTTCAAGTGGAGCAGCTTCACGCATGTTTAAAGATTTACATCATTTTGTAAATACTTACGATAAACAACAACCACTCAAAAATAATTTGATTGCTCATGATCTTGAGCATTTATTAGATTTTTTTGAACATATACAAGACCTGCCATTTTATGGAGCCCTTGTTGAAAAAATGGGTTCGACGAAAACTAAGTTGACTTCTGATGAAGAAAAATTTGAATTCATAAAAGCGGCCTTGTCATATTCTGATTTGCCAAAAGCTTTAATTCCTTTTCATAATTATGGTCAGCATTTACTTTCAGCTTTTGAAGAACATTTCTTTGAAGCTGCAGAATACGCATCTCAAAAAGGAATTTCAAAATTACACTTTACAATTTCAGAGTTGCATCGTGAGAAATTTGATCAGTTTTTAGTAGAGAAAACTGATTTTATTTCAGAATATACAGGTGTTAAATTTGAGGTAAGTTTTTCATACCAATCACGGTCAACTGATACTGTTGCTGTTAATCCAGACTTATCTTTATATAGAGATCAAAATGGAAAACTTTTATTCAGACCAGCTGGCCATGGTGCTTTAATCAGTAATTTGAAAAGTATCGATAGCGATTTGATTTTTATCAAAAACATTGACAATGTACATTATAAGCCAGGAACGGAAGATGAGGATGTCAATGTTATTTATAAAAAAGCTTTAGCGGGATTGTGTTTAGATTTTGAAAATCAGTTAAAATCTCATATCAGAAATTTGAAAAATCATGCTTCTGTAAGTCAAATCAAAGCAGCGCAAGGTTTTGTTCAAACACATTTCCAAAATTCAGTTGAAGAAAACGTACAATGTTTGCTAGAATTTTTGGAAAAACCAATCCGCGTATGTGGAATGGTTAAAAATGAAGGTGAGCCAGGTGGAGGACCTTTTTGGGTAAAAACAAAAGATGGAGAAATGAGCCTTCAAATTGTTGAAAAATCTCAAATCGATCTTCAAAATGGAAATCAAGTTCAGTTGATGGAAGGCTCTACGCATTTTAACCCTGTTGACATTGTTTGCAGCATTAAAGATGTCGATGGAAATAATTACGACTTAGAAAAGTTTGTTGATTATAATCAAGGCTTCATCGCTGATAAATCTGTGAATGGGAAGCCAATTAAAGCTTTAGAGTTGCCAGGTTTGTGGAATGGCGGAATGGCAGATTGGCACACCATTTTTGTTGAGGTTCCTGTAGAAACCTTTAATCCGGTAAAAACAGTGGTGGATTTGTTGAAGCCAAGACACCAAACTTATGTTGAAATTTGATAAAAATCTTTTAGAAAGAGAAATTGATTTTCAAACCAGCTTAAGCGGTGGTCCAGGAGGACAGCATGTCAATAAAACTGAAACCAAAGTTATTTTAAAATGGAATTTTGAATCTTCTGAAGTGTTATCAGAAGTTCATAAGGGTCGTGTTCGTCAACATTTACAACGCTTTATTGTGCAAGATGATTATTTGCAAATGTCATCAGCAGAAACACGAAGTCAGCATAAAAACAAAAAATTGGTTTTTGAGTTGTTGATGTCTCACTTGGAAAAAGCTTTTCAGCCAAAAAAGAAAAGAAAGAAAACAAAGCCAAGTAAAATGCAAAAATTAAAGCGATTGCAATCCAAAAAGAAACAATCCGAAAAGAAAAGCCTCCGTAAGAAACCAGATTATTAAAGAGGGTTACTCATAAGAAAAAACATATCTTGCTTAATTCATCGTCTGATTGTGAAAAGTCAGATTTAGATATATCAAAATGACAAAGTATCTTCTCGGAATCTGTTTGATTTTATTTTCCAACTTTAGTTTTTCACAATCTATTTCAAAAGAGCAAGCTTTAGAGGATATTGACGAATTTATTGCTTTATTAGAAACAGAGTCTTCTTATTATCAGCTCTCCGATTTTGATTTTGAAGCGCGTTACACTCAAATTAGAGATAACATTCAAAAGAAAGATTCTGTCAGAATTGATTTTTTAGCTTATGAGTTTGAAAAAATCATTGCAGAAACCATCGATAGACATGCAAATATTAGATTTAAAAAGTCTAAAAATAAGTCTTCAAATACACCTGATTTGTACTTCCCTTTTGTAGTTTCTTCTCTAAACGGGAAAGTCGTTGTTTTAAGAGAGAAAAAATCTAAAAATGAATATCAGTTTGTCAAGAAAAAATATCCATACCTTAAAAGTATCAATGGAATTTTAATCGATGATTTTTTAGAAAAATATGCATACAGAAGAAAATTATCACCAAAGCAAGCGCAGCTAACCGATGCTTTGTTAGACTTGAAAAGAACAGGAAAGCTTTATCAAAAACAAGACGAAGAAATTCCTGAGAAAATCGACTTGGTTTTGACAAAAGGTCAAAAAGATTTTGAAATGAAACTTCCTTTGAGTCGAGAAAAACATGATTGGTTTCATCTAGGATCTTTGAGATATCATAAGGAGATGAAAACTTTTTTTAGAGATAAAAATTTTGATTTATCTCAATTAGATCAATGGCTGACAGATTCTATTGCCTATCTCGCTATCCCAGCGATGCAGAGTTATCGCAGAAATACAAAGCTTGAAGCTTATCTTAAAAATACAATTGAAAAATCAAGAAATGCAAAAGCTTTAATTGTCGATTTGCGAGGTAATGGTGGCGGAACAAGAGAAATATTGAATACTTTATCTGCTTATTTTGTACAACCAGAACAATCACCTTGGGTTGCAAATGTAGCGCATGTACGAAGCGATCAACGTCTGAATGAAGACATGTCTTCTATGCGAGGCAGATTCCTTTTTAATTATGATTCTGAGTTTTTATCTGATGATGACAGAGAAGCAATTGATGCTTTCAGTAAAAATTTTGAGGCTAAATATAATTTTGATAAGAAAAAATTTAGCAGTCCATTTTATATGGTTTTGAACAGTGGTGAAAAACCGTTTAAAACGCCTGTTTATCTTTTGGTCAATGAAGAAAGCTTTAGTGCAGCTTCAGTTTTTACATCAGCTTTTAAAGGTTTGCCAAATGTGAAAGTTGCTGGTGTCACAACCAATGGCTCAAGCGGAAGATCGGTGAGGTTTTATTTAAAAAACTCGAACATCCGCGTCAAGTTGTCAACAATGCTTTCCTTTCAAAGAAACGGAAAAACCCTTGATGGAAATGGAACTCAACCTGATGTGTTAATTGAAAGAAGAGAAGCGCAAGTTTTAGGTCAAAAAGATACGCAGCTCGAAGATTTGATTGAAATCATTAATGATAATTAATCACAACCGCAATCAGACATGCCACATGATTTAGCGGTTTTCTTACTTTTCCAAAAGAACTTTTTGATGATAAAACCGATTGCAATTGCAAAGGCGATAAAAACTAAAATTTCTTGTATCATAATTCTTTATTTTAATAATTGAAAGGCGATTAAAGCAACAATATAAGCAAAAGCTGACATCCCGAAAAACTGAATGAGCGGCCATTTCCATGTGCCTGTTTCTCTTTTAACGATAGCCAAAGTACTCATGCATTGCATCGCAAAGGCGTAAAATAAAAGTAAACTAATGCCGCTTGCAAAAGTGAATAGTTTTCCGCCTAATATTGGATTGACCTCTTGTGCCATCCTGTTTTTAATTGTTTCTTCCTCCTCGCTACCGACACTATAAATGGTGGCAAGCGTCCCAACAAAAACTTCACGTGCAACAAACGAACTGATAATGGCAATCCCGATTTTCCAGTCGTAACCTAAAGGCACAACAACAGGTTCAATCGCGTGTCCCATTTTACCGATATAGGAATGCTTGAGTTTATAAGATGCGATTTTTGTCTCAATTTCGTCAAGTGATATTGTTTCACCAGAATCTACAACTTCCGTTTTAACGATTTCTTCTGCATTATTGAAATCATCTCCAGGACCATAACTTGCTAAAACCCAAAGAATCACTGATATTGCCAGAATAATTTTACCTGCACCAAAAACAAAAGCCTTTGTTTTTTCAATAACATTATAAGCCACATTTTTAAACATTGGCATTTTATAATCAGGCATTTCTACAACAAAATAGCTTGAACTTTGCATTTTTAAAAACTTATCAGCTATCCAAGCAGAGCCAATTGCGGCAGCAAAGCCAATGACGTAAAGCAACATTAAAGTAATGCCCTGGTAGTTAAAAATACCAAACAAGCGTTCATCAGGAATTACTAAAGCAATAATAATAAGGTAAACGGGTAGGCGTGCAGAGCATGTGGTAAAAGGTACAACAAGGATGGTGATCAAACGCTCCTTCCAGCTTTCAATATTTCTGGCTGCCATCACGGCAGGAATGGCGCAAGCTGTCCCTGAGATTAACGGAATCACACTTTTTCCACTTAAACCAAAACGTCGCATAATTCTGTCCATTAAAAAGACAACACGACTCATGTAGCCAGATTCTTCAAGAATACTGATAAATAAAAACAAGAAAGCAATTTGTGGTATAAAAATAACAACACCGCCAATACCTGGTATGATGCCCTCAGCTATCAAACTTGTAAAGGCACCTTCTGGAAGATTAGAGTTTGCCATTTCGCTTAAACTTGCAAATAATGTATCGATCATATCCATCGGATATTCTGACCAATCATAAATGGCTTGAAAAATCAAAAATAAAATGGCTGCAAAGATGACATAACCCCAGACTTTATGAATGAGTAATCTGTCAAGTTTTGCACGTAAACCAGTCGCCTGATTGAGATCTTTGACCAAAAATTTGTTGAGCGTATCATTGATAAATTGATAGCGCTTGATGGTTTCTTTATGTTGAAGTCTTTTTATTTCAGACTTCGATTTTGTTTCTAAATTTGACTCAGCCTGAACCCTATTTCTATTCAGATTACCAAAATTGGCATCTTGAGAAATCACAAGCCAAAGTTTGTATAAATCTTCTTTAGGGTAAGTCTTTTTGAGAATTTCAAAGTAATCTGGGTCGATTTCTGAAGCATTTAAGCAAGGCTCTGTTGATAGATTTTTATAGTTTTCAATAAGGTTTTTAAGGTTATCGAAACCAGTATTTTTTCGAGCACTGAGCAAAGCGATTTTTGTTCCTAATCTTTCCTCCATGCCTTTGACATCAATGCTGATCCCTTTTCTTTCCATGCGGTCAGCCATGTTGATGGCTAAAATCGTAGGAATGCCTAGATCCTTAATTTGAGTAAAAAGCAAAAGGTTGCGTTTTAAATTTTCAGCATCGCTTATGACAACTATGACATCTGGGTAATCTTTATCGTTTTTGTTAAGGAGGAGTTCAATCACAACGCTTTCATCAAGCGAAGAAGCGTTAAGACTATAAGTGCCTGGTAAATCAATTATATGTGCTTTAAGAACCCTTGAAATTTTAGAAATACCTTCTTTCTTTTCAACAGTGATTCCTGGATAATTACCTACCTTTTGCTTTAATCCTGTTAATTGGTTAAAAACGGATGTTTTACCAGTATTAGGATTTCCGACTAATGCGACATTGATTTGTTTTGCCATAAAAACTTATGAGATAATTTCGACTTCGATTTGGATTGCAGTTTCTTTTCTGATCGCCACATATGAATCATTGATGTTTAAATACAGTGGATCCCTAAAAGGGGTGTTTTGTACCAGTTGGATATCATTACCTGGAAGGCACCCCATCTCAAGCAACTTCAATGGGATAAAGTCAGATGATATATCTAAAACTTTTGCTTTTTGCCCTTTTTTAAGATCTGCAATCGTCGGCATTTTTATTTAGATTTATTTTAAACAAAAGTAATAAAGAATTGTTGTCTTGAGTCTTAGCGATTAAATTTTTTTTTAAATTAACAGAAGATGCTAAAGCTTTATGGATAAAAATGGGCCAACTTAAAAATGCGTAGTAATTAATCTTCAGGTTGATATTCAAGCTTTAAGATGCCGATGTCCTCAATTAATTGCGTGATTTCCTCTTGATTTGTTCCATCATAAAAACCACGAATTCTTTTTTCTTTATCAACTAAAACAAAGTTTTCAGTGTGTACTAAATCATAAGGACCAGCATCACCTTCTGATTTTGAAGCTAAATATTGCTTCCTTGCCAAATCATAAATCTGTTTTTTATCGCCAGTTGCTAATTGCCATTTGCTTGCAATCACGCCTTTTTCTTTAGCGTATTTCTGTAATTGTGGAACATCATCAATTTCGGGTGTCACGCTATGTGATAGTAAGCGAATTTCAGGGTCATCAATGTACTCTTCTTGCAGACGTTGCATGCTTGAAGCCATATCGATGCAAATACTTTGGCAGGTTGTAAAAAAGAAATCTGCCACATAAATTTTGTCTTTAAAATCTTGTTCAGAAATCGAATCACCATTTTGATTGACTAAGTTGAACTCGCCTATTTTATGAAATTTTCTTACGTATTGAACAGTGGTGTCAACCAAGTCAGCGGTGACCATATCTGGTTGATAAACCGGAAGTTTAGGCGTTGGTTTATAGAGATTGTAAATAGCCGTCACAATGAAAACAGACAAAATAAACAAGACGATAGCTAAAAACTTATATTTTGCAAAAAACTTCAACATGATTCTTTTTTCTGCAAAATTAAACTTTATACGATGTATTGTCAGATAAATATGCGACAATTATTTGTTAACTCTTAATGATAGTTCAATTAAAATATTGTCTTTGCATTTTTAAAAGTTTACTTTTGCGCATTGAAATTTAAAATCAGTTCATGGATCCATTTTATATCAAGACAATTCAGTTTTTCCTGAGTTTATCCTTACTTATTGTTCTGCACGAGTTGGGACACTTTATTCCAGCAAGATTATTTAAAACACGTGTTGAGAAATTTTATTTATTTTTTGACTTGAAATTCTCTTTATTTAAAAAGAAAATAGGCGATACAGTTTATGGTATTGGTTGGATTCCTTTAGGTGGTTACGTGAAGATTGCTGGAATGATCGATGAAAGCATGGATAAAGAACAAATGGCAAAGCCACCACAACCATGGGAGTTTAGAAGCAAGCCAGCTTGGCAAAGATTAATCATTATGTTGGGTGGTGTAACCGTTAACGTGTTGCTAGGTTTTTTTATTTATATGATGATTTTACTGGTTTGGGGGAAAGATTATGTGGCTCCTGAAAGCTTAGAAAACGGCTTTGCACCAGTTTCAGTTTTACAAGACTACGGTTTCCAAAACGGAGATTTAATCGTCAGCGTTGATGGGGAAGAGTTGGAAAGTCAGCTTGATATTAACAGATATATGATGCTGAAAGAACCACAAGAAATCACTGTCAAGCGTCAAGATGGTTCTACAGAGTTGATTAAAATGCCAGAAGATGTTGGGCTCGAACTTTTTGAACAAGGCTATATGCAGCCAATGATGCCGATATATCATAGCGTTATTGATAGTGTACTCCCAGAAAAAACTGCACAAATTGCAGGATTAAAGAAGGGAGATAGTATTGTAAAAATCAATGATCAATCTGCTCAATACTGGCACGAGTTCACTGAATTAGTTCAAACTAATAAAAATAAAAAAATCAATATTTCTTTTTATAGGAATGAAAATTTAGAAGAAATAGAGTTAGAAGTTCCTGAGGAAGCTAAAATTGGTGTTATTTCATCACCTGATTTTGAAATCAAACACAGAGATTTTACTTTTGGTGAAAGCTTTGTTGGCGGTTTTGATATGGCAGCGGAACAGCTTTCTAATTACGCAGCACAATTCAAGTATGTATTTACGAAAAAAGGAGCAACGCAAGTTGGTGGATTTGGAGCTATTGGCGGATTATTCCCAGACTCGTGGAACTGGATTGGCTTTTGGGAAACGACAGCCTTTATTTCACTTATTCTCGCATTTATGAACATATTGCCTATTCCTGCATTAGATGGTGGTCACGTGATGTTTTTGTTATACGAAATGATTTCAGGCCGTAAGCCAAATGAAAAAGTGATGGAATATGCTCAGATGATCGGGTTTTTCTTATTGATTGCTTTGGTTCTTTACGCCAATGGGAATGACGTTTATCGCTGGCTATTTGAATAAATAAAAAAAATATAAAAAAAGTTTTGCAGATATGAAAAATGAGCTTATATTTGCAACCGCAAAACGAGCAAGTTTTGTATAATAAATTCCTCCTTAGCTCAGTTGGTTAGAGCATCTGACTGTTAATCAGAGGGTCCAAAGTTCGAGTCTTTGAGGAGGAGCAAATAAAGCCTGATAGGAAACTATCGGGCTTTTTTGTTTTATAAATTTTCTAAAGAAAATTAAAAGTTATTTTAACCAAAGTTCCCCCGACGCTTCGGGGTTTGAAGAGGAGCAAACAAGGCCTGATAGAAAACTATCGGGCTTTTTTGTTTTATAAATTTTCTAAAGAAAATTAAAAGTTATTTTAACCAAAGTTCCTCCGAGACTTCGGGGTTTGAAGATGAGCAATTAAAGTCTAGCATGAAAATGTTTGGCTTTTTTGTTTTTTGATAGTTTTAAAGACAGATTATTGTTTTTGATTTGCATTTTGCACTTCTAGATTGAGGTGCTATTTTAAAATTCTTAATAATTAAAATTATTTATTGAAATAAACCAATTGGCTAAAGTATTTATTACCCAAAGTTTTCTATTTTTGAGACTTTATTATGAAAACTTCAAAAGTTATGAAAAAAACATTGGCCGCATTGTTTTTGATTTTTACTTTACCGTTTACTTGGGCGCAAAGCAGTTTTGAAAAAGGTTATATTGTCAATAATGAAGGTGTAAAAATTAATTGTTATATCAAAGACAACAATTGGAAAGCTACACCATCTTCATTTAGATATAAAACCAATTTAAATGAAACAGCAAAAGATGGTGAGATGGTTCATGTTAAAGAATTTGGGATTGGTGATGATAAACGTTTTGAAAGACATACTGTTAAAATAGACAGATCTTTAGATGATGTTAACTTCTTGACCTCATCTAGATTATCAGAACTTAATGAAGAAACCTTATTTCTTCAGGTTTTAGTAACTGGGAAGGCTACACTTTATTATTATGAATCTGGAAAATTGAGAAGATTTTTTTATAAAACTGGAGAGGATGATGTGCAGCCTCTTATTTATAAAAGATATTATAATAAAAATAGAAAAATCGCAACGAATAGCCGATACAGGCAACAGCTCTTTAATAATGTAAATTGTGATAAAATAAGCCAAAAAAGTATTGAAAATTTAAAATATTTTAAAGATGATCTCATCGATTATTTTGTGAAATACAATTCATGTTTTGGTGATTTAAAAGCTGATGAGGTTAAGGAAGATAAAAGCACATTCATCGTAAAAGAGAAAAAAAATAAGGGACAGTTTAATCTCAGCTTAAGGCCAAGTTACAGAAAGGGATCCGTAAATGTTACTAATTTTACAATTGGTGAGCCAAGATCACCTAAATTTTCAGATCAAAATCAATTTGCTTTCGGCGTAGAGTTAGAATATATTTTACCATTCCATAATAATAAATGGGCGGTATTTGTAGAGCCTACTTTTGTGCAAAGCTATGAAGGCTTTAAAGAAATAGGGCATTTTAAAAATCAAATAGATTATAGTTCAATTGAAACTCCTATAGGCATAAGACATTATTTTTTCTTAGGTCAAGATTTTAAAATATTTTTAAATGGAGCTTTCATTATAGATGTACCAATTTCAAATTCTGAGCTTAGTTTTGCCGAGCAAAGATCATCTATTACAATTGAGTCAGGTACCAATATTGGTTTAGGCGCTGGCATAAAATTTAAAAATAAATTTAGTCTAGAATTTCGTTACCTAACAGAAAGAGAGCTTTTGATAAAACATCAAAATGTTTCTGCAAAATATGAAAGCTTAACCTTTGTTTTAGGCTACTCTTTTAATTTGAGTAAAAAATAAAGACTGTTATAAGCCAGCTTTTGATTGTTTAATTTAAGTCGAGTAGATAGAGAATGTTTTTTTGTTATTGTCTTAAGAATAGCAAATTTTTGAATTTTTACATTTCTAACAGATGATATTTAGACCTAATAATTTGATATAAAAAAGCTGCTTCATTTCTGAAACAGCTTCTTTAGATAATTATAAAAATACTATAAAAATTTATTTCTTGATAAACTTTTGAGTCATAGTTCCTTGCGCTGTCTTGATGTTTAAAAGATAAACACCTTCAGAAAGTGTGTTGACTTGTATTGTTTTGTTTTCAATCTTTCCATCTAATACAATCTGACCAGAATAATTAAAGATTTTAAAAGCTTCTAAATCAAGTTGTGTTGAAATATTGATATCATTTTCAACAACAGTTGGATAAATGCTCAACGCAAGCTTAATTTCCTCTGGCTGAGTCGTTGAAAGCGTTTGATCTAAAATAGGGTAACCATCATTTTCATTTGCATCTAATGTCCAAGGGTTATCGCTTGATCCAGAGTTTAGTAAATCAACAACAGCTTGTGATTTCATTTCAGCAGTTGTTTTGCCTTCAATATCATAAGTTTGTGTAGGGCCAGTAAAACCACCAACACCTTCAGTCATGTTTGACGATTCAGTATCAAAATAAGTATTTTCAATAACCACACTACCGCCTCCAAAAGCACCGATGACGCCACCCTCAAATTCAGGCGCATAGACAGCCCCTGTTGAATAAGAGTTTGTAATTAATAAATCACTATCTCCGCCGCCATAAAGTCCACCAGCTCTACCTAAAATGACTGTAACATCAGCTCTTGAATAACAATTATCAACTGCGTTTGTTCTGTAAGGTGCAAATGCCATTGTGCAGTAGCCGACTAAACCGCCAGCCAAATATTGAGCTGTGATATTTCCTTCTGAATATGAGTTCGTAATGTCCGTTCTATCCCATGCTGATCCAACTAAACCGCCAATTTGACTCTCTCCAGTCACTTCTCCAGCAGCAGAGCTATTGCTGACACTTGAGTCTGTTAGAAGTCCACCGACGAGACCTCCGCAATTATAACCTTCACAAGTGATGTTCACATTAATAGCATGAGAATTATCAACTGAACTTTCTGTAGATAAGTTTCCGACTAAAGAACCCGCAGTGTCGGCAGTATTAATATATGCAGTATCAATTTTTATATCAGATAAACTTGCGCCAAATGCCTGGCCAAAAAGACCTTTGAATGAACCACTGACGTCATTAATCCATATATTTGAAATTGTAAAGTTGTTACCTTCCATAGTTCCCGAAAATGGAAAATCAACATCTGTACCAATAGGTGTCCAGAGGTTGCCGTCTAAATCGATATCCGCATCAATATTAATCGTTTTACCTGAAAAGGTATTTCCGTCTTGAACAAGTTCAGCCAGGCCAGCTAATTCTTCTGCAGTTGTGATTGAAAAGTTATCCGAGCTTGCATCGTACCAAGTCACATCAGCAAAATCTATCCATTCTGTCGTTGGATAGTTTTGTGCATAAATAGCTGTTGTCGCTGTTATACAAAAAAGTAATAAAAGTTGTAATGTTTTAGTCATGATTTAATGTTTTGTAAAGTTTGCGGCAATTTAGGTAATTCTATTCTTTTAATTAATACACAAATGATATTAATTCGGCTTTATGACTTACAAATATTTTAGCATTTGATAAAGCGTCTTTATGATACTGAATAAGTTACTTTGTCGTAATTCTACATGAAAAACAACTGAATCAGTCGAGGATTTGTTTTTTTGAATTTTTTATTGTAAATTATCGAGGGTCATTTTTTCATGTTTTAAAACTTAAATTTTAAGGATTAAATGACTGTTTGTCAATATTTTACAAAATTAAATTTTACATTATAAGAATTAATTATTTAACGTCCTTTTGTAGGATACATAAATTTATAGCATAATATGAACAACAAAAGAGTAGGAATAATAGGAGCAGGACCAAGTGGTTTAGCTCAATTAAGAGCTTTTGAAGCTTTAAAAGATAAAGGAATTGAAATCCCTGAAATTGTATGTTTTGAAAAGCAAGACAATTGGGGAGGTATGTGGAATTACTCTTGGCGAACTGGTGTTGGTAAATACGGTGAGCCTGTACATGGAAGTATGTATAAATATTTATGGTCTAACGGACCTAAAGAGTGCTTAGAGTTTTCAGACTATTCGTTTGATGAGCACTTTAAAAAACCGATTTCATCTTACCCACCGCGTCCTGTTTTATTCGATTATATTCAAGGTCGTATCAAAAAAAGCAATGCACGTGAATATATCCGTTTTAACACAACTGTTAGATGGGTGTCGTTTGATGAAAGCACAAAAAGGTTTAAAGTTGTTTTAGATGATCTTAAAAGTAATGAAACTTATGAAGAAGAGTTTGATTATTTGGTAACTGCTTCTGGACACTTCTCAACACCTAATATGCCGCATTTTGATGGTATTGAAGATTTTCCAGGTCACGTGATGCATGCTCATGACTTTAGAGGTGCCGATCAATTTAAAAATCAAAAATTACTTCTGATAGGCAGTAGCTATTCTGCTGAAGATATTGGGGTGCAGTGCTTTAAGCATGGTGCTGAATCAGTAACTTTAAGTTACAGAAGTAACCCTATTGGCGTTGAATGGCCAGAGGGTATTAAAGAATTACCTTTAGTAACTCATTTTGATGGGCCGACTGTGCATTTTAGTAATGGAGAATCTGAAGATTTTGATGCTGTTGTAATGTGTACTGGTTATCAGCATAAATTCCCATTCTTGCCAAGTGAGTTGAGATTGAAAACTAAAAACAATTTATATCCTGATAATATTTATAAAGGAATTTTCTTTAATGATAATCCACAGTTAATTTATTTAGGAATGCAAGATCAGTATTATACATTTAATATGTTTGATGCGCAAGCTTGGGTTGCTCGTGATTACATGATGGGAACCTTGGAGTTACCTTCAAAAGAAGAGCGCCGTAAAGATATTGATCATTGGTTGGCAAAGCATGACGCGATGGAAGATGCTCTAGATTCGGTTGATTTTCAATCTGCTTACATAAAGGATTTACTTGAATTATCAGATTATCCAGATTTCAATGTTGATAAAGTTGCAGTCATGTTTAAAGAATGGTTACAAGATAAAGAAGAGAATATTTTAACCTATAGAGATAAAACATACAAAAGTGTTGTTACTGGCACAGAAGCTGTAGAACATCATACTGAATGGATGGATGAGCTTGATGATAGCAAAGAACGCTACTTGAAATTTAATAAAAAAGTAGAAGAGCTAACTTCTTAAAATAGTAAAATTCAAAATTTATAAAACCATTTCGTTTATTTAATGAAATGGTTTTTTTATATAAAACAACTAAGATTTTTCAGGCGTAATTATAACTCGGAGTCATAAAGCCATAAGAAATAGAAAAATATCTTTTAAATCTTGACGAAGTCTGATATAAGCAATACGCATTTGTGACTCTACTGTTTTAATTGAAATATCCAATTCACTGGCAATTTCTTTATAAGTGGCGCCGCTCATTTTTAATTTTAAGACTTGCTGACAAGCCTGAGGCAGCTTTGCTATACTTTTATTGAGTTCTTTACACTTTTGCTCAAATTCTTCATGTGTTAAACTGTAACATCTTGCAGTGCTTCATAAGTTAAGTGGTCAATAAGTGAAGCTTCTTTATCTTTTTTACGAAGACGCATTAAATATTCATTGTAAGCCATCCTGTATAAGTAGGCTTTAGAAGAAGCAGTGATGAAAATTTCTTTTCTTTTATTCCAAAATTTCACAAACACAGATTGTGCAATTTCTTGTGCAGTATCGTGATCGATTTTAAAAGATTTTAAATAGATATAAATGCTTTGATAATACTTGTCAAAAAAGCGCTTAAAGGCCGACTTGTCGTCCTTTTTAATGCTCATTAGTAAATCTTTATCGTCCACTTTATTAGTCAAATTAATCTTAGTTTTTACCTAATTGTGAAAAAAATCAAAATTTCTTTAAGGGTAAATCTAAATTTTGGCATCACATTAGTAAATACCATCTATTATTTTGGAAAATATTATCATAAAATATCTTAACAACTCAATCTCTGAGTCAGAATTAGCACAATTAACCGACTGGTTAAAAACGCCTGAAAATCAGATTGAATTTAAGAAATATATCCAATTACATCACAAGTTGGAATGCACATTTGAACCAAACGCAAATCAAACGGCTTTTGATAAAGTGAAATCCACAATACAAAGAAAAGAGAAAAAAAACAATTACCGAACTTTTTATCGTTATGCTGCGGTATTAATTATAATGTTAAGCCTTGCAGGAGTTACTTTTTTCTTAATCAATACGAAAGATCAAATTGCTGCTGAGGAAAATTGGGTTGAACTCGAACTTAATGACGGTAGCATAAAATATATTAAACCTGACGAAACCAATTTCGTTGATGAGTTAAACAGTTTATCAGGCTCAGATACCCAACTTGTTTATGACGAAGAAATTGCTGAAGATCAAAAACAGATTTTCTATAACACTTTAAGTGTACCTTACGGTAAAACATTCAGCATTGTTTTGTCAGACGGAACCCGTGTTAATCTTAACTCTGGTTCTTCTTTACGTTACTCAACAATATTTAGCAAAGATTCATTGCAGCGCCAAGTCTTTTTAGATGGGGAAGCTTATTTTAATGTCACTTCTGAAAAAGAGCGTCCGTTTATTGTGAATTCCGAAGGGATGAATATTGAGGTTTTAGGAACAAAATTCAACCTGACTTCTTATCAAGAAGATGAAAAAGCTTATGCAGTTTTGGTCGAGGGCAGCATTAATGCTCAAAACCCAAAATCAGAACAACGCATTACTGTCAAGCCAGGTCAAAAGGTTTTTTACGAAAATTCTGATCTGTTAACGCAAAAAACAGACATACGTAAATACATCGCATGGGTTGATGGCGAACTTGTTTTTATCAAAGATTCTTTTCATGTGATTAAAAATAAAATTGAGAGACAATATGATGTTGAAATTAACAACAGCTATAATGCTTTAAACGATATCAAAATCACTGCAAGATTCAGCGAAGAAACGATTGAAGAAGTTTTAAAGACTTTTCAGACTTACAAAGACTTTAATTACATAATTAATGGAAAAACAATTGAAATTACAGAACCAAAAAATAATAAACAATCAGAATAATTTTTATAAATCTAAAATTAATGAACCTCTAACAAGTAAAATCAACTAAATTTATGAACAATCAATTTTTTAAAAATCAAACCTTTAAAGGTTTCTCTAAAGAGATATCGATGAGGTTTGCTTTCGTTTTTTTAATACTGTGTTCTTTTCAGATGAACGCAGAAAATTCAAAGCTTTTACAATCACAAGAAGTGAGTGTTTATGCTGAGAATTCTACATTGAGTCAAGTTTTTGAACAAATTGAAAGTCAAACGACTCTCCGATTTTTTTTATAGTGCTGAAGAGGTTGATGTAAATCAGCCAATCAATGCAACTTATAAAAATGTCAAATTATCTGAAGTTTTAGATGCTGTTTTAAGCCCTCAAAACTTAACCTATAGCATTCTTAAAAATCAAATTATTTTAAAAAAGAAGTCTCCGAAGCAAGTGATGCAAACTTCTTCAAAAACAAGTTTTCAAAAAAGAGTGATTGAAGGAACTGTCACAACAGAATCTGGCTCGCCTTTACCAGGTGTGAACGTACTTGTTGAAAACACTGATTCAGGAGCGATGACTGATTTTGATGGTAATTACTCAATTGAAGTTGATGCAGATAGTAAAGTCTTGGTTTTTTCATACGTTGGTTTCAAAACTAAACCAGTTAAAATCGGAGATCAAACGCGTATTGACGTCTCCTTAAAAGAAGACGTTCAGTTACTTGATCAAG
Organism: Psychroflexus halocasei; assembly: GCF_900107595.1. Classification (GTDB taxonomy): domain Bacteria; phylum Bacteroidota; class Bacteroidia; order Flavobacteriales; family Flavobacteriaceae; genus Psychroflexus; species Psychroflexus halocasei. Next base: position 37,904 of record NZ_FNQF01000008.1, on the reverse strand, counting down.
TTGTTTTGATCGGTTATGGGCAACAAAAAAGAGAGGACGTTACAGGGTCAGTTTCTAGTGTTGAAACTGATGATATTGTACAGGCAGCAGCAGGTCAGGTCGGTTTTGATCGTGCACTTGGTGGCTTGGTTAAAGGTGTTCAAGTCTCACAAAACTCAGGACGTCCAGGAGCTCCAATTCGTTTAAATATTCGTGGGGTCACTTCTCCTTTATCTTCAGGACTTGGTGGAGGCGGATTAAATCAGCCACTTTATGTCATTGATGGTGTGCCTTTTAATACTGAAGGTATTTCAGGATCTAATCCTCTCTTGACGATTAATCCAAATGACATCAAAAGTTTTGATGTTTTAAAGGATGCAGCAGCAACTTCTATTTATGGATCAAGAGGTGCGAATGGTGTGATTATTATTGAGACTAAAAAAGGAAAAAGAAACCAGAAAACACAAACAAATCTTTCTTATACCACAACATTTGCAAGACCGATTAATACGGTTGATGTTTTAGATGCACAAGGTTATAAAGATTATTATGATTTATTGCTCAGCAATAGTGTTGGCGCAATTAACTCAGGAAAATTAGATCCATTTTTTGCTTTTGATTTACAAAACTTAGGTAATGTTGATCTTGATTTTTCAACATTAACAGCAACTTATAACGGTTTAAACGAAAACTATTTTGGTGATGCAAATACAGATTGGAATGATGAGGTTTTTAGAAGTGTAGCTATTTCAAATCAAGTTAACTTCGGGATCAATGGCGGGACTGAAAACACGAACTACTCTTTAAATTTATCTCACGTTAATCAAGAAGGTGTTGCGGTAAACGATCGCTTTGAGCAATATAATATCGGAATGTCTTTAAACACTGATTTGTCTGATAAATTCAACTTTGGTGCAACAGTCAATCTAGGTCACACAAAAGCTAAATCTGGCGAAGAAACAATCTTAGGTCAATACAACATTAATACAATGGTTGTACGTGCACGACCTGATTTACCAATCAGAGACGATAATGGTAACTTATTACCTCAAGAAGACTTTTCTAACGGATTTCCAACATTTGAACCTAACCCATTGATGCGTTTAGGTAATGATGATGTAGATAAATCATACAATTTTATAGGGAATGGCTTTCTTGAATATGAACCTATCGATAGATTAAAGCTAAAAGCGGAAGTTAATTCAGCTGTTTTCTATAATGACCAATCGACATTTGTACCGAAATCTGCTCAAGCAGATATGGTTTTTGTTCCGACAACTTCATTTTTATCAGAAGCAAATTCATTGGTATCAAACGTAACAACAAACTTGACGGCTAATTATAGTTTCAGATTTGACAAGCACCGTTTTACAACATTGATTGGTGCTGCTTGGGATTATACTAAAACAGATACAAAAAGTCAATTTTATTCAGGTTTCCCAGATGATGATTATTTAACAAACCCAACATCAGCAGAAAATCTATTATCATATATTGGTAACAAGGCTGAAACAGGTTTAAACTCATTGTTTTCAAGGGTAACATATAGTTATGATAGCAAGTATAACGCAACATTTAACTTCAGAACAGATAAGTCATCTAAATTCGGAAGCCTAAATAGCCGTGCATACTTCCCATCAGTATCTACAAGTTGGAATATTGCACGAGAAGACTTTTTAGAAAGTAATGATAATATTAACGATTTGAAATTAAGAGCAAGTTTAGGTCGAGTTGGCTCAACTAACGTGGCTAATTTTGCCTACATTCAGTTTTTAAATACAAGCGCAAGTGATATTTATAATGGAGAAACTGCGGTTGTACCAAGCGACATTTTTCCGAATGAAGATATTGGTTGGGAAACAACAGATGAGATTAACCTTGGTTTAGACTTTGGTTTCTTAAACTCACGTTTAAGAGGTACAATTGATGTTTACAACAGAAAAACAGAAGGCGCTTTAGTGACAACACCAATTCCTCAGGAATTAGGTCCAAGTATATATTACTCTAACTTTATCGATGTTTCTAACAAAGGTGTTGAACTGAGCTTAGGTGGAGATATCATCCAAACAGATGATTTTAATTGGAGTGTTAATGCAAACTGGGCTGTTAACCGCAACAAATTAGATAAATTTAATGGTGCTGCAGTCAACCAATTTCAATTAGATTATTTTGTAGAAGGCGAACCTGTCGGAACAATTAAAGGTTACAAAGTTAAGCGCATCATTCAGTCGCAAGACGAAATAAATGATCTTAATGCAGCTTCACCAACAGGAACTTATGATCAACCAACAACAGGTGTTGGTGACTACCTTTTTGAAGATACAAATGGTGATGGTCGAATTACATCAGACGATAGAACTGTTATTGGAGATGTAGAGCCTGACTTCTTCGGTGGTTTTAGTACAAACCTTAATTACAAAAACTGGAATTTATCAGCAATTTTTCAATATTCAGTTGGAGCAGAAGCTTTGTGGGATGGTATTCCAAAAGGTGTATTTAATACTTTAGGAGAAAACAAATATGCTGAGTATGCAAATAATACATGGACACCAGATAACCCTGATGCACGCTTTGCACAAGCGGTTTATTTTGATCCTTCATCAAACAGTAGAGTTTCTGATCGTTATATGTACGAAACATCTTTCTTGCGTTTCAGAAGTTTACAATTAGGTTATACTTTTGCACCGAATGTTCTTAAAGATCTAGGCGTTACTCAGGCAACTTTAACATTATCAGGAAATAACTTGGCGACATGGACAAAATGGCCAGGCGTTGACCCTGAAACTTTTTCTGAAAGAAGTAGCATTACAAGTCAAACCAATAATGAAGATGCTTACCCATTATCGAAATCATTCTCGGTTGGTGTTCAGCTTAATTTCTAAAAAATATAAAAATGAAAAAATTTATCAATAAATTAATAATTCTATCACTCATCGCATTATCTGCATCTTGCTCGGTTGATGATGTTGAACCATATTATCAATTGACCCCTGAAGATGCAATTAGAGACGAAGCGAGTGCACAACGTATATTAAATGGTGTTTACGATTTAAGCCGAGAGTTTGATGTCAGCTTCTTCCCGTTGCATTTGGCGGCTTATGGAAATGAAGGAAGAATCTCTGGTTTTTTAAGCGGGATGAACGGTATGAATAACAACACTGTTAAGGTTCAGAATCCATTTTTGTCTAATCTCTATAACGGACACTATAAAATTATCAACTCTGCAAACTTTTTAATTGGAAAATTAGAAGAAGGAGCAGCTGTTGGCATCAGTGACGAAAGAAAAGCGTCTATGATTGCAGAAGCAAAGACAATGCGCGCTTTGGTTTCATTTAAGTTGTTGCGTTACTTTGGTGAGCATTATGATTTATCTTCACCTTACGGTATTGTTTTAAAAACTAATTTTTCTACTGAAATAGTTTCTATTCCAAGAAGTACAGTCCAAGAATCTTATGATTTTATTCTTGAAGATTTAGATGATGCAATTGCAAATGGTCCGAGTAATATTCCTCATTTTTTAGTCGGAAAAGTGACTGCGCAAGCCTTAAAAGCAAAAGTTCTTTTATATATGAATGATTACCAAGGTGCAGCTAGCTTAGCTGATGAAGTGATCAATAACGCTGAAGGTTACGCTTTGGAAACTGATTATGCTTCAATTTTCACAAACACCTACAACTCCCCAGAAGTTTTGTTTGCGCCAGTACATGGCTCCGGATCTGAAGGAGGAACGCAAATGTCTCAAGTGAAACAAACAACATACAGCGAAACTTTACGTGCACTTTCTGATGCGCAAGTACCAGGCGCTGGAGTTGTCTCTTCAGGTGCTGATTACGATCCGAGATTTGCCTATGCATATTCTGATATGACAAAAGGAAATAATGCTAATGGTAAATATCCATTTATTTCTAATGCTGAAAATGAAAATAACACGATGTATCATTTAAGATTAGCTGAGATTTATTTAATCAGAGCAGAAGCTTTATTAAGAGACCCAAGTGGAGATGATACTGAAGCATTAAGTCTTTTAAATGAAATCCGTACACGTGCAGGTGTTGCACCTTCAACAACAACCGATAATGCGGAATTATTAGAAGAAGTAAGACAAGAAAAATTATTAGAATTGTTCTTTGAAAATGGCGAACCACTTTTCGATTTAGTGAGATTTAGTATCTTAGGCGATATCAATGCTGCTGATGTTAAGCAGTCGCTAGATCAAGAGTATAAATACATTTTTCCAATGCCAGATCAAGCAGTGATTGGAAACACAAACCTTGAACAAAATCCAGGTTATTAATTTTAAATATGAAAATGATAAATATGCGAACTAAATCAACATTATTCCTTGCAGGCGCTATGAGTTTATTCTTTGCGTGCGATAAAGCACCAGAGCCAACTCCTGATTATGCCATTATTAAAGGAGAAGTTGCCAACCCTAAAGAAGGCGTTAATTTTAGGCTTTACAATCCTAAAACTTCAAAAACACAAATGATTGAAGTTGATGAAAACGGGAAATTTCATGATACTTTAAAGCTTGAAAACCCTGTTTATTTTAATGCGTCTTATAAAGATGTTTTTGGACTTTATGTTCAAAATGGCTTTGATATGACACTGAATTTCGATTCAGAAAGCGCTTCTAAATCTTTAAAAATAAAAGGTGAAGGTGCTGAAGAAAATGCTAGTCTAAGAAAGAGGTCTAAAGAAACAAATGCGCTTTTTGGTGAAGATTATCGCGACTTCCTCTCTTTAGAAGAAGAAAAGTACAACAAAGCAATGACCGATTTTTCTGATAAACTCAACAAGCGTTTAGAAGAAAATAAAGATCAGTTAGATGAAAAGTTTATCACATCAGAAAAGAAGAAGATTGATGAACTTGTAACATCATTGGCAGCACAACGTGAAGACCAACTTAAGATGAATGAAAAAGTTGGTGTGGGTAAAGAATCACCACTTTTTGAGGATTACATGAACTATGACGGCGGTACTTCTTCTTTAAAAGATTTTAGAGGAAGCTATGTTTATATCGATATGTGGGCGACTTGGTGTGTGCCTTGCTTGTATGAAATTCCTTTTATGAAAAAAATTGAGGAACAATACAAGAATGATAATATTAAATTCCTTGCTGTTTCTCTTGATAAAAAAGAAGACGAGCAAAAATGGCGTGACTTAATCGAGAAGAGAAACTTGCATGGCACTCAACTTTTAGCTGATAATGCAATGGAATCTCAGTTTGTAAAAGATTACTTTATTTACGGAATTCCACGTTTTATTTTGCTTGATCCTGAAGGGAGAATTGTGAGTGCAGATGCACCACGTCCATCAGAAGATAAGCTTAAAGAATTATTTGATAGCTTAGATATGTAATCAAGCGGTTAAAAGATTCATGATCAGAGACTGGCTCAGGTTTTCATTTATTTTTGAAAATTTTGAGCCAGTTTTGTTTTTCATAAACTTTTATGACTTGTGATAAATGATGGGAATTCAATTCCCTTAGTTTTGCAAATAAAAAATAAAATGAAAACAATCTTATTTAGCCTCGTTTTTAGCTTTATCAGTTTAACGAGTTTTGCTCAGCAAAAAGAAGGCCAACTTTCAACTCATATTCTTGACATTTCAACAGGTCAACCTGCACCAAATGTTGAGGTTCAGCTTGAAAAATATAATGCTCAAAATGACACTTGGCATTTGGTTGCCACAAAGAAAACTTTGACTTCAGGACGAATTAATGATTTCTTATCTCAACAACAAGATAACTTAGGTATTTATAAATTGAGATTTAAAACAAAAGCTTATTTTAAATCCAATGATATCAATAGCTTTTATCCATACATTGAAGTTGTTTTTGAAATCGAAAACCAAAAGCACTATCATGTCCCAATTACCTTGTCAGCTTACGGTTACTCAACTTATAGAGGAAGCTGATTTTGTCGGATTCATTTGATTTAAGTATCTTTAAGATTCTCAACATTAATTTATATTATAAACATGTCACAGGAAAAAGATCAATTGAGCAAACAGGATAAGTATTTTTTAGAAATGTGCGTAAACCTTGCCGAAGAAGCACTGAAAGCAGGTGATAAACCATTTGGATCTGTACTTGTTGGAGAGAACGAAAATATTTTAGCAACTTCAAGAAATCGCATCAACGAGAAAACAGTTTTAGCACATCCTGAAATTGATTTAGCACAATGGGCTTGTGATAATCTAGATATTGAAGAACGACAAAAAGCAACTCTTTACACAAGCGGTGAGCATTGCCCGATGTGCGCCGGCGCGCATGCTTGGGCGCAGATAGGAGAATTGGTTTTTTTGAGTTCTGCAGAACAATTAACAGACTGGCTTAAGCAAAAAGGAGTAACAGAGTCGCCAATTAACTTTGTGCCATCACGTGACATCATTAACTTCGGAAAAGTGAGAGGTCCTTTTGAAGGAGAGCTTTTTGAAAGAATTAAAAGCTTGCAACTCAAGGCGTAATCCATTTTGAGTTGCGGATTCTATTTTTGATGATCTATTTTTTGTTAAGAGCTTATTAATTAAATCAGTCTATTAGATTTTATTAATCATTTTTGCAAAAATATCATCATGAAAAAACTAAGTTTTATCTTATGTGCCCTTGTTTTAACAACGGCATGTCAGCAAAATAAAAAAGACTCGGATCAGAATACTGAACCAGCAACAAAAGAAAATAACGAGGCTCAAGAGCAAGCCATAAAATCACAACTAACAGCTGCAGTTTGGACTTTATCTAAAATCAAGGGTGAAGAAGTTAAGAAACCGGCTGAAGAGCAACAAGAAGTCCACTTCATGTTAAGTGAAGATGATAAAGTAAGCGGATACACAGGTTGTAATCAAATAATGGGGGCTTATGAACTTGGCGAAAATTCAAGCTTAAAGTTTAAAGATGTCGCCACAACGCGTCGTAGCTGCCCAGAGCAAAATAACAAAGAAAATGAATTCCTTGAGGTTTTAAGTCAAACATCATCTTTTAAATTAGATGACAAAAAATTGAGTTTACTTAATACACAAGATGAAATTATCGCTGTCTTAACTTATAAAGCTTCCAAGGCAAAAGTTATGGATTTAGGTCAATGGGAACTTAAAACTCTAAAAGGCGAGCCTGTTAAGTTCGAATCTAAAGAAAATAACAAATTACACTTCGAATTTTTAGAAGACAACAAAATTACTGGCTTTTCTGGCTGTAATACATTTTCGGGAGCTTACAGCTTAAATAAAGATAAAGGCATTGAGTTTTCTCAAATGATTTCAACCCTAAAGGCTTGTCCTGATGTTGAATTTAAAGAAGCGATTTTCTTGAAAGTATTTGAGCACAGCACGTCTTATACAATCGAAAACGATCAATTAAAACTTTATAATGATAATGGCAAAGAATTAGCCAGTTTCACAGCACTATAAAATACGTAACGCAAGACTGCATGTCTTGCAAGATCATATGACATTTTTAAACTGTTTTAAAGCAAAAGCTAAGCTTGTTTTAAAACAGTTTTTCTTTTTTAAACTTTTAAAAATACACCCATGGACATCAAAATCTTCAAAAATAAATGGTTTTTACTCACCATCATGGCAATCACTTGGGGAAGCTCCTTTATTTTGATTAAGAAATCACTTTTAGCCTTTACACCATTTCAAATTGGCGCTTTTAGGGTAGGCTTAGCAGGCTTGATTCTTTCTTATTTAGGAATACCAGCTTTACGAAAAATGAGCAGACGCGATGCTTTATGGGTTGGTGCAGCAGGCTTTTTTGGTAACTTTTTACCCATGTTTTTATTCCCGATTGCACAAACGCAAGTCGGAAGTTCATTGGCGGGAATCATCAATAGTTTAGAGCCTATTTTTGTTTTGGTATTAGCTTTTATGCTCTTTGGGATCAAGAGCCGCTTAACACAAGTGTTTGGCGCAATTATCGGTTTTTTAGGTGCGGCCGTTCTGCTTTATTTTTCAGAAAGTAAAACAGAAGATAGCCAAATCGCCTACACACTTCTCATGGTTTTGGCTTCTGCATGTTATGCAATTTCTGCTTTAATTATTAAACTCAAATTACAAGAAGTCAAGTCTATCCATGTTTCTAGTGGCGTTTTTACCATCTGGATGGTTCCTTCGATGTTTATATTGATTTTTTCAGGATTTTTTACAAAAGATTTTGATGCAGCTGCTATTGAGGCGCTTGGCTTTATGAGCTTGCTCAGTATTTTCGGGACAGCTATTGGTATTGTTTTATTTTATAAATTGATTCAAGATACATCAGCGGTTTTTGCAAGTACAGTTTCATATCTTTTACCTGTCGTCGCTGTGATTTGGGGCGTTTTAGATGGTGAAGAATTTAATATTTGGTATCTGTTAGGAGCTGTTTTAATTTTAATCGGAATTTATTTAATACGTGAAAAGAAAAAGAAACCACAAGTGACGCCGCGTTAAAATATTAAGCTTAAATTAGAGTTCTAATATTATTGAGTTTGCATCTTTTTTTACAAATCGCATACGGCTTACTTATTTTCCTTGTCATCTTGCGTATTCTTTATGATACACGAGACGCAACAAAGGCTTTAGCCTACATTTTGTTAGTAATCTTTCTGCCTTTACTCGGTATTTTCTTCTATTTTTCCTTTGGTGTCAATTATCGTAAACGAAAAATTTACAGCAAGAAGATCATCAAAGATGTGAAGCTGCGTGAGAAAATAGAAACCAATTTAAAAAAATATCACCAAGATGTTATTGATGAAAAATTGGTTGCAAATCAACATACAAACTTGGTGAATTTTGTGGCTCAAGCTGGTCGAAATCCGCTTGCTGCCAATAATCAAATCGATTTGCTCGAAAATGGAGAAGATAAATTTCCAGTTTTATTAGAAGCACTTCAAAACGCCCAAAAGCACATTCATTTACAATATTACATTTTTGCAGATGACATTACCGGAAATCAAATCGCTGATGTTTTAGTGCGAAAAGCACAGGAAGGTGTTGAGGTCAGATTTATGTATGATGACTTTGGGAGTCATGCCTTAGGTAGAAAGTTTATTCGAAAACTTGAAGCCGGCGGGGTTGAAACAGCCCCTTTTTATAAGATTATTTGGTACGCATTTGCCAACAGATTAAATTATAGAAATCACCGTAAAATTGTCATTATTGACGGGGTGACTTCGTTTGTAGGAGGCATTAACGTGAGCGACAGATATAGAAATGATCTATCTTTAAATCAAATTTTTTGGCGAGATACGCATTTAAAAATTCATGGCTCGGCGAGCTTTTTCTTGCAATACATCTTTATCAGTGATTGGAATTTTTGCAGCAAAACACCCATAACTGAACACCAAAATTACTTATTAAGGCCAGAAGCTGTTCCGCAGCTTAAAGGTGATGTTGTGCAGGTGGTCTCCTCTGGGCCAGATTCCGACTTGCCAGTGATTTACTATACACTTATCGAAGCGATCAATTCGGCCAAAAAAAGCATCTACATTACCTCGCCTTATTTCATTCCTGGCAATAGCCTCATGGATGCTTTGATTATTGCAGCCAATAAAAACATCGATATCAAAATTTTAGTTCCAGGAAAATCTGACTCCGTGATGGTGAATTTAGCAGCGCAATCTTACTACACAGAATTATCACATTATGGTGTTGAAATTTACAGATATGAGCGCGGTTTTGTGCATGCCAAAACCCTTTGTATTGATGATGATATAGCAATGGTAGGTTCTGCGAATATGGATTATCGTAGTTTTGATTTAAACTTTGAAGCCAATGCCATTGTATACAGCAAAAAATTGAATTCTGAGTTGTCGGCCTTATTTTTTAAAGATATCAAATCTTCCGAAATGATAGACCCTGAGCTTTATCTCAAACGCTCAAAAGCTCAGCAACTTCTCGAAAAAATCTTCCGTTTACTCTCACCTTTTTTATAGGACTTCATATTTGTTTTTTCACTTCCCCATCATCTGTTTTAGTCTGATTTCAGTCTATGCATAGGTATGCTTTGTGTATGCATCAAGTATACTTAGTTCGATGCTCACGCGATGCTTGTTCGATCTTTCTTCGGTAAAGCCAGTCATACCGAGGAAACAACGTCTAAACATCGAAGGAATAACGAAGGAAGTATGGGGTTAGTATAGAAAAACATAGTTTCTGTAATAGCTTAATCATAAAAAAGATATTTTTTAAATATCTTACACCGACATTATTTGGCGAACCCCTTATCTAAATTTGAAAACTATGGCAGGATATAAACTTTTAAAGCGTTTAGATGTAATTCTTCATTTAATTGAAGCATATCCATACATCTCAAAATCTGAACTAATTGATCGTTTAGCTGATGATTATAATATTGTCACGACTAAACGAACGATAGAGAGAGATTTTAGAGCCTTGTCGCTTGATTTCGGAATAGAACTGACATATTGCACAACTCGAAACGGATATAGGCTTTCAGAAGAAGATGAGCAGCGCATACAGTCCTTTCTAAGATATGTAGAGCTTGTACATGTAGGAGAATTATTTAAGCAAGGTTTAAATGATTTTGATGTTTTAAGGCAAACAATCGCTCTAGAAGATAGTTCAAAATTTAAAGGTATTCACTTGATAAAACCATTGCTTTTAGCAGTTAAACAATCTCAAAGCGTCAATTTTATCTATGAAAATTATAGTCGTGAAACCCATCACAACTACAAAATAACGCCTTTGCAAATACGTGAATACCTAAACCGTTGGTATGTAATTGGTGTTCCTGAAGGTGAAACACACATCCGCACTTTTGGGTTAGATCGTATATCTGATTTAAAATTAAGCGAATACTCGACCATCAAAATCTCAGAATTTGAAACACAGCTTGATAAGTTTAATAATGTTGTCGGGTTAAATTATAATGCTTCAGAAAAGCAAGAATTCATCAGAGTTGCTGTTACAGAAAAGCAGTATAAATACCTGAGAAGTTTGCCCTTGCATCAGAGTCAGACTCTGGAAAAAGAACTTGATGATCAGCGTCTTGAAGTCTCATTTTATCTTAAACCCAATTTTGAGTTTAAAATGCACATATTAAAAATGGGAAGCCGAATAGAGGTATTATCTCCAGATTGGTTAAGAGAAGAAATAAAAACAGAATTACATAACAGTTTTAAACAATATAAATCATGACACAACATAAGAAACACCGCGAACATTTGAGTCATTTTATGATCTCAGGCTTCACCTATTATGAAGGCGCACTTGTCTTTAAAGAGCTTCAGGTCGGCACAGAACTCAGTTTGAAGTACGAAGAGGATAATAAGTTTGATGCCAGAGCTATTGCCATTTATTACAAGGCTCATAAACTTGGTTTTGTGCCTCGCAGCGAAAACCGCATCATCTATAAACTGATGAAAGTTGGCTTTTCAAATCTTGAGATTCGTATACAACAAGTTGACCCGCAAGCCCACCCAGAAGAACAGGTTGGCGTTGTCGTTCATTTAGTTAGCAATAAATAATTATTTTTTAATACATTAATACTTATTAACATGTTTTTTGTATTTTTAGGAGAAATTAACAAATAGTAGGGTTTAATCATATAGTAAAATAATTTATTATGGCAGTAAAACATATACCAACAGGAGTTGTTCACATTGGAAATAAAGGCGGAAGAACAGGTTGTAGTTATGATACAAGAGTAAATGCATCACATTGGATAAATACGAATGAGAGGGTTAATTGTAAAAAGAATGGGTGTAGGTAAAATACTTATTTTGAACTTGTACTCAATTACTATTCTATTTAGAGATTTAATTAAATTAGCAAATCATTAATAAAAAAAGAGAATTGAAATTTAAGGTAACATTAGAACAACAAGGGGCACAAGGGATTTTGCCTATAAACTATCAATACCCTTTGAGTGCAGCTATCTATAAAATTCTGAACCAAGCCGATCAAGAATATGCAAAATTCCTGCATTCTTCTGGATACGGAAAAGGTTATAAATTTTTCACATTCTCCGATCTAAAAGGAAAGTTTAAAATTAAGAATGACCGAATGCATTTGCGGTTTCCAATAGTGTCGTTTCATATAAACTTTCATTTGCCCAAAGCATCTAAAAATTTCATAAAAGGCATTTTTCAATCGCGAAAAATTGAAGTTTTCGATAAACTTTCTGGCGTCTCATTTGAAGTTAAAAATATTGAGGCTCTACCTGAAAAATTCCCCGATAAGAAGGATATGTATATAATTGATGAAGTTCTAAAACCTTATTCTCCCATAGTTTGTGGAGTAAAAAATGATCGGGGAAATTATGACTTTCTACATCCAGAAAACGATTTGTTTCTAGATAGTCTACTTTACAATTGGCAACAAAAAATTCAAGCGAATTATGATATAATGACGGCCGAAAGCGCACTTTTGAATGCAGAAGTTGAATTTTATGATAAAGGAAAACCAAGATCACGACTTGTGACAATTAAGTCAGGAACACCTGCAGAAACAAAAATAAAGGGCTTTCTCAATTTTAAAATACGGGTACAGGCGGAAAAGAGATTTGTACAGCTTTTACAAAATTGTGGCGCCGGACTTTACAATGCGCAGGGAATGGGATATGTGCAATCCATCAAAACAAAACAAAATGATTAAAGAGCTTGTAAATTTTACGGATAAATTAGAAGAACCTTTCAAGATACTTGGTTATGAACCCAAGCCAGGTCTTCATATTCTTGTGAATAAAACCCAGCAAAACGGAACTTCAAAAATTGACCTTCAAGATTTTCATTACGAGAAGTACGACAAAAAAATGAAACAGGATATGGAAAGCGATTTTCTTGAAGATTGTAAGCTTCGACAAAAAAACAGTTGGTGTGTCAATACCAATAAATGTTTTGATTTGCCGACAAAAGCAATTCATTCCTGTTCTCCCTTCTGCGTGGCTTTTAAAAGAGAACATTTAGAAGGTGGAAAGAAATACAAACAATATGAAGGGAATGAGAAGAAGCCTCAGATTTATGACCGTTTTAAAAGCTATTTCGAAAAAGCTTTTTCTTTGTTCAATAATGAAGAAGAGAAAGAGAAATATATTGTATTTGAACGATTCTTTAGTAATGATGATTTCAGTGAAATTTTAAGGGAAATTGATGACAACCAAAGGGCAAAAGAAGAAGAGATCAATTCCAAAATCAAAGAAATTCAAGAGAACGCTAAGGCCACGTCAGATAAATCAACAAAGAAGAAATTAAAAGAACAAGCTAAAGTTTTAAAGCACGATGCACTACAATTTAAAGAGTTATCAGATCAGGATTATGTGATATTCTATTTGGATGTACCCTTGAAAAAATATAAAGAAGTGCACGATAATTATCTTTCCGATAAATTATTCAACACAACGGATTATAACATTGAAGACAATCAAAAAGAATTGACTTACGGAACAAGTGATTTTTTAAATGGTTTTAATAGTAAAATGCCGTTTTTAATGCATCAAACGGCCAGCTTCGATATTTCTGGCCGAATCAGTAACAAAGAGGCAAAATCACTCTATGAATTCCTGAATATTTTACCAAACCGTTCCTTACCCAGTCCACTTCCTATTTTTATTTACGAAGAAGAACTTCAAAGCGAAGCTATTAGTCTTTTTAAGGAAAGTGGGTTTAAATATTCCTACACCGAAATTTTAAAGGAATTGTTTAAAAACCATAATGACAAAGAAATAGCCAACTATTATTTATTGTATTGGCTCTACACTAAAAATGGGGTAGTTTTTAAAGATTTTGATTTTGTTTCCAAATTTGAGTTTAAAGTTGATTCGCAGAAATGCAGGATCTTAAATCTTTTTGGCATAAAGAAAAATGATAAAAATCAAATGAAAACCTATCAACTTGATAATATTTTTGATTTTGAAAGCCTCATATTTAAACAGCTTTTACAGAATAAATATTTAAAACTGGATTATTTCGGGGAATTAAAAAAAGATGATTATACCGGTTTTGATCTTAGCTTCAGTAGTTATTCCAAATACAGAAAAGCAGTTTACGATTATGTTTACAAATCCAAACGTCAGGCGATCAGTTATCACACCTTTCAAGAAATGGTATTTGCACGTTTAAAAGACAATCTCAAGCAAGACAATGAATACGGAATTAAGGAAATCTTGAATATCTGGTTTAGCCTTGCCGAATTTTTTATTAATCCTAAAAATCCCAAAATCACTATGCCCAGTAAATTAAAGAGTTATCGGGAATTTGTTAAAAATTTAGTTTCCGATGAAGAAGCCCCTGAAGTGGTTTCCAATGAAGAGTTCGCTTTTACGGCGGGCCAAGTCATAAAATATATTCACAGCAAAAGCAAATCGGCGGATTCCGGTTTCGGATTGCTAGAACCTTACACGCAACAATCAAAATGCGATCAATTTAAATTGCGTATTGCAAATGATTTTGAGCGATATAAACACGAGAATTTCTCACGAAATTTTGAACGAGCTGCATCTTTTATCCTCAGTTTTGAAACTGAAATAGATCTCAAGAAATTGTTACCGGAAATGCTGGCCGGTTTCTTTAACGACAATAAACTTTTCTCTAATTCTAAAAACGAAGACCAATGAGTTCATTTAACAATCGCGTTTACGGATGCGCCATCATAAAATCCGTTAATTCAAACTACAACGCTGATTTTTCCGGCCAACCGCGAAAATTACCAAACGGTAAAGTTTATGCCACGGATAAAGCTTTGAAATATTCCATTAGAAACTATCTTAAAGAGGTAATGGGCGAACGGATATTTTATTTTAAATCTTTGAATGAAAAAATGGCGCCAAGAACTTTAGACGAAACATATCTTCATTATTTCGAAGAATTTAAAAATGAAAAAGATAAATCAAAGCTGCGTCTTGAAGTTTTGGAAAATTTATTGACTTGTCTTGATGTGAGGTTATTTGGTGGCACCTATGCCGGAAAAACAAATATTTCACTTCACGGAACTTGCCAGATTACTCCTGGAATAAATAAATTTCCGGAAAATGTGATTTATTCTGAACAAATAATGTCGCCATTTAAAAATTCTAATGAAAAAAGTGCAGATAGCACAATGACAACCTTGGGAACGCAATCCCGTTTAGAAGAAGGTCATTATGTACACCATTTTTCGGTAAATCCAAAAAACATTGCGGAAGATGTGGATCGCATAAGTGGTCAAGCGTTGAGCGATGAGGATATCAAAAAATTAAAAGAAGGCCTGCGACGTGGAGCTTCATTTTATGATTCATCGGCAAAAGCCGGTACTGAAAATGAACTTTTATTTTGGGTTCAGCTTAAAGAAGATTCGAGAATTGTTCTACCATCATTTGTTGAATTAGTAGATGTAAATGAGGATAAAACCATTGATTTCAAAAAAGTAAATGAGCTTTTATCGCAAGATCACATTAAAGATGAAATTGAAAAAGTTGAGATTTATTACAGTGATGCGCACACAAAAGTGATTAACGAACCTGAAATTGCTGAAAAACATCTGCTTTAATTCTTAATAAATCCATTATGAAACTCGTTTCTATAGATTTAAAAGCTGATTTCGGATTTTTTCGGAAACCAGATACAAATAACACGATAAACCTGTCTTACAACCTCATCCATAAGCCCGCAATTTTAGGGATTCTGGGTGCGGTTTTGGGTTTGAACGGTTATCGGAAAAAAGGCGAGATGCCCCAATATTATGAGCTGTTGAAAAACCTCAAAATTGGGGTCCGGCCTTTGGGTCACGAAAAAGGGAATTTTCAGAAAATTAATATTAAATATACCAATACAGTGGGTTATGCTAATAAAGGTTCCAATTTTTTGACAGAAGAACTCACGCTTATTAACCCGGCTTACCGTATTTTTATAATGCTGGACGAAAAGGATGAATTGCACCAAAAACTCTTGGAATATTTACAAGAAGCAAAGACTGAATACATCCCGTATTTCGGTAAAAATGAATTTTCAGCGCACTGGACTAAAAATAGCTTTCAAAATTATGATTTTGAAGGGGCCAAAGCTGACCGTTCAGGATCAATCAATATTCTAACTGTGTTTAATAAAAAAGGCAATTTAAAAGACAACAGTGAAGAACCTTTACCAGATCCACTTAATTTTTCAAAACAAGAAGTTCCTTTTCTTTATTTTGAGCGACTGCCGAAAGATTTTGATTTGGAATTGATGCAATATCAACTGGAGGAATTCGCCTTTACGAATTACGCTATTCAAAATAGCTTTAGTCTTGACAATCTTTATCATTTGAAAGAAACCGATGATTATGTGCAACTCGTATAAAAAATCATCTTCAATTTTCAAAGAGAACATATCGATTGATAAACTCTTGGACGGTTCAGAAAAATACTGGGCTCATCTCCCATCTTCTGAGGACTCTAAAAAGCCCGAGACGTTAGAAGAACATATTGAGCTGGTTAATTCTTATTGCCAAAATATAATTGATGCTCATCATCTTGACCCTGTAATTGATATTCTAATAAAGGATTTTCTAGATGAGTTCTATGAATTAAACGATTGCGGTAATTACCTTAAAAAACTTTTCCTTGATACTGTTATTTATCACGATTACGGAAAAATCAACGAGAATTTTCAGGTAGATAAAATGAAAAACACTTCATTTAATAAAATTAAGTCTTCTCCAATTTCTTCACGACACTCCTCACTTGGTGGCTTTATTTATTTAGCCCAACATTTTCAAGAAATACAAACCAGTAAATTCAGTCAACTTGAAAAAACAATGCTCTTTTCGGTGACTTGGTATTTTTCTTACTCCATTTTTAAACACCACGGTTTTCAACTGCACGACGACATCGAGCAAAGCCTATGTTTTTTGAAAGATACGGAAACAGTTAACATAGCCGAACTTAAATCTTTTATGCAATCTTATGTTCGTCACTATAATTTCGATATCATTCCCAAATTATATGATTTAATTGGCACTTCTAAAGCTTTAAACCACCCCGGTTTCACAAAGTATCAACATTCCTTTTCCTTATATGCACTTTGCCGCTTAAATTTCTCATTATTAACAGCTTCAGATTATTTGGCGACTCACGAATATATGAACACCTCGAAAATTGATGATTTTGGGATTTTAAGTAAAAAGAAAATTGAGGAAATAGTTCAGTTTGTAAAGACAAGTGATTTTTTGGATAAAGCCCAATCAGAAGAAAATTACAACAAGGATGTTTACAAAAAAATGCAACAACCAAATTATGTTCCTGAAAAACCAACTGAAATCAGCGCTAACAACCTGAACAAACTTAGGCAAGCAATGGCCGTGGAAACGATTCAGAATTTTAGGAAAAAACCTAACGAAAACCTCTATTACCTCGAAGCTCCCACTGGTGGTGGAAAGACCAATTTATCATTGTTGACGGTTTTGGAAATTCTGGAAGCAAACAAGGGTAAAATAAACAAGGTGTTTTATGTGTTTCCATTCACAACCCTGATCACGCAAAGTTTTAAAAATGTAAAGAATACCTTCGGTTTGAATGATGAGGATGTTGTTCAATTACATTCAAAAGCCGGTTTTCAAGAGAAATTTCCAGAAAAAGAAGATGACGATTATGGAAACAAAAAAATGAATTACATCCAGCATCTTTTCGCAAATTTCCCATTTTCACTTCTTACGCACATAAAGTTTTTTGATATTTTAAAGACCAACGAAAAAGAGACAAACTACCTGCTGCACCGTTTGGCCAATTCAGTTGTTGTGATTGATGAAGTGCAATCTTATCCGCCAAAACACTGGGACAAGATTGTTTATTTTATTAAAAAATATGCTCAGAGTTTCAATATTAAATTTATTGTGATGTCTGCAACGCTACCGAAAATAGATAAACTTAAAATTGGACAAGATAGAAAGCAAGATTTTACTTATTTACTTCCAAATTCTAAGAAAGACTACTTTCAAAATCCAAATTTTGGTGCTCGTATAGTTTTCGACTTTGAATTGTTTGAGAAAAAAGATCTTTCACTTGATCAGTTAAAAGAAAAATTGCTTGAAGAATCAAAAAAATACGCACTAAAAGAATTTGGTGTGATTAAACCTAGTAATAGTGTTTTTACGATTATTGAATTTATCTTTAAAAAAACCGCTTCTGAATTTTTCCAGCTGTTCAAATCAAGTGAATTTTTTGATGAAGTTTTCTTGCTTTCCGGGACTATCCTCGAACCACGACGAAGATATATTATCAATTACCTTAAAGACAAATCAAATCGTAATAAACGTGTACTTCTCGTTACAACCCAAGTGGTAGAAGCCGGTGTTGATATTGATATGGACATCGGTTTTAAAGACCGTTCCCTTATTGATAGTGATGAGCAACTGGCCGGACGCATTAACCGCAATATCAAAAAACAGGACTGTAAGCTTTTCTTGTTTAAATATGATAAGGCCGGTTTTATTTACGGAAAAGATGAACGATTAAAAATTTCAAGAAAATTGAAACCCGAAGAGTATCGAGGCATTTTAAAGAATAAAGATTTCGATGCTTTGTATTATGATTCTGTAATTGGCCTAAGAAATAAACAAAACGAAACACCCTATTTAAAAAAATTCAATGATTACAAAAATCTGGTAGAAACTTTAAAATTTAAATCGGTAAAGGATAATTTTAAACTTATTGACCAAGAGAATATTTCTTGTTTTATACCTTTAAATATACCCGTGATTATTTCCAAAATTGGAAATGATATTGATTATACTTTTACCAAAAGTGAATGGGATTTTTTGATGGAAAACGGAATCGAACCAATTGAAGGGAATAAAATAAATGGCGAAGCTGTTTTTAAGTTATACATCAATTTGATTGAACAAAATGAAAGCTTTATCAATAAAAAGATCAATCACAAAATCCTTCAGGGCATCCTGTCCAATTTCATCTTTTCCATTTTTGCCTCCGAAAAAATAAAAACAGAAATAGTCAAATTTTCAGATGAAGAAAGAAGCGATTACGGTTACAAATACATTCAAGACTGGAATCAATTTTATGATTTTGAAGCGGGAATGAATGATGAAGACTTTGGAGCTGTAGAAACACAATTTTTATAATGCTAATCAACGCCACACATATAAATTTACTTCATGTTTGCCATCGCGAATTATGGCTACATTATCACGGAGTAAGAATGGAACACACCTCCCAAACCGTAGCCGAGGGAAAACTTATAGGTGAAACCAGCTATCCAGAGCGCGCGAAAAAATACACCGAATTGGCGATGGACGGTATCAAAATTGACTTTTATGATCCTAAAGAAAATGTGGTTCATGAAGTAAAAAAATCAAATAAAGTTGAGGAAGCACATATCGCACAAGTTAAATATTACCTATACATCTTACGAAAAAACGGTATTGAAGATCCGTCGGCAATTATAGAATATCCCAAATTACGACAACGCCAAGTGGTGGAGTGGGAAGATGGTGATACCAAAAAAATTGAAGCTTGGAAACAAATGGTAGAAGATATCGTTACCCGAGAGGAATGCCCGCCGCTTTTACACGCTCGCATCTGTCGAAGTTGCAGCTATTTTGATTTTTGTTACTCAGACCAACCTGATACACCAAGCAATTCATAACGTATGAAAAAATCTTACTACCTGTTTAATCCGGGTCGCTTAAGCCGAAAAGACAATACATTAAAATTCATCCCTGTTGATGAAGACGGAAAAGAAAAAAAGCCAAAGTACTTACCCGTAGAAGGAGTTTCCAACCTTTTCTGTTTCGGGTCATTAGATGCCAATAGCGCTATGTATAATTTTTTAGGAAAGAATCAGATAAGTGTTCATTTTTTTGATTATTACGAACATTACACCGGAAGTTTCCAACCCAAAGAATATCTTTTGGCCGGGAAGATGCAAATAGAACAAACCCAACATTACCAATCGGCGAAGAAGCGACAGGTCATCGCCAAACAGTTTGTAAAAGGCGCTACATTTAATATCCAGAAAAATTTAAAATACTATCAAAACCGCGACCGTGATGTTCAAGCTTATTTAGATAGGATTCAGGAATATGAAAAACTCATAGAACAGACACAGGATATTGAAACTTTGATGGGTATTGAAGGAAATATCCGCCACACTTATTATGGGGCTTTTGATGAAATTATCAAGAATTTTAAAATGGAAGGACGCAGCAAACAACCACCCCAAAATGAAGTTAACGCATTGATTTCTTTTGGCAATATGATATGCTATACCTTATGTTTAGACCAAATTTACCATACACAGCTCAATCCAACCATTAGTTTTTTGCATGAGCCCGGGTACCGCAGATATTCGCTGGCTTTGGATTTAGCTGAAATTTTTAAGCCTATTTTAGTAGATCGTACTATTTTCAAGGTTTTGAATAAAAAACAATTGCAAGCCAAAGATTTTGATGTAAAAGTAAATCGTGTTGTGTTGAAAGAATCGGGCAAAAAAGCCTTTATCAAAACTTTTGAGGATCGCCTTAACGAAACGATAAAACATCGAGCCCTCAAAAAGCACGTGAGCTATAAACACCTGGTGAAATTGGAATGCTACAAACTAAGCAAGCATATTTTAGGCATAAACAACTATAAACCTTTTAAAATTTGGTGGTAACAATCTCATTCAATCTTAATCAATCTATAATATGTATATTGTCTTAGTTTACGACATTGGAGAAAAGCGTGTTGGTAAAATGCTAAAATTATGCCGACGTTATTTGAATTGGATTCAGAATTCGGTTTTTGAAGGGGAAATTACTCCTGTAAAATTGAAAAGTTTACTAGCAGAAGCTAAGCTAATTATGGATGAGGAACAAGACAGTTTGATTCTTTTTAAAAGCCGTAGTGAAAAATGGTTAGAAAAAGAAGTTGTTGGCAAAGAAAAAAATGAACTGGACACCTTTCTATAAGGCGTCGCTCTCAATCAAAAATTTATACAAAAGGTAAGTTCTTTGACATTCTGAACTTAAACTCCTGAAAATAAATAATTTATCTCATTGTCGAACCTAAGGTAAAAATCGGCTATTACAGATCGACGCTTTTTGCAGGCTAAAATAGAAAGTAGTAGATTTGCCAAGTCTTGGAAATAGGCTTTTTTTGTCGTCGATTGCGACGGCTTTTAATCGCACCTTAATGGAATTGAAATGAATACATTGCAGGTTGGAAAAAAGCCTTGAAACACCTTTTAATCGCACCTTAATGGAATTGAAATTTGCTTGGGTTATCAAGAAAGCAAGAAAAATATATTTCTTTTAATCGCACCTTAATGGAATTGAAATTTGTTAGCCTTATCATAAGCACTACTTTTTTTCTTTCTTTTAATCGCACCTTAATGGAATTGAAATTAAGCTTGAACGCCCTCGCAGGCGGTATTCATTATTTCTTTTAATCGCACCTTAATGGAATTGAAATATCCAATGATTTGCTTCTTTCCAACCATTCTTAGCCTTTTAATCGCACCTTAATGGAATTGAAATTTAATCCTAAAAACTAAAACCATGCAGACAATCAACTTTTAATCGCACCTTAATGGAATTGAAATATTAATGACTGGAGCTGAATTAAAGCAAAAGTTAGCCTTTTAATCGCACCTTAATGGAATTGAAATATGTTATTATGCTCATCTTCGCATTCTATTAGCTCTGCTTTTAATCGCACCTTAATGGAATTGAAATTCACAAGTACTGAAAGCAAATATGCGTGTAGTTGGTCTTTTAATCGCACCTTAATGGAATTGAAATTTGCAGAAGCTGAACGTATAGCCGAAATGGGACTTGACTTTTAATCGCACCTTAATGGAATTGAAATAGGAATAAGAGGCGTAGCTACGGCAGATTATGTGTTCTTTTAATCGCACCTTAATGGAATTGAAATTCTTCTTTGTCTTTTTTGATTATTTCTTTTTGCTTTTCTTTTAATCGCACCTTAATGGAATTGAAATTGGGTTAAATTCCTACGAGTTTGATATTATCAAACGACTTTTAATCGCACCTTAATGGAATTGAAATAGGAATGCTTAATGCTTACTCTAACTTAACTATAGACTTTTAATCGCACCTTAATGGAATTGAAATCCCTCAGGGTCGTAGATCAACCCCCCCGTATAAGTTCCTTTTAATCGCACCTTAATGGAATTGAAATAATTCCTTTAAATTAATAACTACGCATTCCTCTTCAGCTTTTAATCGCACCTTAATGGAATTGAAATAAATCTCCGTTATTAACAAGCGTGATTCTTTTATACTTTTAATCGCACCTTAATGGAATTGAAATACCTGTAACAATAATTGAATGATTTTTTATTAATCCCTTTTAATCGCACCTTAATGGAATTGAAATGCTTCTAACTTCTCACGCTTTGCACGCTCCTCTCTTCTTTTAATCGCACCTTTATGGAATTGAAATTAGTCATGCGTAGTTATTCCATCTTCATATTCAAAACTTTTAATCGCACCTTAATGGAATTGAAATATTGTAAGGTTTGATTTCTGATCGTTGTCTTTCTCACTTTTAATCGCACCTTAATGGAATTGAAACGCAATAAAATGTGTAGAATTAGGCCTATCAATATTTTCTTCAAAACCAATCCAACAAGAAACTAGGATTGAAACGAAAATGCTAGCAGCAAATTGTATTCAATAAAAAAGCAACCCTTAGGCAAGTCTCGATACCGTGTGGTATTGGAGTAAAATGCAGGTTGCTTTACATAAAGATAATCATAATTATTTACTTCTTTAAAACCAATATAACTAGAAGCTAGGATTAAACATGCTAAGAATGTCAATTGACATTTTTGCTGTAAATCATGAACTAAAAGTACTCCCCGAAATTTCAGGATTAAAAACAATTCACAAACATCACAAAAGCTAATTTACGCTGATGCTGTTTGTAAATTATAAATCAAATGTACAAAAATATGTTTCTTTTTTTTTCTACTATGAAGTCAGTTTAATTATAGCTTACTAGAAACTTGCTTAAGGATGATTTGCAGTCAAAATTTTTAAACCTTCTACCCAGATATAGCCTTCACGATTAGTTATTTTTAAATGATAAACGCAAAGTTTTCTTTAGCCCTAAAACGCTTTTTAAAATAGATTGTAACAGCATTTTTATATAGCTCAGGGGGTATCTCTATCTTTAAACCTAAGGTCCGTACATTGTTCTTTTAACCTCTACTGTTGTTTCTCTTAAATCCTGGCTAGGTTTATTTGAATAAGCCTTATAAACTTCACCACGAGTTTGCTGAGGGTAAATTTGTGCTGCAGTTAGCAAGGGCAAAAAAAGTAAAATGTAGGGGATATTTTTCATAGACTCAATTTAAACACAAAACTAGGATTGAAAGAAAAGCAGCGACAAAGTTTAGTAAACAATTATTGAATGATGTTTTTGGAATGTTTCAGTTTTCTATTTATAGCAGTTCATACTCTTTAGATCAAAAAAATATTGCTAAAGAAAAGTCGCAGCCACGCAAATTACAGATAAATAATTACGGATGATTGAGCACTTTGATGAAAAAATATAGAACCAGAAACACTAGCTTGTCAATAAGAGCTTTTATGAATCAAAATTCTTTAATCGGTTTAGGCTTGTCAGAAGCTTTATTAGCTCATTTTTAATTCCTGAAAGCTTAGTTAATTTTCAGATTATCAGTTTTTTTATGAAATTTATAGCGTGAAAAAATTTATAAGAAACTTTAATCTAAAAGATAAGTTGTAAAAAATATCGAGACTTAAAAGCCTCGATATTTTAAACTTCACACTCTTACAGAGATTATATCTTTTTCAGGAAGTTCTTTTCTAAAGCTTTCTTTATTAAAACAATCCTTCAACAGATAAGTAACGCTCACCTGTGTCATAATTAAAGCTAAGTACCTTCGCGTTTTCGGGAATCTCTGGAAGTAATTTTGCTACCGCAGCTAGTGAAGCTCCTGTAGAAACTCCGCCTAGCAAACCTTCTTTTAATGCTGCTTTTTTAGTATAATTAAAAGCCTCTTCCTTCTCAACGGTTATTACCCCGTTTATCAAAGAAGATTCATAAATGCTTGGTTCAAATCCTGCTCCTATTCCCTGTAATGGATGTGGTCCTGGTTCTCCACCAGACAAAACAGGAGATTGTGCTGGCTCTACAGCATAAACTTTTAGCGCAGGAAATTTTTCTTTCAAAACTTTTGCAACACCTGTAATATGTCCACCGGTTCCTACACCTGTAACAAGATAGTCTATTCCTTCTGGAAAATCTTCGATAAGCTCCATGGCAGTTGTTTGCATATGCGCTTTAACATTTATGCTGTTATCAAACTGTCTCGGAGACCATGCTTTAGGGTTTTCAGCGACCATCTCCATAGCTTTTTCTATAGCTCCTTTCATTCCTTTTTCTTTTGGAGTGAGCACAAATTCAGCGCCATAAACTTCCATTAATTGACGGCGTTCGACACTCATAGATTCTGGCATTACCAAAATGACTTTATAGCCTTTTACTGCACCTACCATTGCTAAGCCTATACCTGTGTTTCCTGAGGTTGGTTCTATTATTAGGCCGTCTTTTTGTAAAGCTCCGCTTCTTTCTGCATCTTCAATCATAGCCAAAGCGATACGGTCTTTAATACTTCCGCCTGGATTGTTTTTTTCTGTTTTTATCCACACATTAGGGTGGGTTTTATAGATTCTTCTTAAGTTAACAACTGGGGTATTCCCAATAAGTTCTAAAATGCTATTTGCTTTCATAATTATTTAGATTTAAATGTATTTATATGATAAAATTGATAGGTGGAGGAAATGCTTCATTATCTTTTACAATGACCTCGCTTTTATGATAGACGACAGTATAACTCGGTAACGAATTTGTAAGCCATACGTTTCCGCCTATAATGCTATGATCTCCTATTTTGGTTTCTCCGCCTAGAATGGTTGCATTGGCATAAATAGTGACGTGGTTCCCTATGCTAGGATGTCGTTTTTGTTTTGCTAGGTTTTTGGCAACACTTAAAGCACCCAAGGTTACCCCTTGATATAATCTTACATCGTCTCCGATAATAGTGGTCTCACCTACAACAATACCTGTCCCATGGTCTATAAAAAACCTTTTTCCTATTTGTGCTCCTGGGTGAATGTCAATGCCTGTTTTTGAGTGTACGTACTCTGAAATTAACCGCGGTATCACAGGAATCTCTTGTTTCCAGAGCCAATGCGCTATCCTATGAAATGTAATGGCAAAAAAACCAGGATAAGAGAGTAGTATTTCACTACGGCTTTGCGCTGCTGGGTCAAAATTATAGATAACCTCCAAATCTTCCTCCAAAATATCATGAAGGCTTGGAAGCTTCTCAAAAAAACGATCCGCCTCTTGTTTTGCTTGTTCCTTTTCTGTTACACTTGCTAAAATTTCAAACAGCTGTTCTTTTAGCTCTTCTTCTTCCTTTTTAAAGTTGGTATATGTGATATGGGTTTCATCTATGCCATAAAACCAATAGAAAAATTCTTCTATCCATTTTTCTGTATTCTGTTTTGCGGGTAAGCAGCACGACCACTTTTTATTTTTTTCGAAAATAGTTTTACTCATTTTTTCAGTATAAAAAAAGCCCTTCAATACTATAATTGAAGGGCTTTAATGATTTGATATTTTTAGAATTATGATCATAACAGTATTGCCCTATAAATAGGGAAGCAACAAGTCTGTTTTAACGATAATGTTTTCATTATGAAGTGATTTTACAATGCAAATATAGAATTTGTTTTATACGGGAATACTAAAAATTAGAATTTTAAAACAATTATAACAAATAAATCATGTAGCTTGTTAACTACTGAGTTTTTTACTCCTTGTGTCAAAGGTAATGCGCTTGCTTAGTTAAACTCCAAAAACCACTCCAACAAAAAGAAAGTAGACCAAAAACCACAGACCCAAGACTACAGACCCAAGACTACAGACCCAAGATATATGTAATCCTTGAACCCGATTATGGACGTAGATAAGTCTATTATCTAAAGTTTAATACCTACCAGTTACCATCTAAAATCTGCTATCTAACTTAAACTTTTCCTTAAGAGTATTTTTGAATATGTTTATTAATTTCAGTCTTTCATCTATTATTTATCAATATGTCTGAAAATAACCAAGCTCAAAAAGAAAAAACATTCACACAAAAAGTCTGGATTGTCGGTTTCATTTTTGCACTCATCGCTACCATTCTTCTGCTTATTGAAGCGACTTTTAATATTTTTATACTTGTCTTAGCAGGTGCGCTTGCCGCTTCTTTTTTTAGGGGGTTAAGTGATATTATTCAAAGAAAAACAAAGCTTAAAGCAAATTTATCTCTTGCCTTATCAGTTATTGGCACCACTTTAATTTTGGCGGGCTTAATCTTTCTTATAGGAGCTAAGGTTGTTTCTCAAACCAACAAAATGCAAGAAAAAATTCCTGAGGTTATCAATATGGTGAAAGAAGAGCTTAATGAGACTGATGTAGGCCAAGAGCTCATTGCGCAAACGAAACGCATGCGATCTTCTGATGAGCTGATGACTTTCATTTCTAAGTTTTTTAAAACAACTTTTGGAGGCTTAGGTGACATCTATATTATCTTTATGGTAGGTGCATTTTTTACTGTAGCGCCTAGCTTATATACAGACGGTATCAAACAGCTTGTACCACCAAAGCATCGAGAAAAAACCAACGACCTACTTCTGCGTTTAGGCAGTGGTCTCAAAAAATGGTTGGCTGGTAAACTTATTGCTATGTTGGCTGTTTTCATCCTTACAGCAATTGGTTTAATTATTTTGGACATTCCATTGTGGCTAACTTTAGCGATTATCGCAGGCTTACTCAACTTTATACCAAACTTTGGGCCTTTAGCAGCCATGATTCCAGCTGTTCTTATCGCTTTGTCTGAAAGCCCAACCATGGCACTCATTGTTGCGGGTTTGTATATGGTTATTCAGCTTTTTGAAAGCAGCGTGATTACTCCTAAAGCACAACATAGATTGATAAAAATACCACCAGCCTTAATTATTTTAGCACAGATTTTTATAGGGGCATTAACAGGAATTTGGGGTGTTATTTTTGCTACACCTTTGGTTTTAATCATCATTATTCTTGTGCAAGAACTTTATGTTAAGCCCATGAATGAAAGGGCTAAGCTTAAATCAGTTAAATAGTTTATAATCTCTTTTTCTTGAGAATAAAAGCTCTTGGGAATCATATTTTATAAAAGGAAATTTAAAACAACTGATGCTTTTATAAAATCTCGATATCTTTGTGTTATGGATAAATTTTCTTTAACTGAAGGGCTTGATTTTCGGAAGCACATACGTAAAATCATCCACGTTGATATGGATGCATTTTATGCTTCAGTTGAAGCTTTAGATCATCCTGAATTGCGTTATTTGCCGATTGCCGTTGGTGGAAGCTCAAAGCGAGGTGTTGTGGCTGCCGCAAGTTATGAGGCAAGAAAATTTGGCGTGCGCAGTGCCATGAGCGGCCGATTAGCTGCAAGGCTCTGTCCTGATCTTATTTTTGTTAAACCGCGCTTTGAACGCTATAGAGAAATATCTCAGCAAATACGTCAGATTTTCTTTGAATATACCGATTTGGTTGAGCCACTTTCACTTGATGAGGCATACCTTGATGTAACTTCCAATAAAAAGGAATTGGATAGCGGAACTATCTTAGCTAAAGGAATTAGACAGAAGATTAAAGAAAAAACAGGTTTAAATGCTTCTGCAGGCATTTCAATTAATAAATTTTTAGCCAAAATTGCCAGTGATATCAATAAACCTAATGGCCAAAAAACAATTCCACCTGATGAGGTTTTAGATTTTATTAAAAAATTAGATGTCAAGAAGTTTCATGGCGTTGGTAAGGTAACACAAGAAAAAATGTACCAAGTAGGCATCTTTACAGGTGATGATCTTTATCAAAGAAGTTTGGAGGAATTAACAACACTTTTCGGAAAATCAGGCTTGCATTATTACCGTGTTGTTAGAGGGGTGCATCTAAGCGCTGTGACGACTGATCGCATGCGAAAATCTCTAGGAGCTGAACGTACTTTTAATGAAAATATTTCGTCAGAAATTTACATGATTGAACGCCTTGAACAAATCGCAGATGAAATACAAAAACGATTAAAACGCCACCAACTGGCAGGAAAAACAATTACTTTAAAAATTAAATACAGTGATTTTAAAGTGCAAACCAGAAGCAAAACACTGCATTATTTCATCTCCTCAAAAGATCTAATTTTAGAAGAGGCAAAGCAATTGCTGTACCAAGAACCCATGAAAGATTCTGTGAGATTGCTTGGTATTAGCCTTACTAATTTTAATATTAATTCGCCTCAAAAGAAAATAAAAGCCTCTCAATTGCGACTTCCTTTTTAGTGATTTTAGCGTTTTAAATTGGGTTTTTAGCTTATTTTTATCGTTTTATCAGCTTTAGCGAAATTTTTATTTCTTTTACCTTTGCGCTCATGAGTCAAAATCCTATTTTTTCGAGTTTTTCAAATTCTGCAGATGCTCAAGCATTTTCAAATGCATTTCTTCAAAAGTCATCTGCTGCTCCAAAATTTAAAGTTGAGTCATTAGTCGGTTCAGCTGTATCATTCTTAATCGCTTCTGTTTTTCAACAAAGCGATGCTCCTTTTTTATTGATATTTAATGATAAAGAAGAAGCAGCCTATCATCTTAATGATTTAGAGGCAATTTTAGGTGAGAAAGATGTACTTTTTTATCCAGGGAGCTATCGACGTCCTTATGAAATTGAAGAAACCGATAATGCTAATATTCTGCTAAGGGCTGAGGTGCTTAACCGTATTAATTCTCGTCAAAAGCCTTCAATGGTTGTGACCTACCCAGAGGCACTTTTTGAAAAAGTAGTCACAAGATCAGAGCTCAATAAAAGCATTTTAAAAATAAAAATTGATGATGAACTTTCGATTGATTTTGTGAATGAAGTTTTGTTTGAATATAAATTTAAACGTGTTGACTTTGTCACTGAACCCGGCGAATTTTCTGTGAGAGGTGGTATTATTGATGTCTTTTCCTTCAGTCATGACGAACCTTACCGAATCGAGTTTTTTGGTGATGATGTAGAGAGCATCCGTAGTTTTGATGTTGAAACACAGCTGTCAACGGCTCAACATAAGAAGATCTCCATCATGCCAAATGTTGAGATTAAAGGTTTGGATGAAAAAAGACAGAGTTTCCTTAATTATATTTCGAACCATTCTAAAGTTTTCATCAAAAATACAGACTTGCTTTACGCAAAACTCGATGATCTTTTTAAGAAATCAGAAAAAGCTTTTTCGGCTTTAACTTCTGAAGTTAAACATGCTGAACCAGCTGAATTATTTTGTAATGCTTCAGTTTTTCAAGAGCAATTATTAGATTATGCTGTTGTTGAATTAGCAGGACAAGCGAGTTTTAAAAACTCTGAAATCTTTCATTTTAATACAAAACCACAGCCTTCATTTAATAAAAAATTTGATTTATTAGTTGAAGATTTAAAAGCGCATGCTAAAGCTGGTTTTACCAATTATATCTGTTGCTCAACACAGCAGCAAAGCAAAAGGTTTAAAGATATTTTATCAGAAATTGATGCTGACTTAAAGTATCAAACCAAAGTGATTCCGCTGCATGATGGTTTTATCGATGAAACAAGCAAAATTTTATGCTATACTGATCATCAGGTTTTTGATCGATACCATAAATTTCATTTAAAAAATGGCTACGCTAAAAAGCAAGCTTTAACTCTAAAAGAACTCACCAGCCTTGAAGTTGGCGATTATGTCACACATATCGATCACGGAATTGGTCAGTTTGGTGGTTTGCAAAAAATTGATGTTGAAGGGAAACAGCAAGAAGCGATCAAGCTGGTTTACGGCGATAGAGATATTTTATATTTAAGCATTCATTCGCTTCATAAAATTTCAAAATACAATGGCAAGGATGGCAAAATGCCAAAAATCTATAAATTAGGAAGTAAAGCTTGGAAAAATTTAAAGAAGAAAACCAAAACTAAAGTCAAGAAAATTGCTTTCGATTTGATTCAGCTTTATGCAAAACGAAAAGTTCAAGAAGGTTTTCAGTACGGGCCAGACTCGTATTTGCAGCATGAGCTTGAAGCTTCTTTTATTTATGAAGATACGCCAGATCAAGAATCAGCAACAGCTGATGTTAAGAAAGATATGGAAGGTTTACAACCGATGGATAGATTGGTTTGTGGTGATGTTGGTTTTGGGAAAACTGAAGTGGCCATTCGTGCCGCGTTTAAGGCTGTTGATAATGGAAAACAAGTGGCCGTTTTGGTACCAACAACCATCTTAGCTTTTCAGCACCATAAAACATTTGCTGAGCGTTTACAAGATTTACCTGTTAGTGTTGATTATTTGAACCGTTTCAGAACTGCCAAAGAAAGAACTCGGGTTTTAGAAGAACTGGCTAATGGGCAAATCGATATCATTATTGGGACACATCAATTGGTGAATAAATCGGTTCAGTTTAAAGATCTTGGTTTATTAATCATTGATGAAGAACAGAAATTTGGTGTTTCTGTCAAAGATAAACTGAAAACCATCAAGGAAAATGTTGATACTCTAACCTTAACCGCGACGCCGATTCCGAGGACTTTACAATTTAGTTTGATGGCTGCACGTGATTTGTCAACCATTAAAACGCCGCCACCTAATCGTTACCCAATTGAAACACAAGTGGTGCGCTTTACTGAAGAAACTATTCGTGATGCGGTTGCTTATGAAATACAACGTGGAGGACAAGTTTTCTTTATCAATAACCGTATTGAAAACATCAAAGAAGTAGCTGGCTTGATTCAGCGTTTGGTGCCTGATGCAAAGATTGGGATAGGTCACGGTCAAATGGAAGGTAAGAAGTTAGAAAAACTCATGTTATCTTTCATGAATAATGAGTTTGACGTCTTGGTGGCGACAACTATTATTGAAAGCGGATTGGATGTCACCAACGCCAACACCATCTTAATTAATGATGCTAATAATTTTGGACTTTCTGATTTACACCAAATGCGCGGGCGTGTTGGACGTAGTAATAAAAAAGCATTTTGTTATTTAATTACTCCGCCACCTTCAGTGATGACGCCTGACGCACGAAAACGAATCACGGCCTTAGAACAATTTTCTGAATTAGGAAGCGGATTTAATATCGCCATGAAAGATTTAGAAATACGTGGCGCCGGTGATTTGTTAGGAGGAGAGCAAAGTGGTTTTATCTCTGATATTGGTTTTGATACTTACCAGAAAATCCTCAATGAAGCGATTGAAGAGCTGAAAGAAAATGAGTTTAAAGACCTTTATGAAGACGAGGTTAAGGATGAAAATCGTGTTTTTGTCAAAGATGCTCAGATTGATACTGACTTTGAAATTCTTTTCCCTGATGATTATATCAACTCTGTGAAAGAGCGATTGAGCCTTTATACTAAACTGAATGAATTAAGCAGTGAAGACGAGCTCAAATCTTTTGAAGATGAATTGATTGATAGGTTTGGAGAATTGCCTACGCAAACCCAAGATTTACTAGATTCTGTGCGATTAAAATGGATTGCTGCAAGTATGGGCTTAGAGAAATTGGTTCTGAAGAAAGAGCAAATGATAGGTTATTTTATCGCAGATCAGCAGTCAGATTTTTATCAAACAAAGAGATTCAGAGAAGTTTTACAATACGTGCAAACCAAGCCTAATCATTTTACTCTAAAAGAAAAGGATACACGACAAGGCTTGCGTTTATTGCTTAAAAGCAAAAACGTTAAGGATGTTACAAGGGCATTCCAACTTCTTAAGCCTTTAGCAAAAGAAGAGACCTTGGCTTCATAAATCTGATTAATTTTTGAATTTAGCAGATCTTAAGATGGCTTCAATTTCAATCATTTGATTACGTTTTGAAGCAGAAGGTTTAAAAACGAAACCTTCTAAAATTAAGAATTTGTCTTCAAGTTCAACAGCGTAAGTGAGAAACGGTCCGCCCATAAAAAAGCCTTTTACTTCCCATGTGCCCTTGATTTCGTATGCAAAGTGACCATCGATTTTTGTCTCAAATAAATAAGGTGCGTAAGCTTTTTCTGTTGACATATGGCTAGATTCTGTTGGACCAGGAATATATTTTTGACCGATTGAATCTCGCATTTTGATTATATTTTCAAGAATAGAATCATTTGCTTTGATGGTTTCTTTAGGAACTTCATAAGCGAGAACTTCCATGCCACCATGTTTGATATCTTTTCTTAGCCAAATAAAGTTATCTTCTGTTTTAGCATAACGATAGGCAGTTGGTAAATCTATTGTGACGCCAAATTCTTCTTGGATGGCTGAGGCATCTAAACTTGATTTCTTGATACGTCTTTGGCGTTCTTTGATTTCAGTTTGCTGGAATTCTTTAATAATTTTCGGGCTATTTTCTTCAAGTAGTTTTTTGAAGTCACTTTTCTTTTGTGCACTGATCACATAACCGATTTGTGGCTTGGCAAAACTATCAACCACTTTTGTAATCATTGGTTTTTGCGTTTGCTCCACTTTGATAAATAATCTGTTTTTACGTGCAAAACCTGTAAAAACACTAGGTGGAATTTGTTTTAATGTAAAATGTGGTTCTTGTTGAGGCAAGCCTTTGTAGTCTGCAGCAAAGTAATCACGAATCAATTCACCTAATTCGCCATTCCAATTGTCATTATCAATAATCACTGAAAGCTGATTGATATTTCCTGAGGAGTCTGAAACATAGCGTTTACTTGGTTTATCATCACCGCAAGAACTTAGCGTCAATCCTAAAAAAAGGATACTTAGTATAAAAAATCGAGGCATTATTGTTGTTTTTGTTGAATCATCCAAAATCGTTCCAAAGTGTCGATAAATAAAGGAAAGTTTAGCTTTTAACGTCAAAAGCATCACGCAAAGCATTTCCGATCAGCATAAAAGCCATCACGAGGCTCATAATGCCCAATCCAGGGATAATAGCAAGATAAGCTTTGCCGACAATAATATAGCTGTAATGGTTCTTAATCATCGCTCCCCAACTTGGGATAGGAGGTTGAGCGCCAATTCCTAAGAAACTCAAGCCACTTTCTATAAGGATAGCTGCTGCAAAATTTGCTGCTGAAATAACAATAACGGGTGCAATAGCATTGGGTAATATATGCTTCATCATAATACTTCGATCAGGAATGCCAAGCGTTTTGGCTGCGGTGACATATTGCTCGTTTTTAATACTGATAAACTGACCGCGCACAACTCGTGCAACTTCAATCCACATGGTTAAACCTACAGCGATAAAAACTTGCCAAAAGCCTTTGCCTAAAACCAACGTAATAGCGATAACGAGAAGTAGAGTAGGAATGGACCAAGTCACGTTGATAAGCCACATGATGGCTTGATCTATTTTCCCACCAAAATAGCCAGCAATTGCGCCTAAAGCGATCCCGATAACTAATGAAATAAAAACAGCAACAAAACCAATGGAAAGTGAAATGCGAATTCCGATAATCATTCGACTGAGTAAATCTCGACCATATTTATCAGTACCGAGAATAAATGTTTTGGCACTGATATATTTTTTGTTCTTAATATCTAAATTTTTTAAAGCAATTTGCTTGTCAAATTCTGCTTGTTTAACACCATAATCATTATAATACAATGTATCATTTTTGACTTCTGAATGCTGAACTGGTGTGAATTGATGCACTTTAGTTTTTCCGGATAAAAACCATAATGCGCTTTCTTCAGTTAAGGATTTTTTATAAAAACCATCAACTTTAAAGCCTGGTGGTTTTGAGTGAATACTCAATGCCATTTGGTTTGCATTTTTAGAATTATCTGGCGAGATCACGTAAGCGAATAGAGCCACCAAAATGCAAAAGATCACATAGAAGAAACTGAAAACGCCCCAGGTGTTTTTTTTAAACTTCTGGAGCGCTAAATATGTTTGTGAGTTTTTTGAAAACAAGGTTAAAGCTTTAGTTTTTGCGTGCTTTTAAACTGTAGCCTGCTTTATCTTTTGTTTTTAATTGACTTAAGACTGTGACAGCTTCCTCGATGTAAACATCGTGGGTTAAATTTTCAAACCAACGTTCACGTTTTTCAGCTAAGGTTGTATCTGTTTTGAAGGTTTTAGCTTCACTTGCAATTGCATTAAATGTCAAGTTGTTTTGATAATCAGAAATCGCTTCAAACTTTTTAGACATTTCTTCTAAAGCTTTTTCATCTTCCTGATACTTTATGTAATTTAGGCTGTAAGCCTTTTCATCACGCTGTGTTCTGATCCACTGCGCGTTTTCGTCAATTAATTTGATTGTTTCCTGCTCTAATAAACGTTTTGAAGATTCTTTAATCACTTCTTGTAAGTTAGAATAACCATTCCATTTTTTATAATCGGCTGGTTCTATTTTATCCCAAGGCATTGGGTTTTCATAATCTCTTTCGCCTAAATCGATATAAGAATAACGATCAGGAACGGCAACATCACTCGCAACACCTTTCAATTGTGTTGAGCCACCATTGATTCTATAGAATTTTTGAGTTGTAATTTTGAGTGCGCCCATATCGCCCAAAGAACTGTTACGCATCCATCTGTTGAGGTCAACAACGTTTTGTACAGTTCCTTTTCCATAAGTTTGCTTACTTCCGATAATCACAGCTCTTTCATAATCTTGCATCGCTGCTGCTAGAATTTCTGAGGCTGAAGCCGAAAGTTCATTAACAAGGATGACTAAAGGTTTCTCCCAAATAATTTTTTTGTCTTTATCTTTCAAAACATCAACATCGTTTTGTTTGTCGCGCACTTGAACGACAGGACCATTTTCTATAAAAAACCCTGCGATATCGACAACTGTAGAAAGCGAACCACCTCCATTATTTCTTAAATCAATGATGAGGCCTTCAGCATTTTCTTTTTGTAAAAACTCGATTTGTTTTTTAATATCAGAAGCAGCGTTTCTTTCTTTATAATCATTAACATCAAAATAGAATTTCGGTAAATTGATAATACCGTATTTACGTCCATCTTTATTAGTCGTTGCCGACTTTGCGTAAGTTTCTTCAATTTCAACAACATCTCTGATGATTTGGATGTTTTGTAAACTTCCATCAACCTTTTTAACCGTTAAAGTGACCACAGTTTCCTTTGGGCCTTTGATTAAATCAACAGCATCTTCAAGTCGCATTCCTGTAATCGTCACCGCTTGATCTTCATCTTCTTGCTTAACTTTTTGGATAATATCACCGACCTCAAGTTGTCCGTTTTTCCATGCAGGACCACCAGAAATCACTTCTAAAATTTTCACTTCATCACGTTGCTTTTGCAAACGTGCTCCAATACCTTCTAATTTACCAGACATCGAGATGTCGAAACGTTCTTTATCTTGTGGTGCAAGGTAATTTGTGTGAGGATCAAACTGACTAACAATTGAGTTGACATAAATTGAAAACCAATCTTTACGTTCAAGCTCAGACATTGTTGAAAAGTAATTTTCCATAGATTTACGCGTGATATCACGCGCTTCAATCTCAAGTGAATCTTTGCTCTTCATTGTATAGCCTTCCTCGTTTTCAACTTTGTTTTCTTCATCTTTAATTAAGTCTGCATAAGTGGCAAGTGTTGAAAACTTTAGCTGATCTCTCCAGCGTTCTTTCAATTCTTCATCTGAAGATGTATAATCTATATTATCATAATCTGTTGAAATCGTCTCTGTTTTAGTAAAATCAAAGGGTTGACTCAAGATGTCTTCATAAAAGGTTTCAGCAGTTTGCATTTGCTTTGTAAGAGATTGATGTGCATGATTGAAGAAATCTATATTTTTGTCACTGATAGCATCATCGATCTCTGTTTCATATTCTTGTAATTCAGAGATTTGTCCTTTTGTGAAATACCTTTTCATCGGGTCTATAGATTTAATAAAATCTTTATAAACAGCCGCTGAAAATTCATCATCGATATTTTTCATATCATAGTGTCCTTGGGAAACTACGAATGAAATGAGTTCAATGAGAACTTTGTCTTTGTCAGAATCAGCATCGAATTTCTTAGTCGTAAAACTGCATGATGTGACCGATAGTATAGTGATAACAAAAAGTACGATTAAATTTTTTTTCATAATAATTTTTTGAAATTGACTCTGGTAATAAAAACAAATGTATGTTTTTAAAATAAAATACGCTTCAATTTTAATATTTAGCTTTCATAATGTTAACAACCTGTTTTGAAGATACTAAAATTTGCGCTTATGTGAATGAGAAAGTTTAAATTTGGGCTTCTAATAAAATTTTATGAGTAGAAAACCTTTAATTTTAGTGACAAACGATGACGGAATTACAGCGCCTGGGATTCGTCATTTGATTCAAATTATGAATACAATTGGTGATGTAGTTGTTGTTGCGCCAGATCGACCTCAAAGTGGAATGGGACATGCCATTACCCTGAGTGAAAATTTGTATTGCGATCCTGTTGTTATCGATCAATACTCTGATATCGAGGAGTATAGTTGCTCAGGAACACCTGTTGATTGTGTGAAGATCGGTACGCAGCAAATCCTTGTTCGTCAACCAGATCTGCTTGTCAGTGGTATAAACCATGGCTCAAATGCTTCTATAAATGTGATTTATTCAGGAACTATGAGTGCTGCTGTTGAAGCTGGGATAGAAGGCATACCTGCAATTGGCTTTTCTTTATTGGATTACAGTATGGAGGCCGATTTTAAACCGAGTACCAAGTATGTAAAGCGTATTGCAATGGAAGTTCTAGAGAAAGGTTTACCTCCGCGAACAGTTTTAAATGTTAATATTCCGATTGCAAAAAAAAGTAGCGATATCAAAGGTATCAAGATTTGTCGTCAAGCACAGGCTAAATGGCAAGAACAATTTGATAAACGCTCCAACCCACAAGGTCGCGATTATTACTGGCTTTCAGGGGAATTTGTTAATCAAGATGATGGGGAAAACACCGATGTTGAGGCTTTAGAAAATAATTATGTTTCTGTTGTGCCAATTCAATTTGATCTAACAGCACACACAGCTTTGGAAGAACTTAAAAAATGGGATTTAGATGCGTAAGAAACACATGCTCATTGGTTTTTTAATTGGTTTGCTTTCTAATATGGCAGGGCTCTATTTATATGTTTTCTTTTTTACAAAATATGAAATTGAATTTGCTTTACAAGTAAGTTATGAAGACGGATTTATAGGTAAGCTTATCGCTTTAGGCGCTATACTTAATTTTTTACCCTTTTTTGTTTTTATCAAAAAGAAAGAAGATTTTAAAGCACGTGGTGTTTTGTTAGCCACTATTTTAAGTGCGATAACTATATTAATATTAAAATTTATTTAAATGTATTTAAAAGATTTTGAAGTCAGATGGAGTGATATTGATGCAAATCGTCATTTGGCAAACTCTGCTTACCAGAATATGATGAGCCATGCAAGAATGGATTTCTTAACAGGAAATGGATTTACGCACCAATCATTAATCAAGCACAACCTTGGACCTGTTGTGTTTTATGAACATATTTATTACTTTAAAGAAGTGATGCCAGATGATTCATTAAAAGTGAGCACTGCCTTAAAAGGTTTATCTGATGATGGTCGCTTTTTTCAGTTTGAACATAACTTTTATAACCAAAACGGTAAAAATTGTGCTCGTGCAATCATGCTTGGTTCATGGATTAACATGAAGTCGAGAAGTATAACAACATTACCAGAAAACATGTTGAACATGATTTCGGGAATGGAAAAAACAGATGATTTTAAGAGGTTAACTAAAGAAGATACTAGAAAGTATCAACAGCGCCCTGTTGATCTAGAAACTGCTTAAACTTTTAATTTTTTTAAATTAAAAATCAGACGAGTTGAAATATTTTTTTAGCTCGTCTTTTGTATCCCCCCGACGAACCCCATATTGCGTTAATTAAAAAGCTGATTTAGTTTTGTAGCATGACAACACAAGACAACAGAACTCAAAGGTTGGCTATGATAGCCCAT
>NZ_FNQF01000012.1 GCF_900107595.1 Psychroflexus halocasei | reverse complement strand
CATGCAAGATTAATATAACAATTCGTCCTAAAACTCTTGGGGCTAGCCCCAAGAGTTTTAAATATTAATTTTGCACTTATTACTTGAACTTAGAAATGATAAAAACGCAGATTCCTTTATAAATTCATTCAGACTGCTAAAATAACTGCATAGAACAACGTATATAGCTCATTAGTTGACTAATCGAAGTTAGGGCATATTTGGAAGTCGCCAAATTTTTATCATTACACTTCTAGAGACAACTTTCCAATAAAAAGATAAATAGTAAAATTTGGCTTGTACTCAACCGAAAAATAATTGCTAATTTAAACGCTACTAACCATATACAAAACCATTGCCCAGTATTTTAAAAATCAATCTGAGCTCAAACCTAATAATAACATCTAAAATCGAAAAATTGAAGAAATAAAAAAAGCGCCAAAAAGATATAAAAGGGTACAAAAGTATAAAGAGCAATATCAAGAACAAAATGATTTTTGACGACTTCAATTGATTTTCATTTTCGATAAATCATTACTCTACAAAATC
The DNA here is from genome assembly GCF_900107595.1 of Psychroflexus halocasei. Lineage (GTDB taxonomy): Bacteria > Bacteroidota > Bacteroidia > Flavobacteriales > Flavobacteriaceae > Psychroflexus > Psychroflexus halocasei. Next base: position 36,391 of record NZ_FNQF01000012.1, on the reverse strand, counting down.
GGCCTATTAACTGACTCAATCTTGATATTGTTATAACTACTTTAATTGAGTAAGCCTTAAGTTTCATCACGTCATATACCAATAACTAAAGCTATTTTAATTTGTGTGATAAAGTCAGTTTTAGATATTCAAAAAAACAAAATCACTCGACTTTAACATGCCAAAATAATGGTATAAAACAAGATAACTAGTTTAGAGTAAGGAGGTGTTCAATAGAAAATATATGAAATAAATTTAGATCAACTAATAATTTCAAAATAGCGTTTCATAAATTATCTGATGTTGTAAGATAGTTAACAATAAAAGGCGACACATATTGCTTTTTAAAAACAAGAAAGCCACTGATTATCAGTGGCTTGTGTTTGTTCTCTTGTGATCGCACCAGGATTCGAACCTGGGACCGCCTGCTTAGAAGGCAGGTGCTCTATCCAGCTGAGCTATGCGACCTTAATTTGCGGTTGCAAAGTTAATCTTTTTATTTATTTACGCAAGATTTATTTAGATAAATAAAATAAAAAAAGTTGCACTTTGAAAAGTGCAACTTTTTTAAAATATCTATAGAACTTTAATTATTCAGCGTTCTTCATACCTTCTTCAATCATTCCAAAAAACTGATCTAATTTAGGTAAAACAACGATTCGTGTTCTTCTGTTTTTAGCACGACCTGTTTTGGAGTCATTACTTGCAACAGGTAAATATTCACTACGTCCTGCAGCAGTCATACGTTTAGGATCAACGTTGTAATCGTTTTGTAATAATCTTACAACTGCAGTTGCACGTTTAGTACTTAAATCCCAGTTATCTTCAAAGCACTCTCTTGAAATCGGCACATTATCAGTATGTCCTTCAACCATAAAGTCAAAGTCTGATTTGTCCTTGACAACTTTTGCAACTTTCCCTAAAACACGTTTTGCATCACTAGTGATTTTATAACTTCCACTTCCGAAAAGAAGCTTGTCAGAAATAGAAACAAAAACAACTCCTTTTTCAACACTAATTTCAATGTCTTCATCATTTACATCGTCTAGAGCTCCTTTAAGACTTGTAACAAGCGCTAAAGTGACACTATCCTTTTTATTAATTGCATCACGCATAGTTTTGATCTGTAAATCTTTTTCTTGGATACTTTCTAACGAACGCTCCAAGTTTTCAGCACCTTTCTTTGATAATGATGCTAAATCCCCTTGGCTATTTAACAAGGCAGCATTAGTGTTTTTTAAGGTGTTCACTTGATCTTTAAAACTTGCTTTTTTCTCTTCACAAACGCTCAGAGCCATTTCAGCCGATTTTAAATCATTTTCGGTTTTCTTCAGGTCTTCTTCAAGTTGTGAATACTTCTTGTTCGACACACATGAAGTTCCCATTAGTAATACGGCAAATAATCCAATGCCAATTAATTTTTTCATGAGATTCTAATTTTAAATTTATTGATTAACAAAAATATGACTCTAGACAGCATTAATACTGATATTAACAATTTTTTTATTTAATACTGCTTTCGTGCTTTCTTCTTTTGAAATATCTATGCCAAACTATACTTTTCGTATTATAATATTTAACATCACTAAAAGTATTTTTTCTCTTGTTTTTCATCTTGTTGAAATTCAGTATCATACTGAAATAAGCTTTGTAAACAGTAAAGAAATTTTTTATTTGGAAAGCAAAAAGAAATTTAAGACTCGCTAAAACATCAAGCATAAATCGTTGTAAAATAAGAAAATTTGTATGCTTAGGTGTGTTTTTAATAATGTTGTAAAGTGAGTTTCTAAAATTCAGGTAAGTCTTTCTAGGGTTATTGTAGTTTAAAGTACCACCGCCTAGGTGAAATACCTCACTTTCAAAGGTGTACCAAATTTCGAAACCAAAATTATGCATCCGCCAGCACAAATCAATTTCTTCCTGATGTGCAAAATAATCTTCATCAAAACCACCTAGATTTTCATAGATTTCTTTCTTCACGGCAAAGCATGCACCGCTTGCCCACATAATTCTACAGTTTTCATCATATTGTTGTTGGTCTTCTTCAATAACGTCAAATATTCGACCTCGACAATAAGGATAGGCCAACTTGTCTAACAAACCACCGGCTGCTCCTGCGTATTCAAATTTATTTTTTTCTAAATAAGATTTAATTTTTGGCTGAACTGCTGCAATGTTTGGTGAGGATTCTAAAGTTTTAATGAGAGATGTAATCCAGTTTGGCGTGACTTCAACATCGCTGTTTAAAAGAATCCAATATTTTTCTTTAACATGTTTTAGTCCATGATTATAACCTTCAGCAAAACCATAATTTTCCTGATTTTCAATAATATGAACCTGTGGAAATTCTTTTTTTAGAAATAAGACAGAATCATCAGTTGACGCATTATCAATCACATATATTTTGGCTTCTTGTGAGTGAGAAACAACTGAAGGTAAAAACTCTTTCAATAGTTTTCGTCCGTTCCAATTAAGAATAACGACAGCTGTTTTCATTTTCTTAAAGATTTAAAATCTGGTAAACTTCTTAAGAAAATATAAGTTTCTTTTTCATAATCAATTTGGCAATAATAATGCTGAATACCGTTAGTGACCATCAAGTAATCTGCTTTTAATATCATGTTGTATCTCGCAATCTGATCAAAAGTATCTTGTGTGATTTTAACTGAAGGTGCTTTGCATTCAACTAGTAAACGTATTTTTCCGTTGGGCTGATAGCCAACCAAATCATAACGCTTAGACATGCCATTGATCATCACTTGTTTCTCTTCATTGAGTAAATTGATGGAAAAGTTTTTTTCTTTGACTAAATATTGAACGCAATGCTGTCTCACCCATTCTTCTGGTGTAAAATGTAAATACTTTTTTCTGAGTCTTGAAAAAATAAACTTATTATTTTCATTACTTTTGAGGTCGAAGTGATATGCGGGAAAATTTAAAACTTGCATGCGCCAAAACTACTAAATAATTTCATTTTTAAAGTGATTTCATCCTATGAAAGAATCTTCCAAAATCATCAAAGATATTAAGCAAAAAAACTTCAAACCTGTCTATTTTTTGGTTGGAGAAAACGAAACTTTTTTTGTTGATAAAATTGCTGACACGATAGAAGAAACTGTTTTATCTGAAGATGAAAAAGCTTTTAATCAAAGTGTTTTGTACGGAAAGGATGTGACAATGGACGAAGTTGTCGCTAGTGCAAAACGTTTCCCGATGATGGCTGAACATCAAGTTGTTATTATCAGAGAAGCTCAGAATTTATTAAAGCAAATTGATGATTTGGTCTCTTACCTTGAGAATCCTCAGCCAACTACTATTCTTGTTTTTGTGGTAAAATATAAAAAGGCTGATGCACGTAAAAAAGCAGTTAAATTATTAAAAAAGAATTTTGTTTTTTATCAAACCAAAACAATTTATGATAATCAAGTGCCTGAATGGATTTCACAATCCATGCATTCTGCAGGTTATACGATCGAACCAAAAGCATCAATGATGCTGGTCGAATTTCTTGGTGTGAATTTATCTCACATTCAAAAAGAATTGGAGAAAATACAAAGCATTTGTGAGCCAGGAACACGCATTACGCCTGAAATTATTGAGGAAAATATTGGTATCAGTAAAGATTACAACAATTTTGAGCTCACAAAAGCAATAGGGATGAGGGATGAAACTAAGGCTTTTAAAATTATAAACTACTTTGCTCAAAATCCGAAGAATAATCCTTTGCTTTTAACAACAGCACAACTTTACGCTTACTTTCAAAAAATCGTAAAATATCATGCCTTAAAAGATAGATCAAAAGGAAACATTGCTAAAGTCTTGGGTATTCATCCATTTTTCGCTGATGAATATAATAAGGCCTCTACTTTTTACTCTTTACGTCAGGCCACACAAAATATTCATCATATTAAAATGATAGATTTAAAAGGGAAGGGCGTTGGAGCACATCAAATCCCACAAGGTGATTTACTCAAGGAACTCTTGGTAAAGATTATGAGATAGTTTTATATATAGAAAAACAAAAAACGGATTGATCTAAAAAGTCAATCCGTTTTTTGATGACTAAAAAATGATTTTTTAAAATGAATCATTTAAAATTTCGAGAATTTGTATTGCAGCATCACTGATTTTACTACCAGGACCAAAAACAGCAACTGCGCCAGCATTAAATAAATATTCATAATCAGCTGAAGGAATGACACCGCCAACAATAACCATGATGTCTTCTCGTCCTCTTTTCTTTAATTCTTCAATCACTTCAGGAACCAGAGTTTTGTGTCCTGCTGCTAATGATGAAACGCCTAAAACATGGACATCATTTTCTACAGCTTGCTTTGCTGCTTCTTGTGGAGTTTGAAAAAGTGGACCAATATCAACATCAAATCCAACATCAGCATAACCAGTTGAGACAACTTTTGCGCCTCTATCATGCCCATCTTGACCCATCTTAGCAATCATAATACGTGGACGTCGGCCTTCTTTTTCAGCAAACTCATCGGCGAGTTGCTTTGCTTTTTCAAATGATTCGTCTGTTTTCATCTCTTTACTATATACACCGCTGAATGATTGGATTTTGGCTTCATGTCTGCCGTAAACTTCTTCTAATGCCATACTGATTTCGCCTAAAGTTGCTCTCGCTTTTGCAGCTTCAACGGCACTTGCTAATAAGTTTCCTTTTTCTTCACGTGCAATTTTGGTTAAGTTCTTTAAAGCTTCATCAACTTTATTTTGATCGCGTTCAGCTTTGATTTTATCAAGTTTTTCAAGTTGCTGGCGGCGAACGTTTTGGTTGTCAACTTCAAGAGTAACAATCGGATCTTCTTTAGGAAGTCTGTAGGCGTTAACACCGATAATTTTATCTGTACCGCTGTCGATTCTTGCTTGTTTTTGCGCAGCCGCTTGTTCGATTCTCAGTTTAGGAATACCAGCTTCGATCGCTTCTGTCATACCTCCAAGTTTTTCAACTTCTTGAATATGCTTCCAGGCTTTATCAGCGATATCTTTAGTTAGTTTTTCAACGTAATAGCTACCAGCCCAAGGATCAACAGTTTTTGTGATTTGCGTTTCTTCCTGAAGATAAATTTGTGTGTTTCTTGCAATTCTCGCAGAGAAATCTGTTGGGAGCGCAATGGCTTCGTCAAGTGCATTGGTATGCAAACTTTGCGTTCCGCCGAAAGCAGCTGCTGAAGCTTCAATGCAAGTTCTGGCGACATTATTAAACGGATCCTGCTCTGTTAAAGAATAACCACTTGTTTGACAATGTGTTCTTAAAGCTAATGATTTTGGATTTTCCGGATTGAATTGTTTGACAAGTTTTGCCCATAGCATTCTTGCAGCTCGCATTTTAGCGATTTCCATAAAATGATTCATTCCAATTCCCCAGAAAAATGAAAGTCTGGGTGCGAATTTATCGATATCCATTCCGGCTTCAAGTCCTTTTTTGATATATTCAACACCATCGGCTAAAGTGTAAGCCAACTCAATGTCAGCAGTAGCTCCAGCTTCTTGCATATGATAGCCAGAAATACTGATACTGTTAAATTTAGGCATATTCTGAGATGTGTATTCAAAAATATCAGAAATGATTTTCATCGATGGTGTTGGCGGATAGATGTACGTATTTCTCACCATAAACTCTTTCAAAATATCATTTTGAATTGTCCCTGATAACTTTTCAGGTGTCACGCCAGTTTCTTCAGCCGCAGCGATATAAAAAGCCATAATTGGTAAAACAGCGCCATTCATTGTCATGGAAACTGACATTTTATCAAGCGGAATCTGATCGAAAAGCACTTTCATGTCCTCAATTGAATCAATTGCAACACCTGCTTTCCCAACATCACCAACAACGCGTTCGTGGTCAGAATCGTAACCGCGATGCGTTGGTAAATCAAAAGCGACAGAAAGTCCTTTTTGACCTGCGGCTAAATTTCTTCTATAAAAAGCGTTACTTTCTTCAGCTGTTGAAAATCCTGCATATTGCCTAATTGTCCATGGTCTTCGAACATACATAGTAGAATACGGACCGCGTAAATAAGGTGAGATTCCTGCAGCAAAATTTAAATGATTGACTTCTTTTAAATCTTTTTCTGAATATTTTTTCTTAATCGAAATTCCTTCAGCCGTTGAGGATTTTTCTTTAACTTCTTGCTGTTTTTCAGATTGAAGTTTGAGTGTGATATCTTGAATATTGTGACGTGCCATGATTTCTTTTTTAAAGATTAGATTTTTCTTGTGCTAATCTTTCTTGTTCAATTTTTGACGCTATTCGAGTTTCCATAATGGGCTCTAGCAAAGTTTTACGAGATTTCTTTTTTAGGAAAGGATAAAGCTCTAACTCGTGAGTCATCTTATCTTCTTTATTCTCGTATTTATTGGTTCCAACCATAACGAAATCTTGATTTTCAAGTTTTGAAACTTCGATTTCGGCAGATGTTTTAATCATCTTTTGGAGTTGACCCTTAAAAAGTTGATCGATGAAACCTTCATTTTTTTCTATTTTTTTAAACAGTTCTAAAGCGTTTTCTGAAAGTTGTTGCGTCAAGTTTTCAATGTAATAACTCCCATCAGTTGGATTTGAAACCTTATCAAAATAACTTTCATTTTTTAAAATCAAAAGTTGATTACGTGAGATACGTTCACCAAACTCATTTGTTTTATGATAAATTTCATCAAAAGCTAAATTGTTAATCCAATCTGCACCACCAAGAGCTGCGCTCATACATTCAGTTGTTGTTCTGAGCATGTTGACATTATAATCGTATAAACTTTTATTGCGTTTCGTGGGTTCAGCAATAATATTGATCTCTAAATCAAAAGTGTAAGTCTCAACTAAACTTTCTATTAAAATCCTATAAGCCTTAATTTTTGAAATTTCAAAAAAGTAGTTTGAGCCTACAGAAACGATGAGGTTCAAATGAAATTTTTTAATTTCAGTTTGGCTCGATTCAATCATGTTGAGATATTCATTGAGATGTGATAACGCAGTGGCCAATTCTTCGGTTAAGTTTGCACCTGCATTTTGATATAATCGCGCATCAACTGAAAGCTGATGATTCAGATTTTTAAGTGAAATCAATTGACTGAAATTATTAAGATCAGTTTCTTTATTACTCATCCAGTTGCCTGTTTTAGCCAAGTGATGGAGCGGATCGCAACATAGCTTAACATCAATATCAAGAGCTTTTATTTTTTGGTCTAATTTTTCAAAAAAATCACGATCAAACTTTAAAGCCTCAATAAAAACGGGAACTTTTTTTGCGTTGATGATATCAAGTAATTCAAAGAGTTCTTCATTTGCTTCTGGCAAAATTAACCATAAGCTTTCTGCACCTCTATCAATAACATCTGTTGCAATTTGCTTGACAGATGTGTAGTTTTCAAGATAGATTTTTTCGGTGATGAGCCAATTATCTGTTTGCGGTAAACTAATTGATTGATGCGAATCTTGATGATAAAAAGGCTTGATGTCAATTCCTTCAGCCGTTGATGTTACAAGTGTTTCGTTATAATCTAAACCTTTGAGGTCAACTTGTATTTTTTGCTTCCAAGCTTTCTCAGAAATTTGTTCAAAATCATTAAATAATTCTTCACTCATTTTGATGTGTTGTTTTTTAAACTATCCTCGTACTCAATGATATAAACTTCTTCATTTTTTCTTTTCATAAAGTAAGTTTCACGCGCAAATCTTTCAATTTCGATACTGTCAGTCAGCGTGCTTAGTGTTTGTTTATCTTTTTGAGTTTCTTTGAGGTAATAAGCTTTGTTATTGTTTAATTCATTGATTTCTGCATTGAGTTCTCGATGTGTCAACCATGAATTTGTATCTAAAAATAGCATCCAAATTAAAAAAATCAAACCCACAAGTACATAAGTATTCCCCAGTACTTTAAACCATCTTTTTTGTTTGATTTCCTTAAACTTCATTGTATAAATTTACAAAATTAAACCAATTTTTCCTTGATAATTGTCTGAACAATATCAATCGCAACGGTATTGTAACGGTTATTTGGAATGATAATGTCTGCATATTCTTTTGTTGGTTCAATAAATTGTTGATGCATTGGTTTTAATGTTGTTTTATAACGATCGACAACTTCATGTAAATCTCTGCCGCGTTCAGCAATGTCTCTTTTTAATCTGCGCATCAATCTTTCATCGCTATCTGCATGAACAAAGATTTTGATGTCAAACATTTTTCTGATCTCCGGATGAGTAAAAATCAAAATGCCTTCAACAATCATTACTTTACGTGGTTTTGTAGTGATTGTTTCTTTTGTGCGATTATGTTCTGTAAATGAATACTCAGGTTGCTCTATTGATTTTCCAGTTTTTAAAATTTGTAGATGCTCAACTAAAAGATCAAAATCAATTGATTTTGGGTGGTCAAAGTTAATCTTCACGCGTTCTTCAAGGGTTAAATGTGAGGTGTCTTGGTAGTAAGAATCTTGGGAGATGACATCAACTTCATCATGTTGTAATTGGTTAATAATTTGGTTAACAACCGTTGTCTTTCCACTACCAGTTCCACCAGCAATACCGATTATGAGCATAAGTTAATTTTTGACAAAAATACATAACCCAACTCATATATGAAACTACATCAGATGATCTCATTTGAAAAACCACACATTAAATGATCAAGAAACCCAATAAATATTTTTTTTGAGCACTCAGGCAACCAACATTCATTTATTTTCGTCTTTATAAATAGAAGCTTAATTGTGAAAATCATAAAACTACATACCGAGCTCGGTCAACTTATTAAAAAAGCAAAGCGAAATGATCGCCGAGCGCAATATGAGTTATATCAGCGATTTGCACCAAAAATGTTGAGTTTGTGTCGGATGTATATCAATGATATTCAGTTTGCAGAAGATGTTTTGTCTAAGGCTTTTGTCAAAGTTTTTAAAAAGATGTCAAATTTTAAAGGTCCAGAAGAAGCATTTTTCAGTTGGATGAGGCAAATTGTCATTCGTGAAGCTATTGACTTTTTGAGAAAATTAAAAGGTTTAGAGTTTCCAACTGATGATTTTTCTATGATGGAGCAGGTTAATGAAACTGAAGATTCAGTTGGCATATCTCAGAGTGAAATTCAGCATTTTCTTGATGAATTGCCAGAAGGTTACCGGACGGTTTTTGTTTTACATGTTATTGAACAGTATCCGCATCAATCCATTGCAGATTTATTAAATATCAGTGTAGGAACATCAAAATCACAATTGTACAAGGCGAAAAAAATGTTGAAAGAGAAAATGAATCATTCCCAAAATCGATTCTTATGAAGGATTTAGAAAAAAATATTCGAACTCAAATGGAAGAGAGAGAAATTCAGCCTAGTGAACATGCGTGGTTTAAAATAACTGAAGAATTAGACCGACCAAAGAAAAAATCATCTCAAAAACTTTATTTTATTCGAGGTCTTGCTGTTGGCTTGGTTTTATTTTTTGGGATCTATATTTTTTATGAACCGCAAAAAAGCAATTCTAAAATTCCTGCAAATGAAAATTTTGTAGAAGTTGAAATGCAAACAGAACAAACACAAAACAAGCATCTTTTATTAGAATCACAGGGTGTATCTTTTGTGAAAATCCCAAAACAAAAAATTTCAATTTACCGAATCACTTCATCAAAAACGCAAGCTTTTTCAAATTCTCAAAAGATTTCAAATTATGCTGAAACTTTATTAAGGCAAGTAGAAACTGAAATTCAGGCCGAAAACATGTCTCCAATTGATGAGGTTGAAATTTTATTGGCTGAAGCACAATCAAAATTAAAGACGAGTGAAGATCAGAAAATCATAGCAGAAATTTCTGCAGAAGAACTTTTAGCAGAAGTGAATGCTGATATTGAAGATGAAAGCTTCAGAACCAAAGTCTGGTTCGCCATTAAAGAAAAATTTAAGGAGGCTAAATCAGCCTTAACCAAATTATAAACACTTATTAAATACAAAGAAAGATGAAAAAAATGACACTTATTTTCTGTGTGCTGAGCCTATTTTACATTGGCAATGTTCAGGCACAAGTCACGCCAACAAAAGACAGCATAAGCTTGGCAACACAAGAAAATTTAGAGAAGCTTCTCAATCAAATTGAAAAAGAGGAAGTTTCAGCTTTAAAAGCAAAAGTTAAAGCCATTGATGCGCGATATGATGCAAATGAAATCACCAAGTCTGAAAGTGATCAGCTCAAAAAAGAAGCCTCTGAATTGACAGCTGAAAATATTCAAAACCGTCAAGAAATTGCCAAACTTTCTGCTGACTATGCTAAAAGAAATAATGTTCCTTTAGAAAACATGGACGACTTGAGATCTGTCACAGATAGTATGAAGGTTGGCGCTCTCAGAATAGTGAGTCAAAAAGATAGTGAAGGCGAATTAAAAACTTTAAAAATTTCTATTTCCTCTTCCGAAGATGATGATAAGGAAAAGAAACCAACAGCGCAAGATCGAACTTTCTCTAAATTGGTTTTTGCGGTTGGGTTTAATAACACTTTTAACGATGGCGAATTTATGGAAGATCCAAATTATAAATTTGCAGCAAGTCGGTATTTTGAATTCGGTTGGCAGTGGAGTACACGTGTTTTTAAAGAAACTAATTTTTTAAGGTTCAGATACGGATTGGCATTACAATTTAATGGTCTAAAACCTGAAGATAATCAATACTTTGTTGAAAATGGAGACCAAACTGAGTTACAAGACTTTGCAATAAATCTTGATAAATCTAAACTGAGAATGGATAATTTGATTATGCCTTTACATTTAGAATTAACAAGTTCAAAACGAAAAGATACTGAACTTCCTAATTTTACGAGACCAGCTTTTAAACTTGGGTTAGGTGGATTTGTTGGTTTAAATTTACACAACAAGCAGAAATTAAAATATAAAGAAGGAGGAGACCATTTTAAAATCAAACAGCGAAGCGATTTTAACACCAATAACTTTTTGTATGGTTTAAGCGGTTATATCGGTTGGGAAGGTGCGCAGCTTTACTTTCAGTATAACTTAAATCCAGTTTTTAAAGATAATCTTGTTGATGAAAATAACTTCCAAATCGGAATGCGATTTGAGATTTAAGAATATAATTATTTGATGGCCAGTATGAAAAAGTCACTTTTAAGAGTGACTTTTTTTACTTATAAATAGCATCAATTTTTTCCGCCAAATCAAAATCTTTTTCAGTTATTCCGTCTGCATCATGCGTATTTAAGCTGATTTTGACAGTGTTGTAAACATTCTCCCAATTTGGGTGATGCGTTAATGCTTCAGCTTCAAAAGCAACACGCGTCATAAAAGCAAAAGCAGATTTAAAATCATCAAAAGTGAATTCCTTTTTGATTACATCATCATGAAGTTTCCAATTATTAAGACTCTTTAATTTTTCTTGAACTTCGTTTTTAGACATTTTTTCCATAAAATTTAAATTTTTACTGAATTATAAATCACATCTTCGATTGTTATCGTGAGATGCTCAGGTAAGTTATGAAATTTTGGTAGAACAGCAATATAACGATCTCTGTTGGAACTATATACGTTTTTAAAAAGCGGAGCTTCAAGCTGTAAGGCATCACATATTTCTTCAATCAATTCTTTATGGTGAATCAAGTCACTGCTGCCTAAATGGTAGGTGCCTTCTAAATCACGATTAATAATGTAATGAATTTGTTGCGTAAACTTTTGATGTGTTGTCGCATTAATGACAACATTCGGGAAAACTTCAATGGCTTCATTAAGATCGTAAAGCAGTTTTATTTCCTTAACTTTTGGAGAATTATACCCGAAAACCATCGGTAGGCGAACAATTGTAAAAAGCGCGTTTGGCAATCGCATTAAAGTGTTTTCAATTTTAATTTTTGATTTTCCGTACACACTTCCGGACAAAGTTTTGTCATATTCATAAGAAGGATAATTGGTGAAAGCATCAAAAACATTAGCTGAAGAAACATAAATGAGCTTGCTTTCATGGGTTAATAAAAACTCAGCAATCCTTTCGTGAACGTGAACTTGACCTGCAAAATTCCCTTTGAGACAAGAAATAATGATATCGGGTTTCAGATCTTGGAGAATATAATGAATGGGATCTATCTCTAAATCCCATTCAATAAATTTTTGATTTTTCAGCAGCTTTTCATCTGGCGTATGGTAAGTGCCATAAACATCAAAATATGGATGTAACTCTCTATAAAGCTCACCACCTAAAAAGCCACTAGCGCCTAAAATCAGTATTTTCTTTTTGTCTGTAATCTTAAACTATTTTTTGTAAAAAGGCGGTTTAACGATCTCTGCATCAACAGCTTTCTTACGAATTTGAATCTGAATCGGTGTTTCAAGTTTGCTGTAAGCGGTTTCAACATAACCTAAACCAATTGCTTTTTTAAGACTTGGTGACATTGTGCCTGAAGTGACATGACCGATTTTTTCTCCGTCAACATTTAAAATGTCATAACCTTGACGCGGAATTCCTTTTCCTTTCAATTCAAAAGCAATGAGTTTTCTTTTTGAGCCAACTTCTTTTTCAGCTTTTAAAGCTTCAGCATTGACAAAATCTTTAGTAAATTTTGTAATCCAACCTAATTTTGCTTCAATAGGAGATGTTGTTTCGTCAATATCATTTCCGTATAAACATAGACCCATTTCTAAACGCAGAGTATCACGTGCTGCTAAACCGATAGGTTTAATGCCAAAATCTTTACCAGCTTCAAAAACTTTATTCCAAATTTGCTCAGCATCTTCGTTTTTGAAATAAATTTCAAATCCGCCGCTACCTGTATATCCAGTACCTGAAATGATCACATCTTGTGCGCCAGCAAATTCTCCAACTTCAAAGTGATAAAATTTGATTGCTGATAAATCAATTTTTGCTAAAGACTGCATTGCTTCAACAGCTTTTGGGCCTTGAACAGCTAACAAACTATATTCGTCTGATCGGTTTATGACTTGTGCGTCAAAAGTATTGTGTTTTGTAATCCAAGCGAAATCTTTTTCGATGTTAGAAGCGTTAACCACCATCAAATATTTTTCTTCAGAAAAACGATAGATGATCAAATCGTCAACAATACCGCCAGTTTCATTTGGCATACAAGTATATTGTGCTTTTCCATCAACAAGTTTACTCGCATCGTTGGAGCAAACTTTTTGTAGTAAATCGAGAGCTTCTTTTCCTTCAATAAAAAATTCACCCATATGAGAAACATCAAAGACACCAACTTTCTCGCGTACAGTTTCGTGTTCTGCGTTAACACCTTCGTATGAGACAGGCATTTCGTAACCTGCAAATGGAACCATCTTAGCTCCTAATTCTTTATGAATATGATTTAATGCTGTTGTTTTCATTGTATTCGTTTTTTGCAAATTTAGCCTTTTAAGCCTAATAGCTCTAGGTTTTTTGCTAAATTGTATTTAAGAATTGAAGACTTTAAAACAATGAAAATATATTCGCCAGATCAACTTTCAGAATTAGACCAACTAACAATTAAGGAAAAACAAATTAGTTCACATCAACTCATGCAAACTGCTGCAGAAAAAGCGAGTGATCTGCTTTTAGAGCAGCTTGATGAAAATCAGAAAATCTATTTATTTTGTGGTATTGGTAATAATGCTGGTGATGGATTTGCAATGGCTAAAATATTTTTAGACCAAGGTTTTAATGTTGAAGTTTTTATATTAAAATATGCTGATAACTTGAGTCATGATGCTCAGTTGAATTATGATATCTTAGAAGATGAAATCACAATTCAAGAAGTTTCTGAAGCTAAAGAATTACCTGATTTTGAAAATAATCCTGTAGTGATTGATGCTATTTTCGGTGTCGGTTTAAATCGTGAACTGCCCAATTTTGTTCAAGAAGTTATTTCTTTTTTAAACAAAACAGAAGCATACAAAGTTGCGATTGATTGTCCTTCTGGGTTGTATGCGCATCAAGCTAATCAAAAAAAGGATGTTGTTTTTAATGCTGATTTGACACTCACATTTCACGCACCAAAACTAAGTTTTCTATTCTCTGACTTTGGAAATAAAGTTGGAGAAATGAAAATTTTAGACATCGGTTTGCTTCAAAAACATCATCTTAAATCTGAATATAATTATATTGATCAAAAATTTATTAAATCTATTTTTAAAAAACGTGAAACCTTTAGTCATAAAGGAACTTACGGACATTTAGTTTTAGTTGGCGGACAAAAAGGAATGTTTGGTAGTGTGATGCTTAGTGCTAAAGCTGCAATGCGTTCTGGTGTTGGAAAGTTGACAATTTTATGTCCACCAAAAGCTGTGGAAATGCTTAATATTACTTTACCAGAAGCGATGACAATTGAATCAGATCATGAAAATTTTATTGCTTATCAAGAATTTGATTTTTCGTATCAAACTATAGGTATCGGTATGGGAGTTGGCACTTCTGAAAATGCTTTTTCTGCTTTAAAAAATTATTTAGAGAAAACAGAAAAACCCATTTTGATCGATGCAGACGGATTGAATTTAATTTCTCAAAACAAAGATTTATTACAACTTTTACCAGCGAAATCAGTGTTAACACCACATATTGGCGAATTGAAAAGATTGATAGGCGAGTGGAGTAATAGCTTTGAAATGCTTGATAAAGCAAAATCATTTTCTAAAAAACATGATTGTATATTAGTTGTTAAAGAAGCTTTTACGAAAGTAATTTATCATGATAAAGTTTACATGAATTCTACTGGAAATGCAGGCCTAGCAACAGCTGGAAGCGGTGATGTTTTGGCAGGCATTATTTCAGGTCTGATAGCTCAAAGTTATACTTCGCTTCAGGCTAGTATTTTGGGCGTTTATTTACATGGCTTGTCAGCTGATTTGTACGTCGATAAATTTTCAGTAAATTCATTAATTGCATCTGATCTTATTGATTATTTAGGGAATACTTTTTATGAAACCGAAGGATAAACATTCTTAAAAAAATGCTTAATTTCGTGCAAATTTGAAAATTCTAACATGGCTATTCATCATATCAACGCGTCACATTTAAGTATTGATAAAATCGCATCAATCATATATTCTGAACAAAAATTAGCTCTAAGTGAAGAGTCTAAAGCAGCAATTCAGAAAGCAAGACATTATTTAGACAATAATGAGGCTGTTAAATCTGAAGCACTTTACGGTATCAATACAGGTTTTGGTTCGCTTTACAATATCCAGATTTCTTCTGAAAAATTATCAGAATTACAGCGCAATCTCGTTTTATCACACGCGTGCGGAACTGGAAATGAAATTGATGAAGTGATTGTTAAATTGATGTTGTTGCTCAAAATTCAATCTTTGAGTTACGGACATTCAGGCATCAGCCTTGAAGTTGTTGAGCGTTTGATTTACTTTTATAATCACGATATTCTTCCAGTTGTATTTTCTCAAGGATCGTTGGGTGCTTCTGGAGATTTAGCGCCTTTGGCACATTTATCATTACCTCTTTTAGGAGAAGGTGAAGTTAGAGTTAATGGTGAAATAAAAACTTCAACTGAGGTTTTAAAATCTCATGGTTTAAAAGCTTTAGAACTTCAATCTAAAGAAGGCTTGGCATTGCTTAATGGAACTCAGTTTATGAGTGCACATGCTGTTTATGCGTTAATTCAAGCTGAAAAACTAATTGATTTAGGCGATGTTATTTCTGCTGTTTCACAAGAAGGTTTTGATTGTAATTTATCTCCTTTTGATGCTTTGGTTCACCAAGTGAGACCACATAAAGGTCAGGTTGAAACAGCACGGCGTATTTTAAAATTAAGAGAAAAAAGTCCTTTGGCGAATGCACCAAAAAAACATGTGCAAGATCCATATTCATTTAGGTGTATTCCTCAAGTTCATGGCGCTTCAAAAGATACTTTTGATTTTGTAAAAAAAACGGTTGAAGTTGAAATTAACAGCGTCACAGATAACCCGAATATTTTTGTTGATGAAAATAAAATTATATCAGGAGGAAATTTCCACGGACAACCAATTGCTTTACCAATGGATTATCTGGCGATGGCTTTGGCTGAAATCGCTAATATTTCTGAAAGAAGAACCTATCAATTGGTGTCAGGTTTAAGAGAATTACCTGCGTTTTTAGTTGAAAAACCAGGTTTAAACAGTGGTTTCATGATTCCGCAATACACAGCGGCAAGTATTGTCAGTCAGAATAAACAATATTGTACGCCAGCGAGTATTGATTCGATTGTCTCTTCAAACGGGCAAGAAGATCATGTGAGTATGGGAGCAAATTCTGCGACTAAATTATTGAAAGTTGTTGAAAATGTTTATACAGTTTTAGGAATTGAGCTCTTTAATGCTTCACAAGCTTTGTACTTTAGAAAAGAAAAATCTTCTGACGCAATAGAAAAATTAATTCTAGATTTTCGAAAAGAAGTGCCAATTGTAAAAGATGACAAACTGATGGCAACTGAAATAAAAAAATCGGTTTATTTTTGTAAACAAACCGATTTAAAGAAAAGAAATCTTATTTAGATTTTTTGGCTTTTATCATTTCCTCGAGCATGTCCCACATTTCGGTTGGGATTTGTTCGAGTAAATTGAATTGTCCTGCGCCTTTTAGCCATTCGCCTCCATCGATTGTGATGACTTCACCATTAAGATAATGTGCAAAATCAGATACTAAATAAGCAGCTAAATTTGCTAATTCTTGATGATCACCAACGCGTTTTAGAGGAACTTTCTTAGCAAGATCAAATTTATCTTTCAACTCGCCTGGTAATAAGCGATCCCAAGCACCTTTTGTAGGAAAAGGACCTGGTGCAATGGCGTTAAATCTAATACCATATTTTGCCCATTCCACAGCAAGAGATCTTGTCATCGCTAATACGCCAGCTTTTGCTGTAGCGCTTGGCACAACATAAGCAGAACCTGTGTAAGCATAAGTTGTGACAATATTTAAAACAGTTTTATTTTCCTCTTTCTTCTCAATCCAATGTTTTCCTAATGCCAAGGTGCAGTTTTTTGAACCTTTTAAAACTATGTCGATAATTGTGTCAAAAGCGTTTGATGACAAACGTTCGGTTGGTGAAATAAAATTTCCTGCGGCATTATTGAGTAGGACATCAATAGAATCAACTCTTTGATGAGCCTCTTCTAGCATTTTTTCAACTTGATCATAATGTCTCACATCACATTGTAAAGGGATGCATGTGCCGTTAGTTTCTTTCTCTAGCTCTTTGGCTGTATTTTTAAGTTTATCAAGATTTCGGGAGGTGATAATCACTTTTGCACCGATTTCTAAAAAATATTTTGACATTGATTTACCAAGGCCTGAGCCACCACCAGTGACTAAAATTGTTTTACCTTTCAGGGCGTCATCACGTAACATTTTTGCTTTATAATCCATATAAAAAAATTGTTTTCCACAAGATACGACATCTCTAGGAATATATTTTTTTGGAAATCTTAAAAATTAAATATTTGTGTGATCAACATCAATATAGCAATGGCGAAAGTGCTTAAAGCAACTTTTTTGAGTTCTGGGTCTAAACTTTGTGGATGCGAATAATTCGCCACTTTTCTTAAGTGAATAAATAAAGGCACAAAACCAATAAAGCAAAGAAACTGAAGTTGATTTTCAAATTTATAGACTCCGTAAATCATCAAACTTAAAAAGGCGATGATAATCAGAGAGAAATGATAAATTTTGGCTTTAACTTTTCCGAGCATCACAACTAAAGTATTTTTATTAGCATTTCTGTCGCTATTTTCATCACGCATATTATTGAGGTTCAAGACAGCGCTACTCAATAAACCAATACTTGTCGCAGGAAGAATTAACCAAAAATCAATGGATTTTGTCATTAAGTAATTTGAGCCAATAACACTCACCAATCCAAAGAATATAAAAACAAATAAATCGCCTAAACCTCGATAACCGTAAGCTGAATTCCCAACAGTGTATTTAATAGCTGCCGCTATTGAAGCAACGCCAAGGAAGAAAAAGAAAACAGAACTTAAGAAGTCTTCTTTTCCAAAAGCAGAATAAATTAAAGCTAAAGCAGAAAGCAAGCATATAAATACCGTTACAATAATTCCTTTTTTAAGAACTTTATCAGTTAAAGCACCACTTTGTAAAGCACGTTGTGGACCTAAACGCTCATGATTATCTGTACCTTTCACACCGTCTCCGTAATCATTAGCAAAATTTGATAAAATTTGTAAAACTAAAGTGGTTAAAATGGCTAGCCAAAAGACTAAATTATTATAACTATTTTCAATGGCAGCCGTTGCTGCACCTACCAAAATTCCTGCAACGGAGAGCGGTAGGGTGCGAGGTCTTGCAGCTGATATCCATGCGCTTACTTTTGCCATTAAAGTCCAGTGTAATTTTGTGGCGTAATTTGTTTCAATTCATTTTTGATGTCATTAGAAACTTCTAATGTTTCAATAAAATCATGAATGCTTTTTTGTGTCATTGCTGTATTTGTACGAGTCAATCCTTTTAAAGCTTCATAAGGGTTTGGATAAGCTTCACGTCTTAAAATTGTTTGAATAGCTTCAGCTACAACTGCCCAATTTTGTTCTAAATCTTGATTGATTTTAGCCTCATTTAATAAGAGTTTATTCAAACCTTTTAAGCTTGATTTAAAACCGATAATGCTATGCGCCATCGGTACGCCAATATTTCTTAAGACAGTGCTATCAGTCAAATCACGCTGTAATCGGCTAATAGGTAACTTAGCTGATAAATGTTCATAAATAGCATTTGCGATACCGAGGTTTCCTTCTGAATTTTCAAAATCAATCGGATTAACTTTATGTGGCATTGCAGATGAACCGACTTCGCCTTTTTTGATTTTTTGTTTGAAATAATCCATGGAAATGTACGTCCACATATCTTTATTCAAATCAAGAATAATTGTATTGATGCGTTTTAAAGCATCAAAAACACCCGCAATATGATCGTAATGTTCTATTTGAGTTGTCGGGAATGAGTGTTTTATTCCTAAACTTTTTTCAACAAAGTTTTGACCAAAAGCTTGCCAGTCAATATCAGGATAAGCAACAACATGTGCGTTGAAATTTCCTGTTGCTCCACCAAATTTGGCAGCGATTGGAGTAGCTTCTAAAGTTTTAAGTTGCTCTTCTAAGCGTGTGATAAAAACTTGTATTTCTTTCCCTAATCGGGTAGGAGAGGCAGGCTGTCCATGCGTTCTGGCTAACATTGGAATTCCTTTCCAATCATCACTCAAGCTTTTTAATTTAGAAATAAGTTCTTCTAAATCTTTTAAATAAACTTCTGAAAGCGCTTCTTTTAAACTCAAAGGAACCGCTGTGTTGTTGATGTCTTGTGAGGTCAAGCCAAAATGAATAAACTCTTTGGAATCCTTCAGTCCGAGCTCATCCATTTTTTCTTTAATGAAATACTCAACAGCTTTAACATCGTGATTGGTGACAGCTTCAATTGATTTAATTTTTTTAGCATCTTCTAGTGTAAAATTTTGGTAGATGTTTCTTAAGTCATCATATAAATTTTTATCAAAATCTTTGAGCTGAGGAAGCGGAAGTTCGCAAAGAGAAATGAAGTATTCAATTTCAATACGCAAGCGATATTTGATTAAAGCACTTTCGCTAAAAAAGGGACTTAATGAATTTGTTTTTGAGGCGTAACGCCCATCAATAGGAGTAATGGCTTCTAAAGCTGTCATGTGTTGTGTGTTAAATAAGTGACAAAGATAACGTCTTTTTTAAGGCTTTTAAAATCAAATTTTTAGATGTAGAAATATTTCATTTTTACGACCTGAATTTGGATAGTATTTGCGTTAAAACTTCTTTGGACTTATTTAATACTAAAAAAGACTACTTTTTATGTATCGATGAAATTGAGTAGAAATGAAAATACCTTAGCTTATAACAAGCGATCAACTAATTCATGAACACCAAGACTTGCTTTTTTAGCAATAACTTCAATAGAATCGGATGATTTTATCGAAGGTTTTGGGTCGATGAAATAAACCGGACTCTCACCTTTCTTATAATCGATAAGACCTGCTGCTGGATACACTTGCATTGAAGTACCAATGATGATAATGATATCAGCCTTTGAAACAAGTTTAATTGCATTTTTCATTTCAGGTACTGCTTCTCCAAACCAAACAATATGTGGTCTGAGTTGAGAATTATTCTCACACAAATCACCTAAATTCAAATCCTTTTTTTGATTGTAGATTAAATGAGGATGCTTGACTGATCGAGATTTCATGAGTTCGCCATGAAGATGTAGAACTGATGAACTTCCAGCGCGTTCGTGCAAGTCATCAACGTTTTGAGTGATGATTTGGACATCATATTTTTCCTCAAGCCGAACTAAATCAAGGTGTGCAGCGTTTGGCTTGACTTCCAAAAGTTGACGTCTTCTTTGGTTATAAAAATCTAAAACTAATTCTGGGTTTCGTTCAAAAGCTTCGGGAGTTGCAACTTCAGTAATTTCGTGATTTTCCCATAAGCCGTCGTCGTCACGGAAAGTTTTAACGCCACTTTCTGCGCTCATTCCAGCTCCAGTAAGGACGCAAATCTTTTTCATAATTATCGATTTACAGCGCGATATTCTTCGTAGCAATTACTAATTGCATCTAAAAGTTGTAGATCATTTGCTGATCTTACAAAGGATTCAGAATAATCGCATTTTTTAAGGATGTCAACAATATCAATTTTGCTGATTTGAAGCACAGCAGATAAAGTCTCTCTGTCAAATTTATCTTGAAGCAATTGCCTGATGGCATCGTCTTCTTTCATTTTACGCAAACGTCGCATCTGCTTTGGTTTTTTACCAAATATTTGATACAATAAATCCGCGGGATTTAAAATTGCGCTAATTGTTTTAGATAAAGATGTACTTTGGTATTGACCGCCTTCGTAAGCGTAATCTGTTCCTGAAATACTGTAGCGATAGTTATCGTAAATAGGAATATTTTTGGCATCAATCTCAATAAAACCTGTGAGTTTGACATCGCTGAGTTTCACTTCTTCAAGGGCAATGGCAGATTCTGTCATTTTGATTTTGACATCGCCAAACTTCACCCAATCTTCAGTGACTCTAACTTGTATAGGTTTAAAACCTAGGTGGGAAAGATAAATTGTGTCATTGATATGTGCTTTGACATTGAATTTACCTTCTTGATCACTTACTGTTCCTCGAACAGTGTTGATATTAATGATATTCACATTTTTTAAAATGCGGTCATTTGCAGCATTCATAACACTTCCACGAATAGTTTTCAGTTCGGAATTTTCTTCCTGACTGAAAACTATCATGGTTGTGAAAAGAAATATAATTGTTAAATACTTCATCGCTCTAAATTTAATCAAATAGACTTGAGATAAAAATATTTGTCTCGGAGATTTGATTAAAAATTAACACTAACGATTACGGCGTCTTCTTTCAAAAGAACTTTTGACGTTTTTATTACCGCCTTTTGATTTTCCTTTGAAGCCACCAGATTTACCATCCCGTCTTCCGCCGCCGCCTTTACTTTTCTTGCGACCTCTTCCGCCACCGCCACCAGACTTATTGTCTTTAGTGATTTCAACATTAACGTGTCGATTGTTGAGTTTAAACTCTTCAAAAGTTGCTTTAACTTTTTCAACGTGATCGTTGTCAACATTAAAGAAAGAGAAAGTGTTTTTGACATCAACTTTAGCTACGCCATCACGACCTAACTCTAAAGTTTCCTTTAAGAAATCTTTAAGAGACATCCAGTTGAAACCATCTTTTTCTCCAATATTAATGAAGAAACGTGTTTCATCACCATAAGAATCACCACCACCTGATCTAGATTCAGAAGGTTGAGCCATTTTAGGTGCGTTCTTATAATAATTATGGAAACGTGTAAATTCAACTGAGAAGAATTTTTTGATGAGTTCCTCTTTAGAAACATCTACAAATTCTTCTTCAAGCTTACCGATGTATTGATCAATTTCATTGTTGATTGAAGTTTCTTTCATTTCCTTAGCAAGGTGGAAAAGTTGTACTTTACAAATTTCGTCACCTGAAGGTAATTTTTTCTCTTCAAACTTTTGGCCAATAATTCGCTCTACTTGTCTGATTTTTCGAATTTCACTTTTGGTAATAATTACCATTGAAGTCCCTTCTTTACCAGCACGACCTGTACGACCACTTCGGTGTGTATAGGTTTCAATTTCATCTGGTAATTGATAATTAATAACGTGCGTGATATCATCAACATCAATTCCTCGTGCAGCGACATCAGTTGCAACAAGCATTTGGATTTGTTTGTTTCTGAAACTTTTCATCACTAAATCACGCTGATTTTGACTTAAATCGCCGTGAATTGCTGACGCGCTATATCCATCTTCAATAAGTTGTTCGGCAACTTTTTGCGTATCGCGTTTTGTACGACAGAAAATAACAGAATAAATTTCTGGATTAGCATCGACTAATCTTTTCATGCCATTATAACGGTCACGACCAGCAACAACATAATATTCATGACTGACGTTTTTTGTAGAAACGTTTTTCTGACCAACTGTAATTTCCACAGGAGATTTCATGAATTTTTTCGCGATTTGCGAAACTTCTTTTGGCATTGTTGCACTGTAAAGCCATGTGCTTTTTGAGCTAGGTGAATGAGATAAAATTTCCTTTATATCTTCATAAAAACCCATATTTAGCATTTCATCTGCCTCATCAAGAACGCAAATATCAATTGCTGAAATATCAATAATTTGACGACGAATCATGTCTTTCATTCGTCCTGGTGTCGCAACAATAACCTGAGCACCACGCTTAATTTGCTTTGCTTGGTCTGTAATACTGGCACCACCATAAACCGCAACTGTGTTGAGGCCTTTGTAATATTTAGAGTAATTTTTTAATTCGTTGGTAATTTGTAAACATAACTCTCGGGTTGGTGATAAAATCAAACCCTGAGTTTTCTTCGAATTAAGGTCAATATTTTGAATTAAAGGAAAACCAAATGCGGCAGTTTTTCCAGTTCCAGTTTGGGCTAGCGCAACAATATCTGTTGGCTCTTCGAGTAGTATCGGGATCGTTTTATCCTGAACTTCACTCGGTGACTCAAACCCCATATCTTCAATTGCACGCAAGATTTCTTGGCTTAAGCCTAATGATTCAAATGTATTCATGTAGTAATTTAAAAATAGGTGCAAATGTACGATTTTAATTTTACACTCAATTTTTTTTCTTTATAAGATTGATAATTATAATGAATTGACTATTAGTTTATTATAATTTGATCTTTATGAAAGCTTTACTGAAATAGATAAGGTCTTTCATTTAAGATTAATAATTTTAAGGAGGCTTAATAAATTTTGATTTATTTGCTGTAACGATTTAATATTTATAACGACTGATTAATTAGATTGAAAATTCTGTGGAGGAAGCTTTAGAAAAAGAATTTATAGACAACCTTAATACGCATCAAAACATTGCGCATAAAATATGTCGTTTATATACAAATGATAAAAGCTCCCATAAAGACTTATTTCAAGAAATAACAATACAACTTTGGAAAGCTTATCCAAAATTTAGAGGAGATGCGAAGTTTAGCACATGGATGTACAGAGTAGCGCTTAACACTGCTATTACACTTTACAGAAAACAAAAAAGGCGTGTTAAAACTTCAGACATAGAAGCTTTTAACTTTAAAATAAAAGCTGAGTATTATGACGATACGATTGAGGAAAATCTCAAATTGATGTACGCGGCGATTAAAGAATTAAATGATATTGATAAAGCCTTGGTTTTTCTCTATTTAGAAGACAGAAATTATAAAGAAATTTCAGCTACATTAGGAATTTCAGAAGTAAATGCAAGAGTGAAAATGAACAGAGTGAAAACTAAACTTAAGAAAATATTGAATCCTTAGCAACTTATGGATGATTTAGAATTATTTAAAAAGCAATGGCAATCTCAAGACGATTTGCCTTCTTATAAAAAAGACGATTTGTATCAAATGATGCATGAAAAGTCATCTTCGATTGTGAAGTGGATTTTTATCATCAGCATTATTGAGTTCGCTTTTTGGATTGCTTTAGAGCTTTTAACGAGCTCTCAAGAAACCGATGAAATCATTAAAAAAATGAGTCTGAACGGATTTTACAGAGTTTCTTTAATTATCAATTACGTTGTCATTATTGGTTTTATCGTTTTGTTTTTTCTGAATTATAAAGCGATTAAAACGACAGATAGTACAAGAGGTTTAATGAAGAATATTTTGAAAACCAGGCGGACAGTAAAAGCTTATGTATGGTTCAATATTTTATTTTTTAGCTTGTCTTTTATCGTCAGTATTGTGATGACTATAAAGCATTACATAAATTTTGATACAATTCAATTCTGGATTAGCATCGGTATCAGCATCGCTGTTTTGCTTGTGATTGTCTTGCTGTTTTTACTTTTTTATAGAGTGGTTTACGGCGTGTTAACACGACGTTTAAAAAGAAATTATAATAACCTTAAACAAATAGAACTATGATTAAAAAACTAATTTTCGGACTCTGTTTTTTTATTTTCGCAAGTCTTCAAGTGCATGCGCAAAATATTGAAAATGCACTTTTATGGAAAGTGACAGGAAACGGAATTGAAAAGGCATCGTATTTATACGGAACGATTCATATCACTTGCGAAATCAAAACTTCAGATGTTGTTAAAAAAGCTTTTGAAAGTACGGAACAACTCGGATTGGAAATCGACATGTCTGATCCGTCATTGCAAATGCAAATGATGAACTCAATGTATATGAAGGATGACAAAGCTATTTCTGATTATACCTCAGAAGAAGAAATGCAAAAATTGCAAAATTTAATGGACGGAAAAGTGCCAGGAATGAATTTTGAAATGATGAAACGCATCAAGCCATTCTTTTTGAGCGCAATGGCAATGAGTTCTTTCGCAAATTGCGATGGAATGCCGTTAGCTTATGATACTTATTTTATGCAAAAAGCACTTCAGGCCAAAAAAGAAATTTTTGGTCTAGAAAAATTACAAGATCAATTTGATATGATTGATAAAGTGTCTTATGAACACCAAGTTCAAGATTTATTAAAAATGGCTGATCTTTCAGAAGAAGACAATATCAAAAAATATCAAGAATTGATTTCTCTTTACGAATCAAAAGATTTAAAAGGAATGATGGATTATATGGTTGAAGATGATTCTTCTGTCAATCTTTACCAAGAAGATTTTCTGGATAAACGTAACCAAAACTGGATCTCAATTATTGAAGAAAAAGCAAATAGTAAATCTACTTTTTTCGCTTTTGGAGCTGCGCATTTAGCTGGTGAAAATGGTGTAGTTAATTTATTAAGAAAACAAGGTTATAAAGTTGAACCTATGGATCAATAATTGAGAATCAATGATTTTTAGCGCTGTAACGTCTTTGTTCGTTAAGTTCTTCTTCAGCTTTTAATTCTTTTTCAGGAATCACTTTAATGAAAGAAGGATGTTGTTCAATGGCGTACTCAATACGTTCAACAATCTGATCGATGCTTTCATTTTTATAATCGATATCAAGCGGATCTTTAATAATCATCGATTGTAAAATATTACGTTTTTTAATTCTGATGCCTTTTCGGTCAAAAGAACGTCTAAAACCATCAATCACAACAGGAACAACGATCGGCTCGTATTTTTTAATAATATGGGCCGTTCCTTTTCTGATTGGTTTCCAAGGTCGTGTTGTGCCTTGAGGAAAGGTAATCACCCAGCCATCGTCAAGTGCCTTACCGATGTTAGAAATATCACTAAATTTTACTTTTCTGTTGACAGATTTACCATCTGCACGCCATGTTCTATCAATGCTGACGGAACCTGCATAAGCTAATATTTTTGGTAGAAATCCGCCTTTCATAGTTTCCTTAGCCGCGACGTAATAGATGTTAAGTTTAGGATTCCAGAGGTAAGCAACATTCTTGATATTGTCATCTCGTCCGCTTAAACTCGCGTTAAAAACATGATACATGGCAACTACATCAGCAAAATAAGTCTGATGGTTAGAGATGAACAAAACATTTTTATCAGGTAAGTCTCGAATGATTTGCGAACCTTCAATTTTTAGCTCATTAAATCCACGGTAGCGCTTGTGCGTCGCTGTTCCCATGATTCTGATCAGCCACTTCTTTAAAAATAAATAATGTCCAAATGGATTTTTTTTAAATAATCCCATGTATATGTATAACAAATTTGACCTGCAAATATAAGCGCATTTCTAATGATGTAGAGAAAAGAGTACTTTTTTTCAGGAAACTTTTAAATTTACTTGTGAGATATTTTTGAAAATATCTCTGATTTCAGAGAGCATCATTGCCGTTGCGCCCCAGACAATTTTTTTATTGAGTTTAAAAGCTTTAACTTCTGTATTTTTAGAATATGAAGCAGAAATTATCGTTTTGATGATGTTTTTATCATTTAAACAATCTTCTAAACAGGCGCTGAAAATGTCTTCAACTTCAGTTTCTTGTTTGATGAATTTCGGTGTGTAATCTATAAAACCTATAAAAGGATGAACGATGAAGTTTGATGGCGGGATGTACATTTTCGTAAGTTCACGCACAACTTGAATGTCATTTTTATCAATGCCAATTTCTTCCTCGGTTTCCCTTTTCGCAGTAAACTCAAAGTTGATATCCTCTTCTTCATAACGACCACCAGGGAATCCGATTTGGTTAGAATGAACGCCTTTGTATGATTTACGAAGGATGAAAACCAACTGCATGGTTTCATTTTCATCTGGAAAAAAAAGAGCTAAAACAGCGGATTTCTTTGCTTTTAATTTTGAAAAATTAATTTTTTGTAGGTCTTCTTTTCTGTGAAATGGTGCTAATTTATATTGAGCTTCAATTCCTGGAAGTTCAATTTTTTGTAATTTGGGCACCAAATTGATGAATGATGAAATATGCATTAATATTTGTTTCTATCTTGTTTTTAAGTTGTCAGCAAGATACAAATAAAGACAGCAAAAATGAATCTGAGAAAGAGACAATCGAAAAAAAAGAACCTGAAGTTGTTATCCCTTCAGCGGGCGATAAGGAACTTGACTTAACGAATGTTGATAAGGTTAATCAAGAGGAATTGATGCCTTTTTTAGAAAAGTATTTTAAGGAAAATAAAGAAAGACGTTTTGTGATTAAAACAGATTTTGGAAATATAAAAATTGAGCTTTATGATGACACGCCTTGGCATACAGCAAACTTTTTGCGTTTAACGAAATTAGGCTATTTCAATACAACATTCTTTCACCGTGTCGCTGATGATTTTGTAATTCAGAGCGGAAATTCTGATAAGGTGATTACGCATAGATTTAGATCAAAAGTTGGAAAATACTTGATTCCTAATGAAGCAAAAGCACAACATAAGCACAAATACGGCGTTGTTTCTGCTGCTAAATATTCTGAGCAAAATGTAAGTAATGCATCTTCACCTTTTGAGTTTTTTATTGTCGTTTCAGAAAGAGGCGCGCATCATTTAGATAAAGACCATACCGTTTTCGGTCGTGTGATTGAAGGAATGGATGTCGCTGAAAAAATTTCAGAAGTTGAGGTTGATGAATCTGAATGGCCGCTGAGCAATGTGGGAATTAAGGTTGAAGTTTTGGATTAAATCTTACCAATAATCCTCTATATTTTCTTCTTTTTTGTAAATTGAAGGTAGTGAGATTTTAAACACAACTGCCGCTAATCTGATCAAGATGACAGTCATTCCTGCTAAAAAGAAAATTAATCCGTTAGGGAAATTGAGTTTTAAGAAAATGAAATAACTAACACCTCCCAAAATACAAGCTGTTGCGTAAACTTCATTTTTGAAAATACTTGGTATTTCATTACAAAGCGTATCACGAATAACACCACCAAAACACGCGCTTATTGTTCCAATAGCAATACATATTTCTGGTGAAAAACCATATTTTAAACCTTTTTCAATACCAATAACTGTATATAAACCTATTCCGATTGAGTCGAAAAGCGAAAGTGATTTTCTCAGAAAAGCTAATTTTTTTCTAAAAATGACAGCTAAAATAGTTGTGGCAATAATAACGTAAACATAAATCATTTGTGTCATCCAGATCACTGGTGCGCCAATCAAAATATCACGAATTGTACCGCCACCAATGGAAGTGACAAAGGCGATTATTAAAATGCCAAAAGCATCCATTCTTTTTCTTAAAGCTGCCAAAACACCTGAAATCGAGAAGGCGATAACACCAATAATGTCCAGAATAAGCGTGTAATCTAATTCCATTAGCCTTGCGTATAGAAGTTATAATCTTGAAGAACCTGCTTTAAAAAGAACAAAGGTTTTTCGTTGGCTTTGATGTTCATTTGCTTTTCTACTTTTTGGGCCAAAATTATAATTAAATCTTGTTTTCCTTCAATTTTTGCCGATTTATAAATTTCATTTATGCGTCTGATATCATCATCGCTCAATAAACTCACCTGTGGATACTTTGGTGTGTAATCTTCAGGTAAATCTGTTGCAATGGTTTTTGAGAAATTTGATTTTCGTTTTTCAGTAATGACACTTGTTTTGGCAGCAAGATCACCAAGGCGTTGACCTTTGCCGTTAATCAGAATTGTCACAATTGCGATACTACCAGATGTCATAGAAATTTCTATCACACGCAATAACCAACGGATGAGATATGATGAAAACTTCGGCTTTGTACCATCAATTGAAACTACTCGAATATTCATCAACCTTTTACCAATGGTTTGACCATTCATGAAAACTTCAAATAGTAAAAAATATAAAAGAAAAGGAAGACCAATGAGAAGCCTTGTCGCCCAACTTTCAAAGGGTGTGATGTCCATGGCGGCTAAAATTGCTACTGTGATAATGGTGTACATGATCAATACTGCGTAATCAATTAGGTAAGCTAACATTCTGCTTAAAACTGAAGCTGGTGTTTGAAGAATTTGCACATTTTGTGCGGTTTCTATTTGATATATATTCATGAATTGTTTTTCTTTGGATAAATTATTTCAACATCTCATGCGCGAGGCTGCTTTTATAAAACAAAATAAGGACAATTGGTTAAAATTTGAAAGTCTTCTTAAGAATTATTCTCAAATTGATCCAGAAGTTTTATCAAATCTATACATTCAAATCACAGATGACCTCAGTTATGCGCAAACTTTTTACCCAAAAAGCGAAACACATATTTACTTAAATGAATTGTCAGTTTCGGCACATCAAAAAATTTACAAAAACAAAAGAGAGTCACGTTACACGTTTATCAATTTTTATAGGCGTGATTTTCCGTTGATGTTTTATAAATATCAAAAACATTTACTGTTTTCTTTTTCAATATTTCTTCTTTTTGCTTTAGTCGGTGCATTTTCAGCAGCGAGTGATGGTGATTTTGTAAGGCTCATTTTGGGTGATGCTTACGTTAACAACACTATTGCAAATATAGGAAGTGGCGATCCGATGGCAGTTTATAAAGAAGCTAACCAGACGGATATGTTTCTTGGAATCACAATTAATAATATTCGCGTTTCATTAACCGCTTTCAGCTTAGGTTTATTGTTTGGTTTAGGAACACTTTATATCGCAATGCAAAACGCTATTATGTTGGGTTCTTTTCAGTATTTCTTTTATGATCAAGGTTTGCTTTGGGAATCAGCGCGTACGATTTGGATACACGGAACAATTGAGATTTCTGTGATTATTATTGCGATTTGTGCAGGATTTGTCATGGGACAAAGCCTTCTGATGCCAGGCACTTACAAAAGACTTGATTCATTTATTAGAGGCGCAAAAGATGGATTGAAAATTGTGATCAGCAGCATTCCATTTTTTGTGATTGCAGGTTTTCTTGAAGGTTATGTCACGCGACACACTGAAATGCCTGATTGGCTTGCGATTCTCATTATCGCTTCTTCATTATTGTTGATCATTTATTATTACGTTATCTTGCCACACCAATTAAATAAAAAGTATGCAAAAGCAGATTAAATTTAGAAAAAAGCGCGATTTAGGCGCAATCATTACAGATACTTTTAGCTTTTATAGAAATCACGCTAAATCTTTTTTTACAGTTTTTTTCAAACATGTCGGCCCTTTAATCTTATTGACAACAATTGTTGGCTCTTACATTCAAAAATCAACAGGTAATCTTTTAACTTTATCAGGTGAAGATGCACAAAGTGGCGTGAGTACAGATTTTTTCTCGTCTGCTTTTGGACAAAGCTTTCTGACCACTTCACTAGTTTCTGTTTTACTGGTTATTTTGTCAATTGCAACTTACACAGCTTTAATTTCTTGCGTGCTTTATTGCATCAAATCTGTTTTAGATGATGGTGAAATTATTGAAAGTCATGTTGTCAAAAATATGCGTTCAAAGTTTTTCCCAATTTTAGGAGCTGTACTTGTTGTTTCAATAGTTTCCGCAATAGGAACACTTTTCTTTATCATTCCTGGGATTTATTTATTTGTGACTTTATCATTGATTTTTTCAATTATGGTTTTCAATCATGAGCCTTTAACAGATGCTTTTAGCTCATGTTTTACTTTGATTAAACAAAATTGGTGGATGACATTTTTAACTTTAATTGTCATCGGACTTCTAGTTTCTTTTATCAGTAGTATTTTTCAAGTTCCGATGATTATCTTGGGCTTAATTGAAGGCTTTACTGCAGCATCTCAATCAGGTGATATTAGTATGAATTACATGGGAAGTTGGTGGTATATTATTTTCTATGCAATATCGACAATTGCGAGTTATGTTTTAATGACAATTTCCGTAATTAGCTCCGCATATATTTATTTTAATTTAGATGAATTTCATAACAGCACAGGTCAGCGTGAAGAGATAGAAAGAATTGGTGGAGAAGAAATTTCATAACATATATTTATATATTTTTAAATTAAGCTTCATCATCATGTTGCTAGGTTTTGTGTTGCCAAGTTTTGCACAAAATGAGCTTCAATACGATGATGAAACTTACCAACAAAAAGATTTTTTTGAATCAGATTTTAAAGAAGAATATCTTAATGATTCTGATTTTGATTACACGGAATATATTGAAGAACCTAGCTTATGGCAACGATTTAAAAATTGGGCGACTCTTAAATGGAATGAGTTTTTAAATTGGCTTTTTGCTGATGTTGATGGCTCAAACTTTTGGAGTGTTTTGGGTTTTATCCTCAAATGGGGCTCAATTGCCGGATTAATTTTCTTAATTATCTATTTATTTGCGAAATACAACCCAGGTCAATCTTTTTTAAAAAATTCAAATTCTTCAGAATTGAATTGGACAGAAGAGGAAGAAATTATCAATCAAAAAGACATCCCGAAACTTATTGAAAAAGCAATTGCTGACGCTGAATACAGGTTAGCAACACGCTATTATTTTTTATTGATTTTAAAGAAATTACGCGATAAAGAACTCATCGATTATGAGTATCAAAAAACAAATGAAGCTTACCAAAAAGAATTGTCAAAAACAGTTTTAGATGATCTTTTTTCGGAGGTAACACGCTATTATGATTATATCTGGTATGGTGATTTTGCTGTTGATGATTCATTATTTGTAATTGTAAAAAAAGATTTTGAAGACTTATTAAGTCAAATTCCTAAAACCAAGAAAAATGAATAGATCTTTTAAAATCATGATTGGTTTGTTTGTGTTTTTGGTGCTTTTTATATTTCTATTAGAAGCAACGGCTAAGGAACCTTTGGATTGGACGCCAAGCTATCATCGCGAAGCAAAAATTCCTTTAGGAACAAAAGTGTTTTTTGATCAATTACAAGAAAGTGACCTCGATTTTCAAATGAATAATCGACCACCTTTTGAGTTGATTTCTGAAAAAAATGATTCTCTCAAAACACTTTTATTAATCAATAGTTACATAGCAATCAACGGTGCCGAAACTGATTCTTTATTGCAATGGGTTGAAAGAGGAAATGATGTTTTTATGGCGACATCAACCGCGCCAGCAATTATGGACACCTTAAATATGTTGGTTTCAGGATTAACTTTAAATAATAGAATTAGCTACAAACCTTTGTTGAGTTTATCTAATGAAAACTTTGAGATTGGTGCTGATAAACTTTATGATAGAGATCAAAATTACTTTGCTTACTTCAAAGAAATTGACACAATCAAAACGACTATTTTAGGAGAATTTAGAGCAGATTCTGATAGTATTGTTAACAATAGAATGCATGTCAACTTCATCAAAGTTCCTTTTGGGAAAGGTCAATTTTATTTACATACAATGCCAGAAGTATTCTCAAATCATTTTTTACTAACAGATGATAATTATCGCTATACTTCAGCGGTGATGCAGTTTGTTGACACTTCAAAACCTATTGTTTGGGATGCTTATTATAAAAACGGACGAGAAACTATTGATAGT
Source organism: Psychroflexus halocasei (assembly GCF_900107595.1). Classification (GTDB taxonomy): domain Bacteria; phylum Bacteroidota; class Bacteroidia; order Flavobacteriales; family Flavobacteriaceae; genus Psychroflexus; species Psychroflexus halocasei. Next base: position 4,077 of record NZ_FNQF01000012.1, on the reverse strand, counting down.
TTATTGCATTATTTATTGAACAATAAATATCTCAGAATCACTTATTATCTTTTGATTATAAGTTTGATTATTTTTATTTTCTTTGAAGGCAAACGCAAGCAGAAAGCGATTAAAATCGTGAAGCCATTGCAAAATAAATCATACGAATATGTCAAAACAATTGCTGACATGTATGTGAATAAAAGCAATCATAAAAAAATTGCAATGCTGAAAATTGATTTGTTTTTTGCAAAAATCAGACAAAAATATCATTTGCAAACACAAGATATAGACAAAACTTTTATTAAAAATTTAGCTCTAAAATCTGAACAATCAGAGGAGCACATCATAAACACATTCAAATATATCGAGCGAATTAATCAGTTGAAGACAGTCTCAAAAAAAGATTTAATTTTACTCGAAGAATATCTAAATCCTTATCAATAATATGGAAGAATTTAATTCAGAAGAACAGAAAAATACAGAGCAAAATATTGAAAGCATTGAGCAAACGACAGAACATTCTTCAGAGTTTGATGCTCGCATTCCTTTAGAAAACTTAAAAGAAGCTGTTTCGCAACTTAAAAGTCAAATTCAGCAAGTGATTATCGGTCAAGATAAATTCATCGATTTATTAATTGTGAGTCTGCTGGCAGATGGCCACGTTTTGATTGAGGGTGTGCCAGGAATTGCAAAAACGATTACGTCAAAACTATTTGCAAAAACGATAGATACCTCATTTAATCGTATTCAGTTTACGCCAGATTTGATGCCGAGTGATGTTTTAGGAACATCGATTTACAGCAAAGAAAAATCAGAATTTGAGTTTAAAAAAGGACCGATTTTTTCAAATATTGTTTTGATTGATGAAATTAACCGAGCTCCTGCAAAAACACAGTCAGCTTTGTTTGAGGTCATGGAAGAACAACAAATCACGATGGATGGCACAACTTACAAAATGCCGCCGCCATTTATGGTTGTCGCTACTCAAAACCCGATTGAGCAGGAGGGAACCTACGCTTTGCCAGAAGCGCAACTCGATAGATTTTTATTTAAAATAAAACTCACTTATCCAAGCTTAGAAGAAGAAAAAGAAGTGATCAAAACGCATCACGAACGTAAAAATAAAGATGCAATTTCCTTGATTCAATCGGTCTTAAACGCTGATGATTTATTGAAATATCGCAACTTATTAAAAGATGTGATTGTTGAGGATAAGCTTTTTGATTACATCGCTGAAATTGTGCATCAAACGCGTCAACATCCACATCTCATTTTAGGTGCTTCGCCGAGAGCTTCAATCGCAATATTAAATACTTCTAAAGTTTTTGCTGCAATACAAGGCCGAGATTTTGTGACGCCAGATGATATTAAAAAATCTTTAGAACCTGTTTTAAATCATCGTATAGTGCTCACACCGGAAAAGGAAATGGAAGGCATGAACACTGAAGATGTGGTTGATATGATTGTGAAATCTGTAGAAATCCCGAGATAGTGCTCAAATTTATTAAATCACTTTTTTTTAGTCAGCGATTTTTTATCAGCTTATTCAGCATTGCTGCTGTTTTTTTGTTGTCCGCTTGGCTACATTTTTTGTATTTGCCAGCTTGGCTTCTGTTGATATTTCTTGTTTTTCTAGTGTTAACAGAAACACTGACATTATATAAAAATAAAGCTTTTAAAGCAAAACGTGTTTTAACTGATAAATTTTCAAACAGCGATGAAAACCCTGTTTTGGTTCAAGTTGAAAACGCCTACAACTTCTCAATAGATGTTGAAGTGATTGATGAAATTCCGATTCAATTTCAGAAAAGAGATTTCTATAAAAGAATAAAATTACAGACAAAAGAAAAGTCAGAATTCACCTATTTACTCACACCTAAAGAACGTGGGACTTACGTTTTTGGTGCGATCAACTGCTTTGTGTCATCTCCCATTAGATTGATAAAAAGGCGATACAGATTTGATGCAGATGCTGAGGTGAAAGTTTATCCATCTTACATTCAAATGCAAGCTTTGGCATTTTTGGCGCTTGATAGGCAGTCAGATTTTGGAGCTAAAAAAATCAGACGAATTGGTCACACCCTAGAGTTTGAGCAAATCAAGGAATATGTGCCAGGTGATGATGTTAGGACGATTAATTGGAAAACGACAGCTAAATACGACCAATTGATGGTAAATCAATATCAGGATGAAAAATCTCAGCCAATTTACAATATCATCGATCGTGGACGATTGATGAAAATGCCTTTTGAAAGCCTGTCGTTATTAGATTATGCGATTAATTCAACTTTAGCTTTTAGTAATATTGCTTTAAAAAAGAATGATAAAATAGGCTTGATGACCTTTGCTGAAGACTGTCGTGATTTTATTAAAGCAACTGATAAAAAAACTCAGCTTAATCGCGTTTTAGAAAAGCTTTATAATATTGAGTCAAATTATTTAGTTTCAGATTTTCAGCGATTATATGCGCAAGTCAAACGCTCAATCACGCAGCGTTCCATGCTTTTAGTTTATACAAACTTTGAACATCAAGTGAGTTTAGAGCGACAATTACCTTACCTGAGAGCTTTATCTCGAAAGCATTTAGTTGTGGTTGTTTTGTTCGAAAACACTGAAATTGATGAGATGATTCATGCTAAAGCGGAAGATATTACAAGTGTTTATGAAAAAACTGTCGCCGAAAAATTTTCTTATGAAAAAAGGCTAATGGTGAAGTCATTAAACGCAAATGGTATTCAATCAATTTTGACAAAACCTCAAGATTTGTCAGTCAATACCATTAATAAATATTTAGAAATTAAAGCCAAAGGATTGATATAATGAAACTCATTTTTGCAACACACAATGCCAATAAACTCAAGGAAGTTAGTGAAATGATGCCAGAGCAATATGAGCTGGTTTCACTCACTGATTTAGGTTATCACGATGATATTGAAGAAACTTCTGACACGATTGAAGGTAACGCACAAATTAAAGCTGAAACTATTGCAAAACATTTTGGAATGCCTTGTTTTGCTGATGATACAGGTCTTGAAGTTGATGCGCTGAATGGAGAGCCAGGTGTAAGATCAGCACGTTATGCGAGCGAAGAGAAAAGTGATGAAGCAAACAGACAAAAATTACTCAAAGAATTAAACTCGAAAAATAATAGAAAAGCTCATTTTAAAACCGTGATTTGTTTTGTGAATAATGGTGAAATAACAAATTTCAAAGGAATTTGTAAGGGTGAAATTTTAGAGCAGGAGAGAGGAGAAGGCGGCTTTGGTTATGATGCTTTATTTCAGCCAGATAATTATGAGCAAAGTTTTGCAGAAATGTCATCTGAATTGAAAAATACAATCAGCCATAGAGCTTTGGCTTTTCAAAAATTTATTAAAAGTCTTTAATGAAAAAAGAGTAAATAAAAACGTCAAGAATTAAATTTAAAATTCTTGACGTTTTTAAGTTTGGTATAGATATTTCATTAGTCTCAAGCGACACTTTGACTCTTATGTTTCTTTATTTTATCTAAAGCTTCTTTTTTGGATTGACATTCTTCTTCAATATCAAAATCATTTTGAAGTCCAAGCCAAAACTTAGCCGAGTTTCCAAAATATTTACTTAATCTTAGAGCCGTATCAGCAGTTATCCTTCTTCTTCCCTTTATAATTTCAGAAACTCTAGTTTGTGGTATATTCAAATCTTTTGAAAGTCTGTAAGCTGAAATTTCTAAAGGTTTAAGAAAATCAAGATCTAATATTTCTCCAGGATGTATGTTTTCTAATTTTTCCATTTTTATTGTTTTTAATGATAGTCTATAATTTCAACATTCTCTGCGTCCTCATTAATCCATTGAAAAATTATTCGCCATTGTTTATTTATCCTAATACTATAAAAATCCTTTAGTTTACCAGTGAGTTTTTCAAGTCGGTTTGAAGGTGGGATTTTTAAATCCATAATATTTTGAGAACTATTTAAAATTCTAAGTTTTTGTCTAGTCCTGAAATATGGCTACAGGTTAAAATTTATTTTAGGCTGATAATTTATACACCATACTTGGAGTTTTAAAATCTAAAGATAAGTGTAATCTTATTTCGTTGTATAGATTAATTGCAT